>NZ_JBIAQZ010000004.1:65799-633558 GCF_042889485.1 Streptomyces sp. NPDC002580 | reverse complement strand
GAACGCGCACCGCTCGGGCACCGTCAAGGGCCTCAGCGCCGAGGTCGGCGCCTCCGTCACCTCCGGAGCCCCCATCTGCGAGATCAAGGACTGAACAAGGGACGAGCGATACGGTCGCAACCGCGTCGTGGCCGTGCGCGGTGGCCGCGGCCATGTCTACGAGGGACGGGGACGAACCATGGGGCACAGGACAGGAACGCGCGTGCGCAAGGGCGTGGCGCCCGTCGTGGACGCGGCGGTGGCGAGCCTCGGGGGCTGCGATCACGTGGACGCGGTCGCGGTGGACCTGGCCCCGGGGACCAGTGCCGCCGACTTCGCCCGGACCGTACTGGTGGGGACACCGGAATGGGTGCACGGGCTGCTGACCGTGCGGGACAAGGTGATGTCGCCGTTCGGGCTGCACGTACAGAAACGCGTCGCCCCCGATGAGATCCGGGTCGAACCCGGAGCGCGGCTGGGCCCCTTCCACGTCCTGGCGGTCTCGGACGACGAGGTGCTCGCCGGCGACGACGACAAGCACCTGGACTTCCGCACCTCCTTCGCCGTCCGAGAGGGGGCCGGGGGCCTGGAGGGCGTCTGCACCACGGTGGTGCGCTTCCACCGGCGCGCCGGGTACCTGTACTTCAAGGCCATCCAGCCGTTCCACAACCTCATCATCCCGAGGGTCGTGGCCCGCGCCCGCTCCTAGCCGGCCGGACCCCTCGGGGACGCGCTCCTGGCTGAACGGATCCCCCGGGGGCGTTCGGCTGCTGGTCGGGCAGGGGAGCTCGGGCGCCGGCCGACACGGTCCGCCTCCCACCCGCCGACGACACGCACGACGAGCGGCTCACGCCATCGGGCGGGGCGCTGGTACGCGTACGTGATCCGCTCGGTGGGGTGGGCGGGGCTCGCCGGCCCGTTCGCCGACGGTTCCGGGCGGTCGTACGGGGCGGCGCCGGCCGTCACCCGATCGGTTCAACCCCCGTGGCGGGTGGCGGGAGGTGGGCGGACGCTCGAACTCCCCGATGCTTCCGGCTCGGGGACGGCCAGCGGCCGACAGCGCATCGAGGTGGTCGAGCATGAGCCAGGACTCTTCGCAGCCTCCGAGTCCTCCGCCCGGCGGCGGCACGGGAGCCCAGCCGAGCGGCGGCGACATGCCGTTGTGGGGAGACCAGTGGTCCGGTGCCGCGCCCGCCGCGGGGGGTCTCGGCCCGCCGCCCTCGGGCAGCAGCGGCTGGGCCTCCGGTGGGGTCACCTTCGCGGGCGTCCTGATGGTGGTGAACGGCTGCCTCCACTTCCTCCAGGGCATCTCCGCGATCGCCAAGGACGATGTCTACGCGCGTGTGAACGACTACATCTACCGCATCAACCTCACCGGCTGGGGCTGGATCCTGCTGATGCTCGGCGTGATCTCCGCCGTCGTCGGCTGGGGAATCCTCAGGGGCGCCGGGTGGGCCCGCCTCACCGGCATCCTGATCGCCTCGCTGAACATGATCTTCCAGTTCATGTTCCTGCCGTACGCGCCGATCTGGGCGATCCTCGTGATCGCCATCGACGTGTTCGTGATCTGGGCGCTCGCCTCCTACCGGCCCGAGGCCCGGCAACCGCGCTGACGTACCCCTTCCGACCCGTCGCCGAGCGGGCGCCGCCGAGAAAGGGCTGCCGCATGCCGTCGAACCCCACGCACCGGACCGAGCGGAACGAGACGCGCCATGGATGACGTGACCGACTGGAGGCGGACCGGTCGACGGTTCGCGCGACAGACTCTCGGGCCGGCGGCCCGTCCGGCCCGCGGCACCTCGGGAACGACCAGCGACCTGGAAGCGTCGTGAGCGGCGACGGAGCGGGCGGCGGTGACGCGCGGGAGATCGCCGAACTGCGCGCCAGGGTCGCCGAGTTGGAGCAGCGGCGGCCCAGGGCCGAGCACCACCGCGTCCGCTCGTTCTTCGCGGTCCTGCTGATTCTCGTCGCGGCGGTGCTCACTCCGCTGAGCGCCGTGTCGGCCTGGACGAGCGACCTGGTCGGGGACACCGACCGGTACGTGGCCACGATGAAGCCGCTCGCCTCCGACCCGGATGTGCAGAACGCCGTCGCGAACCGGGTGACCGGCGAGGTGATGAAGCGTATCGACATCGAGACGCTGCTCTCCTCGGTCGCCCCCGCCGACCGGCCCGCGCTGACCAAGGCACTGGGGCCGCTGAGCGGTCCCATCACCAGTGGTCTCACCGACTTCGTGCACAGCGTGACGCTGAAGTTCGTCAGCAGCGACGCCTTCGCGACCCTGTGGACCGAGCTGAACAGGAGAGCCCACGCCGCCGTCGACAAGGCGCTGACGGGTAAGGGCGGCGGCGCGGTGAAGCTCACCAACGACGCCGTCGTCATCGACCTCGCCCCCGTCATCGAACAGGTCAAGCAGTCCCTCGTCGACCGGGGACTCGGTGTCGCCGCGAAGATCCCCGAGGTGCACACCGACTTCACGGTGATGACCTCCGACTCCATCGGCAAGACCAAGAAGCTCTACCGCCTGCTCGAACTCGTCGGGTTCTGGCTTCCGGTCCTGACCCTCCTGCTGGCGGCCGGCGGTGTGCTGCTCGCCGTCCGCAGACGCCGTGCCCTCGTCACGGCGGCGCTCGCCGTGGCCGCGGGTGCCGCGGTCCTCGGCATCGCGCTCTGGATCTTCCGGGAGATCTATCTCGACGGCCTGCCGTCGAACGTCTCCCAGCCCGCCGCGGGGGCGGTCTTCGACACCCTGGTGCGCTACCTGCGGACGACCGTACGCATGGTGATCACCCTCGGCATCATCGTGGCCCTTGCGGCCTGGCTCACCGGCAGCGGCCGGGCGGCCTCGCGGGTCCTGGCGGCCTGGACCGGCGGTATCGGCGCCGTGCGCCACGCGACCGGGTTCGAGCTGGGAGCGGTCGGGGCGTGGGTGCACCGGGCCAAGACCTGGCTGAACTGGACCGTGGTCGCGGTCGCCGCCGTCATCCTGCTGACCTGGAGCTACCCCACGGCCGCCGTGACCGTCTGGATCGCCGTGCTGGCCCTGCTGGCCCTGGCCGTGGTCGAGTTCCTCGACGACGACGGCACCCCCCACCTGACCGACGCTCCCGACGGCCCGGCCGCCGGACCGATGGCCAAGAGTCCGGCCTGAGAGACGGCCGGGGGTCGGGCCCGGGCGGTGGCCGGAAGCCGCCGCCCGGACGGCTCCGGCCCCACCCGCGGACGAGCGTCCGGCCCGGCCCACGACCACGCGGCCGGGCCGGTCGCACGACCGCCGCCGCGCGACCGGAACACACCTGACAGATCGCCAACGGCGGGCTATGCTCCCCGCGATGATGACTCCCTCCGAAAACAGATCGGGGGACCCGTCCGCGCAAGGTGAGTGCTGATGCTCACTCGAACCGCGTACGAGGACTCCCTCCTCGCCTTCTGGCCGCGCGTGCGGGACTACGCCGTGCCGCCCACCATGATCGAGACCGCGACCGCCCGCCGCCGTCGCGGGGACTGGGCCGGGGCCTGCGCCGCCGCGGGATTCGACGTCGACCTCGATCTGCGCTCGTCGGCCCGCGCGTACGGTCGCGAACTCGTGGCCCGGATCCGGGCCGATCTACGCCACCTGGCTCCCGACCTGCTGCGCTGGCACCTGCCCAGGGTCGCCCCCGACGGACTGCTGCGTCCCGGCCTCACCCTCACCCTGGCCCGCTACGGCGACGCCGGGCGGGACGGCGGACACCCGGTGCACCTCGTGGTCCGCACCCCGCCCGCCTGGGCGGACGGCGGCCAGCGGGTCAGCCTCGCCCTGTGGGCCGGACCCCACGGCGGAGCCCGCTCCGGTACGTCCGTCGACCCCGGCGCCCGTGGGCATCCCCATCCTCGGCCCAGCCGGCGGTACCGCCTCGATCTGCACCGTCACCTGTGGGACGCGCGCAGGACCGATGAGCTGCGGTTCAGGTCCGGGGCCGACCGTCCGCCGGACGACACCGGTCCCTCGGGCCTGGATCCCACGGACCTGGATCCCTCGGACCTGGATCCCTCGGGCCTCGTGCCCCGGGACCTCGGCTGCGCCGTCGACCGGTGGGCGGCCGAGGCCGGGATCCTGCTCCGTGACGAGGGGCGTACGACCGGCACCGTCGCCGTGCGGATCGGGTCCCGGCAGCGGCTGCTCCTGGACCTGGCGGCCGACCCGGCGGGCCTCGAGGCGACCGTCCCACGGATCACGCGGGCGCCCGACGGCGGCGGCGTCTCCGCGCTGCCGGTCCTGCCCGACGCCGCGACCTGGGTCCTGCCCGACCTGGAACTGCTCCGTGCCGGAGCGATCGAGGCCGGGCGGCTGCATCCGCTGGTGGCCTCGGCACTGGTGCCGGACCACGTACCGGCCGCGTCCGCCCGGACTCCGGATCCGGCGGGGCAGCCGCGCTTCGTGGAGTGCCGGGGAGCCCGGCACCGGATCGGTCTGGTCGACGGTGTCCTCGCGCCGCTCGACCACGATCCGGCCGAGATCCGCCGGGAGGAGCTGCTGGTCGCACTGACCGGGACGCCGCTTCCCTGCCTTCGGGCCATCGACGAGGCGCACCGCCGGCCGCACTGCCTCAGCGGTGTCCGCGAACGCCTGCACCACGGCGACACCACCGGTGCGCTGGCCGTCGTCGAGGGGCTCCTGGGCCCCGACGCGGTACTGCGGAGCGGCGCCCTGCAGGACGAACTCCGGGCGGCGGCGCGGCGGCGCCTCGCGTACGGACTCTTCAGAGCGGGCCTGACCGGTGCCGTACCGGGTCGCGGCCTCCAAGGGCCAGAACGTCCCCGGAGCCACCGCTCCCACCCACGCCACACGACGCCCCGCTGAACCGTCGCCTGACCGCCTGACCGCCTGACGCCTGACGCCTGACGCCTGACGCCTGATGGCTTGAGCGGCCGACCCGCCGACCCGCCGACCCGGCTGATCCGCCGACCGACCGACAGGCCGACTGATCCACCGACCCGGTTGCCCGGCTGACCCGCTGTTCCTCAGGTCCAGTGATCCGCGGCGCCCAAAAACCTTGCTCTAAAAGCCGGTTGGCCGCTCTCGGGGCTCTCCTGTCCCAGCACACGCGGCCACCACGAACCCAAAGGTGATCACCCATGCCCACGTTGACCCCGTCCGCCGAGACCGAGCCCCGGACCGAGTCCGAAAAGGAGACCGAAACGGAGACCAAGTCCGCGGCCGTCGCCGGTGCAGACACCGCGACCGGCATCTCCGCCGACCCGACCGAAGCCGACCAACTAGACGTCGCCGACGCGCTGTTGACCCTGCTCCGCGACACCGACACCGAGGCGCGCCCCGACAGTCAGCTGGAGGCCCTGACCCTCGCCGTCGCGGCCGACCTGCCCGTCCTGCTGTGGGGCGAGCCGGGGATCGGCAAGACCGCGGCCCTGACCCAGCTCGCCGAGACCCTGGACCTGCCCCTGACCACGGTGATCGCCAGTGTCCACGAGCCGTCCGACTTCTCCGGCTTGCCCGTCCTCGGTGACGATCCCGCCGAACAGGGCGTTCCCATGGCCCCGCCGGACTGGGCGGTACGACTCGTACGCGCGGGCCGGGGACTGCTGTTCCTGGACGAACTGTCCACCGCGCCCCCGGCCGTTCAGGCCGCGTTGCTCCGGCTCGTCCTGGAGCGGCGGATCGGCACCCTCCGACTGCCGCCCGGCGTGCGGATCGTGGCGGCCGCGAACCCGCGCTCC
Organism: Streptomyces sp. NPDC002580; assembly: GCF_042889485.1. Classification (NCBI taxonomy): domain Bacteria; kingdom Bacillati; phylum Actinomycetota; class Actinomycetes; order Kitasatosporales; family Streptomycetaceae; genus Streptomyces; species Streptomyces sp. NPDC002580. The sequence continues at coordinate 627,861 of NZ_JBIAQZ010000004.1, read as the reverse complement.
TCCGCGGCCGACGGCTGGGAACTGAGCCCGCCGCTCGCCAACCGGTTCGTCCACCTCCAGTGGGTCCACGATCACGAGGTCGTCGTCCGCGGCCTCGGGGGCACCTGGCCGCGCGCCACCCTGCCACGGCTCGACGCGCGGAAACTGCCGGAGGCCGTGGACTTCGCCCGCCGCGCGGTGTGCGGTCTCCTCGCAGCCCGCCCCGGACTCGTGCACCGGCTGCCCAGTGGCGAGACCCGCCGGGGCGGCGCCTGGCCCTCCCCCCGGAGCTGGGAGACGACGCTGCGTCTGGTGGCCTTCGCGACGGCCGCCGACTCCTCACGGGAAGTGCTCTCCCTGCTGGTGCGCGGCACGGTGGGGGACGGTCCGGGACTGGAACTGCTGGCGAGTCTGGACCGGATGGACCTGCCCGATCCCGAGACGCTGCTCGCCGACCCGGCCGGGGCCGTCCTGCCCGAGCGGGGGGATCTGCGCCAGGCGGTCCTGGACGGTGTCGTGGCCGCCGTCCGCGGACGTCCCGAGAAGGCCCGCTGGGACGCGGCCTGGGCCCTGCTGGTCAGGGCGCTGGACACCGGCGCCCCCGACCTGGTCGTCGTTCCGGCGACCACGCTCGCGACGCTGCGACGGGAGGACTGGGACGTGCCGGCCTCCATCGAGCGGCTGGCCGGAGCGGTGACCCTGTCCCGGCGGGCGGACGACGCGGCGGTCCGCTCCCCGCTCGCCGCGAAGGCGGCACGATGACGGCGGCCGCACCGGGGGGCCTGGACCTCGAAAAGCTCTTCGCGGCCCGTCTGTACGCCGCACGGGCCCGGCCCTACCTGGCGACGGCGCTCTTCGCCCTGCACACCGTCGAGTCGCGGTGGGTGCCGACGATGGCCGTGGACCGGCACTGGCGCTGCTACGTCTCGCCGGGGTTCGTGGACAGCGCCTCCGTCGAGGACCTGGCAGGCGTCTGGGTGCACGAGGTGTCGCACCTGCTGCGCGACCACCACGGCCGCAGCGAACGGGTCGCCCGCGAGCGCGGACTCAGCGGCCCGGGGGAGCGGTTGCGGATGAACATCGCCGCGGACTGCGAGATCAACGACGACGCGTTCGGCGACGGGCTCGCCCGGCCCGCGGGCGCCGTCACGCCGGAGTCGCTGCACCTGCCCCGGGGCGAACTCATGGAGGAGTACCTCACCCGGTTCCGGCTCGGGCCGCGGACGCAGGACCTGGCCTGGCTGGACTGCGGCAGCGGCGCCGACGGACGCGAACGGGAGTGGGACCTCGGGCCGGACGGCGCGCACGGCCTCAGCGCGCAGGAACGCGACGCGGTCCGGTTCCGGGTGGCGCAGGGCATCAAGGCCCGCCCCGGGAAGAGCCCTCGGGGCTGGCGGCGGTGGGCGGAGGAGGCCTTCCATCCGCCGCAGCCGTGGCGGGAGTTGCTGGGGGCCGCGGTCCGCTCGGCGGCCTCGGGACCCGGCGTGGGGGAGGACTACACGTACGGACGGCCGTCACGGCGGGCGGCCTGCCTGCCCGGCGTCGTCCTGCCGAGCCTGCGTCGCAGACCGCCCCGGGTCTCGGTGGTCATCGACACCTCCGGGTCCGTCAGCGACGCGGAGTTGGGCAGCGCACTGCTGGAGGTCTCCGCCATCTCCCGTGCCGTGGGCGGCCGTCGCGATCTGATCAGCGTGGTGTCGTGCGACTCGGCGGCCCGGATCGCCCACCCGCTGTGCCGTGCCGAGGGCATTCGGCTGACGGGCGGCGGCGGTACCGATCTGCGCTCGGGATTCGCCGCGGCCCTGCGGGCGCAGCCGCGTCCCGATGTCGTCGTGGTCCTCACCGACGGCCAGACCCCCTGGCCGGACGCCCGACCGCCGTGCCGGACGGTGGTCGGCCTCTTCTCCCGTCAGGGGACGGACAGTTCATGGGACGAGAACGACCCCGACTACGTGCCGGACGCACCGCCCGGGTGGGCCCGCGTGGTCGAGATCGGACCGGCGGCCCCAGGGGGCCGGTGAGCCGCCCGGGGACCGGTCCGGCGGCAGGGCCGAACCTCACACGCTGTATCCCCCGTCCACACCCAGCGCCTGTCCGGTGATGAATCCCGCGCGGTCCGAGGCCAGGAAGGCGACGGCCTCGGCGATGTCCCTCGCGCTGCCGAAGCGGCGCAGCGGGATGTTCCGGCGGGCGATCTCCAGGGCCGCGTCGTCGAGTTCGCCGGAATCGATCAGACGGGCGGCGATGCCGTCGGTCAGCATGCCGGGCCCGACGCAGTTCACCCGGACGCCGTAGCGGCCCTCCTCGGCGGCCAGGGCGCGCGCCACCGCCTCGACCGCTCCCTTGGTGCCCGAGGAGAGTCCGTCGCGGACGGGGAACCGACGGGTGGCCACGGTGGTGACGGCCACGACGCTTCCCCGGCTCTCCCGGAGCAGGGGAAGCGCGGGGTGCACGAGATTGAAGAACGCCCCCGCGTCCGCGTCGAGCTGGGCCCGGTACCGGCTCGGTGTGACCTTGCTCAGATGCACCATCGGCACATGCGGGCCAGCCGCGTACACGAGGGTGTGCAGGCCGCCGAACGCCGCGGCCGTCTCGCTCACGGTGGTGGCGACGGCGCGCTCCTCGCTCAAGTCGAGCCGTACCGCACGGACCTGGCGCCCACTCCGCCGGACCTCCGAGGCCAGCGAGTCCGCCGCGTCCCCACGGGAGCGGTACGTGAACGCCACGTCGCTGCCCCGTTCGGCCAGCATCCGGACGATCTCGGTGCCGATGCCACCGGTTCCGCCGGCGACGAGCGCGACACCCTTCCTGCTCGAGTAGTCCGTCCGGCGCGAGAAGTCCGACGTCTCCGACATCACAGTCCCAGGGAAGCGGCGATGGTGACCTTCAGGGCTTCGCCGACCCCGGCGGGGTTCCGGGGGTGCGCACGTCCTCGTACGACCGGGCGGCGATGGGGTATTCCAGCACGGGTCCGTCCCCGCCGAACAGGTGCGCGCGCGGATCCGCGGTGCGCGGCCGTCCCCCGGACCGCACACGGACGGCCGCGCGCCGTCGGCGCCCGTCGTCCCACCGGCAGGTCAGGCGTTCGACAACGACACCTCGGTGGACTTGATGAGCGCGACGACCTCGGAGCCCGCCGCGAGACCCAGTGCGGTGACGGCGTCCCTGGTGATCGCGGAGGTCAGCTCGCCGCCCGCGACCTGGATCTTGACCCGGGCCATGGCACCTCCGGAGGCCACGTCGGTGACCGTGCCCGGCAACTGGTTGCGGATGCTCAGCCCGGTGACGGGAGCGGTCGCCAGGGACACCTCCGTCGACTTGATCAGGGCTCGCACGGCGGACCCGGACGTCAGGCCGAGTTCCTGTACGGCCTCCAGGGTGACGGCCGCGGTGATCTCCTGGCCGGTGTCCAGACGGACCTTCACCGTCGCCATCACCTCACCGGGGGTGACGGATGTGACGGTGCCGGGGAGTTGGTTGCGGATGCTCAGGCTCATGGGGAGGTCTCGCTCGCTGTGGGGCGTGATGGATATGGGTGGTTACGCGTAGCTTGCCGTACGCCTCGGTCCACCGTCCGCGGGGCGGCCCGTGTCGCTGTTGAGCCGAACGGGTGACCATGCGTAAGAATTGCCCGGTGCAGACAACGAGTGCGAGCCAGGACGGGGTGGATCGATGAGCGGCCACGACGTCACCGATGAACAGTGGGAAGGGCTCGCCCAGGTCGTTCCGTTGCGCGGCCGGGACGCCTGGCCCTCGGCGGTCCGCCACCGGTCGATCCCCGAGGCGGAGACGGAGACGCGGCGCCGCTTCGTGGTCCTGCGGGTCAACGTGTTCGCGGACGCCCGCGACGTCGCCGAGACGCTGATGTCCGGCATCCCCGTCCTCCTCGACCTGACCGGCGCGGAGACCGATGTCGCCAAGCGGGTCCTGGACTTCAGTACGGGCGTGGTCTTCGGCCTGGCGAGCGGCATGCACCGGGTCGACCGGAACGTGTTCCTGCTGACACCGCCCGGGACCGAGGTGCGCGGGCTGATGGAGGGCGTGGGCGTCCCCGGACCCTGAGTCCGGGCGGGCCGTCCGGGGAGTTCTTGTCAGGGGCGGCGCGGTCCGTCCCCCGATCGTAGGAAGGTCCCCCTGGTTCGACGGTCCGCCCCGCGGTGGAGGCCTACGGTCCGCATATGACCCTGTCCTCGCCGGAAGCCCCCACGACTCCGGACGCTGCCCCGACTCCGGAAACCCGCACGGCCGCGGAGGCCCCTCTTGGCCGTCCGGGCGTCACCGAGCTGCGGCTCGCCGCCTTCGCCGCCCATCGCCGTGTCCGGTTCCCGCTCGGACCGCTCACCCTGGTCACCGGCCCCAGCGGCAGCGGAAAAACGGCTGTCCTGCGGGCGTACGAGGCGCTCGCGCGGCTCAGCGCCGGAGCCGAACTCGGGGAGGTGTTCCCGGACCCCGTCACCTGCGTGCCCGAGCGGTCCCGGCCCGACGCGCAGCACCGCCGCGGCTTCCGCATCGGCTGTACGGTGGACGGCCCCGAAGGCCCGGTCCGGCTCGATGTCGCCGTCCAGGCCGAACCCGAACTGCGCATCGTGGGCGAGCGGTTGTCGGCGGGCGGGCGGACCCTGCTGGAAACGGCGCTGCGCGACCCGGGCCGCCCCTTCGTCCAGGCGGCCTGGCACACCGGAGGCGCCTCCGCGGTGACCCGGGTCCCACTCCCCGACGACCGCCTCGGCACCGCGCTGCTGCCCCTGCGCGTCGCGGGCCGCACCTCCGGTGAGTGCCAAGTCCTCGCGGCGGCCGAGCAGATGGTGCTCGCGCTGCGTTCCGTGTACGTCTGCGACCCGAGCCCGGACTCCATGCGGGCCCCCGCCCCGCTCGGCTCCGGCCGGCTGTCGCGCGGCTGCGGCAATCTCGCCGAAGTGCTGTGGCGTACGCGGTCGGAGTGCGGCCACCGCTACGCGCATCTGGTCGGCGCGGCCCGCGCCGGCTGCGCGGGCCCGGTCACGGACGTGCTGGCCGAGGTGCTGGGCGACGGCACCGTCCGGGCGCTCCTCGACCGCGGTGACGGCGTCCGTACGCCGCTCGGGCTGCTGGGGGACGGCGAGTTGCGGTACCTCGCGCTGGTCCTGGTCCTGCTCACCGGGCCCGGCGTCCTCGACGTGGATCCGGCGGGCGAGGTCCCGGCCGCGTTCCAGTCGCTGACGGTCCTGGCCGACGGCTTCGACCGTGGGCTGGACGCCCGGCAGGCCGGAGAGCTCGTGCGGCTCGCGGCGCGGATGTGCGAGCGCGGACACATCCGGCTGGTGGGTACCGTCGGCGACGGGGCCCACGCCTACGGGACGGCCGGAGCCACGGTGGTAGACCTGACGCCGTGAGTGAACTGGACGTAGCGACGCTGCAGCGCAGACTGGCCGAGTTCGCGGCCGTGCGGAACTGGCAGCCGTACCACACCCCCAAGAACCTGGTCGCCGCGCTGAGCGTGGAGGCCTCCGAACTCGTCGAGATCTTCCAGTGGTTGACACCGGAGGAGTCGGCCCGCGTCATGGACGACACGGACACCGCGCACCGGGTCACGGACGAGGTCGCGGACGTCCTCGCGTATCTGCTCCAGTTCTGCGAAGTGCTGGGGATCGACCCGCTCGCCGCCCTCGACGCGAAGATCGACCGGAACGAGCGGAGGTTCCCGGCACCGAAGAACCCCTGACGGCGGGACCACCGCGCGCCGCGAAATCGGAACCCGTCACTCTACGGAGTCGATGAGTTGTCCCGATGTAATTCTGTGTCCACAGATTTCGGTCTTCCTCTGGCTTTTCGTCTCAAGGGACTTCACTCTGGGTAGTGAACAAGGGAGTTCGGGCGGACGTGCGAGAGCGCGTCGGACAGACGGGGGCAGCGCATGGAAGCGGTGCGGCTCATCGTGGCGAGCAGACGTGCCCTGGCCGAGAGCGGCGACGCCCCGGAGGTCATGGCGGAGGCGTGGCAGGCGCATTCCCTGGCCCAGGCGATCGGCAGTCGGCTGGCCGTCTCCGGACCTCCCGAACTCCGGGGCGAGGCCCTCGGTCTGACCGAACTGGCGGGCCGTGGCTGCGGAGTCCTCGGCACCTCCGCCCAGGGGCTCGACGCGTTACGCGCCGCCCAGCTCACCGAGTTGGGCGACGCGCGTGAATCCCTGCTCTGCCTCGGCGGCCTGCTGGGCGAGGTCGGGATCGCCCTGGTCGGCACCGCCTGCGCGGCCGACGACGAGGGGACCTACTGGCAGTGCATGGAGGCGATCGACGCGGCGGACGAGTCCCGGGACCGCGTCCTGGAGATGCTGAGACGCCTGGCGGTACGAGACGAGAAGCGGTTGGTCGAGCGGGATCCGGCGCCGGGGTAGGGAGGGGGAGGGACGAGGGTCCGCATGCCACGGCGCGGGAGAGCGGGTCAGCCGAGCTGGGGGGCCACCTCGGAGGCGATCAGCTCCAGTTGGTCCAGGTCGTCGAGGTCGAGCATCTGGAGATACATCCGCTGCGAGCCGACCGCCGCGTACCGGGCGATCCGCTCGACGACCTCGGCGGGGGAGCCCGCGAGCCCGTTGGCCTTCAGCTCGTCGACATCGCGTCCGATGGCGTCGGCCCGTCGCCTCACCTCGCTGTCCGTCCGGCCGACGCAGGCCACCAGGGCGTTGGAGTACACGAGTTCCCCGGGCTCGCGCCCGGCCTTTCGCGCGGCCGCGCGTACCCGGCCGAACTGCCGCTCGGTGTCCTCGACGGAGGCGAACGGGATGTTGAACTCGTCGGCGTAGCGTGCCGCCAGCGCCGGGGTCCGCCTCGCTCCGTGGCCACCGATCAGGACGGGCACCTTGGCCTGCGCGGGCTTGGGCAGCGCGGGCGAGTCCTTGAGCCGGTAGTACGTCCCGTCGAAGGTGAACCGCTCGCCGATCGGTGTGGACCACAGCCCGGTGACGACGGCGAGTTGCTCCTCCAGCCGGCCGATCTTCTCCTTCGGGAACGGGATGCCGTAGGCGGTGTGCTCGATCTCGTACCAGCCGGCACCCAGGCCCAGTTCCACCCGGCCGCCCGACATCTGGTCGACCTGCGCGACCTGAATGGCGAGGACACCGGGGAGGCGAAAGGTTCCGGCAGTCATCAGGGTGCCCAGGCGGATCCGGTTCGTCTCGCGGGCGAGGCCTGCCAGGGTGATCCAGGCGTCGGTGGGCCCGGGAAGTCCGTCGACGGAACCCATGTGCACGTAGTGATCAGATCGGAAGAAGGCTCCGTATTCGAGGTCCTCGGCGGCCTTGGCGACGCGGAGCAGCGTCTCGTAGGTGGCGCCTTGCTGCGGTTCCGTGAAAACTCGAAGATCCATGTATCCATCATGCACCGGTCACAACAGGCGCCCCGTGTCGAACCGCTGGCGCTCCTTTCCCTATCGGGAAGTATCCGGACGGAGTGCGGACGGGGTGGGGGCGAGGTGCCCGGACCGGCTCCGTGGACGCGACGACCGCCGTGGGCGCCACGAGTTCCGTGAGCCCCCGGACTCCGTGAGCCCCCCCGGACTCCGTGCTCACCGCGTTCACCGTGAACTCCGCGAACTCGCCCGACACCGCCCGGGACCCCCGTCACCCCCGTCACCACCGGGCACCCCCGTCACGGCCCGGCATCGCCCGGCACCTCCGACACCGTCCGCGAGGCGCGCCGCGCGGGCTACTGGTAGCCCGCGAGCTGGGGGTACAGGGCGCTCAGTTCACCGGAGAGGCCGGCCTTGACCTGGCGGGTGATCGCGTCCGCCAGGACTTCGTGGGCGTCCGTCTCGATGCCGTCGAGCGCTTGTCCGGCGACGCTGTGCGAGGTGACCTTGTGGACGTCGAGGTCCGCGCTCAGGTCCGTGTCGACGTAGCCGACGTGCAGCCCGGTGACGTTGATTCCGCGCGGCCGGAGCTCCAGGCGCAGGGCGTTGCTCTGGGACCACAGGGCGGCCTTGGCGGCGCTGTAGGCGTCGGCCCCGGGCAGCGCGAGCCAGGACAGCACCGAGTGCAGGGTCAGGATGTGCCCGCCGCCGTTGCGCTCCAGGGTCGGGACGAACGCCCGGGTGGCCAGGAGGGGTCCGAAGAAGTTGACCTCGAACTCCCTGCGGATGTCCTCGACGGGGGACTCGAGGAAGTTCGAGGGGGCGGTCGAGCCCGCGTTGTTGATCAGGATCGTGACGTCCTGGGCCTGCGCGGCGGCGGCCGTGACGGACGCCGGGTCGGTGACCTCCAGCGCCAGCGGCACCGCGTCGGGGTGGGACACGCTCCGGGGGTCGCGGGCGGTCGCGTAGACCTTCCGGGCGCCGCGCTCGTAGAGGGCCTCCACGAGGGCCTTGCCTATACCGCGACTGCCGCCCGTCACGAGCGCTACCGAACCTTCGATCCTGGTCATGGGCTCATCCTCCTGTAAACCGATCGGTTTCCAAGACCGTAAACCGATCGGTTTCCCCGAAGCGGCCGGAGAACGTAGGCTGGGCGCATGACACGGGCGACACCGGCCGCGACCGCCGGGCCCTCGACCCGCGAACGGCTGCTCGACGCCGCGGCCGAGCTCTTCTACCGCGAGGGCGTCGGTGTCGGTGTCGAGGCGTTGTGCAGACGAGCCGGTGTCTCCAAGCGCTCGATGTACCAGCTGTTCGACAGCAAGGACGGCGTACTCGCGGCGAGCCTGGAGCGCAGCGCACCCGCCCACCAGGCGTTCCTGCTGCCCCCGGCCGACGACCGGCCGCCGCGCGCCCGCGTCCTGCACGTCTTCGAACGGCTCGAAGAGCTCGCCGCCCGCCCGGATTTCCGCGGCTGCCCCTTCGTGGCGACGGCCACGGAGCTGAAGGCGCCGGATCACCCCGCGAGCCTGGTGGCCCGCCGCTGCAAGGACGCGCTGACGGCGTTCTTCCGTGAGGAGGCGGAGCGCTGCGGAGCCGCTGATCCCGAGCTCCTCGCCCGCCAACTGACCGTCGCCTTCGACGGATCGGGCGTCCGGGCCGTCATGCAGGGCGTGGGTCTCGACGGCCTCGCCGTCGCCACCGCCACCGCCCTGCTCGACGGCGCGGGTCTGCTCGACGGCGCGGGCCCGAACGGGCCCGGCGAGGCGCGAGGTCCGGAGCGGCGGACCTCCGGCTGACACCGGCCGTCCGCCCTGCGGGGCGGGCGAAAAACCCGGGGCCCACCTGGGGTGTTCGCTGTACGTTGGGGGGAGCGCGCCGAGGTCGGGCGTCGCCCCTGCGGTCGGCCGCGGCGCGGCGTGGCCACGGCCGCGAGAGCCGGGACGGAGCCAGGAGCGGCGACCGCCGGGGTGCGTTCGCCCACCGCCGTGGCTCATCGGTGTCCGGCCGTCGCGCACCTCCGCGCACCGGCCGGTCGACCCGATCGATTCCCACGGCTCAGAAGACGTTTCGAGGCAGATCACCTGTGTTCCTGACGATCACCACCACCGGTACCCCAGAACGCCCCGCGACCGATCTCGGCTTCCTGCTGCACAAGCATCCCGACAACGCGCAGACGTTCTCCACGTCGTACGGCACGGCCCACGTCCTGTACCCGGAGGCGACCGTCGAGCGGTGCACGGCCGCGCTGCTGCTCGAGGTCGACGCGGTGGCACTGGTCCGGCGGGGCAAGGGCAAGGGCCGCGGCGGCGCCCCCGACGCGGCGCTCGCGCAGTACGTCAACGACCGCCCGTACGCCGCTTCCTCGCTGCTCGCGGTCGCGTTGAGCGCCGTCTTCTCCAGCGCGATGAAGGGACAGTGCACCGCCCGGCCCGAGCTGCCCGCCGAGCCCAGGCCGCTGCGCGTCGAGGTGCCCGCGCTGCCAGCGCGCGGTGGCGTCGCCCTGGTCCGCGGGCTCTTCGAACCGCTGGGCTGGACCGTGACGGCCGAGGCCGTGCCGCTCGACGAGCGGTTCCCGGAGTGGGGCGACTCCCGTTACGTACGCCTGGAGTTGGCGGCGGAGGAGCTGACGCTGGCGGAGGCCCTGCGGCACCTGTACGTGCTCCTCCCGGTGCTCGACGACGCCAAGCACTACTGGGTGTCGTCCGACGAGGTCGACAAGCTGTTGCGGGCGGGCGAGGGCTGGTTGTCGGACCACCCCGAGCAGAAGCTGATCACCAGCCGGTACCTGTCGCGGCGTTGGTCGCTGACGCGCGAGGCGCTGGAGCGCCTCGAACTCGTCCGGCTCGCCGAGACCGACGACTCCGACGTCGCGGAGATCGACAACGCGGTCGACGAGGAGAGCGACACCGAGGAGAAGCCGATACCGCTCGCGGTGCTGCGCCGGGACGCGATCCTCGCCGCGCTGCACACCTCCGGTGCGAGCCGGGTCCTCGACCTCGGCTGCGGACAGGGCCAGTTGGTGCAGGCGCTGCTCAAGGACACCCGGTTCACCGAGATCGTCGGTGTCGACGTGTCGATGCGCGCGCTCACCATCGCCTCCCGCCGGCTCAAGCTGGACCGCATGGGCGAGCGTCAGGCCGCGCGCGTCCAGCTCCTCCAGGGCTCGCTCGCCTACACCGACCGCCGGCTCAAGGGGTACGACGCCGCCGTGCTCAGCGAGGTCATCGAGCACCTCGACCTGCCCCGGCTGCCCGCCCTGGAGTACGCCGTGTTCGGTTCGGCGCGACCCCGGACCGTCCTCGTGACGACGCCGAACGTCGAGTACAACGTCCGCTGGGAGACCCTGCCCGCCGGACACGCCCGGCACGGTGATCACCGTTTCGAATGGACCCGCGAGGAGTTCCGCGCCTGGGCCGGTACCGTCGCCCGACGGCACGGCTACGACGTGGAGTTCACCCCCGTCGGCCTCGACGACCCCGAGGTCGGCCCGCCGACCCAGATGGCCGTCTTCACCCTGGCCACGACCACCCCGACCGCGAAGGAGGAGAAGGCGGCATGAGCGACGAGACCTATCAGGGGCGTGTGCTGCCCGTCACCGACCTCTCCCTCGTGGTGCTGATCGGCGCGTCCGGTTCCGGCAAGTCGACCTTCGCCCGACGGCACTTCAAGCCGACGGAGGTCATCTCCAGCGACTTCTGCCGGGGCCTGGTTGCCGACGACGAGAACGACCAGAGCGTCAGCGGCGACGCCTTCGACGTGCTGCACTACATCGCGGGCAAGCGGCTCGCGGCCGGCCGCCGGACCGTCGTCGACGCGACCAGCGTCCAGCAGGACAGCCGGCGGCAGCTGATCGAACTCGCCCGCAAGCACGACGTGCTGCCCATCGCCATCGTGCTCGACGTTCCCGAGGAGATCTGCGCCGAGCGCAACGCGGCACGCACCGACCGGGCCGAGATGCCGCGCCGTGTCATCCAGCGCCACATCCGCGAACTGCGCCGCTCCCTGCGCCAGTTGGAGCGCGAGGGGTTCCGCAAGGTGCACGTCCTGCGCGGTGTCGCCGACGTGGAGAACGCGTCGGTGGTGACCGAGCGGAGGTTCAACGACCTCACCCACCTCACCGGCCCCTTCGACATCGTCGGCGACATCCACGGCTGCGCCTCGGAACTCGAGACCCTGCTCGGCAAGCTCGGCTACGTCGACGGCGCGCACCCCGAGGGCCGTACCGCCGTCTTCGTCGGCGACCTCGTGGACCGGGGCCCGGACTCGCCCGGCGTGCTGCGCCGGGTGATGTCCATGGTCGGTTCGGGCAACGCCCTGTGCGTGCCCGGCAACCACGAGAACAAGCTCGGCCGCTACCTCAAGGGCCGCAACGTCCAGCACAGCCACGGCCTCGCCGAGACCATCGAGCAGCTGGACCGGGAGGACGACGCGTTCCGGGCCAGCGTCCGGGAGTTCGTCGACGGACTGGTCAGCCACTACGTGCTCGACGGCGGCCGGCTCGTCGTCTGCCACGCCGGCCTGCCCGAGAAGTACCACGGCCGCACCTCGGGCCGGGTGCGCTCGCACGCGCTGTACGGCGACACGACCGGGGAGACCGACGAGTTCGGGCTGCCCGTGCGCTACCCGTGGGCGGAGGACTACCGGGGCCGTGCCGCCGTGGTCTACGGGCACACCCCGGTTCCCACCGCCACCTGGCTCAACAACACGATCTGCCTGGACACCGGTGCCGTCTTCGGCGGCAAGCTCAGCGCGCTGCGCTGGCCGGAGCGCGAGCTCGTCGACGTACCGGCGGAGCGGGTCTGGTACGAGCCGGCCAAGCCGCTGGCGACCGAGGCGCCGGGCGGTCACGAGGGCCGTCCGCTGGACCTCGCGGACGTGCACGGCCGCCGGGTCGTCGAGACCCGGTACGCCGGCCGGGTGGCCGTGCGTGAGGAGAACGCGGCGGCGGCGCTGGAGGTCATGAGCCGCTTCGCGGTGGACCCCCGGCTGCTCCCGTACCTGCCGCCGACCATGGCGCCGACCGCGACCTCGCACGTCGAGGGCTACCTGGAGCACCCCGCCGAGGCGTTCGCCCAGTACAAGGACGACGGGGTCGCCCGGGTCGTGTGCGAGGAGAAGCACATGGGGTCGCGGGCGGTCGCCCTGGTCTGCCGGGACGCGGCCGCGGCGCGCGAGCGGTTCGGTGTCGACGGTCCCACGGGGTCTCTGTACACGCGCACCGGCCGCCCGTTCTTCGACGACGACGCCGTCACCGAGGAGATCCTGCTGCGGCTCCGGGAGGCCGTGACCGCCGCCGGACTGTGGGAGGAACTGGGCACCGACTGGGTTTTGCTCGACGCCGAGCTGATGCCGTGGTCGCTCAAGGCGTCCGGGCTGCTGCGCAGTCAGTACGCCGCTGTCGGCGCCGCGTCCGGAGCGGTGTTCCCCGGAGTGCTGACCGCGCTCGAAGGGGCGGCGGCACGGGGCATCGACGTGGCGGACCTGTTGGGGCGCCAGCGTGAACGGGCCGCGGACGCCGAGGCGTTCACGGACGCGTACCGGCGTTACTGCTGGGCGACGGACGGGCTCGACGGTGTCCGCCTCGCGCCGTTCCAGATCCTGGCCGTCCAGGGCCGGAGCCTCGCCGCGCTGCCGCACGACGAGCAACTCGCCCTGATCGACCGGCTCGTGGAGAACGACGGGACGGGTCTGCTGCACACCACCCGGCGGCTCTTCGTCGACACCGCCGACCCGGAGTCGGTGCGGGCGGGTGTCGACTGGTGGCTGGAGATGACCGGCCGCGGCGGCGAGGGCATGGTCGTGAAGCCGGTCGGCGCGGTGGTGCGCGGTGGTCAGGGGCGGCTGGTGCAGCCCGGCATCAAGTGCCGGGGGCGTGAGTACCTGCGGATCATCTACGGCCCCGAGTACACCCGCCCGGAGAACCTCGCCCGGCTGCGCGGCCGCTTCCTCAACCACAAGCGGTCCCTGGCCCTGCGCGAATACGCGCTCGGCCTCGAAGCGCTGGACCGCCTCGCGGAGGGCGAGCCCCTCTGGCGCGTCCACGAGGCGGTGTTCGGAATCCTCTCCCTGGAATCCGAACCGGTCGACCCCCGCTTGTAGGGGGGCGCCTTCCACCGGTCCCGCGAAGCCGGCACGCCCACCCCCGGCGTGCCGGCGGCCGAACGGTCCCCCGGCGGGGGCGCGGTGACCGACTCGCCGGGGTCAGGACGGTCCCTGCCCGTGACCGCGCTGCTCCGCGGGGGTGCCAGAAGGCCCCGTCAAGGGCGCGGGGAACGGCGCGACCGGCCCCCGCCGGGCCGCGGCCGAACGGGTCTCCTGGCGGAGGGCGCGGTGCGGGCCGAGCCGAGATCAGGGTCGTGTCCGGGGCGTGGTCGGCCTGCTCGGCAGGGGCGGGGAGGTTTGGTCAGGGGCGCGGGGAACGGCGCGCCCAGACCCCGCCGGGCCGCGGCCGAACACGATCCCCGGGCGGGGAGCGCGGCGAGCCCCGCCGAGGTCGGGCGAGACCCCGGCACCGGGACCGTCGCGCCCCGGCCGGAATCGGCGCCCCGGTCAAGGCTCCGGGGCCAGGAACCTCAACCCACCAGCCGGAGCCGAACCCCCGCCACCCCCACCCGCACGGTCTGCCCCCACCGCAGCTCCACCGCGTCCCCCTCCATCCCGTCGCCGAACACGATGAGCCGGTCCGACTCCACGGTGAGGGACAGCCGGCCGGCGGCGGTGAGCTCGCCGGCCACGAGCGAGGTCCCGGTGGCCGGAGAAGGCCAGGCCTCGCGGACGAACCAGAGCAGGCGCTCGTCGGTGGAGCCCGGCAACGGCAGCCCCCCGCCCCGCTCCTGCCACACCGAGCGGAGCCAGCCGGTGGCCCCGGTCCCGGTCCCCACCAGCACGCCGGAGGACGCCTGGGGCTCGACGGCACCCCCGTACTCGTCGAGCCCCAGCCGGTAGCGGGCCGTCTGATGGCCCGCGGCTCCGAGGTAGATCTCGTTGAGCGCGACCAGCCGCTGGGTGTCGTCCGCGACCGCCTCGACCATGGTCAGCTCATCGGCGGCGCCCCCCTGCGCGGAGCCGAGCAGCGCGCCCGCGTCCCCGGGCCGGTGCCGCACCAGCACGCCCGGATTGCGGCCGGGGTCGGCGTCGATCCCCACCACCGGCTGGCCCGCCAGGTACTTGGCGACGTTCGCGACGAGCCCGTCCTGCCCGACCACGACCACGACGTCCTCCGGGGCGAACAGGAAGCGGTCCAGGTCGGCCCGCTCCACCCGCGCCTGACGCCAGGTCAGCGGAACGGCCGCCACCACCTCGGCGAGGGCCTCACGGGCCCTGCGGTGCCGTTCGGCGACCTCCGCGATGTCCCGGCCGCGCGAGGACAGGAAGAACGCCGCCTGCCCGTGCGTACCGTGCCGGGCCACCAACTCCTCGTACTCGGTGGTCCGATGGACGAGGACGACCCGGGGCGCGAGACTCACGCCGGGTCCCCGCCCGCCCCGTTGCCCAGCTTGGCGAGCAGCCCGGTGAGGACGTCCGGCGACACCGTGACACTGTCGATCCGCGGCAGGTTCTCCGCGAGCCGGGCGCCGGTCAGGGCGTTCAGCGTGGCGGCGTCCGCGTCACCGTGGACCCGCAGCCACGCCGCCTGCGCCTCGGCCCGCGCCGCGCCGACCTCGCGCGCCGCCTGCGCCTCGGCCCCGGCGAGCCGCACCTTCTTGGTGGCCTCCGCCTCGGCCAGCCGCAGCGACCGGGTGGCCTCCGCCTCGGCGAGCCGTACCGTACGGGCCGCCTCCGCTCCGGCGCGCACCGCGTCCGCAGCCGCCAGTTCCTCGGCCTCGCGGCGCGCGTTCGTGCCGCGCTGGTCGACCAACTGCTCCTCGCGGCGGGCGAGTTCGATCTGGCTGGCGAGTTCGTTCTCGGCGATGGCGCGCTCCCGCTCGACCGCGACCGCCCGGCGTTCGTACGTCGCCTTGTCCGCGTCCTGCTGGATCTGCTCGCGGGCGGGTGTGCGCAGGGCGCGTTCCACCTCGGGCTCCGGGCGCAGGGCGACGACCCGCACGGCGACCACCTCGATGCCGGTCGCGGGCAGCCGGGGTTCGGCGGCGAGACCGGCGGCTATCCGCTCCCGTACCGCCGCGACGCCGTCGACCAGGGCGGACGCCAGCGACGTACGGGCCAGGACGTCGAGCGCGTGCTGCTGGGCGGTCTCGGTCAGCAGCGAGCCCAGCTGTTCCAGCGGGGTGCCGCGCCAGGCGCCGGTGTCGGGGTCGATGGAGAAGTCGAGGCGGGTGGCCGCGACCGTGGGGTCGCTGACGCGGTAGGTGACGGTCGCCTGCACCGCGACATCCTGGAAGTCGGAGGTGCGCGCGTGGAAGGTCATCGCCAACTCGCGGTCGTCGACCGGCACTTCGGAGAGGGTGGCGGTCAGCGAGCGGTACCAGAAGCTGAGTCCGGGACCGTCGTGCACCAGGACTCCCGAACGGTGGTGCCGCACATGGGCGGTGGGCGCCCCACGCAGATGGCGCCAGCCGAGACGTCGTGTGATGTCGGCCATGAGTTCCCCCTCGCGCCGGGCGGTCCCGGCGGCTCCTCGGCTTCCTTGTCGTCAGTGAGACGATAATAGAAAGCCCTGGTTATCGTCAAGGGGACGAAATGAATGCGGTGCGGCTCGGGAGATCCACGGGTGAACACGCGTCCGGATGGTCAGGATGGAGGCATGGGATTCCATGTCGACTCCGAGGCCGGGCGGCTGCGCCGCGTCATCCTCCACCGGCCCGATCTCGAGCTCAAGAGGCTCACCCCCAGCAACAAGGACGCGCTGCTCTTCGACGACGTGCTGTGGGTGCGGCGGGCACGCGCGGAACACGACGGGTTCGCCGATGTGCTGCGCGATCGTGGGGTCGTCGTCCATCTCTTCGGCGACCTGCTCTCCGAGACCCTGGAGATCCCGGCGGCCAGGTCGCTCGTCCTGGACCGGGTCTTCCACGAGAAGGAGTACGGGCCGCTCGCCACCGACCATCTCCGGGCCGCCTTCGAGACCCTGCCCGCCCCGGAACTGGCGTCCGTGCTCGTCGGCGGCATGACCAAGCGCGAGTTCCTGGAAGCGCACGCGGAACCCACCTCCGTGCGCTTCCACGTCATGGACCTCGACGACTTCCTGCTGCGGCCGCTGCCCAATCACCTCTTCACCCGGGACACCTCCGCCTGGATCTACGACGGTGTCTCCATCAACGCCATGCGCTGGCCGGCCCGGCAGCGCGAGACCGTGCACTTCGAGGCGATCTACCGGCACCATCCCCTCTTCCGCGAGGAGGGCTTCAACCTCTGGTCGGAGGGGCAGGCCGACTACCCGTCCACCATCGAGGGCGGCGACGTGCTCGTCATCGGCAACGGCGCGGTGCTCATCGGCATGAGCGAGCGCACCACGCCGCAGGCGGTCGAGATGCTCGCGCACAAGTTGTTCGCGGCGGGCTCGGCGAGCACGATCGTGGCGCTGGACATGCCCAAGCGGCGGGCGCTCATGCACCTCGACACCGTGATGACGATGGTCGACGGCGACATCTTCACGCAGTACGCCGGCCTCGGCATGCTCCGCTCGTACACCATCGAGCCGGGCGTGGGGGAGAAGGAGCTGAAGGTCACCGACCACCCTCCGGAGCACATGCACCGGGCCATCGCCGCGGCGCTGGGCCTGGGGGAGATCCGCGTCCTGACCGCCACGCAGGACGTGCACGCCGCCGAGCGGGAGCAGTGGGACGACGGCTGCAACGTTCTCGCCGTCGAGCCCGGCGTCGTCATCGCCTACGAGCGGAACGCCACCACCAACACGCACCTGCGCAAGCAGGGCATCGAGGTGATCGAGATCCCGGGCAGCGAGCTGGGCCGGGGAAGGGGTGGTCCGCGCTGCATGAGCTGCCCCGTCGAGCGGGGGCCTGTGTAGCCCGAGGCGGGGAGGTCCCGCGCCGGGATTCCCCGGGGTCGTGGAGTCGGTGTGGGGTCGTGGAGTCCGCTCGGCGTCCCTGGGATCCTGTGCGGGGTCTGCACGGGACTCCGCGCGGGTTCCGGTGTGGAGTCCAGGCGGGCCCCGCGGCGGTTCCGACGCGGAGCCCCCGCGCGGGCCTCCTGCGCGGGTTCCGGCGTGGACCCCGAGCGGCCCCGCGCGGGGTCCGGCGCGGAGCCCCGCGCAGCCCCCGCACGGGTTTCGCCCGGAGTCGAACGGGAGGCCGTATATAAATGCTGAGCATCGTATAGAATTCCAGCGTCCCTCCCCGTCCCCGTGTCCCGTCTTCCCTGGAGCGCCCCCATGGCGACAGTCCCGACCGCCCTCGCGGGCCGCCACTTCCTCAAGGAACTGGACTTCACGGACGACGAGTTCCGTGGCCTGATCGAGCTGGCCGCCGGGCTCAAGGCGGACAAGAGGCTCGGGGCGGAGACCCGGCACCTGTTGGGCATGAACATCGCGCTGATCTTCGAGAAGACCTCGACGCGCACGCGCTGCGCGTTCGAGGTCGCGGCCGCGGACCAGGGCGCCTCGACGACGTACCTGGACCCGTCCGGCTCGCAGATCGGCCACAAGGAGTCCGTGAAGGACACCGCGCGGGTCCTCGGCCGCATGTTCGACGCCATCGAGTACCGCGGCGACAGCCAGGCCGCGGTGGAGGAACTGGCCGCCCACGCCGGAGTGCCGGTCTACAACGGCCTCACCGACGACTGGCACCCCACCCAGATGCTGGCCGACGTCCTCACGATGACCGAGCACTGCGCCAAGCCGATCGACGGGATCGCCTTCGCCTACCTGGGCGACGCCCGTTTCAACATGGGCAACTCGTACCTGGTCACCGGCGCACTGCTCGGCATGGACGTCCGGATAGTCGCTCCGCAGGCCTACTGGCCCGCCGACGACATCGTCGCGCGGGCCCGCGAGCTCGCCGAGAAGAGCGGCGGCCGCGTCACCCTCACCGAGCACGTCGACGAGGGTGTGCGGGGCGCCGACTTCGTGGCCACCGACGTCTGGGTCTCCATGGGGGAGCCCAAGGAGGTGTGGGCCGAACGCATCGGCGCCCTCTCCCCGTACGCCGTGACCATGGACGTGCTGCGTGCCACCGGCAACCCGGACGTCAAGTTCCTGCACTGCCTCCCTGCGTTCCACGACCTCGGGACCAAGGTCGGCCGCGAGATCCACGCGGCCTACGGCCTCGACTCGCTGGAGGTGACCGACGAGGTCTTCGAGTCGGCGCACTCCGTCGTCTTCGACCAGGCCGAGAACCGGCTGCACACGATCAAGGCGATCATGGTCGCCACGCTGGCCTGAACCTCCGTACGATGTCCGGCGGCCCCGGAGCCATCCCTTCCGGGACCGCCGCGCGACCTCCCCCGGCCTCTCGACCCCGTTCGAGCGGGGGGCACCCCTCCGGTCGCACCCGTACCACCAGAAACGAGCACCACCCCGCATGTCCGCTCCCCGTATCAAATCCCCCGCTCTGCTGATCGCCGAGTCCGGTGCCGACCTCGAAGGCAACGGACTCAAGCGCACGATGGGGCTCTTCCAGCTCATCTGTTTCGGCGTCGGCGCCATCGTGGGCACCGGCATCTTCGTCGGACTCTCCGACTCGGTCGCCCAGGCCGGACCCGCCGTGGTCGTCTCCTTCGTCCTCGCCGCGATCACCTGCGTCTTCACGGCGTTCGCGTTCGCGGAGCTGGGCGGCGCGATCCCGGTCTCGGGATCCTCGTACTCCTTCGCCTACGCCGGACTCGGCGAGGGCACGGCCTTCCTGGTCGGCTGGTGCCTGCTCCTGGAGTACGGCGTCTCCGTGTCGGCCGTGGCCGTCGGCTGGAGCCAGTACGTCAACGAACTGCTGGAGAGCCTCACCGGCGCGCAGCTGCCCGCGGCTCTCTCCGCGGGCCCCTCCGACGGCGGGATCGTCAACCTCCCCGCCGTCGTCGTGATCGCGCTGGCTTCGCTCCTGCTCGTGCGCGGCGTGCGCGACAGCGCCCGGGCGACCGCCGCGATGGCCGTCCTGAAGCTCGTCGTCCTCGTGCTGTTCTGCGCGATCGGGTTCAGCGCCTTCAAGGACGGCAACCTCACGCCGTTCTCCCCGGCCGGGCTCGGCGGCATCGGCGCCGGCACCACGGCCGCGTTCTTCTCGTACATCGGCTTCGACGCCATCACCACGGCCGGCGAGGAGGCCAAGAACCCCCGCCGCGACATCCCCGTCGCCATCCTGGTCTGCATCGGCCTGGTCACGGTGCTCTACTGCGCCGTCGCCCTGGCCGCCATCGGTGCCATCGGCGGCGACAGGGTCGGCGGCCGGCCGGCCGCGCTGTCCTACGTCGTCGACGAGGTCACCGGCTCGGCCGTCGGCGGCGGAGTGATCGCCTTCGGCGCGGTCGTCGCCATCGCCTCGGTCGTGCTCGCCGTGATGTACGGCCAGACCCGCATCCTGATGTCGATGTCCCGCGACGGCCTGGTCCCGCGCGTCTTCGAGAAGGTCTCGCCCAGGACCTCGACACCGGTCGCCGGCACGCTGATCGTCGCGCTCGTCTTCGCGCTCCCGGCGGCCTTCGCGTCCCTGGACTCCGTGGTCAACCTGTGCACCATCGGCACACTCGCCGTGATGGCCGCCGTCAACGTCGCGGTGATCGCGCTGCGCCGCCGCGAACCGGGCCTCGCCCGCACCTTCCGGGTGCCGCTCTACCCCGTGGTGCCGGTGCTCGGTGTGGGCTTCTGCCTCTATCTGATGTACGAGACCGGCTGGACGACCTGGATCCAGTTCGCCGCGTTCCTCACGGCCGGGTTCCTGGTGTACGTCCTGTACGGGCGCCGCAACTCCCGGCTGGCCCGCGCCGGTGCCGACGCCCGGGCCGCTACAGGGCCGGACGCCGCTGAGCGGGAACCACAGGCAGTCTGAACCAGACCGCCTTGCCGGAGTCGGTGGGGCGGTGCCCGCAGGCCGCGCTGAGGGCGCGGAGCAGCAGCAGACCGCGCCCGTGCTCCTGCCACGGATCGGGCTCCCCGGGCGGATGCGGGAGCGTGAGGTCGACGGGCGGCTTCGGGTCGGGGTCGTGCACCTCGACCCGGCAGCCGGTCGGCATCAGCTCCACGACCAGCTCTATCGGTCCGTCGCCCGCGGTGTGCTCGACGGCGTTGGCGACCAGCTCCGCGGTGAGCAGCTCGGCGGTGTCGCAGTCCGCCCCGTGTTCCCGCTCGGCGAGTGCCGTGCGGACCAGGGCGCGGGCGACGGGCACGGCCGCGACGGTGTGCGGCAGCGCGATGCGCCAGGAGGCCGGTGCTGGGGTGTCGTGCAAGGCGGGTCCGTTCATGGAGCAGGCGGTCCTGCTTTCAACCTTAGGAATGGTACGGCGACACCGGGCAAATGTGCTCGGTGGGCTTTCTCTGGACATCGGACGGTGTGTCCAGGGGTGCGTGGCTGTCTCCTTTCGGGGCGTTCGGTCCGGTACGGGGTGTCTACCCAGGTGAACGGTCCGTCTCCCGTGTGTGCACCCGCCGTTACACGGCTATCGATGATCCGTGACGCGATGACGGCCCGGGTTCCCCTCGCGGGCCGCCCCTTCGCGACGCACGACCGCCCCTTCACGACGTGCAGCCGTCGCTTCACGAAGCGCGGACGTCACTTCACGACTCAAAGCCATCGCGGTGGGTCATGTCACATCGCGACGGTCACGTCCTGTGCCGACACCGTCCCGCCGCGCCGGGCCTCTCACCCGTCATGTATCGCGCACTCGTGACGACAGTCACGGATGAGTGATAACTTGGTGGGACAGCCGCAGCGCGTCGCCCCCCGCCCGAGGAGGCCGCACGTCATGAGTCCCTTCACCGGTTCCGCCGCCCGCACGCCGGACTGGCGGCATCTGAGACACGAGCTCGCCGACGGTGTCGCCACCGTCACCCTGGCCCGCCCCGAGAAGCTCAACGCGCTCACCTTCGGCGCCTACGCGGACCTGCGCGACCTGCTCGCCGAGCTGTCCCGGGAGCGTTCCGTCCGCGCACTGGTGCTCGCGGGCGAGGGCCGCGGATTCTGCTCCGGCGGCGATGTCGACGAGATCATCGGCGCGACCCTGGCCATGGACACCGCCCAGCTCCTCGACTTCAACCGGATGACCGGGCAGGTCGTGAGAGCGGTACGGGAGTGTCCGTTCCCCGTGATCGCGGCGGTGCACGGGGTGGCCGCGGGCGCCGGAGCCGTACTGGCGCTGGCCGCCGACTTCCGGGTGGCCGACCCCAGCGCCCGCTTCGCCTTCCTCTTCACCCGCGTCGGGCTGTCCGGCGGCGACATGGGAGCGGCCTATCTGCTGCCCCGGGTGGTCGGGCTCGGACACGCCACCCGGCTGCTGATGCTCGGCGAGCCGGTGCGGGCGCCCGAGGCCGAGCGCATCGGCCTGATCAGCGAACTCACCGACGAGGGATACGCCGACGTGGGCGCGCAGGCGCTGGCCCGCCGCCTCGCCGAGGGACCTGCCCTGGCGTACGCGCAGACCAAGGCGCTGCTCACCGCCGAACTGGACATGCCGCTCGCCGCCTCCGTCGAACTGGACGCCGCGACCCAGGCCCTGCTCATGAACGGCGAGGACTACGCCGAGTTCCACGCGGCCTTCACGGAGAAGCGGGCCCCGAAATGGCGGGGGAGGTGAGCGCGGGATGCGCGTGGACACCGACACCGGGGGCCGCGATCCCCTCGCCGGCTCCGAAGCGGGAACCGGCTCCGGAACCGGCGGTGAGGGCCGCGACGGGGTCGGGCGGGACGGGCTCGCGAGGTCCGGGCGTACGAGGTCCGAGGACGCGAGCACCGGGCCCGCGCGGACCGGACGGCCGGCCGGCGGTGCGCTGCGCGTCGCGGTGATCGGCGGCGGGCCCGGCGGACTGTACGCGGCCGCCCTGCTCAAACGCCTCGACCCGGCCCGCGAGGTCACCCTCTGGGAACGCAACGCCCCCGACGACACCTTCGGCTTCGGCGTGGTCCTGTCCGACGAGACCCTCGGCGGCATCGAGCACGCCGACCCGGTCGTCCACGCGGCGCTCCAGGCCGAGTTCGTCCGCTGGGACGACATCGACATCGTGCGCCGAGGGGTGCGGCACACCTCCGGCGGCCACGGATTCGCCGCGCTCGGTCGGCGCCGGCTCCTGGAGATCCTGCACGAGCGCTGCCTCGCGCTCGGTGTCGACCTGCGCTTCACGGTGGCGGCCCCGCCCGTCGACAGCCTGATGGCTTCGTACGACCTCGTCGTCGCCGCCGACGGGGTGCACAGCCTCACCCGCGCCGCGTACGCCGAGGTGTTCCGGCCGTCCGTGGAGGAACACCGCTGCCGCTACATCTGGCTCGCCGCGGACTTCGCCTTCGACGCGTTCCGCTTCGAGATCGCCGAGACCGAACACGGCGTGATGCAACTGCACGGCTACCCCTACGCGGCCGACGCCTCCACCGTCATCGTCGAGATGCGCGAAGAGGTCTGGCGGGCCGCGGGGTTCGCGGACCTCGACGAGCGCGAGTCCGTCGAGCGGTGCGGCAAGATCTTCGCGGACGCGCTCGGCGGACGCCCGCTGCGCGCGAACAAGTCGGCGTGGACGAGGTTCCGTACGATCGTCAACGGCCGCTGGTCGCACGGTAATCTGGTGCTGCTCGGCGACGCCGCCCACACCGCCCACTTCTCCATCGGCTCCGGCACCAAGCTCGCCGTCGAGGACGCGCTCGCGCTGGCCGCCTGCCTGGAGGAGCGGCCCTCGCCGGCCGAGGCGCTGGCCGCGTACGAGGAGGAGCGCCGCCCCGTCGTCGCCTCGACCCAGCGGGCCGCCCGCGCCAGTCTGGAGTGGTTCGAGAACCTGGACCGCTATCTCGACCAGCCCAGCCGGCAGTTCGCGTTCAACCTCCTCACCCGCAGCCGCCGCGTCACCCACGACAACCTGCGGCTGCGCGATCCGCACTTCGTGGCCGCCGTCGAGCGGGAGTTCCGCTGCCCGCCCGGCACCCCGCCGATGTTCACCCCGCTGCGACTGCGCGGCCTGACCCTGCGCAACCGTGTCGTCGTCTCGCCGATGGACATGTACTCGGCCGTGGACGGCGTCCCCGGCGACTTCCACCTCGTCCACCTGGGCGCGCGGGCTCTCGGCGGCGCCGGACTGGTCATGACCGAGATGGTGTGCGTGAGCGCGGAGGGCCGCATCACGCCCGGCTGCGCGGGCCTCTACACCTCCCGACAGGCCGACTCCTGGCGGCGGATCGTCGATTTCACGCACCGGCAGGCACCGGGCACCGCGATCGGCCTCCAGCTCGGCCACGCCGGCCGCAAGGGGTCGACCCGGCTGATGTGGGAGGGCATCGACGAGCCCCTGCCGGACGGCAACTGGCCGCTCGTGGCGGCCTCCCCGCTCCCGTACAAGCCGGGCGGCCAGAGGCCCCGCGAGCTGTCGCGCGCCCAGCTCACCGATCTGCGCGAGCAGTTCACCGCTGCCGCCTCCCGGGCCGCCCGCTGCGGCTTCGACCTCCTCGAACTGCACTGCGCCCACGGCTACCTGCTCTCCGGCTTCCTCTCGCCGCTGACCAACCTGCGCACCGACGCCTACGGCGGATCACCGGAGAAGCGGCTGCGGTTCCCGCTGGAGGTGTTCGACGCGGTGCGGGCCGTCTGGCCGCAGGAGCGGCCGATGACCGTGCGGATCTCGGCCACCGACTGGGCCGAGGGGGGCACCACCGGGGACGACGCGGTGGCGATGGCGCGGGCCTTCGCGGCGCACGGCGCCGACGCGGTGGACGTGTCGACGGGCCAGGTGGTGGCCGACGAGCGCCCCGAGTACGGCCGCTCGTACCAGACGCCGTACGCCGACCGGATCCGTCACGAGACCGGGCTCCCGGTGATCTCCGTCGGCGCCATCTCCTCCTGGGACGACGTCAACTCCCTGATCCTGGCGGGGCGGACCGACCTGTGCGCGCTCGGACGTCCTCATCTGTACGACCCGCACTGGACGTTGCACGCGGCGGCCGAACAGGGCTACGAGGGCCCGGGAGCCGGCTGGCCCGCGCCCTACCGGGCCGGCAGCCGTCCTCCGCGGACCGGACGCACCGACGCCCCCAAACCCCGTCTCTCCTTGGGCACTTGACGACTTCGCGACGCCTCTGAGGGGCATTCGCCGCAGGACAGTCGCGGGCCTCCTCGGGGGCACCCGGCCCGGTCATCCCTCGTGCGGCCGCCCGGACCACGGGGACACCCCGGCGAACTCCGCCCCCGCGTCCCGCAGTCGCTCGTGCAGGGCCTGGAAGACGCCGGCCGAGCGGGCGCCCGGCCAGTTCGCGGGCAGCAGCGCGGCGGGCAGTCCCGGGTCGGTGTACGGGAGGTGCCGCCAGGAGTCGAGGGCGAGCAGATAGTCGCGGTAGGCCTCTTCGGGAGGGGTGTCCGCGCGGCCCTGCCAGCCGTTCAGCACGGGTGCGTGCCGGTCGAGGAACGCCTCGTGCTCCTTGGCGATCGCCGCCAGGTCCCACCAGCGCGCCACCGCGTCGGCCGTCGCGGCGAACCCGAGGTGCTCGCCGCGGAACAGCTCCACGTACGGATCGAGCCGCAGCCGCTCCAGGGTGTGCCGGGTCTCCTCGTACAGTCGCGCGGGGGCGAGCCACACCCCGGGGGCGGCCGTGCCGAAGCCGAGACCGGCCAGCCGCGAGCGCAGGATGTGCCGCTTCTGCCGCTCCGACTCGGGCACGGAGAACACGGCGAGCACCCAGCCGGCGTCCTCGGGCGGCGCCGACGCGTACACCCTGCGGTCGCCGTCGTCGAGCAGTTGCCGCGCGTCCGGCGACAGCGCGTATCCGGCCGAGCCGCCGACGGTGCGCGCCGGCTCCAGGAGTCCGCGGCGCTTGAGCCGGGACACCGACGACCGCACCGAGGGCGCGTCCACACCGACCGCGGCGAGGAGCCGGATCAGCTCGGCGACCGGCACCGGGCCGGGGACGAAACGGCCGTACGCGCCGTAGAAGGTGACGATGAGGGACCGGGGGGCGTGTTGCTCTGACACGTCGATCACTCTAGTGCGCGAAGATCACTTGGGATCGCCGCCGGTGGGCAGGTCGCCCTGCGGCGCGGTGGGCGACGGGGCGTCGGCGCCGGTCTCCGCGCGCAGCCGGAACCGCTGGAGCTTGCCCGTGGCGGTCCGCGGCAGCGCGTCGAGGAAGACGATCTCGCGGGGGCATTTGTACGGCGCCAGCTCGGACTTGAGGAAGGCGCGCAGCGCGTCCGCGTCCCGGCGGGCGCCCTCCTTCAGCACCGCGTAGGCCACCACGACGTGCCCCCGGTCCTCGTCGGGCCGCCCGACGACGGCCGTCTCGACCACGTCCGGATGCCGCAGCAGGGCGTCCTCGACCTCGGGGCCCGCGATGTTGTACCCCGCCGAGATGATCATGTCGTCGGCGCGGGCCACGTAGCGGAAGTAGCCGTCGGGGTCGCGTACGTAGGTGTCGCCGGTGATGTTCCAGCCGTCGCGCACGTACTCGCGCTGGCGCGGGTCGGCGAGATACCGGCAGCCGACCGGGCCGCGCACGGCGAGGAGGCCGGGTTCGCCGTCCGGCACCGGCGTCCCGTCCGCGTCGACCACGCGCGCGTGCCACCCGGGGACGGGCAGGCCCGTCGTGCCGGGGCGGATGGAACCGTCGGCGGCGGAGATGAAGATGTGCAGCAGTTCGGTGGCGCCGATGCCGTTGATGATGCCGAGCCCGGTGCGCCCGTGCCAGTCCTGCCAGGTCACCGCCGGCAGGTTCTCGCCCGCGGACACGCAGCGCCGCAGCGACCCGATGTCGTGGCCGTCGGAGTCCGCCAGTTCCGCCAGCATCGCCCGGTAGGCGGTCGGCGCCGTGAACAGCACGGAGACACGGTGCTCGGCGATCGCGGGCAGCAGCTGCCTGGGACCCGCCTGTTCGAGCAGCAGGGAGCAGGCGCCGACGCGCAGCGGGAACACGACGAGGCCGCCGAGCCCGAAGGTGAAGCCCAGGGGAGGGCTGCCCGCGAAGACGTCGTCCTCGTGCGGCCGCAGCACGTGCTCGGAGAAGGTGTCCGCGATCGCCAGCACATCGCGGTGGAAGTGCATGCACCCCTTGGGCCGTCCGGTGGTGCCCGAGGTGAACGCGATCAGCGCCACGTCGTCGGCGGCCGTGTCCACCGCGGCGAAGGGCTCGTCCGGCGCGCCGGTGATCCGCAGCAGCAGATCGTCGGACGCGTCACCGCCGTACGTCGTGACCCGCAGTCCGGGGATCTCGGCCTTGGCCAGGTCGTCGACCGAGCGGATGTCGCACAGGGCGTGGGTCACCCGGGCGATCCCGCACATCGTGCTCAGTTCGTGGGGCCGCTGCTGGGCGAGCACCGTGACGGCGACCGCGCCCGCCTTGAGCACCGCCAGCCAGCAGGCGGCCAGCCAGGGGGTGGTGGGGCCGCGCAGCAGCACCCGGTTGCCCGGGACGACGCCCAGCTCGCGGGTCAGGACATGGGCGATGCGGTCGACGCGGGAGCGCAGCTCGCCGTAGGTCCAGGGGGCGCCGGACGGAGTACGGAACACCGGGCGTCCGGCGTCGGTGCCGGCGAGGAGCTCGGCGGCGCAGTTCAGCCGGGCGGGGTAGCGCAGCCCGGGCAGGTCGAAGCGGAGTTCGGGCCACTGGCCGGGGGGTGGGAGGTGGTCGCGCGCGAAGGTGTCGACATGGGCCGAACGTGCCGGCCCCGGGGTTCCTGCGGGATCCAGGGGATCCACAAGGTCCATGGCGGTTCGCCCCCTTGCCTTGACTTGCCTTGACGGGCTGCCTAGATGGGCGTCGTGGTGGGCTCGCACAAGGAGCGTATCGTGTTGGTGACGACAGTCAACGGTTCGCGATAACGTGAGGAGTGTCCGAAGGGGAGAGGGGACGGGCAATGACCGCATTCTCGCTCGATCCGGGGCAGACCGCCTGGTGTGCCGAACTGCGCGCCCTGGCCGCGGACCGCCTGCGACCGCTGGCCGACAAGGGCGAGGCGGGCCACGTCAACCGCCCGCTGGTCGCCGAACTCGGCCGACTCGGCCTGCTGTCCCGCCTGTTCACCTCCGGCGCCCTGGACCTCTGCCTCATGCGCGAGTCCCTGGCCCAGGTCTGCACCGAGGCCGAGACCGCGCTGGCCCTTCAGGGTCTCGGCGCCCATCCGGTCCACGCCTACGGAACCGCCGCCCAGCGCGACCACTGGCTGCCCCGGGTCGCGGACGGCACCGCGGTGGCGGCCTTCGCGCTGAGCGAGCCCGGCGCCGGCTCGGACGCGGCCGCGCTGGCCCTCCGGGCGGACGGGGACGGCGCCGACGGCTGGCGGCTGACCGGCGAGAAGTGCTGGATCTCCAACGCCCCCGAGGCCGACCTCTACACCGTCTTCGCGCGCACCGGGTCCGACGCCGGAGCCCGCGGTGTCACCGCCTTCCTCGTGCCCGCCGGCCGCCCCGGCCTCACCGGCACCCCGCTCGACATGCTCTCCCCGCACCCCATCGGCGCCCTCGCCTTCGACGCCGTACCCGTCACGGCGGACGACGTCCTCGGCGAGCCCGGGCACGGGTTCCGGGTCGCCATGCGCACCCTCAACCTCTTCCGGCCGAGCGTCGGCGCCTTCGCCGTCGGCATGGCCCAGGCCGCGCTGGACGCGACCCTCGCCCACACCGCGCGACGCGAGGCGTTCGGCGGTCCGCTGCGGGACCTGCAGACCGTGGCCCACCAGGTCGCCGAGATGGCGCTGCGCACCGAGGCGGCCCGCCTGATGGTGTACGCGGCCGCGTCGGCGTACGACGAGGACGCCCCGGACGTACCCCGGCGGGCGGCGATGGCGAAACTGCTCGCGACCGAGACGGCCCAGTACGTCGTCGACGCGGCCGTCCAACTGCACGGAGCCCGCGCCCTGCGCCGCGGCCATCTCCTCGAACACCTCTACCGCGAGGTGCGCGCGCCGCGCATCTACGAGGGGGCCAGCGAGGTGCAACGGGCCGTCATCGCCAAGGAGTTGTACCGAGCCGCCGCCGAACACGCAGAGGGAGCGGAGACCGCATGACCGCCGAGCGTCTCAACCCGCCCGAGCTCTCCCCGCCGACCGGCTTCTCCCACGCGGTCGTCGCCACCGGCTCCCGTGTCGTCTTCCTGGCCGGACAGACCGCGCTCGACGCGGACGGAAAGGTGGTCGGGGAGACGCTGCCCCGGCAGTTCGAGCGGGCGCTGGCGAATCTGCTGACCGCGCTGCGCGCGGCGGGCGGCGAGCCCGCCGACCTCGCCCGGGTCACCGTCTACGCCACGGACGTCGCCGACTACCGCCGCCATGCTCCCGAACTCGGGCGCGTCTGGCACCGGTTGGCCGGCCGCGACTACCCCGCGATGGCCGTCATCGGCGCCGCCCGCCTCTGGGACGAGCGGGCGCTGGTCGAACTCGACGGCTTCGCCGTGCTGCCGTAGACCTTCGGCGAGGCGGAGATCAGGCCGCGACGACGAGCCGCTCGGCGAACACCCGGTGCGGAGCGATCACGCTGCCGTCGGGGAGCAGTTCACCGCTGTCGTCGAACACGATCGCGCCGTTGCACAGGAGGTTCCAGCCCTGCTCGGGGTGGGCCGAAACGATGTGCGGAGCGACGGCGTCAGCGGACGGGCACGAAGACCGGTGTGAACACATGGCGCACCTCCACGTCGGATGCGAGGAGTGGCGGCGCGGTTGTCGTCGTCGACCTCGCATGAACAGACCATGCGCTCGCGGCGAACGCATAGGAACCCCGGGCCGCGAAGCGTGACAACACGAGGACAACTCTCGGACGTCCCCAAGACGGACGGTGCCAACTCGCCACCAAAGGGGTGATGATCACGGCCTTCGGGGCGTCGGACCGGTACCTGTTGAGCGCCCTTTCCCGGCCCTCTTTCCCGACCCGGTCCCCAGACCCCCGCTCCAGGAGGTACCCCATGCTCGTGCGCCAGGCCCTCGGCGCGGCATCCGCCGCCGCGCTGCTCCTGCTCCTCGCCCCGTCCGCCGTCGCCCGCACGGCCCCGTCCGACGAGGTGACCGTCGACCCCACCGGCACGGTCTCCGCCGACGGCACCATCACCCTCTCCGGCACCTACCGCTGCACGGGCTCGGGCGGACCCGTCTTCGTGTCCTCCTCGGTGTCCCAGGGCGACCCCGGGATCCGCCACGGCATCGGCGGCTCCACGGCGACCTGCGACGGCGCGGACCACCGCTGGACCAACTCCGAGAAGCGCGACCCCAAGACCCTCGTCCGGGGCCCGGCGCACGTGGAGGCCACACTCCTGGAACTGAGCGGCACCGGCCTCCCGCTTCCCACGATCCGCGCCGCCCGCCAACAGGACATCACGGTGGCCGGGAACTGAGCGGACGAGGGGGCCGCCGACCGTGCGGGTCGGCGGCCCTGCTCTGCGGCGAGCGGGGTCGGACGGCCACGGACGCGCCCGGCTCCGGCTGATCGACCGGCCGGCCGGTCAGCCGATCAGGTCGATGGCGGCCCTTCGTGCCTGCTGGTCGCGCTCCATGGAGTCTCCGGCGTTCTCGATCGCCTCGTTCAGCTCCTCGGGCGACAGGCCCGTGCACGCGTCGGGCAGACCGCCGCTCGTGTACGCCAGGAGCGCGGTGACGCACCGGTCGACGGGAGCGGCGTACCCCGAGTCCCCCTCGTCCTGACCCGCCGCCTCGTCCGGTGCGCCGGGAGTTCCCGGGTCCGCGGCCGCGGCGGACGGGCCGGGCAGTCCCGGACCGGCCGGGGCGCTCGGTGTCTGCCGTCCTCCGGTGCCGGAAGGGCTCCCCGTGTCATCGCCGGAACAGCCGCTGACGAACGCGAGGGCGGCCAGCGCGAGGACGGCCGGGAACGTACGGTGGTGCACAGGTTCTCCCCGAAATACCTAGAAATATGATCAGGCGTCAGGCTGGCAGACGCATCCGGCGGGTGCACTCGTGGTGACGAACCTGTGACAGGGAGTTTCCCGGGGCGGCCGGTCGGTCGGTCGGCCGGCCCGTCCGTCCGTCAGCCGGTCGACCGCTCACGTGCCCGGGCGGTCCGTGGGAGACGGCGTCGGTACCGGGACGCGGGATGCCGTGCCCCGGTCGTGCGCGACGCTCTTCAAGGCCTTCGGGAGACAGAGGCGACCGCCGGTCATGCGCACGGGCACCGATCAGGACGCTTCCATCGTCACGCGTGCCGTGTCGACGAAGCGTCCCAGACACCGCAGATACGACCCTTGCACCACGTCGAAGCGGGCACGCGCGTCCGCGTCGTCGCGGGTGACGCGCCACAAGCACCGGCTGGTCTCCCGTGCCGCGTCCAGGACGGCTTGGGCCGCTTCGGCGGTGGCGGACGGACCTTCCAGGACGACGACACGGACGCTGTGCATGAGAGGGTCGTAGGCCTCGCGCAGCTCCGTACGCAACTCCTCGAAGCGCGCCATCTGTTGATCCCGGTCGGACATCTGGTGGAAGGCGTCGAGGACCCTCCGGTACAACTCACCGACCACGTGAGCGTGTTCCATCAGCTCCAGATAGGCGACCCGCCGCAACGCGCGTACCTGTTCACGGTGTTGGGCCTGCGCCGACGCCTCGGCCTGAACGCGGGCGGCCCGCGTGTTCCCCAGCGTGGTCACCCAGCTCGCGAACACGGCCGTACCCCCGGTCAAGGCCGCGACCCACACCGCGCTGTCCCCCATGCCGATCAGTGTCGACGAGGCCCCGACCTCTGTCGAGGGCGCGTCACGACACCTGATTCGGGGGGCGATCCCGTGGCTCCCGGACCGCCCTCACTGTGTCGCGTGGAACGCGGGAGCACGCCGTAGGCCGGCGTGCGGGCGATGCGGGCAAGTGAGGCGCACAGGTGATGATCGGCGTACTGCCGCTCGCCCGAGACCTGGTGGTCGTCGCCGGCCTGAGGTTCGGTCATGGGCTCGTGGGACGGGCCGACGGTGGCGGCCGGGGCGGGATACGGGCGGCCCGCCCCCGTGGTGCGGGCCGCCCGGGATCGTGGCCGGTCAGCCGCGGTCGCCCGCCCGGTCCACCACAGCCGTCGCGACGAGCGAGTCGCCGCCGAGGACCTTGCCGTCTCCTGCGACGATCCGCATGCCGACGACCCGGTAGGTCTGCGGGTCGATCAGCAACTGATCAGCCATCGATTCACCGGACCTGGGGTTCTTCCCGCGGCTGTAGTCCACAGCGATCACCCGGCGTCCGGCGGCGGTCTTGACCAGGTGGTCGGTGACCTTTCCGCCCGGTACGAGTGCGAGGGCGCGATAGAGCGAGGCCAGGCCCTTGGCCGGCATCACGCCGGCCGACAGCAGGACCTTGATCTCGAAGTAGTCGTTACGTGCCTGTGAGAGTTCCTTGGAGTCTGCGATGGCATTCCGCTCGCGGAGCGCCTTCAGCGTCCCCTTGCCGTCGGCCGGCAAAGCGATGAGGACCCGGTACATCTCGCGCGCCGAGCGGTCGTCGCCCTCGGCCCCGTTCTCCAGGTGCGTCTTGCTGATGTCGAGCGGCTCGTTCCCCGTCCGGGAGGCGATGGCGGAGCCGTCGAACCGGATCCAGCTCTCCTGATCGCCCATAAGACGGCGGGATTTCTCCAACGCTTCCTGCGCCGACTTGGTGTAGATCCACTGCTTCGCCGTCGGAGCGGCGCCGTCCGGCTGCGCCTGGACCGCGTCGGCGGCCTGCCGCAGGAACTCGGCCGCGCTCACCCCCTTGAAGCTCACACTCGGCGTGGCCGCGGGCTGCACCGTGCGTCCCGTGCCCTTCCCGCCCACCAGCAGGGTGGCGGTGATGGCGACGGCAGTCACCGCGGCCACGACCGCGACGATCGCGAACTCCCGCCGTCGCCACAACGCGCGGCGCGCCTCCCCGGCCCGCGCGGCCTCGGTGAGCCGGGCCCGTCCCGGTGCGAGCCGGGCCCGGTCGGGAACCGGCACGTGGGCGCGCAGCTCGCGCACTTCGGTCATCTCGTCCACGGCTATGCCACCTCCGCCACGTCGATCACGAACGCGGGATCGGCACCCAGCGCTGTACGTACCTTGCGTCGCGCGCGGTTGAGCCGCGAACGAACCGTGCCGATCGGTATGTCCAACGCCTCCGCGACCTCCTGGTAGGTGAGTTCGGCCCAGGCGACGAGCAGCAGGACGTGCCGGTCAGGCGCCGACAGTCCCGCGAGGGCGCCGGCCAGTGGGCCTTGCGCCGCGATCCGGTCGTCGGTGTCCTCGACCCAGGACCCGCCGCCGGACGCGGCGAGCGGATCGTGGCCGGTGCGGGCGAGCGCCTTGAGCGCCCGCACCTCGGCGCGGCGCTGCTTGCCGATGAGGTTTCCTGCGATGCCGTACAACCAAGGGCGCGCGTTGGCGCGCGTACGGTCGTAGCGGGACCGGATCCGGAAGGCGACCAGGAAGGTGTCGGCGGTGATGTCGTCGGCGACGGCGTCGCCCAGGCGACGGGCCACGTAGCGGTGGATGTCGGGAGCGTACCGGTCGTAGAGCAGGGCGAACAGCTCCGACTGCTCCAACGACTGCGCGACTATCTCCGCGTCGTCCTCCGTCCGTGCCGTGGACGGCGGTGGTCCGCTCACAATGCTTCCCCTGACTCGTCGGCGAGTGCGTGTCACCTGCTGTTCCCCGACGGGCTCCGAAGAGTTCACGGTTTCGCGAAACTCGTCGCACCACTGGTGAGATACGCGGGCGACCAGAGAATCACCCGCCTCGGCACCTCCCGCGCGTGCCCCGCTTCACAGGCCGCCCGCCGCCGGGCAGGCGGCCGCACCGCTGACCCTGCACACCCGCTCGCGTGCGCGGGCCGTAGCGCCACCGCCCCGGGGTCAGGCCCGTTCGACACCGTTCATCTGGGCTTGGCGGCGCGCGTCTGATTCAGGGGCAATGCGGTCAGGGACCGGGCCGAGTCGGCTGCCTCGGCAGGTCCAGCGACCCACCCCTCCCGTGGTCCGGCCGGTCCTCGGCGCGGCGGGGCCGTGCACGTCGCGGCTACCTGCGACGCCCCGAGATCCGGGCGTGCTGCAGCTTGCGGGTGAAGCGGTGCATGTGGGGGTCGAGCGACTCCTCCGACAGCTCGAACACCTGCGAGTCCGTCAGCCACCGGATCGCGCTGAACTCGCCTTCGTCGTAAGAGGTGATGGCGTGGACGTCGGCGTCGAGGAGGTACCAGAGGGAGACGTCGGTGTGCGGGCCGTGTCCCCGGGTCCGGGTGACGGTGAGGAAGAGAGGCCGCTCGCCGGTGACGGGCGATGCCACGGCCTCGATGCCCAGCTCCTCACGGCACTCTCGGACCACCGTGGCCCACGGGTCCTCGCCGGGTTCCACGTGGCCTCCGGTCGGCAGCCACAGGCCCGCCCCGCGGTGCGCGACGAGCAGGAGCTGCCCGCGCGTCGCGTCGAGGACGACGAAGTAGCACACCAGGTGCATCTCAGGAACGTCCGGTTTGGACACCCGGTGGAGCGGGGCCCCACCGGCGACCCACCGTGCGGCGGTCTCCAGGTGCGAACGCTCCAGGTCGTCCCACGGTTCGATGGCGCCGACCACTTCCAGAAGGAGGGCACGCGACTGATCGTCAGGGGTGGTCGGCGGGGGGTCGACTGGGGTCATCCGTCCATGCTGGCAGGAGTCACTGACACCCCTGCTCGACGGACCCACCGCCCGGTGGGGATGCCGGTGTGCTCATCCCGAGGGCACGTGGCCGGGTGGGCGCGCAGAGCCGCCGTCGACCCGGTCCTCGCGTCAATCCGTATCGCGGTGACGCGGCAACGCGGTAGTGCTGGGGAGGAAACAGGAGAGGCCGGCACGTTCCGGAGTCGTCGCTCCGGGCGCCGAGGATCAGGGAAGTCCCCCGGACGCAGGTGCCGCCGCACCCGCACATGACCCCCACAGCAGCAGGTCAGGCGAGTGCCGCGGCACCGTCGCGTCAGATGTCCCGGAAGATCTCGATCTGCGCGCCGATCGAGTTCAGGCGCTCGGCGAGGTCCTCGTAGCCGCGGTTGATGACGTACACGTTCCGCAGCACCGAGGTGCCGTCGGCCGCCATCATCGCGAGCAGGACGACCACGGCGGGTCGCAGCGCCGGCGGGCACATCATCTCGGCGGCGCGCCAGCGGGTCGGGCCCTCGACCAGGACCCGGTGCGGGTCGAGGAGCTGGAGCCGGCCGCCGAGGCGGTTGAGGTCCGTCAGATAGATCGCCCGGTTGTCGTAGACCCAGTCGTGGATCAGCGTCTTGCCCTGCGCGGAGGCCGCGATGGCCGCGAAGAACGGGACGTTGTCGATGTTCAGGCCCGGGAACGGCATCGGGTGGATCTTGTCGATCGGCGCCTCCAGCTTGGAGGGCCGGACGGTCAGGTCCACCAGCCGCGTACGCCCGTTGTCCGCGAAGTACTCGGGCGTACGGTCGTGATCGAGGCCCATCTCCTCCAGGACCGCGAGCTCGATCTCCAGGAACTCGATCGGCACCCGGCGGACCGTCAGCTCGGACTCCGTGACCACGGCGGCGGCGAGCAGGCTCATCGCCTCGACCGGGTCCTCGGAGGGCGAGTAGTCCACGTCGACGTCGATGTTCGGCACGCCGTGCACGGTGAGCGTGGTGGTGCCGATGCCGTCCACCCGTACGCCCAGGGCCTCAAGGAAGAAGCACAGGTCCTGGACCATGTAGTTGGAGGAGGCGTTACGGATGACGGTGGCACCGTCATGGCGTGCGGCGGCGAGCAGCGCGTTCTCGGTGACCGTGTCCCCGCGCTCGGTCAGCACGATCGGCCGTCCGGGCGTCACGGACCGGTCGACCTGGGCGTGGTAAAGACCCTCGGTCGCGGCGATGTCGAGGCCGAACCGGCGCAGCGCGATCATGTGAGGCTCGATGGTCCTGGTGCCCAGGTCGCAACCGCCCGCGTACGGCAGCTTGAAGGCGTCCAGGCGGTGCAGCAGCGGGCCGAGGAACATGATGATGGACCGCGTACGGATGGCCGCCTCGGCGTCGATCGCGTCCATGTCCAGCTCGCTCGGCGGCACGATCTCCAGGTCGACGCCGTCGTTGATCCACCGGGTGCGGACGCCGATCGAGCCGAGCACCTCCAGCAGGCGGTACACCTCTTCGATGCGCGCCACCCGGCGCAGCACGGTGCGCCCCTTGTTCAGGAGTGTGGCGCACAGCAGCGCGACACAGGCGTTCTTGCTGGTCTTGACGTCGATCGAACCGGACAGACGACGTCCGCCGACCACCCGCAGGTGCATCGGACCCGCATAGCCGAGCGAGACGATCTCGCTGTCCAGGGCCTCACCGATTCGAGCGATCATCTCAAGGCTGATGTTTTGATGACCGCGCTCGATGCGATTGACCGCGCTCTGGCTGGTGGCGAGTGCCTCGGCCAGCTGCGACTGTGTCCAGCCCCGGTGTTGCCGGGCGTCACGGATGAGCTTGCCGATACGTACGAGGTAGTCGTCTGCCATGGCGCGACCGTATATCGGATGTGAGATAAAGAGAAATGGAGGGCCGCCTTCCGGGTGGCCGGTTCCATCGGGTCGCGTTCGAGGGGGAGTTCGGGTGCCGGGGGGCGGCGGGGCGGCGACGACCGGGGCGGCGCGAAGGCGTCGTGGTCGGTGTCGCCGTTCCCGAATGCCGTGAAGCGGCGCTTCCGTGATGGTTCGTCTGCAGGGCGACTTTTTGTCGCTATTGGGTCATTTTGCCTTGCGGGTCGTCTTGCGCCAGCCGAACGGGCCCGGC
The DNA here is from genome assembly GCF_042889485.1 of Streptomyces sp. NPDC002580. Classification (NCBI taxonomy): domain Bacteria; kingdom Bacillati; phylum Actinomycetota; class Actinomycetes; order Kitasatosporales; family Streptomycetaceae; genus Streptomyces; species Streptomyces sp. NPDC002580. The sequence goes on along the minus strand of NZ_JBIAQZ010000004.1, from coordinate 591,845 downwards.
AGGTCCATCGACGTCGTCCTGCGTCCGGTGCTGCTGTGCGTGTGCTTCGGCCCGTGTTGTCCGCCCGTGGTGATGGACCACGACTTGCGGTTGATGTTGAGCCGCACGCCGGGAAGGATGCGGAAGCTCTTGCGGAACGTGAGCGGCATGGTGCCCCCTGCGTCATGCCCGCCGGGGCGTTCCCGGCGGCCGTCGACCGGGTACCCCGAAAAGGCTCCGATGTTCCTGCCTCTTCTGTTTCGGGACGTCAACCTCTTCCGCGAGGTGCCGAGTTGTCTCCCGTTCCGCAGCGGGGTGGACCTTGCCCCCGGGCTGAGGAGCCGACCTGTGCGGCGTTCTGGGCGCGGGTCGGTCCGGCTGTCGTCGGCGGACCGCCCCCGGCGGTGAGGGTCGAGGTCGACGTCCGATCCGTGGCCGCCGTCCTGCCCTTTCCGTGTCCGTGACCGTGAGGTCTGTCCGTGGTGGCGGCCGCCCGCTCAGGGGCATCGCCGTCCGGTCGTGGGGTGTCCGGCCGTCCGCGGTCGTCATGTCCACCTGTGGTCGTCGTCGCCCGTTCGTGGCCGCCGGCCTCCCGCCATGGCGCCGGCGCCCACGGGTGGTGATCGGTGCCCACCCTTTCGCCCCGTCGGTACCGCCTCGTGACGGGCGGACGGGCGGACGGGCGGACGGGTGGATGGGTGGACGAGTGGATGGGCGGACGAGTGGACGGGCGGACGAACTGGCGGACGGCCGGTCGCGACAGTCGGTCGCCGCCGGGCCGGCCGGTCGTCGCCTCGGCCGTGGTGGATCGGTCGGCGGCCGTCAGGAGGTCGGACACCGCCGTGCCGGTCGCCATGGGTCGGGGTGTGGCCCGTGGTTCGCCGAAGGCCGGCGCCCGGCAGGCCGGGCGGCATTCAGGTGGTACTCCGTGGCACCCGGTGGCACCCGGTGGTGCCATGTGGTGCCGCTTGGTGTCATGCGGCCCCGCGACGCGCCGTTCCGTGTCACCTGGAAGTGCGTGAACACGCGTGGTGCCACGGTGGTGTTGGTCAATTTTCCCGTGTTTCCGCAGGTGGGGTGCGTGCTCGTCACGATGACCCGACGTAGGGCGCCATTCGGGCTTGCGGATGGCGCCATAGTGGTGCCACTATTGCGACATGGACCTCACGCCGTATGTCGACAACCTCCGCCGCGAACTCGCGGTGGCCGCCGAAGCCGGCGGCGAAGAAGCCCGCGAGCTCGCCGAACGGCTCACCGCTCCCCTGGAGTCGGCGACCCGCCTGACGATGCTCAACGTGCTCTCCGCCGCGATGGACGAGATCACCCGTGACCTCGCGCCCGGTTCGGTCGACGTGCGACTGCGCGGGCTCGACCCCGACTTCGTGGTGACGCCGCCGCCTCGCGAAGAGGTGTACGGGGAGACGGACGGGCCCGCCGAGCCGCTCAAGGCGCTGGCACCGGCGCCTGCCCCGGCCGACGGCGACGACAGCGCGACCGCCCGCGTCAATCTGCGCCTGCCCGCCCACCTCAAGGCGCGCGCCGAGGAAGCCGCCGGCCGCGAGGGCCTGTCGGTCAACGCGTGGCTGGTGCGGGCGGTCGCTGCTGCGGTCGACGGCGGCGCCCTGCCGCGTACGGCGGAGAAGAGCCGCCCCACCCGCACCGTCGGGCAGAGCTTCACGGGCTGGGTGCGCTAACCGCGCCCCGCCCGCTCCGCGACACCCGCTCCGCAGCGCCCGGTCCACGGCGCACCCTTCACGGCACTCGCCCCACGACATCCATCCCACAGCACCCGAACCACTTCACCCACACCGCGTCCCACCAGCGGGGACGCGCGAAGACCCAAGAGGACGGGACAGCCATGCCCATTTCCGACGTTTCCTTCGACACTCCGCAGCCGATCTCCGTCACCGCGGAGGTGGCCGCCGGTTCCATCCAGTTCTCCGCGAGCGACCGCCTCGACACCCTCGTCGAGGTGCGGCCCCGCGACCCGAAGAAGGACAAGGACCGGCGGGTCGCCGAGCAGACCGAGGTCTCCTACGCCGGGGGCGTGCTGACCGTCAGGACGCCCAAGGGGCGCTACCTCATCGGCCCCACCGGCAGCGTCGACGTGATCGTCGAACTGCCCACCGGCTCGCGTGTCGACACCACCGGCTCCTGGACCCAGGTGCTCGGTGAGGGCCGGCTCGGCGAGGTCCGCGTGAAGACGTCGTCGGGTGATGTCCGGCTCGACGTGACGGGCCCGCTCCAGCTGACCGCTTCGCACGGCTCGATCACTGTGGACCACGTCGAGGGCCCGGCCGAGATCACCACCAGCTCCGGCAGCCTGCGCGTCGGCGTCGTCGACGGTTCGGCCGTTCTGAAGAACTCGCACGGCTCCACGACCGTCGGCACCGCGATCGGCGAGCTGCGGGTCAGCGGCGCCAACGGCGACATCGACATCCGGCGCGCCGAGAGCTCGGTCACCGCGACCACCGCCCACGGCACCCTGCGGCTGGGCGACGTGGCCAGGGGCACCGTCCAGCTGGAGACCTCCTACGGCGCCATCGACATCGGCATCCGCCAGGGCACCGCCGCCTGGCTCGACGTCAGCTCGGGCAACGGACAGGTCCGCAACACGCTCACCGCCTCCGAGGACCCGGACAAGTCCGAAGACACCGTGGAGATCAAGGCCCGCACCCGCTACGGCAACATCGACATCCGCCGCGCCCGCGGCTGACGCCGCCCAGGCCCGGGCCGTCGCGCCCGGGCCGGCCCGCTCGGGCCATCCGCCCCGCCGGGCCCGGTCCGACCGCCCAAGGGGCGACCACCGGCCGCGCCTCGCCGCAGTCGCCCTTTCGAGACCTCCAGGCCCAAGCCCTGCCAGACCCGAGCGCCCCAGGCCCTCGAGGTTCAAGTCCTTCCAGGCTCAAGCCTCCAGGCCCCAGGCCCCCTAGGCCCAGCCCCTCCACGCGGCAGCCTCTCGGAGCCCAAGCCCAAGCCCAAGCCCTCAAGCCCTCAAGCCCTCATGACTTCGAACAGGAAAGCCTCATGCCTTCTTCTGTCATGCCCATGTCGACCCCTCCTCTGCCCACCCCCCGCCAGGGCGACGATCACCAGTCGCCCGCCGCCGTCTCCGCCGTCGGGCTGCGCAAGTCGTACGGCGACCAGGTCGTCCTCGACGGCATCGACCTGCGGGTCCCGGCCGGGTCCGTGTTCGCGCTGCTCGGGCCCAACGGCGCCGGCAAGACCACCACCGTGCAGATCCTGTCCACGCTCATCGGCGCCGACGCCGGGCAGGCCCAGGTCGCGGGCCACGACGTCGCCGCGGCGCCGGACGGGGTGCGCGCCGCGATCGGCGTCACCGGACAGTTCGCCGCGCTCGACGACCTGCTCACCGCCGAGGAGAACCTGCTCCTCATGGCCGACCTGCTGCGCCTCGGCAAGCGCGAAGGACGCAGGCGGGCCGAGGAGTTGCTGGAGCGGTTCGGCATCGCGGACGTCGGGCACAAGCGCGCCGCGACCTTCTCCGGCGGCATGCGGCGCCGGCTCGACCTCGCCATGACCCTGGTCGGCGACCCTCGGGTGATCTTCCTCGACGAGCCGACGACCGGTCTCGATCCACGCAGCCGCCGCACCATGTGGGAGACCGTGCGCTCTCTGGTGGCGGCCGGCACCACCGTCTTCCTCACCACCCAGTACCTGGAGGAAGCCGACCAGTTGGCCGACCGGATCGCCGTGCTCGACGGCGGCCGGATCGTCGCCGAGGGTACGGCCGAGGAGCTCAAGGCGCAGATTCCCGGCAGTCACGTGCGGCTGCGGTTCACCGACCCCGACGACTACGAGAACGCGGCGGCCGCCTTCCCCGGAGCGGCCCGCGACGACGAGAACCTCGCCCTGCGCGTGGCCGGCGACGCCGGACTCGACGCGCTGCGCGGCCTGCTCGACCGGCTCGACGCCGCCGGCATCCGGGCAGCCGACTTCTCCGTGCACACCCCCGACCTCGACGACGTGTTCCTCGCCCTGACCGGCGACGGCGCCACGACGACCGGCACGGACACCGCCGACAGCACCCCGCTTCACGTCAAGGAGACCCTCCGATGAGCACCCTCACGTACGCCGTGCACGACTCGATGACGATGCTGCGGCGCAACCTCAAGCACGCGATCCGCTACCCGGCCGTGGGGTTCGGCGCCGCCATGACCCCGATCCTGATGCTGCTGCTGTTCGTGTACGCCTTCGGGGACTCGATCGGCGCGGGCATGGGCGGCGGCCGGGACGCCTACCTGGAGTACCTGACGCCGGGCATCATCATCATGGGGGTGGCCGCCGGGTCGATGTCGACCTCGATCGCGATCTGCTCCGACATGACCGAAGGCATCATCAACCGCTTCCGCACCATGAACATCACCCGCTCCTCGTTCATGACGGGTCATGTCATCGGCAGCGTCATCCAGACGATGCTCAGTGCCGTCCTGGTCGTGGGGGTGGCGGTCGCCGTCGGATTCCGGTCGGACGCCGGTCCGCTCGCGTGGCTGGCCGCCGCCGGCCTCCTCGTGGCCATCGCGTTCGCGGTGACCTGGCTGTCGGCCGCGCTCGGCCTGATCTCCAAGACCGTCGAGTCCGCGAGCAACAAGCCGCTGCTCATCCAGTTCCTGCCGTTCCTCGGCTCGGCGTTCGTGCCGGCCGAGTCGATGTCGCCGGGCCTGCGCTGGTTCGCCGAGAACCAGCCGTTCACTCCGATGACCGAGACCCTGCGGGGCCTGCTCTCCGGCTCGGAGATCGGCGCCAACGGCTGGATCTCGCTCGCCTGGTGCGCCGGTATCGCCCTCGTCGGCTACCTCTGGTCGCGCTCGCTGTTCAACAGCACCACCAAGCGCTGAGGCCCGCCGCACGGCCCCGGCCGGATCCCGTGCCCTCCGCCCGCGGGCGGAGGGCACGAAGTGAGCGGAGGCCGGTCTCCGTCCGTACAACCGCACGGGTGTCGGTGGCTCAGGCCTCCGGCGCCCGTGCGGTCGTACGACCGGGTGGGCTCCGGGGAGGCCCGTTGGACCGGGTGACCCGCGCGAACGACTCGATCGGATGACGGCGTGCGAGGGCGCCCAGACATGACCTCCCCGCCCCCATGTATTAGAGTTATCTCGACATCGAGATATCTGCCGAGGCGTACCGCAGCCGCACTGCGTCGTCCATCCAACGGTAAGGGTTACCTAACTTAGCCTTACCTTAGCGGATCGTCCATGGCGCCGTGGCGGCAGGATGCGGTGGGAACGCGCACATCAATGAAGGAGACTGTCGTGTCGGCGAACAGCTTCGACGCCCGCAGCACGCTGCAGGTGGGCGACGAGTCGTACGAGATCTTCCGGCTGGACAAGGTGGAAGGCTCGGCTCGCCTTCCGTACAGCCTGAAGGTGCTGCTGGAGAACCTGCTCCGCACGGAGGACGGCGCGAACATCACCGCCGATCACATCCGGTCCATCGGCGACTGGGACTCCCAGGCGCAGCCGAGCCAGGAGATCCAGTTCACGCCCGCCCGCGTGATCATGCAGGACTTCACCGGCGTGCCCTGCGTCGTCGACCTCGCCACCATGCGCGAGGCCGTCAAGGAGCTCGGCGGCGACCCGGCGAAGGTCAACCCGCTCTCCCCGGCCGAGCTGGTCATCGACCACTCCGTCATCGCCGACAAGTTCGGCACGAAGGAAGCCTTCGGCCAGAACGTCGAGCTGGAGTACGGCCGCAACAAGGAGCGCTACCAGTTCCTGCGCTGGGGCCAGACCGCCTTCGACGACTTCAAGGTCGTCCCGCCGGGCACCGGCATCGTCCACCAGGTGAACATCGAGCACCTGGCGCGCACGGTCATGGTCCGCAACGGCCAGGCGTACCCCGACACGCTTGTCGGTACGGACTCGCACACCACCATGGTCAACGGCCTGGGCGTGCTCGGCTGGGGCGTCGGCGGCATCGAGGCCGAGGCCGCGATGCTCGGCCAGCCGGTCTCCATGCTCATCCCGCGCGTCGTCGGCTTCAAGCTGACCGGCGAGCTCACCCCGGGCACGACCGCCACCGACCTCGTGCTGACCATCACCGAGATGCTCCGCAAGCACGGTGTCGTCGGCAAGTTCGTCGAGTTCTACGGCGAGGGTGTGGCCGCCACGTCGCTGGCCAACCGTGCCACCATCGGCAACATGTCGCCGGAGTTCGGCTCCACCGCCGCGATCTTCCCGATCGACGGCGAGACCATCAAGTACCTCAAGCTCACCGGCCGCTCCGAGCAGCAGCTCGCGCTCGTCGAGGCGTACGCCAAGGAGCAGGGCCTCTGGCTCGACCCGGCCGCCGAGCCCGACTTCTCCGAGAAGCTGGAGCTCGACCTCTCCACGGTCGTCCCCTCCATCGCCGGCCCGAAGCGCCCGCAGGACCGCATCGTCCTCGCGAACGCCGCCGAGCAGTTCAAGAGCGACGTGCGCAACTACGTCGCCGACGACGACGAGGCGGGCAAGGAGTCCTTCCCGGCCTCCGACTCCCCGGCGGCCGCCAACGGCGTCCCGTCCAACCCGGTCACGGTCACGGCCCCCGACGGCTCGACCTACGAGATCGACCACGGCGCGGTGACGGTCGCGGCCATCACCTCCTGCACCAACACCTCGAACCCGTACGTCATGGTCGCCGCCGCGCTCGTCGCGAAGAAGGCCGTGGAGAAGGGCCTGACCCGCAAGCCGTGGGTCAAGACCACCCTCGCCCCGGGCTCCAAGGTCGTCACCGACTACTTCGACAAGGCGGGGCTCACCCCCTACCTCGACAAGGTCGGCTTCAACCTGGTCGGTTACGGCTGCACCACCTGCATCGGCAACTCCGGCCCGCTGCCGGACGAGGTCTCCAAGGCCGTCAACGACCACGACCTCGCGGTCACCTCGGTCCTCTCCGGCAACCGGAACTTCGAGGGCCGTATCAACCCCGACGTCAAGATGAACTACCTGGCCTCCCCGCCGCTGGTCGTCGCCTACGCCCTCGCGGGCTCCATGAAGGTGGACGTCACCCGCGACGCGCTCGGCACCGACACCGAGGGCAAGCCGGTCTTCCTGGCCGACATCTGGCCCTCCGAGGCCGAGGTCAACGACGTCGTGGCGAACGCCATCGGCGAGGACATGTTCAACAAGTCCTACAAGGACGTCTTCGCGGGCGACGCCCAGTGGCAGGCGCTGCCGATCCCCGAGGGCAACACCTTCGAGTGGGACCCGCAGTCGACGTACGTCCGTAAGCCCCCTTACTTCGAGGGCATGACGATGGAGACCACCCCGGTCTCCGACATCGCCGGCGCGCGCGTCCTCGCCAAGCTCGGCGACTCGGTCACCACCGACCACATCTCCCCGGCCGGTGCGATCAAGGCCGACACCCCCGGAGGCAAGTACCTCACGGAGCACGGTGTCGAGCGTCGTGACTTCAACAGCTACGGCTCGCGCCGCGGCAACCACGAGGTCATGATCCGCGGCACGTTCGCCAACATCCGCCTGCGCAACCAGATCGCGCCGGGCACCGAGGGCGGCTACACCCGCGACTTCACGAAGGACGGCGCCCCCGTCTCCTTCATCTACGACGCCTCGCGCAACTACATCGACCAGGGCATCCCGCTGGTCATCCTGGCGGGCAAGGAGTACGGCTCCGGTTCGTCCCGCGACTGGGCCGCCAAGGGCACCGCGCTCCTCGGCGTCAAGGCCGTCATCGCCGAGTCGTACGAGCGCATCCACCGCTCGAACCTCATCGGCATGGGTGTCCTGCCGCTCCAGTACCCGGAGGGCGTCACGGCCGAGTCCCTCGGTCTGACCGGCGAGGAGACCTTCTCCTTCACCGGCGTCGAGGAGCTCAACAACGGCACCACCCCGCGCACGGTGAAGGTGACCACCGACACCGGCGTCGAGTTCGACGCGGTCGTCCGCATCGACACCCCCGGCGAGGCGGACTACTACCGCAACGGCGGCATCATGCAGTTCGTGCTGCGCAACCTGATCCGCAAGTAAGCGGTCCGGTAGGGCGGTAGAGGTACGGCAGTACTGCAGCAGCAGGACGCGGTAGGGCGGTCTCCGGACGGCCCGAGGCGGCCTGGGGCCGCATCCCCGGTAGCCGGGGGTGCGGCCCTTCGCCGTCGCCCCGCCGCCGGTCCCAGGACATCGGCCGTGCGCAGGTGGAACACAGGGTTCCCCGACCGGCCGCCTGTGGACCGGACACCCGCGCGGCCGATCCCTGCCGCAGCGATCCGTCCGCACACGATCCCTGTCGGCGTCTTCCCCCCACCCCGCCTGCCCACGTCCCGGCAACCCCGGCACTGGCAAAACCGGCACTGGCAACACCGGCATCAACCGTCCCCGAACCGGCTGCCCTTGCAAGGGCTCCCCGCGGGCCGCCGATTCCCCGCGCGGCCTCGACGCCGTCCAGCGCTCCGCCCTCGCGGGCATCCGGGCGGACGGCGCCCCCGGACGGCACCGCCCCGGCGCCACGGACCCCGGACGGAGTGCCCAGTCCCGGACGGAGTGCCCCACGTTCGGGCGGGCGGTGCGCCCTGATTCCTGCGGCTACGACCGCGATGTGATCCCGGCCCCGACGCGCGCGCCGTGTGCGAGGCGTTTACAGGGGTTCCCGTGCGCGCTAATTTCCGAGTGAGGTGGGAGCGCTCCCATCCGGCGGACCGGAACCCGCCCCGGGGCCGCTCCCGCCTCGCCCCGCATCCGCACGGCACTCGACGAAGGAGATCTTTGTCATGCGCCTTACAATCCTGTCCCCGCGATTACAACGCCTCGCCCGTCGCAGAACCCCCTTCCTGGTCCTCCTCGCCCTGCTGGCCGCTCTTCCGGCCCTCACCCTCATCGTCGTGACCGGCGGCCGGGCGGAGGCGCACGGCACTCCCATGAAGCCCGGCAGCCGCACGTTCCTGTGCTGGCAGGACGGGCTGACCGACACCGGGGAGATCAAACCCGTGAACCCCGCCTGCAAGGCGGCTCAACAGGTCAGCGGGACCACGCCGTTCTACAACTGGTTCTCGGTCCTGCGTTCCGACGGCGCGGGGCGCACCCGCGGCTTCGTGCCCGACGGTTCGCTCTGCAGCGGCGGCAACCCCAACTTCACGGGCTTCGACCTGCCGCGCTCCGACTGGCCGTTGACCCACCTGACCTCGGGCGCGACCGTCGACTTCGCGTACAACGCCTGGGCGGCGCACCCCGGTTGGTTCTACGTCTACATCACCAAGGACGGCTTCGACCCGGCCCGGACGCTCACCTGGGACGCCATGGAGGACCAGCCGTTCCTCACGGTCGACCACCCGGCGCTCAACGGCACCCCGGGCACGGTCGCGGCGAACTACTCCTGGAGCGGCCGGCTGCCGGCGGGCAAGACCGGCCGGCACATCGTCTACATGGTCTGGCAGCGCTCGGACAGCGCGGAGACCTTCTACTCCTGCTCCGACGTCGTCTTCGACGGCGGCAACGGGGAGGTCACGGGGATCCACGACCCCGGCGACTCGACCGAGCCCCCGCCGGGCGTGTGCTCCGCGACCCGCCGCACCACCAACAGCTGGTCCGGCGGCTACCAGGCCGAGGTGACCGTCACCAACACGGGTGACGTCCCGATGCTCGGCTGGATGGTCGACTGGTCGCTGCCGGGCGGTCAGTCGGTGGCCAGTCTGTGGAACGGCAACGCGACCTACGGCGGCCAGGACGTGATGGTGCACAACGCCGACTGGAACGGCTCGCTGAGTCCGGGCGCGAGCACGACGTTCGGATACGTCGTCTCTGGCTCGGGCGACGATCCGTCGACGGCCCTGCCCTGTCGGGTCGGCTGAACGGGCCGGCTCGGGGCGGACCGGGCGGGTGTTGTTCCGACCCGCCCGGTCCGCGAGCCCGGACAGGTCGGGGGAGGCCCGGCCCGGGATGGTACGGCTTGTGTCGACCGTGGTGTGCGACAACGTTGTCGTACGGTCTGGTCACGACTCTATCGCCTCAACGGACAACGATGTCAAGCAAGTTGACGGCCGAACGCCCAGAAGTCGGGGCGCCGGGGCACGCCGAACGCGTCGGGGCGGCGCCGGGCGCGACCGCGGCCGTACGGACGGACGGGGCGTCGGTGCGGGCCGGGCGTGTCCGTGGAGGTCGGGGGGCATGGACGTCGCGGGTGCAGCAGGCGCGTCCGGTGAGGTCGGGCGGTCCTGGCCATCGGGGGGTACGGCGGGCGCGTCCCCGGCCGGGCAGGCGCTCTTCCGTGGTACCCGTGGCGCACGTTACTGTCCCTGCGGCTTGTGCGACCTGTGGTGCGCGACCCGTCCGAAGGAGGAGGGGCCGCGTCATGCGTTTCCGTCCGTCATCCGTCCTGCTGGCCGTCGTCCTGACGGTGGCCGGTGCCACTCCGGCGCTCGCCGCACCCCCGTCAGGTCCACCGGAACTCGTCCAGGACCCCACCGCGTACGTCGACCCGCTCATCGGCACGAAGAACGGCGGCAACGTCTTCCCGGGCGCCGTCACCCCCTTCGGCATGCTCTCCTGGAGCCCGGAGAACACCCGCGGGGACGCCACCCGCACGGCCGCGCCCGGCGGTTACCAGTACGACGCCCCGCGCATCCGCGGCTTCAGCCTCACCCACATGTCCGGAACGGGATGCGCGGGCGGCAGCGGCGACATCCCGATCTTCCCGTTCTCCGGTGCGGTCACGTCCTCCCCGGCGAGCGACACCAAGGACGCCGTCTACGCGTCCGGCTTCGCGCACGCCGACGAACAGGCCGAACCCGGCCACTACAAGGTCGGGCTCGCCTCCGGAGTGAGCGCCGACCTCACGGCCACGGCGCGCACCGGCTCGGGCCGCTTCGCCTTCCCGGCCGACAAGCCCGCCTCGCTGCTGATCCGCACCGCCAACTCCGAGGTCGGATCGACCGACTCCACGGTGCGGATCGACCCCGAGACCCGCACGGTCTCCGGGTCCGTCACCTCCGGCAACTTCTGCGGCTACCTCGACCCCGAGGGGCAACGCTCTTACTACACGCTCTACTTCACCGCCCGCTTCGACCGCGACTTCGCGGCCACCGGCACCTGGCAGGACGACCGGCTGAGTCCGGGGAGCACCGAGGCGAGCGGCGGGACCGGTGGTTTCGGGCAGGGCGGCCGTCCCGTCGCGGGCAAGGGCGCGGGCGGCTATGTGGAGTTCGAGCCCTCCGCCGACCCGGTGAACGTCAAGGTCGGCATCTCGTACGTCAGTCAGGACGGCGCGGCCGCCAACCTCGCGGCCGAGAACCCGCCGTCCCGCTCCTTCGACTCGGTCCGGCGGGCCGCCCACCGCGACTGGCGCGAGCGGCTCGGCGCGATCGGCGTCGGCGGGGGCACCGACGCCGACCGCACCACCTTCTACACCGCGCTCTACCACGCGCTCCTGCACCCGAACGTCATCAGCGACGCCGACCGCAGATACCGGGGCTCCGACGACAAGGTGCACACCGTCGGACGGGGCCACGAGGCGCAGTACGGCACGTTCTCCGGCTGGGACGTCTACCGTTCCCAGGTCCAGCTGCTGACCCTGCTCAACCCCGACATCGGATCCGACATCGCGCAGTCCCTGTTCGAACTCGCCCGGCAGAACGGGGGAGTCTGGGACCGCTGGCTGCACGGCGCGAGCGGTACGCACGTCATGAACGGCGACCCCTCGCCGGCCGCCCTCGCCGGCATCCGCGCCTTCGGCGGCAGCGACTTCGACCTGCGCGGCGCGCTCGCCTCCCTGGTGAAGGCGGCGACCGTACCGACCGAGGGGGACCTCTCCCCGGCGGGCAAACCCGTGCTCTCGGCCGGTCAGCGGCCCTCGCTCGACAAGTACCTGGAACACCACTACATGCCGTCCGTGTCCAACGCCTGGGGTGGCGCGGCCGAGACCCTGGAGATGTCCGGCGCGGACTTCGCGATCTCCCAACTCGCCAAGGCGGCCGGGGAGAAGAAGACCGCGGCCGACTTCGCCGAACGCTCCCAGTACTGGCAGAACAACTTCAACATCGCGGCCGACCCCGGCGGCGGCTACATCGCCAACCGCAAGGCCGACGGAAGCTGGGTCACCGGCTTCACCCCGGCGACCGGCAACGGCTTCGTGGAGGGCACGGCGGCCCAGTACACCTGGATGGTCCAGCACGACCCGGCGGGCCTCTTCGCGGCGATGGGCGGGCGCGCCAAGGCCCTCGACCGGCTCGACACCTTCTTCCACGACGCGGACGGCGGCTGGGCGTTCACCGGCAGCGGCGGCGACAAGTCCGAGCTGGACAACGAGCCGTCGGTCAACGTGCCCTACCTGTACGACTACGCGGGCGCGCCCTACAAGGCGCAGGAGACCGTCCGTGCGGCCATGAGCAGGCTGTGGTCGACGGAGCCGGGCGGCATCCCCGGCAACGACGACCTCGGTGAGATGTCGTCCTGGTACGTCTTCTCCGCCCTCGGAATGTACCCCCAGGTGCCCTCCCGTGCCGAACTCACCCTGTCCTCACCGCTGTTCCCGAGGATCGAGATCGAGCGGCCGGGCGGCGCCGACATCGAGATCCGGGCCCGGGGAGCGGCCGCGGACGCCCCGTACATCCAGTCCCTGCGGGTCGACGGCCGCAGCAGCGAACGGCCGTGGCTGCCCGCCTCCTTCGTCCGCGACGGCGGCACGCTCGACTACACGCTGGCCACCGCCCCCGACAAGAGCTGGGGCACCGCCGAGTCGGCCGCCCCGCCCTCCTTCCGTGCGGGCGAGCAGCCGTACCAGATCGGTGTGGGCCCGACGGCGGCGACGCTCGCGCCCGGTGGCAGCACCGCGCTCGACATCCGCGCCCTCGCCCTCGGCGGCGGTGCCGGGCCCGAGGTCCGCTTCCACGTGGACGTGCCCGCCGGAGTGACGGCGACGCCAGCCGAGGGCACCGTGACCGACGGGGCCCGGCGGATCACCCTGACCGCCGCCGACGACGCCGAGCAGGGGTTCTACGACGTCAAGGTGAAGGTGACCTCGGACGCCACGTCGTACGCGCAGCCGGTGGCCCTGACGGTCGCGGCACCCGGGTCCCTGCTCGCGGCCTACAACAACACCGGTGTCTCCGAGGACGCCGGTGACCACGACGAGGCCGACTACGACGGCGGCGGCTGGAGCTACTCCCGCCAGGCCCTGGCCGACGTGGGGCTGACGCCGGGCGGCCGGGGCACCGTGGACGGCCTCGCCTACACCTGGCCGAACTCGCCGTCCGGCCGCCCCGACAACGCCTCGGCGACCTCGCAGACCATCGAACTGGCCGAGCCCGTCAGCCGGTTGTCCTTCATCGGCAGTGCCGTGAACGGCAACCAGCGCACCAGTGCCACCGTGACCTACACCGACGGCGGCACCGACTCGGTCGACCTGTCCTTCACGGACTGGACCGTCGGCGGCGGGGGCGGCACCGTCCAGTACGGCAACAGGACCATCGCCAAGACCGCCTACCGCAATGTCGCCGGCGCGGACAAGGACCCGGTGGCCACCTACGTGTTCGCCACCGAGCCCTTCCAGGCGCCGGCCGGGAGGACCGTCAAGAGCGTCAAGCTCCCCGACGACGCGGACCTGCACGTCTTCACCCTCGCGGTCAGCCCGTGACCGATCCGGCTGGAAGCCGACTCGGCCGGTGGGCCCTTGAGCCGCTGAACCCGTGGACCGCTGAAGCGGTGCCCGGTGAACCGGTGAACTGATCCGTCCGGAACGCGGGGCGGGCCCGGAGTCTCCTCCGGGCCCGCCCCTTTCCCTTCGCCGGCGCCTCAGGCCAGCAGTTCCACCTCCGCGAGGGTCGCCTCGGCGTCGAGGACGAGCCTGTAGTGGGTGTACGAGCCCGGATCCGCGATCGTGAACGCCCGGGTCTGCTTGTCCCAGCGGAAGGATTCCCCCGAACGCTTGTCGAGGTCCTTCCACGTCGTCCCGTCCGAGGAACCCTGGAGGGTCCAGCCGGCCGGGGCCTTCGCCCGGTCCGAGGACGTCAGCGTGTACTGGACGCCCTCCGTGGCGGCGCCGACCGGCAGGTCCACCGAGGTGACCGCGCCGTCCGTGGCCGAGGTGTTGTCGAACAGCGCGCCGTCTCCCGCGAGGGTGTCCGCGCGGGGCGTCGGCACCTTGTCGTCCTCGGTGACCGACACCGGCGCCGCGTTCTTGCCGGTGCCCCAGGCGGACGGTTCGGAGCCCATGTCGAACTCCAGCACCCCGCCACGGGAGATCAGCGAGTGGGGCAGCGAAGTCGACTTCCACTGCTTGCCGTTGACCCGCAGCCCCTGCACGTACACGTTCTTCGCGCTGTTCCGCGGGGCCTTGACCACCAGGTCCCGGCCGTTGTCCAGGTGGACCGTGACCTTGGTGAACAGCGGGGAGCCGATGGCGTATTCGCCGCTGCCCATGACCAGCGGGTAGAAGCCGAGCGAGGAGAAGAGGAACCAGGCCGACTGCTCGCCGTTGTCCTCGTCGCCGTGGTAGCCCTGCCCGATCTCACTGCCGGTGTACAGGCGGGAGAGGACCTCGCGGACGTTCTTCTGCGTCTTCCAGGGCTGTCCGGCCGCGTCGTACATGTAGTTCACGTGGTGGGCCACCTGGTTGGAGTGCCCGTACATGCCCATCCGTACGTCCCGGGCCTCCGTCATCTCGTGGATGACCCCGCCGTACGAGCCCACGATGTCCGGCGAGGCGGTCTCGGGCGTCGCGAAGTACGTGTCGAGCTTGTCCGCCAGCCCGCTCCGGCCGCCGTACAGGTTCGCCAGTCCCCGCGAGTCCTGCGGCGCGGTGAACGCGTAGCCCCAGCCGTTGGTCTCCGTGTAGTCGTAGCCCCACACCCGCGGGTCGTACTTCGCGGAGTCGACCCGCCAGTCGCCCTTCGCACTGCGGCCCTGGAAGAAGCCGGCCTTGGAGTCGAAGAGATTCACGTAGTCCCGGGCGCGGTTGAGGAAGTAGTCCGATTCCTCCTTGTAGTGCTTCTCGTCCGTCTTCTTGTAGAGGGCGCGGCCCATCTCGGCGATGCCGTAGTCGTTGACGTAGCCCTCCATGGCCCAGGAGAGGCCCTCGCCGGTGGAGGTGCTGGTGTAGCCGAGGAACGGGGAGGTGGTCATGCCCTTGCGGCCCACGCCGGACGTCGGCGGGACGACGGTCGCGTTCTTCAGCGCCGCGTCGTAGGCCGACTCCGCGTCGAAGTCGACGCCCTTGACGTACGCGTCCGCGAACGCCACGTCCGACGAGGTGCCGGTCATCAGGTCCGCGTACCCGGGCGAGGACCAGCGCGAGGTCCAGCCGCCGTCCTTGTACTGCTGGACGAACCCGTCGACCATCTCACCGGCCTGCCCCGGCGTCAGGAACGAGTACGCCGGCCACGTCGTCCGATAGGTGTCCCAGAAGCCGTTGTTGACGTACACCTTGCCGTCGACGATCTTCGCCCCGGTGTGGGTCGGGGTGTCGGGCCCCGGCATCGGGACGAACGGCGAGGCGTACTGGAACTTGGAACCCACCTTCTCGAAACCGGAGTTGGGGTACAGGTAGAGCCGGTAGACGCTGGAGTACAGCGTGGTCAGCTGGTCCGGGGTCGCGCCCTGCACCTCGACCTTGCCGAGCAGCCGGTCCCACTGCCGCTGGGCCCCGGCCTTGACCTCCCCGAACGACCTGCCGTCCGGGATCTCCTGGCGCAGGTTGTCCTTGGCCTGGTCGAGACTGATGAGGGAGGTGGCCAGGCGCAGGGTGACGGAGTGGTCGGCGCCCGGCTTGAACTTCAGGTAGCCCTTGACGCCGCTGGAGGTGCCCTCGGTCACGGGCGCGTCGAAGACCCCGTAGACGAAGAGCCGGGTGGCGCCGGTGGACAGGCCGGACTTGACGTCCGAGTAGCCGGTGACCACACCGGACGAGGTGTCCAGCGTCAGCCCCGCCTGTTCGGTGACGTTGTCGAAGACCACGCTCGCGTCGTCACCCGGGTAGGTGAAGCGCAGTGCGGCGGCGTGATCGGTCGGCGCCATCTCCGCCTTGAGACCGTTCTCGAAGGTCACTCCGTAGTAGTACGGCCGCGCGGTCTCGTTCTCGTGCCGGAAGGCCAGCCCGCGGGCCGCCCGCCCGGTGTCCGGGGTGCCCGAGGCGGCCGACGGCATGACCTGGAAGGTCTGCCGGTCGCCCATCCAGGGGCTCGGCTCATGGCTCGCGCTGAACGCCTCGATGGTGGGCAGGTTGTCCGCGTTGTTGTCGCGGGCGTAGTCGTACAGCCAGCTCAGTGAGCCCGCGTTGGTCACCGGCGTCCAGAAGTTGAAGCCGTGCGGGACGGCCGTCGCCGGGAAGTTGTTGCCGCGCGAGAATCCGCCGCTGGAGTTGGTGCCCCGGGTCGTCAGCGCGTAGTCGGACAGATGCGCCTTCGGCTTCTCCCGGGCGACCGTTTTCAGCGAGACGTCGTCCAGCCAGCCGCGGAACTTCGCGGGGCCCTTCGGGGAGTCGTACGCGACCAGGACGCGGTCGACGGTCTTCCCGGTCGCGACGGAACCGATCCGCGAGGACACGTTGTTCCACTGGTTGACGTACAGCACTTTGGAGGCGCCCTGACCCTGCGGCGTGAGCGCGAAGCCGTGCTGGTCCACGGCGTTCAGACCGCTCAGCGTCGAACCGTCGGTGAAGACCAGGTCCACGGCGACGTTCGTGGCGTCGTAGTCCCGGTCGCCGTCCGCCATCGAGGGGAAGATCCTGTACGACAGTTCGGTGTCGCGCCCGACGGCGACGTCGACGTCGAACACCTTGTTGTACGAGAACGCCCGGCCCTCACCCTTGTGGGTGCCGGCGTAGCGCAGGGCCCGCTTGCCCGTGAAGCCCGCGCCCGCCTTCGCGGTGGGGGAGCCGCTCGGTCCCCGGTCCACGAGCGAGAGCATGTCCTTGGGCGTCGGGTCGTCGCTCTTGCCGGTGGACAGCTGGACGTCGGCCAGCTGGAGGATGTCGCCGTCGTTGTTCCTGGTCACGTCGAGCCGGAAGTGCTGGTACTCGGCCGGGCTTTCGATGTCGTACGACTTCGTCTGGAAGCGCTCGCCGAAGGATTCACCGGAACGGGTGTCGAGGGTCTTCCAGTCCTTGCCGTCGGTGGAGCCCTGGAGGGTCCAGTCCTTCGGGTCGCGCTCGTCGTGGTCGTTTGCGGATGTGAGCGCGTACGTGACCACCTTGACCGGTGCGTCGAGGTCTAACTCGGCCCAGCCGGTGGGCTCGAAGGTCAGCCACTTGCTGCTGGGCTCGCCGTCGACGAGGTTCTCCTTGACCTCGCCGGCGCCGGTGTTCTCACCGCTCGCCCGCACGTCCGTGACGTGGTCGGTCACATTGCCGGGGATGCCCGTGCTGTAGCCGCCGTCGACCCCGGAGGACCGCTTCGTGCCGTCGGAAGCCGTGTCCACCGTGTTGAGCCAGTCCGGAAGCGGGTCACCCGATTCGAACGACGAGCTGAACGTCCGTTCGGCGACCGCCGTTCGGGCGGGCAGGGCGACCGCCGCGCCCTGCGAGGCCACCACCAGGGAAAGCGCTGCGACCCCCAGTGCCGCCGGGGAAAGCCGTCCGGTCCGACTCGTCGAACCTCGTCTGTACCGAGCTCTGTGCTGCATGCGCGAGCACCCTCCCTGCACTTGGACAACGTTGTCAAATTCGAGGCGCAAGGTCCATTTGGAAGCCAAGGGGTCAGTGCTGTCAAGGGTGTTGGGTGCGGCATCCGGGGTGAATGTGGTGCGACGAACCGTGCATTGGGTTCATTGCGGGAGGTGGGCCTCCTGGATCTTCGCCGGGGTGGTCCGGGGGTGTCCCGTATTTCCGGGAGGTCTCAACTCGGAAAAGACCGACGGGCAAACCTGCATTCGATCTTGCTCCGCTGGCGGGAAGTGGACTATACCTGTCGCGTCCGGCCAGTCGATCGACTGGCTCTGGACAGGCAGGACCCAGGGGGGGAATTTCGAGGGGCGACGGATCGTGGTCTATACACCTACCGTCGGTTCGCCCCGCTGAATCCCCTACGCACGACCCCAGCTTGACCTAACCGCGGTGCCGGGGAGGATCCGGTTCACCGCCTGAGTCCTGGAGAAGGCGAGGACTTGAGCATGGGATCCACTTCCGCCGAGAACAGCAGCCCCGAGGGTGTCGGCCGCCGTGACCTCATCAAGAGGTCGGCCGCACTCGGTCTGATCACCGTCCCGACGATGAGCTTCCTGTCCGCCTGTGCGAGCGGCGGCGATGACGGCAAGTCCGACGACAAGGGCACCGGCAAGACCAGCAAGGACAACCCCTTCGGCGTGAAGAAGGGCGGCGGGAAGCTCGACGTCGTCGTCTTCAAGGGCGGCTACGGCGACGAGTACGCCAAGTCGTGGGAAGCGGCGTTCGACAAGAAGTGGGGCACCAAGAGCGCCCACACCGGTACCCAGGAGATCACCGGCAAGCTCCAGCCGCGCTTCAACGGCGGCAACCCGCCGGACATCGTCGACGACTCGGGCGCCCAGCAGATCAAGCTGGACGTGCTCTACAAGAGCGGCCAACTCCTCGACCTGGCCGCGGTCCTGGACGCCCCGTCCATCGACGACCCGAGCAAGAAGGTCCGCGACACGCTGATCCCGGGCACGCTCGACCCGGGCCTGCAGGGCGGCAAGGTCGTGGCCCTCAACTACATCTACACGGTGTGGGGCCTGTGGTACTCCGGCAAGCTCTTCAAGGAGAAGGGCTGGGAGGTGCCCAAGACCTGGGACGACTTCCTCGCCATCTGCAAGGACGCCAAGTCGCAGGGCATCGGCGGTCTCGCGCACCAGGGCAAGTACCCGTACTACATCAACATCGCCATCATGGACCTGATCGCCAAGAAGGGCGGTCTGGACGCCATGAAGGCGATCGACAACCTCGACCCGAAGGCGTTCGTCGGGTCCGACGCCGCGCTGGCGGCCGTCGAGGCGATCTACGAGATCGTGGAGAAGGGCTACCTGCTGGCCGGCACCAACGGCCTGACCCACACCGAGTCCCAGACCCGCTGGAACCAGTACAAGGCAGCCTTCATCACCTGTGGCTCCTGGCTGGAGAACGAGCAGCTCAAGCAGACCCCGGACGACTTCGACATGAAGTTCATGCCGATGCCCAACCTGCCCGGCAGCGCGCTGCCGTTCGAGGCGATCCGGGCCGGCTCGGGCGAGCCGTTCATCATCCCGGCCAAGGCCGCGAACCTGCCCGAGGCCAAGGAGTTCATGCGCTCCATGCTCTCCAAGGAGTGGTCGACGGTCTTCGCGCAGAAGGCCAACTCGCTCACCATCCTCAAGGACGGCGTGTCCGACGGCGTGGAGCTGCGTCCCGGTACGCAGTCCACGGTCGAAGCCTCCAAGGCGGCGGGTGACAACACCTTCAACTACCTGTACATCAACTGGTACAGCGAGATGGACGTCGCCATCCAGAACGCGTCCAACGAGCTGATGTCCAAGCGCATTCAGCCGAAGGAATGGCTGAAGCGGGCCCAGGCCGCCGTCGACAAGGCCGCCAAGGACCCGGAGTCCAAGAAGAACCACCGCGACTGATCACGCGAAACCCGGAACATCAGGGTCGCTCACACCCGGAACACCCGGGTCACGTACACCCGGAACACCAGGGCAGGATGCCATGCGAAAAGGGCAGTACCGGTTCGTCGCGGGGTTTCTCCTCGCACCTTTGGCGCTGTATCTGATCTTCGTGATCTGGCCTTACATACAGACCATCGGCTACTCCTTCACCGACTGGAAGGGCCAGTCGCAGACGTTCAGTTTCGTCGGCCTGGACAATTACAAGGCGTTGTTCCAGGACGACGTATTCCTCGGAGCGATCTGGCACAACATCCTGTTCCTGGTGTTCATCCCGGTGATCACCATCCTGCTCGCCCTCTTCTTCGCCTTCATGGTGAACGCGGGCGGGCGGGGCGGCGCCGGTGGCGTGCAGGGCGTCGCCGGCTCGCGGTTCTACAAGATCGTGTACTTCTTCCCGCAGGTGCTGTCGCTCGCGATCGTCGCGGTGCTCTTCGGGGCCCTCTACCGCAGCGACAGCGGCGGTCTGCTCAACGGTCTGCTGATCAAGCTCGGCCTGGTCGACGCGAACAGCCCCATCGAGTGGATGAACGAGCCCAACCTGGTGCTCTGGTGCCTGATGGCGGTCGTCGTCTGGCACGGGGTGGGCTTCTACCTGGTGCTGTTCTCCGCGGCCATGCAGTCCATCCCGCGGGACATCTACGAGGCCGCGCTGCTGGACGGCGCGAGCCGCACCCACACCTTCTTCCGGGTCACCCTGCCCCTGCTGTGGGACACGGTGCAGACCGCCTGGGTCTATCTCGGCATCATCGCGATGGACATGTTCGTGCTCGTCTCGACCACGACCCAGGGCACCGGCTACGGCGGTGGGCCCGACCACCACAGCGAGGTCATGGCGAACGTCATGATGCGCAACTTCCTCTACTTCGGGAAGAGCGGCTACGCCTGCGCCATGGGCGTCGTCATGCTCTTCCTCACCCTGATCCTGTCCGTGGTCACGCTGCGCGCCACCCGCCGCGAGCGCATCGAGTTCTGAGCGGGAGACACGACTATGAGCGCACCCATCACGGAGCCGACGAAGGTCGACGGCGCCGGAGTACCCCCGCAGCGAACCGTGCGGAAGGCCCCGGCGCGACCGGGTGACAAGCGCAGCGAGGGCATGGCCCTCAACGTCTTCTCGCACGGGTTCCTCGCCCTGTGGGCCGTCCTGATCATCCTGCCGCTGCTCTGGCTGGTCCTGAGCTCCTTCAAGACCGACGCGCAGATCGGCGGTTCGGCCCTCGGCTGGCCCTCGAACTGGCAGCTCGACGTCTTCGGCCGGGCCTGGAGCAAGGGCATCGGCGACTACTTCGCGAACACCCTGATCGTGCTGGTGTTCTCCGTCCCGCTGACCATGCTCCTGGGGGCCATGGCGGCCTACGTACTGGCACGCTACGACTTCCCGGGCAACCGGCTCGTCTACTACTTCTTCGTCGGCGGGGCCATGTTCCCCGTCTTTCTGGCCCTGGTCCCGCTGTTCTTCATGGTCAAGCGTTTCGACATGCTGAACACGTACCAAGGTCTGGTCCTGGTGTACGTCGCGTACTCGCTGCCGTTCACCGTGTTCTTCATGCACGCGTTCTTCCGGACGCTCCCGACCGCGGTCTTCGAGGCGGCGGTGCTCGACGGCGCCTCGCACACCCGGGCGTTCTTCCAGGTCATGCTGCCGATGGCCAAGCCCGGACTGCTCAGCGTCGGCATCTTCAACGTCCTGGGGCAGTGGAACCAGTACATCCTGCCCTCGGTGCTGATGCAGCCGCAGACGAGTTCGGATCCGGAACGCTACGTTCTGACCCAGGGCCTCATCCAGCTCCAGCAGCAGCAGGGCTACGCGACCGATCTTCCCGTCCTGTTCGCCGGCGTGACGATCGCGATGGTCCCCATGCTGATCGTCTACCTGTCCTTCCAGCGCCAGGTCCAGGCCGGCCTGACCTCGGCGACGCTCAAGTAGCGCCGCGTCACCTCATCGCCTACGCCACCTCCGGCCCCCGGGGGTGGCGTACGTGTGTCCGGCCGGTGACGGAAAGCGCACGTGCCCGAGGGGAGCCGATTCTCGTCAAGGACTTGACGGCGGTAACCCGTTCAGCGGAGCTTGGAGTTCACAACTTGTAAGTGACCGGGTCCCGTTGTCGTGACCCAGGTCACACGGGCGGCATCGGGGCCGCCCGGCTGAGGGCAGGAGTGGATGAGTCGATGGAGACTCCGGGGTCGCAGTCTTCGCTGCACCGAGCCAATCTGGAACGCGTCGTGCGGGCGGTGCGGCTAGCCGGCTCGCTCACGCAGGCGGAGATCGCGAGGGCGACGGGCCTGTCGGCCGCGACCGTTTCCAATATCGTTCGTGAACTCAAGGACGGGGGAACGGTCGAGGTCACACCCACTTCGGCCGGCGGCCGCAGGGCGCGCAGCGTGTCCTTGAGCGGTGACGCCGGCATCGTCATCGGTGTCGACTTCGGGCACACGCATCTGCGGGTTGCGGTCGGCAACCTGGCCCACCAGGTGCTGGCGGAGGAGTCCGAGCCGCTGGACGTGGACGCCTCCGCCGCGCAGGGCTTCGACCGCGCCGAGGAGCTGGTCAACCGCCTGATCGCGGCGACCGGTGTGGACCGTTCGAAGATCGCGGGTGTGGGGCTCGGCGTGCCGGGCCCCATCGACGTTGAATCGGGCACTCTGGGGTCCACGTCGATCCTGCCGGGCTGGACCGGCGCCAGGCCCGCCGAGGAGCTGCGGGGGCGGCTCGGCGTGCCGGTGTACGTGGACAACGACGCCAATCTGGGCGCGCTCGGCGAGATGGTCTGGGGCAGTGGCCGAGGGGTCAGGGACCTCGCGTACATCAAGGTCGCCAGCGGTGTGGGAGCCGGGCTGGTGATAGAGGGCAAGATCTATCGCGGCCCCGGTGGCACGGCGGGAGAAATCGGGCATATTACACTCGATGAATCCGGCCCCGTCTGTCGTTGCGGCAACCGCGGCTGCTTGGAGACCTTCGCGGCGGCGCGCTATGTGCTGCCGCTCCTCCAGTCCAGTCATGGTACCGATCTGACCATGGAGGGCGTGGTCAGGCTGGCGCGGGACGGTGACCCGGGCTGCCGTCGGGTGATCGCCGACGTCGGCCGACACATCGGAAGTGGAGTCGCGAACCTCTGTAATTTGCTGAACCCGAGCCGGGTGGTCCTGGGCGGCGATCTCGCCGAGGCCGGTGAGCTCGTTCTCGGGCCCATCAGGGAGTCTGTCGGCCGCTACGCGATCCCCAGCGCCGCGCGTCAGCTCTCGGTGCTGCCAGGGGCGCTTGGCGGCCGTGCGGAGGTGCTCGGCGCGCTCGCTCTCGCACTCAGTGAGATGGGCGATTCGACCCTTTTGGATGGTTCGCTGACCGCTGTTTCGCCTGCCTTCACTTAGAGAACGAAACACGCTGTTGCCAACCCGTTAAGTATTTACTTCTTGACGTCGAACCTGCGGCCGAGTTGACTCCAAACCACCTCGGCCGCAGCGTTGCGGCCCTGTCAGGGAGGCACCACCAATGAACACCACGATGCGTAGAGTCGTCATCGGTACCGCCGCTGTTTCCATGGCCCTTTCGGTGGCCGCCTGTGGCAAGGCCGGCGACAAGGACTCCGACAGCAGCAGCAGCTCCTCCGCGGGCGGCAGCAAGACCATCGGTCTCCTGCTCCCCGACAGCGTCACCGCGCGCTACGAGAAGTTCGACCACCCGCTCTTCGAGGCGAAGGTCAAGGAGCTGTGCTCGGACTGCAAGGTCCAGTACGCGAACGCCGCCGGTGACGCCGCCAAGCAGGCGCAGCAGGTCAGCACCATGATCACCCAGGGCGTCAAGGTCCTCGTGATCAGCGCCCAGGACTCGGCCGCCATCAAGTCTTCGATCAAGACCGCGGTCGACAAGGGCATCAAGGTCATCGCGTACGACCGCCTCGCCCAGGGTCCGGTCTCGGCCTACGTCTCCTTCGACAACCAGAAGGTCGGCGAGCTCCAGGGCGAGGCGCTCCTCACCTCGCTCGGTGACAAGGCGACCAAGAAGTCGAAGATCGTCATGATCAACGGTGACGACGCCGACCCGAACGCCGGTCAGTTCAAGGCGGGTGCCCACAAGGCCCTCGACGGCAAGGTCGACATCGCCTACGAGCAGTCCGGCCTCTGGAAGGACACCGTCGCCGCCCAGAAGATGACCGCTGCCATCACGCAGCTCGGCGCCAAGAACATCGCCGGCGTCTACTCCGCCAACGACGGCATGGCCGGTGGTATCGCGACCGTCCTCAAGGGTGCGAAGATCAGTGGCATCCCGCTGACGGGTCAGGACGCGGAGCTCGCGGGTATCCAGCGCATCGTCGCCGGCACCCAGTCCTCCACCGTCTACAAGGCCTTCAAGCCGGAGGCGGACGCCGCCGCCCAGCTCGCGGTCAACCTGCTGGAGAGCAAGGACATCAAGTCCCTGGCCACCCAGACGCTGACCAGCGGCTCCGGCGACAAGGTGCCCTCGCAGCTCCTGGTCCCGGTCTCGGTCACCAAGGCGAACATCAACGACACGGTGGTCAAGGACGGCCTCTACAAGGTCTCCGACATCTGCACCGCTGACTACGCCAAGGCCTGCGCCGCTGCCGGCCTGAAGTAAGCACGATCGACTCGGGCGACCACCCGCACGACGGGTGGCCGCCCGATTCACGACCGCCCGGCGGTCTCGCGAACCTGTCCGACGCCTGCCCCACCTTCAAACCCCGCTGCGGGGCGGGCGTCGGATGGAACCGTTGCGAAATGTGACGGATTCGCGCATGTTCATCTTGTAAACCTTGTGCATTTCGCACATCCCTCCGCGCCTGTAGTTCGAGCGCGGGCATCCCCGCCGGTCAGGCGGCGAAGGAGATGGTTCACGTGTCCGCTACGCCCGTGCTGGCGTTGCGCGGAGTCTCCAAGCGATTCGGTGCTGTGCAGGCACTCACCGATGTTGAGCTGGAGGTCCACCCCGGAGAAGTGGTCGCCCTGGTGGGCGACAACGGCGCGGGAAAGTCCACGCTGGTCAAGACGATCGCGGGTGTCCACCCCATCGATGAGGGCGTCATCGAGTGGGACGGTCAGCCCGTCAGCATCAACAAGCCGCACGACGCCCAGGGACTCGGCGTCGCGACCGTCTACCAGGACCTCGCGCTGTGCGACAACCTCGACGTGGTCGGCAACCTCTACCTCGGTCGCGAGCTGCTGCACCGCGGCGTCATCGACGAGGTCACGATGGAGCAGAAGGCGCGCGAGCTCCTGAGCACGCTCTCCATCCGCATCCCGAGCGTGCGCATCCCGATCGCGAGCCTTTCCGGCGGTCAGCGCCAGGTCGTCGCGATCGCCCGCGCCCTCATCGGTGACCCCAAGGTCGTCATCCTCGACGAGCCGACCGCCGCTCTCGGCGTCGAGCAGACCGCGCAGGTCCTCGACCTGGTCGAGCGACTGCGCGAGCGCAACCTCGGTGTCATTCTCATCAGCCACAACATGGCCGACGTGAAGGCCGTCGCGGACACCGTCGCCGTCCTGCGTCTGGGCAAGAACAACGGCTCCTTCTCCGTGAAGGACACCAGCCACGAAGAGATCATCGCCGCGATCACCGGAGCCACGGAAAACGCCGTGACCCGTCGTGCCGGGCGTCGCAACACGGAGGCCGCAAAGTGAGCGACACGTCGAAGGTTTCCAAGGCGGAGGCCGAGGTGGAGCACCAGAACACGGTGGCTCCCGCCGACGACCCCACTGCCGCTCCCGTGGCCGTCGTGGACCCGCGTCTGCTGGTCCGTGAAGAGGGCCTCAAGGGCTACATCACCGAGTTCAAGCGCAAGATCAAGGGTGGCGAGCTGGGCTCGCTCCCGGTCTTCATCGGCCTGATCGTCATCTGGACGATCTTCCAGCTGCAGAACGACCGGTTCCTGAGCGCCGACAACCTGTCGAACATCAGCTACTACCTCTCGGCCACCGGCATGCTCGCCATCGGCCTGGTGTTCGTGCTGCTGCTCGGCGAGATCGACCTCTCCGTCGGCTCCGTCAGCGGACTGGCCTCCACGATCTTCGCGGTCGTCGTCGTCAACCACGGCGTGAACGCCTGGCTGGCCCTGGTCCTGGCCATCGTGACCGGTGCGGTCATCGGCGCGTTGCAGGGCTGGTTCTTCGCCAGGATCGGCGTGCCCGCCTTCGTCGTGACGCTGGCCGGCTTCCTCGGCTGGAACGGCCTGATGCTGTGGCTGCTCGGTTCGGCCGGCACCATCAACATCCCGGGCGAGACCGGCCCGGTGCACCTGCTCGGCCAGAGCTCGTTCTTCATGGACCAGGCCGTCATCGGCGCCTACCTGCTGGCCGGCCTCGGTGTCCTGTCGATGCTGGTGGGTTCGTTCATCGACCAGCGCCGCCGCAAGGCCGCCGGTGTGCCCTTCCGGCCCACCAGTGAGATCGTGCTGCGCGTCGGCGCGCTCGCCGTGGTGTCCATCGCCGCCGCCGTCGTGCTGAACAACGCCTCCGGTGTCTCCAACGCCCTGGTGATCTTCCTCGCCTCCCTGGTGGTCGTCGACTTCATCCTGCGTCGTACGACGTACGGCCGGAAGATCTTCGCCGTCGGCGGTGGCATCGAGGCGGCCCGTCGTGCCGGTATCAGCGTGTCCATGGTCCGTATCTCCGTGTTCGCCATCTCCGGCGGCTTCGCGGCGGTCGGCGGTATGTTCTTCGCCGGCCAGACCGCGAGCGCCACGCTGAACGCCGGTGGCGGCAACACCCTGATGCTCGCCATCGCGGCGGCCGTCATCGGTGGTACGAGCCTCTTCGGTGGGCGCGGAAACGTTTGGTCGGCCCTCCTGGGCATGCTGGTCATCCAGTCGATCCAGACCGGCCTGGACCTGCTCAACATGAACACGTCCATCCAGTACATGATCACCGGCGCGGTCCTGCTCGGCGCGGTCGTCATCGACTCCGTGTCGCGCAAGAGCCAGAAGGCCTCCGGCCGCGCGTAACACCCCGCGGGACGCGCCACGGCACTCCGCGGTGGCGCTCCTGTGAAAGACCCTGTGCCCGGCGCCAATGGCGGCGCCGGGCACAGTCACGTCCGGACCCGTACACCCGTTCCCGTCCGGGTGGGCCGACCGGGTGGCGTACAACGCCGGACCCGGGCCGCGCCCGCGAAGACGGAACATTAGACTCGACCAAGCCCGGCAACAGCTCTACTGCAAGGAGGCACGGGTGCCGCTGCTGACCCGCATCAGGGGACCGCGCGATCTGGACCGGCTCAGCCTGGAGCAGCTGGACCAGCTCGCCGGCGAGATCAGGACCTTCCTCGTCGACGCGGTCTCCAAGACCGGCGGCCACCTCGGCCCCAACCTCGGTGTCGTGGAGCTGACCATCGCTCTGCACCGCGTCTTCGAGTCGCCCAAGGACAGGGTCCTGTGGGACACGGGCCACCAGTCCTACGTCCACAAGCTGCTCACGGGCCGCCAGGACTTCTCCCGGCTGAAGATGAAGGGCGGCCTGTCCGGCTACCCCTCACAGGCCGAGTCCGAGCACGACGTCATCGAGAACTCGCACGCCTCCACGGTCCTCGGCTGGGCCGACGGCCTGGCGAAGGCGAACGAGGTCCTCGGCAGGAACGACCACGTGGTCGCCGTCATCGGTGACGGCGCCCTCACCGGCGGCATGGCCTGGGAGGCGCTGAACAACATCGCCGACGCCAAGGACCGGCCGCTGGTCATCGTCGTCAACGACAACGAGCGTTCGTACGCGCCGACCATCGGCGGTCTGGCGAACCACCTGGCGACCCTGCGCACCACCGACGGCTACGAACGCTTCCTGGCGCGCGGCAAGGACTTCCTGGAGCGCACCCCGGTCGTGGGCAAGCCCCTCTACGAGACCCTGCACGGCGCGAAGAAGGGCCTGAAGGACTTCATCGCCCCGCAGGGCATGTTCGAGGACCTCGGCCTGAAGTACGTCGGCCCGATCGACGGCCACGACATCGAGGCCCTGGAGTCGGCTCTGGCCCGCGCCAAGCGCTTCGGCGGCCCGGTCATCGTGCACTGCCTCACCGAGAAGGGCCGCGGCTACCAACCCGCCCTCCAGGACGAGGCGGACCGCTTCCACGCCGTCGGCAAGATCCACCCGGACACCGGCCTGCCGATCGCCTCCTCCGGCGCCGACTGGACCTCCGTCTTCGGCGAGGAGATGGTCGAGCTCGGCAAGGAGCGCGAGGACATCGTCGCGATCACCGCCGCGATGCTCCAGCCGGTCGGCCTCGACCGGTTCGCCAAGGCGTTCCCCGACCGGGTGTACGACGTCGGCATCGCCGAGCAGCACGCCGCCGTCTCCGCGGCGGGCCTCGCCACCGGCGGGGTGCACCCCGTCTTCGCCGTCTACGCGACCTTCCTCAACCGCGCCTTCGACCAGGTCCTGATGGACGTGGCCCTGCACAAGTGCGGCGTCACCTTCGTCCTGGACCGCGCGGGCGTCACGGGCACCGACGGCGCCTCGCACAACGGCATGTGGGACATGTCGATCCTCCAGGTCGTCCCGGGCCTCAGGCTCGCGGCACCGCGCGACGCCGACCAGGTCCGCGCCCAGCTGCGCGAGGCCGTCGAGGTGAAGGACGCGCCCACCGTGGTGCGCTTCTCCAAGGGCGCGGTCGGCCCGGCCGTCCCCGCCGTGGGCCGGATCGGCGGCATGGACGTCCTGCGGGAGCCGGGCACCGACACGCCGGACGTGCTGCTGGTCTCCGTCGGCGCGCTCGCCCCGATGTGCCTGGAGATCGCCACCCTCCTGGACCGGCAGGGCATCTCGACGACCGTCGTGGACCCGCGCTGGGTCAAGCCGGTCGACGAGGCCATGGCCCCGCTCGCCGAGCGGCACCGGGTGGTCGTCACCGTCGAGGACAACTCCCGGGTCGGCGGTGTCGGCTCGGCGATCGCGCAGGCCCTGCGCGACGCGGGCGTCGACGTCCCGCTGCGCGACTTCGGCATCCCGCCCCGCTTCCTCGACCACGCCTCCCGCGCGGAGGTCATGGCGGAGATCGGCCTGACGGCACCGGACATCGCCCGGCAGGTCACCGGCCTCGTCGCCAAGTTCGACGGCCGGTACGACCACAGCGCCGTGCAGGCCGTGGACGCGGTGGAGCCCGCGCGCGACTGACACTCCGACCGACGCGACCCCCGGCGGCCGACCGGGGACTCTGGGCCGATGGGCCGGTTTCAGCACCCTGTACGGGTGGTGAAACCGGCCCATCCGCGTGAACCGGGCCGCGTCGGGGCACACGTGGAACCTGCCCTCTCGATCATGTCGAGGACGACAAACGTGGGAGGTACGGCCGTGGGCAACACCCTCTTCAGGACGAAAAGGGTCGAACAATCGATCTTGGACACTGAGGAGCCGGAGCACGCACTCAAGAAGTCGCTGTCCGCTCTGGACCTCACCGTGTTCGGCGTCGGCGTCATCATCGGCACCGGCATCTTCGTCCTCACCGGAAAGGTCGCCAAGGAGAACGCGGGGCCGGGGGTCTCGCTGGCCTTCGTCGCCGCGGGTGTCGCCTGCGGTCTGGCCGCCCTGTGCTACGCGGAGTTCGCCTCCACCGTCCCGGTCGCCGGTTCCGCGTACACGTTCTCGTACGCCTCCCTGGGCGAGCTGCCCGCCTGGATCATCGGCTGGGACCTGGTCCTGGAGTTCGCGCTCGGCACGGCGGTGGTCGCCGTCGGCTGGTCCGGCTACGTGCGCTCGCTGATGGACAACGCGGGCTGGCACATGCCCGCGTCGCTCAGCGGGCGCGAGGGGGCCGACGGGTTCGGCTTCGACATCCTCGCCGCCGCGCTGGTGCTGGTCCTCACCGCCATCCTCGTCGTCGGCGTGAAGCTCTCCGCCCGGATCACCACCCTGGTCGTCGCGATCAAGGTCACCGTCGTCCTGGTCGTGATCATCGCGGGCGCCTTCTTCATCGAGGGCGACAACTACAAGCCGTTCATCCCCCCGGCCCAGGCGGTGGAGGCGGGCAGCGGCATCAAGTCCCCCCTGATCCAGCTGATGTTCGGCTGGGCGCCGACCAACTTCGGCGTGATGGGCATCTTCACCGCGGCCTCCGTCGTGTTCTTCGCCTTCATCGGCTTCGACGTGGTCGCCACGGCCGCCGAGGAGACGAAGAACCCGCAGCGGGACATGCCCCGCGGCATCCTCGGCTCGCTCATCATCTGCACCACGCTCTACGTCCTCGTGTCGATCGTGGTCACCGGCATGCAGAAGTACACCGAACTGTCCATCGACGCCCCGCTCGCCGACGCGTTCAAGGCCACGGGGCACCCCTGGTACGCGGGCTTCATCAGCTTCGGCGCCGCCGTCGGACTGACCACGGTCTGCATGATCCTGCTGCTCGGCCAGACCCGTGTCTTCTTCGCGATGAGCCGCGACGGACTCCTGCCGCGGTTCTTCTCCCGCGTCCACCCGAGGTTCCGCACCCCGCACCGGCCGACGATCCTGCTCGGTGTGATCATCGCGATCCTGGCCGGTTTCACCAGCCTCAGCGAGCTGGCCGAACTGGTCAACATCGGCACGCTCTTCGCCTTCGTCGTGGTCGCCGTCGGCGTGGTCGTCCTGCGTCACACCCGCCCCGACCTGCACCGGTCCTTCCGCACCCCGCTGGTGCCGTGGGTGCCGCTCCTGTCGGTGCTCGCGACGCTGTGGCTGATGCTGAACCTGCCCGCGGAGACCTGGCTGCGGTTCGCGATCTGGATGGTCATCGGCATCGTCGTCTACTTCCTCTACGGACGAGGCCACAGCCGCCTCGGCCGCCACGAGGAGACGACGCGGGGAGGGATCGAGAACCCGCCCGGCGGCGCCGTCGGCTGACGTACCCGCTCCGTGCCCGGGCCCCGTGCACCCCGCTCAGCCGGGGACCGCGGGGCCCGCGGCCTGTCCGCGCCGACGGTCCGCGCCGACGGGTCAGGGCCGACGGTCAGGGCCGGGGCGCACCGTGCGCGGACCCGTGACCTCGGCGCCCAGTTCGCCCACGCGGCGCCGCAGCTCGCGATCGGCGGTGACCACCAGCCGGGGCCTGCCCGGCGCCCCGGCCACCAGTTCCACCACACGGTCGTCGCCGCTGCCCGGCGCCTCGTCGACACGGACCCCCGGGACGGCGGCCACCCCGCGTGCCGCGCCCTCCACCACGAGGACGATCTCCAGGGGGCCGGGGTGCTCGGGCAGGCCCCGTTCGGCGAATTCCGTCAGGGCGTCCCTGAGCCGTTCGGCGGCCCCGCGGCGGTCGCGCCACCAGCCGTCCGGTACGGACCCGACCACGTTGGCGCCGTCCACGATGAGCAGAGTCGTCATGCCCTCACCGTGCCAGATCGCCCTCGGCCGAGGGCGCGTGACGACCGAGGCGGTGTCGGCGGCTGACCGGTACTGGGGCGGGCCTCGGTGAGCGGCTCGCCCCCGATTAAGGTGAACCGGTGAACGTCGACTGGCTCATACGTGGCCGCGACGGCAGGCTCAGTGCGTACCTGCTGTCGGAGGCTGTCGTCCACTGCCGGGCCGAGCGCGGGCCCGGCGGTCCCTGGGACCCTCCGCGCATCGTGGGCGGTACCCAACGCCTGCACTCCGTCATGGCCCTGGGGCAGGGAACCGATCGCTACACCCACCTGGTCTCCTGGCGGCCGACGGTCCGGGAGGAGTCGGGCCTCGTCCACTCGACCCACTACCGGCCGGACCTCTCCGCGCTCGACTGGCATGCGATCGGTCACCCCGACCGCACCGGGGGCCGTACGGGCAACCCGGCCGTCGCGGTCGACGCGGTGGGCCGCGCCCATGTCTTCGTCCGCAACAAGAGCGGCGGGGTGAGCATGATCGGCCAGAAGGAGAAGGGCGGCTGGGGGCCCTGGCGCGACCTCAAGGGGCATGACGTCCAAGGGGACTTGGCGGCGGTGACCGGGATGTCCGGCCTGGTCGAGCTGTACGCGGCCGTCCCGGGCGGCGTTCTGCACTGGCGCCAGGAGAAGGCGGGCGAGCCGCCCGTCCTGGACGAGGCCCTCGAGGCGCCGGTCCGGCCGGGCACCCTGCGCGCGCTCGCGACCTCCGGGGACGCCACCACGCTCTACTTCACCGACGACGCGGGCGATGTGTGCGCCTGGCGTCCCGGCACCAAGCCCGTGGTGCTCCTGGCCTCGGCCGGCCCGGGTCCCGTCTGCGTCATCCGCTGCCGACTGGAGGGCCACGACTGCACGTTGCTCGCCCAGCGCGCGACGAGCGGGCGGGTGGGCTTCGCCGCCTACCCGACCGAGGACGAGTCGGCGGGCGCGTGGTGGACGGAGTCGGGTCCCGAACTCCCCGCCGACGCACTGGTGTCGCTGGCGGAGGACGAGGAGGGCCGGGTGGTGGCCGCGACGCTCGCCCCCGGCACCGGCGAACTCCGGGTCACCCGCCGCAAGGACGAACCGGGGATCGCCCTGGAGGCGTGGCGCACCGTCTGATCCTGTCGTCGCGGGACGGGAAGGCGGTCAGCCCCTCCGGCGATTCCAGGAGCGCGGTCCGGGGCGGAGCCCCGGGAACACGAAGGTGCCCCGCACGCCGACTCGGCGTGCGGGGCACCTTCGTGACTCGGTGGAGCGTTACGCCGGGACGCTGGCGACGCCGGCCGCCAGGAACCGCTTGCCGGTCACCCGCTCGGAGACACCCTCACGGTCCAGGTACGGCGTGATGCCGCCCAGGTGGAAGGGCCAGCCGGCGCCGGTGATCAGGCAGAGGTCGATGTCCTGGGCCTCGGCGACGACGCCCTCGTCCAGCATGAGGCCGATCTCCTGGGCCACCGCGTCGAGGACCCGGTCCCGCACCTGCTCCTCGGTCAGGACGACGTCGCCCTGCTTGAGGAGAGCCGCGACCTCGGGGTCCAGCTCCGGCTTGAAGCCGTTCTCGGCGGAGTAGACGTAGAAGCCGCGCTTGCCCGCCTTGACGACGGCCGCGAGGTTCGGGGAGACCGTGAAGCGGTCCGGGAAGGCCCGGTTGAGGGTCTCCGAGACGTGCAGGCCGATCGCGGGACCGACCAGCTCCAGGAGCACCAGCGGCGACATCGGCAGGCCGAGCGGCTCGATGGCCTTCTCGGCGACCTCGACCGAGGTGCCCTCGTCGATGACGTTCTGGATCTCGCCCATGAAGCGGGTCAGGATGCGGTTCACGACGAACGCCGGGGCGTCCTTGGTGAGGACCGCGGTCTTCTTCAGCTTCTTGGCGACGGCGAACGCCGTGGCCAGCGAGGCGTCGTCGGTCTGCTCGCCGCGCACGATCTCCAGGAGCGGGAGGATCGCGACCGGGTTGAAGAAGTGGAAGCCGACGACCCGCTCGGGGTTCTTCAGCTTCGAGGCCATCTCGGTGACCGACAGCGAGGAGGTGTTGGTGGCGAAGATCGCGTGCGCCGGGGCGACCGCCTCGACCTCCGCGAACACCTGCTGCTTGACGCCGATCTCCTCGAAGACGGCCTCGATGACGAAGTCGGCGTCGGAGAAGCCCTCGGCCTTGTCCAGCACACCGGAGACCAGGGCCTTGAGGCGGTTGGCCTTGTCCTGGTTGACGCGGCCCTTGAGCAGCAGCTTGTCGATCTCGGCGTGGACGTAGCCCACACCCTTGTCGACGCGCTCCTGGTCGATGTCCGTGAGGACGACCGGGACCTCCAGGCGGCGCAGGAAGAGCAGCGCCAGCTGCGAGGCCATCAGGCCCGCGCCCACGACGCCGACCTTGGTGACCGGACGCGCGAGCGACTTGTCCGGCGCACCCGCCGGGCGCTTGCCGCGCTTCTGGACCAGGTTGAAGGCGTAGATGCCGGAGCGCAGTTCGCCACCCATGATCAGGTCGGCGAGCGCCACGTCCTCGGCGTCGAAGCCCTTCTGCAGGTCTCCGTCCTTGGCCTCGGCGATGATGTCCAGCGCGCGGTAGGCGGCCGGGGCGGCCCCGTGCACCTTGCCGTCGGCGATGGCACGGCCCCGCGCGACGGCCTGGTCCCAGGCCTCGCCGCGGTCGATCGCCGGGCGCTCGATGGCGATCTCGCCCTTGAGGACGGCGGCCGTCCAGAGCAGCGACTGCTCCAGGAAGTCGGCGCCCTCGAAGAGCGCGTCGGCGATACCGAGGTCGTAGACCTGACCGCCCTTGAGCTGCTTGTTCTGGTTGAGCGAGTTCTCGATGATCACCGAGACGGCCTTGTCGGCGCCGATCAGGTTCGGCAGGATCGTGCAGCCGCCCCAGCCGGGGACCAGACCGAGGAAGACCTCGGGCAGCGAGAAGGCCGGCAGGGCCGCGGAGACGGTCCGGTAGGAGCAGTGCAGACCGACCTCGACGCCACCGCCCATCGCCGCGCCGTTGTAGTACGCGAAGGTCGGGACCGCGAGGCCCGACAGGCGCTTGAAGACCTCGTGGCCGCCCTTGCCGATGGCGAGCGCGTCGTCGTGCTCCTTGAGCAGCTCGACACCCTTGAGGTCGGCGCCGACCGCGAAGATGAACGGCTTGCCGGTGACACCGATGCCGACGATCTCGCCGGCCGCGGCCTCCCGCTCGACCTGGTCGATGGCCGTGTCGAGGTTCGCCAGCGACGCCGGGCCGAAGGTGGTCGGCTTGGTGTGGTCGAAGCCGTTGTCCAGCGTGATGAGCGCGAAGCGCCCCGCACCGAACGGCAGGTCGAGGTGGCGTACGTTCGCGGACGTCACGACCTCGTCGGGGAACAGCTCGGCCGCTCCCTTGAGGAGTTCAGCTGTGCTCACTTGTCGCCTCCGGCGTCCTTGTGGTGCGGGTTCTCCCAGATGACCGTGGCGCCCATGCCGAAGCCGACGCACATGGTCGTCAGGCCGTAGCGGACCTCCGGCTGCTCCTCGAACTGGCGGGCCAGCTGCGTCATCAGACGGACGCCGGAGGAGGCGAGCGGGTGGCCGTACGCGATGGCGCCGCCGTACTGGTTGACGCGGGCGTCGTCGTCGGCGATGCCGTAGTGCTCCAGGAAGGCGAGCACCTGGACGGCGAAGGCCTCGTTGATCTCGAAGAGGTTGATGTCCTCGATCGACAGGCCGGCCTTGGCGAGGGCCTTCTCGGTGGCCGGGATCGGGCCGTAGCCCATGACCTCCGGCTCGACGCCCGCGAAGGCGTACGAGACCAGACGCATCTTGACCGGCAGGTCGTTCTCGCGGGCGAAGTCCTCGGAGGCGAGGATCGACGCGGTCGCGCCGTCGTTCAGACCGGCCGCGTTACCGGCCGTGACGCGGCCGTGGACGCGGAACGGGGTCTTCAGGCCGGACAGGTTCTCCAGCGTGGTGCCCGGACGCATCGGCTCGTCGGCGGTGACCAGGCCCCAGCCGGTCTCACCGGCGGCCGCGTTGGTGTTGCGCACCGAGATCGGCACCAGGTCCTGCTGGATCTTGCCGTTGGCGTACGCCTTGGCGGCCTTCTCCTGCGAGCGCACGGCGTACTCGTCGGCGCGGCGCTTGGTGATGGTGGGGTAGCGGTCGTGCAGGTTCTCGGCGGTCATGCCCATGAACAGGGCGGACTCGTCGACCAGCTTCTCGCTGACGAACCGCGGGTTCGGGTCCACGCCCTCGCCCATGGGGTGGCGCCCCATGTGCTCGACGCCACCGGCGATGACGGCGTCGTACGCGCCGAAGGCGATCGAGCCCGCGGTCGCGGTGACGGCGGTCAGGGCGCCGGCGCACATGCGGTCGATGGAGTAGCCGGGGACCGACTGGGGGAGCCCGGCGAGGATGCCGGCCGTGCGGCCCAGGGTCAGGCCCTGGTCACCGATCTGCGTGGTCGCCGCGATGGCGACCTCGTCGATCTTCGCGGGGTCAAGACCGGGGTTGCGGCGCAGCAGCTCCCGGATGGCCTTCACGACGAGGTCGTCGGCGCGGGTCTCGTGGTAGATGCCCTTCGGGCCCGCCTTGCCGAACGGGGTGCGGACGCCGTCGACGAAGACGACGTCCCTGACGGTACGAGGCACGATGGCTCTCCTCCAGATGCGGGATGGCACTGCTGCGCGGACACGCCTGAGCGCGCGCTCAGCACCCATGCTACTTACGAGTAACCAACCTGCCCAGTCCCGAGGGCGGGAGCGGCGAAGGTCACATCCGGAAGACTGACGCGGACCGGGGCCCGACGGGCGGATCTTGGCGCGAACTCGACGTGCCGGATCCGCTCCGAAGCCCCGTTCGGAGTAAACGGGGGAGCCGCGGGAGGCGGGCGGGCCTCCGGTGACCCCACTCGTCACGGCCGCCATGCCCGTCACCGGGACCCCGTCGGCAGCGGGTTCCCGACCGGAGGCCGGAACCGGAACGCGGCGGCATCCTCGCGAAAGGATGCCGCCGCGCGCCTCACGTCGACCGGCGGCCGCGTCGCGGCCGCCGGGACGGGGTGGTTCTCTAGTCGGTCTTGAGGGACAGCGCGGTCACCAGCACCGGCGTGACCAGCTCGACCTGCCAGGGCCGGGCTCCGAAACCGGTGAGCGCGGCGCCCACGGACCGCGTGTCCGGTTCGGCGGGCGGTTCCCAGCACACGCGGCGCACGGTGTCCGGGGTGATCAGGTTCTCCTGCGGCATGTTCAGCCGCTCGGCCAGCTCCGACACGGCGCTACGCGCGGCCGAGAGCCGGGCCGCGGCGGCCGGGTCCTTGTCGGCCCAGGCCCGCGGCGGGGGCGGTCCGGTCACCGGCTGGCCCGGCTGCGGCAGCTCCACGTCGGGCAGTGCCTTCGCCCGTTCGACCGCGTCCTGCCACTGCTCCAGCTGACGGCGGCCCATCCGGTGTCCGAAGCCGTTCAGCGCGGCGAGGGCGTGCACATCGGCGGGGACGGCCAGCGCCGCCTCGACGATCGCCGCGTCCCCGAGCACCTTGCCCGGGGAGATGTCCCGGCGCTGCGCGACCCGGTCGCGGGTCTCCCACAGCTCCCGTACGACGGCCATCTGCCGGCGGCGGCGCACCTTGTGCATCCCGGACGTGCGGCGCCAGGGTTCCTTGCGGGGCGGAGCGGGCTCGGCCTGCGCGATCGCGTCGAACTCCTGCCGGGCCCAGTCCAGCTTGCCCTGCCGGTCGAGCTCCTTCTCCAGGGCGTCGCGCAGGTCGACGAGGAGTTCCACGTCGAGCGCGGCGTAGCGCAGCCACGGGTCGGGCAGCGGGCGCGTCGACCAGTCGACGGCGGAGTGCCCCTTCTCCAGGGTGAAGCCGAGCACGCTCTCGACCATGGCGCCGAGGCCCACCCGGGGGAACCCGGCCAGCCGTCCGGCCAGCTCGGTGTCGAAGAGGCTGCCGGGGATCATGCCTATCTCCCGCAGGCAGGGCAGGTCCTGGGTGGCGGCGTGCAGCACCCACTCGGCTCCGGAGATCGCCTCGCCCAGACCCGACAGGTCGGGACAGGCGACGGGGTCGATCAGCGCGCTGCCGGCGCCCTCGCGGCGCAGTTGCACGAGATAGGCGCGCTGGCCGTATCGGTACCCGGACGCGCGTTCGGCGTCGACGGCCACCGGGCCGGATCCGGCGGCGAAGGCGGCGATCACCTCGGCGAGCGAGGCCTCGTCCACGATCACGGGCGGAATGCCCTCCCGGGGCTCGAGCAAAGGGATCGGCGCCGGTTCGACGTCGTCCGGAGGGCCGCCTCCGGTGGTTCGCAGTGAGCTGTCTGCTGCGGTCTCTTGGGCGTCGGTCACCTGTCAAGAGTATCTGTGTATGACAGACGCCCGTCGACGGAACGTTCCGTCGACGGGCGTCTGAGGGTCGTAAACCAGTCAGGCAAGTGAAAGATCCGGTTCACGCGCGCGGAGGGGGCCGGGATGGGGGCCTGGGTGGGGGAGGGGCGGGTGGTGTCGGGGAGGGGTCAGTGGATGATTCCGGTCCGCAGGGCCACCGCGACCATTCCGGCACGGTCGCCCGTGCCGAGCTTGCGGGCGATGCGGGCCAGGTGGCTCTTGACGGTCAGCGCGGACAGGCCCATGGAGACGCCGATGGCCTTGTTCGACTGGCCCTCCGCGACCAGGCGCAGGACCTCGACCTCACGTCCGGACAGTTCGCGGTAGCCGCCCGGGTGGCTCGGGGCACCCGGGGGGCGGCGGTGCATACGGGCGGCGGCCGAGCCGATGGGTGCGGCGCCGGGCCGGGTGGGGAGCCCGACGTTCGTACGGGTGCCGGTGACGACGTAGCCCTTCACACCGCCCGCGAGGGCGTTGCGCACGGCTCCGATGTCGTCGGCGGCGGAGAGGGCGAGGCCGTTGGGCCAGCCCGCGGCTCGGGTTTCGGACAGGAGGGTGAGGCCGGAACCATCCGGCAGATGGACATCGGCGACGCAGATGTCGCGCGGATTGCCGATGCGGGGACGGGCCTCCGCGACGGACGACGCCTCGATGACGTCGCGTACTCCGAGCGCCCACAGATGGCGGGTGACGGTGGAGCGGACCCGGGGGTCGGCCACGACCACCATGGCGGTCGGCTTGTTCGGGCGGTAGGCGACCAGGCTTGCGGGCTGCTCGAGGAGAACGGACACCAGGCCTCCTGGGGTGCGGGGACGGGGACCGGCTCTGGGGGGCGAGCCAGGACGAACTGTGCTTTCAAGGTCACAGACGTCTTCGGCATCAAACCCGTGGACCTTTAGAGAATGATCACGATGTGGTGAGTAACAATCCGTGCAATTCGGACACGCGATCGATCATCCGAAGATCGAACCGAGTCGTTCCGCGTCGATACGCGGCCGAAAGTGGTCGTATCGACAAAGGGACCGGTAAGAAAACGGAAAGGGCGCGCGCGTCGGCGCGCGCCCTCCTGAGGGTCAGCGGGACTGTGGTCCCCGGCGCTGCGGCAGCGTGACCACGGAGGCGTCCCCCGGGGGCACCGGCGGCAGCCCCGCGATCTGGCACAGCAGGTCGCACCAGCCCGCGAGGTGCGCGGCGGTGTCCGGGACGCCGCCGCGGCCCTCCCGGGGTGTCCACGACGCGCGGATCTCGATCTGGGAGGCGGCCGGGCGCTCCGCGAGCCCGCCGAAGTAGTGCGAACTCGCGCGCGTGACGGTGCCGCTCGCCTCGCCGTACGACAGACCGCGGGCCTGGAGGGCGTCGGTCAGCCACGACCAGCAGACCTCGGGAAGCAGCGGGTCCGCCGCCATCTCGGGTTCCAGTTCCGCGCGGACCAGGGTCACCAGCCGGAACGAGCCCTGCCAGGCGTCGTGCCCGGCCGGGTCGTGCAGCAGGACGAGGCGGCCGTCGGCCAGATCCTCGTCGTCGGCGACGACGGCGGCCTCCAGCGCGTACGAGTACGGAGCCAGCCGTTGTGGTGGTCGCGTCGGGTCGATCTCGATGTCCGGCCGCAGCCGTGCGGCCCGCAGCGCGTCGACGGCCGCCCGGAAGGGCAACGGGTCCGTCTCCGCCGCATTCCTGTCCTCCCCCTTCGCGTCGTCCATTCCGCCAGCGCCGTCCGACAGTCGTCCCTGAGCCGCAGCCATGCCGGGAAGATTAAGGGGAACGGAGCCCGCGCGCAGGGAGAGACACCCGTGCGTGGGACCCCTGTCCGGATCGAGCGGCGCGAACCCGGCCGCCCGGGTGCGCCGGAGCGGGGGCGGCCGGACCCGTCGGAGCCCGGGACGGTGGTGTCCGTGAGCCGTGGGAGACTTTGGGTCGTGAGCGCCAACCACAGCCCCGCAGGGCAGCAGCCGACAGCCACGTACGAGTCCGCCTTCCTCAAGGCGTGCAGGCGCGAGCCTGTGCCGCACACGCCCGTGTGGTTCATGCGGCAGGCCGGTCGCTCACTGCCCGAGTACCTCAAGGTGCGCGAGGGCGTCCCCATGCTGGAGTCCTGCATGCGGCCCGAGCTGGTCGCCGAGATCACCCTCCAGCCGGTCCGCCGGCACCGCGTGGACGCGGCGATCTACTTCAGCGACATCGTCGTCCCGCTGAAGGCCATCGGCGTCGACCTGGACATCAAGCCGGGCGTCGGCCCGGTCGTCCAGAACCCGATCCGCACCCGCGCCGACCTGGCCCAACTGCGTGATCTGACCCCCGAGGACGTCTGGTACGTCACCGAGGCGATCGGGCTCCTGACGGCCGAGCTCGGCGAGACGCCGCTCATCGGTTTCGCGGGCGCGCCTTTCACCCTCGCGAGTTACCTCGTCGAGGGCGGCCCGTCCAAGAACCACGAGCACACCAAGTCGCTCATGTACAGCGACCCGCAGCTCTGGGCCGACCTGCTCGACCGTCTCGCCGAGATCACCTCCGCGTTCCTGAAGGTGCAGATCGAGGCGGGCGCGAGCGCCGTCCAGCTCTTCGACTCCTGGGTCGGAGCCCTGGCACCCGCCGACTACCGCCGCTCGGTGATGCCCGCCTCCGTCAAGGTCTTCGACGCCGTGGCCTCGTACGGCGTGCCGCGCATCCACTTCGGCGTCGGCACCGGTGAACTCCTCGGCCTCATGGGCGAGGCAGGCGCGGACGTCGTCGGCGTCGACTGGCGCGTCCCGCTCGACGAGGCCGCCCGCCGCGTCGGACCCGGCAAGGCGCTCCAGGGCAACCTCGACCCCGCGGTCCTGTACGCGAGCACCGAGGCCGTCGAGGCGAAGACCCGCGAGGTGCTCGCCGCCGCCGCCGGTCTGGAGGGCCACGTCTTCAACCTCGGGCACGGCGTCATGCCGAGCATGGACCCCGACGCGCTCACCCGCCTCGTGGAGTACGTGCACACGCAGACGGCCCGCTAGGACCGAAGAGGACCGCCGGAACAGCCGGAAGCGGGTCCTCGGCCGGTTCCGCGTCCCCCGGATCACCAGCCGTGCCGCGCCTGTCTGCCCCAGAGCAGGCGGCGCGGTTCGGGCGGTGGCGGGGTGCCGGGGCGCAGCGGCCAGGCCAGCAGCATGCCGGCGAGGAAGCCGACCACGTGCGACGCGTACGCCACGGTGCTCGCGGCGGGCACGGCCGCGCCGGACGAGTACGCCGCCTGGAGAACGAACCAGAAGCCCAGCACGAGCCACGCGGGCAGCCGCAGCGGCAGGAACACCAGGAACGGGACCAGCACCCAGACCCTGGCCCTCGGATACAGCACCAGATAGGCGCCGAGGACCCCGGCGATCGCCCCGGAGGCGCCGATCAGCGGATCGCCCGACTCCGCGTTGACCAGCGCGAAGCCGTACGCCGCCGCGAAACCGCACACCCCGTAGAACAGCGTGAACCGCACGTGTCCGAGGCGGTCCTCGATGTTGTTGCCGAAGATCAGCAGGAAGAGCATGTTGCCCAGCAGGTGCAGCCAGCTCCCGTGCAGGAACATGGCCGTGAACACCGACAGGGGCGGCGACTTGTCGTAGTGCGGCGGGCCCACCACGCACCCCGCCCCGTGCGGCCCGCCGCCGCCGACCTCACCGGTCGGCACCACCGTGGGCATCCGATGGTGGATCAGTTCCTGCGGTACGGCGGCGTAGTGGTCCAGGAACGCGTGCAGATGACACAGCTGCGACAGTGCGCTGTCCCCGGCCACCGAGCCCGCGAGGCCGGGGGTGTAGAGGAACACGAGGACATTGGCGGCGATCAGCGCGTAGGTCGCATAGGGCGTGCGCCGCACCGGGTTCACGTCATGGACGGGAATGACCACGAGGAAGTACTGCCCCCGATGTGCCGGGCGAATCCGTGCCCACCGGGCTCCGGGAGGACGATGCGTCGGGCCCGGCGGCCGATGCGGCGCCCCACTGAACACACCCGCCCCCACGGCCGTATGAATCCTCAACCGCCCGCGCCGCGACGCGGGTTCGACGCGACGACGTGAAGACGTGAGGACAGGCGATGAGCGACCGGACAACTCCTCCGATGCAGGCCCTTCCCGACGGCGAGGCGGAGATCGCCCTGGTGCTGCACCTCCCCTGGGAGGACGTCGCCACGCTCGGCCAGGAGGCGGGACGCCTCGCGGCCCGGTTGCAGCGGCCCGTGACCCTGGACGAGGCCGTCAGCCATCGGCTGCGTTCCAACCGCTCCGCGGCGCACGCGAAGCCCGCCCAGACGTCGCCCCCGGTCACCCCGGCGGCCTCGGTCTCCTCGCTGCCGCCCCGGCCGCCCGCGGAGCAGACCCGGCAGACGATCGACCGCATCAACGGAACCGCGGGGCACGAGTCGGCCTAGCCGCCGTCCGGACGCCCCGGCCGCCGCCGTCCGGACGCCCCGGCCGCCGCCGTCCGGACGCCCCGGCCGCCGCCGTCCGGACGCCCCGGCCGCCGCGGGCCGGCGACCGGGCGCGCACCCGCCCGGCGACCGGTCTCCCCGCCACCCCGCTCTCCCGGGTCTCTCACGGGGCGCCGTCGCGCACCTTCGCCGCGGCCTTGCGGGCCGCCACCAGGACGGGGTCCCAGACCGGTGAGAAGGGCGGCGCGTAGCCCAGGTCCAGCGCCGTCATCTGTTCCACCGTCATCCGCGCGGTCAGCGCCACGGCCGCGATGTCCACGCGCTTCGCCGCGCCCTCCCGGCCGACGATCTGCACGCCGAGCAGCCGCCCCGTGCGGCGCTCCGCGAGCATCTTCACCGTCATGAGGGCGGCGTCCGGGTAGTAGCCCGCCCGGCTGGTCGACTCGACGGTGACCGCCTCGAACCGCAGCCCGGCCCGCCGCGCGTCCTTCTCGCGCAGCCCGGTGCGGGCGATCTCCAGGTCGCAGACCTTGCTCACCGCGGTCCCGACGACACCGGGGAACGTGGCGTACCCGCCGGCCACGTTGGAGCCGATCACCTGCCCGTGCTTGTTCGCGTGCGTCCCCAGCGCGATGTGCCGTTCCCGGCCGGATACCAGGTCGAGGACCTCCACGCAGTCGCCGCCCGCCCAGATGTTCTCGTGCCCGCGCACCCGCATCGCCAGGTCGGTGAGCAGCCCGCCGTGTTCGCCCAGCGGCAGTCCCGCCGCCCGGGCCAGCGTCGTCTCGGGGCGCACCCCGATGCCGAGCACCACCACGTCCGCCGGGTACGTGGCGTCCTTCGTGACGACCGCGCGGACCCGCCCTCCCCCGGGGGAGGCCCCCTCGTCGTCGGTGAGCACCCGGATGACCTCGGCGTCGTCGACCATGGTGATGCCCATGCCCTCCATGGCCGTGTGCACCAGCCGGCCCATGTCCGGGTCGAGCGTGGACATGGGCTCCTTGCCGCGGTTGACGACCGTCACCTCGAACCCGCGTTTCACGAGGGCCTCGGCCATCTCCACGCCGATGTATCCCGCGCCGACGACCACGGCGCGCCCGCCCCCGGCCGCCGCCAGGGTGTCGAGCAGGGCCTGCCCGTCGTCCAGGGTCTGCACGCCGTGCACGCCCGGCGCGTCGATGCCCGGCAGATCGGGGCGGATCGGGCGCGCGCCGGTCGCGATCACGAGCCTGTCGTACGACGTCCACGCCTCGGCCCCGGTGTCCAGCTCCCGCGAACGCACCCGGGCGCCCGCGACGTCGATCTCCGTGACCTCCGTACGCATCCGCAGATCGATGGCGCGCCCCCGGTGCTCCTCGGGCGTCCGCGCGATCAGCCGGTCGCGTTCGGGGACGTCGCCCCCCACCCAGTACGGGATGCCGCACGCCGAGTACGACGAGAAGTGGCCCCGTTCGAACGCCACGATCTCCAACTCGTCGGGACCACGCAGTCGGCGCGCCTGTGACGCGGCGGACATGCCCGCCGCGTCACCGCCGATGACGACCAGTCGTTCCCGGGCCCCGCCGCTGCCGCTCGCATGAATCACACTCATACGAACACGCTACGGGGGCCCGGCACTTCACTCCTCCTCGGCGTGCTCCGCGGACCCGCCGCGGTGGGACGGAGCGGCCTTCGGCGGCGCGCCCCCGCTTCCCGGGGCGGGCTCGGAAGCCGGACGGGCGCCCGGAACGGGGGCGGCCGGACCCGGGGCGACCGCCGGGGCCGGGGACGGGACCGGAGCCGGGGCGACGGCCGGGGACGGGCGGCGGGACAGCCGGGGGCGCACCACCCACGTCCAGACAGCGACGATCACGGCGAGGACCGCCGCGAAGGGCAGGAGCGCGCCGATCGCCAGGGCCAGCCAGCGCACCACGGTGACCAGCACGTGCCAGCCGCCCGAGAGCGCGTCCAGGAAGCCCGGGTCCGCGTCCTCCTTCGCGGCCTTCTTCACCGGGGTCTCGGACAGCGAGAGAGTGATCGTGGCCAGGCTCGTACGGTCCTTCAGCGACGCCTGCTGGGCGAGCAGCGACTCGAGGTCGGCCTGCCGACTGCTCAACTCCCCTTCCAGAGCGACCACGTCACTGAGCTTGGTCGCCTTGTCCATCAGCTCGCGGACCCGGATCACGCTGGCGCGCTGCGACTTGAGGCGGCTCTCCACGTCCACGACCTGGTCGGTGACGTCCTGCGCCTTGGCCGTCCGCTCGACCACCTTGCCGGTGCCCTCCAGATCGGCCAGCACCTGGTCGTACCGCTCGGTGGGCACCCGCAGGACGACGCGGGTGCGCTCGTGGCCCCTGCCGTCGCGGGTGGTGGTCTCGTTGCCGACGTAGCCGCCGGCGTTCTCGGTGGTGGTCCGGGCGTCGTCCAGCGCCGCGGGCACCTCCTTGACCTCGACGGTCAGGGAG
Organism: Streptomyces sp. NPDC002580; assembly: GCF_042889485.1. Classification (NCBI taxonomy): domain Bacteria; kingdom Bacillati; phylum Actinomycetota; class Actinomycetes; order Kitasatosporales; family Streptomycetaceae; genus Streptomyces; species Streptomyces sp. NPDC002580. The sequence goes on along the minus strand of NZ_JBIAQZ010000004.1, from coordinate 547,832 downwards.
GCCGTGCGGATGATGCGGTTCACGGTCACCTTGGGCGGGGCGGCCTTGCGTCCGCCCGAGCCGTCGCTCCCGGCCGCCCCCGAGTCCGCCTGCTCCGCGGGGCCGGCCTTCGCGTCCCCGGCGTCCTGGGCGAAGCCCCTGTCGCTGCCGCCCGTCGAGTCGTCGGCGTCGCCGGCACCGCATCCCGCCAGTGCGAGGGCGGTGACGAGGAACATCCCCGCCATGAACCGGGCCGGGCGGGCCGTGCGTACGGACGGAGCGGGCGGGGCGGGTGAGATGGGTGGGACGGACGGCACCTCTCGTGCCGGACGTCCGGAACTGCGTGTGAGCATGCGGGCCTACCCCCAAGGTCTTGACGACTGACGCTTCTTCGACGCCGGACCGGCACGAGACGTTGGGGTGTTCCGGTCCCGATGCGGTCACGGTCCGGACTCGCGCGGGACACCGGGCTCCCCTCCGGGGGCGTCGGCGGAGTCTGAGAGGGTGGAGACATGCGCGAAGAGGACACTTCCACGGGTTCGGGACACGTCGTCGTCGTCGGCGGGGGGATCGCGGGACTGGCCGCCGCCCACCGCCTCCTGGGGGGCGGCGCCCGCGTCACCGTGCTGGAGGCGTCGGACCGCGTCGGCGGCAAGCTGCTGCCCGGCGAGATCGCGGGCGCGCGCGTGGACCTCGGCGCCGAGTCGATGCTGGCGCGCCGCCCGGAAGCCGTGGACCTCGCCCGCGAGGTCGGACTCGGCGACCGCCTCCAGGCGCCCGCCACCGCGACGGCCTCCCTGTGGAACCGCGGTGCCCTGATCCCCATGCCCAAGGGGCACGTCATGGGCGTTCCCGGCACCGCCTCCGCCCTCGCCGGGGTCCTCTCCGACGAGGGGCTGCGCCGCGTCGAGCGGGACGCGGACCTGCCGCGCACCGAGGTGGGCGACGACATCGCCGTGGGCGAGTACGTGGCGGCACGCCTCGGCCGCGAGGTCGTCGACCGACTCGTCGAACCCCTCCTCGGCGGCGTGTACGCGGGCGACGCCTACCGCATCTCGCTGCGGCTCGCCGTCCCCCAGCTGTACGCCGCCGCCCGCGGCCACACGTCCCTCACGGAGGCGGTCCGCGAGATCCAGGCCAAGGCCGCCACCGCCGGGCAGACCGGCCCGGTGTTCATGGGCATCGACGGCGGGGTGGGCCGACTGCCGCTCGCCGTGGCCGAGTCCGTGACGGCGCGCGGCGGCGAGATCCTCACCGGGACACCGGTGACCGCGCTGCGCAGGACCGCCGCGGCCGATCCGGCCACCGGTGGACGGCCGCGCGCGGCCTGGCGCGTCGTCGCCGGGGACCGTGTCCTGGACGCCGACGCCGTCGTCCTCGCGCTGCCCGCCCCGGCCGCCGCCGCGCTGCTGCGGGCCGAGTCGCCCGCCGCCGCCGACGAACTGGCCGCCGTGGAGTACGCGTCGATGGCCCTGGTGACCCTCGCCTACCGCAGCGCCGACATCACCCTCCCCGAGGGAAGCGGCTTCCTGGTGCCGCCGGTCGACGGCCACACCATCAAGGCGGCCACCTTCGCCTCCCGGAAGTGGGGCTGGATCGCCGACCGGAACCCCGGCCTGACGGTCCTGCGCACCTCCGTCGGACGCCACGGCGAGACGGAGGTGCTCGGCCGGCCCGACGCCGACCTGGTCCGGGTGTCCCGGCACGATCTGCGCGAGGCGACCGGGCTCGACACCGACCCCGTGGAGACCCTCGTGACCCGCTGGGACGACGGACTGCCCCAGTACCCCGTCGGTCACCACGCGCGCGTGGCCCGCGTCCGCGACCACGTCGGAAGGCTCCCGGGCCTCGTGGTGTGCGGCGCGGCCTACGACGGCGTCGGGATCCCCGCCTGCATCGCGTCCGCGTACGCGGCCGTGGACGGCCTCCGCGGCGACACCGAGGGCCTCGACGCGCTGCGCGCCGCCCCGGTGCAGAGCCTGCACGGCGGAGCGGGAGAATAGCCCCATGAGTGACGACGCCCCCACCACCGAGTCCGGCAGGGTCCCGAACAAGGGCAAGCTGGCCAAGGACCTCAACGAGACCATCCGCTACACCCTGTGGTCCGTCTTCCGGCTGAAGGACGTGCTGCCCGAGGACCGCGCCGGTTACGCCGACGAGGTCCAGGAGCTGTTCGACCAGCTCGCCGCGAAGGACGTCACCGTGCGCGGGACCTACGACGTGTCGGGGCTGCGCGCCGACGCCGACCTCATGATCTGGTGGCACGCCGAGACCGCCGACCAGCTCCAGGAGGCGTACAACCTCTTCCGCCGGACGAAGCTGGGCCGCTCCCTGGAGCCGGTCTGGTCGAACATGGCGCTGCACCGGCCCGCCGAGTTCAACCGCTCGCACATCCCGGCGTTCCTCGCCGACGAGACGCCCCGCGACTACGTCAGCGTCTACCCCTTCGTGCGCTCCTACGACTGGTACCTGCTGGCCGACGAGGACCGCCGCCGGATGCTCGCGGACCACGGCAAGATGGCCCGCGGCTACCCCGACGTGCGCGCGAACACGGTCGCCTCGTTCTCGCTCGGCGACTACGAGTGGATCCTCGCCTTCGAGGCCGACGAGCTGTACCGCATCGTCGACCTCATGCGCCACCTGCGCGCCTCCGAGGCCCGGATGCACGTCCGCGAAGAGGTCCCGTTCTACACCGGCCGCCGCAAGGACCTCGCCGAACTGGTCGCCGGCCTCGCCTGACCCGCACGACGAAGGCGGGCGCCCTCGGGAGGACGCCCGCCTTCGCTCCACGTGATCGCCGTCAGGGAGCCTGCCGGACCGCCTTCGTGGTGCCGGCGGGCCCGGAGGTCTTCGACGACACGGCGCCCGCGCCGCTCTTGGCGTCCTCGGGGGTCCCGCCGCTCCGTGTGTCACCGGCCGGTGGCTGCGGCTTCGGCGCGGCGTGCGGCGCGCACGCCGCGCTCCGCTCGGGGAGCCTGCCCTCCAGCAGGTAGGCGTTCAGGTAGCCGTTCACGCACTTGTTGGGGCCGCCCCCGATCCCGTGGGTGCCGGCGCCGTTCTCGGTGACCAGCACCGAGCCCCACAGCCGCCGCTGCAACTCCCGGGCGCCCTCGTACGGCGTCGCCGCGTCCCGTTCGGCGGCCAGGATCAGGGTCGGCGGCAGTTCCCCGGGCAGCGTCCGCACGTCGAGCGGCTTCTGGCGCGGCGCGGACCAGTACGCGCACGGCAGGTTCAGCCACACGTTGTCCCAGGTCTCGAACGGCGCGACCTGCGCGAGCCGGGTGTTGTCGCGGTCCCAGACGCGCCAGTCGGTCGGCCAGGGCGCGTCGTTGCACTCCACGGCCGTGTAGACCGCGTTGCCGTTCTCCTGCTCGGCGGCCGCCTCCGGATGCGGTCCCGCCACCTGGATCAGCGGCTTCGCGTCACCCTTCAGATAGGCCGACAGCGCCAGCGCGCGCTGCGGCCAGTAGTCGTCGAAGTACCCGGCCTGCAGGAACGCGCCCTGCAACTGCGCGGGTCCCACCGTGCCGCCCGCGGGCGAGGCCCCGAGCCGCTCCCGCGCCCTCTCGTAGGAACGGAGCACCTCCTCGGGCGTCCGGCCGAGCCCGTACACCTTGTGGTGCCGGGCCATCCACGCGCGGAAGTCCGCCCAGCGGACCTCGAAGGCGGCCGACTGGTCGAGGTTGTTCCCGTACCAGACCTTCCCGGGGTCGGGGTTCACCGCCGAGTCGAACACCATCCGGCGGACGTGCGAGGGGAACAGCGTCGCGTACAGCGAGCCGTAGTACGTCCCGTACGACGCGCCCATGAAGGTCAGCCTCGGCTCCCCGAGCGCGGCGCGCAGCACGTCCAGGTCGCGGGCGTTGTTGAGCGAGTTGTAGTGGCGCAGGGCGGATCCCGAACGGAGGGCGCAGCCGCGGGCGTACGCCTTCGCCTCCGCGATCCGTTCCCGCTTGTACGCCTCGGACGGGAACGTGGGCGACTGCAGCGACGTCTTCGGCCGGCGCTTCGGGTCCCGGCAGGAGAGCGGCGCGGAGCGGTCGACGCCGCGCGGGGCGTAGCCGACGAGGTCGTACGCCGCCCCGATCGGCTTCCACTCGGGGAGCATCCCGATCAGCGGGAAGTACATGCCGGAGGCGCCCGGACCACCGGGGTTGTAGACGAGGGCACCCTGGCGCGGCACCTTCCGCTTCGGGTTGTGCGGGTCCTTGCCGGTGGCCTTGACGCGGCTGACGGTCAGTTTGATCCGCTTGCCGTCCGGGAGCGCGTAGTCGAGGGGCACCGTGACCGTGCCGCACCGGAGGCTGCCCGGCAGGCGTTCCACCTCGGGGCACTTGCCGAAGCGGATGCCGGCGGCCGCGGCGCGCTGGGCGGCGACGGCGGTACCGCGCGCCTCCGCGGAACCGGCGCCGCCGGGCCAGGCCGGTGTACCACCCGCCGGAGCGGCGACGAGGCCCGTCAGGAGCAAGGACCCTGCGGTTCCGTGGAGGACGGCAGCTCTCATCGCGAATCCCTTCAGCGCGCGGCAGCGACAAAAAGGATGTTTCGTCGGGCAGTTGGCGAAGTAAAGCACCGGCCGCCGGTGTCGGCGCCAATGACCCCGATGCGCCCCCCTGGCGGCTCGTCAGCCCCCCTCGTGAGCCCCCTGCGGCCAGGCGCCGCGGTCCCGGTGCGCCAGGGCGGCGCGCACCTCCGGCTCGCCGACCGCGCGAACGCCGCGCACGGCCACGGAGGTGAGGTACGTACGGTCGTCCGCGGATTCGCCCGGGTGCCGGGCCAGGGTGCCCAGCAGCCGTTGCCCGGCGGGGGAGGCCCAACGGGTGCAGGGGTGCGCCTCGAACCGGGCGATGGCGAGACAGCTCACCGTCAGGATGAACGGGAGGGCGAACCAGACGGCCACCGGGACCCCGCTCCCGGCGGCCTGGGACGGCAGCAGCAGGGCCACGACGGCCAGTGCGAGGACCGCGACGGCGGCGGCCCGGACGTGGCGGACGCCCTCCGCGACGGTGGTGCGGGCGCCGTCGGGGACGGCGAGGCCCGCCGCGACCAGGCGGTCGGCGAGACGGCGTACCGAGTCCGCGGCGGCCGCGGCCGCCCGCACCGGCGCTATCCGGGACTGGCCCTCCGGACCGATGGCCCGGATGACCGAGCGCTCCATGTCGTCGCGCCCGCGCGGGTCCACCACCGTCGCCCAGCCGGTGTGCGCGAGCAGCAGCCGACGCTGCCGGGCCATCGACACCAGGGTCAGATCGGCCACCCGGGCCGGGCCGCCGGACAGGAAGGCCGCCTCGTACAGCGTGAGGTCGTGGCCGCGCGGCGCGTCGGTGTCGGCCGTCGCGGCGTGGACGGCGGCCAGACAGAGGCGGGTGCAGGAGACGCCGGCCGCCACCCAGGCCAGGAGCAGGAGAAGAACCCAGAACATGGCGTTTTTCTATGCGAAGGGACGGGTGGACGCCAAGCCCTGTTCCCCGTGCGGGACGGAGCGTTGCAGGTATGAGACGTTCCGGTTCGTGGGTGTCGCGCGCCGGGCGGACGTTCTGACGCACCCTCATGGAGTCGTGCTCGGGTTGGGGCGCGAGGCCGCAGGTGGGAGCGGATGGCCCGGGGACGCGGTCACCGGGACCGGCGGGCGCGGCGACGACGTCGGGCCGGGCGGCGCGGGGGAGGCGGTGAGCGGGGCCGGGACGGAGGTCGCGGCGTCCCGGGCCAGCGCGTCGAAGTCCACGTAGCCGGTCGCCTCCAGGACCTTGATGTGGTCGAGCACGGTGGTGTTCGCGTCGTCCGCGAGATCGCGTACGAGCGAGTTGCGGGTGTTCGCGCGGACCTGGGCGACCACGGCGAAGACCTTGCCGTGCGCCGCGCGCAGGAGGTTCGCGAAGTCCCGGTCGTACTCCGTGCCGTGGGCCGCGTTCAACGTGTCCAGCCACTGACGCTGCTGCGGACTGGGCTGGTTGGGCAGCTCCAGGCCCAGCCGCGCGGCGACGTTGCGGACCCGGGCGTCCAGGAACGTGTGCCCTTCGATGAGGTGCTCGCCGGCCGTCCGTACGGCCCCGGTGGTGCCGCGTTCCTGGGCCTGCTGGCCCGCGGGCAGCTCCCAGAGCCCGGCCTGCCGCACCTTGGTGACGAACTCCCGGTCCAGGGCCGACAACGGGCCGAACCGGGTCGGCACGCTCTGCGCGTTCAGGGAGTCCAGACCGGTGCCGGCGCGGTCCGCGTACGACCAGATCGGGAAGGCCAGCGCGACCAGCGTCGCCAGGAGGGCGGCGACGACGAGCCCTGTGCCACTGACCGATCCGGTGCGGTTGATGGATCGCATGGTGCCTCCTGTTGCGGCACCGCACGCTAATGCGCTTCGCGTGCGGGTGGGCATGCTACTGCGGCCGCTACGCCGACTGCCGTACGGGAGGATCCGATCGAGCGGAGGGAGGAAGGTGCCGATCGCGGTAGTCCGAGCGCGCGTCAGACCGCCCTGAACCCCCAGCAAACGGACGCGCACGCCACCTTCACAAGAAGGGGTGTTACTCCGGGCACACTTCGCGGAAACGGCGCGGCCCGGGGTGTCGTCGGGCCCGCGCGAGCGCTCCGTGGCGGCGCCGGTGGAGGGAACCGGGCGGCGCGTTCACTGGCCGAGCAGCGCCCTGCGCGTGGCGCGGGCCAGTCGTGCCACGGGGCGCCGTGACAGCGGGGCCGGACCCGACCGCTCCAGCCACCAGTCGCGCAGCCGCCGGGTGTCCGCGCCCTCGGGGAGCCCCGTGAGCAGCAGCCGCTCGGCGAAGTCCAGGGCGTCGCGCCGGTACCCGCCGGTCATCGGATGCCGCTGCGCGTACGCGAGGAACGCGGGCCGGTAGCCGGCCGCCAGGATCTCCGGCAGCTCCGGAGCCACCTTCGCCACGACGTCCGCCCGCTTGCCGGCGAGCGCGCGCGCCTGCACCCCGAGCCGGACGCGGTCGAACCCCTCGGGCACGGGGGTCCCCGCGACGAGCGCGGACAGCAGCGCGGTCTGCCCCAGTGCCAGCCGCTGCCGGGCGGCGTCCGCGGCGGGGCCGGAGCCCGGGACCGCCGGGCCGCCCACCGGCGCGGTCGTGCCCGGCCCGCCGGTACCGGCCGGACTCCCCGCCCGCTCCAGCGTCTCCCGGATCGCCGTCAGTTCGCGCTCCAGCTCGGCCGGTTCGGGGAAGTCCTCGTCCCGTTCGAGGAGGACCCCCGGCGGGGTCACCCGCGAGGCCAGGTCCGCGAGGATGTCGAGAACGGGCCGGGGAACGGGGTGGGCGTGGCTGTCGTGCCAGACGCCGTCGCGTTCGAAGCCGCCGGCCACGTGGACGTAGGCGATGGCCTCGACCGGGAGTTCGTCGAGGGCCTTCGCGGGGTCCTCGCCGCGGTTGACGTGGTTCGTGTGCAGGTTGGCCACGTCGATGAGGAGCCGGACGCCGGTGCGGTCGACCAGGTCGTAGAGGAACTGCCCCTCGGTCATCTCCTCGCCGGGCCAGGAGATCAGCGCGGCGATGTTCTCCACCGCGAGGGGGACGGGCAGGGCCGCCTGGGCGACCCGGATGTTCTCGCACAGGACGTCCAGCGCGTCCCGGGTGCGCGGGACCGGCAGCAGGTGCCCGGCCTCCAGAAGCGGCGACGCGGTGAGCGGGCCGCCCGCCCGTACGAACGCGATGTGCTCCGTGACGAGCGGGGAGCCCAGTGCCTCGGCGCGTTCGGCGAGCGCGGTGAGCCGGGACTCGTCGGGGCGGTCGGCTCCGCCCAGGCCCAGCGAGACCCCGTGCGGCACCACCGTGACACCCCGCTCGCGCAGCCGCAGCAGCGACTCCGGGAGGTGACCGGGGCACACGTTCTCCGCCACGGCCTCGACCCAGTCGATGCCGGGCATGCGCTCCACGGCCTCGGCGATCTCCGGCCGCCACCCGATTCCCGTACCCAGCCGCATCGGCTCGCCCATGTCCCCTCCTCGGTCACGACCTCGACCGGGCCTGCCTGCGTGTCGTCCCCTCACGACGGCCCGTGTTCCGGCGTGCCCCTGTGATGGCCCCGGGAGCCGGGGCCGAACCCACCGGAGACGACGTTCAGAGCAACATTTGAGGTTTCGGGAGACTGCCGGGGATCTCGCCCAGCTTCGAGGAACCGCGCCGGGGCGTCACCGGCGCGCCGAAGGCCATGCGTCCGGGTCGCGGCCCAGCAGCCGTAACGCCTCGGACAGGGGGTCCGACCCGGACGGTACGTCCAGCGTCGGCCCGAACGCGAGGTCCGGCCCCCTGGCGGCGGGGTCGGCCGGGACACGGCGGGCGGCGGCCGCCGCCGCTTCGAGGACGGAGCCGGACAGTGCGAGACGGATGCCGAGCGTAGCCCGGTCGGCGCGGCGGTCCGCCGGGCCGCGTCGCACGGGGCGGAGCGGACCGGTGCCGACCAGGACGAGCGCGGCGCCCCTGCGCGCCGGCCGACCGGACGCGCCGGACGACGGCGCTGGACCGGGGAGCGGTCGAACGGCCGGGCGACGGCCGAACGGGAGTGGGTGGCCGGGTCGCCGGGTCGGCGGCGCCGGGAGGGCGGAAGTGACAGGAGGGGGGCGCGTTCTCCAAGTCCTTCGTTCGAGGGCTGGTAAGGCCAACTTCCGTTTCTCTAATATGTATTGTCGGTCGGGCCAGTCCGGTTGGCGCGGCACGGATCTGGGGGAACGGGAACGATGCAGCCTGACCAGCAGTTGTCCACATCGATCGACGCCACGGTGCCCACGGCGGCGCGCATGTACGACCACTACCTGGGCGGCAAGGACAACTACGCCGCCGACCGGGCGGCCTGCGAGGAACTGGACAAGGTCGTGCCCAGCACGCGCGCGCTGGCCCTGAACAACCGGCGCTTCCTCCAGCGGGTGGTCGGGACGCTGGCCGGCGGGTACGGAATCCGGCAGTTCCTCGACCACGGGTCCGGCCTGCCCACCCAGAACAACGTGCACCAGGTCGCCCAGGGCGTCGACGAGACCTCCCGGGTCGTGTACGTCGACAGTGACCCGATGGTCCTGGTCCACGGCCGGGCCCTGCTGGATCAGAACGACCGCACGGCCGTCATCCACGCGGACCTGCGCGACACCGAGAAGATCTTCTCCCATCCCGACACCGAGCGGCTGATCGACCTCTCGCAGCCGGTGGCCGTGCTGTTCAACTCGGTCTTCCACTGCATCCCGGACAGCGAGACCGACGGGCCCGTCTCCGTGATCCGCCGTGTCGCCGAACGGCTGGCACCCGGCAGCTTCATGGTGATGTGCCAGTTGGTCAGCGAGGACCCCGAAGTCCGGAAGTTCGTCACCGACTTCATGGACACCGCGACGCAGGGCCACTGGGGCCGGGTGCGCCAGGAGAAGGACGTGGCGGAGTACTTCGACGGCATGGACATCCTCGACCCCGGACTGGTGGAGGTCTCCACCTGGCGGCCGGACACCGAAGTGGTGGCGCGCCAACTCACTCAGGAGTGGATCGAGTTCGGCGGCGTCGGCCGCATCCGCTAGAAGGGCGCCACGACTTCACGCACCGCGGTGGGGGGGGGGGGCGGGGCGCCCCCCCCCCCCCCCGCCGGGGGGCGCGCCCCCGGCCCCCCGCCCCCCCCCCACCGCGGTGCGGCCCGCCGGTGCGACGGCGGGGCGCGGCCTGTCAGTGCGACCGGCTGTAACGCTGTTCGACGGTCTCGCGCAGCAGCGCCAAGGAGGCGCGGGGGCTGAGGGCTTCGTCGGCGAGCCGGTCCAGCACCACTCGGTACTCCTCCGTCTCGTCCCGGTCCTCCAGGAAGTTGGCGCTCCTGATGTGCTCGAGGTAGACGACGTCGGGCAGTTCGGCGCCGCCGAAACGCAGATACGTGACGGGGATGGCCGGTGCCGACGCGTTCGTGACGTCCAACGGCACGAACTGCAGGATCACGTGGGGGCGTTGGGCCATCTCGATGAGGTGCTCCAGTTGGGCGCGCATCACCTCGCGGCTGCCCAGGACGCGGAGCAGCACGGACTCGTCGACGACCGCCCACAGGTGCGGGGCGTCCGCGCGGTCCAGCAGTTCCCGTCGGCGCATCCGGAGTTCCACCCGGCGCTGCACCTCGCCGGCCGGTGCCGTCGGCAGACCGCGCTCCACGACCGCCCGGGTGTAGTCGGCGGTCTGGAGCAGGCCCGGAACGTACTGGATCTCGAACGTACGGATGGTGGTGGCGGCTTCCTGGAGTCCGACCAGCCGGTCGAACCACTCCGGCATCAACCGCTTGTCGTAGCGCTGCCACCAGCCCGGCTCGCCGGCCCGCTTCAGGAGTCTCAGCAGGACCGACGCCTCGTACTCATCGGTCCCGTACAGCTCCAGCAGCGCGCGGACGTCGCCCTCCGTGGGAGGCCGTCGTCCCTTGCCCGCTTCGATGCGCGAGAGTTTCGCCGCGCTGAACCCCAGGGACCGTGCCGCCTGTTCCTGGGAGAGGCCGGCGTCCTCGCGGGCGCCCGCCAGCTGAACGCCGACCAGCATCTTCAGCAGAGTGGGAGCGGGCTCGGCCCGGCTCAGATACGGTTCGAGGCGGGAGACGCGGGGTGACTCGACGGACATCCTGACTCCCAGTCGGCCGGCAGAAGACAGCCAAAATTATCGCACTCGGACGGACTTCTCCGCATGCGGAGTCAGAAGTGGACAACTGGTCTTCCGTTTCAACGGAGTTCGGAGATCGCAGGGCCTTCTCGGAGCAGGTGGTCGAACTCTCCCTCCTTCGCGCCGGCCAGGAACGCGGCCGCCTCCGCGGGGGTGTAGACGAGAGCCGGACCGTCGGGATCACGGGAGTTGCGAACCGCGATGCCTCCGTCGCCCAGAGCGGCCACCTCGACGCAGTTCCCTTCGGCGTTGCTGTGCCTGCTCTTGATCCAACGGGCTTCCAGTGAGCTCGCCCGCACTCCGTTCGGCATTGATGGCACCACACACTCTCCTTGCTGACGTTCCACCGCGTGGGCACCCGGCCCCCGGTCGCGGGCCGTGGCCGGATCTCGCGCAGTCCGTGCCTTCCACTCCATGCAATTTCTCGTGCAATTGCACGAAGGCGCTGTCGGGGTGGATACTAGCGGCGGCGTCAACCTCGTTGCCAGCGTGAGGTGCTGACGTCACATCAGGGAACTCCTTGGGAGTGTGATCGTCCGGGCCGGACCGTCGGGCCCGCCCGTGTCCCTGAGACTGTCCGACGCCTTCGGAGGGAGCGGAAATGGCAACACCACTCAGGACCCTGGAACACGTGTCGTGGGACGAGATCAAGGACTCCAAGGGATCGGCGCAAGCCATCCCGTTCCTGCTCAACAGCGTTGCCTGGGGTGACGAGGCGACGGCCAGGGCCGCACTCCAGGACCTGAGGGAACGAATCTGCCAGTTCGGGTTCGTCGTGGAGCAGGCGACCGCCGCCACGGTCCCCTTCCTGTGGGAACTCGCCGAACTTCCCCAGGTCACCTGCCGCGTGCAGATCATCCAGCTGCTCAAGGACATCGCGGACGCCCGGCAGTGGGAGCGGACGGCCGCCGCCTATCCCAAGCTCCTCAACCGCCGTGAGAACTACGTGGGCTGGGAACGCGAGGCGCGCCAAGCCGTACGCGCCCACCGCGGCACGCTCCAGCACCTGCTCACCGAGCCGGACACCGAACTCGTGCGAGCCACCACGGAACTCGCCTCCACGCTGGCCGACTGACGGCCCGGGCCGGAGGGCCCGGACCGCGGTGAACGTCCGCGTGACCCGGCCGACCTCCGCGCCCCGGCGTCGCCCGCAGCCGGGCGGAGCGGCCGACTGTCAGTCGGGCGAGTGCCCCGACCGTACCGGCAGCGTCCCGACGCGGTCGTGCCCCTCGACGGCGACGGTCAGTCCGGGCGCGATCTCCGTGAAGCCCGCGTCGCGGACCAACGGAATTTCGGAGGCGGTGAGTTCACGCCAGCGCACCGGGTCCGCGGTCCGTACGGAGAGGGCGAAGCCGGCGTCGCGCCAGGCGTTCCGCTCCTTCTCCGACAGTTCCCACCAGGCCAGTTGGGCGCCGTGACCGGTCTGCGCCATGGTCTTGCCGGCCGACATGTCGAGCTCCGGGTTGAGCCAGAGCACGGGCGCCGCCGGATCGGCCGGGGCCGGTGGCTCCGGATCCTCCAGGTCCGTACCGGACACCTGGAGGCGCGCCAGATCCTTGGGCCAGCCGTCCAGCGGCACCGGAGGGAAGACGCGCACCTCGGCGGAGTCTCCGGTCACCGTGATGCCGGGCAGTGCCTCGGCCCGCCGCCACTCGGCTCCGCGCGCCCGCCGGACGACCTTGCGGATCCGGGCGTCCTGCCAGTCCCGCATCGCCTGCGCCCACTCGCCGTCCCCGAGCGAACGCTCGTCGCTCAGGATCGTCAGCACGGCCCGGGCCGCCGTCTCCAGTGCGTCGGTGCGCGCCGGGGGAGCGGTCTTCTCGATGTGCACGACCAGCGGCAGCACGAACTGCCGTGCCTTGTCGCGCACGGTGGGCTCGGAGTGGAACGGGCTGTCGTCGGCGGAGGTCGGGTCGCTGGTCACGCCCACCAGTCTGCCAGGCGGAAGATCCCTTCAGGACGGGCGGTCATCGGCGCCTCTTGCGGACACCTTTCCCGATCGACCCCGGTTGTCCTCGGCCGTCCCCGTCCGGCGTCGCGCCACCGGTCTCCAGTCGCCTATCTCCGGCTGCCGACCGTCAGCCGTCAGCCGTCAGCCGTTCGGTTCCGGATTCCGGTGTCGGTCGACGGTCGTCCGCCGGTGAGCGGCCGCCGATCCCAGGGCGACATCCGGCCACTGTTACGCCGGGGGTCCGTGAGGCCGTATCCGGTCCCGGTCCGTCCCGTGCCGGTCAGCCCGAACACGCGGTGCGCTGTGCCTCCTGCCATTCGCACACGGGGCACAGCGTGATCCCCCGCTGTGACTCCGGGTACTCCGTGGGTTCACGGCACAGCACGCACTCCGCGTACGACGATGGGTCGTCCGCCGCCGTGTGAGGGGCGTGGGACTCGTCGGCCTGCCCGTCCGCGTCGATCGCGCGGTGGTCGTCGCTCATGCCGCCAGCCTACGAGCGGCGGGCTGCCGTCCGGCGGTCGGGCGGTCGGGCGGTCAGGCCGCATGGGGCGGCGGAGGCCGAGGGGGAGCGGTGCCGACCATCGCCGCTCCCGTCCGGTCCGCTCCCGGCCGGTTCAGGGTCGTCCGACCGCCGCGCCGATCAGTTCGGACACCTTCACGAACCGGAACCCCTTCCGGCGCAGCTCCGGGACGATCCTCCGTACGGCGCGCTCGGTCGCGGGCGCCGCGCTGCGCGTGCAGTGCATGACGACGACGGACCCGGGCCGTACGCCGTCGAGGACCTGCCGCGCCACGGCGTCCGCGTCCGTGGCGAACGCGTCCCCGCTCACCACGTCCCACTGCACGGCGGTGACCCCGGCCGCGCTCAACGTCCGCAGCGACCGCCGGTCGTGACACCCGCCGGGAAAGCGGAAGTACGGCATCGCGTCCCGCACCCCCGCCTTCCGGAAGGCGGTGTACGCGCGCTCCACGTCCGCGCGCATCCTGTTCCCGGGCACCGTCGGCAGTCCGTAGCAGTCCCCGGTGAAGGCGTAGTGGCTGTACGAGTGGTTGGCGATCTCGAACAGCGGGTCCTGTCCGATGTCCCTGGCCTCCCGCGGGTACTCGTCGGCCCACCGGCCCGTCATGAACACGGTCGCGGGTACGCGCAGGGCCCGCAGTGTCGCGATCAGCTCCGGGTTGTCGAAATGCTCCCCGGCCGCCGCCCGCGCCCCCTGGTCCGCGGTCATGTCCGCGTCGAACGTCAACGCGACGGTCCTGCCCCGGGTGCGGGGCCCGTTCGTGAAGACGGGTGTCGTTCCGGCGGGGCCGGGCGCGAGCGTGGGGGGCCGCGACGGCGCGGCACTGGTGGCGGGGGCGTGATGTCCCCGGCGCGCCGCCTGCGGGGCCGCCGGGCCGCCACAGGCGGCGAGCGCGGCACCGAGGGCTCCGAGGGCACAGGTCAGGGCGATGCTCCGTACAGAAAGAATCACCATGTGAAGATATGCGGGCAAATCTGACTATTCGGCCGTCGTGGCGGTGTGCCGCCTGCGCGAGGGCGCCGAAGTCACCCGGCTGGGGTCGTGCCCGGCCGGTCCGCGCGCCGCTCCGGCTGCGCGGACGCGTCCGGCTCCCCGGGCTCCTTCGGCTCCCCGGACCGGGGCGGCACCTCGAAGGCGTCCGGGATCCTGAGCCCGTCCGCGGGCCCGAGTCCGTTCGCGTGTCCGAGCCCGTCCGTGTCCGTGAAACCGTCCGTGCCCGTGAGTCCGTCCGGAAGGCCGAGTGGCTCCGGCGCCGTGATCGGGTCCGACGGTGCGGTGGGGTCGACGTCCTCGGCCGCGGGCTCCCGCTCCGCCACGGGCGGCGACGCCGACGGGCGCTCCGCCGAGGCCGGTGCCTGTCCCGACTGGGCCCGTTCCAGGAAGCGGAGCAGTTCCACGGGGAAGGGCAGGACCAGGGTGGAGTTCTTCTCGGCCGCGACGGCCACCACCGTCTGCAACAGGCGCAGTTGGAGCGCGGCCGGCTGTTCCGACATCACCTCGGCGGCCTGGGCCAGCTTCTTGGACGCCTGCAACTCCGCGTCCGCGTTGATGATCCGGGCACGCCGCTCCCGGTCGGCCTCGGCCTGCCGGGCCATCGACCGCTTCATCGTCTCCGGCAGCGACACGTCCTTGATCTCGACCCGGTCGATCTGCACGCCCCAGCCGATCGCCGGACTGTCGATCATCAACTCCATGCCCTGGTTCAGCAGTTCGCGGTTGGACAGCAGATCGTCCAGATCGCTCTTGCCGATGATCGAGCGCAGTGACGTCTGCGCCATCTGGGAGACCGCGAAGCGGTAGTCCTCGACCTTGATGACCGCGTCGGCCGCGTCCACGACCCTGAAGTAGACGACCGCGTCGACGCGGACCGTCACGTTGTCCCGGGTGATGCCCTCCTGGGCCGGCACGGACAGCGTCACGATCTGCATGTTCACCTTGCGCAGCCGGTCCACGAACGGCACGACCATCGTGAACCCGGGGGCGCGCACCTCGCCCGCGAGCCGTCCGAGGCGCAGGACGACTCCGCGTTCGTACTGCTTGACGACCCGCGCTCCGGCCGCCACGTAGACCACGCCGGCCGTTCCGGCCAGTGCTATCGCCGCGACGATCTCCTGGATCATGACGACCCCCTTTCGAGCCGCCCGGTATGTCCGGTCTCTCCAGGTTACTTCGCGGTGTCTGCATCCCCGCCGGTGTCTGTCCGCGGCGGGGTACGGCCGTTCACGGCAGCCGGCAGCCGGCAGCCGGCAGCCGACGACGCCGGTCGGCTCCGCCCTGCGGCGGATCAGGCCGGGGCTCACCGGCCGGGCGCGACCCTCACCGATTCGTTCCCGGGGGTGCCGCGTCGGCCGGACCTGCCGGTACCTAGGCCTTCCCGCTCTCCACGAGGCCCTTCGCGTCGCGCGCGAGCGCGGTCAGCCGGGAGATCGCGCGGAAGTACTTCTTGCGGTAGCCGCCGTTCAGCATCTCGTCGCTGAACAGCTTGTCGAAGGGCATTCCGGAGGCGAGGACCGGTACCTCGCGGTCGTACAGCCGGTCCGCGAGCACGACGAGGCGCAACGCCGTCGACTGGTCCGGGACGGGCTGGACGTCGGTGAGGCAGACCGCCTTGATGCCGTCGGTCAGGGCGCCGTACCGGCTGGGGTGGACACGGGCGAGGTGGTCGAGCAGGTGCGGGAAGTCGTCGAGGGACGCGCCGTCGGTGGCGTACGCGGCCTTGGTGACCTGCTCGTCGGAGAACGGGGCCGGCGCCTCGGGGAGACCGCGGTGGCGGTAGTCCTCGCCGTCGATGCGCAGCGGGCGGAAGCGCGCGGACAGGCCCTGGATCTCCCGCAGGAAGTCGGCGGACGCGAACCGGCCCTCGCCGAGCTTGCCCGGGAGCGTGTTCGAGGTGGCGGCGAGCGCGACACCCGCGTCGACCAGCTTGCCGAGCAGCGTGGAGACGAGGACGGTGTCGCCCGGGTCGTCCAGTTCGAACTCGTCGATGCACAGGAGACGGTGTTCGGAGAGGGTCTGCACGGTCTTCTGGAAGCCGAGCGCGCCGACCAGGTTCGTCAGCTCCACGAACGTGCCGAACGCCTTGAGCGAGGGCTCCGCCGGGGTCGCGTGCCACAGGGAGGCGAGGAGGTGGGTCTTGCCGACGCCGTAGCCGCCGTCCAGGTAGACGCCCCGGGGTCCGGTCGGCGCCTTCGGGGCCTTGCCGAAGCCGAACATCCTCCGCTTGGGGGCACCGACGGCGTGCGCCCCGCCGAGCCCGCCCGCGAAGCCTTCGAGGATGCCCACGGCCTCGATCTGGCTGGGCTGGTTCGGGTCCGGGATGTACGTGGCGAAGCGGACCGAGTCGAAGCGCGGCGGCGGCACCATCTCGGCGACGAGCCGGTCGGCGGGGACGTGCGGCTCGCGGGCGCACAGGGACAGGGGTGCCGCTTCGGCTATCGGGTCGATCGCGGAGGCGGTGCTGGTGGACGACACGGTTCCCCACTCTATGCGCCGTGCCAGACTGCACGTCATGCGACGCCTGTTCCCTGTGACCTACGAAACAGCAGCCCAGGCCTCCACCGAGGCCCCCGGGGCGGAGGTGACGGAGGTGACGGAGCGAGAGTGGGAGCTCGGCGAGCTGGCCCGGACGTACGCCTACCCCGAGGTGCGCGAGCCCTGGCTGCGGGCCAACATGGTGTCCACGCTGGACGGCGCCGCCCACCACGACGGCCGCTCGCAGCCCATCTCCAGCGCCACCGACATGCGGATCTTCGGCGTCCTGAGGGGCCTCGCCGACGTCGTGGTCGTCGGAGCGCAGACGGTGCGGCAGGAGGGGTACCGCCCGGCCCGCGCCCGCGAGGCCTTCGCCGGGCTCCGGGAGGCCGCCGGACAGGCGCCCGCGCCCGCGATCGCGGTGGTCACGGCGGCCCTCGACCTGGACTTCTCGCTGCCCCTGTTCACCTCGCCACTGGTGCCCACGCTGGTGCTGACCGGCGCCGCGGCCGCGCCGGACCGGATCGCGGCGGCCGAGCGGGCGGGCGCGCGGGTGGTGATCGCCGGGGACGGGGCGGGCGTCGATCCCGCCCGCGCCGTACGGGCCCTGGGGGAGCTCGGGCACACGAGGCTGCTCACCGAGGGCGGGCCCCGCCTGCTGGGCCAGTGGATCGCGGCCGGTGTGCTGGACGAGCTGTGTCTGACGCTGGCCCCGATGCTCGCGGCGGGGGACGCCCAGCGGATCGCCGGAGGGCCGTCGATGCCGGTCCCGCAGCGGTTCGAACTGGCGTCGTTGCTGGAAGAGGCCGGGTTCCTGTACTGCCGATACCGTCGGTCCTGACGAATCGTCGGAACGGCTGGTTCCGTTTATCTTCCGCAGGGGCACACTAAATCGCGCAGTACCCGTGCGGTCACGGGGCAGGATGGTTTCCGCAGGGGGCCGTGACGGCCCACGGACGAGAAGGGCGCCTGTCGTGTTCACAAGCGTATTGATGATCGAGAAGGCCCTGACGTCCGCCGACGTTGAGTTCGTCACCACCTTGCACGGTGACGAGGCGGTCGCCTTCCACGTGCTGCTCCAGCCACGGGGCGACCAGGCGGACCGGCTGCTGCGGGCCATCGACGACGTCGCGCTCGGCGAGATCGACGAGGCCGCCCGCGAGGGCGGGAGGCCGGAGGGCGAGGCGGCCGCCGGCCAGGGCGAGCAGGCGCTGGAGGTGTCGCTGGTGGCGCTGCGCGCGTCCGGCAGCGCGGCCGAGGGACGGCTCGTCGAGGACCACCCGCTCGACGCGCTGAAGACCCTGGTCGACGAGGTCGAGGCGGACGAGGTCATCGTGCTGACCGACCCCCACTACGTCGAGGAGTTCTTCCACCGCGACTGGGCCTCCCGGGCCCGTCACAAGGTGGGCGTGCCCGTGCTGAAGCTGTTCTCGCACAGCAAGGCCTGAGGCGCCCCGTCCCGGTTGCCCTCGTCCGGGCCCCCTCCGTCCCGGTCCCTCCGTCTCGGCCGCCCCCGTCCCGTGCGCCCCTCGTCCGGGGACCCCAGGGGCGGCGGATCAGGCTCCCGCGGGGGCGCCGACGACCCGGCCCCGGCTGCTCCGTCGCGGGTGCTCGGGCGCGTCGGCCGGTGTCCCTCGTGAGGCGCTGTCCGCCGCACCCAATAGGCTGGGTGCGCGTTCCCCTCGGGAGAGCGCGCCCACCTTCGTCCCGGATCTTGGGGAGATACACGCATGGCACCCGGCCTTCCTACCGCGATGGACCGACCGCACTTCATCGGCATCGGCGGCGCCGGGATGTCGGGCATCGCGAAGATCCTCGCGCAGCGCGGCGCCGAGGTGGCGGGCAGCGACGCCAAGGAGTCCGCCACCGCCGAGGCCCTGCGCGCGCTGGGCGCCACGGTGCACATCGGGCACGCGCCCGACCACCTCGCCTCCGACGCCACCTGCGTCGTGGTCTCCTCCGCGATCCGAGCGGACAACCCGGAGCTCGCCCGCGCGGCCGAGCTCGGCATCCCCGTCGTCCACCGTTCGGACGCCCTGGCCCGTCTGATGGACGGCCTGCGCCCGATCGCGGTCGCGGGCACCCACGGCAAGACGACGACCACGTCGATGCTGGCCGTGTCGCTCTCGTCGCTGGGCCTCTCCCCGTCGTACGCCATCGGCGGCGACCTGGACGCCCCCGGGTCGAACGCCCTGCACGGCGAGGGCGAGATCTTCGTCGCCGAGGCCGACGAGTCGGACCGCAGCTTCCACAAGTACGCGCCCGAGGTCGCGATCATCCTCAACGTCGAACTCGACCACCACGCCAACTACGCGTCCATGGAAGAGATCTACGAGTCCTTCGAGACGTTCGTGGACCGCGTCGCCGAGGGCGGCACGCTGGTGGTCTCGGCCGACCACGAGGGCGCTCGCGAGCTGACGCGCCGGGTCACGGACCGTGACGTGCGCGTGGTGACGTACGGCGACGCCGCCGACGCGGACGTCCGGGTGCTCTCCGTGGTCCCGCAGGGACTCAAGAGCGAGGTGACGGTCCTGCTGGACGGCGCCGAACTGACCTTCACGGTCTCGGTCCCCGGCCGCCACTACGCGCACAACGCGGTGGCGGCGCTGGCGGCGGGTGTCGCCCTGGGCATCCCGGCGACCGAGCTGGCCCCCGCGCTCGCCTCCTACACCGGCGTGAAGCGCCGCCTCCAGCTGAAGGGCGAGGCGGCCGGCGTCCAGGTCATCGACTCGTACGCGCACCACCCGACCGAGATGACGGCCGACCTGGAGGCCATGCGCGCCGGGACCTCGGGCCGCATCCTCGTGGTCTTCCAGCCCCACCTGTTCTCCCGCACCCAGGAGCTGGGCAAGGAGATGGGCGAGGCCCTGGCACTGGCGGACGCCTCGGTCGTCCTGGACATCTACCCGGCCCGTGAGGACCCGATCCCCGGTGTCACCAGCGAGCTGATCCTCCAGGCCGCCCGGGTGGCGGGCGCGGAGGTGACACCCGTCCACGACAAGGCCGAGGTGCCGTCCGTCGTCGCGGGAATGACGAAGCCCGGTGATCTCGTTCTCACCATGGGCGCGGGCGACGTGACGGATCTCGGACCGGAGATCCTCGCCCGCCTGTCCGCGTAGTCGTCGGCCCCCAGCGGGCCTCCTTGATCGTGAGGGGTTGAACAGCATGTCGTACGACATCGAGAAGCCGGACGAGCAGTGGCGCGCGGAGCTGACCCCGGCCGAGTACACGGTGCTGCGCAAGGCGGGCACCGAGCCCGCCTTCACCGGTGAGTACACGGACACCAAGACGACCGGCGTCTACTCCTGCCGAGCCTGCGGCGCCGAACTCTTCACCTCCACGGAGAAGTTCGAGTCGCACTGCGGCTGGCCGTCCTTCTACGACCCGAAGGACTCCGACGCCGTCGAGCTGATCCAGGACCGCTCCCACGGGATGGTGCGGACCGAGGTGCGCTGCGCCCGCTGCGGATCGCACCTCGGTCACGTGTTCGAGGGTGAGGGTTACGCGACCCCGACGGACCAGCGGTACTGCATCAACTCGATCTCGCTGCGGTTGGCGCCGGACGAGGGCTGAGCGGGGCCGGAACGTCCGAGCGCGGGTTCGAGTCCCTGGAGGACACGAGCCCGCGCTCTTCCATGACCGACGCGTGTTCCCGTGCCGGCGCCGTCGCACGGCCTGGTCGTACGGCGCGGCCTGGTCCATAAGAGTGGCCGTCCGGAGTGGTTGTACGGCGCGGTCGTACAGGCCGGTCGCCAGGGCCGGCGTGGGGTCCTCGGTGGGAAGACGGGTGCCGAGGTCGGGGTTTCGGCGAGTCGTCGTCCGGGACGACGGCGCACCCCCGATCCTGGCCTGACGTGCGGCCCCGGACTCCCCGGCCGGGGGCCGCGCGCCCAGACCGCTCCCGTGCCGCCCGGAACCTACGGAGAACCATGGACGCCGACAGCAATTCGTCCGCCGCCGACGACGGGGACCCCACGGGCAGCGACGGCCGGGGAGACGCGCAGGCCGGCCCGGGTGACCGCGGCGGCGTACCCGGACCGGCCCGGGCCGGCGCGCTCCTGCGCAAGCCGAAACTGTGGCTGGTTCCCACCGTGCTGACGGGGCTGCTCGCGCTGTTGCTGTCGCTGCTCTACATGGGCGGCATCGTCAACCCGAACCGGCATCTCGCCGACCTGCCGATCGGGCTGGTCGACGCGGACACGGGCAAGCCGCTCCCGGGGCAGAGCCAGAACGTCGGAACCCAGGTCGCCGCGGCCGTCACCGGCGGCACCTCCGGCACGGTCGACTGGCGCAGGCTCACCCGCGCGCAGGCGGCGGACCAGCTCGCCTCGGGCAAGATCTACGGCGCCCTGGTCGTCCCCGAGGACTTCACCGACTCCATCGCCGCGCTGACCACAGCGAACGCCACGGCCCGGCCCACCATGACGGTGCTGACCAACCCCGGCATGGGCAGCCTCGGTTCGTCCCTCGCGAGCCGGATCACCACGACGGCCGCCGAGCAGGCCTCCGCGACCATCGGCAAGCAGCTGACGGCGTCCTCCGCGACCGCGCGGGCGGACTCCACCACGCGGCTGCTCCTGGCCGACCCCGTTCAGGTCGTGACCCGGGTCGGGCACCCCATCGGCTCCGACAGCGGTCTCGGACTGAGCGCGTTCTACTACACCCTGCTCCTGGTGCTGGCCGGGTTCCTCGGCGGCAACCTCATCAGCACCGGCGTCGACACGGCCCTCGGCTACGCCGACAACGAGATCGGCCCCTGGCACACCCGTCGTCCGACCGTGCCGATCGACCGCACCCAGACCCTGCTCCTGAAGATGGTCATGACCGCCGGGATCACCGTGCTCACGGTCTCCCTGGTCATGCTGGCCACCGTCGCGATCCTCGGCATGGACGCCACGCACCTGCCCCTGCTGTGGATCTACTCCTACTGCGCGAGCCTCGCCGTCGGGCTGGGAGTCCAGGCGATCAACGCGGCCTTCGGCGGGATCGGACAGCTCGTGTCCATGTTCGTGTTCATCGTGCTGGGCCTGCCGTCCTCGGGCGCCACCGTCCCGCTCCAGGCCGTCCCCGGCTTCTACCGTTTCCTGTCCGTCTTCGAGCCCATGCGTCAACTGAGCGACGGGGTGCGGGCGATCCTCTTCTTCGACGCGCGGGCCGACGCCGGCCTCGACCGGGCCTGGCGCATGATCGGCGTCGGCGCCGTGCTCGCCCTGATCTTCGGTTTCGCGATGACCCGTTACTACGACCGCAAGGGACTGTCCCGGCTGACCCCGCAGCCCGCTCCCTCCGGCCGGAACGCCTAAGCCGCGCGGGTGGCGTTGCGCATCTCGCGGGGGCTCACCCCGAAACGCTGGCGGAACGCGGTGCTCAGGGCGCTCGCGGACGAGAACCCCGAGGCGTAGGCCAGGTCGGTGATGGTCAGGTGCTCGCAGTCGCCGCGCCGGAGGCGTTCGCGGACCAGGCGCAGGCGCTCCTCGCGGATCAGCTCGCGGGGGGTGGTGCCCGCGTGCTGGAGGGCCAGCTGGATCTGGCGCAGTGACCAGCCGAGGGCGCGGGCCATGGACGTACCGGTGAGGCCGGGGTCGGCCGCGTTCTCCCGGACGTGGCGGCGGACCACGGTCTCCACGTCGGTCAGGTGGCGGGCGCCGTCGGGCCGGTCGTCGCCGGAGGCGAGCATGCACAGCAGCTCGACCACGCGGTCGGAGACGGCGTTGAACTGGCAGTCGGTGAGATCGTCGCGCTCCGCGTACAGCCCGTCGAGCATCGAACGGACGACGCGGCCGAGGCCCCTGCTCAGATCGAGCCCGGTGGCCGACGCGGATCCGCGGTTCACCCGTCCGTCCACCTCGCGGGCGGGGATCGTGAGGACGAACGCCTGGGTGGAGGCCGCCTGGAGGCACTCGAAGGGGGCCCCGAAGGTGACGAGCGTGCCCGTGCCCGGGGTCAGCCGCGCCTCGTTGCCGTTCTGACGCAGGACGATCTCCCCGGTCAGCGGAAGCAGTAACCGGTAGTCCTCGTCGGGGTCCTCGCGCACGTGCGTGGCGGTCCTGCTGTACTCGATCTCGTCGGACCGGAACCTGACCAGCTGATAGGTCTCGGTGCGCTGACGGACCGTCTCCCCGCGGAAGTCGTCGGTGCGCCCGTACCGGTACCCCATCCGGGACTGGCAGGACCCGACCTGCTCGCTCCAGAAGCCGGTCCGCTCCCAGGGTTCCACCGCCCCCGTCGTACCGCGCCCCACCCGATAGCTTCCCGCAGGCGACGACAACATCAACTCCCTTGCGTCAGAGGGTAGTTACGCGGAGTCAGCCTAGTGCACACGGTCGGTGCGCATGACGGCAACTTCCTTGCGCGCCGGGGCAAGCGGAAAGAGCCCGGGCGCCGCTACCGTCATGCGCCGCGCCCCCTCGCGCACCATCCCTCACTCTTCCCGCTCCCACCCCGGCAACGCGTCTCCGCCTACGAGGACTCGAGGACCATGACCGAACGGATACCGGAGGCCGCGTCCTGGTGCCTGGCCGCCGGACTGCTCACGGTCACTGTGCTGCTGCTGCGCCAGCGCGGGATCACCACCCGGCAACGCCGACGGGCCGCCACGCTCGCGGACGATCTGCTGGCCCGCGACGAGGAGCTGCGCCGCGTGGTCGCGGTCCGCCTTCCCGCCCTGGAGGACACCCCGCGCCCGCACCGGGCGACCCGGCCCCCCGCCACCGGATCCACGGCTGCCGGATCCACCGCCACCGGTTCCGGTGCGTCCGCCGCGGGCCCGTTCGACGCGCGGCTGGCCGACACGGACTTCGCGCGGTGCCTCGACACCGTCCTCCACCGCTTCTCGGAAGCGGTGGAACACGCGCAGGAGCGCGCCGACCGGTCCGCGAAGTCCGCCCTCAAGGCGTCGATGCGTTCGATCCAGGCCCTGGCCAACGAGCAGCAGGTGTCCATCGCCGAGATGCAGGACCGGCACGATCACCCCGACGTGCTGCGCGACCTTCTCGAGATCGACCACACCAACGCCCAGTTCGGCCGTCGCGCCCAGGCGATCGCCGTCCTGTGCGGCTCCTGGCCCGGTCGGCAGCGCAGCACCTCCGCCCTGATCGAGGTGGTGCGCGGCGCGACCTCCCGGGTGCGCGACTACCGCCGCGTCCGGGTCAACGGGCAGGCCGACATCGCCGTGCGGAGCCGCGTGGTCGAACCCGTGGTCCTCGCCGTCGCGGAACTGCTGGACAACGCCGCACGCCACTCGCAGCCCAGCACCACGGTCGAGGTCGCCGTCCAGGTCGTGCACAACGGAGCCTGCGTGGTCATCGACGACGCGGGCGTCGGCATGGACGGCCCCGCGACCGAGCGGGCCGCCGCCCTGCTGACCGGCCGTGACGCGGTGGACGTGACACGGCTCGACGATCCGCCCCAGTTCGGGTTCGCCGTCGTCGGCGTGCTCGCCGCCCGGTACGGGTTCAGCGTCTCGGTGGACACACGGTCCCCGTACGGCGGTGTCCGCGCCGTGGTGTTCCTTCCGGCCGCGCTGCTCACCCATGTCGCCGCGGCGCCCGGGGTGCCGGCGCGGGACGAGGCCGCGCGGACCGAGGTCCCGCGGACGGCCGGGCGGGCCGCGCGGCCCGGGGCCGGGGAGTCCGCCGACCCCGGCCGGCCGACGCTCCGTGCGGCCGAGCCGGTCGAGGCGACGACGGCCGGTGGTCTGCCCAGACGGCGCCGCCGCGATCGGCAGCCGGTCCCCGGCGACCGGTCCGCCGTCGTACCCACGGCGCCCGCCGTACCCGCCGAGGACGTCAGCGCGCGGTCGGCCGAGGAGAACGCCCGGCGCATGGGCGCATTCGCGCGAGGCACCCGTTTCGGCCGCGCGGCGCGGGACACCACCGGCACGCCGGACCCGCCGCTGCCGCCCCGCGCCCCCGGCGGGCCGCAGCGCTCCGAGCCGACGGACACCCCCGCGCCGCCCACCGCGTCCCCTGCGTCCGTGAGGATCGCCGCCGCGCCGCCGGAGCCACTCGGGTCGCCGACGGACGCTCCCGTGGCCGCCACGGACTGCCCCGAGGCGCCGCCGGAAGCGGCTGGGCCGTCGACGGACGCCCCCGTGACGTCGTACGCAACACCCCACGAGAACGAAGGGAACACACCGGGATGACCGCGCCCAAGACCAACGAGCTGGGATGGATGCTCGACGAGGTCCTGAAGGTGCCGGAAGCGCGGCACGCGATCCTGCTGTCCGCCGACGGCATGCTCCGGGCCCACTCCGCGGACATCGGCCGGGACGACGCCGAACGGCTGGCCGCAGGCCTGTCCGGGGTGCAGTCGATCAGCCGCAGCACGGCCGAGTTCTGCGGCACCGCGAACACGCCGTGGCGGCAGACCCTGATCGAGTTCGCGCACGGCTACGTCTTCCTCGTCGCCGCGGGCGAGGGCGCGCACCTCGCGGTGTCCACGACCGCGGACGTGGACATGGAGGCGGTCACCTACCGCATGCACAAGCTGGTCGACCGGCTCGGCAAGGAGCTGACCAGCCCGGCACGGCAGGACACCGGCAGCCCGGCATGACGCCGCCGAGGCGCCGTCCGGGGGAGCGGCTGGTGCGGTCGTACGTCGTCACGGACGGCCGCTCCCACCCGTCGCGCAACACCCTCGACCTCGTCACCCTGCTGATCGCCGCCGCGGGCCCGCCGCTCACCGGGCTCAGCCCCGAGAAGCGGCGCCTGACGGAGCTGTGCGGGCCGGGGGCGCTGTCGGTGGCCGAGGTGGCGAGCCATCTGGGACTGCCGGTCAGTGTCACCAAGGTGCTGGTCGCCGACCTGATGGACAGCGGCCACCTGCTCACCCGCGCGCCGATCCCCTCCGCCGGACCGTTCGACGCCCGCGTCCTCCAGGAGGTGCTCGATGGACTTCGCTCCCGCCTCTGAGCCCGTCCATCTGCCCGACGGCGTACGGACGGCCGTCAAGCTGCTGGTCGTCGGCCACTTCGCGGTCGGCAAGACCACGTTCGTCGGGACGCTGTCCGAGATCAGGCCGCTGCGCACCGAGGAGATCCTCAGTGAAGCGGGCGCGCTCGTCGACGACTTGGCCGGTACCCGGGACAAGAGCACCACGACGGTCGCCCTCGACTTCGGCCGCCTCACCCTCGACGACAGCCTGGTGCTCTATCTGTTCGGCACCCCGGGGCAGCAGCGCTTCACCGAGCTCTGGCAGGACATGACGCGCGGCGCGCTCGGCGCCCTCGTCCTCGCGGACCCCCGGCGCCTGGACCGGTCCTTCGACGTCATGGGCGTGCTGGAGGAGACGGGCCTCCCGTACGCCGTCGCCCTGAACGACTTCGGCGACGGGCCGGCGCACGGACTCGACGAGGTGCGCGAGGCTCTCGACCTGCTGCCCTCCACCCCGCTCGTACGCTGCGACGCCCGCGACCGGGTCTCCTCCACCGAGGCGCTGATCGCCCTCGTCGCACACCTGCTGACCCGAACCGGCGAACTGGAGCACGCGTGAGCGCCGTACCGCCCCCCGGCTGCCCGGCCCACCAGTCTTTGCACGGAACGGAGTTCGCGACCGATCCCGCCGCCGTCTACCGGCGGCTGCGGGAGGCCGGACCGACCGCTCCCGTCGAACTCGCGCCCGGCGTCCGGGCCACCCTCGTCATCGGGTACGACGCCGCCCTGCACGTCCTGCGGAGCCCGGAGACCTTCTCCAAGGACCCGCGGCGCTGGAACGACCTGGCCGACGGCACGGTGCCGATGGACAGCCCGGTCGTCCCGATGATGATGTACCGGCCCAACGCCCTGTTCAGCGACGGCGAGGAGCACGTGCGGCTGCGGGGTGCCATCACCGACAGCCTCGCCCGCGTCGGGCCCGGCGTCCTGCGCGGCTACGTCGAGCGCGGCGCCGACACCCTCATCGACCGGTTCGCTCCGCTCGGCACCGCGGATCTGCTCGGCGAGTACGCCCAGGTGCTGCCGCTGCTCGTCTTCAACCATCTCTTCGGCTGTCCGGCCGGTCACGGGGTCCGGCTGGTGGAAGGGATGTCCGGGATCTTCGACGGGGTGGACGCCGAGCGGGCGAACGAACTGCTCACCACCACCCTGATCGACCTGGTCGCGCTGAAACGGCGGTGTCCCGGGCCGGACGTGACGTCCTGGCTGATGGAGCACCCGGCCGCGCTCACGGACGAGGAGATGGTCCACACCCTGGTCGTCCTGATGGGCGCCGGTACCGAACCGCAGCAGAACCTGATCGCGAACGGTCTGCGGCTGCTGCTGTCGGACGACCGCTTCGCGGGGGACCTGTCCGGCGGCAGCCTGCCGGTGGAGGACGCCCTCGACGAGGTCCTCTGGACCGACCCGCCGATCGCCAACTACGCCGTGCACTACCCGCGGCACGACGTCGAGTACGGGGGAACGCCGCTCCGCGCGGGCCATCCGCTGGTGGTGAGCCTCGCCGCCGCCAACACGGATCCGGCCCTCACGGGTGATCGACGTACGGGCAACCGCGCTCACCTGGCCTGGAGCGCGGGTCCGCACAACTGCCCGGCGCAGGGCCCGGCGCGACTGATCGCGGCCGTCGCGGTCGAGAAGCTCCTCGACCGTGTCCCGGACGTCGAACTGAAGGACTCCGTCGAGCGGTTGGAGTGGCGTCCCGGCCCGTTCCACCGGGCACTCGTCGCGCTGCCGGTGAGCTTCCCGCCCGTCCCGGTGGCCGGACGGCCGAAGGGCGGGACACGGCCGCAGGCCCCGACCCTTCCGGAGCCCCCGGCCGGGCCACCGGCCCCGGCGCCCGACCGCCCGACGGGCGGCTGGGCACGGCTGTCGGCCTGGTGGCGCGGCGAGTGACCGGCCGCCGGGCTCCCGGCGGCGCGAAGGCCGGCCTCGGTGCCGGGCCGGCCGGGTACCGCCCTGTGGCGACCCCCGGCACGCTTCACTTGCCGCACCAGGCCCGGACCAGGCCCGCACCAGGCCCGGACCGAGCGCGTCCAGTGAGCAGGCCTGCCCCGGTACGCCCGGAGCACACGCCCGACGCCACCGGACCGCCCCCGCGCGACGGCGGGAACGCGACGGCGGGATCCAGGGCGTGTTTCGAACGTCCCGTCCGGCTCGCGACGCCTGGCACGGCACCTCGCCGCGTTGTCGGGATCGCCCGAGTGCGCCCGGTACGCGGGCGGCCCTCCGCCTTGCGACGCACCGCACCGGACGCCGCGAGCCCCGCCCTCCGGGCGGACGATGCTCCTTCGAAACCCGCCCTAGGAGACGCGGACGGGCAGGGAACGGTGGCCGTTGGAGATGAAGGAGTCCACCGGGCTCAACTCCTCCTCGGGAACCGCGAGTCGTAGGCCCGGGAACCTCTCGAACAGGGCCGGGAGCGCGATCCGGGCCTCCAGTCGGCCCAGCGGGGCCCCCAGGCAGCGGTGCACACCGTGGCCGAAGGCGAGGTGCTCCTTGTCGGGACGGGTGACGTCGAACAGGTCGGCGTCCTTCCCGTGGCGCTCGGGATCGCGCCCGGCGGCGGCGTACGCCGCGAGGATCGCCTCGCCCTTCGTGATCACGATCCCGTCGGGGCCGCCGAGTTCGGAGAGGACGATGTCCTCGACGGCGTAGCGCAGCGGCAGGCTCGCGACCGGCGCGTCCGCCCGCAGGGTCTCCTCGATCACGTCGTCCCAGGTGGCGCGGCCCTCCCGGACGTGCTCGAGCTGCTCGGGCCGGGTGAGCAGGGCGTGCACCGCGTTGTCGATGAGGTTGACCGTCGTCTCGTGACCGGCGCTGACCATCAGGACCAGGGTGTCCAGCAGTTCCTGTTCGCTGAGCCGGGTGCCGTCCTCCTCGTCGCGGGCCGCGATGAGTCCGGAGGTCAGATCGTCACCGGGCGACTCCCGCTTGTCGGCGACGAGTTCGGCGAGGACGGCGTACATCCGCTCGTAGGCGGCCGTCATCTCGCCCGGGTCGGCGGAGGTGTCGAAGATGCGGTCGACCAGCCGCCGCAGCTCGGGGCCCCGCTCCTCGGGCAGTCCGAACAGATCGCTGATCACCTGGATCGGCAGCGGGTAACAGAGCTCCTCGCGCAGGTCGACGACCTGGAAGCCGCGCCCCGCCTCCTCCACGCGGTCCAGCAACCGCCGGGTGATCTCCTCGACGCGCGGCTGGAGCGCGGCCGTGCGGCGGGCGGTGAAGGCCTTGGAGACCAGCGAGCGCAGCCGCCGGTGCTCACCGCCGTACGCGGTGAACATGTTCTGCACGGCCACCCAGGTGAACAGCGGCCACTCGGGAGTGATCGCGCCGCTCGCCAGCAGGGGCCAGTGCTGCCGGGCGTCCTTGGACACCCGGGAATCGGTGAGCAGCCGCTTCAGCAGCTCGTGACCGCTCACCGCCCAGGCCGCCACGCCACCGGGAAGCTCCACCCGGGCCAGCGGTCCGCGCTCGCGGATCCGGACGGCCTCTTCGTGGATGTCGCGTCCGGTCGCGTCGATGACCAAGGGACGTGGATCACTCATCAGGAACCTCCCGGCAGCCGAACCCCGATTCCGTGTACGCCGCGTCACGCTACGCGATCACCGGGGTCCCTCGGGGCGCGCCCGGAGCCGGTTGCGTGCGACGCCAACTTCCCTGCGCGTACAGGCAAGTCGCCGAGGGATCCCGTGCCGTTCCGCGTTGCCGGTCTCAGGCGTGGCCGCGGCGCAGCCGCCGCCTGCGCGGCTCCTGGTCGGGCAGCCAGCCGAAGGCGAGGCAGCTGCCGACGGCCCCCAGGAGCAGGCCGACGAAGAAGCCTCCGAGGTTGGAGGTGACCCAGGTGCCCAGGGACACCAGGATGCCCAGCAGGGAGTAGAACAGCCGCTGGGTGGGGTTGAACAGGATCAGCAGGCCGCACAGCAGCATGACGACGGGGAGCAGGTAGCCCGCCAGGCCCTGCATCCCGATGTGGATGACGACCTTCAGCGACGCCTTCTCGGTGAACAGGATCTCCGCTCCTCCCAGGGTGAGCAGCAGCCCGCCCCAGAAGGGGCGGTGCGCGCGCCACTGCCGGAAACCGTCCTTCAGGCTCCTGGAGTCGTCCGTGTGGAGATCGGAGCTCATCAGCAACCCTGTTCGCTGAACCGCAACTTGAGGCCGGGGAGCTTGAACACGGCAGCGGTCGTCGCGTAGTTGGTCTGACGCAGGTTCGCGATGCGTACGGTGTCGGCCTGCTGGCTGAACACGCCCTTGGGACCCTGGACGCCTGCCTTGTCGAGGGTGCTGGCGTCGTTGCCGATCTCGATGTTGTCGAAGGAGGCGTCGCCGGACAGCTCCGTGGAGTCGGTGGTCAGGTGGCTGGCCTGCACCTTGTTCGCTCCCGTACCCGCCGTGATGAGCAGGTTCGTGCCGCCGAGGTCGACGCTCTGACAGAGGTGGTCGAGCGTCGCGTTCCTGATCGCGGAGGTGACGATGAGGACCTGGCCGCCCGTGTCACCGGCGTTCGGGCTGTCCTCCGCCATGTTGTCGAGGCCGCCGAACTGCTCGAACCCGGTGCCGTTCAGCTCGGTGGCGGTGACCGTGAACGCCATTCCGGAGATGGCGAACTGGACACCGAGGGCGCCCTGGGCGGTGAGCACCATCAGGCCCGCGGCGACCGCGGTGGCCGGCAGCGCCATCACGGCGGCCCGGCGCAGCCGGACCCGGCCGCGCCTTTCCGGCTCGACGGGGGCTGAACCGCTTTCCGGGTTCTCGGGTGTTAAGCCGTTGGACGCCGAGGCGTCGGGGGACGAGGCCATGTCTGCTCCCTGGGCACGTTCGATGCGGGTTGGGCTCCAGTGGTGCGTTGTCCTGGCGCGGACAGCGGATGCCGCGTACGCCTCCTCGCGCCTCCCGGCGGTTGCAAGGGCTTTCTCGTTACGCGGCAGTAGCCTTTCAGGAAGTTACCGGGGGTTACATGCAGGGTCAAGGGAGCTGTGGGAAAACCGTGCCGGATGTGCTCCACCTGTGAACATGGGTCGTCGGCCGCGTCCCTCTGACCATCAACTTCCTTGCTACGCCTTGACGTTGACAGCCGATCAGGTCTACAACTCTCCCTTGTTCCCGGATCCGTGGCGCCGGATCCGTCGGTCGACACGCCCGTCACCTCCCGGACCCCGCTCTCTGCGCGGGGCGGTCATGGCGTGTTCGGAGCGG
This sequence comes from Streptomyces sp. NPDC002580, assembly GCF_042889485.1. Lineage (NCBI taxonomy): Bacteria > Bacillati > Actinomycetota > Actinomycetes > Kitasatosporales > Streptomycetaceae > Streptomyces > Streptomyces sp. NPDC002580. The sequence continues at coordinate 517,165 of NZ_JBIAQZ010000004.1, read as the reverse complement.
TCCGGGCGTGTGCGCCGAAGCGGTGCACCCCTCGGCCACTCCCCGTTTCCCGTGGCACCGGCACGGCCCTCTTCCCCCCCCTGGGCCGTACCGGTCGCCCGGCTGTCGCCGCCGGTCCGTGGCGTACGGAGAAGGCGTCACGGACCGGCGGCGGTCCTCCTCGCACCATCCCGCGCCGGAGTCTCGACCCGCCCTCGCGAGCGGCCGTTCCACCCCGCACACCCGCGCCACCTTCTCGACCCGCATCCCCGCGCCCCGGCGCGGTCAGGCACCCCACACCCCCATCGGAGAAGAGGCACCCCCCATGCGTACTCGTTCCCTGCTCGCCCTTTTCGGAGCCGTCGCGGCCCTGTCGGCCTCCGCGGTCGTCCCGGCCTCCGCGGACGACGTCCCCGTGCTCACCACCGGAAGCGCCGGAGGAACCCCCGTCGCCGTCGGCGACGTCCTCACCGCCTCACTGGCGAGCGGCACCACGGCCACGCTCTACTCCAGCAGCACCGGCACGAGCGGCGTCTCCTGTTCCGGGTCGACCTTCACCGCGACGGCCACCGACAACCCGGCGTCCCCCGGCACGGCCGGCGAGTCGCTGACCGGGCACACCTTCGCCAGCAGCTCCTGCAGCAGCAACGTCGTCGGCGTCCTCGGCGTCACCAGCATCACGGTCGACAACCTGCCGTACACCACCTCGGTGGGCTCCGACGGAACCGTCACGGTCACCCCGGCCGCCGGATCCACCATTCAGACCACGGTCAAGCTGCGCTCCCTGCTGGGTACCCTGACCTGCGTCTACCGGGCTCCGAGCCTGTCCGGCACGGCGAGCAACGCCGACAACAGCATCACCTTCGCCAACCAGCAGTTCACCAAGTTCTCCGGCTCCTCACTGTGCTTCGCCAACGGCTTCTTCACCGCGAAGTACGCCCCGGTGACCGACACCAGCCAGCCGGACAACCCGGTGGTCTTCGTCAACTGACGCCCACCGGAGGTGGATTCAGCCCCGGCGTCGCAGGACGAAGGCGACGCCGGCGGTGAGCAGCAGCGCCGCCGCCGCTCCCCCGGCGACCAGGGGGAGGGCGGGGCCGCCGCCCGAGGTGCTGTCGGCGGCGGGCGTCAGATCGTCGGGACCTGTCTCCGCGGCCGGTGAAGCGGCCACCGGGGAAGGCGAGTTCGCGGCCGAGGGCGTCGCCGTACGGCTGGGCTCGGACGTCGCCGACCGGGTGGCCTTCGGGGTGCTCTTGGTGCTCTTGGCGCCGGCGGCGCTCCCGGCGCTTCCCGAGCCGCTCGGCTTCGACGCCGTGCTCCCGCCGGGGAACACCACGTCCGAGCACGAGTAATAGGTGTCCGGCGTGCTGGAGTTCTGCCAGATCGTGAACAGCATCTGGCGGCCCGTGCGGTCGGACGGCAGCTTCGCTTCGATGCGGTAGGCGCCGTCGACCAGTGCCGGGTCGGTGGCCGTGGCGAACGGCTGCTCCGGCAGGTCGGACCACTTCAGGGCGCGGGTCGGGCTGTAACCCTGCTTGGTCAGGAAGAGCTTGAAGGTCCCCGTGTGAGGGATCGTCGAACTGTACTTGAGGGTGAAGGACCCGCCGGGCGTCATGCGCGTCGACGGGAAGTCGGCGCGGGCCAGGTCGAGGCCCTTGTAGGCGGGCAGACCGCCGCTGCACAGCTTCCCGTCCGGAATCACCGAGCGGTCCCGCCCGTTGACGCCGCCCACCCGCAGGTTGTCCCACGCGGTGAAGGGCGCGCCGTTCGCGGCGATCGCCGCACGGCAGGCCGCCGTCCGCTCCAGACCGTCGCCCTCGGGCGAGCACGCGGCCACCCGGCTGACCGGAGCCGTCGGCGCGCCGTGCGCCGAGGCGGGCCCGGCGGCCCACGTCACGAGGAGCAGCGGAGCCGCCAGGGCGACAGCGGCCGCGGTGGCGGTGCGGTAGGCGGTCATCCGGAGGTCTCCTCGATGCGTGGGGCGAAACGGCTTGCCGGCGCGCGCGGTTGGGGTCCACTTCCGCGCACAGGGCATCGAGGAGTACGGGGCCGTGGGGCGCCGCGTTCAGATCCGTCGGCCACCGGAAACGTGACCTTCCCGGCGAACCGGGGCGGGCGAGGGCCGATCGGCCGCCGGATCGAGGGTTTTCCCGCTATCTCTCCCTCCCGCCGCTTGCCTATCGTTCAGCGCGACCACCCGCGGCGACTGCGAGCTTCTTTGTCCGACCACGGCCACGCAGGCGCCGCCGGGGTCGACAGCTCGACGCCGACCTACCAGGCCGACCGCTGGGCTCCACGGGGGGAGGGGCCGCCCGGCGCGCGAGCGCGTCGGACGGCCCCTTCTGCCCAGCCGGTACGGTGAGCGGCATGCCTGAGCCCGACGCAGCAGCCCCCATCGCCGAAGGTCCCGACGACGCGCCGGTGGTCGTGAGTTCGGTGCGGGGCTCGTTCCCCTGGAGCGTGCTGGCCCAGCGGCATCCGGCGCTCGTCCAGAAGGTCCGCGACGCCTTCCCGTACGGCCCGCGGCAGCGCCACGCGCTCGACGCCCTTCTCGAGAACTGCGCCGAAGGGGTCGTCGAACCCCTCGCGGCCACGGCCGGGGACCGCGAGCAGTGGGACGCCTGGGGCGGCCTGGCGTACTACGGCCGGTCCTGGTTCGACGTGCCCTTCCTCTGGGCCGAGAGCTACTTCTACCGCCGGCTCCTGGAGGCCGTCGACCACTTCACGCCCGGTCCCTGGCAGGGCATCGACCCCTTCCGCCCCTTCAAGCTCGCCGAACTGGACACCCCGGAGGCCGACGAGGAACTCGCCGCGCTGGACGAACTCGCGCGGCAGCCGGTCGACGAGCAGGAGCGGGCTCTGCTGCACGGCTCGCTGTGGGGCAACCGGGCGGACCTCGGGTTCCGGCTGGCGGGCCCGCGGGACGAGGCCGCCGCGGACTCCCACCTGGTGGCGGACGACTCGGACGTGCTGCGCTCGCTCTTCGCGGGCGGCACGCTCTGCCTCGTCGCGGACAACGCGGGCCGCGAACTCATCCCCGACCTGCTCCTCGTGGACCATCTGCTCCGGCACGGCCGGGTCGGGCGGACGATCCTGCACGTGAAGCCGCACCCGTACTTCGTCTCCGACGCCACGCCGGCGGACGTGCTCGACGCCCTGCACCGACTGACCGCCGCGAAGGGAGCCGCCGGCGAGGCCGGCGCGCGCCTGTGGGCGGCCCTCTCCGAGGACCGTCTGACCGTCCGGGCCCACCCGTTCTCCTGCGCCCCGCTGCCGTACGCCGACCTGCCCGAGGACCTCCGGAGGGAGTTCGCCGCGGCGGACGTCACGCTCCTGAAGGGCGACCTGAACTACCGCCGTCTCATCGGCGACCGCCGTCACCCGGCGACCACGCCCTTCGCGGCCGCCACCGCCTACTTCCCCGGCGCGACGGCGGCGTTGCGGACCCTCAAGTCCGATGTCGTCGTCGGACTCACCCCGGCGGTCGAGGCGTCCCTCGACGCCACCGGACCCGGCCACTGGCGCACCGGCGGCACCCACGCGCTGATCCAGGCGAGGCGCTAGCGAGGCCCGTCCGCTCCGGAGCCCGTCGTGCCGTCCACCGCCCCATGGGTCGACTTGCCGCCGGACGACCCCGGACCGGACGACTCCGGACCGGACGAGGCGGCGTCGTGCGCGGCTTTCGCCCCGGTTCACGCGATGGTGTGATCATGTCCTGGCCTGCGGATGTCCTCGCGGGGCCCTGGGTAGGGCCCGGCCATGACGCAGCCGTTCGAACTCCCGCGCTTCTACATGCCGTACACCGCCCGGTTGAACCCGCACCTGGACGAGGCACGGGCCCACTCGGTCGAGTGGGCCCGCGGAATGGGCATGCTGGAAGGCTCGGGGATCTGGGAGCGGTCCGACCTCGACGCCCACGACTACGGCCTGCTGTGCGCGTACACCCACCCCGACTGCGACGGACCGGCCCTCTCCCTGATCACCGACTGGTACGTGTGGGTGTTCTTCTTCGACGACCACTTCCTGGAGATCTTCAAGCGCACCCAGGACCGCGCCGGCGGCAAGGCCCACCTGGACCGGCTGCCCCTCTTCATGCCGCTCGACCTGTCGACTCCCGTGCCCGAGCCGGAGAACCCCGTCGAGGCCGGACTCGCCGACCTCTGGGCACGCACGGTGCCCTCGATGTCCACGCACTGGCGCGAGCGGTTCGCCGTCTCCACCGAGCACCTGCTCAACGAATCGATGTGGGAGCTGTCCAACATCGACGAAGGGCGGGTCTCCAACCCCGTCGAGTACATCGAGATGCGCCGCAAGGTCGGCGGCGCCCCCTGGTCGGCGGGTCTCGTCGAGTACGCGACCTCCGAAGTGCCCGCGTCCGTCGCCGGGTCGCGGCCGCTGCGCGTCCTGATGGAGACGTTCTCCGACGGCGTCCACCTGCGCAACGACCTCTTCTCCTACCAGCGCGAGGTCGAGGAGGAGGGCGAACTCAGCAACGGCGTCCTCGTCCTGGAGACCTTCTTCGGCTGCACCACCCAGGAGGCCGCCGAGACCGTCAACGACATCCTCACCTCACGCCTCCACCAGTTCGAGCACACGGCACTCACCGAGGTACCCGCGCTGGCCGCGGAGAAGGGGCTGACCCCTCAGGAGATCGGCGCCGTCGCCGCGTACGCGCAGGGCCTGGTGGACTGGCAGTCCGGCGGCCACGAATGGCACCGGCGCTCCAGCCGCTACATGAACGAGGGCGCCATGGACGAGGCGCGGCCCTTCGCCATGAACGCCTTCGGGACCTCCGCCGCGGACGTCGGGGCGCTCCTGTCCGCGGCGGGCGCCGAGCGGCTGCGCGCGTACACCCACGTCCCGTTCCGGAAGGTCGGGCCCTCCCTGCTCCCCGACTTCCCGATGCCCTTCGAGGTCACCCTCAGCCCGCACCTCGAGGGCGCCCGGGGCCGCCTCGTCTCCTGGATGCACACCACGGGCATGCTCCAGGAGGGGGTCTGGGACGAGGACAAGCTCGTCGCCTACGACCTGCCGCTCTGCGCGGCGGGCATCCACCCCGACGCGACACCCGAGGCCCTGGACCTCAGCTCGCGGTGGCTGGCCTGGGGCACCTACGGCGACGACTACTACCCGCTGCTCTTCGGCAACCGCCGCGACCTGGCCGCCGCCAAGCTGACCACCGCACGCCTCTCGGCCTGCATGCCCGTCCAGGGCGAGGAGGTCCCCGTCCCGGTCAACGCCATGGAACGCGGCCTGATCGATCTGTGGGGACGCACCACCGCCGAGATGACCCCGGACGCGCGGAGCGCTTTGCGCGCCGCGGTGGACGCGATGACGGAGAGCTGGCTGTGGGAGCTGTCCAACCACATGCAGAACCGCATCCCGGACCCGGTCGACTACCTGGAGATGCGCCGGGCCACCTTCGGCTCCGAACTCACCATGAGCCTGTGCCGGCTCGGCCACGGTCAGGGGCGGCCGGTCCCGCCGGAGGTCTACCGCAGCGGCCCCGTCCGGTCACTGGAGAACGCGGCCATGGACTACGCGATGCTCCTGAACGACGTCTTCTCGTACCAGAAGGAGATCGAGTACGAGGGTGAGGTCCACAACGGCATCCTCGTCGTGCAGAACTTCTTCGGCTGCGACTACCCGACCGCGCTCCGCGTCATCCACGACCTGATGACGCAGCGCATGGAGCAGTTCCAGCACGTCGCCGCACACGAACTGCCCATCCTGTACGAGGACTTCAAGCTCTCCGAGGAGGCGCGGGGGATCATGGACGGCTATGTGCTGGAGCTGCGGAACTGGCTGGCCGGAATCCTGAAGTGGCACCAGGACTGCCGCCGTTACGGCGCCGCGGACCTGGCCCGGCGCGCCCACGGCTTCGTACCGGACCGGATCCCCGGACCGCCGTTCGCCCGGCACGCGCAGCCGGCGTCGCTCTGAGGGGTTCCGGTGGGCGGCGCCGGCACGGATACCTCCGGAACGGGGTTGGCAGTCTCACTCGTTAGGGGATCGTGGCGCGCCGCGGGGCGGGGTAGGTCAACGGCCGGAACGGGTCCGTAGAACATCCGCCGGAGGCGACCCATGGAACAGACCGCGTTGCGTCCCAAGCCGATGCCCGGCCAGGATCCGGGCGGCGGCGCCCGCCTGTCGGACGGCGCCCGCACGTCGAACGGCGTACATACGGCGGACGGCGCACGTACGACCGACGCCTCCTGCCCGCCGGACGGTGTCCGGCCGCCCGGCGGAACCCGGCGCCCGCACGCGGCGCGGCGCCGCGGCGGGCGTCTGGTCACCCTGCTGTTCACCCTGTTCACCGGGGCGGTGCTGATCCTGTCCGGCGTGGGGCTCGGCACGGTCGGCGCGACGGTGATCGGCATGAGCAGACTGGCGGACCTCAAGAAGCAGGCGGGGGCGGCCGCGCAGGCACGGCAGCCCTCCGGCGGTGCGGGGACGTCGCTGTCCGGTGCCGCCGGGATGTCGCGTCCCGGCGGCTCCCGGACAGCGGTCGGCGGCGGCCCGCTTCCGTCGGGGGAGCCATCGCGGGAATCCGGCCGGGCGACCCTCGGGATCGAGGCCGTCGACGCTCCCGGGGGCGGGGGCGCGCTGGTCGTCGGGGTGCACGTCCCCGGCCCCGCCCACACCGCGGGCCTCGTGCGGGGAGACGTCCTGCTCTCCTTCGGCGGGACCCCGGTCGCCTCGGCCGCCGATCTGGCGCGCGCGGTGGCCGCCGCGCGGCCGGGCGGGACCGTCGCCCTCGGCGTGCGGCACGCCGACGGCACCCGAGGACAACTCTCCGCGGCCCCGGGCATCGTCACCTGAAGCGCACCGACTCGGGCACGCCCCCGCCCCACCCGGACCGGCTCAGGCCGACTCGGACCGGCGGGCGGCCGTTCCGACGCCGTGCGCGCGTCCCCGCCCCCGGTGCCGGGGCGCACGCACAGGAGCGACCCCGCTCCGCGCGGGTGCCGGCAAAAGGGCTGGCCACCGGCCCCGCGGCCCGGCACGATGGCCGCATGCTCAGCACCCTCCTCGCCTTCCTCGGCGCCTGCACCCTGATCGCGGCCTCGCCGGGCCCGAGCACCGTACTGATCATCAAGCAGTCGCTGCGCAGCCGGCGGTCCGGCTTCCTGACCGTGCTCGGCAACGAGACCGGCGTCTTCGTGTGGGGCGCCGTCGCCGCGTTCGGCCTCACCGCGCTGCTCGCCGCCTCCGAGATGGCGTACGACGTGATGCGGATCGTCGGTGCCGTCGTGCTCATCGGCTTCGGCGTCCAGACCTTGCGGCAGGCGCGCCGCTCTGCAGGCGCCCCCGACGTCGGCTGGGAGGGGACCGAGAAGAGCGGCTGGGCCTCCTACCGGGGCGGGCTGCTGCTCAACCTCGCCAACCCGAAGGCGGCGATCTTCGCGATGTCCTTCCTGCCGCAGTTCGTGCCCGAGGGCGCCCCCCACCTGCCCGCCATGCTCACGCTCGCCGCGCTCTGGGCGGTCTACGAGGTGGGCTACTACAGCCTCTACGTGTGGTTCGTCGGCCGGATGAAGACCGTGCTGTCCCGGACGGGCGTACGCCGACGCCTGGAGCAGGTCTCCGGGGGCGTCCTGCTGCTCCTGGGCGCCCGCCTCGCCCTGGAGGGCTGACCAGGGGCAGGGCCGACCGGCTCGCGCACACCCCACCGGAGGGGCAGGATGCTGCCGTAGCCCCTTGGGGAACTCCGGACACACGGAGGCATGGATGACCACCGCCGCGCCCGCGCCCTTCACCGCCGACGACTACGAGGCCCGTATGCGGCGCGCCGCCGACGCCGCTGCCGCCGCCGGGCTCGACGGCGTCCTGGTCGCGCCCGGGCCCGACCTGGTGTGGCTGACCGGGTACCGCCCGGTGGAGACCGAGCGGCTCACCCTGCTGGTGCTGCGGACGGGACACGGTCCGGCCCTCGTCGTCCCCACCCTGGAGGCGCCCGACGCCGCCAAGTCGCCCGGCGCGCCCGCCATGACCCTCCACGACTGGACCGACGGCACGGACCCCTACGAAGCGGCCGCCCCCCTGCTGGACGGCGCCGGCCGCTTCGGCATCAGCGACAACGGCTGGGCCCTGCACCTGCTCGGTCTCCAGAAGCGACTCCCCGACAGCCGCTACACCGCGCTCACCGACGCCCTGCCGATGCTCAGGGCCGTCAAGGACCAGGCGGAACTGGAGCGGCTGGCGGCCGCCGGAGCCGCCGCGGACGAGGCGTACGAGGAGATCCGGAAGGTGCGTTTCTCGGGCCGCAGGGAGTCGGAGGTCTCCGGCGAACTCGCCGGTCTGCTGCGCCGGTTCGGGCACTCGCAGGTCGACTTCAGCATCGTCGCCTCGGGCCCCAACGGAGCCAACCCGCACCACGAGGCCGACGAGCGCGTCATCGAGCACGGTGACATGGTGGTCCTGGACTTCGGCGGCCTCAAGGACGGCTACGGCTCCGACACCTCCCGCACGGTCCACGTCGGCGAGCCGGACGACGAGGAACGCAAGGTGCACGACATCGTGCGCGAGGCCCAGGAGGCCGGCTTCCGGGCCGTGCGGCCCGGCGCCGCCTGCCAGGACGTCGACCGCGCGGCCCGTGCCGTCATCGAGGAGGCGGGGTACGGCGAGTACTTCATCCACCGCACGGGACACGGCATCGGCGTCACCACCCACGAACCGCCGTACATGGTCGAGGGCGAGGAGCAGCCCCTGGTCCCCGGCATGTGCTTCTCCGTGGAGCCCGGCATCTACCTGCCCGGCCGCTTCGGGGTCCGCATCGAGGACATCGTCACGGTGACCGAGGACGGCGGACGCCGCCTGAACGACACATCCCGCGAGATGGTGATCGTCGACTGACGTCCACCCGACGGCAGCGCGGCGACCGCCGGCCCCCGCACCCGGAAGACAGGGGCGCGACCATGACCCAGGCACCGGAACCGAGCCCCGACACCGTTCGCCGGCTGGTCCGTTCGCTGCTCGCCGCCGACGACGTCGCGGCGGGACCGGGACCGGACGTGCGGCCCGTCGCGGAGGAGGGCGGGCACTTCACCTGGTGGGTGGGACGGCACCATGTCCTGCGGCTCACCGGGGACCGTGCCGCCTCGCTGCGCCAACGCCGGGAGCTGCGGCTGCGCGACCTCATCCGCCCGCACATCGCGGTGGCCGTCCCCGTGAGCGTCGCGCGCGGTGAGTGGGCGAACGGACTGAACTTCACCCTCGACACCCTGGTGCCCGGCGCCTCAGGCGAGCGACGGGACGTCTCGGCCCTCGGCGAGGCCGACCTGGCGGGTCTGCTGACCGGGCTGCGCGAGGTCCCCGCGCGCCAGGCCGAGACGCTGGGGGTGCCGCGGGTCCCGCCGCGCTCCCTCGAGGACCTGCGGGTCGCCGCGCTGCGCGCCGCCGAGCGGCTCCCCACCGAGGAGTTCGACCCCGCCCGGTTCGACCAGCTCGCCGCGCCCGCGGCCGGCCAGCTCGGCGGGCAGACCGGTGCCGGGGTCCTCGTGCACCACGGTCTGTCGGGCGACCACCTCGTGGTGAGCCCCGACGGGCGGGTGCGGGGCGTCCTCGGCTGGACCGACGCGGTGCTCGGCGATCCGGCCGAGGACATCGCCGGGCTGGCCGCGGCCGTGGGCGCCCCGGCGGCGGTCCGTGCGGCCACGCTCGCCGGCTACGGCGCCCGTCCCTGCCTGCGCGGCCTGTGGCTGTCACGCTGCGACACCGTCGTCCGGCTCGCCGGTTCCCCCCGGGGCGGCGACGGCGGTCCCGTCCCGCTCCTGGAGGCCGGTCTGCGGCGCGCCTGGGAGCCGATCCTGCTGGAGCGGGTCACGGACCTGCGGGACGGCTCGGACGAGGCGCCGTAGCGCCCCGCGCGAGGCCACGGGCCCGCCCCCGCACGCACGCGTGCGGGTTCGCGTCGACGGCGGGCCCCCGTAGGTCCGGGACGCCGAACGCGTCCCGCCCGCGTCATGCGTCGAGCGCGTCCCGCCCGTGTCACGCCCCGAACGCGTCACACCTGTGTCAGCACCACGCACGATTCGCCCGGCAGGTTCAGGATCCCGTCGGTGTCCGGTGCCTCGACCGGGTCCCAGGCCGCGAGGATCCGCGCGTGCCGGCGGCCGAGGGGGATCGCCGCCGGGTCCTTGGACAGGTTCACGGCGATCCGGACGTCCCCGCGCCGGACGGCGAGCCAGCGGGCCGCCTGGTCATGGGCGACCCTGACCGCCGCGAGATCGGGGTCCGAGAGGTCGGCCTGGCCGTGGCGCAGGGCGATCAGTTCGCGGTACCAGGCCAGCACGCGCGCGTGGACGCCCGTTCCCGGCTCCGACCAGTCGAGGCAGGAGCGGTCCCGGGTCGCCGGGTCCTGCGGGTCCGGCACGTCCTCCTCGGCCCAGCCGTGCGCCGCGAACTCCCGCCGCCTGCCCCGCCGTACGGCGTCCGCGAGCTCGGGGTCGGTGTGATCGGTGAAGAACTGCCAGGGGGTGCCAGCGGCCCACTCCTCGCCCATGAAGAGCATCGGTGTGAAGGGCGCGGTCAGCGTCAGCGCGGCCGCGCAGGCCAGCAGGCCGGGGGACAGGGAGGCCGAGAGCCGGTCCCCCTGGGCGCGGTTCCCGATCTGGTCGTGGGTCTGGGCGTAGCCGAGCAGCCGCTGGGCCGAGACCCGCGCCCGGTCGAGCGGGCGGCCGTGGCGCCGTCCGCGGAAGCTGGAGTACGTGCCGTCGTGGAAGAAGCCCGACGTCAGCGTCTTGCCCAACCCGGCCAGCGGAGCGTGCGCGAAGTCCGCGTAGTAGCCCTGCGCCTCACCGGTCAGGGTGGTGTGCAGTGCGTGGTGGAAGTCGTCGTTCCACTGGGCGTGCAGTCCGAGACCGCCCTCCTCGCGGGAGGTGATGAGCCGGGGGTCGTTCAGATCCGACTCCGCGATCAGGAACAGCGGCCTGCCCAGGTCGTCGGCGAGCGCGTCCACGGCGCTCGACAGCTCCTCCAGGAAGTGCAGCGCGCGGGTGTCCCGCAGCGCGTGCACCGCGTCCAGACGCAGACCGTCGAGCCGGTAGTCGCGGAGCCAGGCCAGCGCGCTGCCGACGAGATAGGAGCGCACCTCGTCCGAGCCCGGCGCGTCGAGGTTCACCGCGGAGCCCCAGGGCGTCTGGTGGGTGTCCGTGAAGTAGGGGCCGAACGCGGGCAGGTGGTTGCCCGACGGGCCGAGATGGTTGTGCACGATGTCGAGGACGACGCCCAGGCCGAGTCCGTGCGCCCGGTCGACGAAGCGCTTCAGCGCCTCGGGGCCGCCGTACGGTTCGTGCACGGCCCACAGGGAGACCCCCTCGTAGCCCCAGCCGTGCCGGCCCGGGAAGGGGCACAGCGGCATCAACTCGACGTGGGTGACGCCCAGTTCCGCCAGATGTCCGAGCCGCTGGGCAGCCGCGTCCAAGGTGCCCTCGGGCGTGTACGTGCCCACGTGCAGTTCGTAGAGAACGGCGCCCGGCAGGGCCCGTCCGGGCCATTCGGCGCGCCACGCGTACCCACCCTGGTCGACCACCGCGCTCAGCCCGTCGGGGCCGTCAGGCTGCCGGCGGGAGCGGGGGTCGGGCAGCACGGGGCCGTCGTCCACGGAGAACCCGTACCGCGTCCCCTCCGGCGCGTCCGCCTCGCCCGTCCACCAGCCGGCCCGCTCGGGGTCGGGGGCCAACGCGCTCGTGACACCCGCGCAGTGGAGTGTCATCCGGTCGGCCTTCGGTGCCCACACTTCGAATCGCACAGACGGTTCCCCCTTGTCGGCTCGCCGTGACATGGCCCGTCCATGGTGCTGCACGGGAGATCAATTCGCTTTCGGATCCACCCTTTTGCCGCGTGTTCGTCGCCTTTCGGTCGCGCGAACGGCCGCACCCGGCGCCGGGTGCCGGTTCCGGCTCTTCTGGACACCCCGTCTCCACTGCCTGACAATCAGCAGCGTGACATCGTCCTTCGAGTTCCACACGTACCCCGCGCGGCTGTCCGACGCGGAGCGCGACCGGGCGCTCAAGTCCCTTCGTGACGGTGCCGCTCTCGGCCGCCTGTCGCACGACACGTTCGTCCGCCGCATGGAACTGGCGCTGGCCGCCCGCCGGTCCGACGAACTCGCCGTGCTCGTCGCCGACCTGCCCGGCGAGCGCCGCTGGTCCAGAGCGGTGTTCTCGACCGTGGAGGCCGTCTCCGGCTTCACCGTACGGCTGCGCAGGGCCTGGCAGGCCGAGCGGCTGCCCAAGCTGCAACTGCCCAGCACCGGCAACGGGTACCCCCTGCGCATCGGCCGCGACCCGGCCAGCGGACTGCGCCTCAACCACGACACGGTGTCCCGGGTGCACGCCGAGCTGAGCCGGCAGAGCGGGGTGTGGGTCCTGCGCGACCTCGGCTCGACCAACGGCACGACCGTCAACGGACGCCGTGTCATCGGCTCGTCCGTCGTGCGGGACGGCGACCAGATCGGCTTCGGCCGGATGCTGTTCCGCCTCGCGTCCGACTGAGTCCCGGCGGTCCAGGAGCGCCTGCCCGGCGGGTCATGGCGATCCGGCGGGCGGCGCCCCGTCGGGGCCGGGGGCCGGACGCGGAACCGCTCCGGGCCGGGGGCGGAGACGCCCGACGGCGCGATCGCCCGTGGCCGGGACCGGCGCCAGGTTCCGGGCCGGGGTCCGGTGACGCGACCGGAAGGGGTCCGGGGCACGACTCGGTGACGCGATCGCCCGGCGCCTGCGCCGGGGCCCAGGCCGGGTGGTACGAGCGCCCGGAGCAGCGGGCGGGCTCGGCGGTGCGAGCGATCTGGTGTGGTGACGGCCGGGAATCCCGGTGCCCCGGTTCCGGCTCATCATCTCCCCTCCGTAACGGAGTTCACCCCTCGCCTTCCGCGACATCCGCCGCGTTCCGTGGTGTTGACGTACCCGCGCAGTCGTGACTGACTGTGCGAGTACCGTGTACATCAGGTGAAGCGTCAGCACCGTGCATGTGGAGGTGTGCTCTGCCGCCACTCCAGCGCTACCCGACCGTGGACCAACTCGCCGTCCGCGCCGCCGCGCTCGTCGCCGGGCATCCCGCTGACGCCCGGCTGCGCCGCGTGGGCACCTCCCGGGCGGGCGCGCCGATGTGGCTCCTGTCCGTGGGACACGGCACTCGCCAGGCCCTCGTCGTCGCCGGACCGCACGCCAACGAACCCGTGGGCGGTGCCACGGTCCTGCGGCTGGCCGAACGGGCCCTCGCCGACCCCCGGCTCACCGAGGGCGCGGACGCCACCTGGAACCTGCTCCTGTGCCTCGACCCCGACGGGTCCCGCCGCAACGAGGCCTGGCTCTCGGGCCCGTACACGCTCGGCCACTACTTCCGGCACTTCTTCCGGCCGGGCTTCCTCGAACAGCCCGAGTGGCTGCCCGAGGGCGCGGACGGCGCGCTCCTGCCGGAGACCCGCGTCCTGCTCCGCCTCCAGGACGAGCTGAGGCCCTTCCTCCAGTGCTCCCTGCACGGTGTCGACGTCGGCGGCGCCTTCGTCGAGCTGACCCGTGACCTGCCCGGCCTCGCCCAGCGCGTCGCGCACAGCGCGGCCCGCCTCGGCATCCCGCGCGAACTCGGCCCGTACGACACCCTGTACTGGCCGGTGCTCGGCCCCGCCGTCTACCGCGTCCCGCCGCCGCGCCGGGGGGACCTGGCCGCCGCCATCACGGAGGCCGCGGTCGAGTCCACCTGGTACCACCCGCAGCCGTACGGCACGGTGACGGCGATCGTCGAGGCGCCCATGTGGGGAGTCGCCGCCGTCGAGGACCCGGGGCGCCCCGACGATCCCGACGCGGAACTGGGCACGGTCAGCCGCACGTTGCGGCACGACACACGGCTCCTGGAAGGCATCCTGGCCCGCGTCCGGCCCGGCCTCGGCACCTCGCCGGACGTGGCCCGTCTCCTCGCCCCGGTCGACGACTATTTACTGGTCGGCCCCGGACTCGCCGACTCCTGGGACCCCGGTCTGCGGGACGCCCAGGCACGTGTCCTGCCGCCGCTCGACACCGCCCGGCTCACGGCCCTGCGGCTCGCCGGACGCCGCGTCGCCCTGCGTACCGCAGGGCTCCTGCACCAGGCGGTCACCACCTCGGGGCGCGACCCGTACGACGCGCTGCCGGAGCTCGACCGGCTGATCGACGTGTGGTGCGCCGACTACCGCGACGGCTGCGGGGCCCGCTGGATCCCGGTCGCGCGCCAGGTCGAGTACCAGGCACGGGTGGTGCTCTCCGCGTTCGAACTCGCGGGGCGCCGCGCGGGTGCGCGGTGCGGCCGGAGCGGAACGGGCCGTGGGGCGCGGGCCGCTGTGCCGACGCGCAGGGAATGACGAGAATCCCCGTGGAGAGCGGGGCGGGCGCGGTGGGCGACCCGTCGAGCTGATTCAGATGGCGGTGCCCCGCGCGTGCCGGGCGGCCGCCACCACCGTACGGGCCTGGTGCTCGACCTGGTTCTCCAGCGGCACCCAGCGTGCCCGGAAGCGTTCGGCGAACGCGTCGCTCCAGCCGGCGACGAGTTGTTCGAGGTGGGGCGCCTCGCGGTCGTCGGTCTCCTGGAGGACGCGCAGCAGCATCGAGGCGGCCCGCAGCGGGATCCGCCGGCCGAACGCGTCGACACTGCCCACGTACGCCATCGTCGTGTCCGGAGGGAGCGGCTGCGACCAGTCCGCGGCGAGGCCCGGCACCAGCTCAAGTGCCCACTTCGCGGCCCGCAACAGGGGGCCGTCCGGTCCTCGCAGCCGCGGCAGGGCCCGCCCGAGCACCGCCTCCACCTGGAACGCGTCGGCCAGCAGCCGGTGGGCCAGGCGGCGCATCGCCGCCGCCGGGGCGGGGTGCGGCGCCGGATCGTCCACCAGGTCGCTCGCCCACATCGGGACCTCGACCACGGCGGTCAGGCCGCCGTACCGGTGGGCGTGGTACCAGGTGCTGTGCCGGGCGTCGTCCGGCATGCTCGGATACACCGCGTCCGAGCCGGACGCCGGCATCACATGCACCCCGGGCCCGGAGGCGGGCCAGCCGGCGGCGTCCGACGCGGCCGTCTCGACCGGGATGCGCAGCTCCGCCGCGGACTTGGCGAACGGCTCCGCGAGTCCCGGGATGTCCTTGGTCAACTGCACCCAGCTGCCGCCCAGATCGGTTCCGTGCAGCGTCACCTGGAGGTAGGGCCGCAACTCGTCGATGACCCCGGTCAGCGCGCGGGTCTCGGGCGGCAGCCGGTCGGGCGGCAGGACCGAGGGCGACCACTCCGGCTGCTCGGGTCCGGCCGGGCGGAAGAAGCCCAGGTGGTATTCGAGCAGCGTGCGCGGCGCGGGCGTCACGTGCAGGCTTGCCCCGTCGGGGTCCGCGCAGAGCAGGAAGTGCCAGGAGGTGTCGCGTCGCAACTCCCGCTGCCGCAGCACGCGTTCGGCCAGCGACAGCAGTGTCGATCCGCCCGTCGGTTCGTTGGCGTGGGCCCCGGCCACGACGAGGACCGCGCGCCTCGCGCGGCCGACGGACAGCAGGTGCAGGGGTCTGCCCGCGCGGGAGACGCCCACCTGTCGCAGGACGCACAGATCGGGGCGGTGGGCCGCCAATGCCCAGGCGGACGAGGTTATTTCGGGCACACTCGGGTAGCGCAACTCCGGCAGGTGACTCACCCCCGACTGGTCCGCCCTGCGTCGCTCTGGGAAGTACTCCACGGTCTCGGGGAACTGTCAAGGAGGTGTCCGGGCGGCTCCGAGGGGCGCCCTCGGGCGCTCCTCCCCGGCGCGCGGCCGCGGCGGGTGCGCGAGTCCGCCGCGCCGGTGCGGACCGCGTCCCCCGGGCCTGCGGAGAACCGGGCGAGGGGTTCGGGAACGGCAGCCCGGAAGACGGTGGCCGACGTACGCCCGTACCACGCGGGGGCAGGAGAGTGCGACGTACACGATTCACCCGTACGGGTGTACGGGGACTGCGGTCCGGGTCACACGGTGGTCGACTCGGGTACACCAGCGCGCGGGTCCGCGCGCAGACCCGAGGTGGTGGCCCGCGGTGCTGTGTCCTCATGGCCTTCCCGGCGAAGGCGGCCCGGTCGCGATCCCCGCGGGCCCGCCGGTCGCGGCCCCGGCGCCGACCCTCCCCGTGGGCAGCGCCCCGCCCCTCTCCGCCTCGGGAGCGCCGCTCCTGTCCGTCTGCGGCGCGGCCCCGTCGTCCGTCACCGGATCGCCGCCCCTGGTCCTGACGGGCGGGCCGGTGACCCCGCTCGTGCCGTCGTGTCCCCTCGCCGGGACGCCGTACGTGCCCCCGCTCCGTCCGTCCGCGCGGACGCGGCGACCGCCGAGCCTGCTGGACCCCGGCACCGAGCGCGATCCCCACCCGGTCTACCGCACCCTGCGCGGCTCCTTCCCCCTCGTGTACGACGAGCCGTTCGGCGCCTGGCTGATCAGCGGGTACGCCGATGTGCGCGCCGCGCTCGCGGACCCGAGGCTCGTCGCGCCCCCGCCCGGACCCGCACCGGACCGCGGGGAGGGCGGTGCGCCCGCCGCGTACCGGGCCCTCGCGCCCCCGGAGGGGGAGGGGCGGGTGCCGGACGCCCTGGCGGCGGGGATCGAGCGCACCGCGCACGTCCTCGCCCGCCGCCTCGCGTCCCGCCGGGAGGCCGATCTCGTCGCCGAGTTCTGCCAGTGGCTGCCCGCCGCCGCGGCCGTCGCCGCGCTCGGACTGCCGTACGAGGACGCCGCGCGCGTGCACGCCTGGTGCCGCACCGGACTCGACCACGTCGGCGGCCGCCGCCCGGGACTCGACGTCTTCCTGCGCCCCCACATCGTCCGCCGCCGGGCCCGTCCCGGGGGCGATCTGCTGTCCGCGTTCTGCGTGGCCACGGACGACGGGGAACCGCTGTCGGACGAGGCCGTGACGGGGCTCGCGGCCACCGTGCTGGGCGCGGCGGGCGACACGACCGCCCGCGCGCTCGCGTCGTTCCTCGCCAACCTCCTCGACCATCCGGGCCAGTTGGACCTGATCCGGGTCCGCCCGGAGCTGACGGGCGGCGCCTGGGCCGAGTCGCTGCGCCGCGATCCGCCCGTGCAGATCGTGCCGCGCCGGGCCCTCGAACCGATCGGCCCGATACCGGAGGGGGCCACCGTGGCGTGCCTGATCGGCGCCGCGGGCCGTGACCCGGCACGGTTCGCGGACCCGGACCGCTACGACGCCTTCCGCGCCGACCCGGGCGAGCTCGCGTACGGCTCGGGACGGCGCTCCTGCCTGGGCGCGCCGCTGGCCCGGCTGACCGCGGAACACGGTCTGCGCGCCCTGCTGACCGTCTTCCCCGAACTCCGCCGGGCCGACGGCCCCCGGCCTCGCGCCGAAGGCCTGATCAGCCGCTCTCCCCGGACGCTGCCGGTGCGCCTGCGCTGACGCGCTCCAGCAGCACGACCGGCGACCGCGCGAAGAGGTCCGCCACGCGCGCGTGTCCCGTGAACTCCCGTTCCGGCGAATCCGGGGAGAGCACGTCCGCCCACCGTCCCTCGGGCAGCGCGAGAGAGGTGTCGTGCCAGCCGCCGGCCTCCGCCAGACGCAGCGACAGCCGGGTGACGGCCGTGATCACCTCGCCCGAGCGCACGAACGCCACACAGTGCGCGGCTCCCGGACCCCTGGCCGGCAGCGGCGCGTACGTCGCGGAGTCGCCGAACACGTCGGGCCGCCGGGCGCGCAGCCGCAGCGCGGCGGCCGTGAGCGCCACCTTCTCCGCGGACCTGTCCCGCGGCGCGAAGGCACCCCGGTTGTCCGGGTCCACCAGCGCCCGGTACTCGCCCTCCGTGCCCTGGTACACGTCCGGCACCCCCGGCATCGTCAGATGGACCAGGGCGGCCCCGAGGACGTTCGCGCGCACATGCGGCGCCAGCCCGGCCCGGAGGGCGGCCACGCGCCGCCCGGGAGCCCCGCACGGACCGCCGGTGACGAAGGCCGCCACCGCGTCCTCGTACGCGGGGTCCCGCTCGGTCCAGGCGGTGTGCGTCCCGGCCTCCCGGATGTGCTTCAGCAGGGCTCCCCGGACGCGCTCCTCGTAGACCGCGTCCGCGCCCGCACTCCCGTCCGCTCCCGCGCTTCCGGCGTCGGCCGGGCCGAGGCCGAACACCGTCTGCCAGGCGGCCCACGCCACCTGCGGATCGGGCATCCCCGCCCCGCCGCGGCTCTCGTCCGTCACCTCCGCCAGGACGTCCGACCAGCGTTCCGGGCACTGGGTGAGGACGGAGACGGCGGCGCGCACGTCGGCGCTGCGTTTCGTGTCGTGGGTGGACAGGACGGTTCCGGTGGCGGGCCAGTCGCGCTGCACGCGCGCGCAGTAGGCGTGGAAGTCCTCCGGGGACACCGCGGGAGCGCCCGGGTCGCCGCCCACCTCGTTCGCCGACAGGAGGGGCACGTAGCGGTAGAACGCCGTGTCCTCCACGGACTTGGCCCGCAGCGCCGACGAGGTCTGCGCGAACCGGGCGCGGAACTCGGCGGCCCCGGGCGGCCCGTCCCCCTCCCGCCCCAGCACCAGATCCCGTACGACGGTCACGGCCCGCGCCTCCTCGGGCACCCGGAAGGCGGCGGCTGCCTCGTCCGCGGCCCGCTCGGTCACCACCAGGGACGCGTCCGTGGACGGATAGGGCCGGTACACCTCCAGCCGTACCAGCAGCTCCCGCAGCGCGGCGCCCAGGGCCCAGGGGGCGTGGTCGCGCAGCGCGGGATCGGGGGAGGCGCCGCACAGCGCGCTCACCACGCGGGTCAGGCGGTCGACCTCGGCGGTCAGCTCGTGCGTGACCACCTTGTACGCGGCCCGGCGCACCGTGCTCTCCCAGTGGCCGCCCCGGTCGGCCCGCGGGGCCGCGAACCGCCGGTAGCGGCCCAGGAGCTGGCTGGCGCCCGCCTCGTCCGTGAAGAGCCCGTCGACGTGCCGCAGCGCGTCGTAGCCGGTGGTGCCCGCCACGGGCCAGGCGGGCGGCAGGGGTTCACCGTCCGCGAGGATCTTCTCGACCACCGTCCAGCGGCCCCCGCTCGCCTCGTGCAGCCGGCGCAGGTACGCGTCCGGGTCCGCGAGTCCGTCCGGGTGGTCGACGCGCAGTCCGTCGACGACGCCCTCGTCGAGGAGCTGAAGGATCTTCGCGTGGGTCGCCGCGAACACCTCCGGGTCCTCGACGCGTACTCCGATGAGCTCCGAGATGCTGAAGAAGCGGCGGTAGTTCAGGTCCGTGCGGGCCAGCCGCCACCAGGCCGGGCGGTACCACTGGGCGTCGAGGAGCCGGGGCATCGGCAGTTTCTCGGTGCCCGCGCGCAGCGGGAAGACGTGGTCGTAGTAGCGCAGTATGCCGCCGTCGACCTTCAGGTGGCCGATCTCCGCGCCGAGCCGGTCCCCGAGCACCGGCAGCAGGATCCGGCCGTCCTGGGCGTCCCAGTCGATGTCGAACCAGCGCGCGTACGGCGACGCGGGGCCCTCGCGCAGCACCTCCCACAGGGCGTGGTTGTGGCGGGGGGCCATCGCCATGTGGTTCGGCACGATGTCCACGACGAGCCCCAGGCCGTGCTCCCGGGCGGTGCGCGCCAGGGAGCGCAGTCCCTCCTCCCCGCCCAGTTCCGCCCGTACGCGCGCGTGGTCCACCACGTCGTAGCCGTGGGCCGAGCCGGGGACGGCCTCCAGGACGGGGGACAGATGGAGGTGGGAGACGCCGAGCGAGGCGAGATACGGCACGGCCGCCTCGGCGCGGCGGAAGGGGAACTCCGGCTGCAGCTGGAGCCGGTACGTGGCGGTCGGGACGACGGGAACCACCGGGCCGGGGACGACCGGGTCCGCGATCACCGGTTCGGGACGCTCAGGTGTCATGGGGACCTACGTACCCGCCCGGGCGGACTTCCTGTCATCGGCGCACGCATATGGACACGCTCGGCGTCCCGGCCCGGCGGCACGACCGGGCGCGGCGCCGCCCGCCGGCGGAGCGCCCGGCGCCGTCCACCGGACGCGACGGGAACCGACCGCGTCCGGACGGTTCCCGTACCCGTACCGGCCGCTCGCGTCCGTCACGCGCGCGTGCCCCGCGACCGCAGGCCCGCGCGCGTGATCCGGGACGGTTTCCTACGCCGGCCGCTGCAGCACCGTCATGCTCCGGTCGACCAGGGTCAGCCGGTCCCCGGCCGCGACCTTCGCGCCCGTGCCCGGGGCGACCCCCTCCGGGCGGGAGGTGTCGACGACGACCTGCCACTGGCGGCCGTGATCGACCGGTACGACGAAGTCCAGCGGCTTCGGGGAGGCGTTGAACATCAACAGGAAGGAGTCGTCGGCGATGCGCTCCCCGCGAGGGCCCGGCTCGGAGATCGCGTTGCCGTTGAGGAAGACGGACAGCGCCCGGGCCTGCGCGGAACCCCAGTCGCGCTGGGTCATCTCCTGGCCCTCCGGGGTGAACCACGCGATGTCGGAGAGCTCGTCGTGCGTGCCCTGGACGGGCCGCCCGTGGAAGAAGCGCCGTCGCCGGAAGACGGGGTGGTCCCTGCGCAGCCACACCATCGCGCGCGTGAAGTCGAGCAGCTCGGAGCCGTCCTCCGGCCACGGCACCCAGGCCAGCTCGCTGTCCTGGCAGTACGCGTTGTTGTTGCCGCCCTGCGAGCGCGCGAACTCGTCGCCGTGGCTGAGCATGGGCACGCCCTGGGACAGCATCAGCGTGGCGATGAAGTTGCGCTGCTGCCGGCCGCGCAGCGCCAGCACGCCCTCGTCGTCCGTCTCGCCCTCCGCACCGCAGTTCCAGGACCGGTTGTGGCTCTCGCCGTCGCGGTTGTCCTCGCCGTTGGCCTGGTTGTGCTTGTCGTTGTACGACACGAGGTCGTGCAGCGTGAAGCCGTCGTGGCAGGTCACGAAGTTGATGGACGCGAGGGGGCGGCGGCCGTCGTCCTGGTACAGGTCCGAGGAGCCGGTCAGCCGGGACGCGAACTCCGCGAGGGTGCGCGGCTCGCCGCGCCACATGTCCCGCACGGTGTCGCGGTACTTGCCGTTCCACTCGGTCCACAGGGGCGGGAAGTTGCCCACCTGGTAGCCGCCCTCGCCGACGTCCCAGGGTTCGGCGATCAGCTTCACCTGGGAGACCACCGGGTCCTGCTGCACGAGGTCGAAGAACGACGACAGCCGGTCCACCTCGTGGAACTGGCGCGCCAGCGTGGCCGCGAGGTCGAAGCGGAAGCCGTCCACGTGCATGTCCGTGACCCAGTAGCGCAGCGAGTCCATGATCAGCTGGAGCACGTGCGGGGAGCGCATCAGGAGCGAGTTCCCGGTGCCCGTGGTGTCCATGTAGTAGCGGGGGTCGTCCGCCAGACGGTAGTACGAGGCGTTGTCGAGGCCCCTGAAGGACAGCGTCGGGCCCAGGTGGTTGCCCTCCGCCGTGTGGTTGTAGACGACGTCCAGGATGACCTCGATCCCGGCCTCGTGCAGCGCCCGGACGGCCGACTTGAACTCCAGGACCTGCTGGCCCCGGTCGCCCCAGGAGGCGTACGCGTTGTGCGGGGCGAAGAAGCCGATGGTGTTGTAGCCCCAGTAGTTGTTGAGGCCCATGTCCACCAGCCGGTGGTCGTTCACGAACTGGTGTACGGGCATCAGTTCCAGTGCCGTGACGCCCAGTTTCGTCAGGTGTTCGATGATCGCCGGATGCGCGAGAGCCGCGTACGTGCCGCGCAGCTCGTCGGGGAGCGCCGGGTGGCGCATGGTCAGGCCCTTCACATGGGCCTCGTAGAGCACCGTGTGGTGGTACTCCGTCCGGGGGCGCCGGTCGTCGCCCCAGTCGAAGTACGGGTTGACCACCACCGACGACATGGTGTGCGGCGCCGAGTCGAGGTCGTTGCGCTTGTCGGGTGACCCGAACGGGTAGCCGTACACCTCCTCGCCCCAGCTCACGGAGCCGGCGATCGCACGCGCGTACGGATCGAGGAGCAGTTTCGCGGAGTTGGCGCGCTGCCCCCGCTCGGGGGCGTACCGCCCGTGCACCCGGAAGCCGTACCGCTGTCCCGGCATGACGCCGGGCAGGTACGCGTGCCGGACGAACGCGTCGGTCTCGCGCAGTTCCACGGCCGTCTCCGAGCCGTCGTCGTGCAGAAGGCACAGCTCGATACGGTCGGCGGCCTCCGAGAAGACCGCGAAATTGGTACCGGCACCGTCGTACGTGGCACCGAGTGGATACGCCTCGCCAGGCCAGACCTGCATGGATATGACTCTTCCAGTAGTGCCGTGCCCCTGGGGGCGAGTCCGTGCCGAGTCTTCCCGAAAGTGATGGAACCTCCTATGCCTTACATCCCTCTTACCCCGTGACCAGGCATACCTCGTATGCCGAACCAGTGGGACTTGAGCGACCCCTGAAAGCACGGGGGGAGCAGGGGGAAATGTGCGCAAGACAGTGCGCCGCCATCTGGGCAAGGTGGTGGCGGGAGCGGCCATCGCGGTGGCCGGGACGGCCGTGATGGTCGGAATCACTCTTCCGGGTGAGGCGGGGGCCGAGGAAGAGAACGGCGGCCTCCGGGCCGGCACCGCGGCGGAGCAGCAGGCGGCGCAGCGGGAGCAGGGCGGAGCGGTACCGCCCGGCGTCGTCGAGCGGGCACCCGTCCAGGGCGAGAAGGGCAAGGGCCGTGACCCGCTGACCGACGACGAGATCACCCGCGTCGGACAGATAGCGGTGAACCGGCAGCTCCTCAATTCCAGTGAGGACGTCGAGGGCGAGCGTGGCCCGCAGCGTATCGGCGTCGACCTCGCCGAACCCGGGACGGCCGAACTGGACGACCCGAACGCGCCCCGCCGCGCCGACGTCACGTTCTACGACTACAAGGACGACACCCTCGTCACCAGGACCGTCAACCTCGACACCGGGAAGGTCGAGGGGACGGGCACGCAGCACGGTGTCCAGCCGCCGATCAGCCGGGACGAGATGACCGAGGCCGCGAAGCTGCTGATCGCCGACCCGCTCGGCGCCGGGCTGAAGGCCGACTTCAAGGACGCCACCGGCAAGGAACTCGCCTCGCCCGACCAGCTGATGCTGAACAGCATGGTCTACCGCGCGACGCCCGGCGCCCAGCCCGCCGCCCTCGGCGCCTGTGGCGAGCACCGGTGCGTACGGCTCTTCCCGAAGGTCAAGAACGGGCCCTGGATCGACAGCCGTGACCTGGTGATCGACCTGAGCGCCCGCAAGGTCGGCAAGCTCGGCTGAGCGCCGCCCTTCCTCTCCTTCCCACCTTCACGCTTTCCGCAAGGAGTCACTTCTTCATGCGCGTCAACAGAAACAGCCGTGCCCGCAGCCGGGCGGCGGTGGGCCTCTCGGTGCTCGCCCTGGCCGCCGGCGCGACGACGGCCGCCGGACCGGCCGTCGCCCAGCCCAAGGCCGCTCCCGCGCCCGCCCCCGACTGCAGCGCGGCTTACCAGATAGAGCAGAAGCTCGCCACCGGCACCACCTGGCGGATGTGCTGGCACTACGAGCGCGAGGCCGGGCTCGTCCTGGAGGACATCTCCTACCAGCCTCCCGGCGAGACCGCCCCGATCAAGGTCCTCAGCACCGCCAAGCTCGCCCAGATCGACGTCCCCTACGACGACGGCTCGGTCGAGTACAGCGACCTGACGGGTGCCGGCTTCGGCCAGGGCCTGGTCGACATGACCGCCGCCGAGTGCCCGGGCGGAACGATCAAGACGGTCAAGGTCCCGGGCGACGGGAACCCGCAGGGCTCGAACATCAAGGGCCTGTGCACCACGACCCGTTCACGCGGCCACGCCTACCGGATGGAGGCCGACACCGGGAACAAGGTCTTCCAGAAGCAGGGCAAGGACCTGCTCGTCTACACCGTCAACAAGGTCGGCTGGTACGAGTACATCACCGAGTGGCGCTTCCAGGACGACGGCACCCTCAACATGAACGTCGGCGCCACCGGCAGCCTCTCGCCCTTCGACTACGACGCGGGCGACGGCCGCGGCTGGCCGCTGGGCAGGGGCGCCAAGGACTACGCCACCAGCCACAGCCACAACGTCTTCTGGCGGCTCAACTTCGGCCTGGACGGCTCGTCCAAGGCCAAGGTCGAGCAGTACGACTCCACGGTCAGCCCGCCCGCGCAGGGTGCCCAGGCGCCGAGCAACAAGACCAAGGTCACCAAGGTCACCAAGGAACTCGCGGGCGACGCCAAGAACATGCGCTGGTGGCGGGTCGTCAGCAACTCCGGGAAGAACAAGGACAACCACGCGCGGTCGTACGAGATCGTCCCGGGTGCGACCACCAAGTACCTCGGCCGGCCCTTCACCAAGCACGACGTCTACTTCACCGAGTACGACAAGTGCGAGCAGTTCGCCAGCGACAACCTGCGCAACTGCGGTGCCGGACACGGGAATTCCGTCGACAAGTGGGTCGGCGGACAGACGCTCACGCACCCCGTCGTCTGGGTCAACGTGGGATTCCACCACATCGCCCGCGACGAGGACCAGCAGCCCATGCCGGTGCACTGGCAGGGTTTCTCCATCGCTCCGCGCGATGTCACCGCTATGAATCCGCTCACTCCGCCGGAGCTGGCGAACCAGAACGGGCAAGTCCAACCAAGGTAGTTGGGAAACGACCTGTGCATCGGGCTGCACCGCTCGCCGCTCCCGGAGTACCCTTCCTTGATCGTTGATTGGGGCATGGCCCCTGGAAGTGCTCGGGGGAGCGGAAGGCGGTGCGTGGGTGGGCTCGGGAGGGCTGGAGCTGCCTCCTGGTGACGATGGTCACGAGGGAAACTCCAATGATGTCCCACCCGGCGCGGTGTCCCTGGCACGGCCGATGGAGATGGGATCCATCGGTCCGGAACTGGACTGGGGCGCCGACGCCTGGCGCGAGGTGCGTACGCGCGCCCAGCGGGCCGGGCGCGCCTACATCTGGCTGAACCTCGTCGAACAGCGGCTGCGCGCGGTCGTGGCCGCTGTTCTCCGGCCCATCTACGAACCCGTCCACGGCGACGACTGGGTGGTCGCCGCGGCGGGTCCGGCCGGTCAGGAGTGGGTGCAGCGTGCCGTCGCTGTACGCGAAGTCAGCCGCCGCAAGGGGTACTTGCTCGACCCGGCCGACGACAACGTGCTCAGTTTCCTCACGTTGCCCCAGCTGCGCGAGCTGATGGTGCAGCACTGGCCCTGCTTCGAGCCCTATTTCGACGAGCGCAGGGATGTCGAACTGGCCCTGGACGAACTGGAAGTCACCCGCAACGTCGTCTCGCGCAACCGGGCTCTCTCCGAGGCCGTGCTGGGCCAGGCCGAGCGGGCCGCGGGGAAGCTCCTGGAGATCCTCGGCGCCGGGAGCGACGTGCCCTCGGCGCGTCGGCTGCCCGTGGACGCCGTCGAGGAACTCGTGGGCGACCGGTACGCGGACGTCGTCGGTGTGCACTCGGACCGGGTACGGCTGCTGCGCCAGTTCCCCGCCGAGGACCTCTTCGGCGGAGCCCGCCGGCTCGACGCGATCGGCATCGGCCTGAACCTGCTCGTGCAGAACTTCTCCGGGCGCCGGCTGGTCCGGCTCGCCGAGTCCGGCTGCCGGGTGCGCCTGCTGTTCCTGAACCCCGCCTCCAGCGCGGTCAAGCGGCGCGAGCGCGAACTCGGCATCAAGCGAGGCGAGTTGAGCAGGGCTGTCGAGATGAACATCCTGCACATGCGGCGGGTCCGGTCCCGGCTGCGCGATCCGGACGCCTTCGAGATCCAGGTCTACGACGAGACGCCCCGCTTCACCGCCTACCTCGTGGACGGGGACGGCGCCGACGGCATCGCGGTCGTGCAGTCGTACCTGCGCCGCACGCGCGGCATGGAAGCGCCCGTCCTGGTGCTGCGCGGCGGAAGCAGACTGGTCAAACCGGACGAAACAGGCGAAGAAGGTCTCTTTCCGACCTATCGTGAAGAGTTCGAGGTGGCCTGGGCGGATTCGCGGCCAGTGTCCTGAAGCGGGTGTCCCTCCGGCCGGGTGGAACGCGGTCCTCGGATTGTCAGTGGCTCGTGGGATCGTGGAGACCACTGGGGGAAAGCACCACGAAGAAGGGGGGCCACCCATGGGCTGGCACCGGGAGCTGCTGATCGGCTTCGACCTGGAGACGACCGGGACCGATCCGCGAGAGGCGCGCATCGTCACGGGCGCCGTGATCGAGGTCAGGGACGGAGAACCGGAAGGACGCCGTGAATGGCTGGCCGATCCGGGCGTGGAGATCCCGGTCGACGCGGTGGCCGTGCACGGGATCACCAATGAGCGGGCGGCCGGCGAGGGCCGCCCCGCGGACGAGGTCGCCGACGCGATAGCGGGCGTCCTCACCACCTACTGGAAGAACGGCGTCCCGGTCGTCGCGTACAACGCGGCCTTCGACCTGACGCTGCTCTCCGCCGAGCTGCTGCGGTACGGACTGCCCTCGCTGCGCGAGCGGCTCGGCGACCTCGACCCGGCCCCGGTCATCGACCCGTACACCATCGACCGCTCCGTGGACCGGTATCGCAAGGGCAAGCGCAACCTCGAAGCGGTCTGCACCGAGTACGGCGTGGTCCTGGACGCCGCGCACGACGCGTCGGCCGACGCCCTCGCGGCGGCCCGGCTCGCCTGCGCGATAGCCCGCCGCCACCCCAAGGTCGCGGCCCTCGGCCCCGCCGAGCTGCACCGCCGCCAGATCGAGTGGTACGCGGAATGGGCGGCCGACTTCCAGTCCTTCCTGCGCCGCAAGGGCGACGCGGACGCGGTGGTGGACGGCACCTGGCCCCTGCGCGACCTGGCGGACCACCGAGTCTGACCCGACCCGCCGGTCCGCGACCCGCCGCCCCTCCGGTCCGCGATCCTTCGCCGGACGCCGGACGCCGGACGCCGGACGCCGATCATGGCCAGCAGCCAGCAGCCAGCAGCCAGCAGCCAGCAGCCAGCAGCCGGCCGTCGGCGGTCAGTGTCGACCGGGTGCGGTCGCAGGGCGCGTCGGCTTGGCGCCGGGCGCCGGAGCACGGTGGGAGAAGGTGCCGGACCCCGGACGCGCGTGCCGGATCGGCGGCGGCCGGGGAGCGGAGCCCGCCGCCGGGAGCCGGCGCAGGCTCAGAACGGGTACCAGCGCACCGTTTCGTCGCCGTCCCGCAGCGAGGCCACCCTGCGCTCGAACTCGGCCAGCGCCTTGGGGTTGGACGGCGCGTGCTGGGCCACCCAGGCACAGCTGGCCGTCTCGCGGGCACCCCGGAGGACGGCGCAGCCCTCCCACGTCCGGACGTCCCAGCCGTAGGCCGCGGTGAACGAGTCGTACGCCTCGGCGGGAAGCCCGTAGCGGTCGCGGGAGAGCGCCATGACCACCAGGTCGTGCTCCCGCAGGTCGGCGGAGAAGGTCTCCAGGTCGACCAGGACCGGGCCGTCCGGGCCGACGTGGACGTTGCGGGGCAGTGCGTCGCCGTGGATCGGGCCCGGCGGCAGCCGCGGGGTGAGTGCGGCGGCGGCCCCGGCGAAACCGTCGCGCCGCTCCCGCAGGTACGCCGCGTCGGCGGGGGCGATCACATCGCCGGCCAGGCGCAGCCAGCGCTCCACACCACCGAGCAGTTCACGGGGCGGCAGGGCGAAGGAGGGCGCGGGCAGGGCGTGCACGACGCGCAGGAGTTCGGCGAGATCGCGCGGCTCCGCGGGCCGGACGGGATCGGGCAGCCGGTGCCACACGGTCACCGGATGCCCGTCGGCCAGCAGCGGTTCGGGCTCGGCGGCCCGCACCGCGGGCACGTCCGACGCGGCGAGCCAGGCGGCGATGTCCAGCTCCCGGCGGGCCCGGTCGAGGAGTTCGGCGTCGCGCCCCACCTTGACGACCAGGTCGCCCGCCGCGAACACCGCGTTCTCGCCGAGGGCGAGGAGCGTCGCGTCCCGGGCCGGTCCCGGGAGCACCGCCGCCGCGGCCAGTACGTCCCGCGCCCGTGCCTCGTCCATCGCTCGCCTCCGTGTCCTCGCGCGCGCAGCCCGCGCGGTCCTTGCCCACGACGGCGTCGGGTACCGCCGTCCGTCGGCCAGTGTCGCATTCCCGCTGGTCGAACCCGGTGCGGGAGGCTCCGCGAGCACGGTCGGCGCAGGTGGGGGAGCCCGAGGGTCCCGGAGGCGGCGCGAGGTCGGCGGAATGTCACCGTCCGAGAGCCCCTCGGCACCCGCGCGTCATGGTTGTACGCGATCGGTGAAGGCCTGGCGCACTTTGGATAACGGTCGAATGTTTATATAACGCTCAGGTAACGCAGGGTGCGCGGAAATATCCGTGGACTCGGTTTCTGGTGAGACCGTTACCCCCTTGAAAAGGTTGCATGAGGCGGATCTTGTTCCTTCGGCGAGGACGTTCCTAACGTTGGGTTAATTCCAATCGAACGTCAGGAAGTTGACCCATGCGATCCACACGCCGGGACATACCGCCTCTCGCCGAGGTGCGCCGTAGGACGGAGAAGAAGCGCGACGCATGGTGGACCGTGCTCCTCGTCGACCCCGTCGCGACGCCGCTGGTCAGGCAGGTCGCGATGCGGACGAAGGTGACGCCGAACCAGATCACCGTGGGCGCGTTCCTGCTCGGTCTCGTCTCGGCGGCCTGTTTCGCACTCGGCGAGTGGCGCTGGCTCGTGGCGGGCGCGGTGCTCTACCACGTGAGCTTCATCTTCGACTGCATGGACGGCAAGCTCGCCCGGCTGACCGGTCAGGGATCGGTGTTCGGCGCCTGGCTGGACTTCGTCTTCGACCGCATCCGGGTGGCCGCGTGCGCGGTGGCACTGATGGCCGGTCAGTACCACCGCACCGGGGAGACGCTGTACATCTGGCTGGCCCTCGCCATCGTCGGCCTCGACAGCCTGCGCTACATCAACTCCCTGGAGATCTTCAAGATCCGCCACTCGATGCGGAAGCAGATCAAGTCCCGGCTGCGGGAGGCGCGCCGAGCCGAGAACCAGGCCGAGCTGACCTTCATGGAAGACCTGCTGCGCGACAATCCCGAGGCCGACATCGAGCAGGACATGACCAAGGCAGAGGAAGCCGCGCAGGCGGCCGTCGAGGTGGAGATCCCGGGGGGTGCGGCGGCTGTCGCGGCTGTCCCGACGGCCCAGGTCATCGACCTCCAGCAGGAGTTCCGCAAGCGTTTCCCGGCCTTCCTGCGGATGCGTTCCTTCCTGCTGCGGCACCGGATTCGGCCCCACCTCGTGAGCGGAATCGAGTTCCAGATGGGCGCCTTCATCATCGGCCCGCTCCTCGGCGCCGTCCTGGAGGCCACGATCGTCTCCGGCGTTCTCCTGCTTGTCTTCGAGCTCGCGATCATCTACAAACTGCTGCTGTCCACCCGGGACTTCACGCGCACGATCGACTCCTTCGAGCGGGACGCCGTGGCCAAGGCCGCCTGACCCCTCCCACCGTCCGCCCTCCGGGCGGACAGCACGGTGGCCGGGGCGCAGGCACCCCGGCCACGTCTGCGGACCGTCCCGTCCGTACCGGACTCCGGCCGGCCCGTCAGCGGGGCCGTACCCGGTCCGGCCCCGTCCTCAGACCCGCACCCGCTCGCCCTCCACCGCCGACGACGGGGGCACCGAGGCGGCCTCGGCCGACTCGTCGTGCGTGAGGTCGGGCATCCGCTCCAGCCACTTCGGCAGGTACCAGTTGCGCTCGCCGAGCAGGGCCATCGCCGCGGGGAGCAGCACACCGCGGATGATCGTCGCGTCGATGAGGACCGCGGCGGCCAGGCCCACGCCCATCTGCTTCATGGACTGCATGGACAGCGTCCCGAAGATCGCGAAGACGGCGACCATGATGACGGCGGCGCTGGTGACGACACCGGCCGTGGTGACCACCCCGTGCCGGATCGCGTCCTTGGTGCTGCGGCCTCGCAGATGTGCCTCACGGATCCGGGAGACCACGAACACGTGGTAGTCCATCGAGAGTCCGAACAGGATCACGAAGAGGAACAGCGGCAGCCAGGTGACGATGGCGCCGACGCCCGTCGCACCCACCAGGGACGCGCCCCAGCCGTGCTGGAAGACCGCGACCAGGATGCCGTAGGCGGCCGCGACCGAGAGGAGGTTGAGGACGATCGAGGTGATCGCGATCGTCAGCGAGCGGAACGAGAGCAGCATCAGGAGGAAGGCGAAGACGACCACGAAGGCGAACACCGGGGTCACCGAACCGACCAGCTGTTCGTTGAAGTCGTGCGAACCTGCCACCTGCCCGGTGATCGGAGCCTGCACGCCGTCGACCTTGCCGAGCGTCTGGGGCCGCACCTTGTCGCGCAGCAGTTCCAGGCTCCTCTCCGCCCTGTCCTGGTCGGAGCCGCCGACAAGCGGAACGTAGACGAAGGCGACGTCGTGCTCCGCGTGCACCTTGATGTCGACCGGGCCGCGTGAGGCACCCGAACTGATCGCCACGGCGCGGAAGTCATCGAGCGCAGCCTTGACCTCGGGAGCGTCGATGTCCCGTGCCTTGACGACCACCTCGGCCGGCTCGGAACCGCCGGGGAAGGCGTCGTTGACCCGGTTGTAGGTGCCCACGATCGACAGCGAGTTGCCGAACTCCTTGTCCAGGGTGAGCTGTTGGGTCTTCATGCCGAGTGCCGGAGCGGCGATGGCGAGCAGCACGCCCGTCGCGACGACCAGCGAGATCGCGGGCCTGGCGAGGACGACGCGCAGGACGGCACTCCAGAACCGGCTGCCCTCGTCGGCGCGGCGACGGGTTCCCGGGGCGCCGTTCGCGGCGCGCCCCTTGGCCCGGTTCAGGAACGGGATACGGCCTTTCTCGACCCGCCCGCCGAGCAGGGAGAGCAGGGCGGGCAGCACGGTGACCGAACCGACCATGGCGACCGCGACGACCATCAGTGAGGCCAGGCCCATCGCCTCGAACTCGGCGAGCCCGGTGAAGAGCATGCCGGCCATCGCGACGCAGACGGTGACCCCGGAGACGATGATGGCGCGGCCACTGGTCGCGGCGGCGATCCGCAGCGCCGTCTCGGCGTCGCGGCCGGCCTCGCGCTCCTCGCGTTCGCGGCGCAGGTAGAACAGGCAGTAGTCGACGCCGACGGCCAGACCCACCAGCAGCATCACGGAGTTGGCGGTGTCGCTCATCGGCATCAGATGGCTGACCACACCCATCAGGCCCATCGTCGCCATGATCGCGGTGACCGCGAGCGCCACCGGGAGCAGCGCCGCCACCAGCGCGCCGAACGCGATCAGCAGGATGCCGAGCGCGACGGGCACGGCGGACAGTTCGGCCTTCTGGAAGTCGTCGCCGAACGCGTCGTCGTACTGCTTCATCATGCTGGCGCCGCCGATCTCCTCGATCCGCAGCTCCGCGTGGTCCTTCTGCACCCGCTCCACGGCCTTCAGCACGGGCTCGACGCGCTCGCCCGCCGTCTCGGAGTCGCCGCGCATGTCGAACTGCACCAGCGCGCTGCGGCCGTCCTTCGAGATCGTCTTCGTGTCGTACGGCGAGGTCACGTCCGTGACCTCGCCGGTGGCGCCGACCGCGTCGACGACGGCGGCGACCGCGCTCCTGAACCCGGTGTCCGTGGCCTTGGCGCCCGCCTCCTTCGCCTGGATCAGAACCGTCTCGCCGGCCGGCTCCTTGATGTCGGCGTCCTCGATGATCTTGGCGGCGGTGTGTGTCTCGCCCTTGAGCTGGTCGCTCTCCTTGACGTCGACCCGACCCGCCGCGGAGCCGAGGCCCATCGCCAGGACGACGAACAGCACCCAGATCCCGACGGCCGCCCAGCGGTGGCGGGCGCTCCAGCCGCCTGCTCGCGCGGCGATGCCCCGCACCCGTGTGTCTCCGATCCCCATGACGGGCCAGCCCCCCTCGTGCGCGGTGACAACTCCTGCCGCCACCTCTCGTATCGAAGGTAGGGCCAGGACAGAGGCGTCTCCTCGTGCTGCCCGGTGAACCCCCGGCGCTCCGACTCCTCCCAACGGACCCCGGGCCCTCCGCACTGGGGAGGACAGAAGCCCCCTACACGTAATGACACTTCTCGGGGATGCCGCTCAGGGACCGTCCGGCTCGGGGCGGCGCTCGGACGGCCCGTGGAGCGCGGTCGCCGCGTCCACCCCCACGCGGTACGGCGCCCGTTTTAAGGTGTGCGGATGACGACGACGTACGCGGCGCTGTTGCGCGGCATCAATGTGGGTGGCGCCAAGAAGGTGCCGATGGCCGAGCTGCGCACCCTGATGGAAGGACTCGGGTACGGCGACGTCCGGACGTATCTCCAGAGCGGGAACGCCGTCTTCGGCAGCGGCCACGGCGACGAGGACTCCCTCGCCGGCGAGCTCTCGGAGGCCATCGAGAAGCACTTCGGGTTCGAGGTGGGCGTCCTCGTCCGTGACCACGCCCACCTGCGGGCCGTACGGGAGTCCTGCCCCTTCCCGGCCGCCGAGCTGGAGGCGAGGCAACTGCACGTCACCTACTTCTCGGACGCCGTCGACGCCGAGCGGTTCGCCTCCGTCGAGGCCGCGGCCTTCCTCCCCGAGGAGTTCCGCCTGGGGGACCGCGTCCTCTACCTGTACGCGCCCGACGGCCTCGGCCGCTCCAAGCTCGCGGTGGCACTGGCGAGGCCCCGGCTGCTCAAGGGCGTCCTCGCGACGACGCGGAACTGGAACACCGTCGTCAAGCTGGAGGAACTGACCGGTGCCTGAGCGCAATGCCGCCGTCGACGCCGCCATCGAGGGCGAACTGCGCCTGCTCGACCCGGCGGTCCGCTGTTCGGCCGAACTCCTCGGCGCGCTGCTGCACCCCGACTTCCACGAGTTCGGTGTCTCCGGGCGCGTCTGGGACCGTGCTTCGGTCATCGAGGAGATGGCCCCGGAGGGGAACGCGGGGAGTCGTATGACGACTTCCCGGATGAAGGGCGTGCAGCTCGCCGCCGACCTGGTTCACCTGACGTTCGACACCGACGACAACGGCCGCCGGGCGCACCGTAGTTCGCTGTGGCGCTTCACCGGAGACGAGTGGCTGCTGTACTTCCACCAGGGGACACCGTTCGGCGCTGTCGACGGGTGAGCCCGCCCACGGCCCCCGGGGCGGCTCGGACCCGCCGTGGGCCGTCACCGCCGGCCACCGCCGCTCGGCGGAGCGAACCCAGTACGGCCGGCCGCCGCCGATCCGCAGGGCGCGGGTGCCGTCCGGTGACCGATTGGACCACGAATTCGGCGCGCAAGTGGGCCAGGACTGCGCGGCGGCGCGTGACTAGCCTCGCCCGTATGACCACCACCGCGTCCACCGAGCCCACCCGCGTCGACTTCTGGTTCGACCCCGCCTGCCCCTTCGCCTGGATCACCTCCCGCTGGATGCTGGAGGTCGAGCGGCAGCGACCGCTCGACCTCCGCTTCCACGTCATGAGCCTGTACCTGCACAACGTCGGCAATGAACTGCCCGGCTGGTACCGCGAGTTGGTGGACAAGTCGATCGGCCCGGTCCGGGTCGCGGTCGCCGCGGCCGAGCGGCACGGCGAGAAGGTGCTGCGCGATCTCTACACGGCCCTCGGCACCCGCGTCCATCAGGGCGGCGTGAAGGACTTCGACGCCGTGGTCGCCGAGGCGCTCGCCGAACTCGGGCTGCCGGCCGAACTGGCCGACGCGGCCCACGACTCCTCGTACGACGAGGCGCTGCGCCGCAGCCACGACGCCGGCACCGAGCCGGACTCCGGCGCCTACGTGGGGACTCCCACCCTTCACGTCGACGGAACGGTGTGGTTCGGGCCGGTGCTCCGGGCCGTCCCCCGCGGCGAGAAGGCCGCCGAACTGTTCGACAGCTTCCGCGTCCTCGCGGCCCACCCCGACTTCTTCGAGCTCAAGAGGACCCGCACGGGCGGGCTCGCCTTCGACTGACCCCCTCCCGGAAACCGGGGGATCAGGCGCCGATCGCCTGCAAGGACGGCATCCGGGCCTCGTCGTAGCGGTCCAGCAGCACCCGCGCGACCTCCGGCGCGGGACCGAGGACGTCGGCGAGCACGTCGGCCCCGGCGGCACCGCGGGCGATCCGGTCGGGCAGGAAGCCCGGGGCCAGGACGTACGGGGCGACGGCGACCCGCTCGCAGCCGAGGGCGCGGAGTTCACGGACCGCGTCCTCGGTGCGAGGAAGGGACGCGGAGGCGAACGCGGGCCGCACGGCGCACCAACCGGTGTGCCGCCACTCCCGCGCGATTTCTGCGATCACCGCGATCGCCTCCGGGTCGGTGGACCCCGCCGAGGCCAGGACGACCCCGGTCGAGGACTTGTCGGCGGGCGTCAGCCCCGCCTCGTACAGCCGGCGTTCGAGCGCGGCCGTCAGCGACGGGGACGGGCCGAGCACCTCCGCCTGCCGGACGCGCAGTCGCGACGGTGCCTCCCGCAGCACCGCCGGGATGTCCGACTTGGCGTGGAAGGCGCGGGTCAGCAGCAGCGGCAGCGCCACCACGTCCCGGACACCTTCGGCCGCCAGAGAGTTCAACACCCCTTGCACGGAAGGGACGTTGAAGTCGAGGAAGCCGGTCTCCACGCGCAGGCCGGGGCGCTGGGCGCGCACCCTTCGCACCAGGGCGTGCACCGTCGCGGCGTGCCGCGGGTCACGGCTGCCGTGGGCGATGACGACGAGGACGGGACGCTCCGGCCTGCTCATTGCGGGGTCAGCCCTTCACCAGGAGTCCGCGGCTGCGCAGCACCCATCGCTCCACCGGGCTGAAGACGATCAGGTCGATGGCGATACCGACGAACAGGATGAGGAAGATGGCGAGGAAGACCATCGGCATGGAGCTGGCGTTGCGGCCGTTCTCCAGCAACTGGCCGAGGCCCACGCCGAGATCGGGCGAGGAGGCGATGATCTCCGCGGCCATCAGGGAGCGCCAGGAGAACGCCCAGCCCTGCTTCAGGCCGGCCAGATAGCCGGGCAGCGCGGCCGGCATCACGATGTGCCAGGTCCCGCGCAGCCCGGTCGCGCCCATCGTGCGGCCAGCCCGCAGGAACAGCGGCGGCACCTGGTCCACGCCCGACACCAGCCCGTTGGCGATCGACGGGACCGCGCCGAGCAGGATCACCGCGTACATCATCGAGTTGTTCAGGCCCAGCCAGATCACGGCCGGCGGCACCCACGCCACCGAGGGCAGGGACTGAAGGCCCGACAGGATCGGGCCGATCGCGGCGCGCACGAACTTCACCCGGGCCACCAGCAGGCCCAGCGGGGTCCCGATCACCAGGGCGAACAGGAAGCCGAGCAGACCGCGCGAGACGCTGGTCCAGATGTAGTCGAGCAGCGTGCCCTGGAGCCAGGCGTTCCTGACCTCGCTCCAGACGTCGGACGGCGAGGGCAGCTTCGTGGGGTCGTCGACGATCTTGAACGTGATCAGCGCCTGCCAGGCCAGCACGACCACGACGAACGCGACGAGCGGGGGAAGTATCTTCTGCCGGAACGTCGTGCCGAAGGACTTGCGGTCGGCGACGGAGGACTCGAGCGCGTCGAGGCCCGCCTCCAGCCCGCCCAGCCCGTCGTTGTCCGTGACGGCGGCGTCGGCGCTCGTCTCAGTGCTGGCCATGGCGGCGGATCTCCCCACGCAGTTCTTCGGTGATCTCGATGGACAGTTCCGCCACGGGGGCGTCCTCGATGCGGCGCGGCTGCGGAATGTCCACCGTCCACTCGCGGGCGATGCGCCCCGGGCGCGAGGACAGCAGGACCACGCGCTGGGCGAGCCGCACCGCCTCGCGGACGTTGTGCGTCACGAAGAGGACGGACAGTCCGGTCTCGCGCCAGATCCGGGTCAGCTCGTCGTGCAGCACGTCCCGGGTGATCGCGTCCAGCGCGGCGAACGGTTCGTCCATCAGCAGGATCTGGCTGTCCTGCGCGAGCGCCCGCGCCAGCGCCACACGCTGGCGCATACCGCCGGACAGCTCGTGCACCCGCTTGCCGTACGCGCCCTTCAGCCGGACGAGTTCGAGCAGCTCCTCGGCCCGCCCGCGCCGCTCGGATTTCGGAACCCCCCGCAGCCTCAGGGCGAGTTCGATGTTCTTGCCCGCGGTCAGCCACGGGAAGAGGGCGTGCTCCTGGAACATCAGGGCCGGGCGCCCGTGGGTCGTGATGGTGCCGGCGGAGGGCTTGTCGAGCCCTGCCACCAGGTTCAGCAGTGTGGACTTGCCGCAGCCCGAGGCACCCAGGAGGGTGACGAACTCGCCCGGCGCGACGTCGAGGGTGATGTCGTCGAGGACGAGCTGGGGCCCTGCCGGTCCGGCGAAGGACTTCGAGACGTGCTCGATGCGGGCGGCGTACTCCGTCGCGACGGCGCCGTCGGCGGCCTTGGCGAGCGTCGTTGCCATGGTCGTCACCTCCTGGGAACTCGATTGGATCCGGGCTACTTGACGCCGAGACCGGCGTCGTCGACGGTGTCCTCGCCCGCGGCGGCGAGGACCTTGTTCAGGAGCGCGAGGTCGTAGATGCCGGTCAGGTTCGGCTTCTCCAGGAGACCGGCCTTCACCGCGTGGTCCGCCTCCGAGTTCAGGGTCGAGGCCAGCGGGTCGTTCGTGATCTGGATGGACTTCCAGGCCGGGTCGAGGACTTCGGCCGGCAGCGCCTTGCCGGAGTCGGCCTCCAGCTGCTTGTTCGCCGAGGCCTTCGCGTCGTCCGGGTTGGCGTTGATCCACTCGTTCGTCTCGACGGAGCCCCTCAGCACCGCCTCGACGACCTTCGGGTGCTCCTTGAGGAACTTCTGCGACACGATGATGTTCGTGATCACGAACTTCTTGTCGGGCCACAGGTCGGACTCGTCGAGCAGCACCTTTCCGCCCTCGGCGACGAGCTTGGAGGCGGTCGGCTCCGGCACCCAGGCGCCGTCGATGGAGCCGGACTTGTAGGCGTCCGGGGTGATCTTGTTGTCGGTGCGGACCACCGACACATCGCCCTTGCCGCTCTGCGCGTCGACCTTCCAGCCCTGCTCCGCGGCCCAGTTGAGGAACGCGACGTCCTGGGTGTTGCCGAGCTGCGGCGTCGCGATCTTCTTGCCCTTGACGTCCTTCAGCGACTTCACCTTCTTGGGGTTCACCACGAGCTTGACGCCGCCCGAGGCCGAACCGCCGATGATGCGAAGGCTCTTGCCCTCGGACTTCGTGAAGCCGTTGATGGACGGCGAGGGGCCGATCCAGCCGATGTCGATGGAGCCCGAGTTGAGCGCCTCGATCTCGGAGGGGCCCGCGTTGAAGACCTGGTACTTCGCGGCCGTGGCGCCGAGCTCCTTCTGGAAGAAGCCCTTCTGGTTGCCGACCAGCGCGGTGGCGTGCGTGAGGTTGCCGAAGTAGCCGATCTTCACGGAGTCGAGACCGTCGATCTTCTTCGCCCCGGCGGCGACCTCGGCCGCGGGGTTGTCGTCCTTCGCGTCGGATCCGTAGCTGCAGGCGGCGAGGGCGAGCAGCGGGAGAGCGGTGGCGACGGCTAGGCCGCGGCCCAGCAGCTTGGTGCGCGTGGAGCGGATGGCAGGCACGGGAGGGGTTCCTCTCGGAGGCCCGGCGGTCACGCCTTCTCAGGTCGTGGCCGGGAGGTCGGCATGTCTTCGTTGTCGCAGGCGGTGGGGGGACGGGGCGCGCATGCAGTGCGCGTACGTCATCGCGCACATCGCCCGACCCCGCCCTGCCCGCTGCCGAGGGCGCCGCTGCCCACGCGGCCGCCCTCCTTCGCGAACGTGGAGTACATGTCGAGGAGACTCATGTCAGAAGTCCCAACCGTCTTCGTCGGTCTCGTCCTTGACCGGCTGCGGCGCCGCGAAGGACTCGCCGACCATGCCCGCGGTCAGCGTGGTGCCGTCGGCCGGGTCGATCAGGATGAACGCGCCGGTGCGCCGCGAGTCGGCGTACGCGTCGAGGGGCAGCGGCTCGGCGGTCCGGATCTTGACGCGGCCGATGTCGTTGGCGACCAGCCGGCCCGGGTGCGGGTGCAGCGAGAGGTCGTCCAGGGTCAGCCGCGACGGGATGTCCTTGACGATCGCCTTGACCGTGCGGGTGCCGTGCTTGAGCAGCACCCGGTGGCCGACGGTCAGCGGCTCGTCCGCCACGTGGCAGACGGTCGCCTCGACGTCCTGCGTCGTCGGGGGCGCGTCCTTGCTCGGCACCAGCAGATCGCCGCGCGAGACGTCGATGTCGTCCTCCAGCAGGAGGGTCACCGACTGCGGGGTCCACGCGATGTCGACCGGCCTGCCCAGCAGGTCGATCCCGGCGACCTTCGAGGTGCGCCCCGACGGCAGCACGGTGACGCTCTCGCCGACGCGGAAGGTACCGGCCGCGATCTGCCCGGCGTACCCCCGGTAGTCCGGGTGCTCGGCGGTCTGCGGGCGGATCACGTACTGCACGGGCAGCCGCGCGTGGCAGTGCGCCAGGTCGTGGCTGACCGGCACGGACTCCAGGTGTTCGAGGACCGTCGGGCCGCCGTACCAGTCCATGTTCGCGGAGGCGTCCACCACGTTGTCCCCGGCGAGCGCCGAGATCGGGATCGCGGTGATCTCGGGGACGCCCAGCTCGGAGGCGTACGCCGTGAACTCCTCGGCGATCGCCGCGAAGACGGACTCCTTGTACTCGACGAGGTCCATCTTGTTGACGGCGAGGACCACGTGCGGGACGCGCAGCAGCGCGGCGACGGCCGCGTGCCGGCGGGTCTGCTCGATGACGCCGTTGCGGGCGTCGACGAGTACGACGGCGAGGTCGGCGGTGGAGGCGCCGGTGACCATGTTGCGGGTGTACTGCACGTGCCCGGGGGTGTCGGCGAGGATGAACCGGCGGCGGGCGGTGGCGAAGTAGCGGTAGGCGACGTCGATGGTGATGCCCTGCTCGCGCTCGGCGCGCAGGCCGTCGGTGAGCAGCGCGAGGTCGGGGGTGTCCTGTCCGCGGCTCGCCGAGACGCGCTCGACCGCCTCCAGCTGGTCCGTGAGGATCGACTTGGAGTCGTGCAGCAGGCGGCCGACCAGGGTGGACTTGCCGTCGTCGACGGAGCCGGCGGTCGCGAAACGCAGCAGGGTGGTCGCCGACAACTGCTCGACCGACAGGGGCTCGGTGGGTTCGGTGGTGCTGGTCATGTCTAGAAGTACCCCTCGCGCTTGCGGTCTTCCATCGCGGCCTCGGACACCTTGTCGTCGGCGCGGGTGGCGCCGCGCTCGGTCAGGCGGGAGGCGGCGATCTCGGTGATGACGGCGTCCAGGGTGGTCGCGTCGGAGTCGACGGCGCCGGTGCAGGACATGTCACCCACCGTGCGGTAGCGCACCTGTCGCTTCTCCACTGACTCACCCGCGCGCGGGCCGCCCCACTCGCCGGCGGTGAGCCACATGCCGGCCCGCCGGAACACCTCGCGCTCGTGCGCGAAGTAGATGGCGGGGAGCTCGATGCCCTCGCGGGCGATGTACTGCCACACGTCCAGCTCGGTCCAGTTGGAGAGCGGGAACACGCGGACGTGCTCGCCCGGCGCGTGGCGGCCGTTGTAGAGCTGCCACAGCTCGGGGCGCTGGCGGCGCGGGTCCCACTGGGAGAACTCGTCGCGCAGCGAGAACACCCGCTCCTTCGCCCGGGCCTTCTCCTCGTCGCGGCGCCCGCCGCCGAAGACGGCGTCGAACCGCTCCGCCTGGATCCGCTCGGTCAGCGGCAGGGTCTGGAGCGGGTTGCGGATGCCGTCGGGGCGTTCGCGCAGCACACCGCGGTCGATGTAGTCCTGCACGGAGGCGACGTGCAGCCGCAGGCCGTGCCGCTCCACCGTCCGGTCGCGGTAGTCGAGGACCTCGGGGAAGTTGTGCCCGGTGTCGACGTGCAGCAGCGTGAAGGGGACCGCCGCGGGGGCGAAGGCCTTCAGCGCCAGGTGCAGCATGACGATGGAGTCCTTGCCGCCGGAGAAGAGGATCACCGGCCGCTCGAACTCGCCCGCGACCTCACGGAAGATGTGGACGGCCTCGGACTCCAGCGCGTCCAGGTGCGACAGCGCGTACGGGCTGCTCTCCGTCTCCTCGGAGACACTGGCGGCGGTCGTCATGCGAGACCCCTCTCGGTGAGCAGCGTATGCAGCGCGGCGGCGGACTCCTGCACGGTCTGGGTGTGCGACTCGATCCGCAGGTCGGGCGCCTCGGGCGCCTCGTACGGGTCGTCGACGCCGGTCAGCCCCGAGATCTCGCCCGCGGCCTGCTTGGCGTACAGCCCCTTCACATCGCGTTCGGAGCAGACCTCGACCGGGGTCGCCACGTGGACCTCCAGGTAGGTGGTTCCCCCGGCCTCGTGGCGTCCCCGCACGGCCGCGCGGCTGTCCGCGTACGGCGCGATCACCGGGACGAGCGCCTTGACGCCGTTGCGCGAGAGCAGTTCGGCGAGGAAGCCGATCCGCCGCACGTTCGTGTCGCGGTCGGCGCGCGAGAAGCCGAGCCCCGCGGAGAGGAACTCGCGGATCTCGTCGCCGTCGAGCACCTCGACGCGGTGGCCCTCCGCGCGCAGCCGGCCGGCCAGCTCGTAGGCGATGGTGGTCTTGCCGGCGCTCGGCAGACCCGTGAGCCAGACGGTGGCTCCGGTCGTCACTTGCTGCTCCTGGGAGTTCGTGGGTTCCGCGGTGGGTGCGGTCGTGGATGCCGTCGTCGTCGCCGTCATCCGTGCAGTCCGCACTCGGTCTTGGAGCGGCCCGCCCAGCGGCCCGCTCGCGCGTCCTCGCCCGCCAGCACCCGCCGGGTGCAGGGCGCGCAGCCGACGGAGGCGTAACCGTCCGTCAGCAGCG
Organism: Streptomyces sp. NPDC002580; assembly: GCF_042889485.1. Lineage (NCBI taxonomy): Bacteria > Bacillati > Actinomycetota > Actinomycetes > Kitasatosporales > Streptomycetaceae > Streptomyces > Streptomyces sp. NPDC002580. The sequence continues at coordinate 476,541 of NZ_JBIAQZ010000004.1, read as the reverse complement.
GGTTGGTGAGGACCCCGTGCTCGGCGACGTACGCGTCGACGTCGTCCTGGGTCCAGCGGGCGATGGGCGAGATCTTGACCTTGCGCCGCTTCTCGTCCCAGCCGACGACCGGGGTGTTCGCCCGGGTCGGGGACTCGTCGCGGCGCAGCCCGGTCGCCCAGGCGTCGTAGGCGGTCAGGCCCTCTTCGAGGGGCGCGACCTTGCGCAGGGCGCAACACAGGTCCGGGTCGCGGTCGTGCAGCTTCGGTCCGTGCTCGGCGTCCTGCTCGGCGACCGTCCGGCGCGGGGTGAGCGTGATGAGGTTGACGTCCATCACGGCCTCGACCGCGTCACGGGTGCCGATCGTCTCGGGGAAGTGGTAGCCGGTGTCGAGGAAGACCACGTCGACCCGGTGCCCGCCGGGCTTCGCGCGGGAGGCGAGATGGGCGACCACCGCGTCCTCCATGGAGGACGTGACGCAGAACTTCCCGCCGAAGGTGTCCACGGCCCAGCGGAGGATCTCCAGGGCGGAGGCGTCCTCCAGGTCGCGCCCGGTCCGCTCGGCCAGACTCCTCAACTCGTCGTCCGTGCGCTCTTCCTGAATCGTCGTCATATCTCCGCCCCTCCACGTTCTTCCTGCCGAAGGCCCCGGGACAGCAGCCCGAGGAACTTCAGCTGGAAGGCTCGGTTGCATGCCGCGCATTCCCACGCACCGTGGCCCTCCTCGCTGGGTCGCAGATCCTCGTCCCCGCAGTAGGGGCAGTAGAACGGCGCGGCGCGCTCACTCACGACAGGGCCTCCTCGGAGGCGCGCGAAGCCCACGTCGCGAAGCGCTCGCCGTCCTCGCGCTCCGCCTGGAAACGCTTGAGGACGCGCTCGATGTAGTCGGGCAGTTCGTCCGAAGTGACCTTCAGGCCACGGACCTTGCGGCCGAATCCGGCTTCCAGGCCGAGCGCGCCGCCCAGGTGCACCTGGTAGCCCTCGACCTGCTCGCCCTGCTCGTCCAGGACCAACTGGCCCTTGAGGCCGATGTCGGCGACCTGGATACGGGCGCAGGCGTTCGGGCAGCCGTTGATGTTGATGGTGAGGGGCTCTTCGAACTCGGGGATGCGACGCTCGAGTTCGTCGATCAAGGAGGCTCCGCGCGCCTTGGTCTCGACGATCGCGAGCTTGCAGTACTCGATGCCGGTGCAGGCCATCGTGCCGCGCCGGAAGGTGGAGGGACGGACCGTCAGATCGAGCGCCTCCAGGCCCTCGACGAGCGAGTCGATCCGCGTCTCGTCCACGTCGAGCACGATCATCTTCTGCTCGACGGTGGTGCGCAGCCGGCCCGAGCCGTGCGCCTCGGCCAGCTCGGCGATCTTCGTCAGGGTCGCGCCGTCGACGCGTCCGACGCGCGGGGCGAAGCCGACGTAGTACCGGCCGTCCTGCTGCCGGTGCACCCCGACGTGGTCGCGCCAGCGGGCGACCGGCTGGGCGGGGGCGGGTCCGTCGACCAGCTTGCGCTCCAGGTACTCGTCCTCCAGGACCTGGCGGAACTTCTCCACGCCCCAGTCGGCGAGCAGGAACTTCAGGCGGGCGCGGTTGCGCAGCCGCCGGTAGCCGTAGTCGCGGAAGATCGAGAGGACCCCGATGTGGACGTCCGCGACCTCGTCGAGCGGCACCCAGGCACCGAGCCGCTGGCCGATCTTGGGGTTGGTGGACAGGCCGCCGCCGACCCACAGGTCGAAACCGGGGCCGTGCTCGGGGTGGTCGACGCCGACGAAGGCGACGTCGTTGATCTCGTGCGCCACGTCGAGCAGCGGTGAGCCGGAGACCGCGGTCTTGAACTTGCGGGGCAGGTTCGAGAAGTCCGGGTTGCCGACGACCCGGCGGTGGATCTCCTCGATGGCCGGCGTGCCGTCGATGATCTCGTCCTCGGCGATGCCGGCGACGGGCGAGCCGAGGATGGTGCGGGGTGTGTCACCGCAGGCCTCGGTCGTGGACAGCCCCACGGCCTCCAGCCGGTTCCAGATCTCCGGGACGTCCTCGATGCGGATCCAGTGGTACTGCACGTTCTGCCGGTCCGTGAGGTCGGCGGTGCCGCGCGCGAACTCCTGCGAGATGTCGCCGATGACGCGCAGCTGCTCGGTGGTCAGCCGGCCGCCGTCGATGCGGACGCGGAGCATGAAGTGCTTGTCGTCCAGCTCCTCCGGCTCCAGGATCGCGGTCTTGCCGCCGTCGATCCCGGGCTTGCGCTGGGTGTAGAGGCCCCACCAACGCATGCGTCCGCGCAGGTCGTTGGGGTCGATCGAGTCGAAGCCCCGCTTGGAGTAGATCGTCTCAATGCGTGTCCGCACATTGAGACCGTCGTCATCCTTCTTGAACTGCTCGTTGCCGTTGAGCGGGGTGAAGTGACCTACGGCCCACTGACCCTCGCCGCGGTGACGGCTCACCTTGCGGCGGGGCGCGGCGGCGGGATTCTGCGGGGTGGCGGCCATGGCTGATACGTCCTTCGAGACTGCGGGACAGGTCTGACTGCGGCTCTGACCTGCGCATACGGGTGCGTACGGAAGAATGGGCGCAGCACTGCGCAAGGGTCGAGGCAAAGGGGGGAGTCGGCGTTGCTGGGCTGGTCAGCTCGCCGGACAGATGGCGCTGGACATGCGGCCGAGGTCGACGTGCCGCCGACTCACCAAGGCAATTCCAGTTCCAGACATGACGGAAGCGTGTCACGGGGATCTCGGGGCAGTCCACCGTCGTCCGCCATGTGGACGCAAGGGTCTCGAATGGCGAGACCATGTGGCACCGGTCACAAGGTTGAGGTCCCGCGGTGGTGCCGGGAGGGCCGGGCGGCGTCGGGGCAGCTCGGCCCAAAACGGGTCAGACGGTGTACGCCCCCGGCCACGGACCGGGTGTCGCCACCTCCGGCTCCTCCTCGACCTTGGTGTCGAAGAGCTTGAAGCCGCGGCGCAGGTAGTTGTCCATCGCGTGCTCCCCGTCCTTGCTGCACGTGTGCAGCCAGACCCGCTTCGTCTCGGCCCGGCCCGGCCAGCGCGCGGCCAGGTCCCAGGCGCGCGCGGCACCGTAGGAGAGGAGGTGGCCGCCGATGCGGCGCCCGCGGAACGCGGGGACGAGCCCGAAGTAGACGACCTCCACGGCCCCGTCGTCCTGCGCGTCGAGCTCGACGTAGCCCGCGGGCGTCCCCCGGTCGTAGGCGACCCAGGTCTCCGCGCCGGGCCTGCCGAGGGCCTCCTCCCACTGCGCGTACGTCCACGCGAGCCGGTCGGTCCAGCGGATGTCGCCGCCGACCGAGGCGTACAGGAAGCGGCTGAACTCGGGCGAGGGGACCTCGGCGCGGACGATCCGCAGGTCGCCGTCGGGGGCACTCGCGGGGAGCAGGTCGGTCGGGGCCGTCTGCTCCAGGGACCAGGTGGTCACCAAGACGTTGCTCATGGGCGCCAGGGAATCACGGAGGCACGTACCCCTCCAAAGCGCCCGTCCGGATGCCGGACAGCAGTCCCGCCGCGCCCTCGGCCGACGGTTACTCCAGTGAGCTGTCGACCGACGTCAGGGGTACGGCGTAGAGCACCCGCCCGTCCGCCGTGTCGGACAGCGTCCACAGCTCGCCGGTGCGCCGCCAGTAGGAGAGCGATCCCGAGCCGAGGCTCCAGCAGGAGTGCGACTGGTCCGCGGTGCACGTGGCCGCCTCGGCGCCGTGCCCGGTCTGCCGCCACAGGGAGCCGTGCCGGGTGCGGCCGTCGGCCTGCCTCCCGAGGTACCACCGGGTCTCGCGTGCCCCGGCCGGCCGGTACGAGAGGGCGCCGGACACCCCGGCGCCCTTGGTCGCGTAGGCCTCGACCGCGTCGACGTGCCCCTGGGCGTCGGCGAGCAGCCCCGTGCGGTACGCGGCGGTGCTGAACGAGTAGCGCCACAGACGGGTCCGCTCCGAGGCGGCGCTCACGGCCTCGGTCGCGACCAGGCTGTCCGGGGTCGTCGTGCGGTCCAGGGAGAGCGAGCCGAAACAGGGCACCGCGCGGTTCCGGCCGCGGGCGCACGCGCCGCCCTCGGGGTCGTACGAGCCGATGGCGGGGAGCACGTAGCGGTAGCCGGCGGCCGAGTAGCCGGCGCCGACGCGGCCCACGGCGCCGCTGTCCACGTCGGTCCTCAGCAGGCGGTGCATGTCGAAGACGAGGAGGCCCTCGCCGTGCGCCGCGGTGACGATCAGCTTGTCCTGGTACCAGACCATGCCGCCGAGACCCGAGCGGACCGCGGTGAAGTCCTTGCCGCCGGCGCGCGGGGCGACCAGCAGGATCCAGTGGTAGGTGAGCGCGTCCGGGTCGGTCGCGTCGACGACGGCGATCCTGGCCAGGCCCTCGTCCCGGGCCGGCGCGGCGGCCTGACCGTCGCGGTGGGTCCAGCCGGCCAGGATGACCTGGTGCGCGTTCCAGCGGCCGTCGTCGGCGGCGTCGCCGGACGTGGTCACGGAGCGCGGCTGCCACCGGCCGGTCCGCGCGTCGGCGCGGTCCCAGCAGTACGCGCGCGTGGCCGTCGGCTCGACGGGCAGCGCGGCCCGCTCGTCGGCGGTGCAGTCGGAGGTGTTCCGCATCGGCCGGCCGGTGTCGCGCAGGACTCCGTCGATGCCCACGTTGCCGCCCATGTTCCCGCTGAGCGTGTCGAGCGAGTCCCGGGAGGTGAGGTTCTCGTGAAGGCGCAACTGCTGCGAGGCGGAGGCGGTGCGGAGTTCCGTGAGCCCGCCAGGACTGTTGCTGCCGGTGGCCTGCGAGGTGCTGATCAGGGTGGCGGCCGCTGTGAGCGCGAGCGCGGTTCCGGCCAGGGTGGCGCGGAGGGCTTGTCCCCTTCTCCGCCTGCGGTGCCTGCCGCGCTGCTTCATGCGTCCTCCCGATGAGGCCAACTGCCTCCCCCGCCGAGGGCGTTGACGGAGAGACGGGTGGGGTGGCCTGTGAAGGGGATGCTACGTCAGAGACGCCCCGGCCAGGGCGAAGACCGCGGAAGACGCTCACGAAATACGCTCGGTTCACTCCTCGCCTCACTCCGTGGCGTGCTCGGGAGAGGCCGCCTTGCCCGCCGCGCGGGTGCCGAGCACCGCGGGCGCCGCCGAGTGCGGAAGCAGGTCCCGGGGGTCGTCCGGCAGCAGCACCTCGACCTCCACCTCCTCGCGTAAGCGGTACGGCCGGTGGTCGAGGAGCCCGACGAGCCGACGGCGCAGCCGGGACAGTTCGGCGCGGACCGTGACCGTCCGGGTCGGGTCGCCGAAGAGGTCGACCGCGAGCTGGGCCGCGCTGCGTCCCTGCGGGTGCACGGCGAGGACGTAGAGCAGCTCCGCGTGGCGGGGGCTCAGGTCCTGGGTCCAACTGCCCGCCGTGCCCCGGACGGTGACGTGCGGGCGACGCGGGTCGCCCAGGTCGAGGACGACCCGGCCGGCGCTTCCCGTGTCGTCGGTGGGGGTGACGCGCAGCAGCCAGCCGCCGGGCATCGGCTCGGCGACGCACGTGCCGAGCGAGGGCAGCCAGTTCCGGCCCGCGCCGAAGGAGGCGGGCAGCGGCACCCGGTCGACCGGCGGCATCCCGGTGACGGCGGCGAGCCAGCCGTGGGTGTCCACCACGAGCGCCGGTCCGTCCAGCCGGCACAGCAGGGGGGCGGCCACCGCCCGCAGCCGCTCGATGGCGGTCAGATGTCTGCCGCGCAGTTCGCTTTCGGCCAGTCTGGACACCGAGTCGACCAGGGCGAGCGTCGCCGGATGGACGGTGCTGTCCGGGCCGCTCACGTCGATGACCCCGAGCAGCCGCCCGTTCCTCGGGTCGTGGACGGGCGCGGCGGCGCACGTCCAGCCGTGCAGGGTGCGCACGAAGTGTTCGGAGGAGTGCACCTGGACGGCGACGTCGGCCGACAGGGCCGTACCGATGGCGTTGGTCCCGGTGGTGTCCTCGCTCCAGGCGGCGCCTTCCTCCAGGCAGATGGCGTCGGCCCGGCGCAGCACGCCCGGGTTGCCCTCGCGCCACAGCACCCGGCCCTCGGGGTCGGTGACCACCATGATCTGGACGGAGGCGTCGGCGACCGCTCCGAGTCCGCCGCGCAGCGTCGGCATCACCTCGGCGAGGGCGGTGGACGCCCGCCGGTGCTCCAGTTCGTCCGTTTCCAACAGCACGCTGTCCGTTCCCTGTTCGGGATCGAGACCGAAGCGCTTCACCCTCTGCCACGACTGGCTGATCACCGGGCGCGGGGCGGCCGGCCCGCGTTCGCCCCTGTCCGACGCGGCCCAGGTCTCCCTGAGGTGCCCGGCCGTCTCGGACGCGTCCAGCGGTGCGAAACGCGCGGGGTTGAACGATGTGGTCTTCATAGAGCACTCCCGGAACCAGGACCGCGTACGAGTCGCGACACCGCCTTCGTCCCACATCGTGCCTGCTCTCGCCCGGGTTCGCCGGACCTTCGCACAAGGTGCACAAAGGAATGCAACGGTCTGCAACTCTCGCCAACGGTCACAAGGTTCCCCGAAACTGACAGTGACGCCGCCTGCGCGGCGTTCGTGCTCCCGAACGGGGCCGGAGGCGGGGGTGGCGCCGTGTCGGCGCGGCACCACCCCCGCGTCAGCGCCGGGCTCAGGACACCGGGCGGGCCCGTTCCACCACGGTGGCCAGATCCAGACTGTGCGGCAGGGTGCCGAACGCCGAGCCCCAGTCGCCGCCCAGCCGCGAGGCGCAGAACGCGTCGGCGACCTCCGGGGGCGCGTACCGCACCAGCAGCGACCCCTGGAGCACCAGGGCGATCCGCTCGACGAGGCGGCGGCCCCGCGCCTCGATGCCGTTCAGGTCGGCGAGTTCGGTCAGCAGGTCCTTGATGGCGCCGTCCAGCCGGTGGTCCGCGCCGCGTGCCCGGCCGACCTCCCGCAGATACGCGTCCAGGGCCGCCGGCTCCCGCTGGAGCGCGCGCAGGACGTCCAGCGCCTGCACGTTGCCCGCCCCCTCCCAGATGGAGTTGAGCGGGGACTCCCGCAGCAGCCGCGGCATGCCCGACTCCTCGACGTAGCCGTTGCCGCCCAGGCACTCCAGCGCCTCCACCGCGACCGGCGTACACCGCTTGGTCACCCAGTACTTGGCGGCGGGGACCGCGAGCCGCAGGAACGCCCGCTCCTGCTCGCTCCCGTCGTCGTAGGCCGCGGCCAGCCGCATCGCCAGCGTCGTGGCCGCCTCCGACTCCAGCGCCAGGTCCGCGAGGACGTTCCGCATCAGCGGCTTGTCGAGGAGCCTGCCGCCGAACGCCTCGCGGTAGGTGGAGTGGTGGATCGCCTGTGCGACGGCCTGCCGCATCAGCGAGGCCGACCCGAGCACACAGTCCAGCCGGGTCGCCGCGACCATCTCGATGATCGTCCGCACCCCGCGTCCCTCGTCGCCCACCCGGCGCGCCCAGGTCCCGTCGAACTCGACCTCGCTGGACGCGTTGGACTTGTTGCCGAGCTTGTCCTTGAGGCGCTGGATGCGGAAGACGTTGCGGGTGCCGTCGGCGAGTACGCGCGGCACGAGGAAGCAGGTCAGCCCGCCCGGGGCCTGCGCCAGCACGAGGAAGCCGTCCGACATCGGCGCCGAGCAGAACCACTTGTGCCCGGTCAGTTCGTACGTGCCGTCCTCGGCGAGCGGCCGTGCCGCGGTCGTGTTGGCGCGGACGTCGCTGCCGCCCTGCTTCTCCGTCATGCCCATGCCGAACAGGACGCCGGACTTCTGCCCGGCGGGCCGCAGTTCCCGGTCGTAGACGGTGGACGTCAGCCGCGGCTCCCACTCGGCGGCGAGCGCCGGGTCGGCGCGCAGCGCCGGAACCGCCGCGTGGGTCATCGACAGCGGACAGCCGTTGCCCGCCTCGGCCTGGGTCCAGATCACGAAGCCCGCGGCGCGCCGCAGGTGTCCGCCGGGCCTGCTCCAGGCCGCGGTCAGTCCCGCGCCCACACCCTTGCCCAGCAGGCGGTGCCAGGACGGGTGGAAGTCGACCTCGTCGATCCGGTTCCCGTAGCGGTCGTGGGTGCGCAGCACGGGCGGGTTCTCGTTGGCCAGCGCACCCCATTCCTGTACCTGGGCCGAACCGGAGGTCCGGCCGAGTGCCGAGAGTTCTTCGTGCGCCTCGTCCAGAAGCTCCGGATCGAGATGTCGGTCGACCGCCTCGACGAGGGCCCGGTCGGCGGCGAATACGTCATATCCGACCAGGGGCGGGGCCTGGTTGGTCACGGTGTGGGTGCTGGCTGCCATCCCCTGATCCTCGCAGGGAATACCGGCCTTCAGGCCGGGCGGGAATGCGATTCTCGGCCCGGAGGCGCGGAACGTCGGAGTTCTCTGCGCTGCGGGGTGATGGTCGGACCGGCCGCTTCTGGTTCTCGATGTGGTCATGGTCGGCGGTGCGCCGCCGCAGGATCCCGCGAAGTACGACGGGGACCAGAACACGGACCGTGTGCCGGGCCGGTTGATCCGGCCGATGTACTCAGCCCGCAGGGGTCGGGAGTTGACACCTTTGGGGGAGTTGACGAGCTCGGGCAGGGCGTTTTTCGGCGGGTAGTGCACGAACAGGTGGACGTGATCGCCTTCACCGTCGAACTCGTGCAGCCTTGGCGCCGAAGCTCTCGCACACGTCCCGCATGAGTGCCTCACAGCGCCTCGGCATCTCACCGTCGAAAATCTCACGCCCACTTCGTGACGAACACCAAGTGGGCGTGCAGGTGGCGGATTGCATCATTTTCCCATTTCATATGAGGATCTAGTTCTTAATAGAGTGAGATGCGACAAGATAGTAGGATTGAGCGAACTTGACCGGAGGGGGTGGGCTGGATGATCCGTGCGTACAAATTCCTCCTGCGGCCCACCGTCCGCCAGGGGCAGGCGCTGGGCGAGATGCTGCGGGACCACTGCTCCCTCTACAACGGGGCCTTGCAGGAACGCCGCGACGCCTACCGGCACGTGTCGAAGACCACCGTCAAGTACGGGATGCAGTCCGCGCAATTGAAGGAGATCCGGGCGTTCGACCCGGAGCGTCAGGGCCGCTGGTCCTTCAGCTCGCAGCAGGCCACTCTGCGCCGCCTGGACAAGGCGATGCAGGCGTTCTTCCGCCGCGTCAAGTCCGGCGACACCCCGGGCTACCCTCGCTTTCGCGGGGTGAACTGGTTCGACACGGTGGAGTTCCCGAAGGACGGTGACGGCTGCCGCTGGGACTCCACGCCGCACGACCCTGTCACCCGCGTCCGCCTCCAGGGCATCGGCCACGTCAAGGTCCACCAGCACCGCCCGGTGACCGGCAGGGTCAAGACGGTGTCGGTCAAGCGCGAGGGCCGTAAGTGGTTCGTCGTGCTCACCACCGAACAGGAACAGCCGCAGCCGTTGCCCGCGACCGGCAGCGTGGCCGGGATCGACCTGGGCATCGCGAACTTCCTCGCCGACTCCAACGGCGCCTTCGTACCCAACCCGCGCCACGGCCGTCGTGCAACTGCGAAACTCCAGGCGGCGCAGCAGGCCCTGTCCAGGTTCCCCCGTTGTAAGGCCAAGGACCGCACCGCCAATCACCAGTGGGCCGTGGAAAAGGTCGCCGAATTGCACGGCAAGGTCCGCCGTCGGCGGCTGGACCACGCGCACAAGACCGCGCGGGGCCTGGTCCGCGCACATGACTTCATCGCGCACGAAGACCTCAAGATCCGCAACATGAGCAGGGCTCCCGCACCGAAACCCGACCCCGATCAGGTAGACGTGTTCCTGCCTAACGGGGCCACCGCGAAAGCCGGGCTCAACCGCAGCATCACTGACGCCGGATGGGGGGTGTTCCTGACGATCCTGCACGCCAAGGCTGAAAGCGCCGGACGGGAAGTGATCGCCGTGGACCCCCGCAACACTTCTCGCACCTGCCCCCAATGCGGGCACACCGCCGAGGAGAACCGGCCCACACAGGAAAAGTTCCACTGCGTCGCCTGCGGCCACACCGCGCACGCCGACACGGTCGGAGCCATCAACGTTCTGCGGGCCGGGCTGGTCCGTCGCGACACCGACCTGGTGTAACGAGAAGCCCCCCGGCTTTAACCGGGGGAGGAGTCACACCGCTACCGTAAGGACGTGCACCAGGCAAAAGAAACACCTGACCGGCCTCGCTCGGGCCGCTTCCACCGCGCTCGCGCGCTCTACCGGAACGTCTCCAAGCGCAGGACCGCCTGGCTGCTGATCAAGGACACCGTCAACTCGTGCATGGAGTACCGGATCCTGGGACTGGCGGCCGAGGCCGCCTTCTTCACGCTCCTGTCCGTGCCGCCCCTGCTGCTCAGCATGATCGGCCTGCTCGGATACGTGGACGCCTGGACCGGCGCCGACACCATCGCCAGCCTGGAGTCCAACATCCTGGACGCCTCCCGCACGGTGCTGACCCAGAAGGGCGTGCACCAGATCGCCGAGCCGATCCTGCACGACGTGATGAAGGGCGGCCGGCCCGACATCATCTCCCTCGGCTTCCTGTTCGCCCTGTGGTCGGGCTCGCGCGCGGTCAACGTCTTCGTCGACACCATCACCGTGATGTACGGACTCGACGGCACCCGGGGCATCGTCAAGACCCGGATGATGTCGTTCCTGCTGTTCATCGTCGCGCTGCTGATCGGCTCCGTCGCGCTCCCCCTCATGGTGGCGGGCCCCGACGCCGTGCTGAGCGTGGTGCCGTGGTCGACGACCGTCGTCCAGGTCCTCTACTGGCCGGTCGTCCTCGTCCTGTCCGTCGCCTTCCTGACGACCCTCTACCACGTGTCCGTCCCGGTCCGTTCCCCCTGGGTCGAGGACGTGCCGGGCGCCCTGGTCGCCCTCGCCATGTGGGTGCTCGGCAGCTTCCTGCTGCGCATCTACCTGACGAACACCGTCGAGGGCCCCACCATCTACGGCTCGCTCGCCGCTCCCGTCGCCGTCCTGCTCTGGATCGGCGTCTCCGCCTTCGCCGTCCTGGTCGGCGCGGCGGTCAACGCGGCCATCGACCGGGTGTGGCCCGCCGCCGCCACCGCCGCGGCCCGTGCCGCCAACGAACGGCTGCGCGAGGCCCAGGCCGCCGAGTACGTGGCCCGCGTCGCCGCGCACCGCTCCTACGACGCCGATCCGGACGACCCCGACATGCCCTCCGAGTTCCCCGAACGCTGGTCGCGCTTCCTGCCCCCCGAGGACGTGACCTCGCGTCTGCGCACGCACGCCAAGAACACCCACCACACCTCCCACGCCCAGAAGAACGGCGAGGAGCACCCGCCGAAGTGAGCCCGGCCCGCCACCGCGGAAGTGCCCCGGCCCGCCCCGGCTCCCCTTCGCCGAGCCGAGCGCCAACGCCCCGCCGGAGCGAGCCGCCCCGCCGCCCGTCCTCGGCTCGTCACACCGGCCGGCCCGTCACGCGGTCCCCGTCCCGGCCCGTCACGTCTTCCACGCTCCGGCCCGTCAGGCCTTCCACGTCCCGGCCGCCGCGGCCTCCCGCGCGAAGTCAGTGAAGTCCCGCGGCGCGCGGCCGAGGATCTGCCGGACACCGTCCGAGAGACGCGCGTTGCGGCCGTCGAGGAGCGTCTCGAAGAGGTCCACGAGGAACGCGACCTCCTCCGCGGGCACCCCGAACCCCGCCAGCGTCCCGCCGTAGCTCCGCGCCGTCACCGGCGTGTACGTCAGCTCCTCGCCCGTGGCCCGCGAGATCTCCGCGACCGCCTCCCGGAAGGTCAGCAGCCGGGGCCCCGTGATCGCGAGCTCCCGCCCCGTGAACCGGTCGCCCCCGGTCAGCACGGCCACCACGACGTCCGCGATGTCCCGGACGTCGATGAACGGCTCGGCCACCTCACCGGCCGGGAAGACCAGCTCCCCGTGGCGCAGCCCCTCGACCAGCGGCCCCTCGCTGAAGTTCTGCGCGAACCACGAGGCCCGGACGATCGTCCAGTCCGCGCCGGACGTCCTGAGCGCCTCCTCGGTCGGCCCGGCCCGGTCCTCGCCCCGCGACGACAGCAGCACCAGCCGTCGTACGCCGAGCCCCACCGCCTCCCGGGCCAGCGCCCCGACCGCCTCCGTGGCGGCCGGCGAGCCGACGTCCGTGGGATACGCCAGATACGCCGCGTCCGCGCCGCGCAGCGTCCCCGCCCACGTCGAGGCGTCCTCCCAGTCGAAGCCGTCGCCGCGCGAACCGGGCCGGACCGTCAGTCCCGCCGCCCGCGCGGCCCGCGCGACCCGGCTCCCGGTCCGCCCCGTGGCCCCCGTCACCAACACCGTCGTCTCCCGCTCGTTCTTCTCCATGCGTCCAGTCGACTGCCGCCCCCGGCGCGGAACCATCGTCGAGCGGCTCATCCCCATAAGCGGGCGTCCAAAGGACCCGCACGGCACGTCGCACCGCCGTCTACGCTGGCGCCATGGACGCTCGCCCACGCTCGGACATGCTTACGCGGGGGGACCCCCTCGCAGGCCTGCTGGAAGGGCCGCGCGCGCGTGGCGCCTTCATGATCCGCGCGTGTTTCGACCCGCCGTGGTGCGTACGGATCGAGGACCGCGCCCCCCTGACGATCATGCTCGTGGTCCGCGGCGACGCCTGGGTCGTCCCCGACCGGGGCGAGCGCCTGCGGCTGACGGCCGGCGACGTCGCCGTCGCGCGCGGGCCCGACCCCTACCTCTGCGCCGACGACCCCGGCACCCCGCCGGGGGCCGTGATCCTGCCGGGCGGCGAGTGCGTCTACCCGGACGGGCGCTCGCTCAAGGGCCACTGGGACCTCGGGGTCCGCAGCTGGGGCGACCGGCTCGAGGGCTCCACGGTGCTGCTGATCGGGACGTACCTGATGCGGGGCGAGGTCGACGCGAGACTGCTCGACGCCCTGCCACCGCTGCTCGCCCTTCCCTCCGACGTGTGGGAGTGCCCGCTGACACCGATCCTCGCCGAGGAGATGGTGCGCGACGAGCCCGGCCAGGAGGTCGTCCTCGACCGGCTCCTCGACCTGCTGATGATCACCGCCCTGCGGGCCTGGTTCTCGCGGCCCGAGGCCGCCGCGCCCGCCTGGTACCGGGCCCTGTCCGACCCGGTCGTGGGCCGTGTGCTCCGGCTGCTCCAGGACGACCCGGCCCACCCCTGGACGGTCGCCGCGCTCGCCGCCAAGGCCGGCGTCTCACGCGCCGCCCTGGCCAGGCGCTTCGGCGAGCTCGTGGGGGAGCCCCCGATGACGTATCTGACCGGCCGGCGTCTCGCCCTCGCCGCCGACCGGCTCCGCGGGAGCGACGACACCCTCGACACGATCGCCCGCCACGTCGGCTACGGCAGCGCCTTCGCGCTGTCCAGCGCCTTCAAACGGGTCTACGGCGTCAGTCCCCAGGAGCACCGGGTCCGCCCGGCGTAGCCTGGCCCCATGTACACGGAACGGGCGTCCAGGCTGCCCGGCGCGGTGCTCTGGACCCGCGTCCTGACCGGTACCGCCCCCGGGGACACGCGGTCGGACGCGACCGGGGGAGACCCCGGCGGGGCCCGGGGAGCCGTGCTCCCGGACGGCTGCATGGACCTGTTGTGGACCGCGGGGCGCCTGCTCGTCGCCGGTCCCGACACCCGGCCCCACCTGCCGGACGGCGGGCCCGGCGGCTGGGCCGGCGTCCGCTTCTTCCCCGGCACAGCACCCGCCTACCTGGGCGTGCCCGCGAACGAACTCCGGGACCGACGCGTGGAGTTGACCGACCTATGGTCCGCCCGTGAGGTGCGCCGGCTCGCCGCTCGCGTCGACGCGGCCGCCGATCCCGTACGCGCGCTCGAAGAGATCGCCCTGCTGCGGGCGGCCGACGCCGAACCCCCCGATCCGCTGCTCGGGCAGGTGGTCGCCGCCCTGGAGGCGGGTCGCCCGGTCGCCGAGACCGCCGACGAACTGGGTCTGAGCGCACGGCAGTTGCATCGTCGATCGCTCGCCGCCTTCGGCTACGGACCCAAGATCCTGGCCCGTGTCCTGCGACTGCGGAGGGCGCTCGCCCTGGCCCGCGACGGCGTGCCCTTCGCGGAGACCGCGCTCCGGGCCGGGTTCGCCGACCAGGCCCATATGGCCCGGGACGTAAGGGAGTTGGCGGGAGCGACCCTCGGCGAACTGACCACCCGCCGATAGCGGGCCGCCTTATTGCTGTGCCGGGTCCGCTCCTCCGGGCAGGGGGGCGAACAGGTCGACGCCGTTGCCGTCCGGGTCGTGCACGACCGCGTACCGCATGCCCCAGAAGGCGTCCCAGGGTTTGAGCTCGCCGTGATGGCCGGCGCCGACGAGCCCCTCGTACACGGAGTCGACCTCGGCCGGGTCCTCGCAGCGGAAGGCCAGCGACACCCTGCCGCCACCGCTCGGAGGCCGCCACCCGGCGTGGAACGACCGGATGGTCTCCTCCGTGTCCAGGGCGAGGCGGAGCCCACCGGGCAGTCCGGCCTCGACGTGCGGCTCGTTCTCGGCGCCCTCGGGGAACTCGAGCCCGAGACGGCGGTAGAACGCGAGGGAGGCGGCCATGTCGGAGACGGCCAGCCCGATCACATCGAATCGTGGAGTCATACGGCCACCGTAGGCGGGCCCCGGCCACCCGGTCTTGAACGAAACGGACACCGCGCCACCGCCCACGCCCCGGCCGCGGGGCCCGCCCCGCCCGCCTCGTGCCACCCACCGTCGCGCCCGTGCCGCTCACGGTCCACGCCCGCGCCCGCCGCCGGTCCGCCACCGAGTCGAGTCCGACCGGCCGCCCGCCCGGCAGCCCGGAGCGCCCGGGTCCCGCCTTGCTCGCCGCCCGAGCCGCCGTCCCGCCCGCCCGCCGTCCCGCCGGGCCGAGGCACCGTACCGCCCGGGCCAGGGGCGGCCCTACGCTCCCGGCATGGTCTTCCGTGTTCTCGTGTACACCCGTACCACCGGCTACCGGCACGACTCCATCCCGGCCGCCGTCGCCGCCGTACGCGCCCTCGGTGACGCGCACGGCTTCGCGGTCGACGCCACCGAGGACCCCGCGGCCTTCGAGGCGCCCCTGGACCCGTACGCGGCGATCGTCTTCCTGTCGACGAGCGGCGAGGTGCTGACGCCCCCGGGCCGCGACCGGCTCGCGGCGTACGTCGAGGGCGGCGGAGGGTTCGCCGGAGTGCATTCCGCCGCCTGCACCGAGTACGAGTGGCCCCGCTACGGCGAACTGCTCGGCGCCCGCTTCGACCGGCATCCGGACCTCCAGCCGGGACGCGTCCGCGTCGAGGACCACGGACATCCCGCCACCCACCACCTGCCCCCCGCCTGGGAGTTCACGGACGAGTGGTACGACTTCCGCTCCAGCCCGCGCGGTTCGGTGCGGGTGCTCGCGTCCGCCGACGAAACCTCCTACGAGGGCGGCGGGATGGGCGACGACCACCCTCTCGTCTGGTGCCGGGAACAGGGCGCGGGCCGGGTCTTCTACACCGCGCTCGGCCACACCTCGGAGGCGTACGGGGACCCGGACTTCCGCGGGCACCTGCTCGGCGGCATCCGCTGGGCGGCCCGTCGGTCCTGGAAGCCCCGTACGGCGGACAGGCCCGGGCCGGAGTCGGTATAGGCCGAACGGGGAGCTTCGGCAGGAATACCCGGAGGTGATGTGGTGCTCTGATCCTTACGACTCGCGACGTTGAGGAGCTGGTCCAGGATGGCGGTGGACGCGGTGGATCCGGTGGTGGGGACGAAGGACCCGGTGGTCGCCACCCCGTACGGAGCGGTGCGCGGCCGGTTCGAGAACGGGATCGCGGTCTTCCGGGGCATCCCCTACGCCGCCCCGCCCTTCGGCGCCCGCCGTTTCCGCCCGCCCGAGCCGCCCGAGCCCTGGGACGGGGTGCGGGACGCCACCGCGTTCGGGCCGACGCCGCCGAAGCCGCCGTACTCCGAGGCCTTCGCCCGGCTCCTCGCCGACCCCGTCGTGCCGGGCGACGACTGCCTCAACCTGAACGTGTGGACCCCGGCCCCGGACCCCGGCGCCCGGCTCCCCGTCATGGTGTGGATCCACGGCGGGGCCCTGACCCGCGGTTCCTCGGCCGTTCCCGTCTACGACGGCCGCGCCTTCGCGCGCGACGGCGTGGTGTTCGTGTCCGTCAACTACCGCCTGGGCATCGAGGGGTACGGCCTCTTCCCGGACGCGCCCGCCAACCCCGGACTGCGCGACCAACTGGCCGCGCTGGAGTGGGTGCGGGCGTCCGTCGCCCGGTTCGGCGGCGACCCCGACCGGGTGACCGTCTTCGGCGAGTCGGCCGGCGCCATCAGCATCGGCGCGCTGCTCGCGAGTCCGCGCTCCCGGGGACTGTTCCACCGGGCGGTCCTGCAGAGCGGGCCGCCCGAGGCGAGCGACCGCGACAAGGTCCGCCGGATGGTCCGCAGGATGGCCACCCGGCTGAAGATCCCCGCGACGGCGGAGGCGTTCGCCGCCGTCGACCGGGACCTGCTCCTGCGTACCCAGGCCGACGTGGGCAGACTCAGCAGCCCGGTGCTCGGCGGTCCCGCGTTCGGGATCGTCGTCGACGGCGACCTCGTGCCGCGCGACCCGCTGGAGGCCCTGGTCGAGGGCGCGGCGCCGGACGTCGGCCTCCTCCTCGGCTGGACCAGCGACGAGTACCGGCTGTGGCTGGTACCGGGTGGGCTCGTGGAACGCGTCGACCGGCTCGGTCCGGTCGCCCTGGCCGGGGCGATGGCCCGCTGCCGCTGCGGTCACGAGGTGCCCCGCGGCTACCGCGCCCTCCACCCGGACGCGGGCATCGCCGATCTCGTCGGGCAGATCATCACCGATCACCTCCTGAGGGTCCCGCTGCACCGGCTCGCCGACGCGCGGACCGGGCGGCCCACGGCGTCCCTCGACGCGGACGTCCCCGGCGGGGACCGGGCCCCCGCGTACGTCTACGAGTTCGCCTGGCCGTCGAACGTGCCAGGACTCGGTGCCTGCCACGCCCTGGAACTGGGCTTCGTCTTCGACACCGCCGACGCGCCGGAGTCGGCGAAGCTCGCGGGCGAGGGCGCCCCGCAGGAGCTGGCGGACGCCATGCACGGTGCCTGGGTGCGCTTCGCCGCCCACGGCGACCCGGGGTGGCCCGCCTGGGACGACTCGCACCCGGTCCACGTCTTCGGTGCCGGTGATCCGCACACCGTACGGGGCCCGCGCGACCGTGAGCTCGCCCTGTGGGAGGACGAATCGGCCAGGGCCGCCGCCCGGCCGGTGGACCGGCCCACGGCCGGACCCGAGGGAGAGCCGACCGGCTCCGGCTCCGGCTCCGGAGCCGCATCCGGCTCCGGCACCGGCTCCATGGAGGGCGCGCCCGTGTCGCCCCCTGCCGTCACCGCGTCCGCACGCATCGCGTCGCCCCTGTCGGCCGTACGCCGCTTCCGCCGCTCCGGCGGCGCCGAACGGACGTGACGGGCCGGACAGGGCACCACGCCCACGGGCCGGGACGGGCCGGACAGGAGCTGTCGGCCGGGGTCGGGCGGGCCGGGCCCGGGCCATGTCCGGGTGCCGCTTCCGGGGGCGCGGGTCGGGGGCGGGGGAGGAGCGCAGGGCTACGTGGCCCGTAGCGCCTTCGCGATGCCCGCGACGGCCACCGGGCCCACCCGGCAGCACCCGCCGATCAGCCGGGCCCCCGCCCGTCGCCACCCGTGGACCCGCGCCGCCGTGAAGCTGGGGCTGCCGGTCCAGGCGCGGGCCCGGGCGTCCCAGGTCTCGCCGCTGTTCGGATAGACCACGACCGGTTTCCCGGTCACGCGCGCGGCGACGGCGACCGCCGCGTCGACGTCCTCGGGGACGCAGCAGTTCACCCCGACCGCGACGACCTCGTCCGCCTCGGCGGCCAGGGCGAAGGCCTCCTCCAGAGGCTGTCCGGCCCGCGTGCGGTCACCGGCGACGCTGTACGACAGCCACGCCGGTACGCCGAGCCCGCGCGCCCCTCGCAGCAGCGCCAGCGCCTCGTCCGTGTCCGGGACCGTCTCCAGGGCCAGCGCGTCGGGTGCGGCGGCGGCCAGCACCTCCAGGCGCGGCCGGTGGAACCGCTCCAGCTCCGCCACACTCAGCCCGTAGCGCCCTCGGTACTCCGAGCCGTCCGCGAGCATCGCCCCGTACGGGCCCACCGACGCGGCGACCCACAGGGGCCGGGCGACACCCCGGGCGTGCGCGCGCCGCCCGGCCTCGCGCGCCAGTTCGACGCTCAGGCCGAGCAGCTCGGCCGCCCGGTCGTGCGGGACGCCGTGCCGGGCGAAGCCCTCGAACGTCGCCTGGTAGCTCGAGGTGATCGCCACGTCGGCCCCCGCCTCGTAGTAGGCGAGATGCGCCGCGACGATCGCCTCGGGGCGTTCCGCGAGCAGCCGGGCCGACCACAGCGCGTCACTCAGGTCGTGTCCCGCCGCCTCGAGCTGGTTGGACATGCCTCCGTCGAGCACGACCGTGCCGGCGGAGAGCGCGTCGGTGAGGGCGAGGGCGGCGTCGCTGGTCATGTTCCGAAACTAGTCGATACGTCGACATGGGGAGGTTCGCTCCGTACGGCGCCGTCGGCCCGGGCGCCGCAGGGATCAGGGCGCGGCCGACCGGGCCCGGGCCCGGCATCGCGCCGGGCGTCACGAACCCGAGGACGGTCCGCACGGCACGCCCTAGCCTTGGGGGATGCTGCGTGACGTGTTCGACGAGGACGCCGAGCTCTACGACCGCGCCCGCCCCGGCTACCCGCCCGCCCTGGTCGAGGCCTTGATCACCGGGGCGGGGCTCTCCCCGGCCGCGCACGTCCTGGAGGTGGGCCCGGGAACGGGACAGCTGACCGTGCCCCTGGCCCGGGCCGGACTGCGGATCACCGCGGTCGAACTGGGGCCGTCCCTGGCGGCGGTGGCCCGGCGCAATCTACGGCCGTTCCCCGATGCCCGCGTCGAGGTCGCCGCCTTCGAGGACTGGAGCCCCCCGCCCGGCCACGCCTTCGAACTGGCGGTGTGCGCCACCGCCTTCCACTGGATCGACCCCGCCGTCCGCGTGTCCAGGACGACCGCCGCCCTCGCCCCCGGCGGCACCCTCGCCCTGGTCACCACCCACCACGTCGCCGGCGGTTCCGCGGACTTCTTCGAGCGGGTCCAGCGCTGCTACGAACGCTGGGACCCCGACACCCCGCCCGGCCTGCGCCTGTCCGACGAGAGCACGGTGACCTCCGACACCGCCGAACTCGAGACCTGCGACCGCCTCGGGCCCGTCGAGATCCGGCGCTTCCCCCAGGAGATCACCTGCACGACCGCCTCCTATCTCGATGTCCTGCGCACCTACTCCAACCACCGGGCCCTGCCCGCGCCCGCCCTCGCCGGTCTCCTCGACTGCGTCGCCGAACTGATCGACAACCGGCACGGGGGCAGCGTCACCAAGCGGTACCTGCACGAGCTGATCACGACCCGGCGCGTGGCTCCCTAGGGGCGCCGCTCCGCAGGGCGCCGCGCCTCCCTCCGGCGGACCGCGCGCCTCCGGTCACCGCGGAACCGCGTCGTCGTCGCCGTCGTGCCCGCCGCGGCGCGGCAGGGCGGCCGACCGCGGAACGCGACCGGCGCCCGCGATCGTCACCCGCGTCCGGCACCCGCGGCTCACTCCTCGAACGCGGTGCCCCGCGCGGTCTTCTCCCAGGCCGCGATCTCCGCGCGCTGCGCGTCCAGGTGACCGAGGACGGCGTCCACCCCGTCGTCGCCGAGCGGCAGCCGCAACGGAGTGTGCTCGTCGGCGAGGGCGGCCAGGACCGCGGCCACGCCCTTCGCCGGGTCGCCCGGCTGAGCACCGTCACCGGCGGCCACCGCCCGCCGGGTCGGGCCGACCGTGTCCGCGTAGTCGGCGATCTCCTCGCTCACGCCGGCCGCGCCCATCAGGTTCGTACGGAACGCTCCCGGCTCCACGATCAGTACCTTGATGTCGAGCGGCCCCACCTCGCCCGCCAGCGCGTCGGAGAAGCCCTCCAGCGCGAACTTCGTGCCGCAGTACGCGGCGAACCCCGGGTACGACATCTGCCCGCCCATGCTGCTCATCTGGACGATCGCCCCCGAGCGCCGCTCCCGCATGTGCGGCAGCACGGCCCGCACCAGTGCGGCGGGCCCGAAGAAGTGCAGGTCGAAAAGGGACCGCAGTTCCGCGTCCGTGGTCTCCTCGGCGGCACCGACATGGGTGCGGCCCGCGTTGTTGACCAGCACGTCGATCCGCCCGTGCCGTTCGACGACGTCGGCCACGACGGATCCGACGCCCGCCGGGTCCGTCACGTCGAGGGCGAGCGCCTCGACCTGATCGGGGTGGGCCGCCACCAGACCGGCCAGCGCCTCGGGCCTGCGGGCCGTGGCCACCACGACGTCGCCCTGTCCGACGGCGGCCTCGGTGAACGCCCGGCCGAATCCGCTGCCCGCACCCGTGACCAGCCATACCTTGCTCATGTCCGACTCCCCGGTCGTCTCCGCGCACGGTGTCGTGCTTCCGATACGTCGAGCCTCGCCCCGAGTCCCCTCGCCCGTCCAAGACCCTTCGTGATAACCAAGGGTTATGGCCATGGACGTTCACGGGCGGGACCTGCGCTACTTCGTCGCCGTCGCCGAAGAACTGCACTTCACCCGCGCCGCCGAGCGCCTCTTCGTCTCCCAGCCCGCCCTCAGCAAGCAGATCCGCGCGCTGGAGCGGCGGTTGGGCGCGGAACTCTTCGAACGGGACCACCAGGGCGTGCGGTTGACCGTGGTGGGCGCGGCCCTGCTGCCCCACGCGCGCCGGGTCCTCGCGGAGTGGGCCGGCGCCGCCGAGGCCGTGGAGCGCGCCAAGGCCGAGCAACTGGCGACCCTGGTGGTCGGCATGAGCACCAGCCCGGGTCGGGGTGGACTGCTGCCGGCCATCAGGTCCCGGTTCGGCGAGGCCTGTCCGGCGGCCAGGATCGAACTGCGGCAGGTGAGCTGGGCGGACTCGAGCGCCGGACTCGCGGACGGTTCGGTGGACGTCGCGTTCGTCTGGCTGCCGATGCCGGACCAGGAGCGCTACGCGTGGGTGGTGGTGGCCGAGGAGCCGCGCCATGTCGCGCTGCCGGACACCCATGTCCTCGCGGACCGTGCGGAGATCGACTTCGCGGACCTCCTCGGCGAACCGTTCATCGCGATCCCCGAGTCCGCCGGAGTGCTGCGTGCCTACTGGCTCGCCCTCGACGACCGCGCGGGGCGCCCGCCCCGGATCGGCGCCGAGGCCGCCAACGCCGACGAGACCTACGAGGCCCTCGTGGACGGCCGTGGGGTCTGTCTGCTCGCCGCGGGGAACGCGCCGCTGCTCACCCGGGGCGGTGTCGTGACCCGTCCGGTGCGCGGCATCGCGCCGAGCAGACTGGCGCTCGCCTGGCGCGCCGACGACCGGCGCCCGCTCGTCCGGGCCTACGCCGAGGCGGGCCGTCTCGCCTCGGGGCGCCGTCCCGGCCGGCCCGTGAGCCCCGCGGCGGACGACGGGTCCCGTCCGTCCCGTTGACCTCGTCGTAGTACGCGCTTACTTTTTCGGCGGCAACGTTCGTAATCGCAGATAATGTTCGGCATACCGGACGGACGGTCACCGCATGAGCCGTATCAACCGCGTGAATCCCATCAGCCGCGGAAAACCCACCAGTCGTGTGAGTCGCACCAGTCGTCCGAGCCCCGGGGGCGAGGGCGGGGATCGGACAGGTCGTCGCGCCCACGCCACCTGCGCGGCCCGTACCGTCGGCCCCGCCCCCTCCCTCGCTCCCGCCCACTCCGTCCGCCGCGCTTCCGGCCTGCGCGCCGACCACTCCGGCCCACCCACCCGCACGGTACGGCGCACCGCGGGACGGGTGTGGGCCTTCCTGGTCGCCCTCTGTCTGGCGTTCAGCGGGGGAATGCTCGCCGCAGGGCCCGCCCGGGCGGCGGCCCGGACGATCACCAACGGCACCCAGTTCACCGATGCCTCGGGCGCCGCGCTGCACGCGCACGGCGGCGGAGTCCTCAAGGTGGGCAGCTACTACTACTGGTTCGGTGAGAACCGCAACGCCGACAACACCTTCAGGTATGTCGACGCCTACCGCTCCGCCGACCTGAAGAACTGGGAGTTCCGCAATCACGTCCTGACGCAGTCGAGCGCGACCGAACTCGGCACGGCCTACATCGAACGGCCCAAGGTCGTGTACAACGCGTCCACCGGCAAGTTCGTCATGTGGATGCACAAGGAGAACGGCGTCGACTACAGCGAGGCGCGTGCCGCCGTCGCCGTGTCGGACACGGTGGACGGCGCCTACGCCTACCGGGGCAGCTTCCAGCCGCTCGGCCAGTACATGTCCCGCGACCTGACGACCTTCGTCGACACCGACGGCACCGGCTACATGGTCTCCGCCGCCCGCGAGAACTACGACCTCCAGATCTACCGGCTCACCGCGGACTACACCGGCGTCGCGGCCCTGGTCGCCGACCCCTGGCACGGCGGCCACCGCGAGGCGCCCGCGCTCTTCAAGAGGGGCGGCGTCTACTTCATGCTGACGTCGGCCGCCACCGGCTGGAGCGCCAACCAGCAGCAGTACGCCACCGCCACCTCCCTCGCCGGCCCCTGGACCGCGATGACGAACGTCGGCGACTCCACGGCGTACGGCTCGCAGACCGCGTACGTCCTTCCCGTGCAGGGGACTTCGGGCACCTCGTACCTCTACATGGGCGACCGCTGGGGCGACTCCTTCGGAGGTGCGGTCGACGACTCCCGGTACGTCTGGCTGCCGCTCTCCTTCCCGACGACGACCACGATGTCCCTGTCCTGGTCCCCCGAGGTCACCGTCGACACGACCGCCGGGACCGTCGCCGGAACGAGCGCCACCTACGAGACCCTGACGGCCCGCCACTCCGCCAAGTGCGCCGACGTGCCCAACCAGTCGCTGTGGCAGGGGGTCGCACTCGCCCAGTACACCTGCAACGGCGGGGGGAACCAGAAATTCTGGTTCAAGCCCCTCGGTGGCGGCTCCTACGAGCTGATGGGCCGTGGAAGTTCCCTGTGTCTGACCGAGGGTGCCACCGGCGTCACCCAGGAGGACTGCGCGGGAACGACCGCGCAGCAGTGGTCGGTCACGGCCTCGGGCGGCTACGTGCTCCTGAAGGCCAAGGCGTCCGGCGAGTGCCTGGACGTGAACGGCGCGTCGACCGCCAACTCCGCGGCCCTCATCACGTACACCTGCAACGGAGGCGCCAACCAGCAGTGGACACGCGGCACCTGATCGCCCGCTGGGGTCGTCGGCGTCCGGCCGTCGGCTGATGCGAGGGTGCGGGTGGCTCGCGAAGTGAACGGCCGCCCCCCCTTTTCCCGAAAGTGCTTTCGAGAAAAGGGGGGGCGGCCGGTGATTCTCATCCGGCCAGGGACTAGAAAGCGCTTGCCGAGAACGGGTACCGTCCTGCCGCCAGGTCCTTTCGTCCTGCCGGAGGAGCCGCCCATGAGACGCCTCACGATCGCCGTGCCGCTGCTGGCCGTGGTGGCCGTCGGCGCGCTGTCGGCAGGCCCGGCCCAGGCGCGTGCCGGACGGCCCGTCCCGGCGGCGGAGAACTGCACGGCGACCGCCTGTCACTTCGACGTCCCGCCGGGCACGTACGACGTCACCGTGGTGCTCGGCGGCGACACCGCCGCCAGTACGTCCATCGGCGGTGAGACCCGACGCTCGCTGCTCCCCGAGACCGTGACCGGGGCGGGCCGGCCCGTGAGGCGCGGCTTCACGGTCGACGTGCGGACCCCCGAAGGCGAGCCGACCGGTCCCGAGGGCACCCCCGGCCTGGACCTCGTCATCGCAGGATCGGCCCCCGCGGTGGCCGGCATCCGGGTGACCCCGGCCGAGTTCCGGGTGGTCGGGGCCGCCCGGCCGGGTGACCGGCGCCCGGGCACCCGGCAGGTCCTCCTGGTCGGCGACTCGACCGTGTGCGACCAGCCCGGCGACCCGTACTCCGGATGGGGCCAGCAACTGCCGCAGTACTTCCGTCGCGGCCTCTCGGTCGCCAACTACGCCGACTCGGGGGAGAGTACGGTCAGCTACCTCGCGACTCCCGCCCTCTTCCCGGCCGTCCGGTCGCTGATCCGTGAACACGACCTGGTGCTCATCCAGTTGGCCCACAACGACAAGACGACCGACGAGGCGACCTACCGCTCGAACCTCCGGACACTCGTCGCGGGCGTCCGTGCCCAGGGCGGCCGGCCCGTCCTCGTCACGCCGGTCGTCCGCCGCTGGTTCAACGCGGACGGCACCCTGGACAACGGCACCGCGCTGCTGGTGAACGGCCTGGGCGTGGACCATCCGGCCGTCATCCGCTCGGTCGCCGCCGCCGAGCACGTGCCGCTCGTCGACCTCACGGCGAGGACCAAGGCCCTCGTCGAGTCGCTCGGTGTCGAGGGTTCCAAGGCGCTGTACCTGTACGACGAGAAGCGGGACAACACCCACACCTCGGCCCGCGGCGCCACGGCGTACGCGGCCCTGGTGCGGGACGAACTCCTCGCCCTGCACCTGGTCCCCAGGGCCCTGGTGCGGGTGGGATGAGCCCCTGGGGCGTTCCGACCGGAACCGGAGCGCCCCAGGTACCCGCCCCGACCACCAGGGATGCCGGGCCGCCCACTCGCCGTCGCGGACGCAGGGTCCGTCCGACGTGCTCCCGCGGCGAGACGCCCGGCACGGCGAAGACAGGAGCCCATGTGACGTCCGCCGATCCCGGCAGGCCTGCCGACCCCGTCGAGCCTGCCGAGCTCTTCGAGCCCTCCGACCCGGTCATGGTCCCCGCCTCCTTTGCACCCCCCGTGTCCTACGCGCTCGGCGAGTCCTCCGCGGCGCCTTCCTGGGATCGTGCCCGGAGTCCGTACACCGGCTGCACGCGCGCCCATTGGGAGGCCGTCGCCGACTCCCTGCTCGCCGCGGTCACGCCGTACGCCACCGCCGGGGGAGCCCTCTACGACCTCCCCGGCAGGCACACGAGCGCGTCCGGCAGGCTCTCCGACGGGCTGGAGGGCTACGCCCGTACGCTGCTGACGGCCGCGTTCCGCCGTGACGAGAACGTCCTGGAGCGCTACGCGGAAGGGCTCGACGCCGGAACGGCGGGCGTCTGGCCCCGAATCGAGGACCGCGGCCAGCCGCTCGTCGAGGCCGCGTCGATCGCGCTCTCCCTGCGGCTGACCCGGCCGCTGCTGTGGGACCGCCTGGACGACGGCGTACGGCAACGGGCCGCAGAGTGGCTCGGCGACGCTCTGACCGCCGAACCCTGGCCCTGCAACTGGGAGTTGTTCCCCGTCACGGTCGGCGGCTTCCTCCAGGAGATCGGACACGAGCCCGAGGCCTCACGCGCCGCGATCGACCGCGGCCTGGAGCGCATCGAGCAGTGGTACCTCGGCGACGGCTGGTACACCGACGGCCACGGGCGCAAGTTCGACCACTACAACGGCTGGGCGATGCACCTCTACCCGGTGCTGCACGCCTGGCTCGCGGACGACACCCGGCTGCTCGACCTGTACGCCGGCCGTCTGGAGTCCCATCTCGCCGACTACGCCCGCCTGTTCGGCGGCGACGGCGCGCCGATGCCGCAGGGCCGCTCCCTCACCTACCGTTTCGCGACCACCGCCCCCCTGTGGCTCGGCGCGCTCACCGGCCGTACGCCCCTGTCCCCGGGCGAGACCCGCCGCCTCGCCTCGGGCGCCCTGCGCCACTTCCTCGACCGGGGCGCGGTGGACGAGAACGGCCTGCTCACCCTCGGCTGGCACGGCCCCGACGAGACGATCCTGCAGAGGTATTCGGGACCCGCCTCGCCGTACTGGGCGGGCAAGGCCTTCATCGGCCTGCTGCTGCCCCCGGACCACGAGGTCTGGACGGCCACGGAGCAACCCGGCCCGGCGGAACGCGCCGACGCCGTCACCCCGGTCGGGCCGCCCAACTGGCTGCTCCAGTCGACACGTTCGGACGGAGTGGTCCGTCTCCACAACCACGGCAGCGAGGACGTCCGTTACGACCCGTACTACACGCGGCTCGCCTATTCGACGGTGACGCGGCCCTCACCGTCGTACGACAACAGCGTGATCGTGGGCGGCGACGCGAGCCGTTCGGGGATCGAGCCGCTGGGGGTCGGCGAGGGCTGGGCGGCGTCCCGGCACACCGTCTCGCAGGGCGTCTCGGCCGTCTGCCTCGTCGTCGCGCGGGGTGCCGCGGAAGTGCGCGCCCAGCTCGTGTCGGGTGCCGCGCCCGGGACGTCGGTACGGGTCACGGGCTGGGCCGGGCGGGACGGTGCCCGCTCCGAAGTCCTGCCCGTGTACGGCCTGTCGGGAACGGATGACGGCGTCACCGGCGTCGCGGGAGCCGCCCCCACCCTCTTCGTCGCCCTCGTCCGCCTCACCGCCGAGCCGGAACCCCGGCCGCTCACGGAGCTGGTGTCCGTCCGGGTGACGGCGGGCGGGGACGGGGAGCCGGGCGGGTACGAGATGACGGTGACCTGGGCCCAGGGAGGCACGGAGAGCTTCCGGTTCGGCGGTGCGACCGGTGCCGCCGGTTCCGTCGCCCGGGTGGACGCGCCCTCGGGACCGTGATCGCCGGGGAGTCGTTGCCGGCCCCCGCGCCCGCCTCCGGGGTGAGGCGCCCGCCGCCTCACCCCGGGCCTGGGGGCCGGCTACCGCGGGCCGACGGTCGCGAAGACTCCCGTGGCGGCCGTTCCGTCCGGCCAGGTCCACCCGGCGACGAGGTGCCCGGACGACTTCGACGCGGTCTCCACCGGACGCGGGACGTGGTGCACCCGAACGTCGAGTCCCTCGCCGGGGCCGGTCCCCCGCACGGTGACCGTCGGGTCGACGGTGCCGCTCCTGCTCTGGTGCTGAGGGATCGCCTCCCCGCTCAGGAGGGCACGCAACTGAGCCGTCACCACCGGATCGTGAACGCCGTCGTAGATCCACCGGGTGCCGAGCACACCGTGTTCGGAGGTGCCGATCAGCGCCTCGGCGGCAACGTCCTCCAGAGGCGCACCGCGGTAGCTCATCGGCACCAGGTACGCCACCGGCTCCTCGCCCTTGGCGTCCACCACGACCATGAACTCGATCCCGACCGCGCCCTGCGGATCGTCCAGCCGGAACCCGCCGGCCTTGACCAGCTCGGGCGTGCCCGCGTCGCCCGCGTACCAGCTCTGCTTGGGCAGCCAGCCCGTGAGCAGCTCCAGTTTCGTAGGGGTCATGGTGGTGCGGTGGACAGTTGCCACGCGAGCTCCCGCAGGTGTGTGGGTCCGGGCCCGTCCTTCCTTCGACGGGCGTGATCGAATTTATCGGAGGGGGAGGGGCCGAGGGTTCCGTCGTGGCCGCCCGCGAGAGGACGAGCGCGCGGTCCCGTTCGGCGCCCGCGCGGTGAAGCGCGAGCCGGAGCCCCCGGGTGGCGGCGATTCCTCCGGGAATCCGTAGAGTCGGGGGTGAGGCGGAAACGGGTTCCGTCGGGGGAGGGGCGTGCCATGGGCGGGTCGGACCAGCGCCGGGCCGGCAGCGGCCCGGTCGACGCGGAGCGGATGATCGCGGAGGCGCGGAAGGCGTTCTTCGTCATGTTCGGATTCCTCGCGGTCGTCTGGCTGGTGCAACTGGCCAACTACGCGGACCACTACGCCCTCTCGCGGGACTACGGGGTGGTGTCCGGCGACCTCGGCACCCTGCCCGACATCCTCAGCGCGCCGTTCCTGCACTGGAGTTGGGCGCACATCGAGAGCAACTCCGGACCGTTGTTCGTCTTCGGGTTCCTCGCCGCCTACCGGGGCGTGGCCCGTTTCCTCGGACTGAGCCTGCTGGTGGCGACGACCAGTGGGCTGGCGGTGTGGTTCCTCGAAAGGGGCAGTGTCGAGACGGTGGGCGCCAGCGGCCTGATCTTCGGGTACTTCGGCTATGTCGTGGTCCGCGGGATCTTCGACCGGCATCTGATCGACACGCTGATCGGTGTCGTGATGGCCGCCTCCTTCGCCTACATGCTCACGGTCGCCGTGCCCGGGACACCGGGGGTGAGCTGGCTCGGACACCTCGGCGGTCTGATCGGCGGCCTGCTCGGCGCCTGGCTGTTCCGCGACAGGCGGTCCCGGCCCGTCCGGGCCGCCGCCTCTTCCGGTGCCACGGACGCGACCGCTCGCCGCGCTCCGGGGGCAGCCGTCGACAACCCGCGCGCGGACCTCCACAAGGAACTCGGCGACCTGGGCCTTCTCTAGTCCGGTCGGTCGCGGTGGGCGGGCCCTGGTCTCAGGTGTGCCTGCCCCGGTACCCGCCGCTGCCGGGCGGCGGGGTGGGCGCCTGCGGCGGTGCCTCCGGTGCGAGCTGTCCCGTCTGCCCCCTGGCGACGCACGTCATCACGTATCCGGTCCATAGAAGTTCGAGGAAGCTGCCGACGCCGAGCCACCAGAGGACGGCCGAGATCAGCCGGGTGGAGAGCGCCGATTCCACGAAGAACGCGGTGAACAGGGCCGAGACGAGGAAGTTGAGCATCAGCAGCGGCCACCCGGAGTCCGTCCGGGGCCTGTTGAACCTCACCCAGGCCGTCCGTGGGGTGTGCGAGGGATGCGGGCTGAGCCGGCGCTTGAACCCGCCCGTGGAAGATCGCTGCGTCATGGGGTGATGGAACAGCCGGGAACCACGTTCACGCAAGCCTGTTCGACGAGCCGCCGGCATGGCCCGGCGGGTCTCGACCGGGGTCGCGAACACCAGGTCCGACCGGCTGAGAAGAGGTACGGGTCCGGCGGCGGTTCGCCGGTGACCGAACCGTTCCGCCGTTAGCGTTCCCTCATGACCCGAGCGCGGGGACGGGACCCGGGCGGCGACCTTTCGGACCGTGAACTCGCCCCGTGGTAACGGTAATCCGTGCGTTTCGCCGATGCCCGTGAGGAAGATGCCATGAGTTCCGCCGCCACGCGTTTCGCCGAGCTCCACCAGGGCGACACCCCGCTCCTCCTGCCCAACGCCTGGGACCACGCCTCCGCGCTGGCTCTCGCCCGGCAGGGCTTCGAGGCGGTCGGGACCACGAGCCTCGGTGTCGCCGCGGCCGCCGGGCTGCCCGACGGCGCGGCGGCGACCCGGGACCTGACGCTCCGGCTCGCCCGGCGACTGGGCTCGGGGAGCTTCCTGCTGTCGGTGGACGCCGAGGACGGGTTCGGCCAGGACCCGGACGAGGTCGCCGTACTGGCGCGCGAGCTGGCCGACGCAGGGGCCGTCGGCATCAACCTCGAGGACGGCCTCGGGCCCGTGGGGCCGCACGCGGCGAAGATCGCGGCCGTCAAGGCGGCGGTGCCCGGGCTCTTCGTGAACGCCCGGACCGACACGTACTGGCTCGGCGACGGCGGGCACGCCGAGACCTGCCGTCGCCTCGACGCCTACGCGCAGGCGGGGGCGGACGGCGTGTTCGTCCCCGGGCTGAGCGACCCGGCCCGTATCGCCGACCTGGTGAAGAGTTTCGACGTGCCGCTCAACGTCCTCTACTCACCGCTGGGCCCGACCTTCCCCCAGCTCGGCGACCTCGGTGTCCGCCGGGTCAGCCTCGGGTCCCTGCTGTACCGGCGCGCGCTGGGCGCCGCGCTGGACACGGCCCGGGACGTCCGGGCCGGACGGCCGGTGCGGGGCGGCGCGCCGGACTACGCGGAGGTCCAGGCGCTCAGCGACGGGCGCGGCGACATCTGAGAGCACCGGGACGGCCCGGCGTCGCCCCGAGGTCCCTGGCGGCTCCGGTGGGCTCCGGCCGGTCCGGAGGGTGGCCGCCGGGATCCGCCGCATCCGCGTGGTCCCGGGCCCCTTGCGCGTTCGTACGTTCATCCGCACGGTTCCCCGATCGCCGTTCGGCGTCCCGAGGGGAACGCGGTCACGGGGTGCGATGGTCGGACGAGCTGCCGAATCCAATTCGGCGTGAAGGGGAAGGGTGGCCGTCATGGATGAACTTGATTCGGCGATCGTGGACCACCTTCAGCGCGACGCGCGGCAGACCAACCGGGAGCTGGCCCGCAAGCTCGGCATCGCCCCGTCGACGTGTCTGGAGCGCGTGCGGGGCCTGCGCAACCGCGGGGTGATCACCGGCTATCACGCGACGGTCGACCTGGGCGCGCTCGGCCGGCCCGTGCAGGCGCTGCTGTCCGTGCGGGTGCGGCCCTCGAGCCGCGAGGCCGTCGAGGGCTTCCAGCGGTACGCGGCCGGACTCCCCGAGGTCCTGTCGGTCTTCGTCGTCGTCGGCGGGGAGGACGTCGTCGTCCATGTCGCCGTTCCGGACGTCGACCGGCTGCACTCCTTCCTGCTCGACCGCCTCGGCGAGCGACGCGAGGTCTCCGGCTACCGCAGCTCGGTGATCCATCAGCACCTGGTCAACCCGGTGGCGAGCCCGTCCGGAACCGCGGGCGCGCCGTGAGGGCCGCGGGTCAGCCGTGGTCCGCGTCGTCGGCGCGGGGCCAGTGCTCCAGGGCCACGTGCAGGGCGTCCAGCGCGCGCCTCCAGGACGTCTCCACGTCGCGCGGGGCCCCGAATCCGCCGATCGCCTCCAGGTTGCAGTAACCGTGGAACGTGCTGCGCAACAGGCGTACGGCGTCGGTGAGGTCGGGCTCGGCCAGCCCGTAGGCGCGGAGCATGCCGTAGGTGACCTCGGCGGTGACCTCCGCGGTGCGGCGGTAGGCGGGGGTCCCGGAGACGAGGTCCGGGTCGAGCTGCGTGTGGGTGGCCCGGTAGCGGCCGGGCCGCTCCAGCGCGTACGCGCGATAGGCGTCGGCGAACGCCACGAGCGCGTCCTTGCCCGCCCGTCCGGCCACGGCGGTGGCGATCCTGTCGATCATCTCGCCGGAGGCGAGCAGCGCGACGCGTTCGCGCAGCTCCCGCGCGTTCCTCACGTGCGCGTACATGCTCGCGTCCTTCACACCGAACTGCCGGGCCAGGGCCGACACGGTGACGTTCTCGAAGCCGATCTCGTCCGCGAGATCGGCGGCGGCCCGTACGACCCGCTCGGTCGTGAGCCCGGCACGAGCCATGGGGACCACCTTTGCGCCATAGAGCTTTTCCTGGAGGATTCAGGCAGAACCCTAGTCCCGGTGGGCCGCGGACTCCGCGGAAGTCCAGACGCAACGGACATCCGGCCGGTCAACTACCGCACGGACTAGGTCATTTGACCGTTCCAGGTCGCCCCGCGATCACGAGCACGCCGCATGCCGTTCATGCTCCGCACCGAATCTCCTGATGACGCGCCCGCAGGGGCGGGGCGGGACTCAGGAGGCGGTCATGGGGCACACGCACGGACACGAGCACGGGCATCACCATCACCACCATCACGGCCACGAGGAGACGGGTGCCCCGCTGCCCGCCGCTCTCGACACCTCCGTGCCCGACGAGGAACTCACTCCCGAGCAGCGGTCGCGCCGCTCCCTGCTGCGCCGCGCGGGGCTGCTCGGCGCGGGACTCGCCGCCGGCGGCGTCCTCGCGCAGGGGGCCGCCGCCCCCGCGTACGCCGCCACGAACGGCCGGAGACGAAACGGCTTCCTGTGGCTGGCGGGCGACCACCACATCCACACCCAGTACAGCAGCGACGGCAAGTACCGCGTCGGCGACCAGGTCCGGCAGGGGGCCGCGCACGGCCTCGACTGGATGGTCATCACCGACCACGGCAGCGAGACGCACGCCAAGATCGGTGTGGACAAGGTCAACCCGGACATCCGGGAAGCCCGGGACGCCTACGAGGACACGCTCGTCTTCCAGGGCCTCGAATGGAACATCCCCGCCGCCGAGCACGGCACGGTGTTCGTCCACCCGGGCCGCAACGAGGTGGCGGTCCTCAAACAGTTCGAGACCGACTACGACGGCAGCGTCAAGGGCGCCTCCGACCCGACCGCCGCCAACGAGGCGTTGGCCCTCGCGGGCCTCGACTTCCTCGCGCGGCAGGTGGAACGGCGCAAGGTGAAGGACGCCCTCATGCTCGCCAACCACCCGGCGCGGCGCGGCGTCGACTCGCCGCACGAGATCCGCGGCTGGCGCGACGCGACCGCCCCCGGCCGGCAGATCGCCGTCGGCTTCGAGGGCGCCCCGGGCCACCAGGCCGCCGGTCTCGCCGCGCCGC
Organism: Streptomyces sp. NPDC002580; assembly: GCF_042889485.1. NCBI lineage: Bacteria > Bacillati > Actinomycetota > Actinomycetes > Kitasatosporales > Streptomycetaceae > Streptomyces > Streptomyces sp. NPDC002580. Next base: position 444,573 of record NZ_JBIAQZ010000004.1, on the reverse strand, counting down.
TGGGCATGGGCCGGGCCCGGGGCATCTACGACAACAGCCCGAGCGCCGCCTCCTTCGCCGGGTACCCGCTGGAGAGCTACCGCACCTGGGGCGGCTTCGACTGGATGACCGCCACCGTCGGCGGCCTGTGGGACAGCCTGCTCGCCGAGGGCAAGCCCTGGTGGATCACCGCCAACTCCGACTCCCACCAGGTGTACACGGACACCGCCGTACGCGGCGGACCCGACGGCGACTTCACCGCCAACGGCAGGCACACCGACCCGGTGTACGGCGGCAAGGTCGACCTCACGCAGGGCGACTACTGGCCCGGCCAGTACAGCCGTACGCACGTCGGCTCCGACGGGTTCTCCTACGCCGCGGTCATGGACGGCATCCGCGCCGGACGGGTGTGGGTCGACCACGGGCAGCTCATCAGCGGTCTCGACGCGCGCGTCACGGGCGGCGGACGCTGGGCCACCCTCGGCGGCGCGCTGCACGTGCGCAAGGGCACCCGGGTCACGCTCACCGTCGACCTGGGGCTGGCCGGCGGACCCAACTGGGCCGGATTCCTGCCGAAGCTGGCGCGCGTCGACGTCATCCAGGGCGATGTGACGGGTCCGGCCGCGGACCGGGACACGATCACCGCTCCCACCACGCGGGTCACCCGTTCCTACGAGGTGAACAAGTCGGCCGGCACGGTCCGCCTCGCCTACGACCTCGGTGCCGTCGACCGCCCCGTGTACGTCCGGCTGCGGGGCACCGACGGCAACCGCTCCGCCGTCGGCCTGCGGGGCGCCGCGGTCGACCCGGCGGGTCCCGCCGTGGACGTCGTCGGTGACGCGGACCCGTGGAAGGACCTGTGGTTCTACTCCAACCCGGTGTGGGTCCTCCCGTCGTGAGCGGTCGGTACGTCGTCGGTGTCGACACCGGTCACCCGGGCACCCTGCGGGAGGCCGACCACCTGCTGCGCACGCTGGCCGCCGAACTCGGCCTCGGTGAAGACGTGTTGGGCTGCACCCATCACGTACGTGACGGGCGGCGGCCGCACACGGCGCTGTCCCTCGCCGTGCCGTCGCAGCGCGCGGCCCGCGCGGTTCGGCAGCGGCTCACCGGGCCGGAGGCCGGGACCCTCCTCGGTCCCGCCGTCGTCCTCGGTGTCGCCTTCGGCGGCGAGCGCCACGGGCCCGACGAGCTCGCGGCCGGAGCCGCCCACGCCGTCGCCGAGCACACCGCCGGTACGGGGGGCCGCGCCGTCCTGTACCCGGGGGCCGGCGCCGTCACCGGTGTCATGACCGTCGCGCGGTTGCTGGACGTCTCCGGGGTGGACCGGATCACCGTGCTCGGATCGTCCGAAGATCCCTCTCCGCAAAAGGAGTTGATCACGCGCGGTCATGTGCGTCCGGAGTTCCGCGACGGCCGTCTCGTCCTCGCGGCGATGCCGGCCGTCGGCGGAACGCTCGTCCCCTTCGAGGTGCCGGACCCGACACCCTGCTGCGCGGACCACTGAGTCCGCCCGGCGGGCACCCGGACCGCGGCCGGACGGCTCCTCCGCCGTCCGGCCGCACCGGGTGAGAGCCGGGTGCGGGCGGGTCAGTCCCGGGTCTCGGAGAAGACGAACGAGAACTCCGCCGGATCGGCGCACAGTTGGTACTGGGGAAGGGCGCCGGGGCCGCACGACTGCGAACCGATGCCCTGCTGGCCGTGGTCGAGGTTGACCCAGACCGTGTCACCGGCGCGCAGGTCCGAGAGGTGGTCCGCGGCGTCCAGCTGCTCGGTGGTCCAGCGGCGCGCGGTGAACCAGAAGGCCGGATCGCCCTCGATCAGCAGGCCGCCGATCCCGGCCCGACGGACGTCGGCCCGGGCGCCGTTCTCCTGAGGACGCACGTACGGCGTCTGCATCGCGTCGACCGTCGACTCCCAACGGCCGATCACGGACGCCGACCTGGTGTCCGGGTACCCCTCGCCGGGTCCGCCGCCGAACCAGGACACCCGGTCCGCGCCGCCCGGGAGTCCGAACCGCACCCCGAGCCGCGGCAACGGCAGCCGCCAGTCGCCCTCCGGTGCCACGGACACCGTCAGCCGCAGCCGGGTGCCGTCCGACGTCCACCGGTACACCGTGCGCAGGCCCACCTCCCGGGCCGCGGGCGCCACCCGGGTGCGTACCGTCAGGGCGTCGTCGCCCGGTTCCACCCCGTCCAGCCGGTGCCGCATCCGGTGCAGGCCCAGCTCGCGCCACAGCAGGCCGTGGCGTGCGTCCGGCTGCCAGCTCGCACCGTCGTCGTTGTCGGTCGGGGCACGCCACACGTCCAGCCGGAGCCCGGTGATCCCGACCCCTCCGACGCTCAGCAGGGCGCCGGTGCGGGCGTCGAAGACACCCGGCCCGAGGGTGATCACCCGACCGCCCGGCACCGCGCCGACGGACGGGGTGAGACGTGGCGGCACCCGTTCGGCCACCGGGAGTTGGGCCCAGGCGACGACATGGCCGCGCGGCCCCCAGGCGGTCTCCTCGGCGAGCACCGCCCGGACCGTCCAGTGCGTCTCCGCGTTCCCGGTGTCCGCCGCCGGCGGCGCGGGCAGCTTGACCTCGGCCGACCGGCCCGGGGTGAGCGCGGGCACCGTGAGCGGACCCGTCTCGACGGTCTCGCCGTCCACCTGGTACGACCACTCGAAGGCGAGGGCGGAGAGATCCGCGAAGTCGTACCCGTTGGTCACCCGCACGGTGCCGTCCGAGGCCGTACCCGGTCCGCGCGACGGCGGGGAGGGCTCCCCGCCGTCGAGGTGCACCGGCTCGATCACCTTCTTGTACTCGACGAGCCCGGGGGACGGCGTCCGGTCCGGGAAGAGCAGCCCGTCGCAGACGAAGTTCCCGTCGTGCAGCTCCTCCCCGAAGTCACCGCCGTACGCGAATCCGTACCGCTCGTCCTCGACGCCGTGGTCGATCCACTCCCAGACGAAGCCGCCCTGGAGACGGTCGTACGAGGCGAACAGGCGCTGGTAGTCCGCGAGGCCGCCGGGGCCGTTGCCCATGGCGTGCCCGTACTCGCAGAGGATGAAGGGGAGTCGGCGTCGTTCGAGGGTGCCGCCGTCCTGGCGCCGGCCGATCCTCTCGACCTCGGCGTGCGGGGCGTACATCCGTGAATAGACGTCCGTGTCACGGCAGTCGAGGTCGCCCTCGTAGTGCAGGAGGCGGGAGTCGTCGCGGGCCCTGATCCATTCGGCCATGGCGGCGAGACCGCGCCCGGTACCGGCCTCGTTGCCCAGGGACCAGATGACGACGGAGGGGTGGTTCTTGTCGCGTTCGACGGTGCGCGCCGCCCGGTCGAGCAGCGCGGGCGTCCAGCGGGGGTCGTCGCAGGGGTTGTCGCGCCAGGCCTGTTCGGTGAATCCGTGCGTCTCCAGGTCGCACTCGTCGATGACCCACAGGCCGTACTCGTCGCACAGGTCGAGGAAGGCGGGGTGCGGCGGGTAGTGCGAGGTGCGGACGGCGTTGATGTTGTGCCGCTTCATCAGCAGGACGTCCGCGAGCATGGTCTCCGGGTCGAGTGCGCGGCCCTTCCGCGGGTGCCACTCGTGCCGGTTGACGCCCTTGAAGAGGACCGCCCTGCCGTTGACCTTGATCAGCCCGTCCTCGAGCGCGACGGTGCGGAACCCGACGCGCAGCGGGACGCGTTCGCCCTCCGTGACCAGTTCGCCGTCGTACAGCCGGGGAGTCTCGGCCGTCCACGGCAGGACCGGCACCGTGACCGCGGTGCCGGTCCCGACATCGATGTCCAGAGCGGGCACGAGCACCCGCCCGTCGACGTCGGAGTCGACGCGCAGGGTCCCCAGGCCCTCGTGGTGGTCGTAGGAGGCGTGCACGAAGAAGTCGAGCGCGCTGCCCGCCGGGCGGTGCAGCAGGGTGACGTCACGGAAGATGCCCGGCAGCCACCACTGGTCCTGGTCCTCCAGGTAGGAGCCCGCCGACCACTGGTGCACCCGGACCGCGAGCACGTTGCCGCCCGGCCTCAGCAGATGACCCACGGCGAACTCGTGCGGCAGCCGTGACCCCTTGAACTCGCCGAGGTCCGTGCCGTTCAGCCAGACCCGGGCGCACGACTCGACACCGTCGAAACGCAGGACCGCGCCGCCGCCCGCCGGCCAGTCCGGCGGCAGGTCGAAGCGGCGCAGATGGTCGCCGGTCGGGTTCTCCGTCGGCACGCGCGGCGGATCGACCGGGAAGGGGTAGAGGTGGTTGGTGTAGATCGGCGAGCCGTGTCCTTGCAGCACCCAGTGGCCGGGCACCTGGATCTCGGCCCAGTCCCCGGCGTCGTACCTCTCGGCCGCGAAGGAGTCGTCCCGGGCGTCGGCGGTGGGCGAGAGCCGGAAGGCCCACCCGCCGTTCAGGGAGAGGGACCTGGCGTCGGAGGACGGGTACCAGGCGCGCGGCGGCAGGGCGCCGTTGCCCGGGGAGACGTCCTCGATGTAGTCGGGAGCGGTGGCGGAGGCGGGAGAGGCCGGAGGTCCGGGGGAGGTGCGGAAAGACATGCGTCTCCTAGTCAGCCCTTGATGCCGGTCTGCGCGATTCCCTGGACCAGCCAGCGCTGGAGGAAGAGGAACACGAACACCAGGGGCAGGATGGAAATGGCCGTGGCCATGAAGATCAGATGGAAGTTGACGGTCTGGTTCGTCATGTACGAGGAGAGCGCGACCTGGACCGTCCAGGCGTCGGGGTCCTGGCCGATGACCAGCGGCCACAGGAAGGCGTTCCAGCCGCTGATGAAGGTGATGGTCGCGATCGCCGCGAAGAAGTTCAGGGAGTTGGGGACGACGATGCGCCAGTACGCGCCCCAGTAGCCGAGCCCGTCCATGCGCGCCGCCTCCTCCAGCTCCTTGGGGAACCCCAAGAAGTACTGCCGGAAGAGGAAGCACGTGAAACCGCTGAAAAGACCCGGAATGATGAGACCGCGAAGACTGTCCACCCAGCCGAGCGACGAGACGAGCACGAAGCTCGGCACGAAGGTCACGGCGGAGGGGACCATCAGGGTGACGAGCACCCCGTAGAAGATCTTGTCGGCGTGGCGGTACGGGATCCGCGCCAGGCCGTAGCCGGCTAGCGAGCAGACCAGCAGGGTGCCGATGGTGTGCAGGACACCGACGACGGCGGAGTTCCACAGGGAGCGCGCGAACGGCACGGTCGGGTCGTCGAACAGCTCCGCGATGTTGCCCCACTTGAGGTCGGTGGGGAAGAACTGCCAGTTCTCGCCGGTGATTTCCGCGTCCGTGGACAGCGCGTTGCGGACGAGGAGGTAGAAGGGGACGAGGAACAGCAGACCGGCGACGCCCGTGGCGGCGTACAGACCCGTGCTGCCGAGCGCGCCACGCGGACCGTTTCCGCGTCCGCGTCTCCGCGGCGGGGCGGCGTGGGCCTTTCGGCCCTCCGTGACGTTGGTCATCCGGCGTCCTCCCCGCGTCCGAAGCCCATGAACCTGCCCTGGAGCAGGGTCACCCCGCAGATCAGCAGGGTGAGGATGACCGCGCCCGCGCTGCCCGCGCCGTAGTCCTGGGCCTGGCCGAGCGCCGTGTAGTACAGCTCGACGAGCGGCGGGCGGCCCCAGGTGGTCTTCGACAGCAGGTTGAAGAACTCGTCGAAGGCCTGGTAGGCGGCCACGAGGAGCAGCAGGATCACGGCCGTCGAGGTGGCGCGCAACTGCGGCAGGGTGATGTGGCGGAAGGTCTGCCAGCCGGGCCTGGCACCGTCGATCGCTGCGGCCTCGTAGAGCTCCGGCGGGATGTTCTGCAGGGCGGCCAGGAAGAGGATCATGTAGAAGCCGGCCTGGAGCCACAGGCGCGCGGTCAGGATGACCAGCCAGTACCAGGGCGGATCGGGGTCGGCCAGCCAGGCGATGTTCTCGATCCCGAACCAGCCGAGGACGGTGTTCATCAGACCGAAGCGGACCCCGCTGAAGATGGACATCTTCCAGATCAGCGAGGCGGCGACGTAACTGCACGCGGTCGGCAGGAAGAACACCGACCGGAAGAACGCCCGCATGAACCGCAGCCGGTTCACCAGCAGCGCGAGGCCGAGCGAGACCGCCCAGGTCAGCGGGACGACGAACGCGGCGAACACGGTGAAGGTGACCAGCGCCCCGGTGAACTTGCCGTTCTCCAGCATCTGCCGGTAGTTGTCGAAGCCGACGAACTTGTCGGGGGTGACCGTGAAGCGTGCCTCGAAGAAGCTCAGCCACAGACTCCAGCCGATCGGCACGTAGACGAAGACGACCAGGCCGATGAGGAAGGGGCCGGTGAAGAGCCAGAAACTGAGGGTGCTGCCGCCCCGCAGCCCCCGCCGCGGCCGGGCCGGTCGGGCCTCGGCGGGGGCGGGGCGCGAGACATCGCGCGGCGTGGTGATCGACATGTCGCAGCCCGTCCGTCGCGCTATCCGAAGAGCTTCTTGAGCTCGCGCTCGACGGTCACGTCCGCCTTGTCGAGCGCCGCCTCCGGGTCCCCGCCCTTGCGGACGGAGTCGGCGAAGACGTCCTCGAGGGCGGTGATCATGGACTGGGTCCAGCCGATGTTGTCGAAGTGCCCGTACTCGCCGAAGAGTTCGACGCCCTCGGCGGGCAGGCCCGACTTGAGCTTGTCGGCGGACGCGGCGAGCGAGGTGCGCGGCGGGATGTGGAAGCCGTACGACAGCGACCAGTCCTCCTGGTACTTCTTCTGCTCGATCCAGAGCCACTTGACGTACTCCTTGGCCAGGTCGACGTTCTTGCCCTTGGCGTTGACGAACATCGACCAGCCGCCGTTGTAGACGGAGGGCTTGCCGCCGTCGGTGACGATCGGGAAGGGGAAGACCCCGATGTCGTCGCCGAGCACCTTCTGCATCTGCGGCATGGCCCACATCCCGCAGAACTGCATGGCGCACAGGCCCTGGTTGAGGGCCGACGGGTCCCAGTAGTCGGCCGGGGCGTCCAGGAGCAGATGGCCGCTGGTGAAGAGCTTCCGCATCTTCTTCAGGCCCTCCTTGACCCCCTCGGTGTGGTAGGCGATCTTGTTGCCGCTGTCGAGGGTGTCGGCGCCCGCCGACCAGATCATCGGGTTGATCACCGCGTGCAGGTCGTTGCCGATGAACAGGCCCTTGACCTTGCCGGTGGTCAACTTGGCCGCGGCCTCGATGAGTTCGTCGAGGGTGGTCGGCACCTTGACGCCGGCCTTCTCCAGCAGCGAGGGCCGGTAGAAGAAGAACTGCGGGTCGTCGATCATCCGGACGCCGTATATCTTCCCGTCGACCGTGTGCGAGGCGATGTCGGCCGGGTTGAAGTCGTTCTTGACCGGATCGACGAGGTCGCTCAGATCCGCCACCTGGCCGCTCTTGACGAGCTGGATCTGCGGGTGGAACTCGAAGACGTCCGGCGCGTTCTTGGTGAGCAGCGAGGCGAACAGCTTGCTCTCGAAGTCGCTGCCGGTGATCCACTGCGTGGTCACCTGGGCCTCGTCGTAGGCCTTCGCGTACTTCTTGATGGCCTGCTCGGTGCCGGCCTCTCCGTAGGCGTGGAAGTACTGGACCAGTTCCTTGCCCGAACCGCCGCCTCCGGAGCGCCCGTTGTTGCTGCCGCACGCGGCCAGCGGCCCGAGGGCGGCGAGTCCGGCGGCGGCCCGGAGTACGGATCGACGGTCCCAGTTGCTGCTCATTGCCGACATGGTGACGTCCTTGTCCTGGATGCGGTCTGAGTGCGGCTGCGGCTCGAATTCGCGGTGCGGTGCGGGACGTTAACCTTCCGCTAAGGCTTCGGCAAGGGGTTGGACGAAGTCGGTGCGAAGCGTTGTCGGGGGTTCGGGATACCGGACGCGGGGGAGGCGTGGTGCACGGGCCGGGAGAGCGGGTGGAGTCAACTCAAGTCAAGGCGGGTCTATTTGGGGACGTCGAGTCTCGGCTGTCCAGGGCGCGACCGCGTCCGGGCGGACCGCGCCGTCGCGAGAGCGGCGCACTTGTGGCGAGCCGGTGCGTCTGCTGTGCGCGGGCCGGCGCACCTCCCGTGCCGGAGGTGGCGCACCCGTCATGCGGGCGGGGCGGTGCGGCTTCTCGTGGGTGCGGACCGCTTGGCGGGGCGCTGGCCGACCGACTGGAGCGCCCCTTCGAGGGCGAACGTCGCGGCGCCGAGGCAGACCGGGTCGGTCGGGATGGGGGACAGGACGATCTCGGTCGCCGCGAGCGGCCGCCGGAGCGCGTGCCGGGCGACCGCCTCGCGGACCTCGCGCAGCAGCGGTTCGCCGAGGGTGGCCGCGACCCAGCTGCTCAGCACGACCACCTCGGGGTTGAGCAGGTTCACCAGGTCGGAGATCCCGGCGCCGAGGTAACGGGCGGTGTCGCGTACGACTTTGAGGGCCACCGGATCCCCCGCGGCCACGCCCGCAGCGAGCGCGTCGACGGTGGCGGTCTGGTCCTCCGGGTGCAGCAGCGGGCTCCCGGGGCTCAACTCCCGCAGATTCAGCATGATTCCGGGGGCCCCGACATACGTCTCCACGCAGCCGTGGTTGCCGCAGTGGCACAGCCGGCCGTCCAGGACGAGGGTGGTGTGACCCCATTCGCCGGCGCTGTTGCTGACACCGCGGTGCAACCCGCCGCCGAGCGCGAGACCGGCACCCACGCCCGTGCCCAGATTGACCACCACCGCGTCACCGCGTCCCCGGGCCGCGCCGAACCACAGCTCGGCCACGGTGCAGGCGCGCAGCGGGTTGTCGAGGTGCAGGGGGTAGGGGATGTGCTCCGCGAGCAGATCCAGCAACGGCACGTCGTGCCAGTCCCAGTTGGGCGCGTACTCCGAGATCCCGGTGTCACGGTCCACCTGGCCGGGGACGCTGACGCCCGCACCGAGGACGCGCGCGCCCTCGACCCCGGCCTGTGCGACCACCGAGCCCACGGCGGCGGCGACGTGCCCGACGACCTGTTCGGGGCGGCTCTCGCCGGGGCGCATGTCCTCGTCGGCGCGAGCGAGCACGTTCAGGGCCAGATCGAACAGCTCGACGCGGACGTAGGTCTCCGCGATGTCGACGCCGATGAGGGCGCCCCCCGACGCGTTGACCGCGACCAGCCCCCGGGGCCGGCCACCCGCGGAGTCCTCGAACCCGACCTCGGTCAGCATCCGCAGGTCGAGCAGCTCACCGACGAGCGTGGCCACCGTGGCCAGGCTGAGCCCGGTCGCCGCGGCCAACTCCTGCCGGGAGGTGGGAGATTCGGCGATGATCTGGCGGAGCACCTCGTACCGGTTCGCGGTGCGGATGTCGCGTGATGTGCCGCGCTTCATGGGGCTCCCCTCGCCTGCGCGCACCCGTCGCCGGGCACGTGGGCCGACCGCTTCCTCGGGCCGGGGTCCGGGCGCGCCCCGGGACGGCGCGGCGTGATCGCGTCCCTGGTCCGGGCTGCGGCCCGGTGCCGGGGCGAGGCCCGACGACCCCGGTGCGGCGCAAGGCTATGGCCTGGGAAGGGCTTTCGACAAGGGGTTAGGAAAGGGGCTGGAGGAAGTCCCCCACGAAGGCGTTGGTGAACGTCCGGGCAGGGTCGAGCTCGTCGGCCAGCGCACGGAACTCGGCCAGCCGCGGGGACCGTTCGCGCAGGACCGCCGGGGGCACGGTGAACACCTTGCCCCAGTGCGGCCGGGGCCCGAACGGATCCAGTGCCTCTTCCACCAGGCGCACCACCGGCAGCACGGCCTCCGTGTCCGCCACCCAGGTGAAGTGCAGGGCCACGGTGTCCCGTCCGTACGCCGGACTCAGCCACTGGCGGTCGGCGGCCACGGTCCGCACCTCGCAGATCTGCAGCAATGGTGCGATCCGGTCACGGATCGCGTCCAGGGCGTGCAGCGCGTCCAGGGCGTCCGAGCGGTCCAGCAGGTACTCGGACTGCAGCTCGGCCCCGCTGCTCGGGGTGAACTCGGCCCGGAAGTGCGGCAGCCGCTCGTGCCAGGGGCCCGGGACGCCGAGCTGCTGGGTGCAGTTGCGCGCGGGCATGCCCGGGACCGGGTGCATGGCCTCGGTCGCGGGTGCCGCCCACGGGAAGTCGGGCTCCGGCCGGTCGGTGCGCCGCTTGAGCCACACCTGGCGGAAGCCGGGGCGCCCCCAGTCGGTGAACAGGCTGACGCTGTACGCCGAGGCCGCGACCGTTTCGAAGTCCAGCCCCTCCAGGGGGAGTTCGGTGAACACGTGCTGGCTCACCTCGAAGTCCGGCTCCAGGTCGAGGGTGAGCGCGGTGACCACGCCCAGTGCGCCCAGCGAGGTCACGGCGCCGTCGAAGCGCCGGTCGTCCCGGCCGATCGTCAGGGCCGAACCGTCCGCGGTGATCAGCTCGACCTCCCGCACGGCGGCGGCGAGCGACCCGTTCGTGACGCCGGAGCCATGGGTGCCGGTGGCGACCGAGCCCGCCACCGAGATGTGTGGCAGCGAGGCCATGTTGTGCAGCGCGAACCCGTGCTCGTGCACCCGGCGGGCCAGCTCGGCGTACCGGACTCCGCCCGAGACCCGTACCGTACGGGCCGCCGTGTCGACGTCCACCGTGGGCGGCAGGGCGGTCAGTGACAGCAGGACGCCGTCGGCGCCCGGTTCGGCGATCTCGTTGAACGAGTGCCCGCTGCCCAGCACGCGCACGCGGGAGCTGCCCGCGACCAGCGCGCCGAGCTCGCCGAGGGAGGAGGGCCGGTGCAGTTCCTCGGCCCGGTACGTGATGTTGCCGGCCCAGTTGGTCAGGGTGCGGGTCATCCCTGTCGTCCCTCCCCGGGAGTCGTCGTGCGTGATCCGTGCGATGACCACCCGGGGACCGTACCCCGCCGGTCCGCCCGGGTGGCACACCTGTCCATTGACCGTCCCCCGCGTCGCGACCTACCGTAGAGAGCGGTTTCTGTCGCCGGCGTCGCCGAATGGGAAGGCCACCTCCTTGCCCGACCGTCCTGTGGCGATGTTCGCCATGACCGCCGAGAACGTGCCGCGGATCTTCCCCCCGGACACCCTGGCCCGGCTGCGCGAGCTGGTGGACGTCGACCTCTCCCCGGTGGCAGGGGACTTCACCGATCCGGCCGTACGGGCCCGCCTCGCCGGCACCGAGATCCTGATCACCGGCTGGGGGTGCCCGGTGATCGACGCCGGCACCCTCGACGCGGCCCCGAAGCTGCGGGCCGTACTGCACGCGGCCGGGTCCGTGAAGGGTTTCCTGACACCGGCCGTCTGGGAGCGCGGGATCGTCGTCTCCTCGGCCGCCGCCGCGAACGCGCTGCCCGTCGCCGAGTACACGCTCGCCATGATCCTGCTGGCCGGCAAGGACGTCTTCGCCCGACGGGAGCGGCTGCGCGCCGAACGGACCTTCCCGCGGGAGGAGATCCCGGCCGGCATCGGCAACTTCGGCCGCCGCGTCGGCATCGTGGGCGCCTCCCGCGTCGGCCGGCGGCTCATCGAACTGCTCCGGCCCTTCGACCTGTCGGTGAGCCTCGCCGACCCCTACGTGGACGAGGCCGGGGCCGCCGCCCTCGGCGTCCCCTCGGTGCCGCTCGACACCCTGCTCGGCGGCAGCGACATCGTCACGATCCACGCCCCGCAGACCCCCGAGACCCGGCATCTGATCGGCCGCCGCCGGCTCGCCCTGATGCCTGCCGGATCGGTGCTCATCAACACCTCACGCGGTTCCCTGGTCGACCACCAGGCCCTCGTCGAGGCACTGCGCGCCGAGCGGATCAGCGCGATCCTCGACGTCACGGACCCCGAGCCGCTGCCCGCCGACTCCCCGCTGTACGACCTGCCGAACGCCTACGTCACACCCCATCTGGCCGGTTCGCAGGGCACCGAGGTCGCCCGGCTCGGCCGGACCGTGCTGGAGGAAGTCGAACGCCTGCTGTCGGGAAGGGAACCGGCGTTCGGGGTCGGCCTGGCGGAGCTTGCGAGGACCGCCTGACCGGGGCACCTCCCGCGGGCGGCCGGCGCGGCCCGCGCCTCAGACGCCCTGTGGTGCGGTGCCGGGGAGAGGGCTCGTAGGGAGCGGTCGGGCCAGAACACCGCCGCCGTGGTGACGAACCGGTCCGGGTCGTCGAGCCACGGGAAGTGCAGGCCCGGTCCGCTCCTCAGACGCCCTGTGGTGCGGTGCCGGGGAGAGGGCTCGTAGGAAGCGGCCGGGCGAGGAACGCCGTCGTCGTCGTGACGAACCGGTCCGGGTCGTCGAGCCACGGGAAGTGCCCGGCCCCCGGCTGCACGACCAGCTCGGCGCGCGGGAACAGGGCGGCGATCTCCGCCATCGCGGGCGGCGGGGAGTTGAGGTCGACCTCCCCGGCGAGCACCAGCACCGGAGCCGCCAGACCGGCCAGCGCCGCCCGGGTCGCGTCCGGGTCGAACGCGCCCTCGGTGTGGCGCGCCGCGGCCTCGTGATTCTTGTGTGCGTCCCCCGCGGCCTGGTGCGCCCGCGCGGCCTCGTCCCAACGGCCGTACCAGAAAGGGGCGATGGCCGAGAAGGCGGCCGCGTTCCCGCGGCCCGCGACGATCGCCTCCAGTGCCGCGAACGCTTCCGGGAACCACGGCTCGTCGTGCCGCGCCCGCGCCGTCGCCAGCCTCGTCTCCCCGGTCACCTCGACCCCGACGGCGTGGACGCTCGGCGTGATGAGCGCGAGCCGCGCCACGCGGTCCGGACGGCGCTGCGCGTAGAGCATCGCCAGATTCGTCCCCGCGGAGTGCGCGAGCAGGTCCATCCGGTCGAGACCGAGGTGCTCGCGCAGGGCCTCGACGTCGTCGACGAGCCGGTCGCAGCGGTACGAGGAGGGGTCGTCGGGGACCGCGGACCCACCGGTCCCGCGAGGGTCGGCCATGATCAGCCGCCGGTGCGCGGACAGCCCGCCCAGCTCCCCGAGATACCCGCAGTCCTGCATCGGCCCGCCGGGCAGACACACCAGGGGCGGGCCGTCCCCGTGAACGGTGAAGGTCAGCTCGGTTCCGTCGTACGCGGTGAAGGCATGCATGATCACGACTCTCGCAGGGGCGCCCGGACGGAGCAACCGAGTTCCGGGCGGGGGCGCGCCCGGGCCGGTCCCGGTCCTGGCGCCGCGGCCGCTCCGGGGCCGACCGGACCGCCGCGCTCCGGAGCGCGGCGTGCGGCGCGAGGGGACCCGCCACGGCCGATGCCCGGGCGGGGGCATACCGTGAGGAGTCGAACACGACAGACGAAGCACACGACGGACGAAGCAGTCGGGAGCGAGGAGATCGGGATGGGCAGCCGCACCGCGCTGGTCGAGGATCTGATGGAGCGGTTCCCGCACGTGCCGCGGGAAGCGGTCATCAAGGAGGACCTGCTCCGCGGAGGCGTGGCCTTCGACGCGTCCGCGCTCAGCGACAACGAGGGCGGCGAGGTCAAACCGAAGTCGTACTTCATCTTCTCCTTCGACCACGGCACCCTGCCCGAGCTGGGCGAGGCCGCGCTCCGCCGGCCGCCCGAGGAGATCATCCTCACGGGTGGCCCGTACGGCCTGCGACGCACCGTCGTGTCCGTGCGCGTCAATCCCGCCTCGCCGTACCGCGTCGCCGCCGACGACGAGGGCGTCCTCGGGCTGTACCTGGACGGCAAGCGGATCTCCGACGTCGGGGTGCCGCCGATGCCCGAGTACTACCGGCACAAGCTCTCGAACGGGAAGTCCGTGATGGAGGTGGCCCCGACGATCCAGTGGGGATACCTCATCTACCTCACCGTCTTCCGGGTCTGCCAGTACTTCGGCGCCAAGGAGGAGTGCCAGTACTGCGACATCAACCACAACTGGCGCCAGCACAAGGCCGCCGGCCGCCCGTACACCGGCGTGAAGGACGTCGAAGAGGTCCTCGAAGCGCTGGAGATCATCGACCGCTACGACACCGCGAAGGCGTCGACGGCGTACACCCTCACGGGTGGCGCGATCACGAAGACGGTCGCCGGACGCGACGAGGCCGACTTCTACGGGCACTACGCCAAGGCCATCGAGGAGCGGTTCCCCGGGCGGTGGATCGGCAAGGTGGTGGCCCAGGCCCTGCCCCGCGACGACGTGCAGCGGTTCAAGGACTACGGCGTGCAGATCTACCACCCCAACTACGAGGTGTGGGACGAGTACCTGTTCAAGATGTACTGCCCCGGCAAGGAGCGCTACGTCGGCCGGGACGAGTGGCACAAGCGCATCCTGGACTCCGCCGAGATCTTCGGCGCGCGCAACGTGATCCCCAACTTCGTCGCGGGCGTGGAGATGGCCGAGCCCTTCGGCTTCACCAGCGTCGACGAGGCCATCGCCTCCACGACCGAGGGGCTGCGCTTCTTCATGTCGCACGGCATCACGCCCCGCTTCACCACCTGGTGCCCCGAGCCGACCACCCCGCTCGGCAAGGCCAACCCGAACGGCGCGCCGCTGGAATACCACATCCGGCTGCTGGAGGCCTACCGCGCCACGATGGACGACTTCGGGCTCAAGTCCCCGCCCGGATACGGAGAACCCGGTCCCGGCCGAGCGGTCTTCTCCGTCAGCTCCTTCATGGACAGCCTTCCCGCGCAGGAGGCCCCCTCCCGGGTGTGACCGACCCGCGCGCCGAGCGCGAGCCGAACGCGCGCCGCCCGCGAGCCGGGGTGAGCCCGGAGCGAGTCCCCATGCGGACCTTCCCGACCTTCCCGGCTCTCCCACGGTCCGGACGTCTTGGTACGTCCGGGCCGTGTGGTGCGCCGCGCCCGGGTCGGTCCGGCCCGCCAGCGTTCTCCCCGGCGGGCCGGACCGACCCGGGCGGGGCGGGGGAGCGGCGTGAGGCGGGGCGTGGGGAGTGGTGGGTCCTGTGAAAGTTGAGGCGTTCGATCCACCCGGGCCCGCGATGTGTACGAGACTCTGGGCGCCGGGAGCCGGACGGGCCTCTGTGTGATCGCGCGATCGCGCGATGTGAATACGCCGCTTGTCAGTTGTGTCGAAACCGTGAAAAGCTCGGGCCCGTTGATGAGACGTCCTCCAACTCCCCAGTAGAACAAGGCGAGTTGGCCCCCCTTTGGCGTCGCACATGGAAGTAGCGGATGCAGGAGCCCCCCATGTCAGACCTGCCGACCCCCCAGGACGCCGTCGAGGCGGCGCTGTTCTCGGAATGCTGGGACGCGGTCCTGTCGTACGCCGACCTGTGCACCTCCGGTTCCGCCGCGGCCACCCAACTGGCCACCGAGGCGTTCACCCACGGGATCCACGAGGCGCGCGCGGTTCTGCTCCGCTCGAAGAACACCGGCCGCAGAACCGCCCGGCTGCCCCGGATCCCCCTGCTGCTGAGCTCGGTCCGGACCACCGCCGCCGCCTGGGAGGCGCACGGCCAGGGCCACCGGCTGGATCCCGACCTCAGGCTGTGGCTCAACTCCGAGAAGGCCGCCCGCTACACGGGGCCTCCCCTGCACCGCCCGATCGCGTTGCGCGGCCTGAGGGACCTTCAGGAACCCGACGCGGCGCTGCTGTGGCTGGTCGAGGTCGAGGCGCTTCCGCTGCCCGCCGTGGCCCGGCGACTCGGTCTCGACCCGGTGGCCGCCGCCGAGGAACTCGGCCAGGTGCGGGCGCTGTTCAGGGACCGGTGTCACCGCAACCACCTCGACACGCCGATGGACGCCAACTGCCGCAGCTACGCCCGGCTCCTCGACGCGGTCACCCGCTCGCCCGGATCCGAGACGCCCGGCGACCTCTCGCAGCACATCGCCCGCTGCGTGGAGTGCGCGGAGGCGGCCGCCTGCCTGCGGCTGCACGGCGGCGGGCTGCCCGCGGCGCTCGCGGGCGGGGTGATCGGCTGGGGCGGCCTCGCCTACCTGGAACGCAGGCGCCGCGCCGCCGAAGCCGGCATGACGGGCGGACGCGCGGACGCGGCGGTCGACACCGGTGTCGCCGAGGCCAGGACCGCCGCGCCCAGGATCGGCCGCACCGGGTTGCTGGTCGCCGCCGTCATCGTCTCCGGCCTCGCCCTCACCGTCTCGCTGATGCCCTTCGGCGCGGGGAACGACGAGGGGACCTTGGCGCGCGGTGATTCGGGGGACCGCCGGCCGGTGGCCCAGCCCGGCGTGTCCTCCCCGTCGGCGACCACCCGCCCCGCGGGCTCGCTCGTCTCGCCCGGACCCGGGAACCCGAGCGCGGACGCGGGCGCGAAATCCGACCCCGAGCCGCAGGGCACGTCCTCGTCGTCGGCCCGCTCCGCGGTCAAGACCCCGCACGCCACGAGGTCCGCGCCCGCCACGAAGGACGCGACCTCCTGCGAGGTGGCGTACGACATCGTCAACGAGTGGCCCGACGGCTTCCAGGCCGCCGTCACCGTCAAGTCCGTCGACGCCCTCGACTCCTGGCAGATCGCCTGGACCTTCGACGAGGGCCAGCGCGTCACGCAGATGTGGGACGGCACGTACACCCAGCACGGCTCCCAGGTGATAGCGACCGCGGCCGACTACAACAAGGCGGTCGCCGCGGGCGGTTCCTTCGCCGTCGGTTTCAACGGCACCTGGCAGAACGGGAACACGGCCCCCGACGCCTTCACCGTCAACGGCCGCCGCTGCACGACCGCGCACTGACCGGCCGGCCCCCGGGCCGACCGGCGCGGACACGGCGGCCGGTCGGCGCGACATGACGCGGACCTGGTACACATCGGTGACGGCCGCCCTCAGGAGCCGGGTCGCCCGGTCCTCCACGGTGATGCGCTCCCGCCGGAACGCATCACCGCTGCGGAGCCGTGGGCGTCCCGCGGTTCGACCGGAGCAGCGACCGGGCGGTTGACCGGCGTCGCGATTCCGGAGGTCCGACCGCCGCGCGGCGTCCCGGGCGACCTGGCGGACAAGAGGCGAGTCGAGGCAGCTGGATATTCCGTGGCGCTCGCGGGAGTACCTCTCTAAAGTGAAGGTGAATCACGCGGTGGCCGTGGGCCGCCGCGTCCCAGCGTGCGCGAAAGCAGGAGGTGTGACCGATGGCTGTCATTGAGATGGGCGCTGCCCGCATCCAGAAGTGCATCAAGTCCACCTCCGTGGCCGCCGGCTGACCTTCCTCTTCCTTCGCGCCGCAGTGCGCGTCGCCGGGGCCGCCCTTGTGAAGGGTCTCCCTTGACTTCCAGCTCCGCCTTCCCCACCTCATCCACCTCTCTCGGTCTCTCCCCGCTCGTTCCGTACGGCTGGGACGACGACTGGGCGGACGAGTTCGCTCCCCACGCCTCCGAAGGACTCGTCGCCGGACGGGTGATCCGGGTCGACCGCGGCCAGTGCGACGTGGTCACCGCCGACGGGGTCGTCCGCGCCGACACCGCGTTCGTGACACCGCACGATCCGATGCGGGTCGTGTGCACCGGCGACTGGGTCGCCGTCGAACCGGACGGCAACCCGCGCTACGTACGGTCGTACCTGCCGCGCCGTACGGCCTTCGTGCGCTCCACCTCCTCCAAGCGGTCCGAGGGGCAGATCCTCGCGGCCAACGTCGACCACGCGGTCGTCGCCGTGTCGCTCGCCGTGGAACTCGACCTCGGCCGCATCGAACGCTTCCTCGCGCTGGCCTGGGAGTCCGGCGCGCAACCCGTGGTCGTCCTCACCAAGGCCGACCTGGTGCCGGAGGCCGCGACCCTCGGACACCTCGTCGAGGACGTCGAGACCACCGCGCCGGGGGTACCCGTGCTCGCCGTCAGCTCCGCGACGGGGGAGGGGCTCGACATCCTCGAAGCGGTGCTCGCCGGCGGTACGTCGGTCCTGCTCGGGCAGTCCGGCGCGGGCAAGTCGACCCTGGCCAACGCGCTGCTGGGCGAGGACGTGATGGACGTCCGGGCCACCCGCGACATGGACGGCAAGGGGCGGCACACCACGACGACCCGCAACCTCCTCGCGCTGCCGGGAGGCGGGGTCCTCATCGACACTCCGGGGCTCCGCGGAGTCGGCCTCTGGGACGCCGAGAGCGGCGTCGGCCAGGTCTTCTCCGAGATCGAGCAGTTCGCCGCCGACTGCCGTTTCCAGGACTGCGCCCATGTCGCCGAGCCCGGCTGCGCCGTTCTGGCGGCCCTCGACTCCGGTGAACTGCCGGAGCGGCGGCTCGAGAGCTACCGCAAGCTCCTCCGCGAGAACCAGCGGATCGTCGCCAAGACGGACGCGCGGGTGCGCGCGGAGATCCGCCGGGACTGGAAGCGCAAGGGGGCGGACGGACGCGCCGCCATGGAGGCGAAGCGGGGCCGCTGGTAGCCGGAGCGAAGCGGAGGGCGCGGCCACCTCGTGCCCTCCGCCCTCCGCGCCGGCGCCGTTCTCCCGCGCCCCCGTCCCGTCCCGTGCCGGTCAGGGAGACGCCGCCGGTGTCGCTGCCCATGTCCACGATCAGGCCCGGGCTGCCCTCCCTCCCTGGGACCGAGCCCGTCCCTCCCGGCCCGAGCCCGCCGCGCTCGGGCCGGTTCTGCCCTTCTCCCGGCCCGGTCTCACTCGTGCGGACCCCCGCCGTACCCCGGGTCCGGGCGTGGTTCCGGCGGTCCGTTCTCAGCGGGGTGGGCGACGGTGGGGTCCTTGTCCGGATCGCCGGGCGCAGTGCGGTGTCCGATTTCCGCCAGCCCCGTGGTGGGGGCCGGGACACACTGGAAGCGTGGTGATCGACGAGGACACGAGGTACGAGGCCGTACGGAGCCGGGACGCCCGGTTCGACGGGGAGTTCTTCTTCGCCGTGCGGACGACGGGGATCTACTGCCGGCCCAGTTGCCCGGCGGTGACGCCGAAGCGGCAGAACGTGCGGTTCTACCCGACGGCCGCCGCCGCCCAGGGCTCCGGCTTCCGTGCCTGCCGCAGATGCCGCCCCGACTCCGTGCCCGGCTCCGCGGCCTGGAACGCGCGGGCCGACGTCGTCGGCCGGGCCATGCGCCTGATCGGCGACGGGGTGGTGGACCGGGAGGGCGTCGGAGGTCTCGCCACGCGTCTCGGGTACAGCGCCCGCCAGGTCCAGCGGCAGCTCACGGCGGAGGTCGGCGCGGGTCCGGTCGCGCTGGCCAGGGCACAGCGCGCGCACACCGCCCGGATCCTGCTCCAGACCACCGAACTCCCCATCACCCACATCGTTTTCGCGGCGGGTTTCGCCAGTGTTCGCCAATTCAACGACACGATCCGCGCGGTCTACGCGTCGACGCCGAGCGAACTGCGCGCCGCGGCGCCCCGTACCGGACCCGGTGCCCGGCGCGCGGCCACCCCCACCGCCGGTGTCCCGCTCCGGCTCGCCCACCGGGGCCCCTACCAGTCCACCGCCGTCTTCGACCTGCTGGCCGCCGAGGCCGTACCGGGAGTGGAGACGGTCGGTGGCGACCCGGGGCGCCGTACCTACCGGCGCACCCTCCGGCTGCCGTACGGCACGGGAATCGCGGCCGTCGAGGAACGGCCGGGCACCGCCGGGGGCCGACCGGGCGCCCGCGGTACGAGCCGCGCCACGGGAACACCGGCCCCCGCCGACGCGGCCCACCCCGGCGGCTGGCTCGACGCCCGGCTGCACCTCACCGATCTCAGGGACCTCACCACCGCCGTACAGCGGCTGCGGCGCCTGTTCGACCTCGACGCGGATCCGTACGCCGTCGACGAGCGGCTGGGAGCCGACGCGCGGCTCGGTCCCCTGGTCGCGGCGCGACCCGGCCTGCGCTCGCCGGGCACCGCGGATCCGGACGAGCTGGCGGTGCGCGCGCTGGTGGGGGAGGCGGAGGCCGAGCGGCTGGTGCTCAGGTACGGGAAGGCACTGGACACCCCGTGCGACACGCTCACGCATCTCTTTCCCGAGGCCGCCGTGCTCGCGCGGGCGGAGCCGGGCGGTCCCCTGGGAGCCCTGACCGCGGCCCTCGCCCATGGTGCCCTGCGGCTGGACCCGGGCGCCGACCGCGGCGGGGCGCGGGAGGCGCTGCTCGCGCTGCCCGGCATGGACGAGGGCACGGCCGCCGTCATCCGCACCCGGGCGCTCGGCGACCCGGACGTGGCACCGCCGGGGGTGGACGTCCCCGACGACTGGCGTCCGTGGCGTTCGTACGCCGTCCAACACCTGCGGACGGCCGGGGAGTTGTAGGCGAACGGCCCGGGCCGGGGCACGCGCCGGTCGATCTCCCGGCCGGGCCGGGGCGTCCCTGGACAGTGCCCCATCGGCTGTCGTCGGCGTCCGTCGGCTCCTGTCGGCAGTTGCCCGCACCTCCTCAGGCCCGCACCTCCTCAGGCCCGGTCCTCGTCAGGCCCGGTCCTCGTCGGGCCCGGTCCTGGTCGGGCCCGGGCCGGTCTTGGTCGTCGTCGCGCGCCAGTCAATCGGCATGGCCCGTCAGGCCGTTCAGGAGTCGAGGCCCCAACTGTGGATCCGCCTCGGATGGATCCGGATCAGTTCCTCGCTGAAATGCGGTCCCAAGTCATGTGCGCCGGTGAGGAGTTCGGCGTCGCCGCGGATGTCGACGCCCCTGACCTTCCACGGCTTCAGGCTGACGATGTCGTCGACGACCAGGGCGACCTTCGGGTTCTTCAGCAGGTTGCGCCACTTCTTCGTGGTGCCCATCGCGTAGCCGCCGATCAGGATCGTCCCGTCCTCCTGCGGGAAGAAGCCGACGGGGTTGGCCTGGGGCTGCCCGAGCGGGTCGACGGTGGCCAGCCGTCCCAACCGCTGCGACTTCAGGTACACGCGCTCTGCTTCGCTGAATTCGGTCATGACGGCAGCCAAACACGCCCCCGCCCGCGGCGCATCGGGTTCCGGACCCAGGTCCGGCGGAGGAGGAGATCCTCGGCCGACCGCGCCGGGATCGTCGGACGAACTGCCCGGTCGCCTCCGATGGTGTGACGGTGTGTTGCCGCGGCCCACGGGAGGGGAAGCGATGGCCCATGACCCGCGCGATCACACTCCGGCGCCCTCTCGTCACGCTGGTGGCGGCCTCGCTCCTCGCCGCGTGGAGCGTGATCGCCGAGGCGGGGCCGGTACCGGACCGGACCGCCTCGCAGGGCACCGGTGGTCGGGCCGGTAGCTGGGCCGGCAGCCGGATGAGTACCTGGACCGGCAGTCGGACGGGCACCTGGACCGGCACCTGGGAGGCGGCGTCCTCCGGTACCGCGCCCGCGCTGCCGGGAGCCTCGATCCGCAACGTCGTCCACACCAGCGTCGGCGGCCGGGCCGCTCGCGTCCGTCTCACCAACCGGCTCGGCACGAAGCCGCTCCGACTGGGTTCCGTGACACTGGCGTTGCAGCCACCGGGCGAGCCGGCGAGTCCGCGGGCCGTCGCCGGCTCCGTGCGCGAGGTCACCTTCGCCGGCGCCCGGTCGGTCACCGTCCCCGCCGGCCGTGATCTGGTCAGCGACCCGGTCGCGCTGCCGGTCCCCGCCGACGCCAACCTCCTCGTCTCGGTGCACACCCCGGCCGACTCGGGCCCGGCGACGTACCACCGCTCGGCGCTCCAGGCCAACTTCGTCGCCCCGCGGGGCGACCTGACGGCGCAGGAGAGCGGCGCCGGCTACGCCGCCACCGTCGCCAACTGGTACTACGTGACCGGCGTCGACGTGCTCGGCCCCTCGGTCGCGGGCAGTGTCGTCACGCTCGGCGACTCCATCACCGACGGCACCGGCTCCTCGTTCGACGCCAACCGCCGCTGGCCCGACCGGCTCGCCGCCCGGCTGCGCGACCTGCCCGCGGACCGCAGGCCCGGTGTCCTGAACGCGGGGATCGCCGGCAACCGCCTGCTGCTCGACGGCCGCGGCCCCAGCGCCCTGACCCGTCTGGACACCGACGTCTTCTCCCGCACGGGCGTCCGTACCCTGATCGTGCTGGAGGGCGTCAACGACATCAAGGGGACCCCGGAGCGGACGGACCCCCACGCCCTGGAGGACGCCTACCGCCTCCTCGTACGACGTGCCCACGCCCGCGGTATCCGGGCCGTCGGCGCCACGATCACCCCGTACGGCGGTCATGGCGCGTACACGCCCGCCCGGGAAGCCGTCCGGCAGGCGGTCAACACCGCCATCCGCACGCACCGGATCTTCGACGGGGTCGTGGACTTCGACGCCGCCGTCCGCGACCCGGCCCGCCCGAGCCGTATCCGCCCCGCCTACGATCCGGGTGATCACCTGCACTTCAACGACGCCGGTATGCGGGCGCTGGCCGACGCGATCGACCTGAGCGCCCTCGTCCCGCCGGCGGCCGGGCGCGGGTCCGCCCCTCGTGCCCGCGTCCGGTTCAGCCCCAGATCACCGCGCCCAGCCACGCACCCATGATCAACAGGCAGGCGAAGAGCTCCGTCAGCACGCTCCAGCCGCCCGAACGCATGGCGGTCCGCAGCGCGGCCCTCGCCTCCCCGGAGCCGCCCAGCCGCAGCCGCTCACCGAGGTAGATGCCGCCGAGGAAGCCGGGTATCGCTCCGACCACCGGTACCAGGAAGAAGCCGAGAACCGCCCCGGCACCGGCGTACACGGCCATTCGGGTGGTGGCGCCGCTCTCGCGCAGCCGTCGCGGCGGCAGCATCCAGCGGACGGCCTGGGAGACCAGCAGGACCGCGGTCGCGCCGACGAGGACGGCCCAGGACAGGGCCTGCGGGTCGCTCAGCGCCCACCACAGGACCGCGGCCCAGACGAGCCACGACCCCGGCAGGCCGGGTACCAGTACTCCCGCCAGGCCGAGCAGAATCACCACGCCGACCAGCAGGAGCTCCCACGCTCCCATCTGCCCAGAGTGCAGGAGCTGATGGGAAACCGCAGGTCAGTCCCGCGCCACCCAGCCACGCTCGTACGCGTGCCAGCCGAGCTGCAGCCGGGTGGTCACGCCGGTCAGCTCCATCAGCCGCTTGACCCGGCGCTGCACCGTCCGCAGGCCGAGATCGAGCTGTTTGGCGACGCTCGCGTCGGTCAGCCCCGCGAGGAGCAGGGAGAGGATCTCCAGGTCGGTGCCGTCCGGGCCGTCCGGTTCCTGCTCCTGCACGCCCCGGCTGCCCAGCCGCAGCGGCAGCGCGTCCCGCCACACCGACTGGAACAGCCCCGACAGCAGCTCCAGCAGTCCGCTCGCGTGCACCACCAGCGCGGCCGGCTCCGCGGTGCGCGAGGTGAGCGGCACCATGGCGAGCGTCCCGTCGGCGATCATCAGTTTGGTCGGCACCCGGTCCACGACCCGCACCTGCTCGTCGCGGCCGAGCGCGGCGGACAGCTCGGTGATGCCGCCGGGCAGGTCGAGGACGGAACGCTCGACGACCACGCGGTAGGTGACACCCCGGTCCACGGCCCGTTCCTCGGCGTCGTTGTCCGGGCCGGAGACGGCCACCGGGTTACCGGTGACCAGCCCGCACACTTCCTCGGTGGCGCCGAGCTGGAGCTGGAGGAAGCGCTGCGAGACCGCCGCCGCGCCGATGACCACCTCGACCAGGTCGTGCACGGCCGGTTCGGTGGCCGCGCCCCGGTACTCCTCGGCCAGCATCGCGGCCGTCAGCTCCGCCTTCTCCAGCTCGTGGCGCTGCTGGGTGAGCAGCGCGCCGAGGGCGACCCCCGGCGGCGCGGCGACCCAGCGCCCGGGGCGCGCCGAGGACTGGGCGGCCAGCCCGTGCCGCTCCAGCCGGCGCAGCGCGCGCTCCGTCTCGTACTCGCCGAGCGTGAGCCGGCGCGCGAGATCGGGGACTTCGGCGGCGCCCACGGACACCAGTGCCCGGTAGGCCGACTCGTGGACCTTGTCCAGACCTATCGCTCCCAGCATGCGGCGATGTCCCTCTCCGAGGATGCGTTGCGGCCGGTCGGCGGCGCCGTGACGGAAAGCGGCCACGGCGCGCCCGCCTCGGCACATCATCACCGCACCCCCCGCCCCTCTGACAAGCTCACGCCACAACAGCGCCAACCGGCGTCCCTAATGCCCTGTTTGGGTCCGGGCCGTGCGAACGGGCTTCCCCTGGACCGCCGGTGAGAGCCGAGAGTCGAGAGCCGAGGGCCGGTCGTGGGGAGTTGAGTGCGGAGGACCGGGTTCCAGGGAAGGGGAGTCGGGGACGGTGGTTGGGACCGGGGTGGTCGCCCGTGGCGGTGGAGCGTCAGGTGGTCAGATGCGCATACGGTTCGCACGTACCCCTGTTCGACGAATCGCTGGGTGTGCCGTTCGAGGTCCTCGCGCCTTGGCCGGTTTTCCGGATGCCCCGTTTTCAACCGGCTGCGACGGTGGACAATCGGGGGCATGAGCCAGCAGGGGGAGAAGCCCACCGGTCACAAGGACGACTGGTGGGGGCAGTTGTACGACGACTCCACCGAGGACACGGGGCCCGCGGCCGTGGCCGATTCCCTGGACGACCGGTTCGCCTCGGCGGCCGGGACCGTGGTCGGCGAGCCCGATCCGAGTCCGGGATCCGGGCCCGACCCGTGGCCGGGAACCGACCGGAGGCCGGGAACCGATCCGCGGTCGGCCTCGGAGCCGGTATCCGCACCGGGGCGCGGACCCGCCCGGCCACCCGGCGCGGGCGGGTCCGGCGGGCCACCGGCTCCGGAGCGGCCGCCCGCCGTACCGGGGCAGTCCTCCCCGGGGACGGGACAGCGGCCGCCCGCCGCGGCGGAGCCGCGGGGCGCAGGCCCGGCCTCCGGGGCCTGGCCCGGGGCGACCCCGCGTGGTGGGGCGCCGGCGTCGCCCGGCCGCTGGGAGCGGGGCCCGGTGCCGAGCCCCGGCTCCGGCCCGGTGCCGCCCGGCCCGGAAGCCCCCGCGGGGCGGCCCGCCTCCTGGGAACCCGCGCCCGCCGACCGGACCCCCGGCCCGCCCCGCCCCGCACCCTTCCCGCCCGGCCCCAAGCCGCCGGGCTTCACCGCTCGGGAGCCGGGCCGGGACGCGCCCCGGGACACCCGCGGCGGGACGCCCGCGGACCCGGCCGTACCCCCGGTGCCCGGGTCGAGGGCCCCGTCGGACATGCCACCGAAACCGGCGTCGGCTCCCGCCGTGCCCCCGGCCGCGGCACCCCCCGGCTCCGGGCCGGCGGCCCCGCTGCCCAGGACCACCGGCGGATTTCGGCCACCTCGTCAGGAGCTTCCCCCCGAGGACCAGCCCGGGGACACCCCGCGGGAGACGTCGCTCTCCGTCGTCGAGCGGCCCCCGACCGTCGGGCACGTCGGCTCCGGCCCGCCCACCTACGACGCCGAGCCGACCGCGCTCCCTCCCGCCGAACCGGACGGCCTCGACGACCTGGTCGCCGACACCGTGCTGGACGGCGCCCGCTACGGCGCGAGCACCCTGAGGGCCGTGTCCGTACGCGGGGACTCCGCGCGATTCCGGGGCGAACCACGTCGGGACTCGCTGCTCACCGCGCGGTTCGGGACCGGCGAGCAGGCGCTCGTGCTGGTGGCGATGGCGACCGGCGCCCGGGCCACGCCGGGCGCGCACCGGGCGGCGGCGGAGGCGTGCCGACTGATCGGGCAGGCCGTCGGGCGCAGCCACGAGCGGCTGGCCGACGACATCCGGGCGGCCCGGCGCGGCGACCTCAAGTCGGGACTGCACCGGCTCACCGACCGGAGCCTCGGCAAACTGCGG
Organism: Streptomyces sp. NPDC002580; assembly: GCF_042889485.1. Classification (NCBI taxonomy): domain Bacteria; kingdom Bacillati; phylum Actinomycetota; class Actinomycetes; order Kitasatosporales; family Streptomycetaceae; genus Streptomyces; species Streptomyces sp. NPDC002580. The sequence goes on along the minus strand of NZ_JBIAQZ010000004.1, from coordinate 419,161 downwards.
GCGAGCGCGTCGGAGCAGGGCGTCGAACCCGAGGAGTACACCGCCGGTCTGCGGTGCCTCCTCCTGCCCGCAGACCCCCAGTGTCGTATCAGGGTGTTCTTCGGGGTCGGCGTGGGCGGCCTGTTCCGGCTTCGGGGCGGGGAGTGGCAGGACATCGAACCGCGGGTCACCGAGAGCGCGGGGGAGGCCGTGGTCGGCTTCGGATCGCTGCCCCACGAGACCCCCGAGGGCGACCGGCTCACCATGGACCTGGGCATCACGACGCCCCCGAGCCCCTACGAACCCGCCCCGCGGCCGCCTCGCGCCCCCTTCCGTTTCCGGGCCTCCGTCGCCCGCCCGGGTGACACGCTCCTGCTGTGCACGGCGGGCCTGGCGGAGCCGCTGCGCGGCGAGCCCGAACTGGCCGAGCACCTGACGACACGGTGGTCGGCGCCGGAGCCGCCCGGCCTCGCCGCGTTCCTGGCGGACAGCCTGGTGCGGGTCAAGGGGTACGCCGACGACCGGACGGCCGCCGCCGTGTGGGAGGCGTGACCGCGCACGATGTGAATTCATGGAACCGAGGGATGGAACGGGGGAACCAGGGGGACCCGAGACGCCCGAGGGCTTCGAGGATCACGAAGAGGTGCGTGCGCCATGGCCAAGCAGAACGTCGCCGAGCAGTTCGTCGACATCCTCGTCCGCGCGGGTGTCGAACGGCTGTACGGAGTCGTGGGTGACAGTCTCAACCCGGTCGTGGACGCGATCCGGCGCAACGCGGCGATCGACTGGATCCACGTCCGGCACGAGGAGACCGCCGCGTTCGCCGCGAGCGCCGAGGCCCAGATCACCGGCAGGCTCGCGGCCTGCGCCGGCTCCTGCGGTCCGGGCAACCTGCACCTGATCAACGGCCTGTACGACGCGCACCGCTCCATGGCCCCGGTGCTGGCCCTCGCCTCGCAGATCCCCTCCAGCGAGATCGGCCTGAGCTACTTCCAGGAGACCCACCCCGACCAGCTGTTCCGCGAGTGCAGCCACTACAGCGAACTCATCTCCAGCCCGAAACAGATGCCGCGGCTGCTCCAGACCGCCATCCAGCACGCGGTGGGCCAGTCCGGCGTCAGCGTCGTCTCGCTGCCCGGCGACATCGCCTCCGAGCCCGCTCCGGACAAGACCGTCGAAACCGCCCTCGTCACCTCCCGGCCCAGCGTCCGGCCCGGCGACGCCGAGATCGACAAGCTCGTCGCGATGATCGACGAGGCCGAGAAGATCACGCTGTTCTGCGGCAGCGGCACGGCGGGCGCGCACGCCGAGGTCATGCAGTTCGCCGAGAAGGTCAAGTCCCCGGTCGGGCACGCCCTGCGCGGCAAGGAATGGATCCAGTACGACAATCCGTTCGACGTCGGCATGAGCGGGCTCCTCGGCTACGGCGCGGCCTACGAGGCGACCCATGAGTGCGATCTCCTCATCCTGCTGGGCACCGACTTCCCGTACAACGCCTTCCTCCCGGACGACGTCGAGATCGTCCAGGTCGACGTGCGGCCGGAGCACCTGGGGCGCCGGTCGAGGCTGGACCTGGCGGTGTGGGGCGACGTGCGGGAGACGCTGCGCTGTCTGACCCCGCGGGTGCGGCCCAAGGGGAACAGGCGCTTTCTCGACAAAATGCTGAAGAAACACGCGGAGGCTCTCGAAGGGGTCGTCAAGGCCTATACCCGCAAGGTCGAGCGGCACGTCCCGATCCATCCCGAGTACGTCGCCTCGGTGCTCGACGAACTCGCGGACGACGACGCCGTGTTCACGGTCGACACCGGGATGTGCAACGTCTGGGCGGCCCGGTACATCTCGCCCAACGGCAGCCGCCGGGTGATCGGTTCGTTCTCGCACGGGTCGATGGCGAACGCGCTGCCGATGGCGATCGGCGCCCAGTTCACCGACCGGAGACGGCAGGTCGTGTCGATGTCCGGCGACGGAGGTTTCTCCATGCTGATGGGAGACTTCCTCACCCTCGTGCAGCACGACCTGCCGGTGAAGGTCGTCCTTTTCAACAACTCCTCGCTCGGGATGGTCGAGTTGGAGATGCTGGTCGCCGGGCTGCCCTCCTACGGCACCGCGAACAAGAACCCGGACTTCGCGGCCGTGGCCCGTGCGTGCGGGGCGTTCGGCGTCCGCGTCGAGAAGCCCAAGCAACTCGCCGGAGCCCTCAAGGACGCCTTCCGGCACAAGGGCCCGGCCCTCGTCGACGTCGTCACCGACCCGAACGCGCTCTCCATCCCGCCGAAGATCAGCGCGGAGATGGTGACGGGATTCGCCCTCTCGGCGTCGAAGATCGTCCTGGACGGTGGCGTCGGCCGCATGCTCCAGATGGCCCGCTCGAACCTGCGCAACGTGCCGCGGCCCTAGGTCCGTTCCTCGCGGGGTGCCCGGTCCGGCGCCCGACTCGGCACGCCATACGGGTCCCGAACTCGTCCAGCGCCCCGTCCCGCGCCGGTCCAGGGCGTCCCGTCCCGCCTGTCCCGTGCAGGTCTCCCGCCGTCGGCCCGGCGGCGGGAGTGCGGGCGGTGGTGTTCGGACCGTCGGCGCGGTCAGCCCGCCGGAGGGGTGAGCGGCAGCTCTGCCTCGACTCCCAGCTCGACTCCCTCCGCCACCTCGACCGAGACCCCCGCGGAGAAGGTCAGCCCCTTCTCGTCCACCGTGAAGCCGAACTCGACGTCGATGTTCTTCAGCAGCTCGAAGGGGTCGGGCAGTTCGGGTTCTCGATCGGCGCCACCCTCTCCGACGGCACCCGCCTCGGCCTCCGCTTCGGCCGATGCTTCCGCGGACGCCTCCGCTTCGGCTTCCGTCTCGGACTCGGCGGACGCCTCGCCTTCGAACTCGGCTTCGGTCTCAGCCTCGAACTCGGCCGACACCTCGAACTCGATCTCGGCTTCCGCGTCCACCTCCACCTCCGCCTCCGCCTCTGCCTCCGCCTCTGTCTCGAACTCGGCCGACACTTCGGAGTCCGCCTCGGTCACGGCTGCGACCTCGGCGTCCGCTCCGGCCACGGCCTCGGCCTCGACGTCCACCTCCATCTTCGCCTCCGCTTGAGGTTCCGGCTCGGCGTCACCTTCCGGGTCGGACTCCGGGACCTCGGTGAACTGGGAGAAGTCGAACTCCATCGGCTCGGGCAGCTCCGCCTCCGCGACGGCCTCGAAGCCCTCCGCCGCGCCCGCCTCGACGGACTCCGGTATCGACTCGACGGCCGGCTCCAGCGACCATGACTGTTCCGACACCGTCAACTCCCCTTCTTCGCCGCGACCGCGCGCCCCGCGGGGCTGTCGAGATAGCGGTGGAACTGGCGGACCCACTCGGCCGCCTTGCGGTTGACCGTCGGCTCGACCGCCGACTTGGGATACCCGGCGGCGTAGACGGCCCGCAGCAGGGCGACCCGCCAGTGGGAGTCGCCCGACGGAATGTGCCGTGGCCGTGCCGACTCCCCGGTCTCGTCCAGGTAGCCGGTCAGCCGCCGCCACCAGGCGGCCGCGAAACGCTCGGCGGTGCCCTCCTCCATCAACTGGACGAAGCCCGCGGCCTGTCCGGCCGCCCGTTCCGCCAGGAACTCCAGGGAGCAGTCCACCGGACAGAACCCGCAGGGCGCCTGCGGACGGAGCGACTCCGCGACGACCGGGGAAGCCTTCACCCAACGGGCGTGCCTGCGGGCGAGTTCCTCCCGGCCGGCCAGCGGCGCCCGCGCGGCACCCAGCCGGGACGCGTCCTCCGCCCGTACGTCGGGGACCTCCACCAGTACCGGACGGTCGATCCGCGAGTGTGCCGCGTACGCCGACATCTTCGGCAGCACGGCGGCATGATCGCGCTGGTCGTCGTTCATCAGCATGGTGTCCCCGACCAGTCGTCGGTCCTCCGCCGCCTTGAGCTGGTGGACGATCTTCAGCGCCGTGTTCTTGTACGCGTCGGGGATCAGCTTGGAGGGATCCTGCTCGATCACCACCAGGCCCTCCCCGTACTTACGGTTCTCCGCGAGGGTGTTGGCGAACGACTCCGCCGCCCTGGCCGTGGCGTCGCCCTCCTTCGCGGATCCGGCTCCGGGCTGCGGACGCCGCAGCAGCCGGTGGGCCTCCTCGACCAGCGTCACGTGTGCCAGCGCCGAGGAGTTCCGGTGCACCTTGTAGTGCTCGGTCATCGCGTTCAGGAGCAGTGCCATGACCAGCGCCTGCTGCTGGGAGTCACCGAGTGAGGCGAGCTCCACCACCACGGGACGGCTGAGCAGTTCGCCGATCGGCATGGAGCGGGGTGCCGACAGCACCGGCCCGCAGGCCCCTTCGGCCAGCGACCGCGCCCGCAGCCGGGAAGCGGCCAGGATGTTGGCGCGGGCCTCGCCCGCGTAGTCGTAGCCGTCGGCCACGTTCTCCATGATGTCGACGAAGTCCGCCAGCACCGGCCACTCCTCGTCGCCGCGCGCGATGGCGTTGACGTCCAGACCCTTGCGCCGGTAGGTCTCGGTGAGTGCGGTGCGGTAGAGGTACGGAAGCGGGTCCCAGAGTCCGAAGGCCGCGTCGAAGCAGTCCAGCAGGTTGCCCGCGTGGGTGGAGATGCGGACACCCGCCGGCACCTCGAAGGGGTTGAGGCGCAGCGGGGCGGTCTCCTCGTCACCCGCGGTCAGCACGAGCATCTCCTCGAAGCCGGGGAGGGTGGCGAGCCAGCGGTAGTCGTCGTGGTCGGTGTTCACCGGTTCCAGCACGGTGAACGGAACCCGGTGGTCCGCCCAGAGCTGACGGCACAGCGACAGCGTCGAGTTGGTCTTGCCGGAACCGCTGCCGCCGACGATCAGCGAGTGCCGGGTCAGATCGTCCAGCTCGACACCGAGCGGTGTCCTGGTCCGGCCGTCGGCCGCGTAACCGAGCACGACATGGGGTGCCTGGGGCGTGTACGCGAGGGTCGTCGCCTGCTCGACGGACTGGACGGGGAAGCCGGGCACGAAGCCGTTCAGGGCGACCGGGAGCCGGAAGACCGCGCTCGCCTCCGTCACGTCGGCCAGCCATTCCAGCGGTTGGAGAGCGGGGGGCATGGCCTGCGCCCAGCCGCCGTCGTCTCCCCACAGGGTGGAGTCCAGCCAGCCGGTGTTCCCGGCGAAGACGGAGGCCTGCGCGGGGTCGGCCGGCCGCACCAGCCGGTAGGCCGGTCCCAGGGCGGCCGGGTCCAGCCGCCCGTCGGAGACCCCCGGCGCGCCGCGCGAGAAGGTCTCGCCGGCCAGCGACGGCAGCGAGTCGTCGAAGGGCATGGGCGACCAGCACGACAACCGCATCCGGAAAGCGGTGTCCAGGTAGCGCCGTCCGGCGTCGGCGTACAACTGCTCGGCGCGCACCGCGAAGGCGTCCGCGGTGAGCTTGACCTTGCCGTGGTAGAGCGAGCCGCCCTCGAACTCGCCGTCGGTGGCGAGGCGTTTGTACGCGGTGGCGCAGTGGGCGACGGCGGTGCGCAGCGAGGTCGGCACCGCCATGGGGGTGAGGCCGACGCTCAGCGCGATCGGGTGAGGATGCGCGGTGAGTGCGGTGAGCAGGCCCTCCCAGTGGCGCGAGGCGCCGGCGAACGGCTGGGTGGCCGTGTAGAACCGCACCCCGGCGTCGGGCCGGTTGGGTGTCTCGGTGAACAGGCGCCTGCGGATCTCGACGGCCCCGCCCGGCGCGGCGCCGAACGGGGCCAGTACGGCGCGCAGTTCGCTCGCGTCCAGCGGTTCGGTCACGACGTGTGGCGCGGTGAGGGAGAGCCGTTCCGCCTCCGCCCGGGCCGTCGCGTCCGCCGTCGCCGGATCGGGCGCCCATACGCGGGTGAGGAGATGAGCCTGGAGCCGGCCCGACGCGGGGTCCCACAGCCAGCGGAGCTCCAGCGCGTAACCGGCCGGGGCGCCCAGTCTGCCCGCGAGGAAGTCCGCCTGTTCCCGGACGGCGCGGGCCAGCCGTTCGCCTTCGGGGAGGCTGGCGTACTCGTGGCTGCGGGTGAGGTCACGGGCGGCGGTCAGCCGGAGCCCCGCCCAGGCCCAGTGACCGTGGGGCGTCGCCGGAGCGATCACCGTGGTGGCCTGCTGGACCTGGACGGGCGTGGCGGGAGTGCTGATCACTGGGCGGGCGGGGAGGACGGGACGGGCGGGTGGAACGGGGCGGGCGGCTGAGCGGCCCCGGGCCAGGCCGCGGGAGCAGCCGCTGCCGCCGTGGGCAGGGCGACGGTCTCGACCGGGATGTCGTGCCCGAAGGTCTGGCTCAGCGGGACACGGATGTCGTGGTTGGCGGCGTCCACACCTTCACGGACCGCCGAGTGGACGGCCTCGCGCAGCGCCCGCGCCCGCTGCGAGGAGAGCTGGCCCTTGAACACCTTCTGTCCCGCGAAGGGGCTGGTGATGGAGTCTTTGAGGAAGCGGCTGAACATCGCCATGGGACGCCTGCTGCTCCACAGGGACCAGCCCACGTAGAGGCCGGTGCCGTACGCGAAGACGGAGACGTAGACCTGGTACTCGCCGTCGGTGATGACCAGGAAGTTCTTGATCGTGGGGTCGTGAACCGTCCGGAAGCGGCGGGGCACCACCGAGGCGGGCAACTGCCGGGCCCTGATCACCTGGTAGATCACGCCGTAGGCGGATTCCGCGGCGGCGGCCTTGCCGTCGACGACCAGCTGCCACTCCGACAGGCCCTGGCGGTCGGGTATGAAGAGCGTGGCCAGGGAGGCGATCAGGGGTATCACGAGGAGGACAGGGAGCGCGTCGGCGCCGCCGGAGACCAGCATGATGAGAGCGACGGGCAGCATGAAGAGCACCGTCGCCATGAATGCCCAGCGGGCTCGTTTCAGGAAGGAACGCAGGTCGGAGGGGTCGACGACGCCGGCGAGCTTTGCATCAATTTTATGGGAGTACTTGAGCTGGTTCCCCAAGTAGGTCGCGTTGGAGAGGGACTCGGCCTGGGCCGCGAAGGCCGGGGTGGTCATGGGTTTCGGGGTTCCTGTCGTTGTCGGGTGCGGTGGACGGCTCAGAGGTTGTCGGCCGCCAGGCCTATCTCGCTGATCGCGATCCATTCGTGATCGTCCGAGGGATCCATGTCGTAATCGCTTGGGGGATTCGTCTCGATGACATCGAGGGTCGCGCTGTCGGCGGTGACGGCCGACGGCAGGGAGACCCACTCCATCGCCTCCTCGGGATAGGCGATGACCTCGGTGCACCGGCCCACCACCTGTCCGTCCCGGTAGAACGTCCACACCGCTTTCGTCACGGTCAGGTTCTCGCCGAACCAGTTCGTCCCCAATCTGGGGTCGGTCTTGGTGTAGCCGGGAATCAGGCCCGCCTTGGTCAGCCGGGTGGGGCCGTCGAGCTCGATGGACAGCCGGCCGGTCTCCCGGTTGCACCGCCAGGCGGTGGTGCGCTGCCCGTCGATCGTGTTGTCGGCGTAGTTGTAGACGGCATGACCGAAACCATCCGGCTTCTTGCCGACAACGCAGCCCGAGTGCGCGGACGTCGGGGTGATGAGGTGGCCGGGCTGGATGCTGCTGCTCGCGTCCAGTACCCACTCAGGGGTGCCCTCCGGCGAGGCCGTGTCGTCCGAACCGGCAGCGTTGTCATCGGCGTAGGCGTCATCCCCGTCCCGCAGCGTGCTCGCCTCCGGAACCACCGACGGCGACGCCGCGTCGGCGCGCGCGTTCGTGTCCGGGGTCCGTACGGATCCTGTCGTGCCGCCGTTGACCAGCAGGTAGCCGGCGACGAGTGCCGCGGCCACCACCCCCGCGACACCACCGGCTGCCCACAGTTGCTTACGGGCGGAAGCGGGCGGGGTCGCTGCTGATGCCGGGGTGAACTGCTGGGCCACCAGGACGGGAGGGGTGAACTTCGGGGCCGCCAGGGTGGGTGCGGCGGACTCCGGGATCACCAGGGTGGGTGCGGCGGACGCCGGGGTCTCCAAGGTGGGTGCGGTGGGCTGTGGTGGCGTGGCGACCGGAGCGGGTGCGTCGACGGGAGCGGCCGGTGCCGCGGGAGACGCGGGTGCGACGGCGAGGGTGGGCGCGGTGGCCGGCGGGGACGGTGCGGGCTGCGGCGTGGGTGACGACGTTGTCAGTGCCTGGGCCTGGGCCTGGACGGGCGTGCCGCACTGGCGGCAGAAGAAGCGCGCCTCGGTGGCGGCCGTCACGCAGCCTGGGCAATTCTCCATCGATATCCCCGCCGTCCGATGACCGGCACACCGAATCGGGGACCCGTGGTGAGCCCCCGAAGGTGTAGCGGCCATGTAAAGAAAATGTGTGAAAGATCTTTTAGAATTCAAGAGACTTCCTGGTCAACGCCAGGTCTGAAGGGTGGGATTCGCGGGAGATGTGTCGGACGCGTGAAGGCGGCACTAGCCGGCCGGCCTCAGCCGCAGGGTGAGGATCTGGAAGGGGCGGAGTTCGATCTCCGAGGGGGCTTCGCGCAGCGGTCGTTCCAGGAGGTCGGTCACCTCGGCCCGGGAGACGGGGAACCCCGCGGTGACCGTCGCGCGGGCGCGTCCGCCCCGGGATTCGTACAGCCGCACGACCACGTCACCGCTGCGGTCCTCCGCGAGTTTGACCGACTCGACGGTGACGGCCGGGTGGTCCACCCGCACCAGCGGTTCCGGCACCGTCACCGCGGCCTGCCGCAGCGGCAGGTTGAGCGCGAGGCCCTCGGCCACGGCGTCTCCCACTCCCGCCCCCGGAAGGAGCGAGTACGTGAACCGGTGCGTTCCGAGATCGGTCTCCGGGTCCGGACTGTGCGGGGCGCGCAGCAGGGTCAGGCGCACGGTCGTGCCGAGGCCCTCGGGGTGCGGTGTGCGGGTCACGTCATGGCCGTACGTCGAGTCGTTGAGCACCGCGACGCCGTACGACTCCTCGGCGACCCGCAGCCAGCGGTGGGCGCAGATCTCGAAACGGGCCGCGTCCCAACCGGTGTTGACGTGGGTCGGGCGGTGGACGTGCCCGAACTGGATCTCGGCGGCGGACCGTTCGGCCTGGACGTCGAGCGGGAAAGCGGCTTTGAGGACCTTCTCCGACTCCTGCCAGTCGACCTCGGTGACGATGTCCACGCGACGGCTCGCGGCGGTCAGACGGATCTCCTGGGTGATGCGGGAGGAGCCGAAGACGCGGGTGACGCGCACGGTCGCCCGCAGCGGTCCGCTCTCCACGAGTTCCACCGACTCCACGGCCGTCAGGTCCGTACGGGTGCGCCGGTAGTGCCGGTCGATGTCCCAGGCGTCCCACGCGTTGGGGTGGTCGGGGTGGAGCTGGAGCAGATTGCCCCGGCCGCACAACACCTCCCGGCCGTGCGCGAGATCCCGTACGGAGGCCAGCAGCCCGTCGCCGTCGATCCGCACCCGGAGCCGGTCGTTCTCCAGCACGATCTCACCGTCGGCCTGTTCGGCCCGCACCTCTTGGACGGCCCCGGGCCGCACGGCGGCGCCGCCCAGGCCCGGCACGGTCACCAGGACGTCCCCGACCACCTCGGTGCGCTCGTACGGGGAGGGGTTCAGCACCGCTGCCGGGCCGGACCCCAGGGCGTGTACCGCCTCCGCCGTGATCCGCTCCAGCTCCGCGAGCACCCGCGCGTACGTCTCCCGGGCCTCCCGGTGCACCCAGGCGATCGACGAGCCGGGCAGGATGTCGTGGAACTGGTGCAGCAGGACCGTCTTCCACAGCCGGTCGAGGTCGTCGTGGGGGTAGCTGTAGGACGGTTCGCGTACGGCCGCCGTGGCACACCACAACTCGGCCTCGCGCAGCGCGTGTTCCGAACGCCGGTTGCCCTGCTTGGTCTTGGCCTGCGTGGTGTAGGTGCCCCGGTGCAGCTCCAGGTAGAGCTCACCCGACCACACCGGCGCGTGGGCCGCGTACTCCTCCTCGGCGGCGGCGAAGAACGCCGACGGCTTCTCGATCTCGACGCGCGGTGAGCCCTCCAGGGACCTCAACCGCCGGGCGCGTTCCAGCATTTCGCGGGTCGGACCGCCCCCGCCGTCGCCCCAGCCGAACGGCACGAGAGAACGGGTGGCCCGGCCCTTCTCCGCGAAGTTGCTTTCCGCGTGGGCGAGTTCACGGCCGTGGAACTGCGAGTTGTAGGTGTCGACTGGCGGGAAGTGCGTGAAGACCCGGGTGCCGTCGATGCCCTCCCACCAGAAGGTGTGGTGGGGCATCCTGTTGGACTGGTTCCAGCTGAGTTTCTGGGTGAGGAACCAGCGGACCCCGGCGAGTTTCGCCAGCTGCGGGAAGGCGGCCGTGTAGCCGAAGGAGTCCGGAAGCCAGATCTCCTCGGTCTCGACACCCAGCTCCTCCCGGAAGAACCGCTTGCCGTGCACGATCTGCCGGGCCAGCGCCTCGCCCCCGGGCATGTTGGCGTCGGACTCCACCCACATCGAACCCACCGGGGCCCAAGTGCCCTGCTCCACCGCCTTCTTGATGCGTTCCCAGATGTGCGACTGGTGCTCCTTGACCCAGGCGTACTGCTGGGCCTGCGAACAGGCGAAGACCAGTTCCGGATAGTCCAAGGCCAGCGCGGTGACGTTGGCGAAGGTGCGGGAAGCCTTGCGGACCGTCTCGCGCAGCGGCCACAGCCATGCCGAGTCGATGTGCGCGTGCCCGGTCGCGGAGACGCGGTGGGCGCTCGCCGACGCGGGCCGCGACAGCACGTCCGCCAGCTCGGACCGGGCCGCGGCGGCGGTGCCGGAGACATCGTGCAGATCGAGGGCGTCGAGCATGCTCTCCAGCGCGCGCAGGATCTCGTGCCGACGCGGCCGCTCTGGGTCCAGTTCGTGCATCAGCTCCGAGAGCACCTCGACGTCGAGGACCAGGTGCCACACGTCCTCGTCGAGTACGGCGAGATCGGCAGCCGCGAATCGGTAGATCGGCCGATCACCGGCGGTCCGTACGTCTCCCAGACGCGTGGGCTCGAAGCCGTGCAGGACCGCGGGATTGGCCGCCGCCTCCAGCAGCAGGCGCACCGCCTCGCCTCCCCTCGCCGGCGCCCCGACCCTCAGATGGCGGTTGCGCGGGTGGATGCCCTTGAGGGGGACGCCGGCGGCGTCGTACAGCAGTCCCTCGGCCTGGAAACCGGGCCCGTCCCCGGTGAACCCGGGGTCGATCACCACCTCGACCGGCCGACCCGCCCACTCCTCGGGGACCCGGCCCTCCACGCGGAACCAGCTCGTCGACCAGGGCTTTCCCCAGGGCGTGCCCGTCGTGAACGGCTCGTAGGAGGCCTGCAGAGCCTGGTCGACGGGCACCGGCTCGCCCGGCACGTGCCACACGGACAGCGCCAGGGGCACCCGTTCGGCGTACTGCGCGGGGCGCAGGAACTGCCCCAGCGCGCGCTCCAGGCGTGCCTCCACCAGCGAACGGTCGTCGTGCACGGCGGCTCCTCGGCGCTCGGACGGCTCTGTCCAACCCTTCACTTCCCCGCGCGGGCGTCACGCACCCGTGGCCGTACGGGCGGTGCTTGACGATTCGACATGACTGTCACGTTCCCGATGGGGCATGTCTTCCCGTGAACGTGTTCGAGATGGAGGGGATCCGACATCGGCACGCAGGCGGGGGTCATGACGAGGCAGGCACCAGGAGGTGGTCCCATGACCAGAGGGGCCTACTCCACCGATCCAGTGGAGGAAGCGTCCGACGGGGCGATGGACGGGCCGGGCGGCGCGCAACTCCGGCGCCGGCTGGGCAAAGCGGATCTGCGGGGGGTGCCCGAGGCGCGCAAGGCGCTGAGGGAGCTCTTACGCCAGTGGGGGAAGCCGGGAACATCCGAGACAGCCGAGCTGCTGACCAGCGAGCTCGTCACCAACGCACTGATCCACACCGACGACGACGCCGTCCTGACGGCGACCGTCGGACCGCGCGGACTGCGCGTGGAGGTCCGGGACTTCGTGGCCCGCAGGCCCAGACTGTGCGTACCGAACGCCGACGACGGTACGCACGGCAGAGGTCTCGTCCTCGTCCAGTCCCTGGCGGACGCGTGGGGGGTACGGGCCCACGGCGTGGGCAAGGCGGTGTGGTTCGAACTGAACGGCGGCGCGGTGTAGGAACACCGCGCCGCCGATTTCGTGCTGTCCGGGCCCGGCCGGAAACCCCGGCCGGGCCGCCCGGGCCGTGACCCGGGCGCGCATCCGGGTCTCAGCCGAACTGCTGCTCGAGATCCTTGAGCTTGCGCTCGAGGGAGTCGAGCCGCGGCAGGGCCATCGTGTCGTCCTCCGTGGTGAGGTCGACGGTGATCGGCTCAGTGCTCTTGCGGACGGGGGTGAGGGAGGGCCGCGAGCGTACGGGCAGCTGCTCCGCGGTGGATATGGCAGGCTCCGCGGAGGCCGGAGCGGGCGCCCGCTCCACGGTCGCGGTCTCCAGCTCCCGGGCTCCGCCGCGCCCGGCGAAGCCGCGGTGACCACGGCTGAGCGCCTTCAGGTGCGCGCGCTCGACCCGCTGCTCGTTCCGGCGGCGCAGCCGGTTCTGCTCCTTCTGGCGCCGGTCCTCGCGCACCTCGTCCACGGCCTCGTCCAGGGAGCGGACGTTCTCCAGGAGCATCAGCGACCATGCGCTGTACGTCTCACGGGGCGCGCGCAGCCAGCGGACCATACGGATCTGCGGCAGCGGACGCGGCACCAGGCCCTGCTCGCGCAGCGCGGCACGACGGGTCTGCTTCAGCGCCCGGTCGAACAGCACGGCGGCCGACAGGGACATGCCCGCGAAGAACTGCGGAGCACCGGCGTGGGCCATACCCCGGGGCGCGTGCACCCAGTTGAACCAGGCGGCGGCACCGGCGAAGGTCCACACGAGTATGCGGGAGCCGAGTGCCGCGTCACCGTGGCTGGCCTCGCGCACGGCGAGGACGGAACAGAACATGGCCGCGCCGTCCAGGCCGAACGGAACGAGGTACTCCCAGCCGCCGGAGAGGCCGAGGTTCTCCTCGCCGAAGCCGACCAGGCCGTGGAAGGAGAGTGCCGCCGCGACCGCTGCGCAGCAGAACAACAGAACATAGGAGGCCGTGCCGTATATGGCTTCCTTACGCCTGCGGCGCTCCTCGGTGCGTTCCCACGAGTCGTCGCTGCTCGTGCTGTCCCCGGACCGCTTGCCGCGCGCGAGCACCGCCACCGCCGCCAGCAGGCCCAGGAGCAGAACGGCGCCCGGGAGCAGCCAGTTCAGCGATATGTCGGTAAGTCTCATCTGGGGTCCCTTGCATTGGGATAGGGCGTAACGCCCGCCATAGTGGCCCAATCACGTCGGCCCTCAGGGGGTTTCGGGGCAAGAGGCCGCCAAGGGAGTGCCAGGGGGTGCGCAGGGCGACTTTCTGCTCGAACTGCCGCGCGAGGGACGGGAGTTGAGTACGAATAAGAGTACCCATACGGATGGTTCCGCGGAAAGTTCCCGGGACAAGTGAGGAAATTGTGAATCGCCTGTCGCCCGCCGAACGATCTCTGGCGGTGTTCGATCGTTTCGTTCCCGGGGCGCGTACGGACCGGCGCTCGCCCGGGGAGTCTCACCTCGCGGCGGCGGCCGTCAGCCGGGCGATCCGGTCCGCGTCACAGGTGCGCGGGCAGGTGGCGCAGGTGCCGGCGGGGTCCAGTGTGTAGAAGAGGCAGCAGCTCACCCGGTCGCGGGTGGGCAGCGCCTCCCCGTCGGGACCGGTCAGCTCGCGGAAGGCCGGCGAACCGACGTAGGGCCGGGCCGAGGCGGAACCGGGCAGCAGCAGGTCGAGCTCGCGCCGCGCGCGCGGCTCCTCGCCGAACAGCCCGGCGACGTACCAGAGGCCCTCGACCACCTCGTCGGTGGCCATGCCCCACAGGGCCCGGCCGCGCCGCCGCATCCGCGGCCCGAAGCCGCCGAGGAGCGGCTCCAGGTGCTCGGCCACCGCGGCCCGCACCTCCGTGCGCAGGGCCTCCTCGTCCGGTACGACCCTGGCGCCCGGCAGGGCCGCGGCCGGGTCGTCCGGCAGGCAGGCGAACGTGGTCACGCGGACGGCCATCCGGCCGAGCTCGCGCTCGTATGTGACGTGCTCCACAGGCAGGCGGGGGACCCGGCGTGACAGGAACCACGGCACGGTGATCAGCAGGCAGGCCGGCCAGGCGTACCGGTGCAGTCCGAACCCGGCGACGACGTCCGGCCGCCCCGGCTGTCCGTAGTCCCGGAGCACCTGCGCCTCGTCCCAGGCGAGGAACGCGTCGAGCTCGGGCCCGGCCGCGGCGAGCCCGGCGGCGGAGGCCCAACCCTGGCCGCGCGGGGCCTCTTCCGTCGTGCCCAGTTCCGTGACGGTCAGGTCCGGGAAGGCCTCGCTCAGCCGCGCGTACGCCTCCGCCACGGGCGACACGGCGGTCGGCGCGCCGGGGGCGGCCGGGGCGTCCGTGACGGTACCGGCGGACGGGGCGGGAGCGGACATGCGGAACCATCGCTTCACGATCGTTGGCAGGTAAGCCTTACCTTACCCTTCGTTGTGGGTGTTTGAACTCGGCCCGTGTGCGCCTATCGTGCTTGACGGACGAGTAACAACCGACGCCATGACCCCAGTACCACCAGCCGGAGGAGGACCCCGTGGAGCAGGCCGGTCCGCGCAGTGCGCACCCCTCCGCCGAGGCGTGGCATCCGGAGACCCGCACGGGAGCCTTCCGGGTTCCGCCGCAGCCGGGTGCCGAGGACGCGGGGCGGCCCAGGAAGGCTCCTCAGGGCATCCCGGGAGAGGGCGCCGGGCCGGACGCCGAGCCGGGTGCCGGACGGAGCGGCGGCCCCGTCATGGCCTCGGCGCGCGGGGAGCACACGCACAGCGAGGTGCCGATCCCCGGCCCTCACCCCGAGGGCGCCCGCCCGGCCGCGCGCACGGACGACGCCCGCGCCGTCGGGCGCGCCGAGAGTGTCCGCCCCGCGGGCGTGGAGAACGCTCGACCGGCACACCCCGAGAACGTTCGTCCCTCGCGGCCCGTCGACACGCCCCGTCCCGCGGTACGGACCGAGGTCGCCCGGCCCGTCGTGCAGCGCGCCTCCGTGCGCGGGCAGATCCTCGACGCGCTGCGCACCGCGCTCGTCACCGGTGAACTCGCGCCCGGCGAGGTGTACTCGGCGCCCGCGCTGGGGGACCGCTTCGGAGTGTCCGCGACACCGGTCCGCGAGGCGATGCAGCAGCTCGCCCTCGAAGGCGCCGTCGAGGTCGTCCCCAACCGTGGTTTCCGCGTCATCGAGCGCGGCACCCGGGAACTGGCCGAACTCGCCGAGATACGGGGCCTGATCGAGGTCCCGGTGATGCTCCGGCTCGCACGCACCGTGCCCGCCGCGCGTTGGGCCGAACTGCGACCGCTCGCCGAGGCCACCGTGCGGGCGGCCTCCTCGGGCTGCCGCGCGACCTACGCGGAGTCCGACCGGTCCTTCCACCGCGCGGTCCTCGCCCTCGCGGGCAACGCGCAGTTGGTGCGCATCGCCGACGACCTGCACCGCCGCGCCCAGCTGCCCCTCGTCGGCGGTCCCGTCTCCCGGGGCCGCGCCGACCTGATCGCCGACGCCGCCGAACACACCGCGCTGCTGGACGCGTTGATCGCCGAGGACCTGACGGTCGTCCAGTCCCTGGTGCGGGAGCACTTCACGGGCGCGTCCTGACGCTCCGTGCCGTCCGGGCCGGGATGCTCCGGCTGCCGTGGGCGCGGCTCTTGACCCTCACGTGACGTCAGGCCGCACAGTCGGTGCCGTGGAGGATCACTGGACCGTGGGACGCGTGGCCGAACTGGCCGACGTGAGCGTCCGCACGCTGCATCACTACGACGAGATCGGGCTCGTGCGTCCGTCGGCGCGGACCGCGGCCGGGTACCGGGCCTACTCGGCGGGCGACGTGGAGCGGCTCAGGGAGGCACTGGCCTACCGGCGTCTGGGCTTCGGTCTGCGGGAGGTCGCGGAACTGGTCGGTGACCCGTCCACCGACGCGGTCGCGCACCTGCGGCGGCTGCGCGGCCTGCTGCTGGAGCGGCGTGATCGTGCTGACGCCATGGTGGCGGCCATCGACAGGGAACTCGAGGCACGGGCGAAGGGACTGAAGGTGACGCCGGAGGAGCAACTGGAGATGCTCGGCGCACGGCTGTACGACGCGATCGGCGGTGCTTACACCGCGACACGGCGTACCGAGCCGCGGATCGCCGCGCAGATCCTGGACGCGCTCGGGGACGCGCGGACGGTGCTGAACGTCGGGGCCGGCACCGGTTCCTACGAACCCGCTGATCGTGACGTGACCGCGGTGGAGCCGTCCGCGGTCATGCGGGGGCAGCGGCCCGCCGGCGCGGCGCCGTGCGTGGCCGCCGCCGCGGAGAGCCTGCCGTTCGGGGACCGCTCCTTCGACGCCGCGATGGCCGTCTCCACCGTTCACCACTGGGGGGACCCGATAGCGGGGCTGCGCGAGATGCGGCGTGTGGCCCGCCGCGTGGTGGTGCTCACGTTCGACACCGACGAGCCCGGATGGCAGGACCGGTTCTGGCTCACCCGCGACTACCTGCCCGAGTTCGCCGCCGTCCTCGCGGGATTTCCCTCGCTTGCCGGGATGGCCGGCGCGATCGGCGCCCGCGCTGAGCCGGTACCCGTCCCGTGGGACTGCGCCGACGGCCTGTTCGAGGCGTACTGGCGCCGACCGGGGGCGTATCTGGAGGATCACGTGCGCCGTGCGATGTCGGTGTGGACGAGGGTCGGGCCGGAGGCCGAGCGGCGGGCGGTGCGAAGCCTCGGCGACGACCTCGACTCCGGCCGGTGGGCCGAACGCAACAGCGACCTCGCAGACCTCGACGCGGCGGATCTCGGCCTCCGTCTGCTCGTATCTTGAACGGGCGCCGGGCGCCGGGCGCCGGACGCCGGGCGCCGGACGCCGGACGCCGGACGCCGGACGCGTGGACGGGTCTACGGCTGGCCGTACGGGCGGGCGGGGTGCGGGCCCGCCCGTACGCGGTCAGGCCGTCGCGGCGGGTGGGGCCAGTTGGTCGGCGAGCCAGATGGGGACGCCGCCGAGCAGCCGGAACAGCCGTCCCGCCTCCGCGCGCAGCCGCGACGCCTCCGGCTCCGCCTCGGCGTCGGCCAGTGAGGCCAGCGCGGGGGCCGTACCGACCAGATATCCCAACTCCTCGCGGATCCTGAGGGACTCGGCGAAACCGTGCCTGGCCTCGGCCAACTCCCCTTCGCGCAGGGCGAGTCCGGCGAGGTGGCGCCAGGTGAAGGACAGCAGCAGGGGATCGTTCTGGGCCGTCGCCCCGGCGTGCGCCCGCCGGTACGCGGCGCGGGCGGCCTGCGGGGCGTGGGCGAGGTTCTCGGCGAGCAGACCGCGCCGGAAGTCCAGCAGGGCCCGTCCGGGCGCGCCCGGCGCGAGCAGCGCCGCGGCCCGGCCGAGTGCCGCACGCGCCTCGTCGGCCCGGTCGCGGACTCTCAACAGGGTGGCGGCATAGGCGAGTTGTCCTCGCTCGCAGGCCGCCGCACCCCGCTCCTCGTCGGTCTGCGCGAGTGCCTCCGCGGTGCGCAGCGCGTCCTCGGCCTCGGCCCAGCCCTGCTCGGTGTAGAGGCAGCGTTCGACGAGCAGTGACGCTCTCTGGAGCGCCGGGGCCGCGGTGTGCGGTTTGAGCAGCGCCGCCGCGTCGGCCCAGCAGGCGCGCGAGCGCAGCCGCCATACCGCGGTCTGGAGTGGATCGTCCCCTGCAGTCGTTCCGGAACCAGACATGGCGGTATGCGCCACGTTGCCCTCCCCGAGCACACCATTGAGCTGTTGAGTGGTGGCATCTCAGCACGGATCACCGGGCCCGGCCAAGAGGGTGGGTGAAGGATTTCACAAAGTCATAGGATGCGCGCGGCCCGCGCGGGGCCCCTGAGGTCAACTCATCCGCAGTGCCAGGAAGAAGTCCAACTTGTCCTCAAGGCGTGACAGATCACGACTCGTCAACTGTTCGATGCGGCCGACGCGGTAGCGCAGTGTGTTGACGTGGAGGTGCAGCCGGGCGGCGCAGCGCGTCCAGGAGCCGTCGCAGTCCAGGAACGCCTCCAGGGTCGGGATCAGCTCCGCGCGGTGGCGGCGGTCGTACTCCCGCAGGGGGTCGAGGAGGCGGGCGGTGAAGGCCCGGCGGACGTCGTCCGGGACGAAGGGCAGCAGCAGGACGTGCGAGGCCAGCTCCTGGTGTCCGGCCGCGCAGACCCGCCCGGGGCGTGCCGCGGCGACCCGGCGGGCGTGCCGGGCCTCCTCCAGGGCGCCGCGCAGCCCCTCCGCCGAGTGCACGGCGGCGCTGACGCCGAAGGTGAGCCGCCCGTCGTCGTTCAGGCCGGCCGACAGCGGATCCCGTACGGCCGCCAGCAGGGTGTCGGCGACCAGGCCCGGCTCGGGGCCGCCCTCGTCCGCCGGTACAGCCGGAAGGGGGACGAGCGCGACCGCTTCGTCACCCGTGTGAGCTACCGCGATCCGGTCGGAGTGCTCCGGCCCCGGCGACAGCGGGTCCACGAGGATCTCCTCCAGCAGCGCCTGGGCGACGGGACCGCCGTCGATGCCGGCGCCGTCCCACTCGACGCTCGCCACCACGACCTGCCAGTGCGGGGCCGAGCCCAGGCCGGGCAGCAGCACCGGGGCCGCGACCCGCAGCCGCGCCGCGATCTCGGCGGGTGCCGCGCCGGCCTGGACGAGCTCCAGCACCTCCTGCGCGAGCCGTCGCCGCACCGTGCGCGCCGCGTCCCGCCGGTCCCGCTCCACCGCGATCAGCTGGGTGACGCCCTGGAGCAGGTCGAGCCGCTCCTCGGGCCATTCCCCGGCGTCCGCCTCGACCGCGAGCAGCCAGTCGGAGAGCACGGTCTGCCGCACGTCCCGGGAGGAGCCCGCGGCCCGCGCGGACGAGCCGATCGGGAAGAGCGAGTACGTCGCCGGGCCCACCGTCACCCGGTGCGGTCCCCGGCGCCCGGTGCGGGCCGCCGCCAGATGCTCGGCGGCCAGCGTGGCGCGGGTGTCGGCGGGCAGCGCGTCGCCCGCGACCTTCGAGCCCGCGATGGCCCGTCCGGCGGGCGAGAGGACCCAGGCGCGCAGGTCGAGGTCGGTGCCGAGCAGGTCGAGGACCACGTCGGGCCCGCCGCCCGCCGGGCCCGAGGTCATCATCCGCCGGTGCCGGTCCACCACGGCGGCCAGATCCCCGGCGCGCTCGCCCGACACCTGGCGCACCACGTGCTCGGTGATCGTGGCGAAGGCCACCGACTCGTTCACGGCGAACAGCGGCAGCCGGTGCCGGGCGCAGGCCAGGATCAGGTCGTCGGGGATGTCGCCGAGCTCCGCCTCACCCGCGGCCAGGGCGGCGACCCCGGCGCTCGCGAGGATGCGGACGAACGGCTCGGAGTCCTCGGCGTCGTGCCGCCAGGCGAGGCCGGTGAGCACCAGCTCGCCGCCCGACAGGTAGCGGCTCGGGTCCTTGAGGTCGGTGGTCATCACACCGCGTACGGTGCGGGTGAGCTCGTCCTCACCGCCGAGCAGCCGCAGGCCCAGCGCGTCGGTGTCCAGCAGTGCGCGCAGCCGCATTCTCGTCGCCGCCGTTCGTTGTCTCGAAATCTACGATGGTTCAGTGGTGGGGGCCCGAGAGCGGGCCCCCGGCTCCGGAGACCGGGTCCGTGGGCTCCGAGGAGCCTGCCCCGGGGTTCCGGGGGCCGGCGCTCCCGGCCCCTTGGGCCCGTGCCCCGGGCGTTCGAGAGCACCGCCGGCTGTTCTCAGCGGCTGTGCTCCCTGATTCCAGGGACCGTGCTTTCGCGAACAGCGGCCGGCACCTCTGTTTCGCGACGGATCGTGCCCTCGCTTTCACGGAGGGCCGCCCGACTGTTCCCAGTGGGGCGTCCGTCTGTTTCCGGAGGACTGTCCCGTCTGTTTCCAGAGGGCTGTCCCGTCTGTTTCCAGAGGAAAACGAAGAGGTTGCCGATGGCCTCTGTTCATACGAATCTACAAGATGCGCGCGCTGGCCAGCCAACTCGTTCATGGTTTCGGTGACTGACCCCGGTGCAGGACGCGGCTGTGTACTGACCTCATTCCGTGCAGACACCTCATGAATCAGCCGGGCTCGCCGCACTCGATCTGGCTTGATCAGAACGACCCACGAAACGAATGAAGAGAGCCACTCATGGACTTCCTTCGCCCCGCCACCTGGGAGGAGGCGCTCGCCGCCAAGGCCGAGCACCCCACCGCAGTGCCGATCGCGGGTGGTACCGACGTGATGGTCGAGATCAACTTCGACCACCGCCGGCCCGAGTTCCTGCTCGACCTGAACCGTGTCGATGAGCTGAACGAGTGGGAGGTGGGCGAGGACAGCGTGCGACTGGGCGCCTCCGTCCCGTACACCCGGATCATGGAGGACCTGCGCGCCGAGCTCCCCGGCCTGGCCCTCGCCTCCCACACGGTGGCCTCCCCGCAGATCCGCAACCGCGGCGGCGTCGGCGGCAACCTCGGTACCGCCTCCCCGGCCGGCGACGCCCACCCCGCCCTCCTGGCGGCGGGCGCCGAGGTCGAGGCCGAGTCGGTGCGCGGCTCACGGCTGATCCCGATCGACGACTTCTACACCGGCGTGAAGCGCAACGCGCTCGCGCCCGACGAGCTGATCCGCGCCGTCCACATCAAGAAGGCGGACGGACCCCAGCAGTACTCGAAGGTCGGCACCCGCAACGCGATGGTCATCGCGGTCTGCGCCTTCGGCCTGGCCCTGCACCCCGAGACCCGTACCGTCCGCACCGGCATCGGCTCGGCCGCGCCCACCCCGGTCCGCGCCAGGACCGCCGAGGAGTTCCTGAACGCGGCGCTCGACGAGGGCGGCTTCTGGGACAACGGAAAGATCATCACCCCGTCCGTCGCCAAGCAGTTCGCGGACCTGTGCGCCGCGGCCTGCAACCCGATCGACGACGTCCGGGGCACGGCGAGCTACCGCCGCCACGCGGTCGGCATCATGGCCCGCCGCACCCTCACCTGGACCTGGGAGTCCTACCGCGGCACCGACGGCCGGACGCAGCAGAAGGGGAGTGTCGCGTGATGCGCGTCAATTTCACGGTCAACGGCCGCAGGCAGGAGGCCGACGACGTCTGGGAGGGCGAGAGCCTGCTGTACGTCCTGCGCGAGCGCATGGGCCTGCCCGGCTCCAAGAACGCCTGCGAGCAGGGCGAATGCGGCTCCTGCACCGTCCGTCTGGACGGCGTGCCGGTCTGTTCGTGCCTGGTGGCCGCGGGGCAGGTCGAGGGCCGCGAGGTCGTCACCGTCGAGGGGCTCGCCGACTTCGCCAAGCAGCGTGCGGAGCGCGGCGGTTGCGCCACCGGCTCCTGCGACAGCCCGCGGGATGAGGGCACTTCGCTCGACCAGGCCCAGCACTGGGCGGCGGAGGGGCACGACTCGCAGACCGGTGAGGGCACCGAACTCTCCCCGATCCAGCAGGCGTTCATCGACGCCGGAGCCGTCCAGTGCGGATTCTGCACCCCGGGTCTGCTGGTCGCCGCGGACGAGATGCTGGAACGCACCCCGAACCCGACCGACGCGGACATCCGTGAGGCGCTGTCGGGCAACCTGTGCCGCTGCACCGGCTACGAGAAGATCATGGACGCGGTCCGCCTGGCGGCCGCACGGCAGTCCGAGGCGGTCTGACCATGGGAACGACCGGCACACCCACGAACATCACCCAGGGCTCCCGGACGAAGGGCGGCGTCGGGGAGTCGACGCTCCGCCCCGACGGCACCCTCAAGGTCACCGGAGAGTTCGCGTACTCCTCCGACATGTGGCACGAGGACATGCTGTGGGGCCAGATCTTGCGTTCCCCGGTCGCGCACGCCGAGATCGTGTCCATCGACACCTCCGAGGCCCTCGCGCAGCCCGGGGTGTACGCCGTCATGACCTACGACGACCTGCCCACCGACGTACGCAACTACGGCCTGGAGATCCAGGACACCCCGGTCCTCGCGCACGGCAAGGTGCGCCACCACGGCGAGCCGGTCGCCATCGTCGCCGCCGACCACCCGGAGACCGCGCGCCGCGCCGCGGCCAAGATCAAGGTCGAGTACCGGGAGCTGCCCGTCATCACGGACGAGGCGTCCGCGACCGCGCCGGGCGCGGTCCTGGTCCACGAGAACCGCGACGACCACCACATCGGGCACGTCCCGCACCCGAACATCGTGCACCGCCAGCCGATCGTCCGCGGCGACGCCGAAGAGGCCGCGAGGAAGGCCGACTTCGTCGTCCGGGGCGAGTACACCTTCGGGATGCAGGACCAGGCCTTCCTCGGCCCCGAGTCCGGCCTCGCCGTGCCCTCGGAGGACGGCGGCGTCGAGCTCTACATCGCCACCCAGTGGCTGCACTCCGACCTGCGCCAGATCGCCCCGGTGCTCGGACTGCCCGAGGACAAGGTCCGGATGACGCTCTCCGGCGTGGGCGGCGCGTTCGGCGGCCGCGAGGACCTGTCGATGCAGATCCACGCCTGTCTGCTCGCACTGCGCACCGGAAAGCCCGTCAAGATCGTCTACAACCGTTTCGAGTCCTTCTTCGGACACGTCCACCGCCACCCCGCCAAGCTCTCCTACGAGCACGGGGCCACCAAGGACGGCAGGTTGACCCACGTGAGGGCGCGCATCGTCCTCGACGGCGGCGCCTACGCGTCGGCCTCCCCGGCGGTCGTCGGCAACGCCTCCTCGCTCGGCGTCGGCCCGTACGTGGTCGACGACGTCGACATCGAGGCGATCGCGCTCTACACCAACAACCCGCCCTGCGGCGCCATGCGCGGCTTCGGCGCGGTCCAGGCGTGCTTCGCCTACGAGGCCCAGATGGACAAGCTCGCCGACGAGGTGGGCATGGACCGGGTCGCGTTCCGTCAGCTCAACGCGATGGAGCAGGGCTCGCTCCTGCCGACCGGGCAGCGCGTCGACTCACCCGCCCCGGTCGCCGAACTCCTGCGCCGCGTCAAGGCGATGCCGCTCCCGCCCGAGCAGCAGTGGCTCACCGCCGGCGAGGAGGCCGACGTGCGGCAGTTGCCCGGCGGCCTCTCCAACACCACCCACGGAGAAGGCGTGGTCCGCGGCGTCGGGTACGCCGTCGGCATCAAGAACGTCGGCTTCTCCGAAGGCTTCGACGACTACTCGACCGCCAGGGTCCGCGTGGAAGTGGTCGGCGGCGAACCGGTCGCCACCGTGCACACCGCGATGGCCGAGGTCGGCCAGGGCGGGGTCACCGTCCACGCGCAGATCGCCCGCACCGAGCTGGGCGTCGCGCAGGTGACCATCCAGCCGGCCGACACCCGGGTGGGCAGCGCCGGTTCGACGTCCGCCTCGCGTCAGACGTACGTCACCGGTGGCGCCGTCAGGAACTCCTGCGAGCTGGTCCGGGAGAAGGTCCTGGAACTCGGCCGGCGCAAGTTCGGTACCTACCACCCCGCTTGGGCCACCGCGGAGCTCCTCCTGGAGGGCGGCAAGGTCGTCACCGACGCGGGCGAGGTCCTCGCCGATCTCGCCGACGTGCTCGAAGGAGAGGCCGTCGAGATCGAGGCCGAGTGGCGCCACCGCCCCACCGAGGCCTTCGACCTGCGCACGGGGCAGGGCAACGGCCACGTCCAGTACTCCTTCGCCGCGCACCGCGCCGTCGTCGAGGTGGACACCGAACTCGGCCTGGTCAAGGTCATCGAACTGGCCTGCGCCCAGGACGTCGGCAAGGCGCTCAACCCGCTGTCCGTCATCGGCCAGATCCAGGGTGGTACCACCCAGGGACTGGGCATCGCGGTCATGGAGGAGATCATCGTCGACCCGAAGACCGCGAAGGTGCGCAACCCCTCCTTCACGGACTACCTGATCCCCACCATCCTCGACACGCCGACCATCCCCGTCGACGTGCTCGAACTCGCCGACGACCACGCCCCGTACGGGCTCCGCGGCGTCGGCGAGGCCCCGACCCTGTCGTCCACCCCGGCCGTCCTCGCGGCGATCCGGAACGCGACGGGACTGGAGCTCGACCGGACGCCGGTACGCCCCGAACACCTCACGGGCACCGCGTAGGCGCCGGCCGGATCGCTCCGGGCGGCGCGGGGAACGTCACCCTTCGCCGCGCGGCCCGGAACACCCGGTCGCCGCAGCGCCGAACACCCGGTCGCCGTACCGCTCACGGCCTCCGGAACCGGCGGAAGACGGCCGGCGACCGGCACGCACGTACAGCACCAGAGTCCTTCACGTCCGTCCCGGGCCGTCCCCCGGGCCGGACGGCCGAAGCACCCTTCCCAAATCCCGCAACCGCGAGCGCGGTCCACCAGCCGTCGAGACGGCTGAGCGGGTGCCCCTTTGAACCTTGGGAGCAGGCCCACATGACCCAGCAGTCACTGGAGCCGAAGACCACCGCGGCGGACGCGGACGCGGGCAGCCGCGTTCCGGCGGGACGGTCCTGGCTCGACCGGTACTTCCACATATCCCGGCGGGAGAGTTCGATCGCGCGCGAGGTGCGCGGCGGCGTCACCACCTTCATGGCGATGGCGTACATCCTGCTCCTCAATCCCCTCGTCCTGTCCGGCAAGGACGTGGTGGGGGACGTGCTCGGCCGGCAGGCGCTGATCACCGCGACCGCGTTCGCGGCGGCCCTCACCACCCTGCTCATGGGGTTCGTCGGCAAGGTGCCGCTCGCCCTCGCCGCCGGACTCTCGGTGTCCGGCGTGCTCTCCTCGCAGGTCGTCCCGCGGATGACCTGGCCGCAGGCCATGGGCATGTGCGTGATCTACGGCGTGGTCATCATGCTCCTGGTCGTCACCGGGCTACGAGAGATGGTCATGAACGCGATCCCGCCGGCGCTCAAACACGCCATCACGATGGGCATCGGCCTGTTCATCGCGCTGATCGGCCTGGTCAAAGCCGGTTTCGTGCACCAGGGCAAGGCGACCCCGGTCACCCTCGGCCCGGCCGGTGAACTCGCCGGCTGGCCGGTCCTGCTCTTCGCCGCCACCCTGTTGCTGATCTTCATGCTCCAGGCGCGCGGCGTGCCCGGCGCGATCCTCGTCGGCATCGTCTCCGGCACGGTCGTCTCGGTGGTCCTGAGCGCCGCCGGCGTCATCGCCCCCGGCCAATGGGCCGGCGGCGCTCCCGAACTGCACGGCGGCGTGGTGTCGATGCCGGACTTCTCGCTCTTCGGGAAGGTCGAGTTCGGCGGCTGGGGCCAGGTCGGCGCGATGACGGTCGGCATGATCGTCTTCACCCTCGTGCTCGCCGGGTTCTTCGACGCGATGGCCACCGTCATCGGCGTCGGCACCGAGGCCGGACTGGCCGACGCCCAGGGCCGGATGCCGGGACTGTCGAAGGCGCTGTTCGTCGACGGCGCGGGCGGTGCGGTCGGCGGGGTGGCCGGCGCCTCCGGGCAGACGGTCTTCGTCGAGTCGGCGACCGGCGTCGGCGAGGGCGCCCGCACGGGTCTCTCCGCCGTCGTCACCGGACTCCTCTTCGCGGCCTGCCTCTTCCTCACCCCGCTCACGGCCGTCGTCCCCGGCGAGGTCGCGGCGGCGGCGCTGGTGGTCATCGGCGCCATGATGATGACGAACGCGCGCCACGTCGACTGGGCCGACCGCGCCACGGCGATCCCGGTCTTCCTGACCGTGGTGATCATGCCGTTCACCTACTCGATCACCGCCGGTGTGGCGGCCGGCGTGATCGGTCATGTCGCCATCACGGTCGCCCGGGGCAAGGCGCGGGAGATCGGGGCCTTCATGTGGGGCCTGACGGTGGTCTTCCTCGTCTACTTCGCGCTCCATCCGATCGAGAGCTGGATGGGCGTCCACTGACGCCGGGTTCCTTCCGCACGACCGCTGTTCCGCCGTTCCGCCACGCAACCGCCGTCAAGGAGACCGAGAGATGCTGGACATCGCCGAAGAACTGCACCGGTGGGTCGAGCAGGGCCGCGACTTCGCCGTCGCCACCGTGGTGGCGGTCGGCGGGAGCGCGCCCCGCCAGCCCGGGGCCGCACTCGCCGTCGACACCGACGGCACGGTGATCGGCTCGGTCTCCGGCGGTTGCGTGGAAGGCGCGGTCTACGAACTGTGCGTACAGGCGCTGGAGGACGGCGGGACCGTCCTCGAACACTTCGGATACAACGACGACGACGCCTTCGCGGTCGGACTGACCTGCGGCGGCGTCATCGACATCCTGGTCACCCCGGTCCGCGCGCGGGACACCGCGCGCCGGGCGGTGCTCGCGACCGCGCTGACCGGCGCCGCGCGCGGCGAGGCGGCGGCGCTCGCGCGGATCGTGGGCGGGCCCGCCGACCTGATGGGCCGCGCCCTCGTCGTGCGCCCCGACGGCTCGTACGAGGGAGGCTTCGGCGCCCATCCCGAACTGGACCGGACGGTGGCCGGCGAGGCGGCGGCCCAACTGGACGCAGGCCGCACCGGAACCCTGGAGATCGGGGAGCAGGGCTCTCGTTGCGGAGTACCGCTCACGGTCCTGGTCGAGTCGTCGGTCCCGCCGCCGCGCATGATCGTCTTCGGGGCCATCGACTTCGCCTCGGCACTGGTCCGCATGGGCAAGTTCCTCGGCCACCGCGTCACGGTGTGCGACGCCCGCCCGGTCTTCGCCACGGCGGCCCGCTTCCCCGAAGCGGACGAGATCGTCGTGGAATGGCCGCACCGCTACCTGGAGCGCACGGAGGTCGACTCCCGCACCGTCCTGTGCGTCCTCACCCACGACGCCAAGTTCGACGTGCCGCTGCTCCGGCTCGCGCTGCGCCTCCCGGTCGCGTACGTCGGCGCCATGGGCTCCCGGCGCACCCACCTGGACCGCCAGGCGCGGTTGCGCGAAGTGGGCGTGACCGACCTGGAGCTGGCCCGCCTCAGGTCCCCGATCGGCCTCGACCTGGGCGCCCGCACCCCCGAGGAGACGGCCCTGTCGATCGCCTCGGAGATCGTGGCCCACCGGCGCGGAGGAAGCGGGGTCTCCCTGACGGGGGCCCACACGCCGATCCACCACGACCCGTCCTCGGCTCCGCCGCGACGGATCGGGTCGGTGGCCTGAGGGCTCCTTCTTCCGCGCGGTGTATTGACGCGAGCATGTCCCTCCGCGACCCTCCTGTGGGAGCGCTCCCGCAAGTCCTCCGTGACCGTGGCGAACCAGGAGTGGAACCCGTATGCGACGACGCACCTCCATCTGGTCGGCCGCTCTGTCCCTCGGGCTGGCCGCCCTCTTCGCCGTACCTCCGGCGCACGCCGCGGAGCCCGCGGGCCGCGGACGGTCCCTGTACGTGCCGGAGCCCAACCCGGCGGCGTACCGACAGGTCCTCTCGCTCGCCCGGGACGGCAGGTTCCGTGACGCGGCCGGGATCCTGACGATGGTGAACACCCCGCAGGCCGTGTGGTTCGGCGACCAGACGCCCGCGCAGGTGGAGCGACTGGTCCGCGACGTGGTGCGCGACGCGGGCCGTGAGGACGCCGTGCCCGCGCTGGCCCTGTACGACATCCCCGGCCGGGACTGCTCCAACTACTCGGCGGGCGGGGCGGCGGACACCGCGCAGTACAAGGCGTGGATCGACGCGGTGGCGCGGGGGATCGGGCGCGGCGAGGCGATCGTGACCCTCGAACCCGACGCCCTCGCCCTGCTGCCGTCCGACTGCGGCCAGGACGACGCGCAGGGTACGAAGACAGCCGCGCGGTACGCCGAGGTCAACTACGCGGTCGACACCCTGGAGCCGCTGTCCGGGACCCGCGTCTACCTCGACACCGGGCATCCCGGCTGGCACGCCGTCGGCTCGATCGTGCCGCGCCTGGTCGAAGGCGGGGTGGCACGGGCCTCCGGCTTCTACATCAACGCCTCGAACTACCACACCGACGACGCCAACTCCTGGTACGGGAAGCTGATTTCGTCCTGCCTGGCCTACGTCGACGGCGGCGGTGCCGTCGCCGAGTGCCCGAACCAGTGGTGGCCGCGGGCCGACGCCCAGGCCTGGCTCGACACGCATGTGCGGACTCCTCCGTCCCGGATGAAGCACTTCATCACGGACTCCAGCCGTAACGGTCAGGGGCCCTGGACACCGCCCGCGGGCAAGTACACCGACGCGCAGGACTGGTGCAACCCGCCGGACCGGGGTCTCGGCGCCCGCCCCACCCTGCGCACGGGTGACCCGCTCCAGGACGCCCGGCTCTGGATCAAGACCCCCGGTGAGTCCGACGGGCTCTGCCTGCGAGGGACGGCGGGCCCCGAGGACCCGGAGCGCGGCACGGCCGACCCGAAGGCGGGGGACTGGTTCCCGGAACAGGCCGTGGAACTGGTCCGGTTCGCCAATCCCCCCGTCCTGCCCGGGGATTGACGCGGACGGGAAGTCCGGGAGTCCGGGAGTCCGGAAAAGGGGAGCCCGGGTGTCCGGGTGTCGTGCGCGCGACATGCGCGAGTCGATCCGGCGCCCGGGCATCGTCCCGCCCGACGCGGAAACCCGTGATCGGGCGCGGGGGTTCAGCGAGCCGGGCTCCCGCGTCCGGACTCCCGTGCCCAGGGTTCCCGTGCCCCGTGCCCCGTGTCCGCGCGCCCAGGACGACGGGCTCTCACCCCCGTCGCAGCAACCCGTCCATCGCCCGCCCGAACATCCACCGGGCCGACCGTCCCAGCGGCCGGTCGGCCCGGCGGGGCAGCCCGCGTACGCTCAGGTCCTCCCGCCAGCTCACGCGCGAACCGCCGCCGTCCGCCGGGCGCACCTCGATCTCGGCCCAGCCCGTGACGAAGGTGCCGCGCTTGACCAGTCGGCACGTTCCCGGGCCCCCGTCGTGCGGCGGGCGCCACACGACGACCTCCATCGGGTCGTCGAACGCGAGGGGGCCGAACCCCGACCGCGCCACGAAGACCGTGCCCTCCCGCGTCGGCGGCGGGGTGCGCACGGTGACCCGGGTCAGCGGGACGACGTCCGCGTGCCGGGGCCAGTCGGTCATGCGTCGCCAGCTCTCGGCGACGGAGTGCCGGGACACGCGTTCCAGAACGAAGAGGACCACGGCAGGATCGTAGGCGCGCCGAGGCCGTGGAACGGAACGTGAACTCTTCCGCAACCGGATGAATTCGGGCGCCGCCGTCCTACCCTCGTTTCAAGGGGCGAGCAACGTCGCCGCCCTCAGGGGGAGTTGGTCGCCATGCCGCTGAAGGCGTACGGAGTACTGGTCGCACGGGCCGTCGACACCCGCCGGGAGGGTTCCCTCGACACCCCGCACCACCAGATCCGTCTGACGGACGACCGGGGGACGGACTACCGCGTGGCCGTCAACGTGAAGTCGCAGGAGCGGCCGTCCGAACTGCTCTATCTGCTCGACGACGACTTCCGGCACCCGGTCACCGCGCGCCTGGAGGGCCTGGCCCCCGGCTGGAACGAGCTGCCTGGGGGGCCCGGCGGCCCGAACCTCGACTTCGTGCGCGGCAACCTCTTCGATCCGGCGCGGCTGCGCACGCTGCCGCCGGACGTGGAGGGCCCCGACAACGACCTGTCCGACCTGCTCGACCACTACGTACGCCGTGCCGTCGCCGGCCAGGGGGCCACGCTGTACGTCTTCGGCGAGCGCTGGGGCCCGGAACCCGCCGTCCGGGACAAGGTCTTCGGCTTCCTGCCCGGAAACGGTGTGCACGACATCCACATGAACCAGGGCAACAGCGCCCGCTTCCAGCGCGACGACGGGATCTGGCAGGACGGCGGGCTGCTGATCCACTTCCCGGCACAGGCGCGCTGGGTCGGCGTCTTCCTCGCCTTCCAGAGCCAGTCCTGGCACACGGACGACGTCACGGGACACTCCGTCGTCCCCGGCGACGGCGACGGCGACGGAGGGGGAGGGGGAGGCGGTCGTCCCGAGCCCGGCGGGCAGCCGGTGCGGATCGTCGCGGCGCTGGTCAACCCCAGGGGGCCGGCCCCCGAATCCGAGAACGTGACGCTCATCAACGCCTCGCCCGACCTCACCGGCTGGCACCTCGCCGACCGACTGGACCACAGGTGCCCGGTGCCGGACGGGCCACTGGCCGCGGGAGGGAGCCTGTCGGTGCCGCTGACCGGTGGCGTCCAGCTGGGCAACGGCGGTGGCCGGATCACCCTGCTGAACGCCGACGGTCTGAAGGTCCACGGCGTCTCCTACACCGCCGATCAGGCCCGACGCGAAGGCTGGACCGTCGTGTTCTGACGCGGGTACGCGGGACGCCGTCGCCGTCCCGCGCCGTCCCGCCCACCACCGGCCGGGGGATCGCGACTCCCGGCAGCCCTTCCCGCCGAGATCCGCTGTCCGCTCGGCTGTCGCACAACTCCTTTGTGAAATAAGGGCGTTGATGGCGAGTCCCGTGTCGGCGCCGTCCCGGGCCGGCAGGTTACGCTGCGGCCGATCGTGATCCACCGATCGCACGAGATGCCGCACCTCGACTGGTGACCCACCCGCGACAGGAGCCCACGTGCCGGAACAGCCCTTCGTCATCGATCCCACCGGCGCCGACATCCACGGGGAGGCCGAGCGGTTACGCGGCCAGAGCCGCACCCCGCGGGACACGGCACCCGGGCCCGCCGCCGCCCTCGTCGAACTCCCGGGCGGGATAGCGGCCTGGTTCCCGACCCGGTACGAGACGCTCAGGCGGCTCCTCGCCGACGACCGGGTCTCCAAGGATCCCAACCAGCACTGGCCCGCCTGGATCGACGGCGCCCACCGCGAGACCTGGGTCAGTCTCTGGGTCGGCGTCACCAACATGTTCACCGCGTACGGAACCAACCACCGCAGACTGCGCAAGCTGGTGGCCCCCGCCTTCACGAAGCGGCGCACGGACGCGCTCGGACCCCGGATCGAGGAGATCGCCGCCGAACTGCTCGACCGTATGGCCGAAGCCCCCGACGGCCGGGCCGACCTCAGGTCCGCCTACGCGCACCCGCTCCCGATGCGGGTGATCTGCGAGCTGTTCGGTCTCCCGGAGGACGAGCGGGCCGACATCGCCCGTCTCATCGAGACGAACATGGACACCACCCTCGGCCCCGAACAGGCCATGGCCACCTACCGGGAGATACACGAACTGCTCGCCCGGCTGGTCGAGTCGAAACGGGAGCGGCCGGGCGACGACATGACGACCGCGCTCATCGCCGCCCGCGACGAGGAAGGATCCCGGCTCACCGAGACCGAGTTGATCGACACACTCCTCCTCGTCATCGGCGCGGGCCACGAGACGACGGTGAACCTCATCGGCAACGCCGTCCACGCCCTGCTCGCCCACCCGGACCAACTCGCCCGCGTGACGGCCGGTGAGATCCCCTGGAGCGAGGTCATCGAGGAGACCCTGCGCTGGGCCCCCTCGATCGCCAACCTCCCGCTGCGGTACGCGGTCGAGGACATCAAGCTCCCGGACGGCACGCTGATCCCGCGCGGCGACGCCATCCTGGCGACCTACGCGGCGGCCGGCCGGGATCCGCTGCGCCACGGCGAGGACGCGTCCCGCTTCGACATCACCCGCGCCGACAAGGAACATCTCGCTTTCGGACACGGTGTCCACTACTGCGTCGGCGCCCCGTTGGCCCGGCTGGAGGCCTCCATCGCGCTCCCGGCCCTCTTCGAACGCTTCCCCACGCTGAGCGTCGACGCGTCGGACGGCCCGGCGCGCCTCGCGGAGTCGTTCATCGGCCACGGCTATCGGACGCTGCCCGTGCGCTGGAACTGATCACCGGGGCCAGTCATCCGCCGGGGAGCGGACCGGGCCCGGGACGGTCACTCGCCGGTGACCGGGCCCGGGCCCGCACCACGCGACCTCGACGTCCGGCTCCTACTCCGTGTAGAAGGTCGCGTCCGCCCTGGCGGCCGTCGTGTCGGCGGGCTGCGCGTAGAGCAGGTAGTCGTAGTGACGGACGTATCTGCCCGGGTAGTTGTACGACTCGAAGGACACGCCGGACGCGGTGTCGGCCAGACCGGACCTTCGGTAGAAGGCGGCGTCGTTCCTGAAGGCGGCGGTGCCGTCGTTCTTCTCCACCCACATCTCGAAGTTCTTGTGACGCAGGTAGTAGCCGGGGTGGTTCGCCGATTCCAGCGAGACGGTGCCGGTGCCCGCCAGCCCGGTCACGACGCGGAACTGCGAGTCGGCGAGAGCCGTGACGTTCGTGTCGATCCTGGCGCGGAACTCCCGGTGACGGACGTACCGGTCGGGGAAGTTGTACGAGGAGAGCCGGACCGGGGAGACGCCGTCCGCGACCGGGATGCCGAACGCGGGGGTGCCGTCGGCGTTCCAGTAGACCTTCTGCAGACGGGTGCGGCGGTTGGGGTCGTCGAGCGGGTCACCGACGATGTCCTTGTAGCTCCGGTCGTGGTAGACGAGGATGTCCGACCTGCCGTCCTCGGAGACGGTGAACGAGTTGTGGCCGGGCCCGTACTGCGAGGTCGCGGCACTGCTCCGGAACACGGGCTGCGAACCCTTGGTCCAGGAACCGGTGTCGAGCAGATCGGCGGAGGCGGACGCGGTGAGCATGCCCAGGCAGTAGTTGGCGTCGGTGGCGCTGGCCGAGTACGTCAGGAACACCTTTCCGCCGTGCTGGACGACCGCGGGACCTTCGTTGACCTTGTAACCGACCGTCTCCCAGGACAGCGTGGGCTGGGAGATCTCCACCGGAGTCCCGCTGATGGTCCAGGGGTTGGCCAACTTGGCGAGGTACAGGCTGGTGTTGTTGTCCTCGGCCGGATTGCGCTGCGCCCAGGCGAGATAGCGGACCCCGTTGACGACGAAGGTCGTCGCGTCCAGGGAGAAGGAGGAGACCGGGGTGGCGATCTGCCCCTTCTCCGTCCAGCTTCCGGTCAGCGGGTTCGCGGCGGAGCTCTCCAGCACGTACATCCGGATCGCCCAGACGTCACTGGTGGACCCGGCCGCGAAGTAGACGTACCACTTGCCGTCGATGAAGTGGATCTCCGGCGCCCAGATGTGCGCGCCCATCGCACCGCTCGCGTGCTGGGTCCAGATGGTGGTCTCCGGCGCGGTGGAGAGTCCCTGGAGGGTCGTGGCCCGGCGCAGCACGATCCTGTCGTACGTCGGGACGGTCGCGGTGAAGTAGTAGTAGCCGTCGGTGTGCCGGAAGATGTGCGGGTCGGCGCGCTGCGCGGCCACCGGGTTGGTGAAGGTCACCGCGGGGGAGGCGGGGGCGGCGGCGTGGGCGGGGGTGGAGCCGGCCAGCAGGGCCAGCGTGGCGAGGACCGCGGTCAGCAGGCGGCCGATGAGGCGTCGCATGGTCGTGGGTCTCCCGGTGTCAGACGGTGGGCTTGAACTGCCACTGCTGGCAGGCGTTGTCGAGCCAGGTCCACTGGCGCACGTCGACGCCGTCGCCGGTACCGCAGCCGGCCGCGTCGGCCACTTTGCCGCTGGCGGCGTTGGTGATCCGCACGAAGTCGCTTCCGGTGTAGATGAGCCTGAAACGCTGGCAGTTGTTGTTGAGCCAGCTCCACTGGCGCAGGTCGGCGCCGTCGGCGGCGGAGCAGTCGGCGGTGTCCAGGACCTTGCCGGTGGCGGCGTTCACCAGGCGGCTGGTGTCGTCGCCCTGGTCCTCGACACGCCACTTCTGGTTGGCGCCGCCGGTGCAGGTCCACTGGAAGACGTTCGTGCCGTCCGCGGAGTTCGAGCCCTCCACGTCGAGGCACTTGCCGCTGTTGCGGTTCACCACGGTGTACGCCGTCGGAGTCGTGGCCGTCTCCCCGGAGGGGCCCGCCAGCGTCGTGCCGGTGGCGACCGGTGTGCCGAACTCGGGCGTGCCGTCGGCGTTCCAGGTGAACTTCTGCGCCCGGGTCGTACGCCCGTTGCCGCAGCCGCCGCTCGCGGAACCGTTGGCGTGGTAGACGATCCAGTTCTCGGTGCCGTCGGGCGAGGTGAAGAACCCGTTGTGGCCGGGGCCGTAGACACCGGCCGCGTCATCGCGCTCGAAGACCGGGGTCTGCTTCTTGGTCCAGGAGGCCGGCTTGAGCGGATCGGTGCCGGTCAGTTCGAGCCGGCCCAGTTTGTAGTCGGCGGTCTGGCAGTAGCTGGCGGAGTACGTGAGGAAGGTCCGGCCGCCGTGGTACAGGGGCTCGGGCCCCTCGTTGACGGGGGCGCCGGAGGTCTCCCAGCTCAGTGTGGGGCTGGAGATGACGGTGAAGGCCGAACTGCTCAGCGTGTACGGATTGCTCATCGGCGCGATGACCAGGCTCTGCTTGCTGCCGCCGACCGAGCCGCTGCCCACCAGGTACAGCTTGCCGCCGTACCGGAGAACACTGGCGTCGATCAGCCAGCCGCCGGGGTCGAGGTTGGAGCCGGTGAGGGTGTTCTTGTACGTGTAGGGGCCCATCGGGTCGGAGCCCGCGCTCTGAAGGACGTGGGTGCGCTGGGTGTCGCAGCAGGCGGCCCCGCTCCGCGCTCCCGAGTAGTACAGGTACCACCTGCCGTCGACGAAGTGGATCTCCGGCGCCCAGAAGTTGGCGTCGCGGCCCGAGGCGGTGTCCGACCAGATCCGCACGCTGGGCGCGGTGGCGAGCCCGGCCAGCGTCGGCGACCTGCGCATCGTCAGTTCGTTGGTGAACGACGTCGTCACCAGGTAGTAGCTGCCGTTGTAGTACTCCAGCCAGGGATCCGCGCCCTTCTGGGACTTGACCGGATTGGTGTACGGCCGGCCAGCGGCCGCGGCCGCCGGTGCGGCCACCGGCGGGGAGAGGAACGTGGCGAGCAGCGCCGACAGCACTGCTCCCACGGCTAACAGGTGGCGGGTGCGGAACACGGGGGATCCCCTTTGGCGGATCGAAGTTCGAGATATCGGACGCCGTGCGGAGCTTCGACCAGAAGATAGGATTCCGGCAGGGACACGTCAACGCTTGGAGCGGTTTTCGTACCGGACGCCTCGCCGTACGCGACTGTCGGTGGGCGCG
Source organism: Streptomyces sp. NPDC002580 (assembly GCF_042889485.1). Taxonomy (NCBI): domain Bacteria; kingdom Bacillati; phylum Actinomycetota; class Actinomycetes; order Kitasatosporales; family Streptomycetaceae; genus Streptomyces; species Streptomyces sp. NPDC002580. The sequence continues at coordinate 384,377 of NZ_JBIAQZ010000004.1, read as the reverse complement.
GGTGATCGGTGGGCGTCAGTGCTTGTCGGTGGCCGACTCCGGTGTCGCGCGGTGGCCGTGACGGCGTACGCCGGCCGTGCGGCCCACGAGCAGCGCCAGCGCGAGCAGCCGGCGCCATTCCAGCGTGGGCTGGACCGCGGGCACGCCCGGCCGCTTCTTCGGGACGCGGACGCGCAGCGCGCCCGGTTCGACGAGGCAGCGCACCGGCGTGGGCAGGATCATGGCCTCGCCGTCGATGCCGACCTCCAGCTCGTCGCTGTCGGAGTCGACGACCACCTCGAGCGCCGTGAGGACGGAGAGGCCGTGCGGGTCCGGGGAGAGCAGGAGGGCGGCGGCCTCGACCGCGCTGTCCACCTTGACGCCGAGGACACCGAGGATTCCCGAGTCGAGCCGCTCGCGGCGCCCCAGACCGGCCGGATCGTTCGTGCGGTAGGGGTTGTTGCTCACGAGGAGCGCCTGCGGGGCGTCGAGGGTCGTGTCGGCGGCCCGGGCGGTCAGCCGCGGTCCGCGCTGCCGGGTGAGCAGATCGGGGAGGAGTTCCAGGATGGTGCCGATCTTGTCGTCCCGGTAGGCGGGGTCCTGGACGACCGCCGCGTACGCGCCGAAGGAGGCGTTGTTGACGAAGGGGTGTCCCCCGGCGAAGCCGAGGTCCACCCGGAGTTCGACGCCGTTCGTCAGGGCGTCGAGGCAGGCGGCGGGGTCGTCGCGGTCGAGGCCGAGGTCCAGGGCGAAGTGGTTGCGGGTGCCGGCCGAGATCACCAGGAACGGCAGGCCGTGTTCGGCGGCCACGGCCGCGACGAGCGCCTGGGTCCCGTCGCCGCCGGCGACGCCGAGCAGATCGGCTCCGTCCGCGACCGCCTCCCGGGCCAGCTCGGTGACGTCCTGCTGGTGCTCCGGGTCGAGCAGCACGACGCGCGCGCCGAGCCGTTCGGCCTTCTCCACGAGGCCGAAGCGCTCCACCTTGCCGCCGCCGGACCGGGGGTTCATCAGGAGGAACGGCCGCCGCGGCGGTGGGGTGCGGAACTCCTTCATGGGCCGGGCCCGGCCACGGGCGCTCCGCAGTGCGTAGCGTCCGCTCCACACCGCGATGATCCACAGCACGGGGGACAGCAGCAGGGTCCACAGCAGGGTGACCGCCAGGACCACGATGACGGCGAGGGGCACCACGACCGCCAGCAGCCCCGCGATCCAGCGCACCGGGCCGCGCCGGGTCAGCGTCCACCACATGGCCGCCGCCGAGACCGCCATGCCGGCGAGCGCGGCCAGGAGCAGCAGGAACCCGCGTACGCCTCCGAAGACGAGCGGAACCGCCACGGCGAGTGCCGCCGCGAGCAGTGACACCCGCGCCGCCCATCGTTCGCGGGCCGGCGGCCCTGTGTCCGTAGCCATCGTTCCTCCACCGGTCGGTCCCTGGCGCGCCGCGGTCGCCGTACGACGGGCACCGCTCCACCGGTCACGCGAACCCGGCGTCCGTGGGGCGGACGCTCATGGCCGACGTGCCGAGGACGGCGTGTACGGGCCACGCTGTCACGAGCCGGGCGCCATCACCACGAGGCGACTCGCATCCCGGCCCGTTTCCTGGCTGCTGGTGCGCGGCGGGGCGTCGCCCTCCCTCGCTGGTCGGCCGCCCGGCGGTCCGTCCCGCCTTCCCCGCCCGGCCTGTTCCATGCCCGCCGTCCGGCGGTCCGTCCCGCCCTCGTGGTTCCGGTCAGCGGTCGGCGGCGTCCGCGCGTCGTGCCGACGGGCCGGGGCGGGTGCGTGCCTCCGGCGGGATCAGCGGGCCGTGCCCGGCGGCGCAGACGACGGCCGCGTGCACCGGCTCGCCGCAGTCCGCGTGGACGACGTCGAGGGGCGGGCCCTCGGGGTCCGCCGTGTAGCGGTCGCCCCACTGCTTGAGGGCGATCATGGCGGGCCACAGGTCCCAGCCCTTGCGGGTGAGCCGGTACTCGTACCGGGTGCGGCTGCCGGGCTCGCTGTACGGGACGGTCCCGAGGATCCCCGCCGCGACCAGCTTCCGCAGCCGGTCGGCCAGCACGCTCTCGGACAGTCCGACGTGCCGCCGGAAGTCGTCGAAGCGCCGGACGCCGTTCATGGCGTCCCGCAGGACCAGCATCGACCACTTCTCGCCGACCAGGTCGAGGGTCCGCCGGACCGTGCAGTTCTCGGTGCTTGTGTCGAGCCACGTCATGTGCCCCATCGTAGGCTGGCTGTGACATTGACAGCCAGGCGTCGGACTGGCTAGCTTCGAAAAGAAAAGTCTGATCACGAGGGACGGGGAGCGTCATGGGCAGGTCTCGCACGTACGACTGGGAGGACCCGGCCGTCTCCGCGGCCGCGGTCGGCGGGTACAGCGGCCTCGACTTCCTCCGGGAGATGCAGGCAGGACGCCTTCCCGCTCCGCCGGTCTCGGCGACCCTCGGCATGACCCTCGAAGAGGTGGAGCACGGACGCGTGGTCTTCGCTTTGGTGCCGGGGGAGGAGCACTACAACCCGATCGGGAGCGTCCACGGGGGCGTCTACGCCACCCTGCTCGACTCCGCGGCGGGCTGCGCGGTGCAGTCCGTGCTGCCCCGGGGCAGCGGCTACACCTCGCTCGACCTGAGCGTGAAGTTCCTGCGGCCGATCACCGTGGACACCGGCAAGGTCCGGGCGATCGGCACGGTCGTGAGCAGCGGCCGCCGGACGGCTCTCGCCCAGGCCGAGCTCTTCGACGCGGCGGACCGGCTGCTCGCCCACACGACCAGCAGCTGCCTGATCTTCCCCGTCTGAGAGCCGCTCAGGGGTGGTGGGTGCCGGGCGCCCACCGGGCCGACCGGCGGGCACCGGGCCGGCGCGGCCGTGCGGGAGCGTGAGACTGCCCCTGGACGCCGTTCCCTGCCTGACGGGCGCGGTGGGTCCCCGGCGCCGTCGTCGGCGCGGCCGTCGGGCTGCCGACCGACGTCCTCCTGGGACTGCTGACCGGGATCGCCGCCTTCTGTCGTACGTCTTCGGCACCAGCGTTCTCGTCACGGCCGTCAACGTCGTCGTGGGCCTCGTGAGCGGCTGACGGAGCCCGCGTTCCACTCGGCCCCCGCGCGCTTTCCCCCGGGACGCAGCAGGATGGGAGGGGCACCCGTCCGGTCCGCCGCCGACGGACACCTCCGCGTTCCGTTCCCTTCCGTTCCGTGAGGAGGCCGGCCCTTGGCCGAGCCACAGGCCGTGATCTCCCGACCGGCCGGCGCCACCGTGTTCCTCGTGGTCACGGTCACGCCGGGGCACGAGGAAACGGTCCGTGGGCTGCTGGAGGACGTCTCGGGACTGCGCCGCTCCGTCGCCTTCCGGGCGCCCGCCGCCGACCTCGGCTGCGTCGTCGGCGTCGGATCGGCGGTCTGGGACCGGTTGTTCGACGGACCCCGTCCCCAAGAGCTGCATCCGTTCGTGGAGCTGACGGGCGAGCGCCACCGGGCCCCGGCCACGCCGGGAGACCTCCTCTTCCACGTCAGGGCCCACCGGATGGACCTGTGTTTCGAACTGGCCCGGCTGATCGTCGAACGGCTGGACGGCGCGGTCACGGTGGTCGACGAGGTCCACGGGTTCAAGTACTTCGACGAGCGTGACCTGCTCGGGTTCGTCGACGGCAGCGAGAACCCCGAGGGGCGGCCCGCCTCCGAGGCCGTCGTCGTCGGAGACGAGGACCCCGCCTTCGCGGGCGGCAGTTACGTGATCGTCCAGAAGTACCTGCACGATCTGCGGGCGTGGAACGCGCTGCCGTCGCACGAGCAGGAGAGGGTCATCGGACGGACGAAACTGGCCAACGTCGAACTCCCCGACGACGTCAAACCGTCCGACTCCCACGTAGCGCTCAACACCATCACCGACGAGAACGGCGACGAGCTCAAGATCGTGCGCGAGAATATGCCGTTCGGCGCCCTGGGGGAGGGCGAGTTCGGCACCTTCTTCATCGGTTACGCCCGCACCCCCGAGGTGACCGAGCGGATGCTGCGGAACATGTTCCTCGGCGACGGCCCGGCCCCGCACGACCGCATCCTCGACTTCTCGACCGCCGTCACCGGATGCCTCTTCCACGTGCCGACCGTCGACTTCCTCGACGAGCTTCCCGCCGCTCCCGCCGCTCCGGGCGGGCCGCCGGCGGATCCGCCCGCCGCCTCCGGCGAGCCGGCGGCACGGGACGGGTCGCTGGGGATCGGCAGCCTCAAAGGAGCCTGAACATGACCACGCTCGACGGCACCGGCGCCGGTACCGGCAACCTGCACCGCGAACTCGCCCCCGTCACGCCGGCGGCCTGGACCGAGATCGAGGACGAGGCGCGCCGTACCTTCCGGCGCAACCTCGCCGGGCGGCGTGCCGTGGACGTCTCGGGTCCCGACGGCCCCGAACTCGCGGCCGTGGGGACGGGGCACCTGTCCGGCATCGACGGGCCGTCGCCCGGTGTCGCGGCCAGGCTGCGCCAGGTACAGCCCCTGGTCGAGCTGACGGTGCCGTTCCGGGTGAGCCGCACCGCCGTCGACGACGTCGACCGGGGCGCGAAGGACTCCGACTGGCAACCGGTCAAGGACGCCGCCCGCACCATGGCCTTCGCCGAGGACCAGACCGTCTTCAACGGGTACACGGCGGCGGGCGTCGACGGCCTTCGGGCCCGCACCTCCAACCCCGTGCTCCGGCTTCCCGCCGAGCCGCGCGACTTCCCGGACGCCGTCAGCCACGCCCTGAGCACGCTGCGGCTGGCAGGCGTGCAGGGTCCGTACGCGCTGCTGCTGGGCGCGGAGGCGTACACGGCGGTCAGCGAGACCTCCGACCACGGCTACCCCGTCGCCGCCCATCTCGGCCGGATGCTCGACGGCCGGCTGATCTGGGCGCCCGCCGTCGAGGGGGCCTTCCTGCTCACCACCCGGGGCGGCGACTACGAACTGCGGCTCGGTGAGGATCTCGCCATCGGCTACACGGCCCACGACTCGATCGGCATCGACCTGTACTTCCGCCAGACCCTGACGTTCCTGGTCCACACCGGCGAGGCCGTGGTGGCACTCGACCCGTGGACCGACGCGAACACGGGCACCGGCACCGGCGGGGGCCAGAGCCCCGCCTGACCGCACGAGGCGCGCGGGCCGTACGGGGCCTGCCGCAGCGGTTCCCCGCCGACGGGGCGGGCGTCGCGACACCGGCGGGACGGGCGTCGCCCCTCGCCCAGTGGCGTCGGCCCCGGTGACGTGGGGCGCGCGCTCGTACCGGCAGGTCGCGGGAGGCACCCGTATTGGCAGATCCCGCCAGGTCCCGCCCACGACCCCGGCCCGTCGTACGTTCGCGTCGAACGACCCGCGCCGTGCCCGGCAGATCCTGGCCGCCGTGTCGCCGTGTCGCCGTGGTCCGTGGTCCGCGGCCCGTGAGCCGCCGGTACGGCCACGGGTCGGAGCGCGGCCCGTCCGCGCCCGTGTTCCGTCCCCGTTCCACCCTCGTTCTCGGTGTCCGTCAACGCGCCCGTCAACGCGCCCTTCGCCTGGGCGAGTTCTCCTGCCCTCGGGGAAATCTCGCAGGTCAGCGCCGTCGAACCGTGGGGGCCCGCTCCGGTTGCGGAGCAATAGGCACCGCGAAATGGTGGAGAGGACTCATCGCCGCACCGGGAGCTGCCCATGTCGATGTCGTCCTACGGTTTCGGCGCGTCCGACCCCTTCCGGGACACGTCGGCTACGGCGAAGCCGGCCGGCTCACCGAGAAGGTCCGCAGACAGCCGTACGGCGTGGTCCTGTCCGACGAGGCGGAGAAGGGGCATCCCGACGTCTTCAGCACGCTGCTCCAGATCCTCGACGACGGGCGGCTCACGGCATCGCGGAGCTCCTGCTCGGCGGCGAGGCCGAACCCGGCGACACGATCGTCGCCGACGCGCGGGACGGCTCCGTCCACCGCACGGTGCGGAAGGGCGCCCGGGGCGAGAGCCCCGAAACGGGCCAGGGGAACGGGCGGGAGACCGGCGCCGGCGGGACGGTGAACGCGAACGACCGAGGGACGTAGGGCGAAGGACGGGACGGAGGACTCCTGACAGTGAAGGCGTACCCGGGCGCGTGAACGCCGGGGAGTCAGTTGAGGAGGCGGCGCATGACGCACCACAAGTCCAATCGGGCGGTCGAAGGCGACCCGGAGACCGGCCACGGCAGGGGCATGCCCCTGCGGGCCGACGACGACGCGCTCCAGGTGCGTACGGAGCGCGAGCGGAGGGAAGCCGGTCTGGTGCCCGGCTCGATGGAGGACCCCGAATCTCAGTACAGGAGCGCGCGCGACGAGATCGATCTGGACGTTCGCGCCGGGCGGATCCCCACAGGCAATGTCACCCGCCGGTCCCGGGACCCCTTTCCCCCCTCCCGCTACGAGGGCTGAGTTCCCCTCGAAGCGCGCGAGTTCCCTGTAAGGGGTCTTCCGAACGGGACCTCCCCGTACAGGAGTCGAGGGACAGGAGCCGAGGCGGGCCGAGGTACAGGAGTCCAGGTACAGGAGTCGGGTTCAGCCTTCCGGCCGGAGGGCTGAACCCGTAGTGCCGGGCGGCGCGTTCACGGCGGAGCCGCCCGCGACATCCACGCAAATCGATGCACCATCCGGTCAAATAGCGATGAAATGTGATGTATGGAATCGTGGGCCGTCAGAGCCCAGGACACCTCTCGATGTCCTGCGAGTGAGGGAGGTCCCATGTCCTCGAAGCGACGCCGGAAGAAGAAGGGTCGCCGCAAGCACGCCGCGAACCACGGGAAACGACCCCAGTCCTAGGCCCGGTGACACTCTTGAACGCATCCCAGGACGGCAGGAGGGGCGGGAACCCACGTGGGGCCCGACCTCCCGGGGCGAACCGGAGTTCAAGCCGTACCGTCACCCCGCCGCCGGCTGGGGTGCGGCCAAGAGTGTGAGCCGCTGGAACGGGCCTGCCGTGCCTGGGCCGGACCGATAAGGACCACCAGTGCGGCGGCCTCCAGAGCACCTCGGCCGAGGGCTCGATGAGCATGGTCCACCTGTCCGTCGGCATGAAGCGCCCCGCCTCGAAGCACCCGCTGTCCGAGCCCGCCGTCATCGCGGGCACGGCGCGCGCCGTGCTTCCGGACAGCGACACCCCGTGGGAGTGGTACACCGAGGACTACGACCGGATCCGGGACGCGATGGCCCAGGTCCTCGACGGTTTCGAGGGCGGCGACCGCCGGGTCCGTCTGCCGCTCGGCTTCCGCATCGAGCAGCCCGCCCGTGAACCGGTCTTCCGCACCCCCACGGGCCAGGCCGAGTCCTCGTCGGCGCCGCTGCCCGACGTGATTCCCGCTCCGGCACCCTGGCACTGGGCACCAGGCGGTCCCACGACCAGGGGAACACGACGGTCCACTCGGACAACGACCGCTACCGGGGCGTCAAGAACCCGCGCACCCTCGTCTTCGTGAACGAGGACGAGCGTGCGCGAACGCGGCATCTCCGAGTTCGATCCCGTCGAGACCGTCAGCACCGCCGAGGACGGCAGCCACCGCGCCCTCGACGGCTGCCTGGCCGTCCCGTACAACATCCCGCGGGCTGCGCGGCCGGCTGCATGCCGGAGACGGACGTGCTGTGCGCGATCGGCGACCACAGCCTCCAGGGCGACCAGCCGCTGATGAAGCACCTCAAGGTCACCATCACAGCGGCGAGTTGAACCCACCGGCACCCCCGTCGGCGGTGCCCGGACGGGGAGCGCCTGCCGTTCGTCGAAGACATGCCGCAGAGGACGTACGGGCCGGTCCGGAACCCGTTGGCGCATCGCGGCGAGCATTGCTAACCTTCCGGAGGCCGTGCGAGAGAACGAGGAGGTGGTACCCGTGAACGTATTCACATGGGTGCTCTCCTCCGGAGTCACGGTCGGGCGATAGGTCGTCCGGGAGCGCCGTTCAACAGCACTCCCGAAAGGCACGACCATGCGTTTCACTTCTGAACAACGCCTCGATGACACCATTCTCGAGCGCGAGTTCATCCTCGGCGAGACCCTCGATGAGATCCCCGGCATCCTGTGGACGCCCGGATCGGCGTCCGCGTCCGCGCCGACGCCGCTCATCCTGCTCGGCCACCCCCCGCTCGGACTGCGCAAGATGTACCCCCGCCTCGTGGGGCGGGCCCGGCAGGCCGTGGCGGACGGCTTCGCCGCGGCCACCATCGAGCTCCCCGGGAGCGGTGACCGGCCCCGGCTGGCCGCCGTCGACCAGGCCCGCGCGGACCTGCGCCGGGCCATGGAAGCCGGTGAGCCGGTCGGCGACGAGATCGTCGACGCCCTCGTCCTCCCGCTGGTCGAACAGGCGGTTCCGGAGTGGCGGGCCGCCCTGGACGCCCTCCTCGCGCTGCCCGGGATCGGCGGCCCGGTCGGCTACTCGGGCGGAGTGATCTCCATCGGGACCCGGCTGGCGGTGGTCGAGCCGCGTGTCACGGCCGCCGTTCTGTTCGCCGGCAGTCTCGTCCCGCGCGCCGTCTTCGAGGAGGCCCGCCAGGTCACCATTCCCCTGCACGTCCTGTTGCAGTGGGACGACGAAGGGAACGACCGGCAGGCTGCCCTCGACCTGTTCGACGCCTTCGGCTCCAAGGAGAAGACGCTGCAGGCCAACATGGGCGGGCACACCGGCGTCCCGCAGTTCGCGGGGGACGACGCGGCCCGCTTCCTCACCCGGCACCTGAGCTAGCCACCGATCGCCGCCGCCGTCAGGACGGCGGCGGACGGTGAACCGTGGCGGCCGGGACGCCGCCCGCCGAGCGTAGGTCCCGGCTCGCCTCGGTCCACCTCGTCACGGCCCCCGGCCGACTCGTCACGGGCCCCCGCCGACCGGGCGGGGACCCGTGACGTCCGAGGTTGTGGACGGTTCGACTGGACGCCAACTCCCCTACAGGGGCGGACAGTTCAAGCCGCCACGGACCTCGGAGAGGTCGACGCCACGACGGGGCAGGTGCATCCACCCCTCGACCGCGGCCATCGCCCGCTCGTGATCGGTGACCGGGACCTCGGTCAGACCCCGCGCGACGGCCCGTGCGACGACCGCCGAGATCAGGGCGTCCAGGTCGTGGTCGCTGGCCACGCAACGCCCACGGACCCCGTCGGAGAGGTCGAGGCCCAGACCGGCCTCGAGGCCGTCGAGGATCCGGGACCGCGCGGCCGTGGCGTCCTTGCCCTTGTAGGTGACCTCAGGAGCGAGTCCCCACTGCGTCAGGGCGAACGCCGGGTACACCTCGGCGACCGACCCGGAGCCGTCGCGCGGCACGGCCGGACCACCCTCGGCCAACCGGGCCAGCAGCCCGACCGCACGGATGGCGACGACACCGAGCTTGTCGGTCGACACCGACAGGGGACGTTGCCTGCCCGCCCCCGTGCGCTTCCACGCCACGTCATCGGTCAGCCGGTGAGTGAAGGTGTTGCCGAGTCCGGGACGTCCGTCGGCGCACGCGGCATGGTGGGCGAGCGCGGGCGGTTCGACGCCGTTCCGGTGCGCGGCGAGCAGGGCGGTGAAGGCGACGGGCCAGCCCAGGGGCGCGTCCAGTCCGGTCTTCTCCGCGCTCCGCATCGCCGCCAGGAGATCGTCGTCGTGCCTGGCCGGGAGAAGTTCGACCGCGGGCCGTCGGCCCCACGTCACGCGGCAGACGCCCGTGGTTCCCGTACGTCCGGCCAGGTCGACGCCCACCGTCACCATCGCCCCCTCGTCCACCGCGTCTCCGCCGTGCTCCGTCATGGGGTTCACCCGCATGTGCGCCTCCGCTCGTGTCCCCATAGGGAAGCAGGTCGAGCCGGAGGTCCTGCGGCGTGGTGCCGACCGTCCGGTGGCGGGGGACTGGAACTCATCCGGTGCCTGAGGGGATGATCGGGTCCCATGGGATCTCGGGGACGCTGGGGGACACGCGCCGTCATCGCCTTGTGCGTGGCGGCCGCCGTGTGGCTGCTGGTTACGGCGGTGCGTGACGGCTGGGGTGTCGCCGACCCGGTGGCGAGTGTCCTCGGCTCGACGGCGGGACTGGTCGCCCTGGTCGTCTCCTTACGAGCGGTCCCGGGCGCACCGTCGGCCGCGACCACGCGTCCGGCGCGGCCCGAGGTGCCGGAGTGGTGGGTGGACCGGGACGAATCGGCCGCCGTCGTCAAGGCGGTCCGCAGACGCGCAGGGCGCTGGGGGAGCAGCGCTCCGGTGGCGCTCACCGCCGGGTTGCACGGCGCCGGGGGGTTCGGCAAGACCAGTCTGGCGAGGTACGTGGCCGCCCAGCGTTCGGTGCAGCGCCGGTTCCCGGGCGGCGTTCACCTGATCACCATGGGCCGGGAGGTGCGCGGACGGGCGGCCATCGCCGCGAAGGTCGCGGAGGAGACCCGCCTGATCACCGGCGACACGAGCGGGAGCGGTTCGGACCCCGAGCGGGCCGGAGCGCGTCTCGGTACGCTCCTGGCCGGGCGGCCCCGGACCCTGCTGATCATCGACGACGTCTGGGAGCGCGAGCAGCTCACCCCGTTCCTGAGGGGGGCCGAGCGGTCCTGCGTCCGGCTGGTGACCACGCGCAGGGCCGATGTGCTCCCGGCCGCGGCGGTGCGGATCGAGGTCGACCGTATGACGGTGGAACAGGCCCGGCTCCTGCTCACCCACCGTCTGCCCGCCCCGCCGCGGCGCGAGGTGGTGGACGAACTGGTCGAGGCGACGGGACGCTGGGCGTTGCTGCTGGGCATCGCGAACAAGTTCCTCGCCGATCAGACGGCCACGGGAGCCGACCCCACCACAGCGGCCGGAACGCTCCTGCTGCGACTGCGCGCCGACGGCCCCGCAGTCCAGGACCCCGGCGGCACCCTCGACCTGAACAACCCCGACCGGCGCAACACCGCCGTACGGGCCAGCATCCGCGCCGCCTCGACACTCCTCGCGCACGACCAGGCCGAGCAGCGCTTCAACGAACTCGGGGTCTTCGCCGAGGACGAGAGCGTGCCCATCCACCTGGTGGTGACGCTGTGGCAGGCCACCGGCGGCCTCGACGAGACCGCCACCCGCGCCCTGTGCAAGCAGATGGCCGACCTGTCGCTGCTCGGCATCGAGACCACGGTGACCGGCGGAGCCGTCACCGTCCACGACGTCGTCCGCGACTACCTGCGCATGGAACTGGGTCCCGCGGGGCTGAGCACCGCGAACGCCGCTCTGCTCGACGCCGTCGAGGCCTCCCTGCCCGCGGCGGAGGACGGAGCGGCGCCCTGGTGGCGGGTCACGGCCGGCTACCTGCTGGACCATCTCATCGAGCACTTCCTCGACGCCCGCCGTTCCGCGCAGGCGCTCACCCTCGCGGAGGACTTCCGGTGGGTCCGCATCCGCCTGCACCAGCGCGGCCCCACCGCCCCCTGGCGCGATCTCGACCGCCTGGGAGCTCCGGCCCGACCCCTCGCCCGCCAACTGGCCCAAGCCGCCCACCTGCTCACCCCCACCACCCCGCCGCACGCCCTCGACGCGGTCCTGCGCAGCCGCGTCACCGGCGCCCCGCACTGGCCCGCCCTACCGCTTCCCCCCGGCACTCCCGCTCTCGTCGACCGCTGGCCTCCGCCGGACCTGCCCGACCCCGCGCTGATGCGCACGCTGACCGGTCACCGCGGGCCGGTGCACGCGGTGGCGTGCAGCCCGGACGGCGCCCGCGTGGCCACGGGGAGCCGCGACACGACGGTACGGATATGGAGTTCCGCCACCGGGGAAGCCCTGCACACGCTGACCGGTCACCAGGGGCCCGTACGCGCTGTGGCCTTCAGTCCTGACGGCCGTCTGCTGGCCACCGGCGGCCGTGACGCGACCGTACGGATCTGGGACGCGGCCACCGGCCGGGCCATGCGTACCGCGCGGGGGCACGACGGGCCCGTTCTCGCCGTGACGTTCAGCCAGGACGGCTCGCTCCTGGCCACCGGCAGCAGCGACACGACGGTGCGGATCTGGGATCCGGCGACCGGCGAGACACTGCACACGGCGCCCGGTCACGGGGGGCTCGTCTCCGCGGTGGCGTTCAGTCCCGACGGCTCGCTGCTGGCCGGCGGCGGTGCGGACGCGACCGCACGGATCTGGAGCGTCCCGCCTCTCGGCCAGGGCCGCGGGCCGGGAGACGGGCCCGCCACGCCTGTCGGGGCGCCGCGCGTGCTGACCGGCCATCGCGGGCCGGTGCGCGCTCTGGCGTTCACCCCTGACGGGTCCCGCCTGCTGACCTGCAGCAATGACCGCACGCTGCGGATCTGGGGGCCCGGTGGAGAGGAGGTCGTGCACGAACTGTCCGGCGTGGTGCGGGCCGCGGGCTTCAGCCCCGACGGCTCCCGCCTCGCCACCGGCAGCCATGTCGCGGAGGTGCGGATCTGGGACACCGTCACCGGCCGGACGGTCAGCGCCCTGACCGGACATCGCGGGGCGGTGCTCACGGTGGCCTTCGGCCCGGACGGCGCTCGCCTCGTCACCGGCGGAAACGACCGCATCGCCCTGGCGTGGGACCCGACGTCCAGCGGCACACCGGTACCGCCGACCGGCCGCACCGACCAGTTGTACGCGGTCGTCCCCAGCCCGGACGGCTCCTGCGTCGCCACCAGCAGCCGCGACACCGTCGTGCCGATCTGGGACCCCGTCACCGGCGAGATCACCCGCACCCTGCGCGGACACCGGGGAGCCGTGCTCGCGGTGGCGTTCAGCCCGGACGGCACCCGGCTGGCGACCAGCAGCAGCGACAGGACGCTGCGGTTGTGGGACATGGCCACCGGGGGGACCGTACGCACCCTGCGGGGACGCACCGACCAGCTCGACGCGCTGGCGTTCAGCCCGGACGGCACCCGGCTGGCCACCGGCAGCAGAGACGCGACGGTACGGCTCTGGGACCCCTCCACCGGCGCCATGCTCCGCACCCTGAACGGTCACCGCGGCCCGGTGGGTTCGGTGGCTTTCAGCCCCGACGGCACCTTCCTGGCCACCGCCAGCCACGACGCGACGGTGCGGCTCTGGGACCCCTCCACCGGCGACCTGGTGCGCACGCTGGCCGGCCACACCGGTCAGGTGCACGCGGTGGCGTTCAGCCCGGACGGCACCCGCCTGGCCGCCGGCGGCGGCGATACGACGGTGCGGCTCTGGGACCCGTCCACCGGAACGCTGGTGCGCCGGGTGAACGGTCACCGCGGTCCGGTGCGGGCGGTGGCCTTCAGCCCCGACGGCTCCTGTCTCGCCACCGGTGGCACGGACGAGACCGTACGGATCCACGCCCCGTCGACCGGCGAGGTCCTGACCATGATGCGCACCGACAGCGCCGTGTGGTCGTGCTCCTGGTCCGCGGACGGCCAAACGCTGTTCGCCGGGACGACGGCGGGGTTGTTCGCCTTCGCGTACATGCCTGCCTGACGCGACGCGAGCTCGGCCGGGCCGGTCCGGCCGCTCGGCCCGGCTCGGGCGAGAGGGGACCGACCGTCACAAGCCGCGTCCGTCCGGAGGGAGTTCGTCGGCGGCGTGCCGAATCCCGGACTCTCCGCGGACGGCCCTCGCCGGGGGCGGTGGAAGCGGTGAGCGGCTCCGCGTGAGGCGTCACAAGGATGAGGCCGGTCTGCACAGCCTGGTTCACGTGGACCAGGCTGTGCAGCCGCTGAGCGGCGCCCCTCAGTAGTTGGCGTTGGCGATCAGATCGCCGTCCTCGCCGTAGATGGTCACGAGTCCGTTCTTCGACTCGTAGCAGGACGTGAACGCGGACGCGATCAGCTTCGCCTCGCCCGCGTTGTCGCTCATGAAGCCGCCCGTGTAGTCGGTCCACACCTCGGCCGAGTCGAGGATGTCATTGCGCTTGTCGGTGCCGGTCACCTTGACGACGTGCTTGACCGCGGCCTTCTCCGTCGGCGTGCCCGACTTGGCCACACATGCCTGGAACTGCTCGGCCTGCGACTTGGTCCCCTCGGCCGGCTTCTCCTTCGAGGGAGCCTTCTTCTTCGCGGGCGCCTTCTCGGACTGGTCGGCCTTCGGCTTGCCACTGGCCGCGGAGACGGCCTTGTCCTTGTTGCTGTCGTCGGTGGAGTCGGTGCCGCTCGCGGCGGCCCCGATGACGCCGATCACGACGAACAGGGCGATGACGCCGAGGCATCCGAACCCGATGATCTTCCCCGTGTTGGACTTCTTCGGGGGCTGCGGCGGCGGTCCCCACTGCTGCGGAGCACCAGGCCCTGCCCATCCCGCAGGCGTCTGAACAGGCTGCTGCTGACCGTTCCAGCCGGGCTGGGACGGCTGCTGCGGGTACTGCTGGGTCATGAGTTCCCCTGGGGATCGAACGTGTACTGCGCGTGTGTGACTCGTGAAGAACTCGTATGGTTGCACGCTCGGTCAAAGTTTTTGACGACGGGTTGCCGATCGTGGATGCCCGCATGACGAAGACCGAGCGGGCGGTCGGCCGGACCCGATCCTCACGCGCCGGGCACCCCTCTGCACCGGTCCACCAGGCGCTCATGACCGGTTCGGCGCGTGGGCGCGAAGCGGTGGCTGGGGCCGGGGTGCGGGGCGAGTCGCAAGGAGTCGGCGGACCGCCGCCTTCTCGGCGATCGCCCCGAGCCGCTGTCGGGCTGCTGGAGGATCGCCGCGTCGAACGGGGACCCACTCCCGATCGGGACGCGGCCGACGTTTCGGAGGACGAGGAAGACGAGTGGAAGCGGGAGGTGTTCGACGTGGCTCCGGCCCTCGCCCGAGCCGTCGGCCTCGGCCCCCTGGCCATCGGCTCCGAGACCCCCGTGCGCGGGACAGGGGTGCTGGCCCCCACCGGGTACGGAACCGCCGACGGAGTACCGCCGGGTGCCTACCGCATCTGACGAACCATGACGTGGCGAGGCACGAACGAGCGGGTCGGCAGCCGGCCGATTGCCCAGAGTCGCCTGTCACTTCGCGGCAGCCCCGGCAGCCCCGGCAGCCCCGGCAGCCCCGGCAGCCCCGGAAGCGCTGGACCGTGAGTCCCGTGGGTTCGCGAAACCGAAGTCCTTCACCGCGGACCCACCGGTCCACTGATGTGCCTCAGGCCGGTGGTTCCGTGGGTTCGGGTGCGGCAGGCGGATGCTGGGTGAGTCGCAGAGCCTCGTCCAGGACTTCGGCGTCGACCTGTGCCGGTGTCCTGTCGCCGTATTCGAGGAAGTCGTACTCGTCGTCGAGATCGGCGAGCCGTTCGGCCAGGGGCAGTTCGTGCCCGAAGCGCTGATGGATCCGGAACGCCAGCTCGCGGGGCGTCAGTTCACCGGCCAGGGTTCGGGCGGCAAGTGCTCGTAGGGCGGCCTCCTGCCCGGCAACGCTGCCCGCCGGGTAGGAGGTGAGGCCCAATTCGTCGAGTGCCGGGGGAAGAAGGTCGTGGACGTCGTAGTCCGCCTCCGCCCGTGTGCACGCGGCCAGCATCCGCAGGGCCGGGCTGTCGAGGCCGGCGACGAGTGCCTCACAGGCGGCGGTCACGAGATCGGTTGCGCTGATCTCGCCCATGCTCCAGAGAACGGCACGGTCCTGAAGCTCACGGCCTGCTGGTTCGGTCGACGCCATCCGTCCATGGTCTCGTGACCGGACGGGGCGGAGCGAGCAGGTTTCCCTGCGACGCCTGCTCGGCAGCCACGCCCGGCGGTGGCGCCGTCCGCCGCGACCGCCTCAGATCTGAAGTTGTCCACCGAGGTGCCCTGGCCTGCGCCGACGCGGTCGAAATCGTCTCCGACCTGAGCACATGGGTCTTTCGCGGGTGTGCCGCGTGATCCGATCGGTTCTCCCCACGCGCTCCCCGGCGCGCCTCGTTCTCCCCAGGGGCAGCCGTTGCCGTGGGCGGCAGGCGTTGTGAGCGGCCCCGCATGCGGCGCTTTTTTTGCAGCCACGTCGGGTCGCCGCTGGCGTGCAGATCGAGCTTGCCGAGTGGTTCGTGGCTTCATGGTGATGGGGCGACCTCGCCTGTGCCGAAATCGGTCGCGGGGTCACGCCTCCTGCTTGGTGTCGATCTCGGCGATCAGCGCCTCGATGCGGGCCCTGATCTCGTCGCGGATCGGGCGCACGGACTCGACGCCCTTGCCGGCGGGGTCTTCGAGGGCCCAGTCGAGGTACTTCTTGCCGGGGAAGATCGGGCAGGCGTCGCCGCAGCCCATGGTGATGACGTAGTCGGACGCCTGGACGGCCTCGGTGGTGAGGATCTTCGGCTCGGCGTCGGCGATGTCGACGCCGACTTCCCTCATGGCCTCGACCGCGGACGGGTTGACCTGGTCACCAGGGGCCGAGCCGGCGGAGCGGACCTCGATGCGGTCCCCCGCGAGGTGGCTGAGGAATCCGGCGGCCATCTGTGAGCGGCCGGCGTTGTGGACGCAGACGAACAGCACGGAGGCGAGCGGGCTGGAGGGCATCGGTTCTTCCTTCACGTGGTGGTTGAGCAGCCGTGTCATGCCGTACGGGGCTCAGGTGTCGCGGACCGCAGCCCAGGCATCACCTCGGGCTGGTATCAGCCTGGAGTGATGTGAAAGTATCAGTCCATGATGATGTCAGTCGACACTGATCTGATGCGGGTTCTGGCCGACCCGCTCCGGCTCCGGATCGTCACCCTGCTCGCCGGGGAGACGCTCTGCAGCACGCACCTGGCCGAGGAGACGGGGGCCAGGCAGACCAACCTCTCCAACCATCTGAAGGTGCTGCGCGAGGCCGGTGTCGTCGACACGGAGCCGTGCGGCCGGTTCACCTACTACCGCCTCAGGCCCGACGTCATCGCCTCCCTCGCGGGCCAGTTCGCCGATCTGGCGGAGACCGCGCGCGCCACCGCGGAGAACAACGTCAAGCGGTCCTGTCCCTGATCCCCGCCCCTGCGGCGACCCGTAATGAGGAGTCCTGTTGACCGCCACCGAGGCCACCGGGCGCGACCGCGCCGGGGGATCTGTCGCAGCCCCTGACAGGCTCGTGCCGCAGTCCACGCCGGGTGCCACTCCGCCCCCGCTGATCGCCAGGGCGGCAGCCGAACTGGTCGGCACCGCGGCCCTGGTCGCCATCGTGGTCGGCTCCGGCATCCAGGCCACCGAACTGACCGAGGACGTCGGCCTGCAACTGCTCGCGAATTCCACCGCCACCGTCTTCGGCCTCGGCGTCCTGATCCTTCTGCTCGGCCCGGTCTCCGGCGCGCACTTCAACCCGGTCGTCACCCTGGCCGAGTGGTGGACCACCCGCCGCCGTGGTGCCGGTGTCACCCTGCGCGAGACCGCCGTATACATCCCCGCGCAGGTCATCGGCGCGATCGCCGGCGCCTTCCTGGCCGACGCGATGTTCGGCGCGCCGCTGGTGAAGTGGTCCACACACAACCGCTCGGCGGGCCACCTGCTGCTGGGCGAGGTCGTCGCGACGGCCGGACTGATCCTGCTGATCTTCGGGCTGGCCCGCACCGACCGGCTGCGCTTCGCGCCCGCCGCGGTCGCCTCGTACATCGGCGCCGCCTACTGGTTCACCTCGTCCACGTCCTTCGCCAACCCGGCGGTCACGATCGGCCGCGCCTTCACCGACACCTTCGCCGGCATCGCACCGCGCTCGGTCCCCGGGTTCCTCGGCATGCAGCTGATCGGCGCCGTGGTGGGGCTGGCGCTGGTGGCGCTCATCTTCATGCCCGGCCGGAAAGCCGCCGCGTGACACCGGCCCGCCCGGTACCCCTCGGTCGACGGCGCCCCCAGGGCTCGTCGCCGACCGAGGGGTGCTGTGCGGCCCGGCAGGCGCGCATTCCTGCGCGGCCGGGCACGGACACCGCAGGGACCTGCTGACCGCCCGTAAGAAAGACACCCGGTGTCCTCGGCAGACACCGATGCGGCGGTCACCCTCGATGTGCCCGCCGGACCGGTCGCGGTGCTGTTCCCCTCGATCGCCCAGGCGCCTTCAGGCTGCGGTCGGGGCGAAAGTCAGCAGCTTGCCCATCGCTGCCAGCACCGACGGCTCGACCCGGTAGTAGACCCAGGTGCCGCGTCGCTCCGAGCTGAGCAGGCCGGCCTCCTTGAGCTTCTTCAGGTGGTGGGACACCGTCGGCTGGGAGACGCCGACGTCGGAGATGTCGCACACGCAGGCTTCGCCACCCTCGTGCGAGGCCACCGCGGAGAACAGCCGCAGCCGCACCGGGTCACCGAGTGCCTTGAACATCCGCGCGGCCGTCTCCGCCTCCTCGGCGGTGAAGGGGCGCTCGGCGAGCGGAGGGCAGCAGGGTTCCACAGCCTGGTCGGCGGGCTCCAGCAGCGGCAACAGCTCAGTATTCGACATACGTCTATGTTGACACACGTCGAACCAGCCTGGCGAGGGCCGGAACGGCCATCCAGGGCGCTCTCGATCCGCACAGTGAATTAGATGGATGTCTATGTTGACGCTTGTCGAATCAGGTGCCATGCTGACACCGCAAGCCATCGACGGATGTCGAAACAACGAGGAGTCGACCGTGAACGCGCCTGTCACCACCGATCTGCCCGTCGTCGTGATCGGAGCCGGACCTGCCGGACTCGCTGCCGCCGCCCACCTGGTCGACCGCGGTCTCACCCCGCTGGTCCTGGAAGCCGGGCCCGCAGCCGGAGCGGCAGTGCGTGAGTGGGCACACGTCCGGCTGTTCTCCACCTGGGGCGAGGTCACCGACCCGGCCGCGGAGAAGCTGCTCGCCCCGACCGGATGGGTCAAGCCGGACGCGGCCACCTACCCCTCGGGCGGGGACTGGGCCGAGCGGTACCTCCAGCCGCTGGCCGACGTCCTCGGCGAGAAGGTCCGCTTCGGGGCCACCGTCACCGGCGTCTCCCGGGCCGGCCGGGACCGGATCGTCGACGCCGACCGCGAGGCCCAGCCGTTCGTCGTCCACGTCACCCACGCGGACGGCCGCGAGGAGCGCCTGTTCGCCCGCGCGGTGATCGACGCCTCCGGCACCTGGACCACCCCGAGCCCGGCCGGCGCCAGCGGCCTGCCCGCCCTCGGCGAGAAGGCGGCCTCCGACCGCATCACCTACCGCGTGCCCGACCTCAAGGACCCGGCCGTCCGTGCCCGGTACAAGGGCAGGCGCACCGCGGTCATCGGCTCCGGAGCCTCCGCCTTCACCGCGCTCGCCCACCTCGCCGACCTCGCCAAGTCCGACGACGGCACCGGCACCAAGGGCGTGTGGATCCTGCGCCGGGGCATCTCCGGCTCCACCTTCGGCGGCGGCAACGCCGACCAGCTCCCCGCCCGCGGCGCCCTCGGCCTCGCCGCCAAGGCCGCCGTCGACGACGGCCACGCCGACGCGGTCACCGGCTTCCGCACCGACGCCATCGAGCGCGACCCCGACGGCCGCCTGGTTCTCGTCGGCGAGGACGGCCGCCGCCTCGACCCGGTCGACGAGGTCATCGTCCTCACCGGTTTCCGCCCCGACCTGTCCTTCCTCTCCGAGCTGCGTCTCGGCCTCGACGAGCGTCTTCAGGCCCCCATCGAGCTGGCCCCGCTCATCGACCCCAACCAGCACTCCTGCGGCACCGTCTACCCGCACGGCGTGGGCGAACTGTCCCACCCGGAGAAGGACGTCTACCTCGTCGGCATGAAGTCCTACGGCCGCGCCCCCACCTTCCTGGCCATGACCGGCTACGAGCAGGTCCGCTCCGTCACCGCCGCCATCGCCGGCGACCAGGAGGCCGCCGAGCGGGTCGAGCTGACCCTGCCGGAGACCGGAGTCTGCGGCGGCGCCGGCCTCTTCGACGACCCCTCCGCCGCGCAGGACAGTGACGGCGGAGGCTGCTGCGCCGCCCCGACCACGCTCCGGATCGGCATCGGCTCCCCGGCCCGGTCCGGCGGCTGCTGACCCACGGCTCCAGTCCCTCCACCTCATCCATCGCCAGCAGGAGGCTCGCCATGTCCCGTGTACAGCTCGCCCTCCGCGTCCCCGACCTCGCCGCGTCCATCGCCTTCTACGCCAAACTGTTCGGCACCGAGCCCGCCAAACTCCGCGACGGCTACGCCAACTTCGTCGTCACCGAGCCCCCGCTCAAGCTCGTCCTCGTCGAAGGCACCGCAGGTGAGGCAACGAGCCTGGACCACCTCGGCGTCGAGGTCGAGACGACCGAGGCGGTGCACGCAGCCACCGCCCGACTTGCCGAAGCAGGGATGGCCACCGTCGAGGAGAACGACACCACCTGCTGCTACGCCCTCCAGGACAAGGTCTGGGTCCACGGCCCCGGCCAGGAACCCTGGGAGGTCTACGTCGTGAAGGCCGACGCCGACTCCCTGGCCAGACACCAGGGCAGCGTCTGCTGCGACACCTCGGTCACCACCGACACAGCCGCCGGCGAATCTGTCGCCGCGGGTGGCTGCTGCTGATGCGCCGATGACCGACCTTCACGGGTCGGGGCCGCGACCGGAACCGGGGACCGGTCGCGGCCCCGCGCAGCCCTGCCCGCCCGGTGCGCCACCCAGGTGACCGGCTGGGAATCGTCTGCCCCCTGCACTGCCGCCGGGGCCTCCCTGAGGCCAGAGATCATCTGTTCCACGAGGTCGGGGGCCCGGTCTCGGCGGCAAGAGTGGTGAAGAGGTTCGGGGCAGGCCGTTGTTCCAGGCCCCGTTCAGTCGTCACTGCGAGGAGGCGTGGCCACTCGGGCTCCAGGTCGGCCGTCCGGGTTCCTGGATCCTCCAGATGACTCCTGCGCGGAGATCGCGGCGTGCGCTGACCCGACGACGGCTACGCCAGTCGTGAAGCGCGCTCCCGGTATCTCGTTCGTCATGCCGGCTCAGTCGGCACGGGGCAGCCAGGCGGCTTCGGCCGCTTGGGCGGTGAGGTGGAGGGGGAAGACCTGGTCCAGGCCGATGATGGCGAAGATTCTGGTGACCGTGTCGGGGACGCCGGCGAGGGCGATGGTGGCTCCTGCCGCGAGGGCGTGGTTGCGGGCGGCGATCAGGAAGGTGATACCGCTGGAGTCGCAGAAGGTGAGGCCGCTCAGGTCGACGACGAGTTGTCGGCCCGCTTCGATGGGCAGGTCGGTGACGAGGTCGCGGATGCCGGGAGCGCTGTTGTGGTCGAGTTCTCCGGCCAACTCGACGACGGGGCCGGCGGGGGTGGTGCGGAGGGTCACGCTGAGCCGGTTCACTGCCGCTCTTGACGGTCGGTTCGGGGCACGCTGACGGCGAGGACGGCGGTGTCGTCGTCCGTTCGGAGGGTGTCGAGGAGGCCGCGGACGGCTGTGACGGCTCGGTCGGCCGTGGTGGGGGCCAGGACGCGGCCGAAGTCGAGAAGCGTCTCGTCGCCGTAGCGGTCGCCGTGGTCGGCGGTGTGGGCTTCGGTGAGTCCGTCGGTGTACAGCAGGAGAGTGTCTCCGGGAGCGAGGCGGAAGGTGGTGGTGGCGATGACGGCGTCGGGCAGTACCCCGATGAGTTGTCCGCCGGGGGTGGGCAGGTAGTCGGCGGTGCCGTCGGCCCGTATCAGGAGTGCCGGGGGGTGTCCGCCGCCGGCCAGGGTGATGCGGAATCCGTTCTGTTCGGCGTCGGGTGTGAGGAGGCCGAAGAGGACGGTGCAGAAGCGGGGGTCGGTGCCGTTGTATTCGTGGGTGAGGACGGTGTTGAGGTTGCCCAGGACCGCCGCCGGGTCCGGGTCGTAGACGGCCGCGGCGCGCAGGGTGTAGCGGGTCAGCGAGGTGACGGCCGCCGCTGCCGCGCCCTTGCCGCACACGTCGCCCAGGAACAGTCCCCAGGTGCCGTCGGTGAGGGGAAAAAGGTCATAGAAGTCGCCGCCGACCTGGTCGATGGAGGCGATGTGATAGTGCGCGGCCACGTCCAGGCCGGGGACGTTCACCAGGGTGGGGGGCAGGAGTGTCGCCTGGAGGGTGGAGGCGAGTTGCTGCAGGCGTTCACGTTCGCGTTCGGACTCCTGGCGGGCGCGCAGCAGTTCTTGTTCGTAGGCGCGACGGTCGCGGGCGTCGAAGACGGTGGTGCGTACGAGCAGGGGCCGGCCGTCGGCGCTGGTCTTGATCGTCGACGTCACCAGTACGGGCATTCGGCTGCCGTCGGCCGCCTTCATCTCCAGCGCGATGCCGCTGACTTCGCCCTGCATGCGCAGCAGCGGCGCGAAGTGCGTCTCGTGGTAGATGCGGCCTCCCACGGTGAGGAGGTCGGAGAAGTGCCTGCGGCCCACCAGGTCGGTGCGTTCGTAGCCGAGCCAGTCCAGAAGGGTGGTGTTGACCTTGGCGATCTGCCCGTCCAGCCGCGTGGACAGATAGCCGCAGGGGGCGTTCTCGTAGAGGTCCTCGGCGCTGTCCTCCAAGAGGGCGGAGAACAGCGCCGATTCGTCGCCCGCCCGCGGGCTGTCGGGGTGTTCTTCCGTGTCCGGGTCGCCGTCGCCGTCGCCGTCGCCGTCGCAGGTCACCGCAGTGTCTCCACGAAGGCGGTGATCGCCGCGGTGGTCTCCTCGGGGGCGCTGAGCTGGGGGCAGTGCCCGGTGGCGTTCAGGGTGACGAGCCGGCTGCCCGCGATCCGACCCTGCACGAAAGCGCCGACCCCGGGCGGGGCGATGGCGTCACTGGAGCACTGGGCGACCAGGGTGGGCACGGTCACCCGCGGCAGGTCATCGCGGTTGTCGGACAGGAACGTCACCCGGGCGAAGACGCGGGCGATCTCCGGGTCGGTGGCGCAGAAGCTGGTGGTCAGCTCCTCGCCCAGTTCAGGACGGTCGGGATTGCCCATGATGACCGGCGCCATCGCACCCGACCAGCCGAGGTAGTTCGCGTCCAGCGACTCCAGGAGCTCTTCGATGTCCTCGGCGCTGAACCCACCCCGGTACCCGGCGGCCGGATCGTCGATGAAACAGGGAGAGGGAGCGAGCAGGACCAGGCCCGCGAAGTACTCGGGATGCCGGGACGCGGCCAGGACGCCCATCATGGCGCTCACCGAATGCCCCACGAACGTCACCGGCCCAAGATCCAGCTCCCGGCAGATCTCCAGGACGTCCTCGACGTAGCCCTCCAGGCTGGAGTAGCGCTCCTTGCTCCACGCCGAGCGATCCGAACGGCCCGCCCCCACGTGGTCGAAGACCACCACGGTGAAGGCGCGCTCCAAGGCCGGAACCACCAGGCGCCACATGTTCTGGTCGCACCCGAACCCGTGTGCCAGCATCACCACCGGGCCACCCGACCGGCCGGAGATCTTCACCCGGTTCCTGTTCCGCACACTCATGCGGTACATCCTCGCAGAGACGAGGCGACGGGCTCGGGTCCCGGACGATGAGGTTCCGTGCGGACAGGGCCGGGGAGGTCCAGCCGTGCCGCTCCTCCGCCTGCGGGCCGGGGTGCCGCCGATCGGTGGAGGCAACCGGTTCCCGACTGCGTCACGGCACCACCCCGGCCGACCGATCGCGTACCCGGAAGAAAAGAGAAAACACCGGACACATCGATCAAATGGGATGTCGGGCGTATTCCAGTCGCTCGCGGAAACGCGGCAGGGGCCCACCCCGTACAGAACAAGGAGTGGGCCCCGACCGCCGTGTGCGTGTCGGCGGAGTCGCTACCAGCGGTACCAGCGACCGGTGCCGCCCTTCGGGCGGGCGACGAACCCGATCAGCCACAGCACCAGCACCACGATCGCGACCCACCAGAGGATCTTGATCGCGAAGCCTGCGCCGAAAAGGATCAGTGCAAGCAGAAGGACAAGAAGCAGGGGAACCATGGTCATCGACCTCCGGGCAACCGTGTGCCCTCGAAAGGTGCCCTCACGCCTTTGAGGTCAGGTTCGAGGTCGCACCGCGTGCTACCGGCCGAAGTGCCCGTGTGCTTCTGCTGTGCGTACCGTAGGTGGGGTACCCGTGGCGAGATCACGGGGCAGAGGGACGACAGAGGGACGCGAGGCAAGCCGATGAGCGCAACAGTCGACGGCGAACCGCCGGACGCCGAACGGCCGGTGACCGGGCCGATGGTAGCCACCATCGATCTGGGAGGTGGCGGCCACCGCATCGCCGACGCCCGACAGTTCGCCGCCGCGTTCCTCGATCAGGCGCGCACCGAGAGTCTGGTCGCGGTATCCACGAGAACGGTGGAAATCGCGCAACTGGTCGTCAGCGAACTCGTCACCAACGCCCGCGTACATGCCCCTGGCCCCGCTTCGCTGCGCCTGGAGATCAGCGCGGCGACGCTGGAGATCGCCGTCTGGGACAGCGACCCGTCTCTCCCCGCGGCCGAGGCGGCCGACCCTGCGCGGATCGGCCGGCACGGCCTGGAGATCGTGACGGCCGTCGCGCAGAAGGTCGACATACGCCGAGAGCCTGTCGGTAAACGCGTCACCGCGCACATCGCCCTCGCCGACCTCCCGAACCCGAGCATGTGCACCGCATGATCTGCCGGCACCGCAAGGGTGGTGCCGGCGGCGCGGGCATACAGTCGCAAGGACGGGGTACACGGCCGTAGCCGGGCTCCGACAGCCGACAGCGGACGGGGGTCCGACAACGTGGGGGAGAACTCGCCATGACCATGGCCGAGAAGACCGAAGCACGGACAGCCGTACTGCCGGAGATCACCGACCCCGCACAGATCGCCCCCAAGGATGCCCGGCATCTGACAAGACTGTTCCTCGACCGACTGGCCGTCCTGGAAGAGGGCACAGCCGAGCACCAGTACGCGCGCAACACCCTGATCGAGATGAACGTCTCTCTCGTCCGGTTCGCCGCGGCCCGTTTCCGCAACCGCGGTTCAGGTGAGATGGACGACGTGGTCCAGGTCGGCACGATCGGGCTCATCAAGGCCATCGACCGCTTCGACCTCACCCGCGAAGTCGAGTTCACCTCCTTCGCCGTTCCCTACATCGTGGGCGAGATCAAGCGGTTCTTCCGCGACACCAGCTGGGCCGTCCACGTCCCGCGCCGCCTCCAGGAAGCCCGCATCGCCCTGGCCAAAGCCACCGAGGAGCTGCGCAGCCGACTCGGCCGCGCCCCCACCGTCACCGAGCTCAGCCAGCTCATGTGCCTGACCGAGGAAGAAGTCAACGAGGCCCGACTGGCCTCCAACGGCTACGCCTCCGCCTCCCTCGACGCCGCCATCGGCACCGGTGACGACGGCGAGACCGCGCTCGCCGACTTCATCGGCACCGACGACGCCGCCCTCGAACTCGTCGAGGACTTCCACGCCCTCGCCCCTCTCATCGCCGGCCTGGACGAGCGCGAACGCCGCATCATCCACATGCGCTTCGTCGACGAACTCACCCAGGCCCAGATCGGTGAACACCTCGGCGTCTCCCAGATGCACGTCTCCCGCCTCCTCAAGCGGACTCTCACCCGGCTGCGGACAGGCATGCTCACCACGCAGTGAACACCGCCCACAGATTTCGTGAGCCCACCTGAGGAAGGCCGCCGCGTTCGTCCGTCGCCCCGGTCCCCGCCGCCCGGCCCCGCTCGCCGTGCCGGTTCGTGACCGCCGTCCTACGCTCGGGGCATGCGACGCCGCCCGATGCACATGTCCGCCGAGGCCCAGGACGCTCTGCGCACCGCGCTGGAGGAACTCCGCGCGGAGCTGAAGGTCCCCCTGAGCTTCCCCAAGCGCGTACGCAAAGCGGCCGACAAGGCCGAGGGTGAGGCGCGCCTGCCCGACAAGGACGCCACCCACCTGCCGTTCTTCACGATCGATCCGCCGACCTCGAAGGACCTCGACCAGGCCATGCACCTGGAACGCCGGCCCGGTGGCGGCTACCGCGTGTACTACGCCATCGCGGACGTGGCGACCTTCGTCAGGGCGGGCGGCCCTCTGGACATCGAGGCGCGCGACAGGATCGAGACGCTGTACTTCCCCGACCTCAAGGTGCCCCTGCACCCGCCCGTCCTCTCCGAGGGCGCGGCCAGCCTGCTGCCGAACAAGGACCGCCCCGCCCTGTTGTGGCAGCACGACCTCGACGCCCACGGCAATCTGACCGACTCGTCCGTGAGCAGGGCCATGATCCGTAGTCGGGCCCAGCTCGACTACGCCGGCGCCCAGCAGGCCATCGAGAACGGCACGGCGGAGGAGTCCCTCGCCCTGCTGCGCGAGATCGGCGAGCTGCGGGAGGCCGTCGAGATCGCGCGCGGCGGCATCTCGGTGAATCTGCCGGACCAGGAGGTCACCCTCGAGGACGGATCGTTCCGGCTGCGTTACGTGGCGGCGCTGCCGGTCGAGGGCTGGAACGAGCAGATCTCCCTCATGACCGGGATGTCCGCGGCCCAGATCATGCTCGACACGGGTACCGGCATCCTGCGGACCCAGAAGGAGCAGGCCGATCAGAACGTGATCAAGCGCCTGCACGACATCGCGAAGGCCCTGGGCATCGTCT
Organism: Streptomyces sp. NPDC002580; assembly: GCF_042889485.1. Lineage (NCBI taxonomy): Bacteria > Bacillati > Actinomycetota > Actinomycetes > Kitasatosporales > Streptomycetaceae > Streptomyces > Streptomyces sp. NPDC002580. The sequence continues at coordinate 358,158 of NZ_JBIAQZ010000004.1, read as the reverse complement.
GGCGGCCCGGCATCTCGTACGCCACGCTGGTCCGCAAGCTCGATCCCCGGAACCAGCAGCACATGGCCTTCCTCACCGAGGCCACGAGCACGATGCTCAAGGCGGAGTACACCGTCTTCCGCGACAACCAGAAGCCGGCGTACACGATGCACGCGGCGATCGCGGCCCCGTACGCCCATTGCACGGCTCCGCTGCGGCGCCTGGTCGACCGGTACACCGGTGAGCTGTGCGTGATGGCGTGCGCGGACAAGGCCCCGCCCAACTGGGTGCTCGACGCTCTGTCCTGCATCCCGTGCGACATGGCACGGGGGAAGGGCGGCCTGGCGGACCGGCAGACCGTGGACCTGGCCGAGGCCGCGCTGCTCAAGAACCGCGTGGGTGAGGTGTTCGACGCCGCGGTCATCGACACCGACGCGGAGCGGGGCAGGCCGCGCGAGGGCAAAGTCTTCCTGGCCGACCCCGCCGTGCTGGCCAAGGTCGTCTCGACCAACGGCCTGGACCTCCAGCTCGGATCCAGCGTCAGGGCCACGCTCAAGCGGGCGGACCCCACCGCGGACGACGACAAGGTCCTCTTCACCGTGTCCTAGGCGTATTGCCCTGTGGCGTGGTGATCAGCGGGTCGGCCGGGCTTCGCGTGGTGTGAGGGACCGGGTCCGGTTCCGGCAGGCGTTCGCGCGGGGCCCAAGCGCAGTGGACGCGGCGACAGCGCCACGTTCACCAGCGATGGAGCCCCTCGCAGCAACTGCTCATAGCCACCGCTTCCGCTTGAAGATGACATACAGGCTGGTGCAGACCCCCGCCATCAGCAGCACCGCGAACGGATACCCCAACACCCAGTGCAACTCCGGCATGTGGTCGAAGTTCATGCCGTAGATCGTGCCGACGAGGGTCGGGGCGAACAGGATCGCCGCCCACGACGAGATCTTCTTGATCTCCTCGTTCTGCTCGAAGCCCGCCTCCGCCAACGCGCGCATCTCGGCGTTCTGCTGCTGGGTGACCAGGGTCGCGTTGACGGTGAGGATGTCGGTGAGGGCCTGGCGGAAGCCGTCGACCCGCTCGCTGGTGTGGGTGACGTGGTCGGCGACGTCGCGGAGGTAGCGCTGGAGCTCCTCGTCCGTGCGGTACTTGGCGAAGCCGGCCATCAGGCTGTGCAGCATGCCGACCAGCGGGCGGGTGGCGCGCTGGAACTCGACCATCTCGCGCGAGAGTTCGTAGATGCGGCGAGAGACGGCGGGGTCGCCGCGGAAGACCTCGGTCTCGATCTCGTCGATGTCGTTCTGGACGCCGGAGACCACCGGGACATAACCGTCGACGACCGAGTCGAGGATCGCGTACAGGACCGCCTCCGGGCCGAGTGCCAGCAGTTCCGGACTGTCCTCCATGCGGCGGCGCACCGCCGAGAGGTCCGGGGCCGCGCCGTGTCGGACCGTGATCACGAAGTCGGGTCCGACGAACACGTGCAGCTCGCCGAAGTCGACCTCCTCGACCGCGTCCAGATAGCGGGCTGCGCTCAGGACGACGAAGAGCGTCTCGCCGTACCGCTCCAGTTTCGGACGCTGATGCGCCTCCATCGCGTCCTCGACGGCCAGCGGATGCAGATCGAACTCGGCGGCCAGTGAGAGGAGTTCGGCCTCCGTCGGGCGGGCGAGCCCGATCCACGCCATGCCGGTCGGCCGCTCGCGCAGCTCGCGGAAGGTATCGGCGAGCGACGCGGGGGTCGACACCCGCACCCCGTCCCGGTACAGGGCCGCCTGGACGACGCTGGCGACCTCGGCGGGTACGGGCGCGGGAGGGGCCCCGGCCGGCGCCGGAGGCTGTGGGGGCGGCGCGGACGGCGGAGTCAGGGCGCGTCGCCAGACGGACATCCGGGTGGGCTTCGTCCCCTTGGCGCTCCCGGAGTTCCCCGCTCTCGCGGAATCTCCGGGCCCCGTGGGCTGTCCCGCTTCCCCGGAGTCGCCCCTGTCGCCGCTGCCCTCCGGGTCGTTCGAGGCTGAGTGGGCGCGTCGCTCGGACATCGCGGCTGCCTCCAGGGTCGAACGTACGTCTGTGTGATCCCGGAGCAGGATATACGGGGCAAACGGCCGTGAGCGTTCGCCGACATCGGGACCCGGCGGAAGTCGCGGACAGAAGCTGTCCGCGAGCGGCGCTAGCGTGCTGGGCATGACGAAGACGACCGCGACGGCGCCCGTGCTCGGGACCCGTGCCCTCAACCGCGCGACCCTCGACCGTCAGCTCCTGTTGCGCCGCTCCCCGCTGTCCGCGACGGCTGCGATCGAGCACCTCCTGGGTCTGCAGGCGCAGAACGTGAAGCCGCCGTACTACGCCCTCGCCGCCCGGCTGGACGGATTCCGGCCGGAGCTGCTGTCCGCCGCCATGGGAGCGCGCGAGGCCGTCCGGATCGTCACCATGCGCTCCACCATCCACACCCACACGGCCGACGACGCCCTCGTCCTCCGGCCGCTGGTGCAGGCCGCCCGCGACCGCGAGCTGGGCCAGTTCCGCAAAGGGCTCGTGGGCGTCGACCTGGACCGGCTCGCCGCGATCAGCCGTGAGCTGGTGGAGGCCGAGCCGCGCACCATGAAGGAGTTGCGCGAGGCGCTGCTCGCCGAGTGGCCGGACGCCGACCCGTTCGCCCTCTCCATCGCGGCCCGCTGCACCCTGCCACTCGTCCAGGTCACCCCGCGCGGCCTGTGGGGCCGGAGCGGCCAGGTCGCCCTGACCACCGCCGAGCACTGGCTGGGGCGTCCGGCCGAGCCGGCCCCGGCCCCCGACGCGATCGTGCCCCGCTATCTGGCGGCCTTCGGCCCCGCTTCGGTCAAGGACATGCAGACCTGGGCGGGCCTGACCCGGCTCCGCGAGGTCTTCGAGCGGCTCCGGAAGGAGCTGGTCGTGTTCCGCGACGAGAACGGGGCCGAACTCTTCGACCTCCCCGACGCGCCCCGCCCGGACGCGGAGACCCCGGCCCCGCCCCGCTTCCTGCCCGAGTTCGACAATCTGCTCCTGTCCCACGCCGACCGCTCCCGGGTCGTCCCCACCGATCTCAAGGGGCGTACCTGGCAGGGCAATCAGGCCTACCGCACCCTGCTCGTCGACGGATTCCTGGCCGGCCTGTGGAAACTGGAGGACGGCGCACTCGTCGTCGAACCCTTCGGGAGACTCACGAAGGCGCGGCGGGACGAGGTCACGGCGGAGGGGGAGCGGATGCTCGCGGCGATGCACGAGGGCGAGGGGTACGAGCTCCGGTTCGGCCCCGTGGCCCGGCCCTGAGGCCTCGCGCTGGCGTGGGTGTCGGCGAGGCCCCAGGAGCCTGAGGTGCCGGCGGACGGTTGGGGCGCTGCGGGGAAGCAGCCGTCCGCCGGCAAGTGAGAGGCCGGCGCGTGGGGGGCCGGGGCGGAGGTCGGGGAAGTGGTGAGGGCCGGAGGTGGATGAGGGGCGTTGCGGGCCGCTCGTGGAGGCTCGCAACGCCCCCCGGCTGTTACCTGAGGGGTACTCAGGAGATCATGGGTTGCTACGAGTTGACCTGTGCGGTCACCAGGCTGGAGAACGTCGTCAGGCGGGTGTAGACGCCCGGGTAGCCGGCCTCCGCGCAGCCCTCGCCCCAGGACGTGATGCCGGCCAGCACGCCGCCGATGAGCAGCGGGCCGCCGCTGTCGCCCTGGCAGGTGTCGACTCCGCCGGAGGTGTAGCCGGCGCAGACCATGTCGGTGGCCACGAAGTCGGAGCCGTACGAGCCGGCGCAGCTGGAGTTGGACACGAGCGGGACGGTCGCGGTCCGCAGCTGGTTGGAGGAGCCGCCGCTCTCCGAGGTGGTGCCCCAGCCGATGATCCGGGCCGTGGCGCCGGTCGCGTACACGGCGGTGTCCGAGGACGCGACGTACTTCGCCGTGGTGTACGCCATCGAGGTCGACAGGGTCAGTACGGCCACGTCGTCGCCGTTGGTGGCGTCCGTGTAGCCGGGGTTGATCCAGATCTTGCTGACCTTGCTGACGGTGCCGTTCGTGCCGTTGAGGTACGTTCTGCCGCCCACGACGCGGACGCTGCCGGTGGTTTCGCCGACCATGCAGTGGGCGGCGGTCACGACCTTGTTGGCGGCGACCAGGGTGCCGCCGCAGAACTGGTTCTGCGAGGCGTCGGTGATCTGCATCATGAACGGGTACGCGGTCGTCGTGGTCGTCGTGCCGCCGACGATGGGCTGGGGCGCGGCTGCGGCGGAGGGGGCGCCGAGCAGGGCGGTGGCGGCGGCGGCAGCGGTCGCCGCGCAGACCGCGACTGTCTTCTTGGCGCGGTTGAGCCCGAACATGGGTCTCCTTGGAGGTTGCCGGTGGGGGGACGCGCGGGTGTGGGGGGTGAGGCACGACGTCCGCGGGTGGGGCGCCGTGTGCCCGAGCGAGCGGCACTCCCACACGCTAGGGCGTGAGACCGCTCTCACCAATGAGGGAACCCCCTAGTGGGCGTGGGGGAGGGAAAACCCTTGTCGGGGACGATCCGTGTTTGACGCGGGCAACAGCCCGGTCGACCCCGGCTCGGCGACCGCTTCGGCTGACGCCCATTCAGCCCAAGTCGGGACAGGGCCAGTTGAGGAGCCTCACCGGCTCGGCATGGATCCGGGCGGAACCGGGCGGAACCGAGGGGACGCACCCGGAGCCGACCCGCGCGGTACCGGCCTGGCGGGTCCCGGAGGGCGGCGCGCAAAGCGCGTTCAGTCGGGCCGGCGCTCCGCAGCCAGCCGCACGATGTCCACCCGCGACCGTATCCCCAGCTTCCGGTAGACCCGGGTGAGGGTCGCCTCCACGGTCTTGACGCTGATGAACAGGCGGGCGGCGATCTCGCGGTTGGTGGCGCCCTCCATGACCAGGGCGGCGACCTGACGCTCGGTCGCCGCGAGGGTGTCCAGGGCGGCGGAGGCCACGCGCGGCGCGACCGGCGGGAGCGTGGCGGCCGCCTCGACCTGACGGAGCCAGGGCAGCGCACGGCACCGGCGGAAGAGGCGGGCCGCCTCGTCGTAGGAGGTGGGGCCGGGCGACGCGGTCCCACCGCGAGCGGGGCCGAGAGCGTGCGGGAGGGTGCGCAGACCGGCGAGGGCGTACGCGGCGCGGGCCTCCTCCAGGCCGTAGCCCAGTTTGGCGAGGCGGTCCTGCGCCGACGCCAACTGGCGTTCTGCCGGGCCCTGTTCGCCGCGGGTGGCCCGGACGAGGGCCTCGGCGCGGTCGAGTACGGCGAGCACGCTCTCGCGCTCCAGCCGCAGCGCGCGTCGGCGCGTCACGTCGATGACGTCCTGCGCCTCCGCCGTCTCGCCGATCCGGACCAGCGCCTCGGCGAGGTCCCCGTGCCAGCGGCCGCGGGCGGGGTCGACGACACCGAGTCCCTCCTCCAACTCCCTGACCCGGCGCAGGGAACGGACCGCGGCCGACGCGTCACCGGCGACCAGCTGGGCGTGTCCGAGAGCGCCCAGGGCACGCGAGAGGTAGACCAGGTCGCCGTCCTCCTCGGCACGGTCCACGGCCTCGTGGGCGAGGGCGAGCGCCCGCTCCAGGTCGCCGCCCGCCGCCTCGGCGAGCGAGGTGAACATGGCGGTGGCCGCCTCGCCGATGCCGGTGTCGCGGGCCAGCCGCAGGCTCTCCCGGGCCAGGTCGAGGGCGCGCCCGCAGTGCCCGGAACGCAGTTCGGTCTCGGCGAGGCCGCGCAGGAAGTGCAGCTCGCTCTCGACCATGCCGCGCCGCTGGGCCTCGCGCAGCAGCGCGGTGATGGCCGAACGGGCCTCGGCGAGCCGGTCGCCCATGATCAGCCAGCGGAAGCGGGCGGCACCGGCGCCGTTGTGGTCGCAGGCGACCCGGGGGTCCTGCGGTTCGCGCATCGCCCGCTGGATGGTCGACGGCGCGTCCGGGTGCCCCATCAGGGTCTCCATCTGCGCCTGGAAGCCCAGGGCGAGGAGTTCGGTGCGCCGGTCCCCGGCGCGGGCGGCGAGCCGGGCGGCCCGGGCGGCCTCCTCGCGGGCCTTGGCCATCTCGCCGTCCATGAGCAGGGCCCGCCAGGCGAGCTGGTAGCGGACGAGGGCGAGCAGGCCGGGGTCGTCGCCCGCGTCCGCGAGCGCCTGCGGGAAGACAGCGTCGATCTCGGCCATGGCCTGTCCGGCGGCCTCGATGACGACCATCCAGGCCCGGACCCGGTCGTCGGGGGCGGTGGCCCGGGACAGCACCTGGCGCGCTATGTCCCGCGCGAGGTCGGTCTCCCCGGCGGTGAGCGCGTCCACGGCGGCCTGGAGGCGCCGTTCGTCCGCGCCCGGCCGGGCGTCGGCCGGGGTGTGCCGGGCGGCGAGCAGCCCGAGCCCCACCGCGACGGACGGAGCGCCGCGGTCGCGGGCGGCGGTCGCGGCCTCGCCGAGCCGGGCGGCGACCGCGGGGTCCGTGCCGGTGGTGGCCAGCGCGAGGTGGCGGGCCCGCTCGATGGGATCGGAGGCCGCGCGGGACAGGGCCGCGTGCGCCGCGCGCCGCTCCTGGGCGTCGGCCTCGGCGTAGAGGGCGGCCGAGACGAGGGGGTGCGCGAACCGGATCCCGGGTGTCTCGCGTTCCGTGGCGAGGAGTCCCAGGGCGGCGGCCGAGGCCGTCTCCGCCTCGGCGTTCTCCCGGCCCGCGGCGTGCAGCAGGGCCAGCGTCGGACGGGCGCCCGCGCTCACCACCAGCAGGGTGCGGCGGGCCTCGGCGGACAGCATGTCCAGGCGGCTCAGGACGAGCGCGCGCAGCGACGTCGGCACGGGGAGCGGCTCGCCCGGGCTCGGTGGGGTCGGGGACTCGGCGAGGGCGCGGCCCAGCTCCAGGGCGAAGAGCGGGTTGCCGCCGCTGGTGCGGTGGATGTCACGCACGGTGGAGCGGGGCAGGCCGGTGTAGCCGCGCTGGCCGAGGAGCTCGGCGACCTGGGCGCGGGCCAGCGGGGTGAGCCGCAGGGCCAGGGTCTCCGGCGGGGACGCGCGTAGATAGCGGTCCTGGTCCTGATCCTGCGGCTCGGGTCCGGTGCGTACGGCGTACAGCATGCGCACCGGTGTCCCGCCCAGCCTGCGGGCGGCGAAGCCGAGCAGTTCGGCGCTGGCGGGGTCGAGCCACTGGAGGTCGTCGGCGACGATCAGCACCGGCCCCCGGGCGGCCAGCGCGCGGAAGGCGGAGAGCACCGCGAGGCGCAGCGCGAGACCGTCGCGCTGGAGGGTGGACTCGCCACGGCCGGTGAGCGCCGACTCCAGGGCGGTGCGCTGCGGGGCGGGCAACTGGTCGGCGATCTCGTCGACGACCAGCCCGAGCAGGTCGGCCAGGGCGAGGAAGGGAAGGTGGGATTCGGACTCGGTGGCCGAGCAGCGCAAGACGGTGCGTGCCGATTCGGCGCATTCCGCGGCCAGCGCACGCAGGACGGTCGACTTTCCAATTCCCGCCGGCCCGTGCACGAGCACACTGCCGCCCGTGGAGAGCTGCTCGCGGGCGGCCGTGAAGAGCCCCTCCCGGCCGATGACCAGGTCGGGGCGCGGTCTGGCAGGTTCCTTGAAGTCCCCTCGCACGGTCACCGCTCCCCTCGTGTCGTGTCCTGGCCAATATTAGGCAAGGTCTCTTTGAATTTCGGACAGTCGGGGAGGTGAGGGAAATAACAACGGTCGCGCATATCTCATTTCATGGTCCGACGGATTGAATGAACAGCGCCAGGGGCGGTCCGCTACGGCAGCAGGCCGGCCCGCCGCGCGGCGACGACCGCCTCCAGACGAGTATTGGCACCGAGTCTGCGCATCGCCGAGCGCAGGTACCCCTTCACGGTCTCCGGTCGGAGCCCGAGCCGCTCGGCGGCGGCCGCGTTCGTCGCGCCCGTCGCGACGCAGGCGAGCACGTCCACCTCCCGCGGAGCGAGCCCGACGTCGTACGCGGCCCCGGCCGCCGGATCCGCCGCCTCGGCCAGCCGGTCGCACACGGACAGGACCTCGGCCCGCAGCGCCGGGTCGGCGACCCGCGGGGCCAGCGCCCGCAGTGCCCCGTGCGCCTCGCGCACCTCCTCCCACGCCGCGCCCCCCGCCGCCGGGCCGGGCTCGTGGGCGAGGGCGATCAGCGCGCGCGCCTCGTCCCGGACGACGAGCGCCTGCTCCACGTCCCGGGCCGCCGCGACGGCCGCCTCCAGCGTGCGGTCGCCCAGCGGCCGGGCCGTCCGCAGAGCGCCGTACAGCACACCGCGCACCCGACGTCGTACGACCACGGGCACCGCGAGGACCGAACGCAGCCCCTCCGTGGCCACCGCCATGTCGTACTCGTGGCTGATCTGCCGGGACACCGGGTAGTCGCTCACCGTGCAGGGCCGGGCGAGGGCCACCGCCTTGCCGCCCAGGCCGCTGCCCGAGGACACCGCGAGGGCGCTCAGCGCGGGCGTCGCCGTACCGCTCAGCTCGCTGATGCGCACCAGGCGGCCCCCGGGGTCGGCCAGGCCGCCGAACGCGACCGGCAGCCCCGTGACGCGCCGCAGCCGCGCCAGCGCGCCCCGCATCTCCACTGCCTCGGCTGTGTCTGCTGCCACCTGCTCGCCCTTCGTCGCGGCGCACCCCCCGTTCGGGGGTGGTGAGACCTGCAACACGGAATACACGATGGTAGGCGGCGGTCCGGCAACGAGGAGGACACATGACGGCGACGACTGGTGCCACGGAGGAGTTCCGCGCCGCGCGGGACTTCCTGCTGGAGCACCGCGCGGACTACACCAAGGCGTACGAGGGCTTCAGCTGGCCCCGCCCGGAACACTTCAACTGGGCCCTCGACTGGTTCGACGTCATCGCACGCCACAACGACCGCACCGCCCTGCACATCGTCGAGGAGGACGGCGCCCGCGTCGAGGTCTCCTTCGCCGCGATGTCCGAGCGCTCCGACCGGGTCGCCAACTGGCTGCGCGACCGGGGCGTGCGGGCCGGGGACCGTGTGCTCGTCATGCTGGGCAACCAGGTCGAGCTGTGGGAGACGGCCCTCGCCGCGATGAAACTGCGCGCCGTCGTCATCCCGGCCACCCCGCTGCTCGGCACCGCCGACCTGGCCGACCGGGTCGAGCGCGGCCAGGTGCGGCACGTCGTCGTCCGGGCCGAGGACACCGCGAAGTTCGACGGGGTGCCCGGAGGCTACACACGGATCGTGGTCGGCGGCACCCGCCCAGGCTGGCAGGCGTACGAGGAGACGGCCGCCGCCGACCCGGCCTTCGAGCCGGACGGCCCCACCCGCGCGGACGATCCCCTGATGCTCTACTTCACCTCGGGCACCACCGCCCGCCCCAAGCTGGTGGAGCACACCCACGTCTCGTATCCCGTCGGCCACCTGGCCACCATGTACTGGATCGGGCTCGAGCCAGGCGACGTCCACCTGAACATCTCCTCGCCCGGATGGGCCAAGCACGCCTGGTCGAACCTGTTCGCGCCGTGGAACGCGGAGGCGACCGTCTTCCTGTACAACTACACGCGCTTCGACGCGGGCCGCCTCATGGCGGAGATGGACCGGGCCGGCGTCACCACCTTCTGCGCCCCGCCCACCGTGTGGCGCATGCTCATCCAGGCCGACCTGAGCGGCCTGCGCACCCCGCCGCGTGAGGTCGTCGCCGCGGGCGAGCCGCTGAACCCCGAGGTCATCGAGCAGGTCCGGCGCTCCTGGGGCGTCACCATCCGGGACGGCTTCGGACAGACGGAGACCGCCGTCCAGGTGTCCAACAGCCCCGGTCAGCAGCTCAAGACCGGCTCCATGGGCCGGCCCAGCCCCGGCTTCCGCGTCGAGCTGCTCGACCCGGTGACGGGTGAGCCCGGCGCCCCGGAGGGCGAGATCTCCCTCGACCTGTCCGAACGCCCCGTGGGCCTGATGACCGGTTACCACGGCGACCCCGGCCGTACGGCGGAGGCGATGGCCGGCGGTTACTACCGCACCGGAGACATCGGCTCCCGCGACGCCGACGGCTACATCACGTACGTCGGCAGGCGCGACGATGTATTTAAATCATCCGATTACAAGATCTCGCCCTTCGAGCTGGAGAGCGCGCTCCTGGAGCACGAGGCCGTCGCCGAGGCCGCCGTGGTCCCGGCCCCCGACGAACTGCGGCTCGCCGTCCCGAAGGCGTACGTCGTCCTCGCGGCCGGGTACGAGCCGGGCCCCGAAACCGCCAAGGTGCTCTTCGAGCACTCGCGCGCGGTCCTCGCGCCCTACAAGCGCCTGCGCCGCCTGGAGTTCGGCGAACTCCCCAAGACCGTCTCCGGCAAGATCCGCCGGATCGAGCTGCGCGAGGCCACGGCCGCCGGCTCGGACGCCGAGTACCGCGAGGAGGACTTCCGGTGAGCGAACCGTCGTACACGCACGGGACGAGCGGCACGGCACTGCTCGGGGACACCATCGGCGCCAACCTCGACCGGGCCGTCGCCACCTGGCCGGACCGGGAGGCGCTGGTCGACGTGCCCTCGGGCCGCCGCTGGACGTACGCCCGGTTCGGCGCCGACGTCGACGAGCTGGCGTACGCGCTGCTCGCGTCCGGAGTCGCCAAGGGCGACCGGGTGGGCATCTGGGCGGTCAACTGCCCCGAGTGGGTGCTCGTCCAGTACGCCACCGCCCGCATCGGCGCGATCATGGTGAACATCAACCCCGCCTACCGCACCCACGAGGTCGAGTACGTCCTCAACCAGGCCGGGATCTCCCTGCTGTTCGCCTCCCTCAGCCACAAGAGCAGCGACTACCGGGCGATGGTCGAGGAAGTGCGGGGCCGGTGCCCGCGGTTGCGGGAGACCGTGTACATCGGAGACCCGAGCTGGGACAGGCTGACCGGGCGGGGAACCCCCGACCGTCACGACGAACTCCGGCGGCGCGAAGCCGAGTTGTCCTGCGACGACCCGATCAACATCCAGTACACGTCGGGCACGACCGGCTTCCCGAAGGGGGCGACGCTCTCCCACCACAACATCCTCAACAACGGCTACTTCGTGGGCGAGTCGATCTCCTACTCGGAGCAGGACCGGGTCTGCATCCCCGTGCCCTTCTACCACTGCTTCGGCATGGTCATGGGAAACCTCGCCGCCACCTCGCACGGCGCGTGCATGGTCGTCCCCGCCGCGTCGTTCGACCCGGCGGCGACCCTGAGGGCCGTACAGCAGGAGCGGTGCACCTCGCTCTACGGCGTCCCCACCATGTTCATCGCGGAGTTGAACCTCCCCGACTTCGCGACGTACGACCTGTCCACCCTGCGCACCGGCATCATGGCGGGCTCGCCCTGCCCGGTCGAGGTGATGAAGCGGGTGGTCGCCGAGATGCACATGGCGGAGGTCTCGATCTGTTACGGGATGACGGAGACCTCGCCCGTCTCTCTCCAGACCCGCCGGGACGACGACCTGGAGCACCGCACGGGCACGGTCGGCCGGGTCCTGCCGCATCTGGAGGTGAAGGTCGTCGACCCGGTGGACGGCGTGACCCGCCCGCGCGGCAGCGCCGGGGAGCTGTGCACCCGCGGCTACAGCGTGATGCTCGGCTACTGGAACGAACCCGAGAAGACCGCGGAGGCCGTCGACGCCGGGCGCTGGATGCACACCGGGGACCTGGCGATGATGCGCGAGGACGGATACGTCGAGATCGTCGGCCGCATCAAGGACATGATCATCCGGGGTGGCGAGAACATCTACCCGCGCGAGATCGAGGAGTTCCTGTACGCGCACCCGAAGATCGCCGACGTCCAGGTGGTCGGCGTCCCGCACGAGCGCTACGGCGAGGAGGTGCTCGCCTGTGTCATCCCGCGCGATCCGGCCGACCCCCTCACGCTGGACGAGCTGCGCGCCTTCTGCGAGGGCCGGCTGGCCCACTACAAGATCCCCAGCCGGCTGCGGGTCCTGGACTCCTTCCCGATGACCGTGTCCGGCAAGGTGCGGAAGATCGAACTGCGGGAGACGTACGCCGGCCAGGAGTGATGGTCACGAGCGGAGTGCCCGTGCGAGCGCCGTGCCCGGACGCGCGACGGTGACGGAGTGCGGCGCGGCCGTGTCCGCGGCCGGGATCAGCCCGTGACGCCGATGAGCGCGGCGGCGGGGCTGTTCACCGGCTGCGGGGTGCCCGTGAGGTCGAGGACGAAGAGGGGGACGCCGAGGGTGTCGGCCCGGGCACGGGCGTCCTCGGCGTAGCCCGCCAGGGAGAAGAACACGCAGTCCGCCGACTCCGTCATGGCCGTCAGCCACAGGCACTCCACGTCGCGCAGCGAGGCCGGCCGGACGTTCGGGGCGACCTGGGCCAGGATGCCGCGCGCGGCGAGCCCGATCCCGGACGGGGGCCGCTGGTCCGCCCGCCGGATGTCGCGATAACCCAGCCAGCGCAGGTACAGCGCGGCCACGGTGACGGCGTCGCGGGCCGTGCGGATGGTGACCGGCTGGAACGCCGGCCGGTGCTCGGCCTCGGTCCCGTCCGGGCCGTCCTGACGGCCGGACCGGGCCGTGTCCGCGCGGCCGTTCCGTCGGCCGGCTCCGTCTCTCTCGGCTCCGGCGCCGGGTTCGCCACGAGGGTCGGCCCCGGCCCCGTCGGCGAGGCCGTCCCCACGGCGGGGTCCGGTCCCGGCCGCCCCCGCCCGGCGGCCGGCACCGGCGGCGTCGCGCCGACCGCCCGGGTCGTCGCCCGGGCGACCGCTCTCGCGCTCGTCCCGCGCCGCCGCGCCGCCCTCGTCGGCCCGCGCTTCTCGTCCCTCCCGCCCCTCTCGTTCCCCTCGTAGGGGGATCCGCAGCGTCGTCCCGCAGGGGCAGCCCAGTTCCGGGTGCGGCCACTGGCTCTCGTGGCCGCACCCGGCGCAGCGGACGGAGGCCCAGTCGTCGTCCCAGGCGCGGTGGGTGACGGGGATCGGCTCGGTGAGGCGGTCGAGCGGGGGCTCCACCGGCGCACCGCACACACAGGGATAGGACGGAGCCGCGTAGCGGTGCTCGCGGCGGCAGGCCGGGCACCGCACCGGCATGCTCTCGGCCATGGCCCACTCCTGGAAGTCACTTCGGCGGTCGGCGCGTCCATCGTCCTCCTGGAAGCGGGCGTCCGGCAGCGAAACGGCGGGATGGCCACCGGCCCCGTCCCGCACGGCCGCCGGCCTTGACGGCCCTTGCCCCGACACCTAGATTGCTTCCAGATAGTAGAAGTTATTTTCCACAATGCGGAACTTCAGCTCTCCGCGGGGCGCGACGGGAGCGCGAGTCCGACAGTCGAGGCAGGAGCACCCCATGGCTCGTATGACCGCTGCCCGCGCGGCAGTCGAGATCCTCAAGCGCGAGGGCGTCAGGGACGCGTTCGGCGTGCCGGGCGCGGCGATCAACCCCTTCTACGCGGCGCTCGAAGCGGCCGGCGGGATCGACCACACCCTCGCCCGGCACGTCGAGGGCGCCTCGCACATGGCGGAGGGGTACACCCGGACGCATCCGGGCAACATCGGCGTCTGCGTCGGCACGTCCGGCCCGGCCGGCACCGACATGATCACCGGCCTCTACTCCGCGATCGGCGACTCCGTCCCGATCCTGTGCGTCACCGGCCAGGCGCCGACCGCGGTGATCCACAAGGAGGACTTCCAGGCCGTGGACATCGCCTCGATCGCGAGGCCCGTGACCAAGATGGCCGTCACCGTGCTGGAGGCCGCGCAGGTTCCCGGCGTGTTCCAGCAGGCGTTCCACCTCATGCGCTCCGGGCGTCCCGGGCCGGTCCTGATCGACCTGCCCGTCGACGTCCAGCTCACCGAGATCGAGTTCGACCCCGAGACCTACGAGCCGCTCCAGGCCTTCAAGCCCGCCGCGACCCGCGCCCAGATCGAGAAGGCCGTCGGACTGCTGAACGCCTCGCAGCGCCCGCTCATCGTGGCCGGCGGCGGGGTCGTCAACGCCGACGCCGCCGAACTCCTCGTCGAATTCGCCGAGTTGACGGGCGTCCCGGTCGTCCCGACGCTGATGGGCTGGGGTGTCCTGCCCGACGACCACGACCTCAACGCGGGCATGGTGGGCCTGCAGACCTCGCACCGCTACGGCAACGCGACCTTCCTGGAGTCCGACTTCGTCCTCGGCATCGGCAACCGCTGGGCCAACCGCCACACCGGCGACCTGTCCGTCTACACGGCCGGACGGACGTTCGTGCACGTCGACATCGAGCCCACCCAGATCGGCAGGATCTTCGCCCCGGACTACGGAATCGCCTCCGACGCCAAGGCGGCCCTGGAACTCTTCGTCGAGGTGGCGCGGGAGTCGAGGGCGGCGGGCGGGCTGCCCGACCGCTCCGCGTGGGCCGCCGCCGCGCAGGAGAAGCGGGCGACCCTCCAGCGCCGGACGCACTTCGACGACATCCCGATGAAACCGCAGCGCGTCTACGAGGAGATGAACAAGGCCTTCGGCCCGGAGACCCGGTACGTCACCACCATCGGCCTCTCGCAGATCGCCGGCGCCCAACTGCTGCACGTCTACCGGCCGCGCCACTGGATCAACTGCGGCCAGGCGGGGCCGCTCGGCTGGACGATCCCGGCCGCGCTCGGCGTCGCCAAGGCCGATCCGGACGCGCAGGTCGTCGCCCTCTCCGGCGACTACGACTTCCAGTTCATGATCGAGGAACTGGCCGTCGGCGCGCAGCACCGGATCCCGTACGTCCATGTCCTGGTGAACAACGCCTACTTGGGGCTGATCCGGCAGGCGCAGATCGGCCTGGACATCAACTTCCAGGTCAATCTGGAGTTCGAGAACATCAATTCCCCGGAGCTGGGCGTCTACGGCGTCGACCATGTCAAGGTCGTCGAAGGTCTCGGCTGCAAGGCCATCAGGGTGACCGATCCGGCCGAACTCGGCGCCGCCTTCGAGCAGGCCAAGAAGCTCGCCGCCGAGTTCCGGGTCCCGGTCGTCGTCGAGGCGATCCTGGAACGCGTCACCAACATCTCCATGAGCCGGACGAACGACATCGGAAACGTGGTGGAGTTCGAGGAGATCGCGACCGAGCCGGGTCACGCGCCCACCGCGACAAGGACGTTGAAGGTCTGACGGACCCGCTCCTTCGCGGACCGGGGCGGCCCGGCCCACGGGCCGGGCCGCCTCCTCGCGTTGTTCCCAGGCGCGGGCGGGTCCGGCATGCTCGCCCCATGCGGATGACCGTTCCCACCCCCCTCGGCGACATCGCCGTACGCTGTCTGTCCCCGTATCCCGGCGCCCGGCCGGAAGGGGCCGCCGGCTCGCCCGGGGCCCCGGCCCTGCTGCTTCTGCACGCCAACCCCGGAGACGGGCGCGACTTCGACGCCGTACTGCCCGCCCTCGCCGACCGGTACCGCACCTTCGTCGTGGACTGGCCCGGGTACGGCGACTCCACCGCGCCCGAACCGGGGCGGGTCACCCCCGAGGGGCTGGTGGAGGTCGCGGAGCGGGTGATCGACGCGCTCGCCGAGCAGCAGGGCGTGCGGGAGGTGGCCGTGCTCGGCAACAGCGTCGGCGGCTACGTCGCCTGCCGTCTCGCCGAGGGCCCGCGCGCCGCGTCGGTCACCGCGCTCGTGCTGGTCGACCCGGCGGGCTTCACCCGGCACACCGCGTTCACCCGCTGGTTCTGCCGCGAGGTGATGGGCCGCCCCGCCCGCGCCCGCCGGCTGGTCGTCCCGCTGGCCCGCGCCTACCTGGGCCGGCTCGGCACGCCGAGCGCGCGGGAGACGTACGCCCGGGTCCGCCGACTGCCCCACGACGAGCGCAGACTGGCGGTGCACTGCGCCCTCTGGCGCGGGCTCGCCGACCCGGACTTCGGCCTCCTGGACCCGGCGGCTCTGGACCTGCCGATCCTGCTCCTGTGGGGGCGCCGCGACCCGGTCGTCCCCGCGCTCCTCGACGGCCGACGAGCCCGACGCATGCTCCCGGCGGGGACGTCGAGTGTCGTGCTGCCCACGGCCCACGAGCCGTACAACGAACGTCCCGGGCTCTTCCTGCGGCACGCCCTGCCGTTCCTGAAGGACCCCCGGGCGGTCGGTGCGAGCCGTCTTCCGGGCCCCGGCCGGACACGCCCCCGGTGAAGCCGACGCCGTGGCGCCCGGCGCCCGGGGCACTCCCGTGCGCCGTCGGGCCGCGACGGTCGACCGGACCCCCGAATGCGACAGCGCGACGGTCGAAGGCCTGAGGCCCGACCGCCGCGCTCCCTCTTTCGGTACTTCCCCCGTGGTACCCCCGTACCCCCGTCGGGGACCCGCCGCCCCCGTGTCGGCGGGCCCCGTGTGCATGAGAATGTGCCTCATCCGGCGCCAAGTGAAGACCTGCGGCACTGTTCAGAGGTTGATTTGAGGGTTCCGTAGGGACGCTACGCCCGCTTGCGTACACCGGGCATCCGGGTTCGGCCCCGCCCGCTTCCGCCGGCGTCCCGCCGTCCGGAGCCCGCTGCCGGGCGTCGGCTCGTGAGTCCGGTGACGGTCAGGTGTCCGCGGTCCTCAGCCGCCCGTGTGCTCCGAGAGTCCGGGCCAGTCGTCGGGGCCGCCGCCCTGCCATTCGATGATGTCGCTCTCCTCGACCTCGATCGCGTCGAGGTCGACGTCTGCCTGGCGCAGGATCTCGACGACGTCGTCGAGGTGGTACGCGATGCCGAGCACCCGGTCGGCCTCGGTGACCCGCCGCGACCCGTCCAGCCCCGGCACGTGCACCACGATCCTGGGAAGTTCCATGCTCCCAGGCTGCTGCGGGTGGGCGGAATCCGCACCCGGAGCCCGGCCCGTACCCCGCGCACGGCCGGTGGGGCGCGCGGGGTGGCCGTCCGACGGCGCGAGGCCGGGCGGGCCGGTACGTTCGCGCCGCCGGACGGAGCGGGCGGGCCCGGGCGGGCCGCCGGGCGCGGCCTCGCGCGGGCCGGTTCGGCGAGGACCGCGGCGGACGCGACGGAACCGGGACGTCGCTTCCCTCAGGTCGGGAAGCGGGTCGCGGAACCTTCACCACCGCACCGGCTCGCACACCGCCGCGGTCCTCTTCTTGTCCGCGGACCTGCCGGGCGGCCGGGTCGCTTCCGGGCCGCCCGATCCGCCGCGGGCCCCGCGTACCGTCCCGGCCTCCCGTCGAGAGCGGTACACGCGTCTGGATCTCGGTCCTCGCGCAGGGCGCGGACCACTTCCTCCCCGCGCTCGCCGTGTTCCGGAGGGCGGCGCGGGAGGGGGCGGGTACCGCTTCGAGGGCGAGGGGAGCACGGGGTTCTTCGTAGGCGGGTCCGGGCCGCGGCGGCGCCCTGGGCGCGACAGGACAGATGTCGGCGCCGCCGCGGCCCGGACGTTCCAGGGGTCCGGCCGGGGTCCGGCCGGATCAGACCCGTACGCCGGAGAGGCGCTCGACCGCGCGCAGCAGCGCGGAGTGGTCGAGGCCGCCGTCGCCCTGGGCGCGCAGGCTCGCGACGAGCTGGGCGACCACGGCCCCGACCGGCAGCGCGGCACCGACGTCGCGGGCGGCCGTCGTGACGATCCCCATGTCCTTGTGGTGCAGGTCGACGCGGAAGCCCGGCGTGAAGTCGCGGTTCAGGAAGTTGTCCTTCTTGCGCGCCAGCACGGTGGAACCCGCGAGACCGCCGCCGAGGACGTCGAGCGCGGCGGAGAGGTCCACTCCGGACCTCTCCAGGAAGACCACGGCCTCGGCGCACGCCTGGATGTTCACGGCGACGATCAGCTGGTTGGCCGCCTTCACGGTCTGCCCCGAGCCGTGCGGACCGCACAGCACGACGGTCCTGCCGAGCGCGTCGAAGAGCGGCCGGGCCTCGTCGAAGTCGGCCCGCTCGCCGCCGACCATGATCGACAGTACGGCCTCGACGGCACCGGCCTCGCCGCCCGACACCGGGGCGTCCAGCACGCGGACCCCCTTCGCGGCCGCGGCCTTCGCGAGGTCCACCGAGGTCCCCGGGGTGATCGAGGACATGTCGATCAGCAGCGCACCCGGCCGCACGTTCTCCAGGACGCCGTCGGGGCCGTACGCGACGGCCTCGACCTGGGGGGAGGCGGGCACCATCGTGATCACCACGTCGGCGTCCCGCACGGCCTCGGCGATCGAGGAGGCGGCGGTGCCGCCCGCGGCGGCCAGGCGCTCCAGCTTGTCCCGCTCCAGGGTGAAGCCGGTGACGTCGTACCCGGCCTTGATCAGGTTCTCCGACATGGGCGAGCCCATGATGCCGAGACCGATCCAGGCGACCGCCGGCCGGGTGGACCGGCGGGTGTCCGTGGGGTTGTGGCTCATGAAGGTGCCTCTCTGCGGTCTCGGCCGCTTCTTCGGAACGGCGCTCAGCGGTCGCCGCGGGCTTCGGCGGGCAGCCAGTCGAAGGCCTCGGCGCTCGGCCGGTCGCCGGGCTTGTACTCCAGCCCGACCCGGCCCTCGTAACCGGCTTCGGCCAACTGGTCGAGGAGGTCCTCCAGCGGGAGGGTGCCGGTGCCCGGGGCGCCGCGGCCGGGGGTGTCGGCGATCTGCACGTGGCCGGTCCGGCCGGCGTACGCGGCGATCGCCTGTGGCAGGTCCTCGCCGTTCATGGACAGGTGGTAGAGGTCCATGAGGAACTTGGCGTTGCCGAGGCCGGTCGCCTCGTCGACCCGGTCGACGAGGCCGACGCCGGCCGGGGCGGAGAGCAGCGGATAGCGCGGTGACTCCGCCCGGTTGAGGGTCTCGACGAGGAGGATCGCGCCGATCCGGTCCGCGGCCCGGGCCGCGAGGACCAGGTTCTCCAGGGCGAGCGCGTCCTGCTCGGCCGGGTCCACGCCGTCGACGCGATTGCCGTACAGGGCGTTGAGCGCCTCGCAGCCGAGCGACCCGGCGAAGTCGGAGGCGACGTCGATGTTGGCGCGGAACCTCTCCGATTCCTCGCCGGGGATCGACAGGGCGCCCCGGTCGGGACCGGGCAGCTGTCCGGCGTAGAGGTTCAGCCCCCTCAGTCGGACGCCCGCGTCTTCGATCGCCCTCTTCAGGGCGTCGAGTTCGGACCGCGCCGGAGTGGGGGAGTCGACCCAGGGCCACCACAGTTCGACCGAGCCGAAGCCGGCCGCGGCGGCGGCCGCGGGGCGCTCCAGGAGCGGGAGTTCCGTGTAGAGGATCGACAGGTTGACGTTGAAGCGCTGGTCCGCGAATCCCATGGGGGTCGGCGCTCCCTTCCGTACTGGCGGCCGTGTTTCCGACCGGGCCGGGGGACGAGGTGATTCCGCACTGCTTCCATGCTTCCGCATTGTGGAAGTTTGTTTCTGTCTAATGGAAGATTGCCGTCGGGGTTCGGGGCTTGTCAAGGGGATGCCGGGGGAAAGTGGCGCACGGGGCCGGCCCGGCCCGAGCGGGCCTGCCGGAATGTCCACGGGGCCCAGTAGGTTGGGTCGGTGCGATTGAGAGTGGAGTTCACGACCGAGCCCTTCGACCTCGACGAGGCGCCCCGGCACGCGCTGGTCGCCCGTGAGGTGGTCGAGGCGGCCGAACTGGACGCCGTGGACGTCGGTCCGTTCGGCAACACCGTGGAAGGCGGGGCGGACACCGTGCTCGCCGCGGTCGACGCACTGCTGCGCAGGACCCTGGAGGCGGGCGCCACCCGGATCTCGCTCCAGGTGAACGTCCTGGGCGGAGCCGGGGAGGGTGACCGATGACCGCGGCCGGGGGCGACCCCTCCGTCGCGTCGTTCGTCGCGGCGGTCAAGCCGCTGGTCGACGCCATGGGGGGCGAGATGCTGCCGCCCGACCGGGCCGGCGTCGATGACGTCGTGCTGTCCTGGGAGGGCGAGGACGTCGTCGCCGTACGCCTGCCCCAGCTCGCCGACTCGCTCGACCGCATCCTGGCCGCCCTCGAACGCAAGCGGGGCATGCCGCTCGCGGAGCTCGACCGCAAGGCCAAGCAGGAGGTCGTGCGCATACTGGAAGCGCGTGGCGCGTTCTCCGTGCGGCACGGCGTGGAGACGGTGGCGAGCGCGCTCGGCGTCAGTCGCTTCACCGTCTACAACTACATCAACGCCCAGGAGGAGAAGCGGGCGCGCGGGCGTGAGGGTGGTTCCGGAGTGAAGCCCTCGTAGGCGTTCCGCGTCCTGTGTCCGGCGTGTTCGATCTGCTTCCGCGCCGGCGACCGTCCGCCTCGCGAAAAAGGTGTCTGACCGGCGACAACGTGTAGCGAGGCGGCTGGGTTCGGCCCGTCGCCACCCACCGCCGTCCGGAACGACGGGCCGGCGGTCCCCGTAACCCGAAGTTTTCAACAAAGTGTTGACGTCGTGTTTCCGAGGGCGTTAGCTGATCCGCAGCCCGTCCCGCACAAGGCCACGGAGGCTTCCCGTGACGTCGCGTACGACATCTGACGGCCTCGCCCGCTTCAACGCCCTGGAGGAGCGCGCGGCCCTCGCCGCCCTGCACGAGGTGTGCGCCTCCCGGGCGTGGGCCGAACGGCTGCTCGCCGCCCGGCCCTGCGCCACCGACGCCGACCTGTACGCCGCGAGCGACGCCGCCATGGCCGAGCTCACCGCCGCGGACCTGGCCGAGGCGATGGCCGGGCATCCGCCCATCGGGCGCCCGAAGCCCGGCGATCCGACCTCTTCCAGGGAACAGCGCGGCATGGCCGGCGCCTCCGAGGAGCTGAGGCACGAGATGCTCGAACTGAACCTGGCCTACCAGGAGAAGTTCGGCCACGTCTTCCTCGTCTGCGCCACCGGCCGGACCGGCGAGCAGATGCGCGACGCGGTCAAGGAACGGATCGGCAACCCCGCCGAGCGGGAACGTGAGATCGTCCGCGCCGAACTGGGGAAGATCAACCGCATCCGGCTCGGCGGACTCGTGCGGGGCGGACTCCTGCAGGGCGATCCCGTACAGGAGGAAGAGGCATGAGCACCGACACCACCGCCTCCGTGTCCACCCACATCCTGGACACCAGCGTCGGCCGCCCCGCCGCGGGCGTCGCCGTCCGGCTCGCCGCCCGTGCCGGGCGCGAGGCCCGCTGGCAGACGCTCGGCGGATCCACGACCGACGCGGACGGCCGGTGCAAGGACCTTCCGGCGCTGCCGGAGGGCACGACCCACGTACGGCTCGACTTCGCGGTCGAGGAGTACTTCGAGTCGGATTCAGCGAACAGGCAAGCCGATGCGCAGCAGGACGCCCCCGCGAACCGGGACAGCGGTGCCACCGGAGTGTTCTTCCCCGAGGTGACGATCACCTTCGCCGTCGAGCCGGGCGAGCACTACCACGTACCGCTGCTGCTCAACCCGTTCGGCTACTCCGTTTACCGAGGGAGCTAGCAGACATGACCGATCCTTCCCACGGCGCCCGTCCCGTGATGCTGGGACAGAACCAGTACGGCAAGGCCGAGAACCGCGTCGTGAAGATCACCCGCGACGGCGCCACGCACCACATCAAGGACCTGAACGTGTCCGTCGCGCTGAGCGGCGACATGCGGGAGGTCCACCTCTCGGGCTCCAACGCGAACGTCCTGCCGACGGACACCGCCAAGAACACGGTGTACGCCTTCGCCAAGGAACACGGCATAGAGTCCGCCGAGCGGTTCGGCATCCACCTCGCCCGGCACTTCGTCACCTCGCAGGAGCCGATCAGGACGGCGCGCATCCGGATCGAGGAGTACGCCTGGGAGCGCATCGGGACCCCGGACGCGGGCGCCGCGCCCAGCGGCGCGGACGGGACCGGGCACTCCTTCGTCCGCAAGGGCCAGGAGACCCGCGTCACCCAGATCACCTACGACGGCGAGAGCTGGGAGGTCGTCTCCGGCCTGAAGGACCTCGTCGTGATGAACTCGACGAACTCCGAGTTCTGGGGTTACGTCAAGGACAGGTACACGACGCTCCAGGAGGCGTACGACCGCATCCTGGCCACCCGGGTCTCCGGTCTCTGGCGCTTCAACTGGACCGCCGACGAGCAGCCGATGCCCGACTGGGACACGTCCTACGAGCAGGTCAGGAAGCACCTGCTCCAGGCCTTCGCGGAGACCTACTCCCTCTCGCTCCAGCAGACCCTCTACCAGATGGGCTCGCGGATCATCGACCACCGCGACGAGATCGACGAGGTCCGCTTCTCGCTCCCGAACAAACACCACTTCCTGGTCGACCTGTCCCCCTTCGGCCTCGAGAACGACACCGCGGACGGAGCCGTCTACTTCGCGGCCGACCGTCCGTACGGGCTGATCGAGGGCACCGTCCTGCGCGACGGCCGCGAACCGCGCATCCCGGTGGACCTCACCAACCTGTAGCGGCCCGAACGGCCTGGAGCCGACCAGGAGCACCTCACCGACGGGTCCCTCCCGGGACCGTCCCGGCGGTACGGCCGCCGCCCCCCCCCGACGCGCGCGCCGATGTCGGATCCAGGGGAGGGGCGGGGGCATCCGCGCAACCAGAGCACCACGGACCCGGTCGTCACCCCGCTCGGCCCCGGGTCCGTCCGCCGACGCAGAGAACGAGGAACCGCCGTGGCAGTCCAGCGCATCGTCATCGAGAACTGCGCCATCGCGACCGTGGACGCGAGCGACACCGAGTACACCTCGGGTCACATCGTCGTCGCCGACAACAGGATCGAATCGGTGGGCGCGGGAAAGGCCCCCGACCACCTGGAGAACGTGGTCCGCCGCGTCGACGGCACCGGGCACCTGGCCACGCCCGGCCTGGTCAACACCCACCACCACTTCTACCAGTGGATCACCCGTGGCCTGGCCACCGACCACAACCTCTTCGACTGGCTCGTCGCCCTGTACCCGACCTGGGCGCGCATCGACGAGCGGATGGCCTACGCGGCCGCCCAGGGCTCCCTCGCGATGATGGCCCGCGGCGGCGTCACCACCGCCATGGACCACCACTACGTCTTCCCCGAGGGCTCCGGAGACCTGTCCGGCGCCATCATCAGGGCCGCCCGCGAGACCGGCGTCCGCTTCACCCTCGCCCGCGGCTCCATGGACCGCAGCGAGAAGGACGGCGGACTGCCGCCGGACTTCGCCGTCGAGACCCTGGACGGGGCACTGGCCGCCACCGAGGCGACCGTCGACGAGCACCACGACGCCTCCTTCGACAGCATGGTCCAGATCGCCGTCGCGCCCTGCTCCCCCTTCTCCGTCTCCACCGAACTGATGAGACAGGGCGCCGAGTTGGCCCGCCGCAAGGGCGTACGGCTGCACACGCACGGCTCGGAGACCGTGGAGGAGGAGCAGTTCTGCAAGGAACTCTTCGGCATGGGCCCGACCGAGTACTTCGAGTCGACCGGCTGGCTCGGCGAGGACGTGTGGATGGCGCACTGCGTCCACATGAACGACTCCGACATCGCCGCCTTCGCCCGTACGAGGACGGGTGTGGCGCACTGTCCGTCCTCCAACGCCCGGCTGGCCGCGGGCATCGCCCGGGTCCCCGACATGCTGGCGGCCGGTGTCCCGGTCGGCCTCGGCGTCGACGGAACCGCGTCGAACGAGTCGGGCGAACTCCACACCGAGCTGCGCAACGCGCTGCTCGTCAACCGCCTGGGCCCCCACCGCGAAGCCGCCCTGACCGCCCGTCAGGCACTGCGCCTCGGAACCCACGGAGGCGCCCAGGTCCTCGGCCGCGCGAGCCAGATCGGCTCTCTGGAAGCGGGCAAGCTCGCCGACCTCGTGCTGTGGAGGCTGGACACCCTGGCGCACGCCTCGATCGCCGACCCGGTGACCGCCCTGGTCCTCGGCGCGGCCGCTCCGGTCACCCTCTCGCTCGTGAACGGCCGCCCGGTCGTCGAGGACGGCCGGCTGCTGCTCGTCGACGAGGACGCCGTCGCCCGCTCCACACGGGCCGAGGCCCAGCGCCTGGCGCGGATCGCCGCGGGGGCCTGACGGCCTTAGGACTCCGGCCGAGGGGGACGGCCCCCGGCCGGTGGCCGCGGACCCGAGCGGGGTCCACGGCACCCGTTCCGGGGCGTGCGCGGAAGCGCGCCCCGGAACGGTCGCACGGAGGGCGCGGCACGAGGAACGAGCCGCGCCCCGACCCCTTCTCGGCGCCGCGAAGGTCAGCCGATGTGGTAACTGTCGCCGTAGACCCTCCAGTCCAGCGGTGTGTTCAGGTTCAGGTTCCGGTTGCGCAGGAAGACCCGCTGTCCGGTGTCGACCCGGCTGGTGTCGGAGTGCGCCTCCTCCTGCTTCATGGCCCACACCCGCGCGTCGAGGAACGCGTTCAGGTACGTCACCTCGTCGCCGCCCTGGGCCGGCGGCCTGGCCTTCGCCAGGGCGCGCCGCCTGATGCTGCCGAAGGCGGTGCTGTCGCCGCCGTCACCGTGCATCACGATGGCGTCGTAGTACGTGAACTGGCCGAGGGCGCCGATGCCGTCGGCCTTGCCCTGCCGGACGGCGGGGTCGAAGTAGACACGGTCCCGTTCGTCGTTCTGGGCCTGCTGGAACGCCGAGTCCTGGGCGGCCCGGCGCCAGTCGGCCGGGAATCCGGGATCCAGGCCCTCGTGCGAGTCGCTGCCGTCGACCTCGCGGAGCGCGGGCAGGTACGGGGCGAGGACGTTTCCGGGCCTGCGCCGGGCGTACAGCTCGACGAGGTCGAGCATGTCGTGGGTGCCGGAGCAGAAGCCGATGATCCCGGCGGTGTAGCCCCGCCCGTCGCCGATGTCCTCGATGTACTTGTACTGCGCCTTCCAGTCCAGCGAGGAGTTCTCCGCGCTGGAGACCAGTTTCATGGCGATCTCCTTCTTCGCCGGGTCGTCCAGCCCGACCGCGGCGGCCGTCGCCGACTGGGTGGTGAGGAGCGGGGCCGCCATCAGTGAGGCTCCGATCAGGGTGAGCAGAGTGCGACGCGAAGTGCCTGTGTGGGGGGTGTGCACGGTACCTCCGTTGAGGGGAGAAGTAGTGCCGCGTACTGTTAGGAAAGTTTCCTACCAGAGATTGAAGACGCCGTACACCCGTCGGGCGAGGGCGAGTTGACGCTTCGGGGCCGGCCGCGCGGCCCCCCGGGTTACGGTCTGAGCGCATGAACGGCACGGACGGCACAAAGGTCACGCGGAAGACATCCGCGGAACGCGGTCACTACGGGGAGAGTCGGTCATGAACGAGTCGGGCCGTGTGGAGGCCTTCAGCGACGGTGTCTTCGCCATCGCCATCACCCTGCTGATCCTGGAGATCAAGGTTCCCGAGGCCGGTGAGAACGGCGGGCTGTGGCACGCGCTGGGGGAGCAGTGGCCCTCCTACGCCGCCTACGTCGTCAGCTTCCTGGTGATCGGCATCATGTGGGTCAACCACCACCAGGTCTTCGGCTATGTCGTACGGGTCGACCGGACCCTGATGTTCCTGAACCTGCTCCTGCTGATGGTGGTCGCCGCCATCCCCTGGCCGACGGCGATGGTCGCGGAGTACCTGCGCGAGGGCCGGGCCTCCCATGTGGCCGCCGCCGTCTACAGCCTGGTCATGGTCGCCATGGCCCTCGCGTTCCAGGCCGTGTGGTGGCACCTCACCCGCACCGGGCGGCTCCTCGACGGCCGGGTCGACGTGGAGGCCGCCCGGCGAACCCGTGTCCGCTTCGCCCTCGGCTCCCTCGCCTATCCGGCGGCGGTCGCCCTGTCCTTCGTCTCGGCGCCCCTGACCCTGGCCGCGCACGGACTGCTCGCGGTCTACTACGGCTTCAACCAGGTACCCGTGCCGATGCGTACGCCTGACACGGACGGGCCGGCGGAAGACGGCCGGTGAAGAACGCCGTGGGCGGCACACCCATCAGCGCCCGGAAGTCGGCCGTCATGTGCGACTGGTCGTAATAGCCGGTGGAGGCGGCCAGTTGAGCCCACGGGGTGTCCGGGGACCGATGCGCGTGCGTCAGGACACGGCGGACGCGGGCGATCCGGGCATAGTGCTTGGGCGAGACACCGACGCCGTCGGCGAAGAGGTTCCGCAACTGCCGCTCACTGACGGCCAGACGGTGGGCCAACTCCCTTACACCCGAAGGGAAGCGGCCCGTATCCGGGTCGGTCGACATCGCCGCGACGGCCGCCCGCAGCAGTCCGGAACGAGCCGGATCGTCCGGCGGCGGCCACTTCCGCAGGGCGTCGGCCAGCCGGGGAACCACCTGTCCGCGTTCCGGCCGCACGACCTCCTTCGCCAGCAGGCGCGCCGTGGCCGAGGGGAAGTCGCCGAGCCTCGCGATCCGGCCGACCAGGTCGACGGCCGGCACGCCCAGGAGCGGACGCGTCGCGCCCGGTCCGAGCCGCAGCTCGACACAGGACGCCGGTCGCTTCGCCGCGTGGTACGAAGCGCGGGTGCGGGGGCCGACGACCAGCACCTCGGGCCCGTCGCTCCCGTCCACCCGGAACACCAACTTCGTCGCCGCGTCCGGGACATGGGTGAACGGTCCGCCCCGGTCCTCGTCGACGGAGGCGAACCCGACACCGGCGAACCACGGACGCAGCGCGTCGGGAACCGTCAGCGGCTCTTCCACGAGGCCCTGCGCGCCGGTCGACGCGCTCGCGGCCGTGCTCCGACGCGCGGGGCCGGGGGAATCACCGTGCGCGAGGGCGCCCCGCGGGCCGTGCACCGTGGCGTGCGGTGCGGCGAAGGCCGTGCCTCGCGGACTGTCGGACGTAGGGGTCACCCTTCCACGGTAGGGCGCGCCCCGCCGTGTCCGGGCCCGGGAACCGTGCCGGAATCTCCTAGAGCGGGGCCGCGGTCACCGGGCACGGTGGGCGGCATGATCCTAGTGACCGGTGCCACGGGCACCATCGGCAGTGAACTCGTGCGGCAGCTGGCGGAGCGCGGCGAGAAGGTGCGCGCGCTGACCCGGGACCCGGCCCGCGCGGCGTCGCCCGCGGGGGTCGAGGTGGTCCGCGGCGACTACCACGAACCCGCGTCCGTCCAGGCGGCGATGGCCGGAGTCCTCGCCCTCTTCGCGGTGGGCGTCCTCGGGCCCGGTGACGCGGACGCGGACGCGATGCTCGTCTCCGCGGCGCGGGCCGCGGGTGTCCGCCGGATCGTGAAGCTCTCGGCCATCGGGACCGGGGACCCGGCGCTCGGCCCGGTCGGCAACTGGCACCTGGAGGGCGAACGGGCCGTGCGGGAGAGCGGGTTGGAGTGGACGGTCCTGCGCCCTTCGTCCTTCGCCTCCAACACCCTGAGCTGGGCGGCGGACCTGCGGGCCGGCGAGGCGGTACCCGACATGACCGGGGCCGGGACCCAGGGCGTGATCGACCCGCGGGACGTCTCCGAGGTCGCGGCCGAGGTCTTGCTCGCCCCCGGACACGCCGGTCTCGTCCACACCCTCACCGGCCCCGAACTCCTCACCACCGCGGACCAGGCCGCCGCGCTCGCCGAGGTCCTCGGCCGTCCGGTCACCACCGTGGACGTACCCCCGGGGGAACTCCGTGCGCGGCTCCTGCGGGCCGGGATGCCCGACACCTACGCCGAAGGAGTACTGGCGGGCACGGCGTACGTCCGCCGGGGCGGCAACGCGGTGGTGACCGACGACGTACGGCGGGTACTGGCCCGGGCGCCGCGTACGTACGCGCAGTGGGCGCTGGATCACCGGGCGGTGTTCGCGGGGGTCTGACCGGTGGTCACCGCCCCTTCGTCCGCCGTGGCCCGCTCCCGGGTCCCTCGTGCTCCGGCCGTGGTGAGGGGGCGGCCGGGGCGCAGGACCCGCCCGGCCGGTCGAGTCGGCGGGGGAGTGCCCGCGTCCGTGGGCCCGGCCGGGCGGTCCGGGCTCAGCTCTCGTAGAAGGCCGGGTCGGTGGCCATCGACGCGAAGTGCTTGCGGGCGTCGGGCAGCAGTTTGCGTTCCGTGAGGTCCATCAGGCCGCCGACCGCCGCGATCTCGGCGGCCACGGTGCCGTCCGCCTTCCGGATGATCTGCTCGACGCGGAAGGTCTTGCCCTCACCCCAGACGAAGACGCACGTCACCTCGACCTCGTCGCCGGCGAGCAGCTCGCGCCGATAGCGGATGGTCGTCTCCAGCACGACGGGGCCCACGCCTCGGGCGGCCAGCACCGCCTGGCTGATCCCGGACGCGTGCAGCAGGGACCAGCGGGCGTGTTCGGCGTACTGGAGATACACGCTCTGGTTCAGGTGCCCCTGCACATCGGTCTCGTACCCGCGAACGGTCACGGGGACGGAAAACGGCTCTGCCACGACATTCCTTTCGACGACTGCGACTTGTGCGGCGAGTGGTACGGGCGCGGGCCGTGTCCGACCGCCTCGGGCCGCACACCCCTCGGCCGACCGGCGTGCACCCGGCCCGCCGGGTAGGTGCGGTGGACGCGCACCTCACGCCCGCCCGGGTGAGGTGCCGGGTACGGCCGGTGGACGCGCATCTCACACGCGCCGGGGTGAGGCCAGGACGTACCGGGCGCCCGTGCGCGGCTCCGTGTGCTCGCCGACCTGCCAGCCCGCCTTCTCCAGGGTGGCGGCGCACGCGCGCAGCGCCTCGGGGTCCGGCTCCCGCACGGCGACGGCCTCCGGCTGCGGGGTCGCCCGCACCTGATAGCCGCCGCCCTCCGCCCCGGCCGGCCGGAGCCCGGCGGCCTCCAGGGCGAGCGCGGCGGCCGGCACCAGATGCGTACGCTCCCAGGCGCACGGAAGGTCGGTGGCACCGTCCGGCCGGGTCATCCGGCGCAGCTCCAGGAGCCCCTGCCAGGCGCCGCGCACCTCACGCAGCCGTGCGGGGCCCGACTCGGCGCCCTCCTCGCCGCCGATCCGCGCGGCGAACACCCCGGACGCCGCCGGAGCGGACGGCTCCGGGGCGACGGCGGGCTCGGGGGCCCCGGACGACTCGCGCAGCCGATGCCCGGCCGGTGTCAGGAAGTGCTCGCGCGGGGGACGCGGATGACGGAAGGCGAGGCCCTGCCGCACCAGGGCGGCGAGCTGGGCCTCGGTGCCCCTCAGCCGCCCGCTCACGGGGTCGGCCGCGTCGATGACACGCCGCTGCGCGGCGGTCGGTGGTCGTGCCAT
Organism: Streptomyces sp. NPDC002580; assembly: GCF_042889485.1. Lineage (NCBI taxonomy): Bacteria > Bacillati > Actinomycetota > Actinomycetes > Kitasatosporales > Streptomycetaceae > Streptomyces > Streptomyces sp. NPDC002580. Next base: position 329,328 of record NZ_JBIAQZ010000004.1, on the reverse strand, counting down.
GGCGTGCTCCCTCCGTCACCGGGACCGCCACGGCGCGCGCCTCCGCCGTGCGTCAGGGTCCGTTCGACCCCTCTTCCGGCGGGGAGAGCGGTCCATGGGAACAGTACGCGTCGGGTCTGACATTCCATCCGGCCACCACATGCCGCCGGTGCTCGGTGCTGAGCCGGCTCATGGTCCCGGTGCCGAGCTGGAAGAGCGCGCCGGACTGGGCGGACAGCCCGAGCCGCCGGGCCGTCAGCACCCGCAGGAAGTGGCCGTGCGAGACGACGACCACGCTGCCCTCCGACTCGGAGAGGGCCGCGTCGATCTTGGCCAGCATCCGCTCGGCGCGGGCCCCGACCTCGTCCGGACTCTCCCCGGGACGCTCGGGCGGCCCGGCCGCGACACCGTCGGTGAACAGGAACCAGTCGGGCCGCTCCCGGTGGATCTCCAGGGTCGTGACGCCCTCGTACCCGCCGTAGTCCCACTCCCGGAGGTCGTCGTCGACGCGTGCGCCGGTGACCCCGGCCAGCCGGGCGGTCTCCCGCGCCCGGCGCATCGGGCTGACGAACGCCGCCGCGATGTGGTGCCGGGCGATCAGCGGACCGAGCAGCCGCGCCTGCTCGCGGCCGTTGTCCGTCAGCGGGACGTCGGTCGAGCCGGTGTGCCGCCCGGACATCGACCATTCCGTCTCACCGTGCCGTACGAGGAGCAGGTCACCCATCGCCGCGCCCTTCCGTCCCTGCGTCAGCCGCTGTCCCTCGTACGGTGACACCGGCCGCCCGGGACCGCAGCACCGGCTCCTCCGGTCGGCCGCACGCCCCTTCGCGGGCCCGTCACTGCCGGTACCCGCTCAGGAACCGCCCGATCCGGCTGATCGCCGTGTCCAGGACGTCGGCGTGCGGGAGCGTGAGGATGCGGAAGTGGTCGGGCTTCGACCAGTTGAAGCCGGTGCCCTGGACGACCTGGATCTTCTCGCGCAGCAGCAGGTCGAGGACGAACTTCTCGTCGTCGTGGATCGGATACACGGCGGGGTCGATGCGCGGGAACGCGTACAGCGCGCCCCGGGGCTTGACGCACGAGATGCCGGGGATCTCGTTGAGCTTCTCCCAGGCGAGGTCGCGCTGTTCGCGGAGCCGGCCGCCGGGCGCGGTCAGTTCGTGGATCGACTGGCGGCCGCCGAGCGCCGCCTGGATGGCGTACTGGGCGGGGGCGTTGGCGCACAGCCGCATGGAGGCCAGCATCGTCAGCCCCTCCAGATAGCTGCGCGCGTGCTGTTTGGGGCCCGTGACGACCAGCCAGCCGGACCGGAAGCCGGCCACGCGGTAGGTCTTGGAGAGGCCGCAGAAGGTGAGGACCACCAGGTCGGGGGCGAGCGCCGCGGCCGACTGGTGCACGGCGTCCTCGTACAGGATCTGGTCGTACACCTCGTCGGCGAGGACCATCAGACCGTGCCGGCGGGCGAGATCGAGGATGCCCTCGACGATCTCCTTCGGATAGACCGCGCCCGTGGGGTTGTTGGGGTTGATGATGACGACCGCGCGGGTGCGGTCGGTGATCTTCGCCGCCATGTCGTCCAGGTCCGGGTACCAGTCGGCCTGCTCGTCGCAGAGGTAGTGCACCGCCTTGCCGCCCGCGAGGGTGGTGACGGCGGTCCACAGCGGGTAGTCCGGCGCGGGGATGAGGACTTCGTCGCCGTCCTCGACCAGGGCCTGTACTGCCATGGAGATCAGTTCCGAGACGCCGTTGCCGAGGAAGACGTCGTCCACGTCGACGTCCAGGCCCCGGTCCTGGTAGCGCTGGGCGACGGCCCGGCGGGCGGACAGGATGCCCCGCGAGTCGGTGTAGCCGTGCGCCCGGGGCAGCATCCGGATCATGTCCTGGAGGATCTCCTCCGGTGCCTCGAAACCGAAGAGGGCCGGGTTGCCGGTGTTGAGGCGCAGCACGCTGTGGCCCGCCGCCTCCAGTGCGTCGGCGTGCTCGATCACCGGGCCGCGGATCTCGTAACAGACCTCGCTGAGCTTGCTCGACTGCCGGAACTCCATGCGCTGTGCCCTCCGGTTGTGGTGTTGCTTGGTTTTACCAAGTGGGAGCTTGGAAAGTCCAACAAGATAGCTAGACTGCGTCGCATGTCACCGCGCCGAAGCTACGACCAGTACTGTTCCGCCGCCCGCGCCCTCGACGCGGTCGGGGACCGGTGGACCCTCCTGATCGTCCGTGAACTGCTCGGCGGACCGCGCCGCTACACCGACCTGCACGCCGATCTGCCGGGTGTCAGCACCGACGTGCTCGCCTCCCGGCTCAAGGACATGGAGCGCGACGGCCTGACCACCCGGCGCCGCCTGCCGCCTCCGGGTGCGGCCTACGTCTACGAACTCACCGCCCGGGGAAGGGAGTTGCTGCCGGTTCTCCAAGCGCTCGGGCAGTGGGGCGCACCCGCGCTCGGCGAGCGGCGGCCCACCGACGCCGTACGGGCGCACTGGTTCGCGCTTCCGCTGCTGCGAGGTCTCGACGCCGTGGGGGCGGGGGAGGGGCTGATCGAAGTCCAGCTGGACGAGGGCCGGTTCCATGTGTGGCCGGCCGCCGGGGAAGGCCCGTCCTACGGGGACGGCTCCGCCCCGCGCGAGCCGGACGCCCGGCTGACGCTGGACGCGCGCACGGCCGAGGCCCTGAGCCGGGGGACCCTGACACTGCTCGACGCGCTGCGCGGGCGGAGCGTCGAAGTGACCGGCGACGGAACCCTGGCCAAGGCGCTGCGCGCGATGTGACACCCCGGGCGGGGCCCAACGGGCCTGAGCGGGAGCGGAGTCGGCGGGGCCCGTACGGCGAAGGCCCGCCGCGCTCCCCGTCGGGGAACGCGACGGGCCTCCGCCGCCACGGGGTCAGGCGCCCGGCGGAACCCGTGAGGGCCGTCCGGTGCCCCGGGTCAGCGCGTATCCGCCGATGCCCGCGAGGGCCGCGAGGACGCCGCCCGCCGCGGTCCAGATCCAGCGGTCGGACCACCAGCCGGAGGTCCAGCCGTCGTCGGGCTCGAGCGAGGACAACACGGCCGTCGCGGAGTCGGACTCCTCGTCGGACTTCTCGGCGGCCACGGCGACGCCCGGCACCAACGGCTCGGCGAGCGAGCCGTCGACGGCGGCCGAACCGCCGATGTCCTTGGAGTCCACCTGGACCTTCGCGCCGACCGGCAGACCCCGGTCGCCCGCCCCGAGGCCGGTCGCGGTGAGCCGGATGTAGTAGGTGCCCGGCAGCGGGTCGTCGGCCCAGGTCTCCGCCCAGGAGCGAACGGTCCGCAGGGTGCAGGACAGTTCCACCGAGGCCGCGTCCGTACCCGCCGTCCGGGTCTGTGCGCCGTACTGGCAGGCCTGACGGCGCCGCAGGCCGTCGTACACGTCGATCTGCCAGGTCTCGGTGGAGGCGCGCTCGGACGCCTCGGGCAGCTTCACCGTCGCCTTCACGGTGGGCCGCTGTCCGGCGTCCGCGGGGAACTGCCAGTACAGGTAGTCACCCGCGGAGCCGCTGGCGGTCGCCTCGACACCCTGCTCGATCTCGGTCGCCGTACGGAACGACGTACCGGCCTCGGTGGGCGCGGCGTCGTCGTCCGACGGACTCGCGGACGGCGAGGCGTCGGCGACGGCCGGGGAAGCGGCGACGCCGAGCAGCGCGGGCGCCGCGGCGACCCCCGCGAGAAGCACGGCGGTGCTCAGCACACGTCGGATACGCATCAGTTGGTCCTCCAGACCGAGAACCGCCAGCGAGAGATCCAGCCCCACAGCACACCCGCGAGGAAGCCGGTCAGCACCAGCGCGCCGAGCAGCCACCAGCCGCGCCCGAGACCGAACGAGGCCACGTCGGACGCCTGGTCGGGGCCGTCGACGACGTCGACGGTCAGTTCCAGCGGAAGTCCGGGCGTGGCCTTCACGCCCGCCGCGGCGGAGAAGGAGTTGGACACCTGGAGGCACACGACCTCGGCGGCCCCGTACTCGTCGTCGTTCTCGGCCTTCGGGTAGCGCAGACCGGTCGAGATGACATCGGTGCGGCCGTTCCCGGCCGCCTCGCCGCGCACGATCTCCCGGCCGTGCGTGGTGACGGCGCGCAGCAGCACTCCGTAGTCGGGGTTGACCTGACGGTCCGCCGAGATGCTCACCGAGGCACGCAGTTCCTTGCCCGGCTCGACCTCCACGCGGTACCAGCGGTGCTGGGCGAACTCCTCGCGGTCGGTGTAGAGACCCGACTTGAGCGGGGGCGCGCCGGTGCACGAATCGGCACCCTCGACGGCCACCGGCTCGACCACGGGATCGGCGGCGCGGTCCACCAACTGGTTGACGCGGTCGCTGAGTTCCTCCTTGTGCTCGATCGAGGTGTAGGTGCCGCCGGTCGCCTCGGCGATGCAGCTCAGCTGCTTGCGCACCTTGATGTTCGGGACGAGGCCCAGGGTGTCGATCGTCAGGTTGATGCCCTTGGCCGCGATCTCGCGGGCCACCTCGCACGGGTCGAGCGGCTGGCAGGTGTCCTCTCCGTCGCTGATGAGCACGATGCGACGGGTGCCCTCACCGCCGTCGAGGTCGTCGGCCGCCTTGAGCAGGGCGGGGCCTATCGGAGTCCAGCCGGTGGGGCTGAGGGTCGCGACGGCGGTCTTGGCCTCGGTGCGGTCCAGGGTCCCGACCGGATACAGCTGGGCCGTGTCCTTGCAGCCCGTCTTGCGGTTGTCCCCCGGATAGTTGGCGCCGAGGGTACGGATGCCGAGCTGCACCTCCTCCGGCGTCGCGTCGAGCACTTCGTTGAACGCCTGCTTCGCCGCGGACATCCGCGACTCGCCGTCGATGTCCCGGGCCCGCATCGAACCGCTGACGTCCAGCAGGAGTTCGACCTTGGGAGCGGTGGCCGTGATTTCGTCGGCGACCGCTCCGGCCGGGAAGGCTGTCCCGGCGGCCAGGGCGGCGAGCAGGGCGCAGACGCCCGCCGCCAGCCGTTTTCTTGTGATCATCGGCGGATCCTATTGACCAAAGGTGCCGCGCGTAAAAACGGGAGGTGTCCCGGATCACGACGACCGGGGCCCCGCGAGCGGCTGCGGGAGCCGTGTCCACAGGTCACCGGGGGTACCGGGGGACAACCGCATCAAGGTCAGGGCCTTGGCCGGGAGCGGCTCGCCGAGGAGCGCGGGAAGGTCCGCGGTGTGCGGAAGATCCGGCGCGACCGTCTCAAGAGCGGCACGGAGCACCGCCGTCGAGCCCGCCGTCGCCCCCAGCGTGCCGCCCACGAGTGAACCGAAGAGCTTGCGGCGCAGGGCGGTCTCGTCGTCCGTGACGATCCGTCCGGACAGCCGGGGGAGCGGGACGCCGTGGCGGGCCAGCCGGGCCGGGCTCACCCGGATGTCGGCCAGGTCGCGGTAGACCAGCCGGACGGGGGCGTCCGCGCGGTCGAGGATCACGAGCAGGTTCTGGCCGTGCGCCTCAAGGGCCACCCCGAGTTCCAGCAGCCGCAGCCCCACGGTCAGGACGAGACGGGTGAACTCGGCGAACCAGGACGCCTTTCCGGGCAGCCCGGTCAGCGGAAGGGCGGCCACCGGGACGCACCGCTCCCCCGTCCCCGCGTACTCGTCCGGCGACTCCCGCACCACCGCCGCGAGATCGGGGGAACCGGCCGTCGCGGCACCGAGCGTGCGGGTGATGTGCAGCGGCGCGTCGAGACGGGCCGCCATCCCCTCCATGAACACCGAGACCGTGTCCGCCGCCTCCACCGAGTACACCGAGATGTCCCGCACCGACGAGGTCAGCCGGGCGCTCAACGCCGTCTTCACATGAGGCCCGTCCGGCACCGCGAGGGTGCGCAACGACATCAACGGACGCGCCGCGAAACCCTCCTGGACCGGGGCGTCCAGCACATGGGCGCTCTGCCACGGATGCACCGGGATCAGCACCCGCTCCCCGTCCCGCAGCCACTTCGGCCAGTCACCGGTGACGAGGGCGTCGTCCACCGGCACCAGACCCATCTCCACCGTCGGCCCGTGCTCCGGCCCGTACGCGAGCTGCTCGGCCACCGAGAACCCCGGCCGCGAACGGCAGTTGGGGTGATACGGATGCCCGTCCACGATCCGCTGCTCCCACACCCAGCTCGCCCCGGGCGGGCCGACGGCGTCGCCGGACGCCGACCGACCGGCCCGCGACAGTGCCGAAGAGGCCACGCTGTGGGCGAGTTCGGACGCGAAATCCGGACCGTGCGGCACGCCGAGGGCCGCCACGAGCGCGTCCGGACGCTCGTACACCCGCTCGCCGAGCCGTACTTCGGTGACGTACGCGGAGGTGGCGTACGGGTCGGCGAACGGTCCGTGCACCCGACGGCCGTCGGTCAGAGCGAGGGTGAGACCGTCGCGGCCCGTCTCGCGGCGGGCGATCCACGGCAGCGGCTCGAACGCCAGTGCGCGCCACAGCCGGGTCAGCACGGCGGCCCGGGCGCCCGGCAGAGCCGCCGCGTACGGCGCCGACAGACCGGGGCGCACGACGCTCAGTTCCTCGGCGAACGCGGCCTCGGTGTCGGGCGTGGAAGGACGGTGCACAGCGGGACTCCTTGGGTACGGGACTGTGTGGAGGGTCCGCCGAGGCAGACATACTGATCACCAGCGCACCGTGTGAATCGAATGGACCAAATGGATCGCGTGGACTTCAAGCCGACCCCGTTCCCCCAGCTCACCGGGGGAGACACGGACGAGGCCGCCGACGCTTACGCCACCGCGCCGTTGCTCAATTGTCTCCTTCGCGAACTGGCGGAGCCCATGCGGGAACCGGGCGTCCACCGGCTCCGCACCGGTGGCCGGATGGTGCGGGTGCGCGGCGTGCGGCGCCCCACCGCACCCGAGTTGTACGCCGACGGAGCCTGGCACCGGCTCACCCACCGGGAGCTGGTCGCCTTCATCGCCGGGGAACTGCGCCGGTCCACCGGCGTGGCCGACTCCGCGCTGGCCGCCGAGATGAGCGACAGCCGGGACGTCGTCGCGGCCCTCCTCCGCGCACGCGCCGCCGCGGCGCCGCCCACGGACCCGTACCTGCGCTCCGAACAGTCCCTGATCATGGGACACCCGTACCATCCGGCGCCCAAGGCCCGCGGCGGCGGCCCGGCCGCCGGCTGGCTGCCGTACGCCCCCGAGGCCTACGCCCGGTTTCCGATCGAACTGCTCGCGGTGCGTGCGGACCTGTCCGTCGAGGAGGGCGACACCAGCGCGCTCGACGCGCTGGGCGAGGCCCCGCCGGGCTACCGGCTGCTCCCCGTCCACCCCTGGCAGCTCACCCTGACCGCCGCCCGTCCGGTGATCCGGGACGCCCTCGCGGACGGCCGCCTGCTGCGCCTGGGGCCCACCGTCCGCCCGTGGTACCCCACGGCGGCGATCCGCACCCTCTACGCCCCCGAGGACGACCTCTTCCTCAAGTTCAGCCTCGACGTGCGCATCACCAACGACATCCGCCGGCTCTGGAAGCACGACCTGCTGAAACTGCGCGCCGCCGACGCTGCGACCGGCGCCGCCTTCGCCGCGCGGCGGGGGCCCGCCGCCTGGCTGAGCGACCGCGGCTACCGCACCGCCGGCTTCGCCTTCGAGGAACTCGCCGTCCTGGTCCGCGACGGACTGGGCCGCCACCTCGTCCCCGGCGCCACCCCGCTGCTCGCCGCCGCCCTCGGGGAAGGCTTCGACGGCAGCCCGCTCGACCGGCTCACCGACCCGTCGGCCTGGTGGGCCGCGTACCTGCGCCAGGTGGTGCCCCCGGTGCTGGACGCGTTCGCCCGGCACGGCGTGGTCGTCGAGGCCCACCTGCAGAACACCGTGGTGGCCGTGGACGGCTCCGGCCTGCCCGTCCAGGCGCTGTTCCGGGACGCGGAGGGCGTGAAACTGCTGCCGGGGGTGACCCGTGCGGCCGGCTGGGAACGGCTCGTCTACTGCCTGATCGTCAACCACCTCGCGGAACTGGCCGCCCTCCTCGCCGAGCGGTTCCCGGGCACGGACCCCTGGCCCGCCGTACGCCGGGAACTCCTGCGCCACGACACAGGCCCCGGACCCACCGCCCTCCCCGAGATCGCCGCCCTGCTCGCCTCGCCCACACTCCCCGGCAAGACCAACCTGCTGCTCCGCTGGACGGACGCGGACGGCGCGGACGCCCGCTACACACCCCTGCCGAACCCGCTGGCCGCCCCCTGACGCCGTGGGGCGGCGCGACCGGCTGAACTACAGTGGCGGGTGTGCTCCGCGACGTGACCGCTGTTCGATACGTGACTCCGCTGACGGCGGGCGGCTCCGTCCCCGGAGTCGTCGAGGCCGACGACCTGGGGACCTACGTCGTGAAGTCGTCGGGGTAGGGCCGGGGACCTGCGACGATTCACCGGAACTCGTCGTCGACCTGCGGGTTTCCGTCTTTCGACGTCTTTCACGGCCGTGCCGCCTTGTGCGATCGACCCTCCCCACACGCTCCCCAACGCCGCTCATACTCCCCAGATTCTCCCCGGGGAAGGTCGGCGTGACCTGCGCCAGGGCAGCGGAGCCGACTGGCCCGGCGAACACGACGAGTGACTGTCGCCGGTGTTCGCTCGCTGTCGGGTGGTTCGACTGCGGTCAGGTGTCCCGGAAGAGACCGGGCGGCTCTGCGACCTGCCGCGATGGGTGGCTGCGGGGCACTGACCTGCGTAGATGGTCTTTCGGCGAAATGACGCGGCGCCGCCGACGGGGCTTCGTCTCATCAAGACTCGCTGCTGAGCTCATCCTGGAGCTCGGCGATGCGCCGTTGGGTTGCCGCTGCGTTCTTCTGCTGACGAGTCAGCTTCGCCTCGGCGGCTGCCAGTTCCCGGGCGAGCCGCTCTCGACCAGCTGCCGCCCTCTCACGGATGGTCCCGTCATCGCGGTACGCGGGCCCCACCCGCTCACTGCTCATTACACCGCGACGCTCTCCGCATTCTGGGCAGTCGACGACGCGGTCGGAAACGTAGCTGTGCTCGCGATGCTGAACGTGAGGCACCACATGGTCGCAACGGAGCGTGAGGTCCCAAGCGTCGAGGTCCTTCTTGCGTTCCTCCCGTGAGGGCCAGGAATCAAATAACCTGGCGAGCTTCTCCATCTGTTTCGGCCCCATCGGAGGTGGCGGGCAACAGAAACAGCAATGCGTCACCCGAGAACCGCTGATGCTCCACCGGCCACTCCGGCAGTCGGCGTGCCGCTCGCGGAATCGCAGGTCGGCTTCCTCGTGCTCACGCTTCTCCGACTCGGACAACTTCATGAGGGGATACCAGTCCCCCAGCCCGTCTTGCATGGGCTCTCCGCAGCCCTGACAGGGCTTACCGGCCACGTAGTCCGCCCAGCTGAGGCGCATACCTTCTCTCTTCCACCGCTCATCCTGCGCACGGCGCCGACGGTCATCCGCTTCGGCATCGAGGGCCGAGCGCAGAGCACGTTTGGCGGCTCGTTGCCGCTTCTGCTCCTCCGTGAGCTTGGCCATGGCTTCACCCTTCGCTGCGTCATGTTCTCGTGACGACCGTGGAATCCATGCTGGCGTGGCCGTTCCGTGTGCTGGCTGTTCGTGTGCCGGATGACGATTTGTGACCGGACTTGGATCGCGAGCGGCCCTCAGGCGACTGATGTCGTCCGGTGTGGGCGGCCGGAGGTTGTCGATTTGATATGTCGTCAGTGAGCCCCTCCACAGCGGTCATGAACAACAGGACATACGACGCAAGGGCCAATCCTGCCAGCCCGTTACTTGCCCTGAACGGGGACTTGCGCGGCGTCTGCGACTCAGCGCTACGACTGGTCACGCATCTAGGTGTAGGCGTCACAGGAAGTGATACCCCTGGCTGTTTCCGTACCCGGCCGGCCCGCGGGGCCCTGGCCGAGTCCCGCCCTATCTGGGGATCGTCCGGTCTGATGCCATGGACGAAGTGCTGCTTTGGACACCATCGTTGGGGGCGATGTGGGGACATCCACGCGATGGAAGGGACCGAACGGCGATCGGTGGAGCTCCGCAGGGAGGCGGCTGGCGCGCTGGCGCGATGACTCGCGGAACGCGGATCAGCGGCTGGAGGAGATCGCGGCGGACCACCTGAGCGCCCTGCACGAGACGCTCCGCGCCGATCGATCGGCTTTCGGGTTGTACGACACGGCTTGCGCGGCCGGTGAACGGCTCGCCCGAGCCTTGGGGTCGCTGGCCATAGAGGGCGCGGAGTCGGAGGACGCGCTTGTCGCGCGTCTCGTCTCGGAGGTCGGCGGGGACGGTGGCACACTCGCCGACGCCGCGGTGCGCAGGGGGATGGCCGCGGCGGTCCGAGATGTCCGGAGCAGATATCCCGAGCTGGACGACGCCATGGGTGGAGGTGCCGTCGGCGGCGGGTTCACCTGGGACATCCTGTGCGACCTCTACCAGGTGTTCTTCGCCGACACGGTGGGGGAGTTCCTCAGGTCCGTTGTCGCCGAGCACGTCAAGCTGGCGGTCCCGGTGCTCATCGCGACCGATCCGGAAGGCAGGATCGCCGACTGGGTCGCGGAGAAGGTGGTGGACCTGGTGCCGAGTCCCTGTGAGGAGTCCGCCGAAGCGACGGACCTTACACAGGCTGTGGATACCGCGCAGTCAGTGGTGGGCGCTGTGCAGGATCCGTCGGCCGCACTGCCCAAGATTGCTGAGCTGCTGGTACCGCGGGCGGTCGGAAAGGTGCTTGGCCTGATCACTGAGGAGATCATCGGAGAAGAGGGAGCTGCAGCGTGACCGATTCCGACGACTTCCTGTGGTGGCGCGGCACTCGGGGCGACCGACCTCGTGGCGACCACTGGACGGAGATCGGTGAGGAAGCCTTCCAGGAAAAGGAGCGCCGCATCATCGGTCGGCACCATCTGCCCGGTTCCGTCCCCGACTGGGCCGAGGATCTGTTCCGCGTCGCCAGGGCTGCCTTCATCGCCGACAAGTACGTACGCCGGACCGGAGCACGGGACAGGTGGACCCGCCGCATCAGCCTCGCCGTGCCCGTCACGGAACATGAGCGGTGGGCAAGCGCAGCGGTCCGTACCCACCTCGCTGCGCTTCTCCAAGTCCTCACCGGGGACCTCTGGAACGTGGACTTCCGTCCCCTCACCGGTCACTACGTCGAGGAGGCGATGGTCGCTCCCGACGACCCGCGTGCCTCGGAAGTCGCGTTGTTCTCCGGCGGACTGGATTCCCTCAGCTGGGCCGCTACCCGTTCGCGCGCCGACGACTCCCGACCGCTGCTGCTCGTGATGTTCCGCGAGATCGGCCTGCTGCGTCTCCAGCAGCGGGTGTACAAGGCTGTCGAGCGACTGGACGGAGCACGGCCGGTGCTGCTGTTACCGATGAGCCAGACCCCGGCGGGCGACGGCTCTGGGGCGAGGCTGGAGACCTCCTCCCGCACTCGTGGTCTGCTGTACGCGGCGGGCGCGATCCGCGCCGCCACCGCGCACAGGGTGAGTACTGTCCACATCCCCGAGAATGGCCAGCTCGCCCTCAATCCGCCCCTGACACCAGCACGCTCGGCCGCTTGCTCCACGCGTTCCGTGCACCCGCGGACGCTGGACAGTCTGAACGCCTTGTTGACTGCCGTGAGTGGCACGGAGAGCACGGTGCAGGTGGTCAACCCCTTGGCGCAGCTCACGAAGGGCGAGGTGTGCAAGGCCGGACGTGACGCGGGGCTCACCCCGTCCGACCTGGAGTCCACCCTGAGCTGCGGCAAGCCTCCAACCCGCCGAAGCGGCGGCCCTCCCATCGCCAACTGCGGCGTCTGCTTCCCGTGCCTCGTGCGCCGCTCCGGACTACTCCACGCCAACGGCATCGATGGCACCCGGTACGAGGCATTGCCGTGGGCGGACCGCCTACCGCTGGACCGGGGTGCCGACTGGCGCGCACTGCAGCGGTGGCTGCTCGGCAGATACACCTTTTCGGATCTCCTCACCGATACTCCGCTGCCGCCGGACGCGGATCCGGTGGTGGCCTTCGAATTGATCAGGCGCGGGCGGAGGGAACTGGTCCGACTGCTTCAGATCGCCGGTGCGGCCGAGGCCGCCGACGCGGCATAGACGGCTTCGTGACGTACGGGTCAACACCACACTGGTGAAGGCCAGTTGGGACGTATTCTTCCCTCTGGGGTGAAAGCTGTGGCAGGAGTGACGGCCCCGCATCCGCTCCCTGCCGTGAGCGCTGGGCAGCTGAGACGATAGAGGGAGACGTCGTGGAGATTCAGATCACGGTCGATGCACAGGGCGACGACACAGCGGCACATGATCTGTACTACTGGCTCCGGCAAGATCGCGAACTCCGGCGTCACGTGGAGGTCGAATTGGCACAAGCCTCCGGCGCCTCTGACCGTATGAGCGCGGGCGAGACCATCAACATGTTCGTCAGCAACGGTATTGCTGCTGTGGGCTTGGTGGTGAACATCGTGGTCGCCTGGCGAGCATCCCGCCCTTCGCCGCCCGGGGCCGTGACTTTCGAGCACGGCGGCGTAACAGTGACCGTGCGCGATGCGTCGGACGAAACCATGAGCAGAGTCGCACTGCTGTTGGCTCCTGAAACCCGCGGCGGGGACATAGGGGCTGATGGTCCGGGGCATCCGTCGGCACCGTCGGTTGCGGGGAATCGGTGATGGGGCTACCCGACCCCGACGGAACTCGTGTGGTGCTGATCGGTGCCGACGAGTACCAGAACTTCTCGGACCTACCAGCGGTGCGGAACAACCTTGCAAGGTTGGCAGAGCTGTTCAGGTCACCGGACGTTGGAGGTCTCCCCGCAGGACGTTGCGTGACGCTACGTAATCCCGCCGATGGCCAGGACGTACTCGACGCCGTCCACCAGGCAGCAAGCGAGGCGACAGACACGCTGGTGGTGTACTTCGCCGGCCACGGTATGCGGTCGCTCGATGGCTTTCTCTATCTCGCGCTGGGGCATTCCGAGCGAAACCGGAAGCTGTACAAGTCGGTGGCGTTCAACTACCTCCGCACGGCAGTGTTGGAAAGTGCAGCGCCCAGAAAGGTCGTGATCCTCGACTGTTGCTATAGCGGTGCCGCGCTGGAGGGATACATGGGCGGGCCTGATGAGTTCGCGGACCAGGCCGCCATCGAGGGTACTTATGTCATGACCGCCTCAGCCGCTACGCAGGCTGCCATGGCCCCCGTGGGTGCGCACTTCACCGCGTTCACCGGTGAACTCGTGAAAGCCATTACCGATGGCGTTCCAGACGTGTCCGGCCCACTCGACATGAACGCCCTCTACCAGCACGTCAGCCGTGAACTGGCATCACAGGGCATGCCGGTACCCCTGCAACGGGCCGGCGACCAGGGGCATGCCATCACACTGTTCCGAAACAAGTGGAAGCGGCCCAGGAAGAAGCCCACGCTCGCGGCGCTGCGCGAGGAGTGGTTCCACGCGATCCAAAAAGGGCTGCTCTGGCATGTAAGGGATGTCCCGGCGCTCGGCAAAGGCCGACTACGTACCGACTTCGGCGAGCCCGGGCTCATCGGCTCCCTGCTGGTCGCACGGATCGCCGCCCGGCTTGCTCGAGGGGAAGGCACGGCGAATATCCGTGACTGGCTCGCCGCCAGCCCCTTTTTCACTGTGCCCGGCCCCAATGGTGATGAGCTCACCGAGCTCATCACCAAGGTCCAGTTCGGGTTCCAGCACGACGGGCTGGCCACCACCGTTGTGGTCCTCGACGGCCTGGGACTGCTCCCCTGGAGGCCGGAGAGCACGGACATGCTCCTCATCGAATACTGGGCTGCCCAACGAGGTCGTACGGTGCCTCGTACACGCGTGGAACGTGAACTCAAGGAGCTGTGGGACAGTACGGACTCGCGTGTCCACGCGGCGCTTTCGGCGCTGCCGTCCTCTCCACTGGAGGCATACCCCGACCTGTGGAAGAGACTGAAAGACGAGCCGGACTTTCGCGTCGGCAACGCAGGGGCCATGGTGCTCGGCGAGCGTGGTGGCGGCGACCGCGCCTGGGATCGGTGGATGTCCACCCGCACCTGGAGCATTCTCAAGGCTCGCCACTTGGTGCGCCTCGGCGGAGATCTCGCCCGCTGCCAGGCCGCGCAGCGTGCTCTCGGCCGTCTCCTCGATCAGGCACCTCCCGGCGATGAGTTCCGCGGTGTTCTTGAGCGGGCCGCAAGGATCATTCAGGAACAGTTGGAGCACATCGCCCTGGCTGTGGAGGGCATGAGCGCCATCGAGTGCGAGCTGCTACGCGAGCGTAGCCGGGACGAACACTTCCAGGACGGCTGCCTTGTCACGTTCCAGCAGCGCCTTCTGGAGGGGTACCAGTCCTTCACTCCTTTCTCTGAGCACGTGACAACACACGGCACCTGGGGCCCCCTTCCATGGTGGTCGATCGCCCTGCACGACGAGCGGGAACAACTGGCGGCGCAGGAACTGCTCGTCCGCGGTGGCATGCAGATGAGCATCACCACCAAGAGCCGTGACGCTGATGAGCTTGTCATCACCTGCCGGGAGCCCGGGCCCGGTCCCTCGCGCATCACAGCCCGCTTCCGTTTCGATCTCCGCGATGCTGTGCACGCCTGCGAGCTGCTCCTTCTTGCCCGTCGGCAGAAGGTGGCGGTGGACTTCCTCACGGAACACATTGACGAGTGGGACGATCGCGAGGTCACCCTCATCGGCACGTTGCCCATCGACATAGGCGACGACGTTGGAGCTGCGCTTGCCGACATCGCAACCGGTGCCCTGCGCCGGCTCATGCCCGGCGCATCAGGCTCGGCTATCTACCATGACGTGGTCCCGTCGCTGGAGAGGCTCATCAAAGCATCACGGCTCCCGCAGATCTGCCGTCATCCGAGGTAGCGACCGAGCCTGATGAGGCCAGCGTCGACATGTGCGTCAACTGTCTCCATGTCCATCAGTCCGCACAGAGAGGTGACGGACTGTTCGACGGTCATGTAGTCGTGTTCGGCGATCTGGTCGTCGAGGTCGCCATGGAGGTCGAGGGTCTCAGTGCTGATGCCCTCGATCTCTTCTATGCACAGCGATCTCGGTGTCGAGCCGTTCTGCGATCTTTCGCAGTTCGCGGACGCTCTCGACTTCTTCCTCAAGTTTCGCCACCGCTTTGGCTAGATCGCCTATTTCGTCTCTCCGTTTCGGCTGTCATGATCTGTCTTCGCGAGCGCACCTACGGCGAAGGTCGTGCGGCCCGTCGAAATTCGGTCGCGGAGGCAGTTACCCGGTACCGCTGCGCCGGCCCCCTCCCATGCCGCGGCATACGGGTGGGGCAGGGAACTTGCTGCTCTGAGCCCGTCTCGCCGATCGCTCGCGGTCGTACGGGGTGGATCGTGAAGCCGAGACGCCACTCCCTAACGACTGTTGCGTTGACAATGTCAACGCAACAACGGTTGTTCATATCATGATTCTCGTGTACGTTCCTTCCGTGGGTGTTCTCGTCTGCCGCGATGAGCACGCCCACCACATGGGGGAAACGCGTGTCCTCTCGGCGGGGCCGCATGGGGAGGCAGCAGCATGAGCGAAGGTTCCGAGACGGTCGCCGGGCGGTTCCGCCTGCTGAGTCACGTCGACTCGGGAAACATGGGTGAGGTTCACCGCGCCGAGGATCTGGACGAGGCTGAGGACTCTCCCGACCGCGTCGTCGCCCTCAAGCTCATCCGCCGCCGTCGCTCGGGCACCCTGGTGGAGACCCGCACCGACCCGAAGGCGGTGGCGAGGTTCGCGCGCGAGGTGCGCATCATGCACCTGCTGAGCCACCCCAACCTGCCCCGCACGATCGACGGCGGGGTCGACGAGACCAATGGCGATCTTCCCTTCCTGGTCATGGAATTCCTGGACGGGCATCCACTCGCCGATCTCGTGGCGGAGGAGGGGCAGCTTCCGGTGCCCTGGGCCGCCGCCATCGGGGCACAGATGGCCGACGCCCTGGCTGCCGCTCACGCTGCCGAAGTGGTCCACCGGGACCTCAAGCCCCGCAACGTGATGCTC
Organism: Streptomyces sp. NPDC002580; assembly: GCF_042889485.1. Taxonomy (NCBI): domain Bacteria; kingdom Bacillati; phylum Actinomycetota; class Actinomycetes; order Kitasatosporales; family Streptomycetaceae; genus Streptomyces; species Streptomyces sp. NPDC002580. The sequence continues at coordinate 313,384 of NZ_JBIAQZ010000004.1, read as the reverse complement.
ACCCGCGGTGGCGTGGTCAAGGTCCTAGACTTCGGTATCGGCCGGATTGTCGACGACCCTGACGGCACCAAGCTGACCAGCACGGGAGTGACGGTCGGCACGGCCCGCTACATGGCGCCGGAACAGTTCGAGGGCAGCCTCGTCACCCAGGCCGCAGATCTGTACGCCCTTGGGTGCATGCTGCACGAGATGCTTTTGGGGAACCCGCCCTTCATGGGCAACACCGCCTTCGACTTCCGCGACAAGCACGTCAATCAGGAACCGACGCCGGTGCGTCTGCTCCGTTCGGATGTGCCGGAGGCGCTGGCCCGCCTGGTGGACCGCCTCCTCGCGAAGAATCCCGCCGACCGGCCGACTGACGCGGTGGCCGTCCGGGACGTGCTGCTTCCTTTCGTGGCGGAGGGCGGCGCTCTCCCCGCCTGGCAGGACTTCGACCCGGTGAAGTGGCTGTTGCGGCCGGTCGGCGAGGCCGCCTCGGTCACCGAGCCGCGGTCTTCCGAGACGGTGGCACCGGAGCCCGCGAAGCGTTCCCTGTCCGGCTCCGGCATGGACGTCTTCGGTGTACACGAGCAGCTCATCAAGGACTACCGCTCGTTCACCGAAGGCGGCACCGTGATCCGCGACGAGCGCATCAAGGACTTCGTGAAGAAGGACCTCGACGACAAGTCGCAGTGGCCCAACCCCTGGCTGTCGCTCAACCCCTTCTTCGCCTCCGCCGGAACGGTCGCGGAACTCGCCGCGCAGAAGGTCCTGCACGACGAGTGCGCGAAGATCTTCCAGGCGGGGAAGGCCGAGAACTCCACCGTGTGCGACGGCCGCTCGCTCACCCTGCACCGTCACCAGCGTGCCGCGATCGACGCGGCCGAGGCTCGGGTCTCCTACGTTCTGACCACCGGCACCGGTTCCGGCAAGTCCCTCGCCTACATGGTCCCGATCGTCGACCGGGTTCTCAAGGAGCGACAGCAGGCCGGGCCCGACGCGCCCAAGCGGGTGCGGGCCATCATCGTCTACCCGATGAACGCCCTCGCCAACAGCCAGCTCAAGGAGCTGGAGAAGTACCTGCGCAACGGTTACGGCGCCGGCAATGAGCCAGTCACCTTCGCCCGCTACACGGGCCAGGAGGACGACGAGACCCGCAGGCAGATCCGCAAGAACCCGCCGGACATCCTGCTCACCAACTACGTGATGCTGGAGCTGATGCTCACCCGGCCCGACGACCGCGACAGCCTCGTGGCCATGGCCGAGGGACTGCAGTTCCTCGTCTTCGACGAACTGCACACCTACCGGGGCCGGCAGGGTGCGGACGTAGCCCTGCTGATCCGCCGGGTGCGCGACGCCTGCCGCGCCGACGACGTGCAGTGCATCGGCACCTCCGCGACGATGTCGACCGAAGGCAGCCTGGAGGAGCAGAAGAACGTGGTGGCCGACATGGCGACCAAGCTCTTCGGCACGAAGGTCAGCCCCCAGCACATCATCGGCGAGACCCTGGTCCGCGCCACCGGCGAGACCCCGACCGTCGTCCCCGCCGAGCGCCTCACGGAGACCGCCGCCCCGCGCGCCTACGCCGACCTCGTGACCGATCCTCTCGCGCGCTGGATCGAGACGTACTTCGGCCTCGGCACCGACGAGGCCACGGGGCAGCTCGTGCGCCAGAAACCCCGGAAGATCGAGGAGGCCGCCGCCGAACTCGCGGGGCAGAGCGGGGAGCTGGAGAAGCAGTGCGCGGACGCCCTTCGGGCCACGCTGGAAGCGGGCTCGCAGGCGTACCACCCCGTCACCGAACGCCCCTTGTTCGCTTTCCGGCTCCACCAGTTCCTGTCCAAGGGCGACACCGTCTACGTCACTCTGGAGAACAAGGCCGACCGCTACCCCACCCGGGATTACCAGCGGGTCCGGCCAGGCACCGACGGACACGTCCTGATGCCGCTCGCCTTCTGCCGCGAGTGCGGTCAGGAGTACCTCACGGTGTGGCGTACGGAGAAGGACGGTGAGGTCCGCTACGAGCCGCGCCGCGACACCGCCGCCACCGGGGGCCGTGCCGGTGACGGCTACCTCTACCTCGACACGGACCGCTACCAGCACACCACCCCCTGGCCGCATACCCCGGAGGAGGCCATCGCCGACCGGCGGCTGCCCGAGTCCTGGCTGGAGATCGACGACAGGGGCCAGGAGGTCGTCAAGAAGTCCTACCGGGACCGGCTTCCGCGAGCGATCACCGTCGATCCGTACGGAAACGAGGCCAAGGGCGAGCTGCATGCGGCGTTCATCCCCGCCCCGTTCCTGTTCTGCCTGCACTGCTCGGTCTCCTACGAGCAGACCCGCGGGAAGGACTTCGCCAAACTCGCCACCCTGGACCAGGAAGGCCGCTCCTCGGCGACCTCGCTGATCTCCGCCTCCGTCGTACGCTCGCTGGACAGCGTGCCGGAGGCGGCGCTCCCCAAGGCGGCTCGCAAGCTCCTCACGTTCGTCGACAACCGGCAGGACGCCTCCCTCCAGGCCGGCCACTTCAACGACTTCGTTCAGGTCACCGAATTGCGCGGGGCGCTGTACCGGGCCGCCGTCGACGCGGGCCCGGACGGTATCCAGCATGAGGAGCTGACCTCCCGGGTCTCCAACGCCCTCGCCCTGGAGCCTGTCGTCTACACGGGCGAGTCCGATCTGCCCCCGCGGCTGGCCGCCGCCGCGGCCAGGACGCTGCGGGATGTGATCGCTTTCCGGCTCTACCTCGACCTGGAGCGCGGCTGGCGCGTCACCATGCCGAACCTGGAGCAGACAGGACTCCTGGAGATCGACTACGCCGACCTCCAGTGGGTTGCCGAACGCCAGGAGCGCTGGGAGCAGGCGCACCCCTCCCTGCGTGAGGCCGACGCCTCCTTACGTGCCGAAATCATGAAGGCGCTGCTCGACGAGATGCGCCGGTCGCTCGCCATCGATGTCCAGTACTTCCGTGACGACTTCGACTCGCTCCAGAGCGCCAGCGAGGAGAGGCTGATCGACCCGTGGGTGCTCTCCAAGAGCGACACCCCCAAGGTCGCCACTGCCTACCCCCAGTCCTCGAAGCCCGGGATGGACCGCGCGGGGCTGTTCCTGTCCGCGCGCGGCAAGTACGGAAAGTACCTGCGCCGCACGCATCGCGGCTTCCGGGAGGGCCTGGACAACGCAGATCTCCAGACGGTCATTGAGGATCTGCTGAAGGTCCTCAGGAAGGCCGGGCTCGTGACCGAGGTGTCCGTGGCCCCGCAGAAGGCTGGGCGCTTCCGCAGGCCGTCGGCGACCGTCACCGGCTACCGGGTGTCGGCCGCTTCGATCGTCTGGCGGGCCGGTACGGGCGAGACCGGTGCCCATGATCCCCTCACCCGTACGTACGCCAGTGGCGACGGCCCGCGCGTCAACGCCTTCTTCCGCCAGCTCTACCGTGAGACGGCCGACGGCCTGTCCGGCCTGTTCGCGCGCGAGCACACCGCGCAGGTCGACCCCGAGGACCGGCAGAAACGGGAGGAAGCCTTCAGTAAGGCCGAACTCAAGCTGCTCTACTGCTCCCCGACGATGGAGCTGGGCGTCGACATCTCCTCGCTCAACGCCGTCATGATGCGCAACGTCCCTCCCACCCCGGCCAACTACGCCCAGCGCAGCGGCCGTGCCGGGCGCAGCGGCCAGCCCGCCCTCGTCACCACCTACTGCGCCACCGGCAACAGCCACGACCAGTACTACTTCCGCCGCTCGGCCCGTATGGTGGCCGGTGCCGTCGCCCCGCCGCGCCTGGACCTGGCCAACGAGGACCTGGTCCGCTCGCACCTCCAAGGCATCTGGCTCGCCGAGGCCGGTCTCACGCTGGGGCGGGCGATCCCGCAGGTCCTCGACATCGCCCACGGCGAGACTTCCGGCAGCCCGGCTCCCGGCCTCGCTCTCCGCGACGACATCCGGGACGCCTCCCACGAGCCCGGCGCGCAGGACCGCACCGTGGCCGCCGCCCGGCGCATTCTCGGCCCGCTGCTGCCCCAGTTCGGTGAGACCACCTGGTGGGACGAGCGATGGATCGAGGACGCCGTGCACAAGGCGGCGCGCAACTTCGACCGGGCCTTCGACCGCTGGCGCGACCTGTACCGGGCGGCCCTCGTCGACCAGTACGTCCAGAACAAGCGGGTCCTCGACCACACCCTGACCGAGGGCGACCGGCGGCAGGCCTTCCGGCGCCGCACACAGGCCGAGACCCAGCTCAACCTGCTCAAGAACGAGAGCCCGGACAGCCGCTCCGTCCTGTCCGACTTCAACCCCTACCGCTACCTGGCGTCCGAGGGATTCCTGCCCGGCTACTCGTTCCCCAGGCTGCCACTGGCCGCCTTCATCCCCCTCCGGGGCGGCCGTCAGGGCGACGGGGACTATCTCCAGAGGCCCCGCTTTCTCGCGATCCGCGAGTTCGGCCCCGGCGCGCTCATCTACCACGAGGGCGCCCGCTACCAGGTCACCCGCATCCAGCTGCCGCCCGACTCCTCCGGCGACATCTCCACCAGTGAGGCCCGCCGCTGCGCCCACTGCGGCTACCTCGACGAACCCGAGCAGCGCCGCGACAAGTGCGAGATGTGCGACAAACCGCTGGGTGCGCCCACCTACGGCCTGCTGCACCTGCACACCGTCTACACCCAGCGCCGGGAGCGCATCTCCTCCGACGAGGAGGAGCGCCGCCGGGCCGGTTTCCGACTGGAGACGTCGTACCGCTTCCGGCGGCACGGCACGCGCAGGGGGCGGCAGGACGCCCGGGCCGCCGACTCCGCCGGTCCGCTCGCCACGCTCACCTACGGTGACTCCGCCACCGTCCGCATCACCAACGTCGGCAGGCTGCGCGCCAAGGACAACGAGCCGGCCGGCTACTGGCTCGACCCGGCCGACGGGCGTTGGATGAACGAACGGGACGCCTCCGACGCCTCCGGCGACTCCAGCGAGATGCCCGTGATCGACGAGGACGGCAAGGAGAAGCGCCGTAAGAAGCGGGTCATCCCGTTCGTCGAGGATCGCCGCAACATCCTCGTCGTCACCCTTGACGAGCCGCTGCCGGACCCGGTCGCCCTGACGTTGATGTACGCCCTGGAGCGCGGCATCGAGACCGCCTTCGAGCTGGAGGACTCCGAGCTGACCAGCGAGCTGCTGCCGCCGGCCGACGGGCCGCGCGACCGCCTGCTGTTCACCGAGGCGGCCGAGGGAGGCGCTGGTGTCCTCCGACGGCTCCAGGCCGAACCGCAGGCTCTGGCCAAGGCAGCCCGACAGGCTCTCGCCGTCTGCCACTTCGGCGAGGACGGCGAGGACGAGAAGGGCCCACACCCCGACCGGCCCTGTGCGCGAGGCTGCTACGAGTGCCTGCTGACCTACGGCAACCAGCTCCACCACGGCGTGATCGACCGCCGCCTGATCGTTGCCCTGCTGCTGCGGCTTGCCTCTGCCGAAGCGACGAGCGAGAGGCGCGGCGAGACGACCACCGACCAGCACCGCAGGCTGGTGGCGGCGTCCGCCCCCGCCGCGACCACCGGTGAGGCCGCGCAGCTCACCTCGGTGGAGGCGGAGTTCCTGACCTGGCTCAGGGAGCGCGGCCTGAGGCTGCCCGACGAGGCGGGGATCACGGTTCCCGAGGCCGGTGCCCGCCCCGACTTCGTCTACCGCATGCCTGGGGTCAACCTCGCTGTCTTCCTCGGCGGCGCGGACGCCGAGGAAGACACGGCGCGGGACGAGGACGCCGAGGAGCGGCTGTACCTCGCCCGGTGGGACGTCATCCGCTTCCCGGAAGGCAGCGACTGGGGCGCCATCACCGCCGAACACACCCGCTACTTCGGCCTCGGCCCGTCCTCATGACGGCACGCCCGCACCGTCCGCCCCGCCCGGCCGTGGAACCGGCCGACACCTCCGCGAGGAAGCCCCGATGACGCACACCTACACCCCCGGCTCCCTGGTCACCGCTCGTGGCCGGGAGTGGGTCGTCCTTCCCGACAGCGAGCCCGACCTGCTCGTGCTGCGTCCCCTGGGCGGCTCCGACGACGACATCTCCGCCGTCTTCCCCGCGTTCGAGCAGTTACGGGACGCGCAGTTCGCGCCTCCGTCCCCGGCCGACCTCGGCGACCAGCGGGCGGCTGGGCTGCTGCGCTCCGCCCTGCGGATCGGCTTCCGCTCCGGCGCCGGACCGTTCCGCTCCCTCGCCGGCATCGCCGTGGAGCCCCGTGCCTACCAGCTCGTGCCCCTCCTGATGGCCCTGCGGCAGCAGACCGTACGGATGCTGATCTCCGACGACGTCGGTATCGGCAAGACTGTCGAGGCGGGCCTGATAGCGAAGGAACTCCTTGCCCAGGGCGAGGCCAGGGGCCTGGCCGTGCTCTGTTCGCCGGCTCTGGCCGAGCAGTGGCAGGAGGAGCTGCGGACCAAGTTCGCCATCGACGCGGAACTTGTCCTCGCCTCCACGGTCTCCCGCCTGGAACGCGGTCTGGACCTCGGCCAGTCCCTGTTCGACCGATACCCGCACGTCGTCGTCTCCACGGACTACATCAAGTCCACCCGGCACCGCGACGACTTTGTACGGCACTGCCCCGACCTCGTCATCGTCGACGAGGCCCATACCTGCGTCGCCGCCGACGACACCGTCTCCCCCCAGAACCAGCTCCGCTACGAGCTGCTGCGGCGCGTCGCGCAGGACACCGACCGCCACCTGCTCCTGGTGACCGCGACCCCGCACAGCGGCAAGGAGTCCGGTTTCCGCAACCTGCTGGGCCTGGTGCGTCCGGAGCTGGCCGACGTGGACCTGGAGACGGACCGCGGACGACGGCTCCTCGCTCAGCACTTCGTGCAGCGCAAGCGGGGCGACGTACGCCAGTACCTCACCAAGGAGAGTGGGCTCGCCGACGACAGCCTGGCCGAGAAGACCGCGTTCCCCTCCGACCGTAAGTCCAAGGACGAGAAGTACAAACTGTCCCCGGCCTACCGGGCACTGCTCGACGACGCCATCGCCTACGCGAGCGAGCGCGTCCAGGCGGCGGGTGAGCAGGGGCGGCGCGAGGCGCGGATCGCCTGGTGGTCCGCGATCGCCCTGCTGCGCTCCCTGGTCTCCTCACCCCGCGCGGCCGCCCAGACTCTCTCGACCCGCTCGGCTGCGGCCGCCGCCGCCAGCGCCGAGGAGGCCGACCGGCTCGCTGCCCCGCTGACCCGCGACTCCGCCGACAGCGACGCCCTGGAGGGCCTGGACGCGGCTCCCGGCGCGGAGACCGAGGGGGCCGGCGCCCGGCTGGCCGACCTCGCCGAGCGGGCCGCCGCCCTGGAAGGCCCGGAGAGCGACCTCAAGCTCGCCGCCCTCATCCGGCACCTCAAGGCGCTCCTGAAGGACGGCTACCACCCGATCGTCTTCTGCCGGTACATCCCGACCGCCGAGTACGTCTCCGAGCACCTGGAGAAGAAGCTCGGCTCCAGGACGGTCGTCAAGGCCGTCACCGGCACCCTCTCCCCGCAGCAGCGTCTCACCCGCATCGAGGAGCTCGCGACACTCGCGGGAGACGACCCCGCCGCCCGCCGCGTCCTCGTCGCCACCGACTGCCTCTCCGAAGGCGTCAACCTCCAGCACCACTTCGATGCCGTCGTCCACTACGACCTCGCGTGGAACCCCACCCGTCACGACCAGCGCGAAGGCCGGGTCGACCGGTACGGGCAGAAGCGCGACGAGGTCCGCGTCATCACCCTGTACGGCATCGACAACGGCATCGACGGCAAGGTCCTCGAAGTCCTCATCGCCAAGCACCGCCAGATCCGCAAGGACCTCGGGATCTCGGTCTCCGTCCCCGACGAGGCGTCCTCCGGCGTGACCGACGCCATCGTCGAATGGCTCCTCATGCGCGGCCACCAGCCCCAGCAGGAGGGGCTGTTCGACGTCGAGGCGCTGGAGACCGTGGACGCGAGGGCCGCCGCGCTGGAGAGCGAGTGGAACTCCGCGGCGGAACGGGAGACGACCTCCCGCTCCCGCTTCGCCCAGCGCGCCATCCACCCTGAGGAGGTCGCCCGCGAGGTTGCCGCCATCCGCGACACCCTGGGCCGTTCGGACGAGGTGAGCGGCTTCGTCCGCCACGCACTGACTGCCCTCGAAGCACACGTCGTCGAAGCTGGCGACGGATCGGGCGACTTCACGGCCGAGGTCGGCGGAGTCCCCGCCGGACTGCGCGACGCCCTCGCCCCCGTCGCGGGCGCCGAGGTGGTCGAGTCCGGGAGGCCCATCCCGTTCCGCACCACGGCGGCCGTGGCCCGGGGCGAAGCCGCCCTCGTCCGGACCGACCCCGTCGTCGGAGCGGTCGCGGCCCACGTCCTCGACGCGGCCCTCGACACCGAGGCCGTCGGCCGTCGGCCGGCCCGGCGCTGTGGGGTGGTCTCCACGGAGGCCGTGACCGTCCCCACGACTCTGCTCCTGGTCCGCTACCGCTTCCACCTCACCCTGCCCTCCCGGCAGGGCAACCGCAGGATCGTCGCCGAGGACGCCCGCCTCCTCGCCTACCAGGGCTCGGCGAAGAACCCGGTCTGGCTCCCCGAGGGACAGGCCCTGGACCTGCTGACCGCCGAGGCCGCCGAGAACACGGACGACTACTTCCAGGAACGGACGATACGCCGCACTCTCGGACAACTGGGCGCGATACAGGACCACATGACGGCCTACGGCGACGAACTCGCCGCCCAGCTGCACGAGTCCCACCGGCGGGTCAGGCGCGCGTCCGACGAAATAGTGCAGGGCCTCAAGGTGACCGCCCAGCAGCCCGCCGACATCCTCGGCGTCTACGTCTACCTGCCCCCGATCACCGCAGACGGAGAGACCGCCTGATGTCCGCCACCACCCGCAACCAGGTCTTCTCCGCCGTCCACACCGTCGGCGGCCTGCTCCCCGCCGACATGCTCGTCCGCATCTCGGAGAGCAAAGAGGGCAAGGACGTCCCGGGTTCCGGACCCGCCGACTACCACGTGATCGGCCCCCGGCGGTCCGTCCGCGACGAGGCCGAGCGCCACTGGGACTACCTCAAGGCCGTCTGGCGCGAACTCCGCGAGAAACTGCCCGTCAGCGCCGAGGCCGACCTGCCCGCCGACCCGACCGGCCTCGCCGTCGACCAGTGGCTGGAACCCCTCTTCAACGAGCTGGGCTTCGGCCGGCTCACCACGGTCACGGCCGGCGAGTACCGCGCCGACAGCGACCCGGAGCGCGTCTTCCCCATCAGCCACCGCTGGCACCACGTGCCCGTCCACATGGCCGCCTGGAACGCCCTGCTCGACAAACGGCCCGGCGGCGTGGGCACCGTACCCCCGCACTCCCTCCTCCAGGAGTGCCTGAACCGGCGGGAAGCCCACCTGTGGGGCATCCTCACCAACGGCCGGCAGCTGCGCCTGCTGCGCGACTCCAACGCCCTTGCCACCGCCTCGTACGTCGAGTTCGACCTCGAAGCCATCTTCGACGGTGAGCTGTTCAGCGAGTTCGTCCTGCTCTACCGGCTGCTGCACGTCTCCCGCTTCGAGACCGGCGAAGTGGCGGTACCGTCCGCGTGCTGGCTGGAGCAGTGGCGTACGGAGGCGATCGCCTCGGGCACCCGGGCGCTCGACCATCACCGCGACGGCGTCCAGCGGGCCATCACCACCCTCGGCACGGGCTTCCTGCGCCACCCGGCCAACACGGGCCTGCGCGAGAACCTGGACGTAGACCTCTTACACAAGGCGCTGCTGCGCCTCGCCTACCGGATGATCTTCCTCTTCGTCGCCGAGGACCGCGATGCCCTCCACCACCCCGACGCGAGCGACGACGCCCGCAAGCGATACGCCAGGTACTTCGGCTCCTCCCGCCTGCGCCGCCACGCCCTGCGCCGCCAGGGCACCGCGCACGCCGACCAGTACGCCGCGCTGCGGATCGTCCTGGACGCGCTGGGCCGTGAGGACGGCCGGCCCGAGCTGGGCCTGCCTGGCCTCGGCGGCCTCTTCGACGACGGCCCGGCCGACACCCCGCTGCGGAACTGCTCCCTGTCGAACGCCTCTCTGCTGGAGGCGGTGCGCCACCTCTCCCGCGTGCGCGACGAGAAGACCGCGCGCTGGCGGCCGGTGGACTACCGCAACATGGGCTCCGAGGAACTCGGCTCGATCTACGAGTCCCTGCTGGAGCTGGTCCCCAAGCACAGCGCCACCGAGCGCTCCTTCGAACTGGTCAACCGGCTCGGCAACGACCGCAAGAAGACCGGCTCCTACTACACCCCCGCCTCACTCATCGAGACGCTGCTCGACTCCACCCTCGACCCGGTGATTGACGACGCCCAGAAGCGCGGCGAGCAGGCCGCCACGGCGGCGGGCGAGCCGGATCCGTCGGAGGAGATCATCCGCGAGCTGCTCTCGCTGACGGTCTGCGACCCTGCCTGCGGATCCGGCCACTTCCTCGTCGCGGCGGCCCGCCGCATCGCCAAGCGGGTGGCGGCCGTACGCGAGAGCAACCCGGAGCCGACCCCCGTCTCGGTACGCGGCGCCCTGCACGAGGTCGTCGCCCGCTGCGTGTACGGCGTCGACCTCAACCCGATGGCGGTCGAGCTGGCCAAGGTCTCCCTGTGGCTAGAGGCCTTGGAGCCGGGAAAGGCGTTGGGCTTCCTGGACGCGCACATCAAGCACGGGAACGGCCTGGTGGGCACGACCCCCACGCTGATGCTCGACGGCATACCCAACAAGGCGTTCAAGGCGGTCGAGGGCGACGACGAAAAGTACGCCAAGTTCCTGGAGAAGCAGAACGACCAGGAGCGCAAGGGCCAGAGCGGCCTCTTCGAGGTGGTCGTGGAGACGAAGGTCTCCAACACCGCCTTCGCCTCGGGCCTGCGCCGGATCATCGAAGCCCCGTCCGGCAACCTGCGGCAGGTACACGCCCAGCAGGCGGCGTACGAGAAGTGGCGGGACGAGAAGGAGTACGTCCACGCCCGGCACATCGCCGACGCCTGGTGCGCCGCGTTCATGTGGCGCAAGACCAAGGATGCCCCGGCCCCCGTCACCCACGAGGTGTTCCAGACCCTGCGGGACCCGGAGGGCCGGTCGGCTTCGAAGGCGACCCACGACGAGATCGACAAACTGCGCGACCTCTACCACTTCTTCCACTGGCACCTGGAGTTCCCGGAGGTCTTCACGGTCCCGGAGAGGGCCGACACGGGCGCGGCCGTGGACCCGGCCACGGGGTGGTCGGGGGGGTTCTCCTGCGTGGTGGGGAACCCGCCGTGGGACAAGGTCGACTTCGAGGACAAGAAGTACTTCAGCGTGGTCGAGCCGACGATCGCGGCGATCGCGGGGACGGCGCGACGTACGAGGATCGCCGAGTGGGAGGCCGAGAACGAGGAGGCTGGGAACCCGGAGGCGGGAAGGCGCTACCGGACTGCGCGGCGGACGGTGAAGTCCACGTTTCTGTTCGCGGGGGGCTCGGGGGTGTTCCCGCTGTGTGCGAAGGGGCTGACGGTCAAGGGGGTCAACTCCCTCCAGACCGACCAGTTGTTCGCGGAGCGATTCGCCACGATCGCCGCCCCCAGGAGCCGTTTCGGTTGCATCCTGCCGACGGCGATCGCGACCGGAGCGGGAGCGCAGTACCTGTTCAGCGACTTCACCCGGCGAGGGGCGGTGGCGGCGCTGTATGACTTCGAGAACCGTAAGCCGCTGTTCGTGGGGGTGCACGCCAGCTACAAGTTCTGTCTGCTTTCCCTGGCCGGTAGTGACCTTCGGGAGCCCGCGGCCCGTTTCGCGTTCTTCCTGGAGAACCCGGCGGACTTGGATGGCGCGGAGCGGGTGTTCGCGCTCAGTCCCGAGGAGATCGCCCTCATCAACCCCAATACGGGGACGCTGCCGATCTTCCGGACGAGGCGGGACGCGGATCTGACGGCGGCGATCTACGGGCGTGTTCCGGTGCTGTGGAACGAGACGGAGAAGGCTGGGAATCCGTGGGGGATCGTCTTCAAGCGACTGTTCGACATGACCGACGACTCCGATCTTTTTCGTACACGGAAGGAGCTGGAGGGTGAGGGCTGGGAGCTGCGCGGCAATGTGTTCACGGGGGACGGGAAGCGGATGCTGCCCTTGTATGAGGGCAAGATGGCTCATCACTTCGACCACCGCTGGAACAGCTACCACGGCACGGGCAACGAGGACCGCAGGCGTCTTGGCCTCGCAGAGAAGCAGGACGCGTCGGCTGCGGCTATGCCTCGGTACTGGATCGCGGACGAAGGACTCATTCCGACTGTCCGGAACGGTAAAGAAGTTGAGGTTCCTGGAGTCGACCTACGACTGAAGGAACTCGGCTGGGAGCGGGAGTGGCTCTGCGGTTGGCGGGATGTCTGCCGCACGACGGATGAGCGCACGGCGATCCCGGCCTTGCTGCCGCGTGCGGCCGTTGGGCACACGTACCCGCTGATGATGTCGAACGCTTCCGCCGAACTCGTGGCTGCTCTCAACGCTGCGCAGAGTTCTCTGGTCTTCGACTTCGTGAGTCGCCAAAAGATCGGCGGTATCCATATGGCACTCATGACATGGAAGCAGCTTCCGGTTCCCCCTCCGAATGAGATGGAACCCCATACGGCCTTCCTTGCCGCCCGCATCCTGGAGCTCGCCTGCACGACTGAGGACATGGTCTCGCTAGCCCGCGAACTCGGTGATGCTGAAGGTCCCTTCCGCTGGGACGAGAACCGCCGCAGCCAGATCCGCGCCGAGTTGGACGCCTATTTCTTCCACCTCTACGGAATCAACCGCGACGACGCAGACTACATCCTGGAGTCCTTCCAGTCGGAGTCCGGCGGCCTGAAGAACAACGAGATCGCCAAGTACGGCCACTACCGCACCAAGGATCTCGTGCTCGCCGAATACGACCGCATGGCCGCAGCCGGCGCAAGCCTCACCACGCCCCTCGTGGACGGCGAGAACTACACCTCCACGCTCACCCCGCCGCCCGGCCACGGCCCGCGCCACCCCGCCGCCGCTTGACGAGTGTGGTCCGGGCGGGCAGGTTCCACGACTTCCTGCCCGCCCGGACCACTACAGCAAGTGATCCGCTTTACCGGCCTTGATGTCCCGGATGAGCGTGCGCAGGGCTTCCTGTGCGTCCGTGAGGTAGGTCTGCTCCTACCCGGCGACAGCCATGTATGCGTCGGTGCCGACGCGGAAGCAGTTGGAACTCTCCGCGCAGAAGGGTTCTTCCCACATAATGTCGGGCACGGCGTTGCCTCCTGTGCGTGCACCCGGGCCACGCTCGTACACGTCCCGCGCTTTCCTTCGGGGCCGGAAGCTATTCCTGGGCGAGCGGTCTGACATCGCGGAGCCGTTCCGCCGCCGTCCTCGACGTCGTGGTACCCGCACGTGCCTCCGGGTGCCAGTCGGTCGAATGCAGCGGTCGGCGGGTCAGCTGTTGTCCCGCTGCCGTTCGTCCGCGCACGCGAGCCACAGCGCATAGGAGTGCCGCAGCTCGGTGAGGGCTTCCTCGTTCAGTGCTGGGTCGGAGACTGAGACGTTGGCCAGGAGCATGACGATCTCCGTCATGTGTTCGGTGACGACGGCTGAGCGGCGGGCGTGCGCGGCGGCGCGCTGGGCGGCGATCCTCTCCCGGGCGGCCATCATGTCGGTCAATGTGCCGTAGCCGGGCTGTTCGGCGTCGTACAGGGAGGGCACCCGAGGCAGCCCGGCCGCTGTGAGTGTGGGTACGGGATCGCGGTCGTCCGTCGGCGTCCGCGCGCCCTCTATCCCAGCGTCCTCCATACCCAAGATGCGCAGAACGACCTGCCGTTCAGCCTCGGAAACGGCCACCTTGGCCGCCAGAGTGTCGAGTTCGTCGAGGAGGCCGGGCACGGCATCGGAGTCCTCCTCGGCGAGGTGGTCTTCGAGTTCCCGCGCAAGGGCGTGAGCACGCTCGGAGGCCGCGTCGAGCAGCGAGTTGCATGCGTCGATCTCGGCGAAGGCGCGTTGGGCTGTTTGTAAGGCCATGTCGAGGACGTCGCCAGGCTCGCCCGTCAGCATGCGGATGTGGTGGAGCAGGGCGCGTACGTGTGTACGCGCCGTCTCCAGCGGATCGTGCTCCAGCTCTGTCCGCACCCCCTGCCGTCCATCGTCCGTGAGGTCTTCCATCCCGATCGGTCGAGTGGGCTGCACTTTTTGGGCTCCTTTGTCGTAGTTCGGTTCAGGTGGGTCGCGCTTTCGCTCCGGGGGAGCGGGCTGCCGGCGTGACCACGCCAGGGCCTATCGTACACGTTTTCGAGGTGAGGTGAATCCTTAAGTCTGTTGACATCGCCAACATGCGCCCTGCAAGATCTAGAGGTGAACGGCGCGACGGTCCCGTCGCGCTCTCCGCCCGATCGTGCAAGGAGCACCGCCATGACCCACGACACCCCTCTGCGTCAACTGCTCGACGACCGCCTCACCGTGTCCCTCACCGCGTCCGAGCTGACCCCGGAGGCGGCCGACCTGCTGCGCGGGATGCTTCCCGAGCCGCTCCCGGAGACGACCGGACGCGCCGGCCCCGTGTACCTGCGTTCCATCACGGCGGCGGGCTGGCGGGGAGTCGGCCCCGAGACCACGCTCGACCTTCCGCCCGGCCCGGGGCTGATCGTCGTTGCGGGTCGCAACGGCACCGGCAAGTCGAGCTTCGCCGAAGCCGCAGAGATGGCGCTGACGGGCCTCAACGCTCGCTGGGACGGGAGCAACGGCAAGGCTCGTACGGCGGTGTGGAAGGAAGGCTGGCGCAACCTGCACGGCTCCGCGGTCCCGACCGTCGCCGTGCGGCTCACCCTGGACGAAACCGGCGACCCGGTCACCGTGCGCCGTACGTGGTACGGGGCGAAGGTGGACGAGGCGCGCACGACGGTGGAGCGGGCTGACGGCACGGAGCAGAAGCTGGACGAGAGCATCGACGCCTCGATGCTCTCCCTCTACCGCCCGTTCCTCCCGTACAGCGAACTGGGCTCGATGGTGGACGGGACGCTCAGCGACCTGCACAACAAGATCGCCAGGTTCATCGGGCTCGGCCAGCTCGGCGAGATTGACGACAGGCTCGCGGCCCGCATCAAGGCGTGCAAGGACACCGAGAGCCGGCCTCGTGACCTGAGGACCGCGGCGATCGAGGCCCTGGCCGGACTCGACGACCAGCGTGCCACCGAGGCGGCACGGGCGCTCGGCGGACGTACCGCCGACGTGGGCGCCGTACGTGCCCTGCTCGATCGGGACGCGGTCACCGACGGGGGCGTGGACGTGCGTCTCCAGGCGCTCGCCACCCTGTCCGGCCCCGACGAGCAGGAGGTCGCCGGCGCGCTGGCGCGGCTGCGGGAGGCGGTTGCCGCGGCCGAGGACGCACGGCACTCCGACGCCGAGGACGCGCGGCGGCTCGTCGGGTTGCTGGAGAGCGCCCTGGAACACCGTCACCGCTCCCAGAGCGCCGACTGTCCCGTGTGCGGCACCGCGGATCGGCTGGACCGGGCCTGGGCGGAAGGCGCGAGAGCGGAGATCGAGCGGCTTCAGGCGGAGGCGGCCGGGGCGGAAGCGGCACGCCGGATGCTCGGCGCGGCGCGCCGCGCCGTCCACGACCTCGTGCAGCCGGTCCCCGACCTGCTGCGGGCAGAGGAGTCGGAACTCGCGGACCTCTGGCGTGAATGGGCCCTGTGCCGGAGCCTGACCGACCCCGCCGAGCTGGCGAACAGTGTCGAACGCGTCGCCCCCACGCTGGGCGCGGCGTGCCGGCAGGTCAGCGAGGAGGCCGCTCGCAGGCTCACCGACCGCAACACCGCCTGGCGGCCCGCGGCCGTTCGGCTCGCCGAGTGGCTCGACGCGGAGGAGAAGTCCACAGAGGCCAAGGAGCGGCGCAGGGAGACCGAGAAGGCCCGCACCTGGATCAGGAAGCAGACGGACGAGCTGAGGGACGAGCGGATGGCGAAGTTCGACAAGCAGTCTCAGGACGTGTGGAAGAAGCTCTGCGAAAGCAGCAGCGTGGCACTCGGCCGCATCGAGCTGAAGGGGACGGCGGCGCGCGGGAGCGTACAGCTCGGCGTCTCCGTCGACGACCAGAAGGCGCCCGCGTACAGCGTGATGAGCCAGGGCGAACTGCACTCGCTCGCCCTGTCGCTGTTCATCCCGCGCGCGACGCACGACGACAGCCCGTTCGGCTTCCTCGTCATCGACGACCCGGTGCAGTCGATGGACACGCAGAAGGTGGAAGGGCTGGCCACCGTCCTCAGCGAGTGCGCCCGCCACCGGCAGGTGGTCGTCTTCACCCACGACACCCGCCTGGAGCAGGCCATCTCCCACCTCGGCATCGAGGCGACGATCCTCTACGTCTCTCGCGAGAGCGACTCGGTCGTCACCGTCGAGAAGAGGAGCGATCCCGTCACGCAGGCGTTCAAAGAGGCCCGTGACGTTTCCTGCGATCCGGGTCTGCCCCAGGAGGTCGCCGACCGGGTGATTCCGGCGATGTGCCGGCACGCCCTCGAAATCTCCTGCACGGAGACCGCGCGCCGTACCCTGCGGGACGACCACGGCCTCGGCCTCACGGAGATCGAGGAGCGTATCGCCCCGCTGGAGCGGACCAAGGAGTACGTGGTCCTCGCCCTGCCCAGGAACGCCTCAGGAGACCCGCGGACGGCTGTCGAGAGCCTGTACGCCGGGGGATGGGCGCTGATCAACGAGCTCAACGCGGGCTCCCACCCGGGGCTGCCGACCGTGGACGACCGCAAGCGGCTCGTGGAGCGTACGAAGGGACTCGCCAAGGCGATTCGGCGTGGCCGGGGAACGGTCGTGTCGCAGGGCGGTGCCCGATGAAGGACGACGCCCGCGAACTCGTCTCCGCCGCCGAGTCCCTCCTGCGGCCCGCGCCGGGCGCGGCGGGGCAGCTCGGTCCCGGCGTGCGGGCCCGTGCCGCCGCCGTGCTGTTGCGCCTCGCTCTCGACCAGCGGCTGGACGACTTCTGGCACGGTATCGCCCCTGCCATGACGCGCAAAGCCAAGCACCGCATGCTGTGCCTGGAGGCGTACGCGGACCGGGGGACCGCCCGGCGCTGGCGCCTCACCTGGTCCGCGCTCAGCGGTGTCTGTCACCACCGGGTGCCCGAACTGCCACCCGTGCCCGCCGAGATCCACGCCCGTCTGCTGGAGGTGAGGACCCTGCTGGACGCACTCGACGGGGCGCCGCCCGCTGCCACCGCCGTCACCCGCGTCCCGGCCCCGGGGCTTCTGGCGGACCGGACCACGGCACCGGCGGCGACTCCCGCGCGGGAACCGCGGGTGGGGCGTCCCGCACCGAAGCCCGGTCCGCCGCCGGGGTGATGAGTAGGGTTGTTGAGAAAAGTGACAGTGTCAGTGCTGTCCGGAACTCGGGGAGCGGCTGTGACCGATGCCGACGAAGTGACCCCCGGCCCCCAGGGGTCACCGCAGTTCCTGCTGCGACTGCCGGGGGCGAGCGGGGTCGATCGGGCACGCGGGGTGCTGCTGGACGAGGTGGGGACCAACGGAAGCCGGAAGTTCCGCATCCTGTCGGGCTCGCCCGCCAGGGACCGTGAGATGCCATCCTTCTCCAAGCACTTCTCCGGCACAGCCGCCGCACGGGAGACGATGAAGAACACGGGTGTGCTGCGCCCGTCCACTCGCTGGCCCGGGTGGCTGGAGCTGGCCCAGGACGTCGACTGCGGGTCCCCGTCCTTTGCCGCGGGTGTGCTGGTCGGGGCGCCGCGTAACGGCTGGGTGGACTGGAAGACGGAAGCGGGGGCGCCGCTCTCGGATTTCATGGAGGGGGTCTGGCCGGGTCCTGCCAGGGCCTGGCTCGTTCGGGGCTCCAACGTGGCCGGGGCCGATCTCGTCCAGAAGCTGTGGCTTCCCGAGGAGCGAGTCTCGCTCGCCGCCCCTCGCCTGCGCCAGGGGATCGACCAGGGAATCAGCAAGGAGCGCCTGCGCACGGTCGTCGAGGAGGACTGGGGCACCACGGCCACGTACAACCAGAAGCTGGAACTCGTTGAGGAACTCCACGCGTTCCTGTCCCGGATGAAGCCCGGCGACACCGTGTGCACACTCTCCGGCGGACGTTTCTACGTCGGTGAGGTCACCGGCCCCGCCGAGCAGACCGTCTCCGACAACGGCAGGTCCAATCTGCGGCGACCCGTCGAGTGGCAGAGCACCGGCCACCCGTACGACGTGCTGCCGGAAGAGATCCAGCAGCGGCTTTCCGTCCAGCACGATGTCGTGGACCTCACCACGGTCCAGCCGCTCATCGAGGGGCTCGGCCTCTCCGACGAGGAGCTGGCCGACGAGGCGGAGGCGACAGAGCGCGACCCCAGCGGCACGATATCCACCCTCACCGCCCGACGTGAGCTCGAACTCCCCGTGCCGGAACAGCAGCTCGCCGACGAACTGCTGGTGCACGACGTGGACTGGCTGCGCGACATCCGTGATCTGCTCTGGGACGAGCGGCAGTTGATCCTCTACGGCCCGCCCGGGACCGGAAAGACGTACATGGCCCTCAAACTGGCCGAATACCTCGGCGGCGGGCCCGAACAGGTGAAGCTCGTGCAGTTTCACCCCTCTTATGCCTATGAGGACTTCTTCGAGGGGTTCCGCCCTCGTGAGAACCCTGAGACAAGGGAAGTGGCCTTCCGCCTCACCGCCGGCCCCCTGCGCGAGCTCGCCGACCTGGCGTCCCGCGAGGGCAACCGGCACATCCCGCACTTCCTGATCATCGACGAGATCAACCGTGCCAACCTCGCCAAGGTCTTCGGCGAGCTGTACTTCCTCCTGGAGTACCGCAACAAGTCGGTACGGCTCACGTACTCCGGCGACGACTTCGCACTCCCGCCGAACCTCTTCGTCATCGGCACGATGAACACCGCCGACCGGTCGATCGCCCTGGTGGACGCGGCGATGCGACGGCGCTTCGCCTTCGTCGAGCTGTCACCGCGAACCGAGCCCACCAGCGGCCTGCTACGGCGCTGGCTCGACCGTGAGGGGCTCGACAGCCGCGCCGCAGATCTTCTGGACGCGCTCAACTCCCGTATCGACGAGGCGGACTTCCGTATCGGCCCCTCCTACATGATGAAGAAGAGGGTGCACCGGGAGGGCGGACTGGAGCGCACCTGGCGGACCAAGATCCTGCCGCTGCTGGAGGAGCATCACTACGGCGAGTCCTTCGACATCGAGAAGCGCTACGGTCTCGACGCCCTGGCCCGTTCCATCGGCGACGGCGAATCGTACGAGCCTTCGCCGTGACGACCGTCGAGTTGACCGAGTACGGCCCGCCCGTCACCGTGCCTCTCCCGGACGAGGTCGGGCGCTCGCTCGCTGCCTCCCGGATTGTCGAGGCCGCCCCCGATCCCTACCGGCCGGGCTGCTGGCGGCTGCGCGCCGGCGGCAAGGTCGGCGCGGTGGCCCTGAGGGCACCGGGGCACAGTCCCGTCACCCTTCGCATCGTCCCCAAGGTGCCGGTGGCGCGGCTGTTCTTCCTCATCGGCTACGCGTCTGACCCCCGCATCCACCGGGACGGGGAGGTGAGCGTCGCCGAGCAGGACAAGCTGCTTCCCACGTTGGCGCAGGGATTCGAGAGATCTCTCGAACGTGCTCTGCGGCAGGGAGTGCTCCAGGGATACCGGCACACGGAAGAGGCGGCGCCGGTCGTCAGAGGCCGTATCAGGGAAGCGGACCAGGTCCGGCGGCATCACGGGCGGGCGTTCCCGGTCGAGGTCGCCTACGACGACTACGGGACCGACATCGCGGAGAACCGGCTCTTGCGCGCTGCCACGGAGCGGCTGCTGACCCTGCCCAGAGTGCCCGACAACGTACGCCGTCGGCTGCGCCACCACCGAGGCCGGTTGCTGGACGCACAGCCGCTGATCCCTGGCAGCCGTGATCTGCCGCAGTGGAGGGCGAGTCGGCTCAACCTCCGCTACCAGCCCGCGCTACGGCTGGCCGAGACGGTGCTGCGAGGCTTGTCCGTCGAGCATATGAGCGGCCAGATCACCATCGACGGATACCTCTTCGACACGCACAAGATCTTCGAGGACTTCGTCTGCACCGCACTGCGCGAGGCGCTGGCGCAATATGGGGGGCGCAGCGCACTTCAGGCGCAGGGCGTGTACTTGGACGAGGCCGAGGCTGTTCGGATGCGTCCGGACCTGGTTTGGTACGGCAACCATGGCATCCCCCGAGCTGTCGCGGACGCCAAATACAAGGCGGAGAAGCCGGAAGGATTTCCGGACGCCGACCTCTATCAGATGCTCGCCTACTGCACGGCGCTCGGACTCTCCGACGGTCATCTCATCTATGCGAGGGGCTACGAGCCGAGCGCGACGCATCGGGTGCGGCACGCGGGAATTCGCATCCACCAGCACGCCTTGGCACTGGAACAGTCGCCCGACGAGCTGCTGGTCGCGATCACGTCCATAGCCTGCGCGATGGTCGAAGGCGCGGTCGCGACGCGGCCTCCCGAGGATTCCGTCAGGCACCGTCCTCGGGAGGCAGAAGCGCCCCGTTGGTGAGGCCGTCACGGGCAAGAGCGCTGACTTGTTCTGCCAGCCGGGTCACTTCGCCGATGTGCTCCTCGAATTCTTTGAGCGCGCGGAAGGCTGCACCGTAACGGCGTTGTTCCTCCATGGCCATCTGCGGGATGCGCGCTCCCTTGAGGTCGAGGCGATAGGAGCCGCTGCCACTGGTCGAACGACGATTGTTGGAAGCGCTGCGCAGGAACCCCCGTAGATACTCGGTGTCCAACTGCTCACTGGTAGAGACTGGTTCGGCATCAGCGAGGTCGACGAGCCCGGCACGGGAGAGGTCGGCCAGACTGATCGTCGCGCTGTCCAGTGTCCCCGGCCCTTCGCCCGCTGTGAGGGCGGGCAGCAATGCGGTCAACCGATCGAGTCGCTCCTCGATGCCTCGTTGCAAGGCGCGGTACTCGGCGGGGAAGTCCTGCTGGGTAGCGTCCACGTACGCGCTAGGCGTGAGGTCGACAGCGTCGTTCAGGAGAGCGATCAGCGGTACGTCGGCGACTTGCTCGGCTGTCGGCTCCATAGGGCCGTCGGGCGCATTGGCGGTGAGGTCCACCATCCGCACTGAAGTCAAGCCGTCAGAGGGTCGGCTCGGGCGGCGCAGCACCCACAGATGCACCGGTTGAGCGTGTGATGCCACCATGCCGGGCGGGAGTGCCACGATCTCGGCAAGGAGGCCGCGCCGGACGATTTCGGCCCGAATGCGCCTGCCTGCCTTGCGGTAGGCCACGGAAGCGGGCATGACGACCATGGCCCGACCGCCGGGAGTGGTATGGGCGTAGCAGTGCTGGAGCCAGGCCAGATCCCCCTCTGCCTTGGAAGGCGTGCCCAGTTCCCAACGGGCATCGAGGAGCAGCTCCTCCCGGCCCCAGTCCGGGCCGGCGGCCGGAGGGTCGCACAGGACAAGGTCGGCGCGCAGATCGGGCCAGCGGTCCTCGCGGAGAGAGTCCCCGATCCCGATGACGGTGTCCTGTCGCCCTGCGAGTTCGGCTCGCGCCTGGGCCAGCTCCCCAGCCGCTGGATCGATCTCCTGACCGCGGCGTATGGGCCCCTCGGTGGGGCCGACGGAGAGGAGGAGCGTGCCGATACCACAGGCCGGATCGAGGATGACGAAGTCGGCGGGCACTGGTCCCACGAAGTGGCTCACGGCCCTGACCAGCCGCAATGACGTGACCTGGTCGGAACCGGTACGTCGCGAGGAGTCCAGGAAACGTTCGACCAGCTGGTCGACGACTTGGGCTGCTGATTCCTTCGCCGTAGACCTCGCAGCCAGATCGGCCAGGTTGTCGTCCAGCCTGGAAACGTCATCGTGCGTGAGGAAGCGGGCAACGCCCGCGATGCCTGCGACCATGTCGTCTCCGAAGGCGCCCCGCAGCGCTTGCCACAGGCGGACGTCGTCCGCAAGGTCGGTGCCTTTCTGCTGCTTGGCCAGCCAGGAACGGACTTCGGTCAGCGAAAAGAGGGGCGTGCTCGCTCCACCGTCGGCAGGTGCTGGGAAGTCGCTGTACCGCCGCCTCCAGTTGGAGACAGCGGCACGTGTCACCCCCGCCAGCCTGGCAATCTCTGCACCAGTGATCAGTGATTCGGAAGCCGGGGGAGTCGATTCCTTCATAGTTCCACCGTACACGCAATCGGGATGGAATCCGATAGTGCATGCGTTGGCGATGTCAACAAACTTATAGATGTCGGGGTGAGTGAGGAGTAGGGCAGGGGGTGGGCCAGGCTAACTTGCCGGCATCAACCTCGATCAGTTACGCCAGCGACCTTCGCACTGCGGCAACCAACGAAGCCGCACGCACATCGTCGACCCCTCCGATGATGTTGTTCATCACGTAACCGAAGGCAATACCGTGCTCTAGGTCAGCGAAGCCGAGTGAGCCGCCTCGCCCCGTGTGGCCGAAGGCGCTCTGGCTGGTCATGGGGTTGGCTTCGGTAGGCAGCATGTACCCGGAGCTGAATCGGCTCGGGATCAGCATCACCTGGTCCTTCCCGCCGGCCTGCTCCTTGGTCGCCGAAGCCAGGGTCTCCAAGGTCAGCAGGCGCACACCGTCCACCTCGCCGATCAGTGCGGCGTACATACGTGCCAGTGCGCGTGCGGTGCCAACGCCATTGGAGGACGGGAGTTCCGCGGCTTGTACCTCGGGCGAGTCGAAGTCGATCGCAGCGGGGTCGGTGACCGCGTACGCCCTGTTGCTGAAGGACTCCGGATCCCGCCAGGCGGCAACCTGTTCGCGGAGTTCCTTGGGAACCGACTCGGCGGGCACGGTGGTGAGGTCCACGGCTGGTCGCTGGTACACCATGCGGCTGACCCGGTCGCGTTCACCCGCCGGCAATCCGATGAAGAAGTCCAGCCCGAGGGGAGCGGCGATCTCTTCGGCGAAGAAGCGGCCCGGCGTTCGGCCGGACACTCGGCGGATCACCTCGCCGACCAGCCAGCCCCACGTTCGACCGTGGTACCCGTGTACAGTGCCGGGCGTCCACTGGGGACGCTGCGCGGCCAGGGCGGCCGCCATCGGGTGCCAGGCCAACGCCTCGTCCAGCGGGACCGGTTGGTCCAGCGCGATCAACCCGGCCTGGTGGGACAGGAGCCAGCGCACCGGGATGTCCGCCTTGCCGTTCGCCGCGAACTCCGGCCAGTACTTCGCCACCGGCGCGTCCAGGTCCAACGCGCCGCGCTGGGCCAGCATGTGCGCGGCTGTCGCCGTCGCCCCCTTTGTGGCCGAGTAGACCAGTTGCAGAGTGTCTCGTGTCCACGGACGACCGGTTTCCGGATCGGCGATGCCACCCCACAGGTCCACCACCGGTCGGCCGTGCCGGTACAGGCATACCGCCGCGCCGACGTCCCCGTGCTGGGAGAAGTTCGCCTCGAACGCCTCACGCACCGGTTCGAATCCAGCCTCGACCTCGCCGTCGATCGTCGTCATGCCGTCCATCCTGGCATTTGGATCGACTGTTCTGGTGGGGCGGGCCGGCGCTCGAAGTACGACACGGTGACTGTCAGGCCGCGATGGAAAGCGCCTGAAGACGCTCGCGGAACTCGCGGACGGCGGAGACGGACTTGCGCGGATCGAGTCGAGCGTTGAACTCCTTCATGCGGTCCAGAGCCCGTACGGAGCTGACACCGCTCTCCAAGAGCCCGGCGCCGTAGTTCGCGGCGTCCAGAGCCCCATCCAGGTCGCCGCCGGCGAGCCGTGCCTCCGCGAGGCGGCTGGACCGTACAGCCTTGTCCCGAGGAGCCGCGGTCTCCACGGAGGTCTCCAGGGAACTCGTCGCGCGCTCCACCTGCCCGGAACGCAACAGGACCTTGCCCTCGGTCGACCTCAACTGTGCCTCGCCGAACCAATTGAGCCAGTCCGGGTTCTCCTCCGCCGAGCCGTGCTCCCAGAGGGACGTGGCTCGGTTGAGCGCCGTTCCGGCGTTCCGGTGGTCGCCGTCGCGTGACAGTGCCTCGGCCTTGTGCAGGTAGAGGAAGGAATGGGTGTACGGCGACAGAGTTCGAGGCGCGTTGTCGATGGCGGTCGAGATGAGGTCGACCCGCTCGGCGGTTCGTCCGGCTTCGGAGACCTGGACTCCCATCTCCGCGAGGATGAAGGCGCCGAAGGCGTCGTCGCCGGAAGTTCGAGCGCTGCGCAGGGCCCCGACGTAGTAGTGCTGTCCGGCGGACCGCAGGCCGGCGTCGTAGGCCATCCAGCCGGTCAGGTGCGACACCCGGGCCGCCAGAGAGTAGAGGCGGACGCGAATCCTGTCCGTGTACCGGCCGCTGCCGAGGAGACCGGTCACCAAGGCGAGGTCGCCGCGTGCCTGCTCCAGGAGCCGGGCGCCTCCGAGCTGGTCGTCGAGAATGCGGAGCGTGCTGATGCGCTGCTCGATCGTCGAGACCATGGTGTCCGTGACCTGGTCGCCGTTGAGTGCCGAGGCGAAGGCGGAGGGCGCGTCCGCCCAGCTCGCCGCGAGACCCGTCAAGGCGGCGCCGGTGATGGTGAGAAAGCCCCGGCGGTCCATGCGGCCACTCCCCACGAGTTCGGACAACGTTTCAACGGTACCGGCCTCGGTCCACGGTGTGGCGAGCCCCGCGATCTCCCAGACCGGGAGCCATCGGGGCCACTCTTCCTCCTGGACCTGCTCGTACGGGACGCGCAGCAAGTCGGCGAGCACGCCTTGGGCGTCCGCGTCGGGCTCCTGCCCCTGCTCCCACTTCCATACGGTTGTCCGGTTGGTCGCCAGCGGGATTCCGAGTGATCTCCCGTGCGCTTGCATGAGGCGGGCGAACTCGGCCTTGCCCCATCCACGCGTGTGGCGGAGAAAGCTCAGCGGGTGGACTGCCAGCGGCTCACCAGGCACGTCATCACTCCCGTCATCCTCTCGCGGCGTAGTGGGGAGGCTACTTCGTGTGTCCGTGTATGGGGAGGGCGTCCCCATGAGGAACCCCCTAGAAACGTTCCGCCTTGCTCGCCCGGGCCGTTGACTGAGTGTCAGCCGTCCAACGAGGAGCGCGCGCAGGGCGTCCGCTTCAGGAACGGTTCCTCAGATCGGCGGCTTCGTCCCCGTGTCCCCGTCGGGGACGAAGCCGCTCTCCAGCTCTTCGGAGGCGTCCGCCATGCCCACGCTCGTCCATCGGTTCGTCCTTGCGGGTACAGAAAGGGAAGTGCCCCTTGCCAGGCACCAGGTCGTCGACAAGGTGCGTACCTGGGGTGTGCCGGTGGACGACGAGACAGCTGACGCCATCCGCCTTGTAGCTTCCGAACTCATCACCAACGCCGTGGTCCATGGGGAGGGGCTCGTCACCGTCGCGCTGTACCACCGCCCCGGCAGTCTGGTGATCGACGTCAGTGACGGCAGTCCTTTGGCTCCACAGATGAGTTGTGCCAACGACGACGATGAGAGTGGGCGCGGTCTCGCGCTGGTCGGTCTTCTCGCTTCGCGGTCTGCCTGGGAGCCCTCCGGTCGAGGCAAGCGCGTATGGGCGGAGATAGAGCTCCCCAAGGCGGCGCCTGCCCTCCGAGCCGCAGTCCTGCGCAGGTTGTTCGCGCGTCGGCCGAAGCGCGGGGCCGTAGCCGAGCCTGAGTCGCTCACCCTGGCGGTCGCGTGATGGGACGGCACGCATTACGGGCGAACCCGCTTCCTGATCCCGATGTGGTCTTCCGGCCCACCCGCCGCGACATCGACCCCGTCACGAGGGAACCCACTGACTACGCGCTATGGGATCGCCACCAATGGCAGGCACGCGGTGAGTGCTGGCTGTGGTGCGGCCGTGACGACGTCGAGGTCACGTGGATCGGGCCCGTCCGGTCGAGCGGTATGCATGCGGCCCTCTACGCCTGCCGTGCGTGTCTGTACGAACTGGACCAGCGCGTTCTGGAGATCAACATGCGCGAGGGCACAGGCGTCCTGCCGATTCACCGCTGACCTGATCCCGGCGCCGGACCGCGGCTCATCGCGCGCCCAATGACCGCCGCCCCACGGCAACGCACTTCTCCCACGGCCCTGGGGCGGCCATCGACCTCCCGTCGGAGCCCTGGCGGGAGAACCGAAGAGGAAGGAGCACGAGGTGGCAGAGAACACGACACCGCCTCCGGCCCGGAAGGGCCTCCTGGTGGCGGTGCAGGAACTGACCGCCGTCCACGACCGGTACGACAGCCTCCGGTCGGACAACCAAGGTAGTTCCGGCGACGCACCGTGGCCTGGAGGCGACGGCAACCTGCACGACAGCGAGTAGGCACCAAGCGGTGAGGGCCGGCGCGGCCGGCCGCGCCGGCCCTCACCGTGTCCGAACAGTGGCCGAACCCATGGAGGACGCAACGATGGAACATCAGTTGATCAGCGCCATCGAGACAGCACTCGGATGGAGCGGAGCCGAGGAGCTGGGCAAGAACTTCGTACGCGGGAGCATGGACGACCCCGCACTCGTCTCCCGCATCATGACCCCGAACCGCCTGCTCGACATCGCGATGCGCAGGAGCCTGAACCGCCCGCAGTTCCGGTGCTTCCAGAAGGGCGAGGAGGTTCATCCGGCCATCTACTACACCGACAGCGTCAGTCCCCGGGGCCAGAGCATCTCCATGGTCAACATGCGCAGCCTGGGCAGGATCCTGGGAGAAGGCGCGACGGTGATCATGGACCAGGCCAACGTCTTCGATCCGACGATGGAGGTCGCCTGCCGGGCCCTGCAGTGGTGGTCCCGTGAGAGAGTCCAGGTCAACGCGTACCTGACCACGAACGACGCCTCCGGCTTTCCCCTGCACTGGGACGACCACGATGTCGTCATCGTCCAGCTCGCGGGTGAGAAGGAGTGGGAGGTCCGCGCGACCTCCCGCGCGGTCCCGATGTACCGGGACGCCGACCCCAACAGCACCCCGAGCGACGAGATCATCTGGTCCGGTCCGATGCGGACCGGTGACGTCATGCACATCCCCCGGGGCCACTGGCACCAGGCGACACGGACCGGCAGCGGGTCCGGAAAGAGCCTTCACGTCACGTTCGGCATCACCAAGCGCACGGGGGCGAGCTGGTTCGCGTGGCTGGGCGACTGGTGCCGCGAGCACGAGATCTTCCGCCACGACCTCGACCGCTGGCAGGGAACAGGTGACGAAGCCCTGACCCGAGCCGCCGCTCAGCTGGTCCGTGAACGTTCTTCGGCCGACTTCCTGGCCGCGTACGAGCAGGAGACGACGCTGCCTCGACACGTGCCGTTCCTCGACGTGCTCGGGCCACTCGACGCCGTGGTGTGCACCACCCACTTCCCTCCTCGGATCCAGGAACACGGAGAGACCGTCGACGTCGTGACCTCGGGGAAGAAGGTCACCCTCGCGGCGAAGGCCCTACCCGCCCTGCGTCTGCTCCTGAGCGGTGGGCCGGTCAAGGTGGAGCGGGCCGCAGCCGTCGTCGGGGCCGAAGTGACGGAGGTCGCCGAGATCCTGGTGAAGGAGGAGTTGTGCGCGGTACTGACCCCCGAGTTGTCCTCGGGTTACACCGGTCTCGTCACGAACGCCGTCTTCTGACCGGGGCGCTCGACCTCGGTGTCACGGCGCTCGACACCAGCACCAGCTACCTCGGCTTCCGTTCGCATCAGGTACTGGCGCGGACAGCCGGCGACCTGCTGCCGAAGTTCACGGTCTCCACGAAGGTCGGCTATTTCTCGGCGCGGGACGGGGTGGAGCATTCCCTGGATCCCGCACGGCTATGTGAGGCTGTCGAACAAGCGGCTGGCGACCTGGGACGGGAGCCGGAGCTGGTGTTCCTGCACAACCCGGAACACTCGCTCCGCGAGGCCACCGCTCGCGGCCAGGAGGTGCTGGCAAAGGCGTGTGCTGCCCTCGACGATGCCACGGCCAAGGGCCAGTGCGCCGCCTGGGGCATCGCGTCCTGGGACCCGTCACCACTGGTGAGCTTGATCGACCCGACCGTACCGAGGCCGTCAGTCCTCATGATTCGTGCCGGCCTGCTGGTCGGAGCCAGAACGCTCGACGCCGCGGATGCCCTCACGAAGGCATGGGACCTGGGCGACGGCGAGGTGCGGGGGATGAGCCCCTTCGGGGGCAGCACCAGTGCCCCGGTGTGGGCCAGGATCGACCCACGCGTCTTTCTCCGGGACGGCGACCGGCTCTCCCGCACGCAAGCGGCCTTCAGAGCCGCTTATCACCTCCCGCGGGTCGACTCCGTAGCTGTGGGCACCGATGAACCCGCCCATCTGGGCGAACTCGTCGGCGCCCTGGTCGGCGAAGTCGAGGAGCGAAGCATCGAGGAGTACCGGAATCTCCTTCGGGATCGCTCGCACGGTCAGCCTGCCTGAAGCTCCTTGATGACCTGCTCGGCCATGCGCTGTGCGGGCTTCAGCCGAGGGTCCTCCGGGTGCGCGTACGGCCCGAGGATCTTCGAGCAGGCGAACAACGTCATCAACTTGCCGTCCCGGCTCTCGAAGTCGGACCGGCGTTCGTGCCGTACACGATCGGCCAGAGCTGGGACAGCAAGGGAACTCGCCCACAGAGAGGCGGAGTCCAGCCCCAGGGGCGCGTTGCCCCAGTCCTCCCAGTCGAAGAGACTGAACGCCGGAGCGGTCATGTTGGCCCAGTTCAGATCCGCGTGCGCGGGCACCCACCGTTCGACGGCCGTATCGAAATCGCCGGAGAAGACACCGCGGATGGACTCGGTGACGACGGCCTGGATGATGGTGTCGGTGTCCGGTGTGGCGACCCGCCTCGTGCGCCGGGCCGCCAGCGCGTCCAACGAGTTGTTCAACGCCGCCCACCAGTCGTCCGGCAGCTCCGGGGCTTCACTCAAGATGGCGCTTCCGACGGGAGCGCCGGGCAGGAGCTCGGTTTCGTCGGCGCGCCACATCACCGGCCCGTCCGCGGCCCGCCAGACCACACATCCGTGCCATTCGGGCTGGGTGACGCCTTCCAGACGCGCGGCGCTTTCAGTGCCGTTCCACCCCTGGTCGGGGATCTTGTCGAGCAGGCGCCGTTCGATCCGTACCCAGGTGTCGCGGTCGGTTCTGGCCCCCACGGATCGGCGCTTGCGCACCATCGTGTCCGGGAGCAGCCCCACTTGCAGAGACCGCTCGACGCGATCAAGGACCTCGTCGACCGGCTGTACGCGTAGGTCGACAACCTCACCAGGGGAGACCGAGAGCGCCATGGACGCGACCGTAGCAGTAGTGCGGTGGGAGGGATCCGGAGTCGAGGCACGGTGAGAGCCGCAGGCCACTTCCAGATGATGGATACGGGTGCTCCTCACAGGAGTGGAGTGGGCGGAGGCATCGATGGTCCGGAGAATCGCCGTTTGGCCGAACCGGCGATCGTCGGCTATGTCGCGTCGCTTTACGGTCAGCGTCGTCGGCTGAAATCGTTCACGGTGCTCGGTGAGGTCAGGGTGTCGGGCGCCGGGGGCCCTTGGTGCCGACTACCTCGTGCGGGTGTGTCGTGGGGGCTTTCGGCCAGGGCGGACAGGTGGGCGCCGCGCCGTAGCCGCCAGACGAGGACGTCGCTGATGGAAGTGGCGGTGTCGAGCTCGCGCCGCCGGGCGGCTTCGGCCAGCAGGGCTGCCGGGTTATGGCCGGCTCTGCGGACGTCGTCGAGGGTGGCGGCCAGGGCGGGCCAGCCAGCCTCGGCCTGGACCCGTGCGGCCAGGCCCGGCAGCACCTGCTGGAGAAGGTCGGCTTGCCGCTGCCGAACACGCGGGGCCAGACGTTGGCCTCGCTGGCAGAGGACGGTCATGGGTTCACCTGCGGCGACTTGGTAGGCGGCGCGCAGGTGTTCGGCGGCTTGTCGGGCGGCGGCCGCCTGCTGGCCGTGGCGCTTCTTGGCGTGCCAGTTCGCCGTGGCGATGACAAGGAAGAAAGCCATGTCGATGAGCATGGCGGTGGTGGCGCCGTCTTCCCCTCGGCCGAGCACGGGCCCGCTGTGGACGAGATCACGGGCGGCCTGGCGCAGGGCGCGATCGTGTCCGCGTGCGGCCTTCACGTGGGATCGGCTGGCCCGCTCGAACACGAACGCCGCCTCGCGCAGCTGAGCGCGGGTGTGGGCGGCCGAGGTCTTGGCGAGCGCATCGAGTATCTCGCCTGCCGCAGCGATCTGGGCTGCCGCTGTGCCGTCATCGCCGTTGTCGATGATCGGCAGGGCTTGCCAGGTGGCGGCGGCCCGGCGACGCGCGAACGCGGGACCTGTCATGTCCGGCAGATCGGGCTGCTCCGGCCGGGAGCCGTCCGCTGAGGAGGCAACCTCCGGGGGAAGGGTCCAGCGTTCGCGGACTCGGGGCAGGGACAGGTCAGGTGCGAGAGTGGAGCCCGCGTAGAACACCGGCTCCTTCTCACTGTTGCGGTCATCGGGCAGCGCGACCTTGTAGCCGAGGAGGTCGCCGGAGAGCGCGACGCGCTTGCGGATCAGAAGACCGGCGGCGGCCAGCCTGTCGAAGAACTCCTCCTCGCCGCCGGCGCCGGCGACCGCGCGCCGTACGGTCTCGCGCAGTTCGTCGCGAGCTGGGCGGTCCCGCCCCTTGCGTTCGGCCTTGTGCCGCTCCGCGCTGGTGGCACGCTTGGCGGCGGTCCCGTCCCCGGCCGCGACCTGGCGCAGGCCGAGTTCCTTTTCGATGAGGCGACACTCGGCCTGGGCGCGCTTTCCGGAGCGGTGGTGGTCGGGGCGGCGGCCGTCCTCGCGGACCAGGGTGGCGACGATGTGGATGTGGTCGTCGGCGTGCCGGACTGCTGCCCAGCGGCAGCCGGCGCCGTCGCCAGGATCGATGCCGGTAGCGGCGACCATGCGGCGGGCGATGTCGCCCCACTGCTCGTCGGACAGGAACGGGTCGTCCGGGGCGGCACGGACCGAGCAGTGCCAGACGTGCTTGTCGGGACGCTGGTCCGAGTTGAGTAGGGACAGGGTCTGGTCGAGGAGGTGTCGCAGGTCCGTCTTCGTCACCGAAGGGTCGCGGCCGGGGTCGGGGGCCATGCTGTCGAAGGAAGCGACCAGGTGCGGGTCGATGTGCTCCTCGCGGGTGCCCTTGCCGTACAGGTAGTGCAAGAGCCCGAGGGTGTTGCTGCCCTGCTTGTGGACGCGAGGGATCAAGTTGCCTGGTTCTCCTGTTGGTTGGTGATCCTGTCGGCCGCTCGTTGGACGGCCTGTGCGGCGCGACGCAGGTCGGTGAGGGCGGCGGCGAAGTGAGGTGCTTCGGCACCGGAGTTGAGGGCTTTGACGGCCTGGTTGACGTTGCTGCCCGCCCAGCCGAGCTGACGACGCACGCCGAAGAGGGCAGTCAGGACGTCCCGTTCGGTGGCGATGGCGGCTGCGGTGCGGGACCGGTCGCGGGCGGCGGCCAAGGCGGAGTAGGCCAGGAAGCCGGCCACGCTCATGTCGACGTGGTCGGCGCCGGATCGGATGATGGCGAGTTCCTGTTCGTTGAGGCGGACGCTGTGGGCGGGGCGCTGCTTCTTGTCGCGCGGACGCGACTTCCCCTTCCTGGACCTGCCCTTCGGGCTGGCTGTACCTGGCTGCGGTCCGCCCTCGGTCGCAGCCTTCCCGTCCGGCGCCCCCTGGTGCCGGACGGGCCCCGCCACCCCTGGGGCGGGTTCGGGTTCGGGCGCTCTCCCTGCGGGGGAGTGTCCGAACCTCCAACTTGCTCCGCCTGGGGCTGCGGTGGAGGGTTCGTCGCTGGGGTGGTCTGGGATTTCGTGGTGTGACAGGTGCATCGGCTCTCTTCGGGGAGGTGGAGGTGGTCTGGGAGGCGTCGGGCTGTTGACGCGTGGTGGCCGTGCGCAGAGGCACCTCGCACCTGGGACTGTGCGTGGTTGCCTCTGAAGCGGACAGGTGGGCGGTGGGGACCGGTCCCCACCGTTCGTTGCTCGGGGGACCGTGCTCCCGGCAGTCGGTGTTCTGGTTTTACGGGCGGGGACCGAGGGGATTGCCGGTCCCCGGTCCCCGGTCCCCGGTCTTCGCGACGGTCCCCGGTCCCCGTGCCTGGGTTCCATTTCGGGGACCGGTTTTCTGGGGGCCGTGTGCGCGGTGACCTGGGTCATTGCGGGGACCGGTCCCCGAATTGCTGGGGGACCGGCTGCTTTTTGTGGGACCGATCCCCGGCGGCCCGTCAGGGGGACCGTCCCCAGGGCGGGGACCGTGAGCGGGACCGGTCCCCTTGTGTCCCCGCTTGGTCCCGAAGCCGGTCCCGTACGGTCCCCGGCAGTCGGGGACCGCGGTCCCCGATGTGATGGGGGACCGACCTCGGGGCGGTCAGGTTCGGGTGTGGCGTCTTCGGTCGGGGCCGGTGAGGATGACGCGTTCGGTCATTTCGGCGAGGCGGGAGGCGACGCGGTCGCCGAGGGTGGTGCGGAGTTCGGTGGTGGGGAGGTTGGTGGTGATGAGGGTGGGGAGCAGGTGCTCGTAGCGGTGGTTGATGAGCCGGTAGGTCAGCTCCTCGGTCCACTCGCTGGTCTTGGCCGCGCCGAGGTCGTCCAGGAGCAGCAACGGGCAGCGGGCCAGGGTCTGCAGCTCGCGTTCGGTGTCCTGTCCGGTGCGGGGGCGGAGGCGGGCGTGGAGGTCGGCGCTGGTGGTGGCTTCCCAGCGCAGGCGGACGCCCCGGGCGAGGAGGGCGCGGACGGCGCCGTACGCCTGGTGGGTCTTGCCGGTGCCGGTGGGGCCGACGATCAGCAGTGAGCCGCCCTCGGAGATGCCGGGCGCGCCAGCCGGGCCCGGGCGCCCTGCTCGGGCGATCTGCTCGGCCCACGCGGTGATCTGCGGGTGGTCGGCGAGGGCGCCGCGGTAGCGGGCGGGTATGCGGGCGTCGGCCATCTCCAGCGCCGTGACCGGTTCGTCGGGCGGGGCTGCCGTCGTGGTGTTCGGATCGACGCCGCGGGCGGTGAGGATCGCTTCGAGGCGGTTCACCAGTGGGCCGACGGTCTGCGGCGGGCGTCTGCGCGTGCCGGTGGTGGTGCTCAGAGCTGGCCTCCGTAAGCCGCCGCGGCATCGGCGGGGTTGGTCCATGCCTGGCGCGGGGCGCTGCGCGGGTTCGCGTTCATCACCTCGTTGACGAGGCTGGGCAGTGCCGTGGGGTGCACTCCCTTGGTCCGCTGCCGGACCAGTGCGGCGCGGATGTGGTCGGGCTTTATGCCCTCGGCGAGAAGGGTGCGGACTTCGCGTCCGAGGTGTCCCAGGAAGCTGGAGGGCGGGCGTTCGGCACACGCGGCGACGTACTCGCCGATGAGGACCTTCGCCGAGACGGTCGCAGGCGCGGGGGCGCTCGCGCCCCCCGAAGGGACAGATCCTAGATCCATGATCCTAGGTCCTAGATCCGGACCGTGAGGGCTCCCGGATTCCTCACCGAGCCCTCCGTGAGTCGGCGGTGAGGGCTCACTGTGCGTGCTCTGACCAGCGACTTCTTCGGCACTCGGGTTTGCCGTCCCGGCTCCGTGAGGACTCACGGAGGGTTCCGGGAGATCTCCATGAGCCCTCGGTGCGGGCTCAGGGGCGAGGTTGAGGCCGAGGTCGTGGCGCGGGCAGTCGGGGTGGCGTACGCCGCTGGGCCGGTTGATCTTCTGGTGGCGGGCGAAGGTGACGACGTGCAGGTACCGCTTGCCGTCGCCGCCCTCGTAGCGGCAGATCAGGCCGGCCTCGTGGAGCTGGCTGAGGTCGTCCTCGACGCCGAGGGGGCCGTGGTCCGGGCGCAGCGACCACAGCAGGCCGGCGATGACCGCGGCCTGGTCGCGGAACCGGCCGTGGTCGTCGGCCTGCGTGAGCAGTCCGAAGAACGTCCGCTCGGCGGAGAGGGACACCATCGCCAGGGATTCGGAGGCGAACGCTTCGGGCTTGATGGTGCGGATACGGGCGATGTCGATCGACCACCTTCGTCGCAATTCGGGACGCCTTCCAGCGGAATGCCGGGGCGTGTGGACAACACAGCCACACCCACGGCTCGGAAGTCCAGAGTTGGTTCTGAAACTCTGTACTGTTCGCCCGGGTTCGGAAACCGTAGGCCCGAATCGCCGGTCAGAGAAATAGGTACCGGAATCCGGCACCTCCGAGCGCATCGCTCACGGCAGACACCAAACCGCTTCCCCCGCCCGGGAAAGCAAGCTACAACACACCAATGCCGCCACGCCCCCTCGGAATCGGTCCCGCCGGACAAGCCACCGCACAGGCCATAGAGCGACTCCGCACCGCGCGCGGTTACTCGCAGCGCCGGCTCGCCGCCCGCGTCACCGCCGTCGGCCGGCCCATGACCTTCACCCAGCTCTCCCGCATCGAACGCCTGGTCCGCCGGTGCGACATCGACGACCTCATGGCCATCGCCGCCGCCCTCGGAGTACCTCCGCACGCCCTCCTCGGCGACGGTTTCGTGCGTCGCCGAGGAGGAAGCGGCGCAACATAACCGACGATCGCCGGTTGGCCAAACCGGCGATCCTCCGGACCATTGAAGCGTTCCCGGCAGTCGCGTCTTTCCATTTCGAGTTCCCATTACTTCTCTTATGTGGGGGACTTGTCCCGCCGACCCGAACCCGAATGCGCGTCAAGTGCAACTGCTCCCTGCCCCAGCAGAAGGTCCTGAATGCCCACCACTCAGTCTTCCGTTCCATCTGTCGCCCTTTCGGCATCGCAAGTCGCCGCTTTCCTGAGCGTCAAGGGTGCTGCCGAATACCTCGGCCTGTCCCCGCACACCCTTTACGTCTGGCGCCACCGGCGGCAGGGACCGCCCAGCTTCCGGATGGGCCCCCGCGGGCGCGTCATGTACCGGCGGAGCGCCCTCGACGCCTGGGTCCGCGAACAGGAGCGGTCCGACTCCCGCTCCAACCCCGAGCTGAGTCCCCTCAGTGCACCCCCGCGGCAGCGCCCCGACCGCGACCACCACAGCGTCTGACGCGCGGCCCCATTGCACCCGCCCGCTCGATCAAACGCTCCGGAGAAGGAGAGACGGCCCTGGCCGGCTACATAGAAGACCGCTGGATCAAGAAGAAGAAGGACCCGGTCACCGGGAAGCGCGAGCGGACGGCGCGCCACGGCACGGGCAAGCGGTACAAGGTCGCCGGCATCCCCGGCGTCCGGGACCGTTCGTTCGAGACGCTGGAGGACGCCAAGGCGTGGCTGCGCCGGTCAGCCACCGATGAGGAGCGCGGCGAGTTCGTCGACCCGCGCGACGGATCGATCACCCTCGCCGACTACATCGCGCGGCACTGGGCGCCGGGCCGGTCGGGCGCCCCGAAGACCCAGGACGGCCAGGAGCGGCGAACACGCCTGCACATCGTCCCGCACCTGGGCCATCTGCCGCTCAGGAGCATCACGGCGGCGGACCTGCGCGCGTACGTCGCGAAGCTGGACGGCACCGTCGTCTCGGTCGACTACCGCCGCGGCATCCTGTCCGAGCTGTCCTCCGTCCTGGAAGCGGCCGTGGACGACAAGCGGCTCGTCGCCAACCCCATGCGGGCGAAGTCCGTGCGGTGGCCCCGGGCCGCGCAGGAGCGCCGCGAGGCGTGGCCGCTGGAGACCGCTCTGCGCGTCCGCGACGTCATCAGCCCGCGGAACCGGATCGCTGTCGTGCTCGGGCTGGGCTGCGGGCTCCGGCAGGGCGAAGTGTTCGGGCTGAGTCCCGAGGACATCGACTACGGACGCGGCGTGCTCCACGTCCGACGCCAGGTCCAGGCGATCAAGGGGAGGCTGTACTTCGCCCTGCCGAAGGGCAAGAAGACCCGCGTCGTCGACATGCCCCCCACGGTGGCTGAAGAGCTGAAGCGTCACATCGCGGCGTTCCCGCCGGTGGAGGTCGAGTTGCCGTGGGGGAAGCCGGAGGCGACCGCGCAGAGGAGGAAGTACTCCCTGCTGCTCACCACTCGGTTCGGCAACGCCATCGCGGTGAACACGTGGAACACCTACACCTGGAAGCCCGCGCTGGCCAAGGCCGGCGTCATCCGGCCCCAGGTGGAGGGGGCGAAGCAGTGGCAGTGGGAGGCGGCCCCGCACGACGGCTTCCACGTGCTGCGGCACACCTTCGCCTCGATCATGCTGGAGGCGGGGGAGTCCGTGGTGACCGTGGCCCGCTGGCTCGGGCACTCCTCACCGGCGATCACCCTCGGTTACTATGCACACTTCATGCCAGAGGCCGGAAGCAAAGGACGTACGGCCGTTGACGCACTGCTGGGGAGGACGGGAAACAGCATGCCGATCCGAACTCCCCAGATTCTCCCCACGGCTGGTCCCGGGCGATCCCGCTCGACGAGCGGTTCGGGGGGGCGGTCGTGGATTGCAAGGCTGAGGGGACAGGTTGGCTCCGGAAATGCTGAGACACGTCACCGCAATCCGCTATATCGAGCCCCTGCATGCGGGCGGCTCCGTCCCCGGAGTCGTCGAGGCCGACGACCTGGGGACCTACGTCGTGAAGTTCACGGGGGCGGCCCAGGGACACAAGGCGCTGGTCGCCGAGATCGTCGTCGGTGAGCTGGCCCGTGCCCTCGGGCTGCGGTTCCCCGAGCTGGTCCTCGTCCACTTCGACCCGGCGGTCGGCGGGCACGAGCCCCATCAGGAGGTCCAGGACCTGCTCCGGGCCAGTGCCGGGCTCAACCTCGGCATGGACTACCTGCCGGGCGCGAAGGACTTCACCCCGGAGATCGCGAGGACCTTCCCGGTCGACCCGCTGGAGGCCGGCAAGGTGATCTGGCTGGACGCCCTGACGGTCAATGTGGACCGCACGGTGCACAGCTCGAACCTGATGGTCTGGCCCACCTTCGGCATCGCGCCACCGCGGCTCTGGCTGATCGACCACGGCGCCGCACTCGTCTTCCACCACCGCTGGGACGCCTCGTCGCCCGAGAAGGCGTACGACTTCCGCGGTCACGCGCTCGGCGGGCACAGCCCGGACACCCGAGCGGCCGACGCCGAGCTCGCGCCCCGGGTGACCGGGGACCTGCTGCGCACGATCCTGGCCGAGGTGCCCGACGCCTGGCTCACGGACGAGCCCGGCTTCGACGGCCCCGACGCGGTCCGGGAGGCGTACGTCGGCTATCTCCTCGCCCGCGTCCGGGCCTCCGCCGCCTGGCTCCCCACGGACTTCCCGACCCGCGAGCAGCTCGCGGCCGAGGACGCCGACCGCGCGGAGCGGACCCAGCGGGGGCGTCCCGACTGGCTCAAACGGGTCCCGGACCTGCACGGCAAACCGGCGGCGGAACAGGATTGGTCGGTGCATCTCGGATGACGGACGGTCGGCGTGTACAGATTGAGTACTGCACCCAGTGCCGCTGGCTGCCCAGGGCGGCCTGGCTGGCCCAGGAACTGCTCACCACCTTCGAGGCGGAGCTCGACGAGCTGTCCCTGAAGCCCGGCACCGGCGGTGTCTTCGTCGTCCGGGTCGACGACGAGGTGGTCTGGGACCGTCGCGAGCAGGGGTTCCCCGAGCCCACGGCGGTCAAGCGGCTCGTACGCGACCGAGTGGCCCCGGAGAGATCCCTGGGCCACTCGGACAGAACCGCGAACGGGCCCGCGGACTGAGATCGGGGCGGACGCCCCATCGTCGCCGGACCGGTCAGCCGGACAGCTGCTCGTACGCCGGCAGGGTCAGGAAGTCCGCGTAGTCCTCGTCCAGCGCGACCTGCAGGAGCAGGTCGTGCGCCCGCTGCCAGGCACCGGCCGCGAAGGCCTCCTCGCCGATCTCGGCGCGGATGTCGGCGAGTTCCCGCGCGGCGATCTCGCGGGTCAGCTCCGGAGTGGCGGCCACCGTCCGCCCGTCGTGCTCGAAGACGACACCGGCGTTGATCCACTGCCAGATCTGCGAGCGCGAGATCTCCGCGGTGGCGGCGTCCTCCATGAGATCGAAGATGGCGACCGCGCCGAGGCCGCGCAGCCAGGCCTCGATGTAACGGATGCCCACCTGCACGGCGTTGACCAGACCGTCGTACGTCGGCCGGGCGTCGAGCGAGTCGACGGCGATGAGGTCACCCGCCGCGACCGACACGTCCTCGCGCAACCGGTCCTTCTGGTTCGGCCGGTCGCCGAGGACGGCGTCGAAGGAGGCCATCGCGATCGGGACGAGGTCGGGGTGGGCCACCCACGAGCCGTCGAAACCGTCGCCCGCCTCCCGGTCCTTGTCGGCCTTGACCTTCTCGAAGGCGATCTTGTTGACCTGCTCGTCGCGGCGCGAGGGGATGAACGCGGCCATGCCGCCGATCGCGTGAGCGCCGCGCTTGTGGCAGGTACGGACGAGGAGTTCGGTGTACGCGCGCATGAACGGGGCCGTCATCGTCACCGCGTTGCGGTCCGGCAGGACGAACTTGGTCCCGCCGTCACGGAAGTTCTTGACGATGGAGAAGAGGTAGTCCCAGCGGCCCGCGTTCAACCCGGATGCGTGGTCGCGGAGTTCGTACAGGATCTCGTCCATCTCGTAGGCGGCCGTGATCGTCTCGATCAGGACCGTCGCGCGGACCGTGCCCCGGGGGATGCCGACGTGGTCCTGCGCGAAGACGAACACGTCGTTCCACAGGCGGGCTTCGAGGTGCGACTCGGTCTTCGGCAGGTAGAAGTACGGGCCTTTGCCGAGGTCGAGCAGCCGCCGCGCGTTGTGGAAGAAGTACAGGCCGAAGTCGACCAGCGCGCCGGGCACGGGCGTGCCGTCGACCAGGAGATGACGCTCGTCCAGATGCCAGCCGCGCGGCCGCATCACGACCGTCGCGAGTTCGTCGTTCGCCTTGAGGGCGTACGACTTGCCGGACCTCGGGTCCGTGAAGTCGATGCGGCGGGTGTAGGCGTCGATCAGGTTGAGCTGACCGGTGACCACGTTCTCCCAGGTGGGCGCCGAGGCGTCCTCGAAGTCCGCGAGCCAGACGCGGGCGCCGGAGTTCAGGGCGTTGATCGTCATCTTGCGGTCGGTGGGGCCGGTGATCTCGACCCGGCGGTCCTCGAGCGCGGCCGGAGCCGGGGCCACCCTCCAGGAGTCGTCCGCGCGGATCGCGGCGGTCTCCGGGAGGAAGTCGAGCGTGGAGGTCCGGGCGATCTCGGCGCGGCGCTCCGCGCGGCGGGCGAGGAGCTCGTCACGCCGGGGCGTGAACAGCCGGTGCAGCTCGGCCACAAAGGCGAGGGCCGCGTCGGTCAGGACCTCCTCCTGCCGGGGCAGGGGCCCGGCGTCGACGACGACCGGCGGGGACGGCGCTGCTGCGGACATGTGCTGTCACTTCCTTCGGCGAGCTGCGTGCGGGCGAGCCACATACGGTCCGTGCGAGCGAACCACGGGTGGCGTCCGCGCGCCCGGCACCCGGTGCCGCGAGTCGCGAGGACGGCGCCGGGCTCCTTGTCACGGCGGGCCGCTTCTGATCAGTGGATAGTAGTTTCCTCATGGTGGAAGTTCAATGGTCTGTTGATGTCGAGACTCTCCGGGGCGGCAGAGGTGGCACGCGGTGCCGGGCCCGCTCCTTCGAGGTGGACCAGGTCGGCCTCCGTGTCGATGTCGTACGCCCGCGCCACGTCCCCGCACTCGACGAGGGTGAGGGTGTCCTCGTGGGCCCGCAGATAGGCGCGCGCGCCCCGGTCGCCGGTGGCGCTCTCCGCGATCCCGGCCCAGTGACCGGCCCCGACGAGCACCGGATGGCCGCGCTCACCCGCGTAGGCCGCCGCGGCGAGCGACCGCGGGGAGGAGTAGGCGGCGAGCACCCGGGACACCGCCTCCCGGCCGATCCCCGGCTGGTCCACCAGCGACACCAGCGCGGCCCGCGCCCCCGAGCCCGCCAGCGAGTCGAGACCCGCCCGCAGCGAGGAACCCATGCCCTCCTCCCACCGCGGGTTGTCCACGAGGGTGCACCCGGCCAGTGAGGCCCGATCCCGTACGTCCTCGGCCCCGGCGCCGAGCACGACATGCACGCGGGCGCAGCCCCCGGCCCGCAACACCGCGACGGCGTGTTCGACCAGAGGGCGTCCCCGGTGGAGCAGGAGCGCCTTGGGGTGGCCCCCGAGACGCCGGCCGCCGCCGGCCGCCAGCAACAGGCCGGCCACCTCGTCCCTGTTCTCCGTCATGTCCCCTGCATACCCGACCCGGGCGGAGCGCGCCCCGGAACCCGGACCCTCGACCGGGTGTTTCCGGACGGAATTTCGGTCCGCGCGGTGGCGCCCGGCGCGTCGGGTGGCGTTTACTGGCTCGGCTCCCCGGCGCCCGACCACCGCCACGGGAGCCGGGGCCGAGGCAGGGAAGACCGGAAGACCGACGCAGAGCGGCGCGCCAGGGGGAGAGCTGTATTGCGGAGCTTGGGGCAGAGGCCAGTGACCGGCAGCGACGAGGACCCGAGGGTGGCGGAACTGAGTATCGCCGTCTCCCGGCTGCGCCGTGAACTCGCCACGCATCCGGCCGAGTTCCCCGACCGCGGCATCGCCGAGGACGAACTCGCGGCCCTCGCCGCGATGGCCGCCGCGGGCGCCCCCGAGATCCCCCGGCTGCGCCGCTCCCTCCTTGTGGTCGCGGGCGCGATCGGCTCGGTCAGCGCCCTGGCGGCCCGGCTCGCGGACGTCCGCGACGCCGTGGAACTCTTCGGAGAGCCCCCGCGCCGAAGCCGACGATGAACGCCTGCGACGCGCCCGCCCGTCCTGTCGGCAAGCTCACCTCTTCGGCCCGTCCGGGATCCGAGCCCTTGGACGTCGCCCTCGGGCGCCGGCCTCTGCGTCACCCCCGGACGTCATGCACCCTGAGGGAGCGCTGCGGGGGCGACACCCGCCGGTGGCGCCCGGTGGTCCGGCCGCAGGGAGTCGACCGGAGAGGGACCATGCGGCCCCGCCGGGGCCGAGGGCCCCTTCGGCGCCGACTCCGGAAGCGCTTCGTGTCCGGCGAGCCGGAGCAGGAAGCGGCACTCGTCCTCGGGCTCCACGAACACCCGCTGCCCCCAGTGGGCGGTGAGGCGCTGCCCCACCTCGATCAGGCGACGGCGGTCCTCGGGTGTGTGCGCCGGGAAACGCGCCCAGCCCTGGTCCGCGATCTTGTCGCCGAGTTCGCTGAACAGCACGGCCCGGAAGCGCTGTTCCTCCTCGTCGGTCAGCGCCGTGGCGGCGCCCTCCGCGGGACGCGGCCGGACGTTGTACAGGTCTCGTGTCATTGGGCGGGGCCCGAGCTGGCCAGCGCCTCCGACAGCTCGGCCGCGACCTGCTGGAGCACGGGCACGATCTTCTCGGTGGCGGCGTCGGTGACCCGGCCGGCCGGACCCGAGATCGAGATCGCGGCGGCGGTGGGGGAGTCGGGCACGGAGACGGCCAGGCAGCGCACGCCGATCTCCTGCTCGTTGTCGTCGACCGCGTAGCCGGTCCGGCGCACCTCTTCGAGCGCGGCGAGGAAGCCCTCCGGCGTGGTGATCGTCTTGTCCGTGGCGGCGGGCATCCCGGTGCGGGAGAGCAGCGCGCGCACCTCGGCGTCCGGGGTGTGGGCCAGCAGCGCCTTGCCGACCCCCGTGGAGTGCGGCAGCACCCGGCGGCCCACTTCGGTGAACATCCGCATGGAGTGCTTGGACGGCACCTGGGCGACGTAGACGATCTCGTCCCCGTCGAGCAGTGCCATGTTCGCGGTCTCGCCGGTCTCCTCGACCAGGCGTGCCAGGTAGGGCCGGGCCCAGGTGCCGAGCAGCCGGGAGGCGGACTCGCCGAGGCGGATCAGCCGGGGGCCGAGCGCGTACCTGCGGTTGGTCTGCTGGCGTACGTACCCGCAGACCACCAAGGTGCGCATCAGCCGGTGGATGGTGGGCAGCGGCAGCCCGCTGCTCGCGGAGAGCTCGCTCAGCCCGACCTCGCCCCCGGCGTCCGCCATGCGCTCCAGCAGATCGAAGGCGCGCTCGAGGGACTGGACGCCGCCACTGGGAGCGGACGATTTGGCGGCGTCGGTGGTGCTGGCGCTGGACGGCGGCACGGCGGCGGTCCTTTCGGGGCGCGGGATCGAGAGGGGACCCGGATCGAGAGGGCGCCCCGAAGCGTCTCGAGCGGGGCGCCGGCGAGTGGCGGTAAGGCAGGGCCGCAGCCTACCCGGCGGTCGGTCGGCTCCCCGGTTGCCCGCCCCCGCATTCTGCTTGCCGGAATCCTACTTCCACTGGATGGAATCATCCAGAGGTGGGAGAGCGGGCGCGGGGCGGGGAAGTGGACCCTTGACGAGCGGAGGGCGGGAGTGAAGACTCCTTCAACAGAAAGTTGAATTCCGTTTCGCGGAAGTGGACCGGCGAGGACGGGAGCCGACGGCGGCGGAGAGAGGGGTCCGGGTGTCCGAAGTCGAACTGGTGCTGCGCTCGACACGCGTCATCACTCCCGAGGGCACGCGTGCGGCTTCGGTCGCGGTCGCCCGGGGGAAGATCGCGGCCGTACTGCCGTACGAAGCCGAGGTGCCGTCCGGCGCCCGGTTCGAGGACTTCGGCGACCACGTGCTGCTGCCGGGCCTGGTCGACACCCACGTCCATGTGAACGACCCCGGCCGCACCGAGTGGGAGGGCTTCTGGACCGCTACGCGCGCCGCGGCCGCCGGTGGCATCACCACGCTGATCGACATGCCGCTCAACTCCCTCCCCCCGACGACGACGGTCGGCAACCTTCGTACCAAGCAGGATGTCGCCCGCTCGAAGGCGCACGTCGACGTCGGATTCTGGGGCGGCGCGCTCCCGGACAACGTCAAGGACCTGCGGCCCCTGCACGACGCCGGAGTCTTCGGCTTCAAGGCGTTCCTGTCACCCTCCGGGGTGGACGAGTTCCCCGAACTGGACCAGGAGCGGCTCGCCCGGTCCCTCGCCGAGATCGCCGGCTTCGACGGACTGCTGATCGTGCATGCAGAGGACCCCCACCACCTGGCGGCCGCCCCGCGGCAGGGCGGCCGGAGGTACGCCGACTTCCTCGCCTCGCGCCCCCGCGACGCCGAGGACGCCGCCGTCCGGGGCCTCATCGCTCAGGCCGCCCGCCTCGACGCGCGGGTGCACGTGCTGCATCTGTCGTCGAGCGACGCGCTGCCGCTGATCGCCGCCGCGAAGGCCGAGGGCGTCCGGCTCACCGTGGAGACCTGCCCGCACTACCTGACCCTGACCGCCGAGGAGGTCCCGGACGGCGCCAGCGAGTTCAAGTGCTGCCCGCCCATCCGCGAGGCCGCCAACCAGGACCTGCTGTGGCGGGCGCTCGCCGACGGCACGATCGACTGCGTGGTCACCGACCACTCGCCGTCCACGGCCGACCTCAAGACGGACGACTTCGCGACCGCGTGGGGCGGCATCTCCGGACTCCAGCTGAGCCTGTCCGCCGTCTGGACCGAGGCCCGTCGGCGGGGCCACGGCCTGGAGGACGTGGTCCGCTGGATGTCCTCCCGCACGGCCGAACTGGCCGGACTCGCCGACCGCAAGGGGGCCGTCGAGGCGGGCCGCGACGCCGACTTCGCGGTGCTGGCCCCGGACGAGACCTTCACCGTCGACCCCGCCGCGCTCCAGCACCGCAACCGGGTGACGGCCTACGCGGGCAGGACCCTCAGCGGTGTCGTGAAGTCGACCTGGCTCCGCGGCGAACGCGTCTTCGCCGAGGGCCGGTTCGCCCGACCCGCCGGACACCTCCTCACCCGCCACCCGTGACCCCGCCGGTGACGCATCCGCCCACTACCGCCCGCCGCCGCCGTCGACCGCCGATACACGTCACCGATACATGTCACCGGTCCGAGTGACCGGTGACATGTGACCGGTCGGCGTCACCTTTCCGTGGCACCGGCCGCCGTTACCGCTCCGTACTCCGGCACCCACCCCGACCCCGACCTCGACCCCGCGACCGCACCCGCATCGCACTCGCACGACTTCCGCACCGGCCGACCCCGAAAGGCAGTTCGATCATCGTGACGGCGCAGCGCCCTTCCGCTCCGGCCACCTTCACCGGGGACGCGAACCCCTACACGGGCGGGGATCCGTACGCGGACTACCGCACCACCGCGTTCCCCTTCACCCGGTACGCCGACCTCGCCGACCGGCGGCTCGGCGCCGGCGTCGTCGCCGCCGGTGACGAGTTCTTCGCCGAGCGCGAGAACCTCCTCGTACCCGGGGCCGCGGAGTTCGACCCCGAGCGCTTCGGGCACAAGGGCAAGATCATGGACGGCTGGGAGACCCGGCGGCGGCGCGGCGCCTCCGCCGAGCACCCCTGGCCGGCCGCCGACGACCACGACTGGGCGCTGGTGCGCCTCGGTGCTCCCGGCGTGATCCGCGGGATCGTGATCGACACGGCCCACTTCCGCGGCAACTATCCGCAGGCGGTGTCGGTCGAGGGCGTGTCGGTGCCCGGTTCGCCCTCTCCGGAGGAACTCCTCGCGGACGACGTGCCGTGGACGACCCTCGTGCCGCGCACGGAGGTCGGCGGTCACGCGGCCAACGGGTTCGCCGTCTCCGTGGAGCAGCGTTTCACGCACGTGCGCGTCAACCAGCACCCCGACGGGGGCATCGCGCGGTTGCGGGTGCACGGCGAGGTCGTGCCCGACCCGCACTGGCTGTCCGTCCTCGGCACCTTCGACGTGGTCGCCCTGGAGAACGGCGGACAGGTCGAGGACGCCTCCGACCTCTTCTACTCACCCGCCACCAACACCGTCCAGCCGGGCCGTTCACGCAAGATGGACGACGGCTGGGAGACCCGCCGCCGCCGGGACCACGGCAACGACTGGATCCGCTACCGGCTCGTCGCCCGGTCCGAGATCCGCGCGATCGAGATCGACACGGCGTACCTCAAGGGCAACAGCGCCGGATGGGCCTCGGTGTCGGTGCGCGACGGCGACTCGGGGGAGTGGACGGAGGTCCTGCCCCGCACGCGCCTCCAGCCCGACACGAACCACCGGTTCCCCCTCACCGCACCGGTCGTCGGC
Source organism: Streptomyces sp. NPDC002580 (assembly GCF_042889485.1). Taxonomy (NCBI): domain Bacteria; kingdom Bacillati; phylum Actinomycetota; class Actinomycetes; order Kitasatosporales; family Streptomycetaceae; genus Streptomyces; species Streptomyces sp. NPDC002580. Next base: position 268,611 of record NZ_JBIAQZ010000004.1, on the reverse strand, counting down.
ACCCACGCGCGCGTGGACATCTTCCCGGACGGGGGAATCTCCCGGCTGCGCCTCTTCGGCTCGCTGACGGAGGAGGGCGCGTTGGCCCTGGCGACCCGCCACCAGGACCTGGGCGGCTGAGGGCCCCGCTCCGTCCCCCGCGTTCCCACACGTCGCGTCGCGACACGACAGGGTGGTGGCCGTACCGCGCCGCAGCCGGTACGGCCACCACGTCACGCCGCGTGGCCGCCGTCCACCGCGAACTCGGCCCCCGTCACGTACCCCGCCTCGCCTCCCGCCAGGTAGGCGACCATCGACGCGACCTCGGCGGCGGTGCCGAAGCGGCCCGCGGCGGTCATCGCGGCCTGACCCGGCGCGTACGGACCGTCCGCCGGGTTCATGTCCGTGTCGACCGGGCCGGGATGGACGATGTTGGCGGTGATTCCCCGCCCGCCCAGTTCCCGGGCGAGCGCCTTGGTCAGACCGATCAGCGCGGACTTGCTCATCGCGTACAGCGTTCCCCCGGGGCCGGGTACCCGCTGCGTCATGCAACTGCCGATCGTGATGATCCGCCCGCCGTCCCCGAGGTGCGGGGCCGCCGCCTGGGAGACGAGGAAGACGCCCCGGACGTTGACGGCGAGCACCCGGTCGACCTCCGCCGCGGACAGGGAGTCCAACGGTCCCAGGACGCCCACCCCCGCGTTGTTGACGAGCACGTCGAGCCGCCCGAACTCCGCGACGACCCGGTCGGCCGCCCCGCCCGCCGCCCTCGCGTCCGAGGAGTCCGCGCACAGGGCGAGCCCCCTGCGTCCGAGCGCCTCGACGCCCCGCACGACCTCCTGAGCCGCTTCCTCGTCGCTCACGAAGGTGACGGCCACGTCCGCTCCCTCGCGGGCCAGACGCAGCGCCGTCGCGGCCCCGATGCCCCGGCTGCCACCGGTCACGAGGGCCACCCTGCCGTTCATGGTTCCTTGAGATGTCATATGTCCATCCCAGCCCCCTCGCGGTCCCGGCACCGGCGGCGAACGGACATCGAGTTCGCCGGGCACCGGCACGGGGCGCGGCGCTTCACCCGATGGGCCGGAACTCTTCACTCCGCTTCCCGCGTTCTCCTGGCGTGACCCTTCAGCAAGAAATCGTCGGCAATGCCATGCAGATGGCGGTCGTCAACCTGGGCCTCGGCCAGACCGTGTACTGCGAAGCGGGAAAGTTCCTGTTCAAGACGACCAACGTGACCATGGAGACGCGGCTCTCCGGTCCGTCCGGCGGCGACCGGCAGCAGGGCGGGGGCGCGGGCGTGGGCGGCATGCTGCGCCAGGCCGTGGGTACCGCCATGCAGGCCGGTCAGCGCGCCCTCGCGGGCGAGTCGCTGGCGTTCCAGTACTTCACCTCGACGGGCGGCGAGGGCACCGTCGGCTTCGCGGGCGTGCTGCCCGGCGAGATGCGCGCCCTGGAGCTCGACGGCACGCGCGCGTGGTTCGCCGAGAAGGACGCCTTCGTGGCGGCGGAGTCGAGCGTGCGGTTCGGGATCGCCTTCCAGGGCGGCCGCACCGGGCGGAGCGGCGGCGAGGGATTCGTCCTGGAGAAGTTCACCGGGCACGGCACGGTGATCATCGCGGGCGCGGGCAACTTCATCGACCTGAACCCGGCCGACTTCGGTGGCCGCATCGAGGTCGACACCGGCTGTGTCGTCGCCTTCGAGGAGGGCATCCAGTACGGAGTCCAGCGCATCGGAGGCCTCAACCGCCAGGGCCTGATGAACGCGGCCTTCGGTGGTGAGGGTCTGTCGCTCGCCACCTTGGAGGGCGACGGACAGGTGATCCTCCAGTCGCTCACCATCGAGAGCCTCGCCAACGCCCTGAGAAAGGCACAGGGCGGCGACAAGCAGGGCCCGACGGGCGGGCTGTTCTCGTCCGACGTGGGGTGATGGGGTTCCGGGGTCGCGCATCGCGGCCGGGCGGGATCGCTCGATGCGGCGGGGAGGCGTGGCTCAGGGGCAGTTTTGGGCCGACCGGCGGCGGGACGGGCGCTCCGGACGGGGCGACGGCTGCCTGATCCGCCGGGACGGGGGTGGTTGCTGCGGCGGGGCTCGGACCAGATCTGCGGTGATCCCGATTCGTGCGCGCGGACTTGAACCGTTCGAGCCGGCGCAACGTATGAGCCGCCGGGGATGCCCCCGCGCTGCCCGGAAGTACGACACCGACCGTGGCGCGCCTGCCTCGGAACGTCGTGCACGGATCGCCGAGATGGTGACCACGTGCCGCGATCAGGACACCGGAAGAGGGCCGAACGATCTCATTGATGGAGAGCCGGCCGATCAGCAGTGATCTCGGCGCGGGCATCGACACGGACGCGGCGCCCGTGCGGGACCATGAGCCTTTTCCGACCTCACGCTGATGCGTGGTGAAGGACGAGGACGGCCTTCACCAGGTCGGTGATGCGGTTGGTGCTGCAGCGGGGTTTCCGCGGGAGCCGCCGGCCTTTGAGGGTGGCCATGGCCTGCTCGCCGAGGCAGCGGATCTTGGCGTGGGTGCTGTTGTGCCCGCGCTGCCACCGCTTGGGGCGACGGCCGCGGAAGGGCACCGGGATGGAATCGCCGGCGCCCTGATGAGCCTTGTCGGCCCAGTACTTCGGTCCGGCCTCGGCGAGTGCGTCGACGATGCCGTGGGTACGGGCGGCGGTCAGGTCGTGAAGGGAGCCGGGGAGCGCGGGCGAAGCCCGCAGCGGCCGTCCGAACGGGTCGGTGAGGACTTGGACGTTCATGCCGTGGCGCAGGTGAGCCAGGACCGGAAGCGCCTGCCGGCTCGGCGTGATGCGACGCCATCGGGTGCCGATCTTGCGGCGGTGAGCGGCCAGGCGCCGGGCAAGGTGACGAAGGTGCGCGCTGGACAGATCGATCGCCGATGGGTGAACAAGCACGCGAAGTTCCTGGCCGGCACGGGTGATCTTGGTCGTGAACCCGTCTACCGGGAGCTTCGTCGTTCACCTCGCGCAGGGTGCCCCAACCTGCCAGCCACGCCAGCAGGTTGGAAAAGGCTCACGGTCTCGCTCTGGCGGCTGGACAATTCACCTGAAACCCTGGGGGACTCACCGAGCGGGTCCCCCAGGGTTCGTTTACCGAATGGAAAAATCCATGTTCTCCCTTCGCGCGGACGATGGCGACGACACGCGACTCGGATTCTTCTCCGACATCCGGGACTTCTTCACCGGGCACGAGGACGCGCTGTCCGAATTCGATCCGGAGGCAGATGTCGACGGCGAGGATCGCGGATGCTGGCTGAGCCCCCGACTGATCGGCCCGGACGCGCCGGGAGCCCTGAGGAGGGCACTCCACCCCGAGGGAGGTTCCGGAGACGACCCCGTCAATGTGTGGATCGACCTCCACGACACGACCGGCCGGACCATCGGCTCGTATTTCGCGGGAGCCGTGACGTTGGAACGCTGGGAGGAAGAGGAGGGTGGGACGGCGGTGGCCACCTTGTCCTGCTGGCTGGCCTCGCTGCCGGAAGCCGGAGCGCACGAGGTGTGGAAGGCTTGGAGCCGTCGCTCGCCCACCGCCGTGAACGACTGGGTGAGCCTTCCGATAGGTCAGCGGGAGGGCTGGCTCGAGGTCGCCCGAAAGTATCTGGGTGCCGCTGGAAAGGTAAATCCGCGTCGAGAGCAGTACACACTCGACGGCGCGAACATCAGTGATGTCGCAAGTTTCTACTGTGCCATTGGCGAAGCCATGAACGGCCCTGGAGGGTACTACGGCAGTAATTTGGCCGCACTCGACGACTGCCTTTTTGGTGGATTCGGCCCAGCCGCCCCTTTCCGTCTCGTCTGGGAGAGTTCCGAGGTGGCAGCGGACATGCTGGGTGGTCTTCCCGCCTATCATCCGAACGCTTCGGTGCTGGATCTGATCGTCAATTGCCTTGAGCGGCGCGGGGTCACCGTTGAGTTCGCGTAATGGGCAAGGTGGCGCGGGGTGGATGTCCTCAGTTGCGGGTGTCGACTGTCCGACCTCACGGAGGGCTTGGATCCGCACACCGTGATCGATCCGTCCATGATTCGGTCCGGCGGCCGGAACACGACTGTCTGGCCGAGGGGCAGGATCGGTGATCGTCGCCTTCGGCGGCGATGTGAACCCGACGTTCTGAAACAGAGATTCCTCGGTCGAAGTGGCAAGCCCGCCCCGTTCTCGACGGGTCGGGCTTGCCGCGTCCTGGCGTTCCAGGGGCAGGGAAAAGACCGAGGAGACGGCGATGGCGGCGGGTGGGGTCGGGGTCGCGCTCGTGCGGTGATCGGCTCGGCGCGACGGGCCTGGCCGGTGGCTTCCGGGCGGCTGTCGAGACCGGGTGGGGCCGCGGCGCGCAGGTTAACTCCCGGAAAATCCTTCGGACTTGACGGAAGAAAACAGCGTCCTTGACATTGACATGTCATGCTCTACGCGCGTCATCCTAGGTCCATGAGATTCCCCCCACGTACCACTCGTATCGGTGCCCTCGTGGCCCTCATGTCCGCCCTGCTCGTCGGCGGCACCGCCGTGGTTCCGGCCAACGCGGCGGCGACCGCCGTCGGCAGCATCTGTTACAGCGCGCTGCCCTCCCAGGCGTACACCACGCTCAACCTGATCGCGTCCGGAGGCCCCTTCCCGTACTCGCAGGACGGGGCGGTCTTCCAGAACCGGGAGGGTGTCCTGCCCTCCCAGTCCACCGGCTACTACCACGAGTACACGGTCGTCACGCCCGGCTCCTCGACGCGTGGCGCCCGTCGCATCGTGACCGGCAAGAAGACCCGGGAGGACTACTACACCGCGGACCACTACGTCACGTTCCGGCTGGTCAACTTCGCCTGCTGATCGCTCACCGATCGTTCAGTGATCGCTTGCTGATCCCGTCCGCGGTGATCCGTCCTGGCCAGCCGTGATTCGTCCTGGCCGACCGTGATCCGTCGTGGTCCGCTGAGGTCCATGCCGGACCGGCGTGATCCGTCGTGTCCCCCGCGATCCGCGGTGACCCGCCGGTGGGCGGGGACGCCGGGAGTCCGGACCGTGTTCAGCCGGACTTCCGGCTCTCCGCAGCCGCGAACAGCGCGAACGCCAGGACGAGCAGCGTGGCGCTCGCGTAGATCTCGTGACCGTCGAGGAATCCCAGCCGCCGCACGAGCCCCCAACCGCGCGGCCATCCGGTGATCTCCCGGACGAGACCGAGGACGCCCTGTACGAGGGCGACGAAACCGAGAACCTCCAGAATCTGCTTCATGGAACGACCCTCGCCCCGTCGGCCCCCCGAGCGCATCGGCCTCGGGGCGAGGGCCGTCCGACCGAAGTCTTCGTTCCCGGCCCTTCGGCCCGACGAAAGTCTGAAGCGGCCCGACTTCGGTCGGTGACGGCCCCTGTGGGGAGGTGCCGGCGGGTCCCGCTGCGTAGATTTGGTGACCGTGAGTGCTGACCATCCGGTGCCCGAGCCGCGTGACGTTCCCGGGCCGACCCTGCCCGGCCGACGCTGGCTGCTGCCCTCGGCCGTGGCCTCGGAGCTCGACCCCGACGCCGTGCGGGCGGGGCGCTCCGGACGGCCGCGGCGCACCCTGCGCGACTGGTTCGTCGACTTCGGCCTCTTCCTGCTGGCCGTCGTCATCGGTCTTGCGGCCGCGAACACCCTGACCGACGACCCGAACACCCCGCACGGCCTCGCCGTCGCCGACCAGTGGATCGGCGCGCTCGCCTGCGCCGCGGTCTGGCTGCGCCGACGCTGGCCACTGGGACTCGCCGTCGCCATGATCCCGGTCGGACTGGTCGCGAACACGTCGGGCGGCGCGGGCCTGGTCGCCCTGTTCACCCTCGCCGTGCACCGGCCCTTCCGGTACGTGGCCTCGGTCGCCGGGGTCCAGCTCGCGCTGCTCCCGGCGTTCTTCTGGCTCCGGCCCGACCCCGAGCTGCCCTATCCCGCCGCCGTCGCCGTCACCGCGCTGCTCACCTCTGCGGTGGTCGGCTGGGGCATGTTCGTACGGTCCAAGCGCCAGCTCATGCTGAGTCTGCGGGACCGGGCGCGGCGGGCCGAGACGGAGGCGGCGCTGCGGGCCGAGCAGGCGCAGCGGCTCGCCCGCGAGGCGATCGCGCGCGAGATGCACGACGTGCTCGCGCACCGGCTCACGCTGCTGAGCGTGCACGCGGGGGCGCTGGAGTTCCGGCCCGACGCGCCTCGCGAGGAGGTCGCCCGGGCGGCGGGAGTGATCCGGGAGAGCGCGCACGAGGCGCTGCAGGATCTGCGTGAGATCATCGGGGTGCTGCGGGCCGGGGACTCCGACGACGCGGGGCGGCCGCAGCCGACGCTCGCGGCGCTCGAGGGGCTCGTCGCCGAGTCGCGGTCCGCCGGGGCGAAGGTCGTCCTCGACAGTGGTGTCTCCGACCCGGACGCCGTGCCCGCGTCCGTCGGCCGCACCGCCTACCGCATCGTCCAGGAGGCGTTGACCAACGCCCGCAAGCACGCGCCCGGGGCCGAGGTCACGGTGACGGTGCGGGGGGCCGCCGGAGACGGGCTGACCGTGACGGTCGCCCATCCCGCGCCGCCGGGTGAGGTGCCGAAGGTGCCGGGGTCAGGGCAGGGGCTGATCGGGTTGACGGAGCGGGCGACTCTGGCGGGAGGGCGGTTGGAGCACGGGGCCCTGGGGGGTGGGGGGTTTCGGGTTCGGGCTTGGTTGCCGTGGGGTGGCTGAGCCGGGTGCGGGTCCCCTGCGGGGTGCGGTGCGGTGCGTTGTGGGTCGGGGCCGTGTCGGTACATCCGCCCGTCGCCGTCGGGTGAGGTGTGGGCGTCGGTGGCGACGGGCTTGCGATGTACCGGCACGGCCCCTTCCGTCCGCTGCCGGCTGCCGGCAGCGGGTGCGTTTCGGCTTTTCAGCCTTCGACCGGGGGCGGGATCCAGCCCTCCGGCGCAGGATCCGTCCCCTCCGGCGTTTGAGGAGCGGGGTCCGGGGCGGCGCCCCGGGTACGGGACGGGTAGGGGCGGATGGGGCGATGAGAGGTGGGCGGGTGGGCCCGGACCTTGGGATGGGGGCGGGGCCCGGACCTTGGGAGACGGGTGGGGCTCCCAGGCCTTGGGAGAGGGTGGGGAAGGGTGATGTGGGGTTCGGGGAGCTGGTTGGGTGGGGGGCATGACTGCGATCCGTGTGCTGCTCGTCGATGACGATCCCCTGGTGAGAGCGGGGTTGTCCCTGATGATGGGCGGCGCCGAGGACATCGAGATCGTGGGGGAGGCCGCCGACGGGAGTGAGGTGCAGGCACTCGTCGACCGCACCCGGCCCGACGTCGTCCTGATGGACATCAGGATGCCGACCGTCGACGGACTGACCGCCACCGAGCGCCTGCGCGGTCGTGAAGAGGCGCCCCAGGTCGTGGTCCTGACGACCTTTCACGCCGACGAGCAGGTGCTGCGCGCCCTGAGGGCGGGCGCGGCCGGCTTCGTTCTCAAGGACACCCCGCCCGCGGAGATCGTGGCCGCGGTGCGCCGGGTCGCGGCCGGGGATCCGGTGCTGTCGCCCACCGTCACCCGCCAGTTGATGGCGCACGCCGCCGGTTCCGCACTCGACACCCGCAGGTCCGCGGCGCGTTCGCGGATGGCCGCTCTGAACGAACGGGAGCGCGAGGTCGCCGTGGCCGTCGGACGGGGGAGCCCGAACGCGGAGATCGCCGCCGCACTGTTCATGAGCGTCGCCACGGTCAAGACGCACGTCTCGCGGATCCTGGCCAAGCTCGATCTCAACAACCGTGTGCAGATAGCCCTGTTGGCCTACGACGCGGGTCTCCTGGAGGAGGACGGGCACTGATCGGTGGCCTCGGGCGTTGGACGGTGTGACGCGAGGGGGAGTCGTGATCGATCTGGGGGAGTACGGGGCGCGGTTCACCGAGGATCCGCACCCCGTCTACGCGGAGTTGCGCGAGCTCGGTCCGGTGCACCGGGTGCGATTGCCGCACCCCGACGCGCGCCACGAGACCTGGCTCGTCGTCGGGTACGAGGAGGCGCGGGCCGCGCTCGCCGACCCGCGACTGGCCAAGGACGGGGAGAAGATCGGGGTCACGTTCCTGGACGAGGAGCTGATCGGCAAACATCTGCTCGTCGCCGATCCGCCGCGGCACACCAGACTGAGGACGCTGATCGCGGGTGAGTTCACCGGGCGGCGGGTCGCGGCGCTGCGCCCCCGGATCCAGGAGATCACCGACGAACTGCTCGACGCGATGCTGCCCCGCGGCCGCGCCGACCTCGTCGAGTCGTTCGCCTATCCACTTCCGCTGACCGTCATCTGCGAGCTGCTCGGGGTGCCCGAGCAGGACCGGGCCGCCTTTCGCGCGCTGTCCACGGAGGCCGTCGCGCCCACCAGCGCCGGGAGCGAGTACGAGGCCTTCGTCGAACTCGCCGCGTATTTAGGTGAGTTGATTGAGTTCAAGAGGCGCAGGGGGCCCGAGGGCGACTTGCTCAGCGGGCTCATCCGCACCACCGCGGAGGACGGTGACCGGCTCTCGTCCCAGGAACTGCGGGGCATGGCGTTCGTGCTCCTGGTCGCCGGGCACGAGACGACGGTCAACCTCATCGCCGGAGCGGTCCGGGCCCTGCTCGATCACCCCGACCAACTCGCGGCGCTGCGGGCCGACATGACGCTCCTCGACGGTGCCGTCGAGGAGACGCTCCGCTATGAGGGACCGGTGGAGAACGCCACGTTCCGCTACGCGGCGGAGCCGCTCGACATCGGCGGCACGGCCATCGGGTCCGGCGAAGCGGTGATGATCGGCCTCACCGCCGCCGACCGTGACGGGGTGCGCTATGCGGCGCCCGACCGCTTCGACATCCGGCGCGAGGCCCGGGGTCATCTCGCCTTCGGACACGGCATCCACTACTGTCTGGGCGCGCCGCTGGCCCGGCTCGAAGCCCGTGTGGCGCTCCGCTCGTTGCTGGAGCGGTGTCCGGACCTGGCGCTCGACGGACCGCCGAGCGGGTGGCTGCCCGGCATGCTGATGCGAGGTGTGCGCCGGATGCCGGTGCGCTGGTGAACGGCCCGGTGCCGTGTGAGGAGTGTCGACGGTGCTGCGTACGGCGGAGATCACCGCGGAGTTGACCGAGGTGGAGGACTCCCACCAGCTCTACTGGCGTTCCCGGCTGGAGTTCAGCGTGGACTGCTTCGTCTGCGAGCGGATCGGACGGACGACGGTGTTCGAGCGCGGGGCGGAGCGGGCGCTGTGCTCCGGCAGTCGCAGCGGATTCAAGCGCCACCACACCGCCGGCAGGATCGCGGGGTTCGACACGACGACGGGCGGCGAGCGGCTTGCGGTCCGCGCCCTGCTCGACTTCTGGTGGGCCCCGTTCACCGACACCAGGGACGGCCACCGGTCCGCCGCGCCCACCAGCCATCCCTGGGTGCGGCTGCAACTCGCCTACCACTGCCAGGAGTCGGGGGAGTCGGGCAGCGGCAGCATCCAGACCAACCAGGCCAGGCCGCATCGCCTGACGTGCAAGCACTGCGACCGGGTGCTCGGTGTCGACCGGCAGACGCCGGCCGTGCGGCTGCTGGGATGAGGGACCGGCCGTGAGGTCCGTCCTCGTCGCCGGGTCCAGGAGCGCTCCTGGACCCGGCGACGGTACGTCCGGGCGCGGTGCCCGCCGTGCTCAGTTCCTGCGGCCCGGGATCTCCGCAGGTGACACCGGGCGCCGCTCGCGTCGTGACACTTCGCAGGCCTCGGCGATGCGCAGTGCCTCCAGTGCCTCACGGCCGTCGCAGGGGTTGGCGCGTTCGCCGCGGATCACCTCGACGAAGGCGGCGAGTTCCGCCTCGTACGCGGGGCCGAAGCGTTCCAGGAAACCCGTCCACGGTTTGTCGGCGGGCGGGGGTCCGGCCGGTTCGGTCGAGGCGATCGGCGTACGGTCGTCCAGGCCGACGGTGATCTGGTCCAGTTCGCCGGAGAGTTCCATGCGGACGTCGTAGCCCGCGCCGTTCATCCGGGTGGCCGTCGCCGTCGCGAGCATGCCGTCGTCGAACGTGAGGACGGCCGCGCCGGTGTCGATGTCGCCCGCCTCGCGGAACATCGAGGGGCCGGCGTCGGAACCGGTCGCGTACACCTGGACGACCTCGCGGCCGGTGACCCAGCGCAGCATGTCGAAGTCGTGGATCAGGCAGTCGCGGTAGAGCCCGCCGGAGAGCGGGAGGTAGTCGGCCGGGGGCGGTGACTGGTCGGACGTCATCGCGCGCACGGTGTGCAGCCGGCCGAGCCGGCCCGAGCGCACCGCCTCGCGGGCGACCGTGTAGCCCACGTCGAAGCGGCGCTGGAAGCCCATCTGCAGAACCGTTCCGGCGGCGTCGACCTCGGCGAGGGCGGCCAGCGTGCCCGCCAGGTCGAGGGCTATGGGCTTCTCGCAGAAGACCGGGAGTCCGGAGCGGGCCGCCCGTCCGATCAGTTCGGCGTGGGCCGAGGTGGCGGCGGTGATGACCACCGCGTCGACGCCCCAGGTGAAGATCTCGTTCACGCTGGGCGCCGCCGTCGCGCCCAGCCGGTCCGCCAGTCGCTGGGCCCGCGAGGGGTCGGCGTCCGTGACGATGAGGGAGCCGCCCACCTCGCGATGACGGCTGAGAGTGGCCGCATGAAATGTACCGATACGACCCGCTCCGATGAGTCCGATGCGCATGGGAACAAACTGATGGCCGACCGGCGGTGCTGTCAATGGTTTGTCCGGACAATCGAACCTCACAACTTCCCGTCAACATCTCCCGGAGCTACGCTCGGGCCGTGGCCAAACCAGATGTGGATCCGACCGTGTCGCTCCAGCTCAGCGTCGACCGCAGCAGCCCGGTCCCGCTCTACTTCCAGCTGTCGCAGCAACTCGAGGCGGCCATCGAGCACGGCGCACTGACCCCCGGCAGCCTGCTCGGCAACGAGATCGAGCTCGCCGCGCGGCTCGGTCTGTCCCGTCCCACGGTCCGCCAGGCCATCCAGTCCCTGGTCGACAAAGGCCTGCTCGTACGGCGCCGCGGCGTCGGCACCCAGGTCGTGCACAGCCAGGTCAAGCGCCCGCTGGAGCTCAGCAGTCTCTACGACGACCTGGAGTCGGCGGGACAGCGCCCCGCCACGCAGGTCCTCGTCAACATCGTCGAACCGGCGTCCACCGAGGTCGCGGCCGCCCTCGGGGTGGCCGAGGGCAGCGAGGTCCACCGTGTCGAGCGGCTCCGGCTCGCGCACGGCGAGCCGATGGCGTACCTCTGCAACTTCCTTCCCCCCGGCCTGCTGGAACTCGACAGCGCCCGGATGGAGGCCACCGGCCTGTACCGGCTGATGCGCGGCGCGGGCATCACCCTGCACAGCGCCCGCCAGTCCGTCGGCGCCCGCGCGGCCGGGGCGGAGGAGGGCGAGCGGCTCGGCGAGCCGGCCGGGGCTCCCCTGCTGACCATGCAGCGCACCACCTTCGACGACACCGGCCGCCCCGTCGAGTTCGGCACCCATGTCTACCGCGCCTCGCGCTACTCCTTCGAGTTCCAGCTGCTCGTCAGGCCCTGACCCGCTCGCTCCCGGCGCCGCGCTGAGCCACTCTCCGCAGCCCTGCCCTGCCCTGCCCTGCCCTGAGCCGGGCCGGGCCGAGGTGTTCCGTGCCGCGCTCCGGACGCCCGTGAAGGCACCCCGCCCTCGGTCCGGTCCGCCGGCGGTCCTGACCTGACGAGGCCTGACCAGGGTCGGCTTGGTCCGATGCGCATCGACCCGCTCGGCCCGCCGTGACCGGCCTGCGCGGGGGACCCCGGTTCGTCCCTCCCCGCCACCCGGGCGGCCTCACCGCGCCGCCGACGCGCGTCGCGCGCGGGACCCGTCGGTCGGGGGGACGGTCTCCGTGGTCGATACTTGGTCGTTTGGGCCGGTTCGACTCCGGCCCCGAAGGGCCCGCGGAAGGGCCCCCGGTCCGGTCCGTCCGGCCCGGCACATCAAGGAGCACGGCAAGAAGGGCACGGCCTCGTGGCACGGACTCGAACCTGGGTGGGCATCGCGCTGGCAGGAGCGCTGGGGGCGTCCCTGGTGGGATGCAGCAGCACCGGCGGCAAGCGGGCCGAGGACGCCCGCAAGGCGGCGGAGGCCCAGGGCAGGGCCGCGGTGAACACGCCCCGGTGGACCTTCGCGATGGTCACCCACTCGGGCGACGGCGACACCTTCTGGGACATCGTGCAGAACGGTGCCAAGCAGGCCGCGGTCAAGGACAACATCAACTTCCTGTACTCGCACGACGACGAGGCCCAGCAGCAGGCACAGCTCGTGGACGCCGCCGTCGACAAGAAGGTCGACGGCATCATCGTCACGCTGGCCAAGCCCGACGCGATGAAGGCCGCGGTCGCGCGGGCCCGCGAGGCGGGCATCCCGGTGATCACGGTGAACTCGGGATCCGAGGAGTCGAAGGCCTTCGGCGCGCTCACCCACATCGGCCAGGACGAGACGATCGCCGGCGAGGCCGTCGGCGAGGAACTGAACAAGCGGGGCCGCAAGAAGGCCCTGTGCGTCCTGCACGAACAGGGCAACGTCGGTCACGAGCAGCGCTGCGCGGGCATCAGGAAGACGTTCGACGGGACGGTGCAGAACCTCTACGTGACGGGCACCAACATGCCCGACGTGCAGTCCTCCATCGGCGCCAAGCTCCAGGCGGACGGCTCCATCGACGCGGTGGTCACGCTCGGCGCGCCGTTCGCGGACACCGCGGTCAAGGCCAGGCAGGACGCGGGCGGCAAGGCGGAGATCGACACCTTCGACCTGAACGCGAAGGTCGCCGCCGAGCTCAAGAACGGCACCCTCGGCTTCGCCGTCGACCAGCAGCCCTGGCTCCAGGGCTACGAGGCCGTGGACCTGCTCTGGCTCTACAAGTACAACGCGGACGTCCTCGGCGGTGGCAAGCCGGTCCTCACCGGACCGCAGATCATCACCAAGGACCAGGCCGCCGAGCTGGAGAAGTACGCGGACCGGGGGACCCGATGAGCGCCACGGCACCCGCGCCGACCCCCGGCCCCGGGACCGACGAGCGCCTCCTGAGGACCTCGCCCCTGCGCAGACTCCTGAGCCGCCCGGAACTCGGCTCCGTGGTCGGCGCGGTCGCCGTCTTCCTCTTCTTCGCGATCTTCGCGGACAGCTTCGTCCGGGCCGCGAGTCTCAGTACCGTCCTGTACGCGGCGTCGACCATCGGCATCATGGCCGTCCCGGTCGCGTTGCTGATGATCGGCGGCGAGTTCGACCTCTCCGCAGGCGTCATGGTGACCAGCTCCGCGCTGATCTCGTCGATGTTCAGCTACCAGATGACGGCGAACGTCTGGGTCGGCGTGTTCGTCTCGCTCCTCGTGACGCTCGCGATCGGCGTCTTCAACGGAGTCATGCTGACCCGTACCGACCCGCCCAGCTTCATCATCACGCTCGGCACCTTCCTGATGCTGACCGGCATGAACCTCGGATTCACCAAGCTGATCAGCGGCACGGTCTCCACCAAGTCGATCTCCGACATGGAGGGGTTCTCCTCCGCCAAGGACGTCTTCGCGTCGACGATCACCATCGGCGGTGTCGACTTCAAGATCACCATCCTGTGGTGGCTGGTCCTGGTGGCCGTCGCCACCTGGATCCTGCTGCGCACCCGCGTCGGCAACTGGATCTACGCCGTGGGCGGTGGCGAGGAGGCGGCCCGCGCGGTCGGTGTCCCGGTCGACAAGACCAAGATCGGCCTCTACATGGGGGTCGCCCTCGGCGCCTGGATCTCCGGACAGCACCTGCTGTTCTCGTTCGACGTGGTGCAGTCCGGCGAGGGCGTCGGGAACGAACTGATCTACATCATCGCGGCCGTCATCGGCGGCTGCCTGATCACCGGCGGCTACGGCTCCGCGGTCGGTGCCGCCGTCGGCGCGCTGATCTTCGGCATGGTCAGCAAGGGAATCGTCTTCGCCGAGTGGAACCCGGACTGGTTCAAGTTCTTCCTGGGCGTGATGCTGCTCCTCGCGACCCTGCTCAACCACTGGGTCCGCAAGCGCGCGGAGGCGACGAAGTGACGACGGACAGGAACATGGCCGAGGAACCCGCCGGCACGGAGCGCACGGCGCTCGTCGAGCTCGACGACGTCAGTAAGTACTACGGCAACATCCGCGCCCTCGAAGGCGTCTCGCTGGAGGTCGCCGCAGGGGAGATCACCTGCGTGCTCGGGGACAACGGCGCGGGCAAGTCCACCCTCATCAAGATCATCTCGGGGCGTCACCGGCACGACGGGGGCACCCTGCGCATCGAGGGCGAGGAGACCCGGCTCGCCTCCCCGCGCGAGGCCCTGGACCGGGGCATCGCGACCGTCTACCAGGACCTGGCCGTCGTCCCGCTCATGCCGGTGTGGCGGAACTTCTTCCTCGGTTCCGAGCCTCGGAAGGGGGCCGGCCCGTTCAAGCGCCTGGACGTCGATCTCATGCGGCGGACGACCCACGCGGAACTCCTGCGGATGGGCATCGACCTCCGTGACGTCGACCAGCCGATCGGCACCCTCTCCGGAGGCGAGCGCCAGTGCGTGGCGATCGCCCGTGCCGTCCACTTCGGCGCCAAGGTCCTCGTCCTCGACGAGCCGACCGCAGCCCTCGGGGTGAAGCAATCCGGCGTGGTCCTCAAATATGTGGCTGCCGCACGCGACGCCGGACTGGGTGTTGTATTGGTCACCCATAATCCTCATCACGCCTATCTGGTGGGTGATCGCTTCGTCCTGCTGAAGCGCGGCACCATGTCCGGCAGCCACACCCGGGACGGGATCACGCTCGACGAGCTGACGCGCCAGATGGCGGGCGGGAGCGAGCTGGACGACCTGCGCCACGAACTGGAGAACCGCGCCGGGTGAGGCGGGTCGCGCCGTGACCCGTACGGCTCCGCCGACCGGCCGGGACGGGCCACGGGCGGCCCGCGGGTCACGCGCGTCCCCGCGGTTCCACGGTGCGGCGCCGGTGCGGTGTAGGGCAGAATCGGCGCGATGAGTACCTACCGCGACCTCGCGCTTCCCCGAGCTCTCGGCTCCGCTCGGGCAGGGGGTACCCCCATCGGCTCCGCGCGGGGCACCGTCCTGCGGACCGTGGGGACACGCGAGCGCCGTTCCCATCTGACGGCACCCCGCGTCCCCACCGTCGGCATCGACATCGGCGGTACGAAGGTGATGGCGGGCGTCGTGGACGCCGACGGCAACATCCTGGAGAAACTCCGGGCCGAGACGCCGGACAAGTCCAAGAGCCCCAAGGTCGTCGAGGACACCATCGTCGAGCTGGTGCTGGACCTCTCCGACCGGCACGACGTGCACGCCGTCGGCATCGGCGCGGCCGGCTGGGTCGACGCCGAGCGCAACCGCGTCCTGTTCGCCCCCCACCTGTCCTGGCGCAACGAGCCCCTGCGCGACCGCCTCGCCGGGCGGCTCGCCGTGCCCGTCCTCGTCGACAACGACGCCAACGCCGCCGCCTGGGCCGAGTGGCGGTTCGGCGCCGGCCGCGGCGAGGACCACCTCGTGATGATCACGCTCGGGACCGGCATCGGCGGCGCCATCCTCGAGGACGGCCGGGTCAAGCGCGGCAAGTTCGGTGTCGCCGGAGAGTTCGGCCACATGCAGGTCGTGCCCGGCGGCCACCGGTGCCCGTGCGGCAACCGAGGCTGCTGGGAGCAGTACAGCTCCGGCAACGCGCTGGTCCGCGAGGCCCGCGAGCTCGCCGCTGCCGACTCCCCGGTGGCGTACGGGATCATCGAGCACGTCAAGGGCAACATCGGGGACATCACCGGCCCGCTCATCACCGAGCTGGCCCGCGAGGGCGACGCCATGTGCGTCGAGCTCCTCCAGGACATCGGCCAGTGGCTCGGCGTGGGCATCGCCAACCTGGCGGCCGCCCTCGATCCCTCCTGCTTCGTCATCGGCGGCGGGGTCAGCGCGGCCGACGACCTGCTGATCGGCCCCGCGCGCGAGGCCTTCCGCCGTCATCTCACGGGCCGTGGCTACCGCCCCGAGGCACGGATCGCGCGTGCCCAGCTCGGTCCCGAGGCCGGCATGGTCGGCGCCGCGGACCTCGCGCGGCTCGTCGCCCGCCGTTTCCGGCGCGCCAAGCGCCGCCGTGTCGAGCGCTACGAGCGGTACGAGCGCTACGCCGAGTCCCGTCGCACCACCCAGGAGTCGCTGTGACGGCCTCACTGCCCCGCCAGGCCTCGCCCCCGGACGAGCCGCGTCGGCCGCCCGAGGACCCGCGCCGCAGGTTCCGCCGCCGCGCGCTGACGCTGCTGATCATCGTGCTGCTCATCGGCGTACCGGCCGGCTATCTGGTGATCTCCGCCAACCAGAGCCGCGACAGCGGCAAGGACAAGGAGAAGAAGTACTCGGCGACGGGCCTCACCGAGGGCTGGCCCTCGCGCGTCCAGCGCCGTCTCTACCAGGTCCCCATCCCCGGCTATTCCACCGACGTCGCGTACTACGAGACGAACAACTGGAAGACCAGCCGCCTGTACGTCCAGTTCGGCACCACCGAGGTGGGCCTCGTCCGGTTCCTCCAGGGCATCGGCAGCAGCCGTGACGACCTGAAGGCGGACGACATCACCATCGGCGCGCGCGACCAGAAGGTCGTCGGCTGGGAGTTCACGGGGCCCGGACCCTGGTCGGGGCTCGTCCACAAGCAGAAGGACCCCGCTCCCACCCAGGACATCGTGGTGAACCGGTCCGAGCCAGGACACCCGATGGTGTACGTCGTCTCGCGCACGATCCCGTAACCCGCTCCGGGCACGACGCCGGTCCGGTCCGCGGCCGCTCCCGTCCACCGCGCCCCGCCCCGCCTCGCCTCACCCCGCCCCGGCCGGTGCCCGCGTGGTGCGGTCGTGGGGGCCGGTTGTCAGACCCCGCCCGTAGAGTCGAGGACGACTGATTCGACGGAGGGGCGGGAGGTGACCGGGCGTATGCGGGACGGGGCGGACGTGGTGACAGGGCGGGCGCGTGCCTCCGGTGCGCCTTCGGCACGGGTGCGCACGGTGTCCGTGCCGGAGTCCCCGGCGCGGGAGCCCTCCACGGCGTCGCGTCCCGGCGGGACGCCGTCCGTGCGGCTCGCCGCCGTCTTCCTGCCCGCGCCCCTGCCGCGCGAGGGACGGATCGCGTTCTGGGACCCCGAGAGCGAACCCCCGCCCTCCGCCCCCGGCTCCGATCCCGAGGACGAGGGGCCGGGCACGCCGACGGAGGAGCGCCCCGAGGGCGCGTCGTCGGCCGTCCCGGAAAGGGACGCGTCCGCGCTCGGGCACACCGAGCTGACGGTCGTACGGCCGCACGGTCCGGGAGTCCGCAGGAGCACCGTGTCCGCACTGACCCTCTCCGTGGCCGAGGCCCTGCCGCTCCTGGCGGGGGCCCGCCGGAACCCCGCGGCGCATCCCGCCACCGCCTGCTGGGGAGCCGCCGCGCTGCACGCGCTGCGCCTCGTCGCGCGCGGTCGGCTGCTCCCCGGTCTCACCCCCGACGGCTTCGACTCCTGGCGCGCGGGCCCTCTGGACCAGGACGACATCGCCCACCTGAGGTCGGTCGCCGCGGCCCTTCCGTACGAAGGACACGCGGTGCCGCTCCCCGGCAGGGGACCGATCCTGCTGCCCGAACCGGAAGCGCTGATGCGGTCCTTCCTCGACGCGGTCGCCGACACCCTGCCGCGCACCCCGGCCGCGCCCCACACCTCCGGCAGGCCCTTCGCGGCGCGCGAGCCGCAGCGACTGGCCGGCGCCCACGACTGGGCCGCCGAGGTCGCCGCGGGCATGGACGCGGGCGTACGGATCTCGCTGCGCCTGGACCTGTCCGCGCACCAGCTCTTCGACGACGGTGAGGGAGCGCGCCGCGCGGGCGCCGCCGTCGTCCAGGTGCACAGCCTCGCCGACCCCACCCTCGTCGTCGACGCGGCCGCCCTCTGGTCGGGAACGGCCGACGAGGTCTTCGGTCCCCGCGCACGCGTCGACGCCGCCCTCGCCGTCCGTCGGGCCGCCCGGGTCTGGCCGCCCCTGGACCGGCTGTCCGAACAGGACGTGCCCGATGTGCTCGCCCTCTCCGAGGAGGAGCTGTCGGATCTGCTCGGGGTCGTGTCCACCCGCCTGGGCGCGGCGGGCGTCGCCGTGCACTGGCCGCGGGACCTGGCCCACGACCTGACCGCCGCCGCGGTGGTGCGTCCCGCGCCGGGGTCGGCCACCGACGGGACCGGGTTCTTCGAGAGCGAGGAACTCCTGCAGTTCCGCTGGCAGTTGGCCCTCGGCGGAGATCCGCTCAGCGAGGCCGAGATGGACGCCCTGGCCGAGGCGCACCGGCCGGTCGTCCGGCTGCGCGACCAGTGGGTCCTGGTCGACCCGGCGCTCGTCCGCAAGGCCCGCAAGCGCGAACTGGGCCTGCTCGACCCCGTCGACGCCCTCTCCGTCGCACTGACCGGAAGCGCCGAGGTCGACGGCGAGACCGTCGAGGCGGTGCCGGTCGGCGCCCTCGCCACGCTGCGCGACCGCCTCACGGCGGGCGTGACCGCGATCGAGCCGCCCCCCGGTCTGGACGCCCGCCTGCGGGACTACCAACTCCGCGGCCTGGCCTGGCTGGACCTCATGACCTCCCTCGGTCTCGGCGGCTGTCTCGCCGACGACATGGGACTCGGCAAGACCGTCACCCTCATCGCGCTCCACCTGCGGCGGGCCCGCAGCGAACCGACCCTGGTGGTCTGCCCCGCGTCGCTCCTCGGCAACTGGCAGCGGGAGATCACCCGTTTCGCGCCCGGGGTCCCCGTGCGCCGGTTCCACGGCCCCGACCGCACCTTCGACGGTCTCGACGGCGGCTTCGTCCTCACCACCTACGGCACGATGCGGTCGGCCGCCGCCCAGCTCGCCGGCCGGCCCTGGGGCATGGTCGTCGCCGACGAGGCCCAGCACGTCAAGAACCCGTACTCCGCGACGGCGAAGGCCCTGCGGACGATCCCGGCCCCCGCGCGCGTCGCGCTCACCGGCACCCCCGTCGAGAACAACCTCTCCGAACTGTGGGCCCTGCTGGACTGGACGACACCCGGGCTGCTCGGTCCCCTCAAGTCCTTCCGCGCCCGGCACGCGCGCGCAGTCGAGAACGGCGAGGACGAGGAGGCCGTGGCCCGGCTGGCCCGGCTGATCCGCCCGTTCCTGCTCCGCCGCAAGAAGTCCGACCCCGGGATCGTGCCCGAGCTCCCGCCCAAGACGGAGACGGACCATCCCGTCCCGCTGACCCGTGAGCAGGCCTCCCTCTACGAGGCGGTGGTCCGCGAATCCATGCTGGCCATCGAGACCACCGACGGCATCGCCCGCAGGGGACTGGTCCTCAAGCTCCTGACCTCCCTCAAGCAGATCTGCGACCACCCGGCCCTGTTCCTGAAGGAGGACACCCGGGCCGCCGCCCACGGCCCCGCCACCCGTTCCGGCAAACTGGCCCTGCTCGACGAGCTGTTGGACACGTTGCTGGCCGAGGACGGCTCCGCACTCGTCTTCACCCAGTACGTGGGCATGGCCCGCCTCATCACGGCGCATCTGACCGCCCGCGCCGTCCCGGTGGAACTCCTGCACGGCGGCACCCCGGTCGCCGAACGCGAACACATGGTGGACCGCTTCCAGAGCGGGGCGACCCCGGTCCTCGTGCTGTCCCTCAAGGCCGCCGGCACCGGCCTGAACCTCACCCGCGCCGGCCATGTCGTCCACTTCGACCGGTGGTGGAACCCCGCGGTCGAGGAGCAGGCCACCGACCGCGCCTACCGCATCGGCCAGACCCAGCCGGTGCAGGTCCACCGCCTCATCACGGAGGGCACGGTGGAGGACCGCATCGCCGAGATGCTCGAGGCGAAGCGGGCTCTGGCCGACGCGATCCTCGGCTCCGGCGAGGCGTCCCTGACGGAGCTGACGGACCGGGACCTGTCCGACCTCGTATCGCTTCGGAGGCAGACATGAGCGGGACCGAGGGGGAGGAGCGTCCCGTGGCGGAGGCCGGGGACGGCGACCGGGCCGACAGCACCGGGCGGCCTCGTCCCGTCACCGGGGACCGCCCCGCCGACGAGGCCCGGCGGGCGTTGCGCGCGGCCCGGGAGAAGGAGCGGGAGAGCGCGGCGGCCGAGGAGCACCCGGGCGCGCGCGCCGCCCGGGAAGCGGTGACCGGCATGCCCTCCAGAGCCCCCGAGACGCCCGCGAGCCCGACCTCCTCGCCCACGGCGTCCCCGAGCGCGGTGTCCCGGGGACCGAGGCCGAGCGAGGCGGCCCGCGAGGCCCTGCGACGGGCGACCGCGGCGGCCAAGGCGGCCGGTGGCGGCACCGAGTCGGGCGCCGGGACGGCCGGCGGAGAGGGTGCGACGGCGGGGCCCCTCGCGGGTGGCGGTGAGGGGGCGGGTCCGTATCCGGACGCGCGCCTGGATGCCGATGCCGACGCGGGTTCCGACTCCGGAGACGACGAGGGCGACGCCCGGGTGCCGGACGTGCGGGAAACGCGCGACGGACCGCTTCCGGCGTCCGGAGGTTCCCCCGAGGCCGCCTCGGATCAGGGCTCCGCCGAGAGGTCGGTGAAGGCTTCGGAGGCGATGGAGCCCGCCACGGCCGACCGTTCCGGCGCGGGGACCGCAGGGGGAGCGCGCCCCGGTGACATCGCCCGCGACGCGCTGCGGGCGGCCCGGGACGAGGCGAGACGCCTTCGGACGCGGGGAACGGACGGCGACGGGGAGGGGACGACGGAGGCCGTGGACGCGGGAGTCGACGCGAGACGGCGGCCCGCCAGGACGTCCCCCGCCGGTTCCCGCGGGCGACGCACCCCTGCGAAGCCCGTGACCCCCCGGAGCCCTGTGAGCGGGGGCGGGGACTCCCGGGCACAGGAGCTGCGCGATCTGCTCTCCGGCGCCTTCCGGTTGCCCGCCGACCTGCTCGACGACACCGGGGACACGTCGCATCCCGCCGACCACGACGGCGAGGCGGATCGCGACAGGGACCACGGTCGGCCCGCGCGCCCGGCGGACGGTCGCGAGGCGATGCCGGCCGTCGGGACCGTCAACCCCGGGACCATGGCGTCTCCCGGCCGTGACGGCCGGTTGCGCCGTACCTTCCCCGCCTTTCTCCCCCGGCCCGCGGGCGCCGACGGCTTCGCGGAGACGTGGTGGGGCAACGCCTGGGTCACCGCGCTGGAGGAAGGGGCCCTGGACGCGGCCCGACTGGCACGCGGGCGGACGTACGCCGGACAGGGACACGTCGACGCGATCACCGTCACTCCCGGTCTGGTGCTCGCGTACGTGCACGGGAGCCGCCCCCGGCCCTACCGGGTCCAGGTCAGGGTCCGGACGCTGACCGACGACGACTGGGACCGTTTCCTCGACGCCGCCGCCGAACGGCCCGGACACATCGCGGCACTGCTCGACAAGGAGATGCCCAGGTCGCTGGCGGAGTGCGGCGTGGAACTGCTCCCCGGCGCGGGCGAACTCGAACCGCACTGCAGCTGCCCCGACTTCGGCCACCCCTGCAAGCACGGGGCCGCACTCTGCTACCAGCTGGCACGGCTGCTCGACCAGGACCCCTTCGTCCTCCTCCTGTTGCGCGGCCGCGGCGAGCGCGAGCTGCTGGACGCGCTGTCCCGGCGCAACGCCGCCCGCGCGGCCCGCGCCGCCCAGGACCGGGAACCGGCACAGCTGCCCGGAGTGCGCGCCCGCGAGGCCGTCGCACGACGCGTGCTGCCCCCGCTCCCCGCCCCGCTGCCGCCGCCCGCGCATCCCGAGCAGCCGCCGACCTACCCGGCCGCGCCGGGAGGCCCGGACCCGTTCGCGCTGGACCAGTTGGCCACGGACGCGGCCGCCCGCGCGCACGCGCTGCTGACCTCGGGCCGCGATCCGGTGGCGGACCTGACGCTCTGGCAGGACGCGGTGCGCATCGCCGCGGCCCGTCCCGGATCGGGTCTCACGGCGACCACGCGCGCGCTCTACTCCTCGCTCGCCTCCGCCACCGGCCGCACCCCGACCGAACTGGCGCGGGCCGTGGCCGCCTGGCGCCAGGGTGGATTCGACGCGCTCGGCGTGCTCGAAGAGCCCTGGGATCCTCCCGCGGGCCGGTTCGACCGGGCCAGGCCGCTGATGACGGCCGCCGACTTCCCGGCCTTCCGCCCCTGGCGCAACCATCTCACCCACCCGCACGGCCACGCCCAGCTCCGTCTGGGCCGCAACGGCCTGTGGTACGCCTACGAGTCCGAGGCCGGCCGCGACGACTGGTGGCCCCGGGGCACCCCCGACCTCGACCCGGTCGGCGCCCTGACCGGCCTCGGCGCACCGGGCGAGATCTGACCCGACCGGACTCGCCGCGCGCCGCCGGCCGGTGGTGGTGCGGCTCGGTCTCCGTCCCCGCGCGCCGGACGCGGGACACCGTCGGCCGCGGGTTCGAGCGGGCCTTGATCACCCGGACCCGATCAGCGAGCCCTTTCCCACCCCAGGTTGAGGCGTGGTGAAGGACGGTGAGGGCCACCCGACTGCACACCTCCCTGCGGACGGTGCAGCGCCGGATCCGGTACCTGATGGACTCCCTGAACGTATGGAACCGCATGCAACTGGGCTTCCACACGCCACGGTTGGGCTGGCTGGAGACCGAACGGAACGACCGTCGCGGCGAGATGCCTCCCGAGGGGGAGCACGGTCGAGGACTTCCTGCCGGGGTGCCCCACCCCATAGGGCCCAACAGGCAGTGCCCAAAAGTGACTTCTCGCCGGTGGGATAGGGTGCGGCGACACCGATCCGCTCGGTCCACCCGAGCCGCGCCAAGGGCAGACGCAGGGGCTGTCCGAGGGGGAGCTGGATGCTGCAGGCGTTGGGTCTGGGCCTGACCGAAGAGGCTGTCTACACCGCGCTGCTCGCCCGTCCGACAGCCTCCGCGCCGGAACTCGCCCGGCAGACCGGGCTCGAGGAGTCCGAGACCACCCGCATCCTGGTCGGGCTGTCGGCACGTGGCCTGGTGGCGATCGCCGCCGAGGCCGGGAGCACGGTACCCGACTCGGCCGCGCACGGGGCCGAACGGCCGCCCGCCCGCTATCGGCTCACCCCGCCCTCGGTGGCCCTGGCCCCGCTCCTCGTCGAGCAGCGCAACGCACTCCATCGGGCCGAGACCGCGTTCTCGATGCTGACCGAGCAGTACCGCAGTACCGCCGCGCATCCCGCGGGCAGCGTCATGGAGGTGGTCGTCGGGGTGGAGCAGGTCGCGCACCGCTTCCACCAACTGCAACGCGGCGCCCAGCGGGAGTTGCTCGTCTTTCTCGTCGGGGAGCCCAACGCGGTGCCGCGTGAGGACGCCGACGCCTCGGAGAGTTCGGCGCTGGACCGCGGGGTCGACTTCCGGGTCGTGGCGGCCAAGGACTATCTCGACGGGCCCGACGTGGGCCGGGACGTCCGGGAGGCCATCACGGCGGGCCTGGAGATCCGCCTGGTCGACTCGTTGCCGCTGAAGATGGTCGTGTCGGACCGGGAGCGGGCCATGGTGCCGCTGGACATGTCGGACTCCGGCGGTGAGCCGAGCGCCATCGTGGTGCACCGCAGCGGGCTGCTGACCGCCCTGGTCCATCTCTTCGAGAAGGAATGGGAGCAGGCCCGTCCGCTATACGCCACCACCACCGGCGTACACGCGGCGGTGACGGCCGACGAACAGCCGACCGAGGGCGAACTGGAAGTCCTGTCCATGTTGTTGGCAGGGATCTCCGACCGGCGGGTGGCCTCCCAGCTCGGTCTGTCCATCCGCACGGTGGAGCGCCGGACCCGCCGTCTGATGGACCTCGCCGGAGCGGATTCGCGCCTTCAGCTCGGGTGGCACGCGGCGCGCGCGGGCTGGTTCTGACCCGTCGGGCCGATAGGCGCCGGACGATCGCGCGGGGGCGGAATGCGGGCGTACCAGCACCTGCCGGACTCGAAGGCGCACCGCCTCACCCGGCCGCCACGGCTGTCGCGTGGCGGGAAGCCGACATGCGGGAAACCCGTCACCCGCCGGCATCCCTCTTCGATCCGAGGGCGTGTCAGGCTGCAGCCACATCCTGGCATGTTCACGGTATCCATTGGGGAAATTCATGCGCTCCATAACGCGTACGGCTCTGGGCGCGGCGACCGCCGCCGTCCTGAGCGTCACCGCGGTCGCGCCTTCCGGGGCGGCCGACAAGCCGTCTGACGGAGCGTCGGGGAAGAGACCCGTCGTCGGCAGCGGGACCGCGACCGCGGGTGGCAAGCAGGTGTCGGTCACCCTCGTCACCGGCGACAAGGTGCTGGTGACCACGGACCCGGCGGGCCACAGCTCCGCGTCCGTCCTGCCCCGTGAGGACGGCACCCGGCCGACCGTCCAGACGTATCAGAGCGGCAAGGACCTCTACGTCTACCCGGACGACGCCTCCCGGGCCATCGCCGACGGCAAGGTCGACGAGCAGCTGTTCAACGTCACCGGGCTCATCCGTCAGGGATACGACGACGAGCACACCGACGCGCTGCCGCTCATCGCCACGTACCAGAAGAGCGTGAACCTCGCCGACAGCACGCCGGCCGCCCCTCGCGGAGCCGAGCGGGGCCTGAGCCTCCCGGCGGTGGACGGCGTCGCGCTCAAGGCCGGCAAGGACACCGCCGCCGCCTTCTGGCAGGACGTCACCGGCACCCGCTCGCGTTCCGCCTCCACGCTGAAGAAGCTGTGGCTGGACGGCAAGGTCGAGGGCACGCTGGACCGCTCCACCAAGCAGGTGCACGCCCCGGAGGCATGGGCTGCCGGCTACGACGGCAAAGGCACCAAGGTCGCCGTGCTGGACACCGGCGTGGACGCCGAACACCCGGACCTGAAGAGCCAGATCACCGAGTCCAAGAACTTCACGAACTCCAAGGACACCACCGACCACGTCGGTCACGGCACCCACACCGCCTCCACGGTCGGCGGGACCGGAGCGGCCAGCGACGGCCTGAAGAAGGGCGTCGCCCCCGGCACGTCCCTGCTCATCGGCAAGGTCCTCGACGACTCGGGCTCCGGTCAGGACTCCTGGGTCATCGCGGGCATGCAGTGGGCCGTCGACCAGAAGGCCGACGTCGTCTCGATGAGCCTCGGCAATGCCACGATCCGCGACTGCACGGACCCGGTGGCCCAGGCCGCGAAGGAACTCTCGCAGAACACCCACTCGTTGTTCGTCGTCGCGGCCGGCAACTCCGGTTCGGCCGCCGAGACCGTCTCCTCGCCCGGCTGCGTGCCCGGCGTGCTGACCGTCGGCGCCGTCGACCGCGACGACACCACGGCACCGTTCTCCAGCCGCGGTCCGGTCGCCGTCACCCACACCCTCAAGCCTGAGATCGCCGCCCCCGGTGTCGGCATCTCGGCGGCCAACGCGGGCGGCCGGGGCGTCTACGCCTACCAGTCGATGTCCGGTACCTCCATGGCCACCCCGCATGTCGCGGGCGCCGCGGCCATCGTCCGCCAGGCCCACCCGGACTGGACCGCGCAGCAGATCAAGGACGCCCTGGTCTCCTCCGCCCGCACCGGCGGCAAGGTCGCCGGCGCGGACGAGACCGGCTCCGGAGTGCTGGACGTGTTCGGCGCGGTGAACCAGAAGGTGCTCGCCCCGGCCGCCGTCCAGGCCGGCAGCTACAACTGGCCGCAGGACAGGTCGGACCGCACCACCACGCAGGTGCCCCTCACCAACACCGGCGGACGTGACCTCACCCTGGACCTGAAGGTCGGCGGGTTGCACGGCAACGACGGCAGCGACGTCCGCTCCGACATCGTCGAGCTGGGACAGGGCAGGGTACGGATCCCCGCCGGGGCCACCGTCCAGGTCCCGCTGCGGATCGACCCCACCGCCCGTCTCAGGGACGCCCAGTACGGCGCGGTCACCGGCCGGCTCCTGGCCACCGGCGGCGGCGCGCGCGTCTCCGTGCCCGTGACCCTCTACGTCCAGCCGGAGACGGTCACGCTCCGGGTCAAGCTCCTCGACCGCAACGGCACCCCCGCGGCGGGCCCGTCCTCCATGGACCTCGTCGAGCTCGACATCGACAAGGGCGAGCGCCGCATCAACGCGGGCGCGGCCGACCAGGTGTTCAACGTGCGCCCCGGCGACTACGCCCTGAGCAGCTACGTGACGTCGTACGACGCGAACAAGAAGGCCGAATCGGTCAGTTACCTCGCGAAGCCGCAGTTCCGGATCACCCGTGACACCACGGTCGTCCTCGACGCCCGCGAGGCCCACCGGCTGAGCCTGGAGACCGACCGCCCCTCGACGGTCGACAGCACCACCCTCAGCTACGCCCGCACGTGGGACGACACCTGGCAGATCGCCAGTTCAGTCGTGGTCGCCAAGACCGTCCCCGCGATCTACGCGGACATCGACGGACGCGCGGGGAAGGGCACCTTCGAGTTCCGGCCCACCTGGCGCGCCAGCGGCTCCGAGGACGGGGCGCCCTACGTCTACAACCTGTCGTACCCCACCGAGGGTCCGCTGCACTCCGACCAGGTCTACCGGCCGAGGGACTCCCGGCTGGCCCGCGTCACCGAGACGTGGAACGCCCTGGGCAAGGAAGCGGACTACCTCGACGCCCTGTTCGTCCGTCCGGGCGGGGCCGACAGCGACCTGCTCACCGTCAGCTTGTTCAGCCCGGTCCACGTACCCGGTACCCGCACCGCCTACTACACGACGGGCGACGACTCCTGGTACCACGGCGTCATGACCAGCTTCCCGTTCGCCGCGTTCATGGGCGACCAGGAGCGCACCTACCGGGCCGGGGAGCGCCGGGCCGAGGAGTGGTACGGCGGCCCGATGCGGCCGGCCGCGCCGCGCGACGCCGACGGCGAGCTGATGCTGTCCGCCGAGCGGCAGGGCGACCTGATGGGCTTCCAGAACGCGCTCTGGGTCGACAACTCCGGTGACCACTGGACCTACGGAGGGTCGTTCGGCGACCTCGGCAACCTGACGCTGAAGCGCGACGGCGAGAAGATCGGCGGCAGTTACGACCCGTACGGCGTGTTCGAGGTGCCGGACGAGGACGCGGCGTACGAGCTCACCCAGAAGCTGGAGAAGATCCTCTCCGCGGACCGGAACTGGCTGCGTTCCACCGCCGTCACCACCACGTGGAGCTTCCGCTCCCACCGCGAGCCGGACGTCTACTCGCGCGGCCTGCCGATCCTCGCCCCGGTGTACGACCTGCCGGCCGACGGCCTGAACACCCTGCCGGCACAGAGCGGCATCAAGGTCGGCCTCTCGGCCGAGGGCCACGCCGGGTACACCCCGGGCGCGATCACGAAGGCCTCGCTGTCCTACTCGTACGACGGCGGCACCACCTGGACCGAGGCGCCGACCCAGCACCGGTACGGCAGGTGGACGGCCGTCCTCGACCACACCGGCGCCTCCGGCCGGCAGGTCATGACGAAGGTCGCCCTCACCGACGCCAAGGGCAACGCGGTCACCCAGACCGTCACCCGCGCCTACGACGTCCGCTGACCGACCGGGTCCGGCCGGCAGCCTCGCGCGAGAGGCTGCCGGCCGGACCCGCCGTCGTACCGGAGGAGGGCGGAACCGGACCCTCTTGTCGACACGGTCACGCATGCACGCCGGAGAGTGCATATCCGAACCCATCAGGTCGCGAACGGTCCGAACCTGTCGGGATGAGATGGAGAAGATGCGCTGGCTTCGCCCCAGCGACGTGAGATTTCGTGCTGTATGAGAGGGTCGGGCGGGTGAGTGAGACACCACCGAACACCCTGCAATACCGCTTTGACGGACCGGAGGACGCGCCTGTCCTGATCCTGGGTCCCTCGCTGGGGACGACCTGGCACATGTGGGACCGGCAGGTCCCGGAACTCTCCAAGAACTGGCGGGTCTTCCGCTTCGACCTGCCGGGACACGGCGGGGCCCCCGCGTATCCGGCCGGATCGGTGGCCGAACTCGCGGAGCGCCTGCTCGCCACCCTCGACCTGCTGGGCGTCCAGCGGTTCGGATACGTGGGCTGCGCGTTCACCGGGGCCCTCGGGATCGAACTGGCGCTGCGCCGGCCGGAGCGGGTCGCCTCCCTCGCCCTGATCGCCGCCTCGCCCCGCTTCGGCACCGCCGACGAGTTCCGGCAGCGCGGCGTGATCGTGAGGACGAACGGGCTCGACCCGATCGCCCGCACCTCACCGGAACGCTGGTTCACGAGCGGCTTCGCCGCGGCTCAGCCGGCGATCACCGAGTGGGCCGTCCAGATGGTGCGCACCACCGACCCGGGCTGCTACATCGCGGCCTGCGAGGCGCTCGCCGCCTTCGACGTGCGGGCCGAACTGGGCATGGTCGAAGTGCCCACGCTCGTTCTCGTCGGTTCCGACGACGAGGTCACCGGGCCCGCGGAGGCGCGCACCCTGGTCGCCGGGATACCGGACGCCCGCCTCGCGGTCGTGCCCGGCGCCTCGCATCTGGTCCCCGTCGAGCAGCCCGCCGCCGTCATGGACCTGCTGGTCCGGCACTTCTCCACCGCCTGGCAGCCGGCCTTCGACCCGGCCACCGGCCAGCTCGCGGTCCTCGGCGCCCGGGCACGCGCCCTGCCGGTCGCACCGCCGCAGGCCGGGCCCTTCGCGGAGATCGCCCCGCCCGCCGTACCGTCCGAGCTCATGGGGCGGCCCGATCCCTACGACGTCGGGCTCAAGGTGCGGCGCGAGGTGCTGGGGGACGCGCACGTCGACCGGGTGCTGGCCTCGGCGGACGAGTTCTCCGGGGACTTCCAGGAGCTCGTCACGCGGTACGCGTGGGGTGAGATCTGGGACCGGCCCGGACTGGACCGGCGCTCGCGCAGCTGCGTCACCCTCACCGCCCTCGTGGCGGGCGGCCACCTCGACGAGCTCGCCTTCCACACCCGCGCAGCCCTGCGCAACGGCCTCACGCCGGTGGAGATCAAGGAAGTGCTGCTCCAGACGGCCGTCTACTGCGGGGTCCCGGCGGCGAACAGCGCCTTCAAGGTGGCGCAGGAGGTCATCCGCGAGGAGACGACCCCCGAGGAGTGAGCCCGGCGGCGGCTTCCGAGGAATCCTGCCCCCGTGCGGTCACGGGGGCAGGATGGAAACCATGAGACTCACCAAGATGTCGCACGCCTGCGTCCGCCTGGAGAAGGACGGGCGGACGCTCGTCATCGATCCCGGCGGTTTCAGCGAGGAGAACGCAGCCCTGGGCGCCGACGCCCTCCTCGTCACGCACGAGCACCCCGACCACTTCGACGAGGAGCGGCTGCGGACGGCCATGGAGGCCAACCCGGCCGCCGAGATCTGGACCCTGCGGTCGGTGGCGGAGAAGATCTCCGCCGCCTTCCCCGGCCGGGTGCACACCGTCGGCCACGGCGACACGTTCTCCGCCGCCGGGTTCGACGTCCAGGCGCACGGCGAGCTGCACGCCGTGATCCACCCGGACATCCCGCGCATCACCAACGTCGGCTATCTCGTCGACGGCGGCCGCGTCTTCCACCCCGGCGACGCGCTCACCGTCCCCGGCCGGCCGGTCGAGACGCTGATGCTCCCGGTGATGGCTCCGTGGAACAAGATCTCCGAGGTCATCGAGTACGTCCGCGAGGTCGAGCCGCAACGCACGTACGACATCCACGACGCCCTGCTCACGGACCTGGCCCGGCCCATCTACGACCGCCAGATCGGCGCCCTCGGCGGCTCCGAGCACCTGCGGCTCGCGCCGGGAGCCTCGGCGGAGGTCTGAGCCCCGGGAGCGACGACGCCCGGCGCGTGAACCCGACGATCGCACCGGCGGCCCGCGCGGCGGCGACCGTGGCTCTCCGACGCCGGCACCGCCGTCCCCGGGTGTCGGCGGCGGACCCGTTGTCGGACCCGCCCGGTAGGTTGTGAGGCATGCGCATCGCCACCTGGAACGTGAACTCGATCACCGCCCGTCTCCCGAGGCTGCTGGCCTGGCTGGAGAGCAGCGGCACGGACGTGCTCTGCCTCCAGGAGGCCAAGGTCGCCGCCGAGCAGTTCCCGGTCGAACAGCTGCGCGAGGCGGGTTACGAGTCGGCCGTGCACGCCACGGGACGGTGGAACGGCGTGGCGGTGATCTCCCGGGTCGGCCTGGAGGACGTGGTCAAGGGCCTGCCCGGCGGCCCCGGGTACGAGGGCGTGGAGGAGCCCCGGGCCGTCTCCGCGACCTGCGGCCCGGTCCGGGTCTGGTCGGTGTACGTGCCGAACGGCCGCGAGGTGGACCACGCCCACTACGCGTACAAGCTCCAGTGGTTCGAGGCCCTGAGAGCGGCGGTGGCGGGCGACGCCGCGGGCGGCCGGCCGTTCGCCGTGCTGGGCGACTACAACGTGGCCCCCACGGACGACGACGTGTACGACGTGGCCGCGTTCGAGGGCCTGACCCATGTCACCCCGGCCGAGCGCGCCGCGCTGAGCGCCCTGCGTGAGCAGGGCCTGACGGACGTGGTCCCGCGTCCCCTCAAGTACGACCACCCCTACACGTACTGGGACTACCGCCAGCTCTGCTTCCCGAAGAACCGGGGCATGCGCATCGACCTCGTCTACGGCAACGAGGCGTTCTCGACGGCGGTCAAGGACGCGTACGTCGACCGCGAGGAGCGCAAGGGCAAGGGCGCCTCGGACCACGCGCCGGTCGTCGTGGACCTCGACGTCTAGGACACACCTCCCGGACCCGCCCCCGGGCCCCACGAGACCGCAGGGGGCCCGGGCGGGCCCGATCTCCGGCGGCCGCGCGACCACCGCCCCCTGCGATACCAACCGCCTCCGCGATCTGCGTCGCGCCCGACGGCCGCTGATCCTCACCGCCCGCCCGCCTGCCACGCGCCCGGCCGCCGCGCGCCCGCCTGCCGCGCGCCCGGTCCACCCGAGCCCTCCCGGCGCCGAGGCGGGCAGCCCGAGTTGTTCCTCGCCGTGCTCAGGGCGCGCCGCGCGACCCCCGCGCGCACGGCGGCGACCACGGCGCCTCGCCGCGTCGTGGGATCGAACGAGTGAGCCCGTGCGAGGGCGGCCCGGAGCCGGCCCCCGCGTCTACGCCGCCCTCGCGAACCGGCCATCGTCGAGCGGGAGTTCGGCCGGAGCGGTACCGCGACTCGTCCGCCCCGCGCCCCTCCGCCGGGTGGACCGTCGGCCGTCGGGGCGGACTTCCGGCGTTCCCGGTCACGGCACGACGCTTCACCCGAAGATCTCGTCCGCGGTCCGGTCCTGCCCCGGCGGGGTGAGTGTCGTCCGGCCGGGTAGGACCCCGGTGAGGCCCGGGAGGTGAAGCCGGGGCGACGCGATTCGCCTGATCCTGAGATCAACTGCCGCGAGATACATTCTTGCCGAATGCCGGAAACGCGAAGCTTCGGCGATCGCACCCCACGGAGAGGCCGGTCATGAACATCCCCTTCCTGGACAAGTGGCGCAAGCGGAGTCCGGTACGGCGGGACCAGGCCCTCGCCGCCGCCTTCGAGGACGATCCGGAGGGCGTCGCCGAGTTGCTCTCGGAATGCGAACTGCTCCGTTCCCAGGCCGCCGCCGTCGGCCTCGAACTGGACGACACCCCGTCCTCGTTGGCGGCGCTCGACCAGCTCCTGCCGCTGTGGCGCGACGACCCCGAGGCGCTGCCCTGGCTGGGCAACGACGCGGGCCTCTACCTCGGCACGGTCGTGGTGCGCACGGTGACGGGCGCCACCTGGCACGTCTGGCCCGGCGGGACCCCGGTGGTCAGACTCGTCTCGGGACGGGAGCTCGCGGTCGTCGAGGCGGGGCTCGACTGGGCCGTGCAGGGCGTGCCCGAGCTGTCCCAGATGTACGCCGAGGCCTCGGAGGGGTAGCCGGTGCGGCGGATTCCGGATGCCGTCGGCGTGTCGGGACGGCCCGTGACGCGGCCTCACCCGCAGATATCGGCCCCGCGCGCGTGTCGCCCTTCGAGGGCCGTGTCGCGTCGATAGTTTGCGCTGACCGACACGGCTGAGAGGGGGCGGACCGGATGGCTGGCGATCCGTTGATCGAGCTGCACGACGTCAACAAGCACTTCGGGGCGCTGCACGTGCTGCAGGACATCAACCTCACCGTCGACAGGGGAGAGGTGGTCGTGATCATCGGACCGTCCGGGTCCGGCAAGTCGACGCTGTGCAGGGCGATCAACCGTCTGGAGACCATCGAGTCGGGGACGATCAAGCTCGACGGGCAACTGCTCCCGGACGAGGGAAAGTCCCTCGCACGGCTCCGCGCCGAGGTGGGGATGGTGTTCCAGTCCTTCAACCTCTTCGCGCACAAGACGGTGCTGCAGAACGTCTCGCTCGGCCAGACCAAGGTCCGGGGCCGCAAGAAGGAAGAGGCGGACCGGCGCTCACGGCAACTCCTCGACCGCGTGGGCCTCGCCTCGCAGGCCCCCAAGTACCCCGCTCAGCTCTCCGGCGGACAGCAGCAGCGGGTCGCGATCGCCCGCGCGCTCGCCATGGACCCGAAGGTCATGCTGTTCGACGAACCGACCTCGGCACTCGACCCCGAGATGATCAACGAGGTCCTGGAGGTGATGCAGCAACTCGCGCGGGAGGGGATGACCATGGTCGTCGTCACGCACGAGATGGGTTTCGCGCGCTCCGCCGCCAACCGCGTCGTGTTCATGTCCGACGGCCGCATCATCGAGGACCGCACCCCGGAGGAATTCTTCGTCAACCCGCACAGCGACCGGGCCAAGGATTTCCTCTCGAAGATTCTCAAGCACTGAGCGGGGAGCCCCCGCGCGACGTGCACCACCTGTGTGAAAGCGCGTCCGTACAGCCCGTCCGCACCGCCCGCCCGTACCGTTCGTCGTATCGCGGGCCGCGATCACCGCCCCTCACGCACCGGTCCGTCCGTGTGCCGTGAGCGTGCTCTTCCCCCGCCGGGAAGCGGGTCGCGGCCGACGTCGACTACGATTTGCCGTTCATCCCCGCGGGGACGGTGATCTCGCCGAACCGCTCGGGGTGTGCGTGCTGCTCTTCCGGTTCGCCGTACAGGCGTCCCGGTGGGAGCGGCGCGGTCCCGAGACCGAGGCCCTGGACGTGGCTCCGGCCGCACCAGGGACGCTGCCGCCGAGTGGGGTTCCCCCCACGGCCCCGACACCGTAGGGGGAGCGGCAGCTCACAGGGCCAGGCCCGGCCGGCGGCAGCCGGAGATCACTGCTCGCGCAGGGGCACCGACACGTACGACGGGTCGTGCTCCGGCGAGGAGAAGGTCAGCTGCGCGCCGGACGGGTTGTGCTCGATGTAGAGCGGGTCGACCGTGTCGACGACCAGGGCGAGCCGATGCCCCGCCGGGACGTCGTAGGCCGTGGAGAACAACTCCAGGTCCACACCGAACGGCTGGCCGGGCGTCTGCCCGTGGAAGGTGTACGGCGCATTGCTGACCAGTTTGCCGATGCCCAGCGGGCCCACGTCGTAGAGGTACGCGACGAGCGTGCCGCTCCCCTTGGTGGCGGTGACCGTGGTGTGCAGCCTGGCGGTGCCCCGGACGTGCTGGGCGCTCGTGTACTTCTCCGACTGCCACACCGCCGCCCAGTAGCGCGGCAGCAACGGGATCGAGGCCATCGGCGGAATCCGGGTGAGCTGGTCGAGGATGCTGGACAGGAAGATGATGCCGCCGTCCGCGCCCGAGTCGACGTTCGCGTGGATCCTGGTCGTGCCTTCGAGAGCGATCTTCCTCGTGGTGGCCCCGACCGACTTCCAGTCGGAATAGCCCTCGTAGCCGCCCGTGGAACGGGACTTGAGCTGGACCGGCTGCTCGCGGTCGATGCCGTTGTCCGCGCCGCGCAGGTAGTGGTCGAACCAGCGGCCGGTGTCGGTCCACACGTCGTTGGGGAGGCCGAACAGGCCGGGCAGCTCGGCGGTGGCGTGGTCGCCGGGACGGAACTCCAGCCGCTTGGGCCCGGTCAGCTCGTCGTAGAACGTGGCGTACTGGTTGGGCGAGAAGATCGTGTCGCCCCAGGTGTTGGCCATGAAGACGGCGGCGCCGTTCTTGTTGAGCTGGTCGACGTACGTCTCGGGGGAACGTTTCTTCCCCCAGTCGACCAGATCTTGTTCCTTCGACAGGTTCGAGGCGAAGAAGTCCTTGAACACCTGCTGGGTCTCCGCGGAGGGGTGGCCGGTGACATGGCCGACGCCGTTCAGCAGGGCCGCCGCCTGTACGTGCTCGGTGCGGCCGGAGTAGATGGACGCGGTCAGGTCGGCCCAGCCGCTCAGCGCCGCGACGGCCTTGACGCGCTTGTCGTGCGCGGCGGCGAGCAGGCTGATCCCGGCGCCGTAGGAGACGCCCGCCACGCCGACCCTGCGCGGATCGGAGGGGGTGTTGGCGAGCGCCCAGTCGATCACCTTGGACACGTCGGCCGTGTCGTGCGGGCCCGCGACATCGATCTCGCCGTCCGACTGCCAGAAGCCGCGGACGTTGTAACCGACCACGACATAACCGGAGTTCGCGAGCTTCTGGGCCTGTACGAGGTATTCGACCTGCGGGAGCCCCCAGCTCGTGGGCAGCACGATGAGCGGGTAGGCGCGGGTACCGTCACCTCCGGCGGGGGTGATCACATTGGCCTTGAGGGTCGTGCCGCCGTCACCGGAGATGTCGACGAAGCGGACGCCGCTCGTGCCGCCCGCGGCCTGGGCGGTGGGCGCCAGACCCAGACCCGCGGCGACGATGAGGGTCGCGGAGAGGGCACCGACGGCGGATGTGCGCAGGGGATTGCGACCGTGTCCCAACGGGTCACTCCTCACTAGGGCAGTGCAAAGTGACCTGACGGTAACCTCGACGGCTTACCTGAAGTAACCCGTCGGTAAGTTACGTACGAGTAACGGTTGTTGAAGTGTTCATTTCCGGCTGGACCTCGGAGGCGGTTCACGCCGACCTGGCCGGAACATGACCGGTGCTGCTCAGGAATCCGCGGACTCCGCGCGCTTCCTGGCGGCCGACGAGGTGCGCGTGCGCGTGGGTGCCGGCGTGGTCGTGGGCTCCGGCGTGGGCAGCGGTGTCTGCGCGGCGCGCGTGACGTCCGCGACGACCTCGACGACATCGGGGCCGTACGCCTGGGAGTTCACGACCTTCAGGAGCAGGACGAAGCTGCTGCCGCCGTGCTTGCGGGCGAGGCGCGTGTGGTTGCGGGCGAGGTAGCGGGTCGCCGCCTGGTTGGTGATGGCTCGCTGGCCGCAGAAGAGGAAGACCGGCCTCGCGCCCCGGGTCTGACCCGCCGTCAGACGGGCGAGGATCACGTACTCGGCCTTGCCCGAGTCCATCCGGTAGTGCTCGCTGCCGATCTGGAAGGCGCCCCGGTCGGGCCCCGGCTCGGAATCGACGTCGACGCGTATGCCGGGGAGCAGGGAGTGCAGATGCGCGGCCATGCGCCGGTTGGACGCGGGGCCGCCCACGCAGAACTCCGTCCGCTCCCCGAAGCCCTGCTGCGTCGCGTCGTGCGCGATGACCTGGGCGTGCGCGCCGCAGTCCTTGATGAGCGCGGACAGTTCGAGGAGCGCGAACACGTCGTGGCGCATCACCGTGAGTTCGGGGCCGCCCGCCTCGCGGTTCACCACCAGCAGGGACTCGGAGTTGTCGGGCAGCCCGAAGAACGCCTGCTTGCGGCGGAGTCTGCGCTTCCACAGATAGGTGCGGGCGAGCCAGCCGAGCGCGGCACTGATGCCGGCCGCCAGGACGCCGAGGACAATGTTGCGCACGTCGTCGTTCATGGGCGCGCATGCTATCGGGCTCGCGAAACGGTGTTCGAGGGGGCCTGACGCGGGCACGGCGCGGAAGTTACGCTGCGCAGACGTCTGTTGACTGGAGGTACGCATGCGTCGCCCTCTTGCGCGGAATCTGGCGGTCCTGGCGGTTTCGGCCGCGGTGGTGTCGGTCGGTGCGGCGGCGCCACCCGGGGCACCGGCCGTCGGCGCGGCCGCGAGAGCGCCCGTGGCGAAGGTCCCCGTCGCGGTCGGCTACGGAGGCGCCGTGGCGAGCGTGGACGCGGACGCCTCCGCCGCCGGTGTCGAGGTGTTGAGGAGCGGTGGCAACGCCGTCGACGCCGCCGTCGCCACGGCGGCGGCCCTGGGCGTCACCGAGCCCTACTCGTCCGGCATCGGCGGGGGTGGCTACTTCGTCTACTACGACGCCGAGTCCCGTACGGTGCACACGATCGACGGACGGGAGACGGCGCCCTCGACCGCCGACTCCGGACTCTTCCTGGAGAACGGCAAGCCGCTCGCCTTCGCGGACGCCGTCACCAGCGGGCTGGGCGTCGGTACGCCGGGCACCCCCGCCACCTGGCGAACGGCCCTGGACGAGTGGGGCAGCAAGCGCCTGAGCGGCGTCCTGAAGCCGGCCGAGCGCCTCGCCCGCTCCGGGTTCACCGTCGACGCGACCTTCCGCTCCCAGACCGAGGCCAACCAGGCGCGCTTCAAGAACTTCCCCGACACCGCGAAACTCTTCCTGCCCGGTGGCTCGCTGCCGGTCGTCGGATCGACGTTCAGGAATCCCGATCTCGCCCGTACGTACGAGGAGTTGGGGAGAAAGGGGACGGACGAGGTCTATCGCGGCGCGCTCGGCCGGGAGATCGTCGACACCGTCAACAAGCCGCCCGTGGACCCGGCGTCCGGCTACAACGCCCGCCCCGGCAAGCTGTCCCCGAACGACCTCGCGACGTATGAGGCGAAGCGCCGGGCGCCCACCAGGACCTCGTACCGCGGTCTCCAGGTCTACTCGATCGCGCCCTCCTCCTCCGGTGGCACCACCGTCGGCGAAGCGCTCAACATCCTGGAGAAGACGGACCTCTCGAAGGCGAGTGAGGTCCAGTACCTGCACCGCTCCATCGAGGCGAGCCGGATCGCCTTCGCGGACCGGGGCCGCTGGGTGGGCGACCCTGCCTTCGAGGACGTACCCGCGAAGGCGCTGCTCTCGCAGAGGTACGCGGACGGGCGGGCCTGCCTCATCAAGGACGACGCGGTGCTGACGAGCCCGCTCGCGCCGGGGGACCCGAACGGTCCCGCCGCCTGCGCCACCACCGGGACGGCCGCCCCGACAACGTACGAGGGCGAGAACACGACCCATCTCACGGTGGCCGACAAGTGGGGCAACGTCGTCGCCTACACGCTGACCATCGAGCAGACCGGCGGCAGCGGGATCACGGTCCCCGGGCGCGGCTTCCTCCTCAACAACGAGTTGACGGACTTCTCCTTCGCGCCGGCCAACCCGGCCGTGCACGACCCCAACCTGCCCGGTCC
Source organism: Streptomyces sp. NPDC002580 (assembly GCF_042889485.1). NCBI lineage: Bacteria > Bacillati > Actinomycetota > Actinomycetes > Kitasatosporales > Streptomycetaceae > Streptomyces > Streptomyces sp. NPDC002580. Next base: position 231,471 of record NZ_JBIAQZ010000004.1, on the reverse strand, counting down.
CGGCAAGCGCCCGCGCTCGTCGATCTCGCCGACCATCGTGCTCGACCGCCACGGGCGGCCCGTCGTGGCGCTCGGTTCGCCGGGCGGCGCGAGCATCATCACGACGGTTCTGCAGACGCTCACCGGGTTCGTCGACCGGGGCCTCCCGCTGGTCGACGCGATCGCCTCACCGCGCGCCAGTCAGCGCAACGCGGCCCAGACCGAACTCGAACCCGGCCTGTACGACAGCCCGTCGAGGGCACGGCTCGAAGCCATCGGCCACTCCTTCCGGCTCAACCCGGAGATCGGCGCGGCCACCGGAGTCCAGCGGCTTCCCGACGGCAGGTGGCTGGCCGCGGCGGAGACGGTACGGCGGGGCGGCGGATCGGCGATGGTGGTGAGGCCCGCGCAGTAGCGGTCGGGTCGTACGGCGACCGAGCCCTGCGGAGGGCCGAGCCTCGGCGGGCGGGGCGAGCCTCGTGGCGGGCGGGCCGCCACGGGGCTCGGCCGGATCGGCTCCACCCCGCGGCGGCCCGCGCCCCGCGCGGTCAGCGAGCCGTCAGGATGCGCGGGCCCGAGTCCGTGATGGCCACCGTGTGCTCCGCGTGGGCCGCGCGTGAGCCGTCGTCGGTGCGCAGCGTCCAGCCGTCGGGGGCGGGGTGGTAGCCGTCCGTACCGCCGCCGATGAGCATGGGCTCGATGGCGAGGACCATGCCGTGCCGCAGGGGCAGTCCGCGGCCCGGGCGGCCCTCGTTCGGGACGGCCGGGTCCTCGTGCATCCGGCGGCCCACGCCGTGGCCGCCGAAGCCTTCGGGGATCCCGTACCCCGCCGCGCGGCACACCGTACCGACGGCGTGCGCGATGTCCCCGATGCGGTTGCCGACCACGGCCGCCGCGATACCCGCGGCGAGGGCGCGCTCGGCGGTCTCCACGAGCCGCACGTCGGCGGGGCGCGGCTCGCCGACGATGAAGCTGATGGCCGAATCGCCCACCCAGCCGCCCAGTTCGGCGCCGAAGTCGACGGAGACCAGGTCGCCGTCGTGCAGCCGGTACGTCGTGGGGATGCCGTGCACGATCGCCTCGTTCACGGAGGCGCAGATGACCGCGGGGAAGGGCGTGGGCGCGAAGGAGGGCCGATATCCCAGGAAGGGCGAGGTCGCGCCCGCCTCGCGCAGCACCTGGTGCGCGACCTCGTCCAGCTCCAGCAGGGAGACGCCCACGTCGGCGGCCTCCCGCACGGCCGTGAGCGCCCTGCCCACGACCTGGCCCGCCGCGTACATCTCGTCGATCGATGTGTCCGTCTTCAGTTCCACCATGCCAATTACTATACCGGTATTAGAATGGGGTCCATGGTGCGAACCCCCCTGACCCCCGAAGAGCGCGAACGCGGCGAGCGGCTCGGACGACTGCTGCGCGAGGCCCGGGCGGGCCGCAGCATGGCGGACGTCGCCGGGGTGGCCGGAATCTCCGCCGAGACGCTGCGCAAGATCGAGACCGGACGCGCGCCCACGCCCGCCTTCTTCACGGTCGCGGCGCTGGCACGGGCCCTGAGCCTCTCGATGGACGACCTCGTCGTGCGGTGCGCGTTGGTGCCGGTGGCCTGACGGCCGGTACCCGCACCCGTTCGGCGCGCCCGAACGGGAGTGTGTCGACACGGCCCGTCCGCGAGGGTTCCGCATGCCCGACGAAAACTGCCTGTAGCCGCGGCGTAACACATATGGTGTTCGCTGTCGGACCGGAGTGCTCGGATCGGGCGGGGAGTTGGGCGATGACTGTAGAACAACTCCCGGTACAGGTACTGGAGTTCGCCAGGTACCTGAACGGGCTGGTGGGGCGGCTGGATCAACGCGGCGGCTGGTGCGGGGTCTTCTGGCAACGCGACCCCGACGGCATGCGGGCCTGCCTCGAAGGCTGGGAGGTGCCGCCCTGGGACGTCGTGGAGGCGCTCCTCCAGGATGTGCTCACGGGGTTCGGCGAGCGCGCCGCCGCACAGGAGACCGCACGGGCCCGCGCCCTGCACGACGCCTCGCTGGCCGCGTACGACACCCGTCCGGGAGGCCGGGACGCCCTGGGCGACCGTCTGGACGTCATGCTCCGTGAACGGCGCTACGCCGCCGAACGCCAGGCCGAGCTGGGCAGGCTGCTCCACTCGGCCGGTTCCGGGGAAGAGGCCGAGGCGCTCCGCGTGGACCTGGCCTGGGCCCAGGACGACCAGGAACGCGCCACCGCGCGCTGCGCCGAACTCCGTCACCGCATGGACAGGGTCGACCATCACGCCCTGGGCGCCCGTACATGGGGCGCGGCGGGCTCTCCAGGTACGCACACGAACGAGAGCCCGGGCGTGCGCGACCCCGGCGCGAGCGACCTCGCCCGGCCTCAGGGCTCCGGCCCCGGCCTCCGTCCGGAGGCTCCCGGGCAGGCGGGGTCCGGGTCCTCCCCGGCGGAGCACACGGGGCGCGAAGGGCCGTACGCCGGATCCGACGGCAGGGGTGTCGCGCGTGAAGGCGCCGGTGAGCCCGGCGTCCCGCGGCGGCAACGGGGAGCGGGTGACCCGAACGCAGGCCCTGAGGAGACCCATGGGGCCACCGGGCGCGCCGCCCGTCCGCGGCCCACTCCCGAGGACTCCGCGCCTCCCGTGGCACCCCCCGCCCCCGAGCGGCGTTCCCGGCGGAGCGGGCGCTCCCGGGGCAGCGCCCGCTTCGCCGGGATGGCGGAGCCGGACGGGGTGCCCGGGGCCGTACCGGAGGAAGCGCCGGCACTGCCCACCCAGGCCGCGCCGGGCAGGCGGACACCGCGCGGCGCGCGTTTCGCGGGGGCCGAAGAGGAACCGGCGCGCCCGCGGACGGAGCCGGAACCACCGGACGAGGAGGCGCGACGGCTCACCGCGGACACCGTCGGGACCCTCACACGACTGCGGAGCGACGGCCGCAGCGGCGAGGCGCACGCCCTGCTCGTCGAGGCGGCGTACTGGCCCGCCGCGCGCTTCCCCCTGCTCGCCGCCGAACTGCACCGCGCCGGTCTCGACGCGGACTGGGCCACCCTGCTGTGGGAGGCGGCCTCGCTGCCCGCCGACCGGCTGGTCGACGCGGCGGGCGCGCTCACCGCCGCCGGCCGCGCCGAGGACGGCCGGCAGATGCTGCGCCAGGGCGTCGCCCGGCCCGCGTCCGAGATCGGGGCCGCCGTACTGGACCTCGCCGACAAGGGGCGCGGACGGGAGATCGGCGCGCTCCTCGACGCGTACGTCCGCGTACGCACCCCGGAGGAGGCCGCCCGCAGCGCCGAGGCGGATCCCCATCGCCTTGTCCCGCTTCTCCTGGAAGCCGCGCGGAACGTGTCCGACGCGTGCCACTGGGATCTGCTCCACGCTTTACGCGTCGCCGGTCTCACGACGTGACGGCCGCCGGCCCGGGCGTGAGCCGCCCGCTCCGGAGGGCGACCGCGCGCCCCGTCCGCGGACTCCGTCCGGCGGCGGCGCAGGGGAGCGCGCCGTCCTCCGATCGGCCCCACCCTCACGCATCACCGGCCACGTCACTCACCCGTGAGGGGCAGAAACGTGATCGACTCGGCGGGTTAACGACGATGGTCTTGGCAAGGCTGTCCGGGGGGCTTACTTTCGAGCCTCTACAGCCTTTGTCTACGGGCGTAGAGGCTCTCTGACGTCCCGTCGAAGGAGCAGCTCATGGCCAATGTCGTCCGTGCCGCCCTGGTCCAGGCCACCTGGACCGGCGACACCGCATCCATGGTCGCCAAGCACGAGGAGCACGCCCGCGAGGCGGCCCGGCAGGGTGCCAAGGTCATCGGATTCCAGGAAGTCTTCAACGCCCCCTACTTCTGCCAGGTCCAGGAGCCCGAGCACTACGGCTGGGCGGAAGCCGTCCCGGACGGGCCCACCGTCACCCGCATGAGGGAACTCGCGCGCGAGACCGGCCTGGTGATCGTCGTGCCCGTGTTCGAGGTCGAGCAGTCCGGCTTCTACTTCAACACCGCGGCCGTGATCGACGCCGACGGCACCTACCTCGGCAAGTACCGCAAGCACCACATCCCGCAGGTCAAGGGCTTCTGGGAGAAGTACTACTTCAAGCCCGGCAACCTCGGCTGGCCCGTCTTCGACACGGCGGTCGGCCGGATCGGCGTCTACATCTGCTACGACCGGCACTTCCCCGAAGGGTGGCGGCAGCTCGGCCTGAACGGCGCCCAGCTCGTCTACAACCCCTCCGCCACCTCCCGCGGCCTCTCCGCCCATCTGTGGCAGCTGGAGCAGCCCGCCGCGGCCGTCGCCAACGAGTACTTCATCGCCGCGATCAACCGGGTCGGGCAGGAGGAGTACGGCGACAACGACTTCTACGGAACCTCGTACTTCGTCGACCCGCGCGGACAGTTCGTCGGCGGTACGGCGAGCGACAAGGCCGAGGAACTCATCGTCCGCGACCTGGACCTCGACCTCATCGAGGAAGTACGCCGGCAGTGGGCGTTCTACCGCGACCGGCGCCCCGACGCCTACGAAGGGCTGGTGCAGCCATGACCGACCTGTACGCCCGTCATCAGGCCGTCCTGCCCGACTGGCTCGCCCTCTACTACGAGGACCCGATCGAGATCACCCACGGCGAGGGCCGCCACGTCTGGGACGCCGAGGGGAACAAGTACCTCGACTTCTTCGGCGGCATCCTCACCACGATGACCGCGCACGCCCTGCCCGAGGTCACGAAGGCGGTCGGCGAGCAGGCCGGCCGGATCATCCACACCTCGACGCTGTACCTCAACCGGCCGATGATCGACCTCGCGGAGCGCGTGGCCCAGCTCTCCGGCATCCCCGACGCCCGCGTCTTCTTCACCACCTCCGGCACCGAGGCCAACGACACGGCCCTGCTGCTCGCCACCACCCATCGCCGGAGCAACCAGATCCTGGCGATGCGCAACAGCTACCACGGCCGGTCGTTCAGCTCGGTCGGGATCACCGGCAACAAGGGCTGGTCGCCTACCTCCCTGTCACCGCTGCAGACGCTGTACGTGCACGGCGGCGTCCGCACGCGCGGCCCGTACGCCGACCTCGACGACGCCGCGTTCATCGCCGCCTGCGTCGACGACCTCAAGGACCTGCTGGGCCACGTCCGGTCGCCCGCCGCGCTGATCGCCGAACCGATCCAGGGCGTCGGCGGCTTCACCGCACCCCCCGACGGCCTGTACGCGGCCTTCCGCGAAGTACTTCAGCAGCACGGCGTCCTGTGGATCGCCGACGAGGTGCAGACCGGATGGGGCCGCACCGGCGAGCACTTCTGGGGCTGGCAGGCGCACGCCGCCTCCGGGCCGCCCGACATGCTCACCTTCGCCAAGGGCATCGGCAACGGCATGTCGATCGGCGGCGTGGTCGCCCGCGCCGAGATCATGAACTGCCTCGACTCCAACTCCATCTCGACCTTCGGCGGTTCGCCGGTCACGATGGCCGCGGGGCTGGCGAACCTCACCTACCTCCTCGAACACGACCTCCAGGGCAACGCCCGACGCGTCGGCGGCCTGCTCATCGAACGGCTCCGGGCGGTCGCCGCGCAGTTCGACGGCGTACGCGAGGTGCGTGGGCGCGGACTGATGATCGGCGTCGAACTGGTCGAACCGCGCACCGGCCGGGCCAACCCCGCGGGAGCCGCGGCCGTCCTCGAAGCCGCCCGCGAGGAAGGCCTGTTGATCGGCAAGGGCGGTGGTCACGACACCAGCGTGCTGCGCATCGCGCCGCCGCTCTCGCTGACCGTCGCGGAGGCGGAGGAGGGCGCGTCGATCCTCGAAAGCGCCCTGCGGCGGGCCCAGTAACGGATCGTGAACAAGGGCGGGTGAGCGGAAGGGGCGCGCGGTGTCGAAGACCCGGGCGCGCGAGACCCGAAGCACCGGGCGGGCGTCGACACCACGACACCGGCCGCGGCGCCCGGGAGGCGAACCGAGCCACGGACAAAGGGGAACGCCGCCATGACCACCGCCTCCGAACCCGCCCTCTCGGTGCGCCAGGTCCTCGCCCTGGACCGGGTGCTCGCCGGAGAGCCCGAGGTGGTGGCCGGCGCCGGCCACCTCGACCGGTCCGTCCGCTGGGTGCACGTCGCCGAGGCCGCGGACGTGGGGGTCATGCTCAGCGGCGGCGAAATGGTCCTCACCACCGGGGTGTTGCTCGCGGGAGACCCGGACGCCCAGGCCGAGTACATCCGTTCGCTGCACCGGGCCGAGGCCGCTGCGGTCGTCCTCGGACTCGGCCGGGCCTTCCCCACACCCCCGGTCGTGATGCGCCGCGCCGCCGAACGGTGCGGGCTGCCGATGGTCGTGCTCCACCGGCCCTTCCCCTTCGCCGAGTTGACGGAGGAGGTCCAGTCCCGGCTGGTACGGAGCAAGTTCGCCGCCGTGAGCCTCTCCGAGGCCGTACGAACGGCACTCACCGGACTCATCACCACCGGTGCCCCGCTCCAGCGCATGCTCGACGAGATCGCCGTGCACGCCGCCTGCCCCGTCGTCGTCACCAACCTCGCCCACCGGGTCCTCGCCACCGCCGGCGAACGCTCCGCCGTGGACGACGTCCTGCGCGACTGGGACCGCATCGCCCGGCAGGCGGGCGGCAGAGAGGGAGACGGCTGGATCCGCGCCGAACTCGGCGGGCGGGGCGAGCGATGGGGCCGCCTCGTGCTGTGCGGCCACCGGGGCGACACGGCGACCGGGCGGCTGCTCGCCGACCGCGGAGCCGAGGCCCTGGTCCTGCACCGCATGCTCGGGGTCTCCGCCCACACCTGGGAGGCGGAGTCCGCGCAGAGCCTGCTGACCGACCTGGTGAGCGGTGTCGTACCGGCCCGCCAGCTCCTTCCCCGGGCCAGGGCGGCCGGACTCCCCGTGAACCGCCGGACCTTCGTACCCCTGGTGGTCCGGGACGGCGACCCGGCCCGGCTCGACCGCGTGCTGCGCCTGCTGGGGCTGCCCGGGCTCGTCGCCGAACTGTCCGGCGGAGTCGTCGCCCTGCTGCTCAGCCTGGCCCGTGACCAGGACGCCGACGCCCTGGCCGCGCACTTCGCCCTGCGGCTGCGGCACGAGACCGGCGTCCCCGTGACCGTGGCCGCCGCCGGAGCCCGAACCGCCTGGGACGACGTCCCCGCCGGGCTGCGCGAGGCCCTGCACGTCGCCGAGGCCGCCCCCGACACACCCGCCGACCTGGACCAGCCGGCCCTGGTGCGTCTGCGCGACGTCCACCTGCGCGGCCTCGTCCGGCTGCTGCGGGACGACCCGCACGTCCAGTCGTTCGCGGAACGGGAACTCGACGGACTGCTCTGCGGCGCCCGGCCGGACGACCAACTGCTGCCCGTCCTGCGGACCTACCTCGCCACCGGCCGCAACAAGTCGCGCACCGCCCAGCTGCATCACGTCAGCCGGCCCGCGCTCTACCGCCGTCTGGAGGCGATACAGACCCGCCTCGGCGTCGACCTCGACGACTTCGAGCAGGCCGCCTCCGTACACATCGCCCTGCTCGCGCACGACGCGCAACAACGGTGAAGCCGACACACGGGAACAACGGTGAAGTTCGATGCACGACCACGACGAGACCCCCGGCACGACAACGGTGAGACCCGATGCGCGACGACGGTGAAGCACACGACTGCTCAGGCGGACACGGGACGAGGCGGAGGTGACACCGTGGAACGGAGAGGCACTTCGGACGTGACACGGTGCAACTCAGAGCGGCCGTCCGGGCTTTCTAGGCTCCTGGTGCGGGCGCCGGAGTTCGCGTCCGCACCAGCGCACCGAGCGACCGGAGGTCCCGATGAGCAGAGTGATCCGCGCCGCCGTCTTCCAGACCGCATGGACCGGCGACAAGGAATCGATGATCCAGGTCCACGAGCAGGCGGCCCGCGACGCGGCCGCGCAGGGCGCCCAGGTCCTGTGCTTCCAGGAGCTGTTCTACGGGCCCTACTTCTGCCAGGTCCAGGACAAAGAGTTCTACGCGTACGCCGAGCAGATCCCCGAAGGCCCCATCGTCCGGCGCTTCCAGGCGCTGGCCGAGGAACTGGGCCTCGTCCTCGTCCTGCCGATGTACGAGGAGGAGCAGCCCGGCGTCCTCTACAACACCGCGGCCGTGATCGACGCCGACGGCTCCTACCTGGGCAAGTACCGGAAGACCCACATTCCTCAAGTCCCCGGATTCTGGGAGAAGTTCTACTTCCGGCCCGGAAACTCCGGCTGGCCCGTCTTCGACACGGCGGTCGGCAGGATCGGGGTCTACATCTGCTACGACCGGCACTTCCCCGAGGGCTGGCGGGCCCTCGGCCTCGCGGGTGCCGAGATCGTCTTCAACCCGTCGGCCACCTCGCGCGGCCTGTCCGGCTACCTCTGGCAGCTGGAGCAGCCGGCCTCGGCGGTCGCCAACGAGTACTTCGTGGGCGCGATCAACCGGGTCGGACAGGAGGAGTACGGCGACAACGACTTCTACGGCACCTCGTACTTCGTGGACCCGGAGGCCCAGTTCGTCGGCGAGGTGGCGAGCGACAAGGAGACCGAACTCGTCGTCCGCGACCTGGACATGGCCAAGCTCCGCGAGGTGCGCGACCGGTGGCAGTTCTACCGCGACCGCGCCCCGGGTGCCTACGGGCCGCTGACCGCGCCCTAGATGCGCCCGGTGCCGCGAGTCCGGACCGGTTCCGGGCGCCGGACGGCGGCGCCCGGAACCGGCCGGCCCCGGGGCACGGCGGTCCGCACGGTCCGTCCCGTGAACCGCCCCACGAACTTCCGCACCAGGAAACAGCGTTGACCCCAGACCCTGACAGCCTCGGAATCCCTCCAGAGCACACACGACCGGAAGGAGAGGGAGCATGAGCCGTACCGTCATCCGCGGTGGTCTCGTCATCACCGCGTCCGACGAGATCCACGCCGACGTCCTGATCGAGGACGGCCGGATCGCCGCCCTCGCCGCGACGGGCACCCCCGCGGCCGAGTCGTGGACGGCCGAGCGGACCATCGACGCCACCGGCAAGTACGTCATCCCGGGCGGCGTCGACGCCCACACCCACATGGAGCTGCCCTTCGGCGGCACCTTCGCCTCGGACACCTTCGAGACCGGCACCCGGGCCGCCGCCTGGGGCGGCACCACCACCATCATCGACTTCGCCGTCCAGAGCGTCGGCCGCTCCCTGCGCGAAGGACTCGACACCTGGAACGCGAAGGCCGACGGCAACTGCGCCATCGACTACGGCTTCCACATGATCGTCTCCGACGTCAACCAGGAGACGCTCAAGGAGATGGACCTGCTGGTCGAGGAGGGCGTCACCTCCTTCAAGCAGTTCATGGCCTACCCGGGCGTCTTCTACAGCGACGACGGCCAGATCCTGCGCGCCATGCAGCGCTCCGCCGAGAACGGCGGCCTCATCATGATGCACGCCGAGAACGGCATCGCGATCGACGTGCTCGTCGAACAGGCACTGGCCCGCGGCGAGACGGACCCGCGCTACCACGGGGAGGTGCGCAAGGCGCTCCTGGAGGCCGAGGCCACCCACCGCGCCATCAAGCTCGCCCAGGTCGCGGGCGCCCCGCTCTACGTCGTGCACGTCTCCGCCGCCGAGGCCCTCGCAGAGATCGCCGGCGCGCGCGACGAAGGCCTGAACGTCTTCGGCGAGACCTGCCCGCAGTACCTGTTCCTGTCGACCGACAACCTCGCGGAACCGGACTTCGAGGGCTCGAAGTACGTGTGCAGCACGCCCCTGCGGCCCAAGGAGCACCAGGCGGCCCTGTGGCGCGGCCTGCGCACCAACGACCTCCAGGTCGTATCGACCGACCACTGTCCGTTCTGCTTCGTGGGTCAGAAGGAACTCGGCCGCGGTGACTTCTCGAAGATTCCCAACGGTCTTCCGGGTGTCGAGAACCGCATGGACCTGCTCCACCAGGCCGTCGTCGACGGGCACATCTCCCGGCGCCGCTGGATCGAGATCGCCTGCGCCACCCCGGCCCGGATGTTCGGCCTGTATCCGAAGAAGGGCACCATCGCGCCGGGCGCCGACGCCGACGTGGTCATCTACGACCCGCACGCCGAGCAGATCATGTCGGTCGAGACCCACCACATGAACGTCGACTACTCGGCCTACGAGGGCAAGCGGGTCACCGGACGGGTGGAGTCGGTGCTCTCGCGCGGCGAACTCGTGATCACCGACCGGGAGTTCACCGGACGCGCCGGACACGGTGTCTACACCCCCCGTTCCACCTGTCAGTACCTTCTCTGAGCGACCAGGAGTGGCGCCATGGACTTCGGACTCGTCCTGCAGACAGACCCCCCGGCCTCGCGTGTCATCGACCTGATGAAGCGGGCGGAGGCCAACGGATTCACGTACGGCTGGACCTTCGACTCGGCCGTGCTGTGGCAGGAACCCTTCGTGATCTACAGTCAGATCCTCGCGAACACGGAGAAGTTGACGGTCGGCCCGATGGTCACCAACCCGGGCACCCGCACCTGGGAGGTCACCGCCTCCACCTTCGCGACGCTCAACGACATGTACGGCAACCGCACGGTGTGCGGCATCGGACGCGGCGACTCGGCGATGCGCGTCGCCGGGCGCAAGCCCAACACGCTGGCCCGTATAAGCGGTGCCATGAAGGTCATCCGCGCCCTCGGCCGGGGCGACGAGGCCGACCTCGGCGGCGCGGTCGTCAAGTTCCCCTGGGTCAGACCCGGCGCCGAACTGCCGGTCTGGATGGCCGCGTACGGCCCCAAGGCCCTCAAGATGACCGGCGAGGAGGCCGACGGCTTCATCCTCCAGCTCGCCGACCTCTACCTCACCGAGTACATGGTGAAGGCGGTCAAGAACGCGGCGGCCGAGGCCGGACGCGACCCCTCCGAGGTGAAGATCTGCGTGGCCGCGCCCGCGTACATCACCGAGGACGACTCGCCCGAGGCACTCGCCCACGCCCGCGAGCAGTGCCGCTGGTTCGGCGGCATGGTCGGCAACCACGTGGCCGACCTGGTCTCCAAGTACGGCGAGCACTCGGCCGCGGTGCCCGACGAGCTCACCGACTACATCAAGGCCCGTGAGGGCTACGACTACTCCCACCACGGACGCGCCGACAACCCCGACACCGCGTTCGTGCCCGACGAGATCGTCGACCGGTTCTGCCTGATCGGCACGGCCGGGCGGCACATCGAGAAGCTGAACGCGCTGCGTGAGCTGGGCGTCGACCAGTTCGCCGTCTACGACATGCACGACGCGCAGGAGGCCACCATCGACGCGTACGGGACGCGGGTCATCCCGGCGGTCAACGGACAGTAGTCGAACCGGCGGCAGCCGACCGGACCGCGTTCGCAAGGTCCACCCCCGATCTCCCCTTCCCGCCGTCCCGGGAAGGGGACCAGGGCGCTCCCCGCGCACCCCCCCCAGGAGTCCCGCACGGCCTCTCCCGACACACACTCCCCAATGATTGGCCTGCTCATGACAGAAACAGTCCCTCCGGGCAGCGACAGCCCGCCCACCGGACAAGTCACGCTCCCTGACGGCCGGGTGGAACCGGCGCCCGGCGCACCCGTGCCGGCCGGCCCCTACGCCAACGCGGACCTGCTGCCGGTTCCGGTCGAGAAGCGCACCTGGACCACGTACAACTTCTCCGCGCTCTGGGTCGGCATGGCCCACAACACCGCTTCCTGGACGCTGGCTTCGGGCCTGATAGCCGTGGGGATGGACTGGAAGCAGGCTGTCCTCACCATCGCGCTCGCCAACCTGATCGTGCTCGTCCCGATGCTGCTCACCGGACACGCGGGACCGAAGTACGGCATCCCCTTCCCGGTCTTCGCCCGCGCCTCCTTCGGCGTTCGCGGGGCCAACCTCCCCGCTGTCGTACGGGCGTTGGTGGCCTGCGGCTGGTTCGGGATCCAGACCTGGATCGGCGGCGAGGCGATCTACTTCCTCGCGGGCAAGCTCTTCGGCGACGGCTGGCGCGACGCCTCGCAGTTCGGTGGCCACCCCTGGACCATGTGGCTGTCGTTCGCGATCTTCTGGGCGCTCCAGGTCGCCATCATCTACCGGGGCATGGAGACCATCCGCCGGTTCGAGAACTGGGCCGCGCCCTTCGTGCTCGTCGGCGCCGGTGTGATGCTGTGGTGGATGAGCGACAAGGCCGGAGGCTTCGGGCCGCTGCTCGACCAGCCGTCGAAGCTCGGCTGGGGCGCGGACTTCTGGAAGCTGTTCTGGCCGTCGCTGATGGGCATGATCGGCTTCTGGTCCACGCTGTCGCTGAACATCCCGGACTTCACCCGGTACGGCAAGAGCCAGAAGGCGCAGACCTGGGGACAGGCCCTCGGGCTGCCGACGACCATGACGCTCTTCGCCTTCCTGTCCGTCATGGTCACCTCGGGCTCGCAGGCGGTGTACGGCGAGGCGGTGTGGGACCCGGTCCAGCTGGCCGCGAAGACGGACAACGTCGCCGGGATCCTGTTCGCCCTGGTCACGGTGCTGGTGGCGACCCTGTCCGTGAACATCGCGGCCAACCTGGTCTCCCCGGCCTTCGACTTCTCCAACATCGCGCCCCGGAAGATCAACTTCCGTGCCGGGGCGCTCGCCACCTGCGTCCTCGGCGTCCTGATCTTCCCGTGGAAGCTGTACTCCGACCCGCAGGGCTACATCTTCACCTGGCTCGGCCTCGTCGGCGGGCTGCTCGGAACGGTCGCCGGCATTCTCATCGCCGACTACTGGATCCTCCGCCGCACCAGACTCGACCTCGCCGACCTGTACCGCAAGGGCGGCCGCTACTGGTACGACGGCGGCTGGAACTGGCGGGCCGTCGTCGCGTTCGTCACCGGCGGCGTCCTGGCCGTCGGCGGCGCGGACTTCCACCCGCTGATCGACGGGCGGCCCGTCCCCGCGCTGGAGTCACTCGCCGACTACGGCTGGGCGGTCGGACTCGGAACGTCGATGGTGCTGTACGTCGTGCTGATGCTGTTCCGCGCGGACGACGCGGCCGACGAGGTGGACGGCACCGAAGCCTGACGGCGGCGCGGCCCGGGGGGCGGTCAGGTCTTCTGACCGTTCCCCAGCGCCGCCGTCGCTTCCTTGGCCGCCTTGATGGCGCCCTTGTTGATCTCCTCGGTGCTGGGCGCCTTCTTCGTCTCGAAGTCGCTGCCGTTGTACGTGACGACCACCAGGGCGTTGGACGCCTGCACGATCACCACGCCTTCACGGGTCTGCTGCTTGTCCTCGGTGCTGAGATTGACGACCGAGTAGGCCGAGTCACCGAGGCCGGGCACCGCTCCGCCGCCGCTCTTGTCCGCGACGCGGTCCTTGTAGGCCTTCTCCGCCGCGGCCTCCGACGCCTTCACCTCGTACGAGACGTCGAGCCAGCGGTAGTCGAAACCCTTCAGCGCGTTCCACGAACAGGTGCGCCGCACGGCCTTGTCGGTCGAGGCGATCTCCTGGCCGGCCGTCTTGGCGCCGGGCACGAGGGACTTGATCGTCGCCACCTGCACACCGCCACAGGGCGCGGGTGACGCGGTGTACTTCCGGACGGCGGCCGAAGCGGAAGGGGCCGCCGCCGAGTCGTTCGTCTTTTCTTGTTCTTGCGTCGTTTTGTCCTCGGCAGAGGGGGTCGCTGCGGACGGGCCGGCCGCCAGGGCCCAGCCTGCGGAAGCGAGCAGAGCGACGGGCAGCAGGCGCGCGGCGAGCGCGAGCGGCAGAGGAAGGGAACCCAAAGCGCACTTCTCGTGGGGGATGGTGCGGAGGTGGTCCGCACTGCGGACGGGACGCCAGTGTCACACGAGACGCTGTGTCACGGAAGGGCCGACTCGCTCTCTGCCCGTGTCATGGCAGCGACTCACCTTGGCGACACTTGGTCGATATTGCTGAGGTATGCCCTGATTGTGCGCCCCTGTTGATCGTCTTTGGTGGATCATGTGTCGCATTCCGATCGGCACTGCTTCTCCAGGGTGCGGACAGGGAGCATCCGCTCGACGCGGTCGACGGCCGCGAACGCGCCGTAGGCCACGAGGCGCACCAGATCACGGTCGGTATCAGTGGATTTGCGCCATGCTGTCACATCCTCGTCGGTGGTGCGGTACGGGGCGAGCGCGGTCAGCAGCGCCAACCGCGCCCCGGGGCGCGAACGGTCCGGGAAGCCGTCCCACGCGAGCGACGGGTGCCCGCCGTCCCAGCCCTCCAGCGTCTCCCGTACGAGGGACCGGTCCGCCTCGTCGAGCAGCCCTCCGCCGGCGAGCGCGGCGTCGCGCAGGGCGGCGTAGGCGGGACCCACGGTGGTGCCCCGCGCCCATGTCGGCCCGGGGCCCGGGGCGTCGAGCAGTGTGAGACCCGCACCCGGGGCGGGCCGTCGGCGCACCGTCCTGGCCAGCGACCGTCCGCCCAGACTCCGTACCGCCCGCAACCGCTGCGCGTTGGCCGGCAGGAGGTTCTCGGTCAGCAGTACCGAGGCGATCCGGTTGATGAAGTGGAAGGTGAGCGCGGTGCCGATGTACGCCGGGGCGTGTGCGGCGGGGAACGGGTACGACGTCGTCTCCGGTGCCTCCGGCGCCCGGCTCGCCCTGCCCCACGCCAGGACGCGGGCGTGCCCCTCGTCGGACGGTGTCCGCCCGCGTGCGATCGCCTCGGCGAGCGAATGGTCCCCGGTGGCGTGCAGCAGCATCGTGTGCGCGTCCACGCAGAAGGGGCACCGGTTGGCCAGCGACACCCCGAGCGCGGCAAGCTCCTTCCCGGTCCTGTCGCCCTCGCCGGCGATCAACGACTCGCGCATCAAGGCCCAGGTGGAGGCCAGGAGTTGGGGTACCGGGGAGAGGACGACGAAGGTGGCCGGGCGTTCGATTCCGAAGTCCGAGGCCAGCTGGGCGTAGACGTCGGCGGTCACGCCGGTGACGGACTTCCGTGGGGGCGGAGTGGTGTACCGGAAGGGGGTGGGAAGGGACATGGCCATGGTTGCCTCCTTGGCCGACCGGCTGAGCCGGGTGGCTGCCGGCGGATCGGCTGTCGTCGGCAACCCTGGCCCGGACAGGGCCTCGGAGGCGTCGTACGGCCGAAGGCGATTCGGGCTGCCCCCGCGGGCCCGTGTCCGGCGCCGGCTACTGCGCCGGGAGTAGCGGCGCGTCCATCCGCAGGGCTGACGCGACAGGCGGAACCGCCGCATAAAGTGCCGGACATGCAGCTCGACCGAATGGTCCGCAGGCGTACGGCCGACGCGGCCCTCGCGGTCGTGGTCGGCGCCCTCGTGATGGCCGAGGCCGCGTTCAGCGACGGTACGACCGCCCTCGACCACGTCCTGATCGCCCTCGGCTCGCTCACGCTCGCGGCCTACCGCGATGCCCCGCGCGTCGTCCTGGCGGTCGCCACCGCGGCCACGACGGCGTACGTCGTGCACGCCCACCCCGGAACCCTGTCCGCCCTGCCCGTCCTGGGCGCGGTGCACACGGCCGCCAGAGTCGGCCACCGAGGCGTCGCCGCGCTCGCGAGTGCCGTGTTCCTGGCCGGATTCCTGATGACAGGACCGGAGTCGAGACAGATCGTGGAGCGGACGCTGCTGCTCACGGGCTGGTTCCTGTGCGCCCTGGTCACGGGCCTCGCCGACCGCAACTGGCGGGCCTACCTGCGCCAGACCGAACAGCGCGCTCTGGAAGCCGAACGCACCCGCGAGGAGGTGGCCCTGCGCCGCGCGGGCGAGGAACGCCTCCGCATAGCCCGTGAGTTGCACGACTCGCTCACCCACAGCATCTCGATCGTCAAACTCCAGGCCGGAGTCGCCGTCCATCTGGCACGCAAGCGAGGCGAGGAGGTGCCGCCCGCCCTGCTCGCCATCCAGGAGGCGAGCGGTGAGGCCATGCGTGAACTGCGCGCCACGCTCGAGGTGTTGCGCACGGACGAGTCGGTCGGCACGCCGGCGCTGCTGGTGGAGCGTGCCCGTGCGGCGGGGCTCGCCGTCGAACTGCGGCTGACCGGCCAGGAACGCCCGCTCGCCGCCCCGGTGGACCGTGCCGCGTACCGCATCGTCCAGGAGGCCCTGACGAACGTGGCCCGGCACGCGGGTCCCGCCCGGGTCATGGTCGAACTCGCCTATGAGTCGGACGTGTTGACGATAGAGGTGGACGACGACGGAATCGCCCGCCAGTCCCGGCCACCCGCCCCGGGGATCGGCCTCACCGGCATGCGTGAACGCGTCACCGCCCTCGGCGGCACCCTGTCGGCCGCGCCGCGGGCGGAGGGAGGCTTCTCGGTCCGGGCCGAACTGCCCCTGGGAGCGGGAGAGGAAGGACGATGAACGCCTTGGACGTGCCGACCGGTGGGAACCGTGTGATCAGGGTCGCCCTCGTGGACGACCAGGCCCTCATGCGCGCCGGTTTCCGCGCCCTGCTGGACGCGGAGGACGGCGTCGAGGTGGTGGGCGAGGCGGCCGACGGGCTGCGTGGACTGGCCCTGGTCCGCGCGGAGAAGCCGGATGTCGCCCTGGTCGACGTGCAGATGCCCGTGATGACGGGCATCGAGGCCACCCGCCGTATCGCCGCCGACCCGGAACTGCGCCGGGTGCGCGTGGTCATCCTCACCAATTACGGCCTGGACGAGTACGTCTTCGAGGCGTTGCGGGCCGGGGCGAGCGGCTTTCTGCTCAAGGACACCGATCCCGCCGATCTGCTGCAGGCCATCGAAGTCGTCGCCCGCGGGGAGGCGTTGCTGTCGCCTTCGGTGACCCGCACCCTGATCGGGGAGTTCGTGGCCCGGCCCCCGGACCGGGCGACGGCGCCGGGTCTGGAAGGCCTCACGCGCCGCGAACGCGAGGTCACCGCACTCGCCGCGCGCGGCCTGAGCAACGAGGAGATCGCCGCGCACATGGTCATCAGCCCCCTGACGGCCAAGACCCACATCAGCCGCGCGATGACGAAGCTGGCCGCCCGCGACCGGGCCCAACTGGTCGTCTTCGCCTACGAGTCGGGCCTGGTGACGGCACGCGGGAACGTGACGTGACGACACCCCCCACGGCTGCGTGCCATGATCTGCCCGTGATCGCGACCCGCCCGAAGCCCGGCCCACGGGCCCCCGCCGGGTCGGCCCCCCAGGGCGCCGACCGCACCGTCGCTCCTCGGGGCGCCGGCTCACACGGAGTCGTCCGCGTACGGGCGACGTGGCTGCCTCCGATCGTCCTCGCCCTTCTGGTGACGACCGCCACGGCCGGGTGCGGACTGACCGCCGAGATCGACCGGGAGCACGACCCCGAGCGCACGTCCGCGCCGGTCCCGGGTCCGAGCGCGACAGGTGCAGACACTCCGGACCCGCCGCGCGTCGAGGTGCCCGTGCCCGCGATCACCGATCCGGCCGTACGCGTCCAACAGGCCCACGGCTGCCCGGCGTCCGGGCTGCGCCTCGGCACCGGGCCGGGCGACGCGGCCATGGGCCTGCGCGGCATGACGCTCGTCCTCACCAACTGCGGCAAGCGGCCGTACACGGTCGACGGCCATCCCGCCCTCGCCGGGGTCCTCGATCCACAGGGCGCCACGATCACCGGCGTACGCTGCGTGACAGGGACGGACAAGGTGTTCATGGCGCCGAAGGATCCCGGCCCCCATCGCTTCACGCTCCGGCCGGGCGAGAGCGCGACGGCGGTCCTCCACTGGCGGATGGCGGCCGAGGAGGGCGCGTATCTCCGCGTCGCACCACAGAAGGGACAGGACGTCGTCACGCTACGGCTGCCCGACCCCCTCGACATCGGCCCGGACAACATCCTCGGCACTACGGCCTGGGCGCCGCAGTCCTGAATCAGCCGGACCCTGAACGTCCGTGCCCAGCGGTGTCCTCAGCGACCGCCCTCGGGGTGTCCGCATCGCCGCGCCGTCCCCCGGCGCCCAGGACGCCCGCCTTCCGGGCCGATCGGGGTGGGCGGACCCTCCGGCGCCGGACCTGCTGCACCCGTCCTGCTGCGCCCGCCCCGGCGGGTGCCATAGTCGGGACCTGGATCGATCGCTCCGTCCAGTGAGGTGGCAGGCATGTTCACGACCCGACCCACGCTCCAGGGCACCTTCGGCATGGTGTCCTCCACGCACTGGCTCGCCTCGCAGTCCGCGATGGCCGTCCTGGAGGACGGGGGCAACGCCTACGACGCCGCGGTCGCCGCCGCGTTCGTCCTGCACGTCGTCGAACCCCACCTCAACGGACCCGCCGGCGAGGTCCCGATCATCCTCGCCCCCGCGGACGGGGAGGTGCGCGTGCTGTGCGGACAGGGCGTCGCGCCCGCCGGAGCGACCGTCGCCCACTACCGGGGACTCGGACTCGACCTCGTGCCGGGCACCGGACCGCTCGCCGCCGCCGTACCGGGCGCCTTCGACGCCTGGATGCTGCTGCTGCGCGACCACGGGACCAAGCCCCTCGCCGACGTCCTGAAGTACGCCATCGGGTACGCCGAGGACGGCCACGCTCCAGTGGAGGGCGTCGGCGCGACGGTGAACAGCGTGCGCGCCCTGTTCGAGACGGAGTGGACCTCATCGGCCGAGGTGTACCTGCCGGGCGGCAACGCACCGCGCCCCGGCGAGCTGTTCCGCAATCCGGCCCTCGGCGCGACCTGGCGGCGGCTTCTCGCCGAGGTCGCCGGCGCGGGGGACCGGGGCGCCGAGATCGACGCGGCACGGGAGGTCTGGCGGTCCGGCTTCATCGCCGAGGCCCTCGTCCGGCAGGCCGCGCGCCCGGTCATGGACACCAGCGGAGAGCGCCACGCCGGCACCCTGACGGCCGCCGACCTGGCCGGCTGGTCCGCGACCTACGAGGCCCCGGCGACGTACGACTGGCGCGGCTGGACCCTGTGCAAGGCCGGACCCTGGAGCCAGGGCCCGGTCCTCCTCCAGCAGCTGGCGCTGCTCCCGCCCGAGCTGCCCCGCCACGGTTCCGCCGACTACGTCCACCTGCTCGTCGAGGGCTGCAAGCTCGCCATGGCCGACCGGGAGGCCTGGTACGGGGACGCGGCCGAGGTGCCGCTCGACGACCTGCTGTCGGAGCGCTACAACACCGGCCGACGGGCGCTCGTCGGGGACAAGGCGTCGTACGAGCTGCGCCCCGGCAGTCCGGGCGGCCGGGCGCCGCGGATGAGCGGGCACGCGCGCGTGGTCGCCGCCGGGGAGCCCGGCTTCGACGCGCTCGCCGTGCCCGGCGCCGGCGAGCCCACCATGGCCCGCGCGACCACGGAACCCGAGGTGGCACCCGACGGCGGCACCCGGGGCGACACCTGTCACCTGGACGTCGTCGACCGCTGGGGCAACATGGTCGCCGCCACTCCCAGCGGCGGCTGGCTCCAGTCCAACCCGGTCGTCCCCGAACTGGGCTTCCCGCTCGGCACCCGCCTCCAGATGGCCTGGCTGGAGGAGGGCCTGCCCAACTCCCTCACCCCGGGCCGCCGGCCCCGCACCACCCTGACGCCCTCGCTGGCCCTGCGCGACGGAGTGCCGGTCATGGCCTTCGGCACCCCCGGCGGCGATCAACAGGACCAGTGGCAGACCCACTTCTTCCTGTCCGTGGCCCTGCGCCCGCACGTGCGTGGCGGGCTCGACCTGCAGGGCGCGATCGACGCCCCCAACTGGCACAACGACAGCTTCCCCAGCTCCTTCCACCCGCGCGGCATGCGGCCCGGCAGCCTCACCGTCGAGTCCCGCACGGACGCGGCGGTCGTCGAGGAACTGCGCCGCCGGGGCCATGACGTCCTGGTCGCCGAGGGCTGGTCCGAGGGACGGCTGTGCGCGGTCGCCCGGGATCCCCGGACGGGCGTCCTGTCGGCGGGGGCCAACGCGCGGGGGATGCAGGGATACGCGGTCGGACGGTGACGTGCGGCCGGGGCCGGGTGCGGCCCCGGTGTCCGTGACCGCGGTCGGGTGACCGCGCTCACGGGCGGGCGTCGCCGGTCGCGCGGCGGCGGCGTCGGTGACCGGCGGCCCCGGGAATTCATGGTGATTCCACCCGCGATACCCCGGAGGGGTGGGGATTGTCAGTGGGGCGTGCTGTCATGGAGCCATGATCGAAACCACCGGATCCACCGAAACCATCGACGAGTTTCTCGCGCGCCGCGCGTCCGACGTGGAAGACGCCGTCCGTGCGGCGGCCGCCGCCGAGATCATGCCCCGGTTCCGGCAGCTCGCCGCGCACGAGATCGACCAGAAGTCCGGACCGCACGACCTCGTGACGGACGCCGACCGGCTCGCCGAGAGGTACCTCACCGGGGCGCTCACCGAACTGCTGCCCGGCTCGGTCGTGGTCGGCGAGGAGGCGGTGCACGCCGACCCCGCGAGCTACGAGGCGATCCGCGGCACGGCACCGGTCTGGATCGTCGACCCCGTGGACGGCACCCGGCAGTTCGTGCACGGCGACCCCGGGTTCTGCACGCTGGTCGCGCTCGTCCTGGACGGCGTGGTGCACGCCTCGTGGACGTACGCGCCCGCACGCGACGAGTTCGCCACAGCGATCCGGGGCCGGGGCGCCGTGCTCGACGGCGTGCCCCTGCGCTCCGGCTCGCCCGGACCCGGCCGCGACCTCGACATAGCCACCTCCCACCCGGACTACACGACGGACGAGCAGAAGCGCGCGCTTCTGGGCCTGCGGGTCGAGGGCGTCGTCCCGCGCCCGTGCGGCTCGGCGGGCCTGGAGTACCTGGCCGTCGCCCGCGGCGAGCTGGACGCCACCGCGTTCAGCTGGGAGGCGGCCTGGGACCACGCGGCGGGACTGCTGCTCGTCGAGGAGGCGGGCGGCGCCCACCTGACGCTCACGGGTGAGCCCTTCCGCGTCACGGGGGGTAACGCGCTGCCCTTCACCACAGCCCGGGACGAGGCCACGGCACGCCGGGTGGTGGCCCTGCTGACAGCAGCGGGGCCGGAGCGGGCGGCGACCGAGGCCTGAGCGAGGGTTCCGGGGCCCGCGCGGGGCCCCGGTCCCGTCCGGCGGCCGGCCCGCGCCTTCGCGGCCTCGCGGTCCAACGCCCCGTGCCGTCAAGGCTGTCGGTCCCCCGGCATATCCTGATCCTCAGTGGCCGTCGGCTGACAAAGGAGTCCGAAGGTGCCGTCGATGCTCGATACGGTCGTGGTGGGTGCGGGGCCGAACGGACTGACGGCTGCCGTGGAGCTGGCCCGCCGGGGCTTCTCCGTGGCCGTGTTCGAGGCGCGCGACACGGTGGGCGGGGGAGCGCGCACCGAAGAGCTGACCCTGCCCGGTTTCCGGCACGACCCGTGCTCGGCGGCGCATCCGCTGGGCGTCAACTCACCCGCGTTCCGGGCGATGCCCCTGGAGCGGTACGGCCTGGAGTGGCTGCACGCCCCGCTCCCCATGGCGCACCCGTTCCTCGACGGCTCGGCGGCGGTGCTCTCACGGTCGGTGGCCGAGACCGCCGCCTCCTTCGGGCCGCGCGACGCGGGCGCCTACCGCAGACTCGTCGCCCCGTTCCTGACCAAGTGGGACACGCTGGCGCACGACTTCATGTCGTTGCCGATGACCGCGCTGCCCCGGGACCCCGTCACCCTCGCCCGCTTCGGCCTGGCCGGGCTGCCTCCGTCGACCTGGCTGATGCGCCGCTTCCGCGACGAGCGGGCCAAGGCCCTGTTCGCCGGTCTGGTGGCGCACGTCATCGCCCCGCTGGAGGGGGTCGCCACGGGTGCCGTCGGCCTGGTGTTCGCGCTGGCCGCGCACGCCCGGGGCTGGCCCGTCGCCCGCGGCGGCTCGCAGTCCGTCTCGGACGCGCTGACCGCGTACCTCAAGGACCTCGGCGGCACCGTCCACACCGACTACGAGGTCAAGCGCCTGGACGACCTGCCTCCCGCGCGCTCGTACGTCTTCGACACCTCGCCCACGGCGCTCGCCCGCATCGCGGGGTTCGGGCGGTACTACGACGGCTACCGGTACGGAGCGGGCGTCTTCAAGATCGACTACGCGCTGGACGGGCCCGTCCCCTGGACCGCCGAGGAGGCCCGCTCCGCCGGGACGGTGCAGGTCGGGGCGAGCAGAGCCGAGATCGGGACCGCGCTGCGGGCGGCCTCGCGCGAGGGCCGGGCACCGGACGCGCCCTTCCTGATCACCGTGCAGCCGAGCCTCATGGACCCCTCCCGCGCCCCGGAGGGCAAGCAGGTCTTCTGGGCGTACGGCCATGTCCCGAGCGGCTGGACCGGGGACCTCACGGACGCGATCGAGCGTCAGCTGGAGCGGTTCGCGCCGGGCTTCCGCGACCGCGTGCTGGCCCGGGCGACCGCCGGACCGCCGGAACTCGCGGCCCGCAACGCCAACTACGTGGGCGGTGACATCGCCTGCGGCGCCGCGTCGGGGCTCCAGCTCATGCTCCGCCCCAGAGTGTCCGCGTTCCCGTACAGCACGCCGCACCCCGCCGTCTTCCTCTGCTCCTCGGCCACTCCGCCCGGGCCCGGTGTGCACGGCATGTCGGGGCACAACGCGGCGAAGGCCGTCTGGAGGAGGCTGCGACAGTCATGACCACGATCACGCTGGTACAGGGCGACATCACCCGGCAGAGCGCCGACGCCGTCGTCAACGCGGCGAACTCCTCGCTGCTCGGCGGCGGAGGTGTCGACGGCGCCATCCACCGCCGCGGCGGCCCCGCCGTTCTCGCCGACTGCCGCAGGCTGCGCGCCGGCCACTACGGCAAGGGGCTGCCGACCGGCCGGGCGGTCGCCACGACCGCGGGCGAACTCGACGCGCGCTGGGTGATCCACACCGTGGGACCCCGCTACGCGCGGGACGAGGACCGGTCGGAGCTGCTGGCCTCCTGCTACCGGGAGTCGCTGCGCGTCGCCGACGAACTCGGCGCCCGTACCGTCGCCTTCCCCGCCGTCTCCGCCGGTATCTACGGCTGGCCGATGGAGGACGCGGCCCGTATCGCGGTGGAGACGGTCCGGGCGGCGAAGACCGACGTCGAGGAGGTCCGCTTCGTGCTTTTCGACGAACGGGCGTACGACGCGTTCGCCGCACAGTTGAGGTGACGGGGGCAGGGGCGGGGGCGGGCGCCGGGTACGACAGGCCGGGTGGGGTGGTGTGACCGGCGTGGTGGACGTCCGGCGGCGCGTGCCGTCGGTGCCGGTGGTACCGGCCCGTGTGCGGGGCGGCTCCTGAGAGGAGCGCGACCGGACTACGCGACCGGACCTATGGGCCTGGGGCCTCAGGGACCGTTCTCCCCGAGAAGGTCACGCAGGGCCTTCTCCTCCCGGGAGCTGAGCCCGCCGACGAAGTGGAGCAGGGCCGCGATCGGGTCGGGCCCCCGGTCCAGGGCCTGGTGCATGGCCTCGGCCGTCAGCTCGGCCGCGTTCTTGGTGGGCCGGTACGCACCGCGACGGCCGTCCACGTCACGGAGGACCAGGCCCTTGTCGTACAGGCGCTTGAGGATGGTGTGCACGGTGTTGTAGGCGAGTCCGCCGCCGATCTCCGCCTGGATCTCGGCGGGCGTCAGCGCGTCGTCGGTGGCCCACAGGGCGGCGAGGACCTCGCTCTCCAACTCGCCGGCGCTGCGCCGTTCCGCCCCTCCTCGGGGACCTGTGCCAGCCATGCCCATCACCTTACAGCGCGTAGGGGAGCCGGGAGTGGGCCGTGAGGGGCAGGCCTCCGGCGAGCGTTCGCACGCCACCCCGGGACATTCCCCCGAATGCCTGCCTGTCCGCGGTGCCACCTTCCAAGACGGGATAATTTGTCACTGTTTCTCCCCTCGTCCATTCCTCGACTCCCGCCGTAACCCTACGTCTTGTAGGGTTAATCGACACTACAGCGTGTAGGGCTGAAGGGTGGAGATGGCCAAGACACTCAATTTCCCGCTCGTCGGCGTCCGGCGCCACGAACCACCGAACCGGTCGGCCCGCCTGTCCGGGCGGGCCCGCGACCCGCGCCTGGCGGCCTTCGTCGCGGTGGCCTTCACCCTCGCTCAACTGGCCCTCGTACCTCCCGCGATGGGCCTCGGCTGGGACGAGACCGTCTACGTCAGCCAGGTCTCCTCCCACGCCCCCGCGGCGTTCTTCAGCGCGCCGCGTGCCCGCGGCGTCTCCCTGCTCGTGGCGCCGGTCGCCTCCTGGTCCTCGTCCACCACCGTGCTGCGGGTCTACCTCGCCCTGTTGTCCGGACTCGGCCTGTTCACCGCTCTGCGCGCGTGGCGCGGACTGTTCCCGGAGCGGGTCCTCGCCCTGGCGGGCGCCCTGTTCGCCACGCTGTGGGTCACCCTCTTCTACGCCCCGCAGGCCATGCCCAACTACTGGGTCGCGATCGGCGCCCTTGTCTGCGTGGGGTGTTTCCTTCGCGCCCGGGCGGACCGCTCCGACCGGACGGCGCTGCTGGGGGTCGGGCTGAGCGCCGCGCTGATGGCGTGGATGCGGCCCACCGACGCGGTCTGGGTGACCCTTCCGCTCCTCGTCCTGGCCGCGGCCGTTCCCGGGTGGCGGCGGGCCCGGATCCTGCTCGCGCTCGTGGCGGGCCTTCTCGCCGGAGCCGTCGAGTGGATCGCCGAGGCGTACGTCGGCTTCGGCGGCCTCGGACAGAGGCTCGCCGACGCTTCGCGCATCCAGGGCGGCCTCGGCTGGAACATCGCCGTCGGCGACCAACTGCGCAGCCTCGGCGGACGCGTGCTGTGCCGGCCGTGCACCGGGGGGATGCCGAGCCCGGCGGTGACGGCGTGGTGGTTCGTCCTGCCGCTGGCCGCCGCCCTCGGCCTGGTGATCGCCGTCAGAAGCCGTCGCCCGGCGGCCACCCTGCTACCCCTGGCCTGCGCCGCGACCGCCGGCGCCCCGTACCTCCTCATGATCGGGTACGCGGCCCCGCGCTTCCTCCTGCCCCTCTACGCCCTCCTCGTGATCCCCGCCGCCGATGCCCTCGTCCACCTGGTCACCGTTCCCGGCCGGCGCTGGAGGCCGGTGATCGTGACACTCGTCGCCGTCGCCCTCACCGCTCATCTGGCCGTGCAGTTCGCGGTCCTCCAGGACACCGTGCGGCGCACCACCGAGGGGCACCGCGGCTGGGCGGCGACGGCGGCGGCACTGCACCGGCTCGGTGTGCGGCCGCCCTGCCGGCTGACCGGCCGTCAGTCCATCCCCGTCGCCTTCTACACCGGATGCTCCGCCCTCGCGGTCAGCGGCCACAACGCGAACACCACCCGGCGGGCCATCACCCGGGCCGCCCGGCGCATGCCGGTCGCCGCCCTCACCCGGCCGGGGGGCGAGCCGCCGGGGTACGCCCGCGACTGGGTGCCCCATCGCGTCGGTGGCCTGTACGCCTACGTCGCCCCGGGGGCGGGGAGCCGCACCCCATGACCGTCCCGCCGGACTCACCCTCGCCCCGGCGCGCGGGCGCGGCGGGGCGAGCCGGCCGTCGTTCGCCCGGGGGTGGGCTGCCACCCGGTGGCGAACCGCCGGGCATCCCGGCGGGAGGGCCGGCCGGGGGCGTGGCGCCGGCCCGGGCGTCGGCGTCCGCCGCGACCGGCCGGCCGGGCTTCGGCCCGCCGACCGCCGGGAGCGGGAGGCCGCCGCCCGGGCTCGTGCCCGGCGGGACCGGACCGCCGTCGCCCGAGCCGTTTCCCGACGCGGGCGGGCCGGTGCCCTCCGATCCGCTCTCCTCCGAGGGAGGGGAGTGCTCCCCCTCGGTGCTCGTTCGCGGGCGGACAGGTTTCGAGGGGCGGTCCCCCAAGGGCGGGCGGGTGCCCTGGCAGGCGGGGGTGTCGCTGCTCGTCCTGGTGTGCGCCGGGCTCCTTGCCCATCGGTACTGGCCGCTGATCGAGGAGGGAGCCGGCCGGCTCGCCGTCGCGGACCGCGGCTGGCTGCTGGTGGCGGCCGCCGCCACCCTCGCCGCGTGGGCCTGCTCGGCGCTCGCCCAGCAGGGCGCGGTGCCGGAACCGCTGCCCCCCGGGCGACTGGTGGCGGTGCAGTTCGCCGCCTCCTCCGCCAACCAGGTACTGCCCGCGGGGCTCGGCGCGAGCGCCGTCAATCTGCGCTTCCTCAACCGGTGCGGACTGTCCGTCGCCCGGTCCGCGACCGCTCTCGCGGTCAAGGCCTGCGCCGGCACCGTGGCGCGCGGCTGCCTGATCGCCGGGCTCGCTCTGGCCTGCCCCGGCGCGCTCCGCCTCCCGCGGATGCCGACGGCCGCCCGGACGGTGGCCGTCTGGACGGTGGCCGTCGTCGTGGTCGCCGTCGGCGGAGCCCTTCTGGCGGGCCGTCTGCGGCGTGCGGTGCGGCACGTCCTCCGGGACGTCCGCGCCGTGCACGAACTCCCCGCTCGGGCCGCCGCGTTGTGGGGCGGCTCACTCGCCTGCGCCGCGCTGCACGCCGCCGTGGTCATCGCCGTCACCCAGGCCATCGGCCTGCCGCTGGCCCCGGCGCGGGTGGCCCTCGCCTATCTCGTCGCGTGCAGCGCGGCCGTCCTGCTGCCCACCCCGGGCGGCCTCGGCTCCATGGAGGCCGCCCTCGCGCTGGCCCTCACCCTCGCCGGCGCACCCGGCGGCGCGGCGGCCTCGACCGTCCTCGGCTACCGGTTGCTCACCGTGTGGCTCCCCCTCGTCCCGGGGCTGCTGACGCTGGGGGTGCTGATCCGCCGCCGGGTGCTGTGAACGAGCGGCGCGCGGCGGAGCGGAGGGTCCCATGGACGCAGGGCGGCGACAGGGGCGTTCGGCGGGATCGCGGGGGAGCGGGGCCACGGGGAGCCGTGAGCCCCGGTGGGCGTGAGCGCGAGCGCGGACGCTCTCGGGACCGGACGGCCGGGCACGGTCGAAGGACACCCCCGGCGGACTACAATTCTGTAGACGGTCTACCGGACTGTAGACGATGACGGGGTGAGGATCGTTCCCATGGGCAGTGGCAAGGACGAGCGTCGACCGGCCGGCGAGCTGGAGGCCGGGGTGATGGCGGCCCTCTGGGCCGCCGGCGTCCCGCTGACGCCGGGGCGCGTGCAGCGGGACCTGGACTCCGGTCTGGCCCGGACCACCGTGACGACGATCCTGTCCCGGCTGCACGAGAAGGGGATCGTCGGCCGCGAGCGGCTGGGCCGGGGTTACGTGTACTTCCCCGTCCAGGATCCGCACGGCCTCACCGCCCGTCGCATGCACACCGAACTCGACCGCGACGACGACCGGGAGACCGCGCTGGCCCGGTTCGTCGCGCAGCTGAGCCCCGACGACGAGCAGGTCCTGCGGGATCTGCTGGAACCGGGCGTCGACACGGCTCCGGAACCGGGTGAGGGATGACCCTTCTGCTGCTGGTTCCGCTGCTGGTGCCCTTCGTGGTGGGGCTGCCCGCGCGCCGCTGCCTCGACCGGCTCGCCCCGGCGACCGCGCTGTGGTCGGTGACCCTCGCGATGGTGGTGCTGGCGGGCTCCTCCGTGGCCTCGCTGGGCGCACTGGTCCTGACGGGGCTGCTCAAGATCCCCTTCCTCGCGGGCCCGGGTGACCTCGTCCACCCCCTGCGCACGGCGTCGGACCTGGTGGTCCTGCCCATGGCCGCCGCCGCCACGGGGGCGCTCACCGTGGGTGCCTGGACGGTCGTCCGCTCGGCCCTGCGCCAGCTGCGCGCGTTCCGTTCCGCACGGGTCCAGGCCGACCGCCGCCCCGCCGCCGGAGACCTCTGCGTCATCGAATCGCCGCACCCCGACGCGTACGCGCTGCCGGGCCGGCCGCACCGCATCGTCGTCACCACCGCGATGCTGCGCAGCCTCGGAGCGGACGAGCGCGAGGCGCTCTTCGCCCACGAGCGGGCCCACAACGCCGGCGGTCACCACCGCTTCCTCGTCGCGGCCGAACTCGCGGCGCACTGCCATCCGGGCCTGCGCGCGGTCCGCGGCACCGTCGCGCTCGCGGCGGAGCGAGTGGCGGACGAAGCCGCCGCCGTCGCCGTGGGGGACCGGAGGCTGACCGCCCGGGCCATCGCCCGTGCCGCCCTGGCCGCCGCCGACGCCCGGTCCGACCGCCCCGGTCTCGCCCCGGCGGCCACCACGGGTCCCGTCCCCCAGCGGGTCGCGGCCCTGCTGGCCGCTCCCCGGCACCGTCCCCGCGCCGCCGCCTGGATCGCCGTCCTCCTCGCGGCCTGCGCCGCCGTCTCGGCCGGTGCCTCGGGGGCGGGCGTCCTCGTCTTCCACCACGAGGTGGAGGTCGCGCAGGGCGAGGAGCCCCGCTGACCGCTTCCGACGCGAGCCGCGAACCGGTACGGGCCGCGAACCGGTACGGGCCGCGAACCGGTACGGGCCGCGAACCGGCCGGCCGACGGCGCGGTCGTCCTGGCGGTACCGGCGGCACCCGCCGGTGACCCGACCCGGCGGAGTCCCGGCGCGGTCCCGGTGGTGCTTGCCGGCGATCAGGACTCCGCGTTCGGGAGCCGCGGGGCAGGGCGAGGTAGATGTCGGATTCTCGCCAGCCCCGTTCCTCGGGGTGCCCGATGCTTGAGCCATGAGGAACGGGATGCACATGGACAGGGAGCGCTGCCTGCGTGCCGTCCGGTCGAAGGACGCGCGCTTCGACGGATGGTTCTTCACCGCCGTGACG
Organism: Streptomyces sp. NPDC002580; assembly: GCF_042889485.1. NCBI lineage: Bacteria > Bacillati > Actinomycetota > Actinomycetes > Kitasatosporales > Streptomycetaceae > Streptomyces > Streptomyces sp. NPDC002580. The sequence goes on along the minus strand of NZ_JBIAQZ010000004.1, from coordinate 203,052 downwards.
ACGACGGGGATCTACTGTCGGCCCAGTTGTCCGGTCGTGCCGCCGAAGCCGCGGAACATGACCTTCCACCCGAGCGCCGCCGCCTGTCAGCAGGCGGGATTCCGGGCCTGCAAGCGGTGCCGTCCGGACACCAGCCCCGGCTCGCCCGAATGGAACCACCGCGCCGACCTGGTGGCCCGTGCGATGCGGCTGATCGGCGACGGGCTCGTCGACCGCGAAGGCGTACCCGGCCTGGCCGCCCGGCTCGGCTACAGCACCCGCCAGATCGAGCGCCAGCTCCTGGCCGAGCTGGGCGCGGGACCGCTGGCGCTCGCCCGGGCCCAGCGGTCCCAGACCGCCCGGCTGCTCATCGAGACGACACCGCTCCCGATGGCCGAGATCGCGTTCGCCGCCGGGTTCTCCTCCATCCGCACCTTCAACGACACCGTCCGCGAGGTCTTCGCGCTGTCCCCGAGCGAACTGCGCGCCCGGCTGCCCAGGAACCGGGGCGGAGCCGCGGCAGCCCCCGGTATGCCGGGCGTGCTGAACCTCCGGCTCCCCTTCCGCGCCCCGCTCAACCCGGACAACCTCTTCGGACACCTGGCGGCGACCGCCGTACCCGGCGTGGAGGAGTGGCGCGACGGAGCGTACCGGCGGACCCTCCGGCTGCCGTACGGGCACGGGATCGCCGGCCTGACGCCGATGCCCGACCACATCGCGTGCCGCCTGACCCTCAGCGACCTGCGTGACCTGTCCGTCGCGATCAGCCGCTGCCGCCGCCTGCTGGACCTGGACGCCGACCCGGTGGCCGTCGACGACCGGTTGCGCACCGATCCGCTGCTGGCCCCCCTGGTCGACAAGGCCCCCGGCCGCCGGGTGCCGCGCACGGTCGACGAGGCCGAGTTCGCCGTACGGGCCGTGCTGGGGCAGCAGGTCTCCACGGCCGCCGCGCGTACCCACGCGGCCCGCCTCGTCACCGCGCACGGCGATCCGGTGGACGACCCGCACGGCGGCCTCACCCACCTCTTCCCCTCGCCCCAGGCGCTCGCCGCCCTCGACCCCGAGTCGCTCGCGATGCCCCGCACCCGTCGCAGCACCTTCACCACGCTGGTGGATCAACTGGCCGACGGGACACTGCACCTGGGAATGGAGAGCGACTGGGCGCAGGCCAGGGACCGGCTCCTCGCGCTCCCCGGATTCGGCCCCTGGACCGCCGACGTGATCGCGATGCGTGCCCTCGGGGACCCGGACGCCTTCCTCCCCACCGACCTCGGAATCCGGCGCGCGGCAAAGGAGTTGGGGCTCCCGTCCACCCCCGCCGCCCTGACGGCCCGTGCGGCGGCCTGGCGCCCCTGGCGGGCGTACGCGGTCCAGTACCTGTGGGCGACGGACAGCCACCCGATCAACTTCCTCCCGGCGCCGGCCGCCGACCCGGACGCCGCGCATGCCACGAAGCCCTCACCCCGTACGTCTCGCACCTCGCGTACTCCCCGAACCTCTCGTACTCCTCGCACCCCCCGCGTCAAGGATGTTCAGTGAAACAGCACACGGTCATCGACAGCCCCTACGGCCCCCTCACCCTCGTCGCCGACGACGGTGTCCTGTGCGGCCTCTACATGGTCGGGCAGCGTCACCGCCCGCCGGAGGAGAGCTTCGGCGGGCGCGACGACACGCACTTCGACGAGGTGACGGAGCAGCTGCACGCCTATTTCGAGGGCGAGTTGAAAGAGTTCACCCTCGAACTGCGGCTGGCGGGAACACCGTTCCAGCGCAGCGTGTGGGACCAGCTGCGGCGGATTCCCTACGGTGAGACCCGCTCGTACGGCGAACTCGCCGAAGCCCTCGGGAACATGGGCGCCTCCCGCGCGGTCGGTCTGGCCAACGGCAAGAACCCGGTCGGCATCATCGTGCCCTGCCACCGCGTGGTCGGCGCGAGCGGCGGCCTCACCGGATACGGCGGGGGCCTGGACCGCAAGAAGCGCCTCCTGGACTTCGAGAGCGGCTCGGCGCTCTTCTGACCGGCCCGGGGAGGACCGCTACGGGCGGTCGCCCCGGCCCAGGGCGTCCTCCAGCCGGTCGAGGACGACCTCGCAGTGCTGTTGCGGCGCCATCGGCGAGCAGTGCGACCGGGCGCCGGTGGCCGCCCGCATCAGCCGGTACTCCTTGCGGGTGCGCAGCGGCTGGTGAGGATGACGGTCGGCCGGGGCCTGCCCGAGTCGTCGGGGCGGAAGAACCGGACGGGAGTCGAGGCCCCGCCCCGGTAGGGGACCTGGTCGGTGACCGCCGCCGGTGCGCACAGCCGGGCGAAGGTGTCCCACGACCGGCGCCCCGCCAGATAGACCTTCTTCTCGCCACCCGGCGTGTCCGAGCCGAGGCGGCGCAGCGGATCGACGGGCCAATCTGGGGGTTTCGTGGCGTTTGCTCCTAGGGTGAGGGGTTGTGAACGGTGAACAGCGGAAGCGGGACGACGAGGGGAGCGCGACACGGCTCCTCGCGCTGTCGGACGGTGTGTTCGCCATCGCGATGACGCTGCTGGCGCTGGACCTCACGCTGCCCGCCGGGCTGGACCCCGCCGGTTTCGAGCGGGCGCTGGGGGATGCGGTGCCCAACCTGTGGGCGTACGCCATCAGCTTCCTGGCCATCGCGGCGTTCTGGCGGGGCCACCACCAGATGTTCCGGTACACCCGGGAGGTCGACGGGACGGTGATCCGCCTCGGGCTGCTGGGCCTGGGACTGATCGCCCTGATGCCGTTCCCCACCACGCTGCTGGCCGAGTACGGGGACCGGCCGCAGTCGGTGGCCGTCTACTCGGCCGCCGTCGCGGCCATGGGGGCCACACAGCTCGCGCTGGCGATCGTGTTGTGGAGGCGCTCGTGGCTCAGCACCCAGGCACTGCCCGATTCCGTCGTGCGCAACGACGTGGTCGACCTGGCCGCGACGGTGCTGGTCTTCGCCGTCGCCGTGCCGTTCGCCTTCGTGTCCCCGGTGGGCGCGAAGTGGTGGTGGGCGGTGCTGATCCCTTTGAAGATCGTGGCCGGCAGGCGAGGCAAGCGCCTGCGGGCGGCCGATCCGCGATGAACTTCGAATCGGGTCACGGTCTCTGAACTCACCCCGCCCGAGGGGGAGACGGGGAATGCCCGACGACCTTACGGCCTACGGAGACCGCTGCACTCCGGGCGACACCGGCGCCGTTCTGGGAACCGGTCCGGCGCAGCCTGCTCAGCAGTTCGGGCAGGGCGGTGCCGAGGGGTTCGCGGATGACCTCGTCGGCGATCTCGTCGTAGGGGGTGGGTTCGGCGTTGACGACGACGAGCCGGGCCCCGTGGTCGGCGGCGACGCCCGCGAGTCCGGCGGCGGGCTGGACCTGGAGGCTGCTGCCGACGGCGATGAACACCTGGCACGCCTTGGTGATGGCGGCGGCCTCGCGAGGACGACGGGGTCGAGGCGTTCGCCGAACATCACCGTGGCCGGCTTGAGGATCCCGCCGCACTTCCGGCACGGCGGGTCGTCCTCGCCGGCCTCGACGCGGGTGAGGGCGTCCTCCATGGGCGTCCTGGCGTGGCACTCGACGCACACCACGGCCCGCGCGGTGCCGTGCAGTTCGAGGACCTTGCGGGCGGGCATGCCGGCGAGCTGGTGCAGCCCGTCCACGTTCTGGGTGAGCACCCGCACCGGGACCCCGGACCGCTCCAGCTCGGCCACGGCCAGGTGCGCGGCGTTCGGCTCGGCCCCGAGCTCCTGCGTGTCCCGCCGCATCAGCCACGCCCTGCGCCTGATCTCGGGATCACCCATGTAGTACTCGTACGTCACGAGCTTCTCGGTCTCGGGATCCCTGCGCCACAGACCGTTGGGGCCGCGGTGGTCGGGGATCCCGGAGTCGCAAGGCATCGGCGGATGTGACAGCGGCCAGGTGCGGGCAGCTCTTCGTCCGGAGCGGCCCGGATTCGACCGGCGGCCGATGACCTGTATGGCCCACCGCGGTCTTCCTCCCGGGTGACCCCGGTGGCGTGAGCCCCGCGATCACTGGTGTCTGGACGAAGGGAGAGCCGGCAGAAAGCGGGAGAGCATGGAGCGGAAGCACAAGCGCCTCGCGACACCCCGGGCCGCCGGGGCGGCCGGAGTGGTGTTCGCGGTCCTGATGGCCGCGGCGATCGTGCTGGTGCGCATCGCTCTGCCCGGCGGCGAGGACGGCGCGAACCTCGACGCCGGACAGCGCAGCGGAATCCGGACGGCCCTGGAGCTGGTGCCGTTCGCCGGGATCGCGTTCCTGTGGTTCATGGGCGCCCTCCGCGAGCAGGCCGGCCGCGCCGAGGACCGGTTCGTCGCCACCGTGTTCCTGGGCAGCGGCGTGGTCTTCGTCGCCACGCTGTTCGGCGCCGCCGCGGCGGCCGGGACCGTGCTCGGCGAAGGCCGGCAGCAGGGACCCTCCTTCGGCAGCCACTTCGCCTACGCCCTGCTGACCACGTACGCCATGCGGATGGCGGCGGTGTTCATCATCACGACGTCGACCATCGGCCGCCGGCTCGGCGTGTTCCCGCGCCCGCTCGTCGTCGTCGGCTATCTCGCGGGCCTGACGCTGCTCGTGGCGGGAACGGGCGTGCCCTGGTCCGAGCTGGTCTTCCCGGCCTGGGCGCTGCTCCTCAGCCTGAACATCCTGTGGGGCCGTCGCCCTTCCACGGCAGCGCCCGCCCCTCCGGCCTGATACGGCCGCACCGCTCACTCGAACGGTCCGCTCCTTGTCGCCGCATCCCGCCCGGCCGCCGAGAGTGGTCGCAGGAGGCTTGACCGCGCCTTGGAGAGGACCGATCCCGTGGTAAGGATTGCCGTCGATCTGAACCGCTGTCAGGGGTACGCACAGTGTGCGTTCCTCGCTCCCGAGATCTTCACCATGCACGGCGACGAGGCGCTGCTGTACGAACCGGAGCCCGACGGGGCGCTGCGCGAGAAACTGGACCGGGCCGCCACGGCCTGCCCGGTCCAGGCCGTCCTCGTCGACGCGGTGGAACCCGACGCGGTGGACGTACCGGACGAGGGTGTGTCCCATGCTCGGTGACGGATCCCTGGAACGGCTCAAACGCGATGGCCGCATCGTCGTCGTCGGCGCCTCGCTGGCCGGCCTGCGGGCCGCCGAGACCTTGCGGGAAAAGGGCTTCGCGGGTTCGCTGACCATGATCGGCGACGAGCCCTGCGCACCGTACGACCGGCCCCCGCTGTCCAAGCAGGTGCTGCTGGGCCGGGCGAGCGCCGACCGCACCGCACTGCCCAGGCTCCGGTCCGTCGACGCGACCTGGCGGCTCGGCTCCGCGGCCACCGGCCTGGACATGGCCGCCCGACGGGTGCGGCTGGCCGACGGCGACGAGGTGCCGTACGACCGGCTGCTCATCGCCACCGGCGTACGGGCGCGACCGTGGCCGAACGAGGCCGAGGCGGACCTCGACGGCGTCTTCGTGCTGCGCACCCGGGACGACAGCGCCGCGCTGGCGCGCCGACTCGACGCCGGCCCCCGGCGGGTCCTGGTCATCGGGGGCGGATTCACCGGCTCGGAGATCGCCTCCGCCTGCCGCGAACGCGACATCCCCGTCACCCTCACCGAACGCGGCGCGGCGCCCCTGGTCGGCGCGCTCGGCGGGGTGGTCGGAGCGGTCGCGGCCGAGATGCAGCGCGAGCACGGTGTGGACCTGCGGACCGGGGTCACGGTGACCGCCCTGGAGGGCGACGCCTCGGGAAGGGTGCGCGCCGCGCAGCTTTCCGACGGCTCCAGCGTGGAGGCCGACGTGGTGGTCGCCTCGCTCGGCGCCCAGCGCAACACCGAGTGGCTCGCCGGGTCCGGACTCGGCGCGGGCCCCCGGGGCATCGCCTGCGACGCCGGCTGCCGTGCCTTCGACATCCGCGGGATCGTCACCGACGACGTCTACGCGGCCGGTGACGTCGCCCGCTGCCCGCACCCCCTGTTCGGCTACCAGTTCCTGTCTCTGGAGCACTGGGGCAACGCCGTCTCCCAGGCCAGGATCGCGGCGCACAACATGCTCAGCGAGAGCACCGACCGGCTGCCCCACATGGAGGTTCCGGCGTTCTGGTCCTCGCAGTTCGGGGTCAACATCAAGTCCGTCGGGATCCCGTCGATGGGGACGGAGATCCTCATCTCCCAGGGCTCACTGGCGGATCACCGGTTCCTCGGCGTGTACGGGTACCAGGGGCGTGTCATCGGCGCCGTCGCCTTCGACCAGGGCCGGTGGCTGCCGTTCTACCAGGAGCTGATCGAGACCACCGCGCCGTTCCCGCCGCCGTTCGCCACGGTCGACCGGCGCCCGGACGGACAGCGGCCGCTCGACGCGGACTTCCCCGACCCCTCGGTCCCCACCCACGGCCCCACCGTGACCCTCAGCGGATACTCGCCGGCCGACCGCCGGATGACGTTCACCCCGGCGCACTGACCGCACGGCCCCGAGGACCCTAGGACTCGCCATGACGCAATCCCTGCTGCACCAGATCCTGGACTACGCCAACCGGTCCGACCCGTACCCGATCTACAAGGAGCTGCGGAAGACCCCGGTCCACCACGAGGCCGACGGACCGTACGTGGTCAGCACGTACTACGAGATCCGCAGCCTTCTGCACGATCCCCGGATCAGCTCCGACGCCCGCAACCTGGCCTCGAACGCGACCGACCCGCTGGCCTCCGAGGCACCCCCGGAGGAGAACACCCTCCCGCCGGGCTTCCTGAAGCTCGACCCGCCGGAGCACGACCGGCTGCGGCGCATGACGAACCGGCCCTTCGGCCCGCCGCACTCCCCCCACCGGGTCGACGGGATGCGCGGAGAGCTCCGCGACATCGTCACCGGCCTCATCGACGGCATCGGCGACCCGGACCGGATCGACCTGGTGGAGCAGTTCTCGTACCCCTTCCCGGTGACGGTGATCTGCAGGCTGCTCGGCGTGCCGCGCGAGGACGAGGCGCGCTTCCACGTCTGGGCGGACACCCTCGCCGCGAGCCTGGATCCCGACCCGGACGCCGATCCCGCCGAGCGGGGCGGGGGCGCGCAGGACGCCCGCATGCAACTGGGCATGTACCTGGCGGGTCTGATCGAGGAGCGCCGCAAGAACCCCGGGGACGACATGCTCTCCCAGCTGGCGACGGCCAAGGGCGACGACGGCCCGATGACCACGATGGAACTGCTCAGCACCGCGGCGCTGCTGCTCATCGCGGGACACGAGACCACGGTCAACCTGATCACCAACGGCATGCTGACCCTGCTGCGCAATCCCGGCGTCCTCCAGCGGCTGCGCGCCGATCCGCGGCTGGCCGTGCCCATCGTCGAGGAGCTGCTGCGGTTCGAGCCGCCGGTGCAACTGGTGCCGCAGCGCACCACCCTCGCCGACATCGAGGTCCGCGGGGTCACCATCCCCAAGGGCGCCACCCTGTGGCTGGTCCTGGCGTCGGGCAACCGCGACCCCCAGCGCTTCGACGACCCGGACCGCTTCGACCCGGACCGCCCGGACATCCAGCACCTCGGCCTGGGCAGCGGCATCCACAGCTGCTTCGGCGCACCGCTCGCCCGTCTGGAGACCCAGTTCGCCCTGTCGGAGCTGGCCCGGAGGCTGGAGAACCCGCGTCTGCTGGAGGACCCGCCCCCGTACCGGAAGAACGCGGTGCTGCGCGGGCCTCGGCAGTTGCACCTCGCCTGCGACGGGATCCGTGCCTAGCGCGCCGCCGGCGAGCAGTCCCGCGAACAATGCTTCAGGTCACTGCACTTGACCGCTGTCCTCACACAGCCGGCCCAGCAGTTCCGGCAGGGCCGTGCCGATCGGTTCGCGGACGACTTCGTCGGCGAGTTCGTCGTACGGGGTCGGCTCGGCGTTGACGACGATCAGCCGGCCTCCGTGGTCGGCGGCCACACCCGCGAGGCCCGCCGCCGGCTGGACCTGCAGACTGCTGCCGACCGCGATGAACACCTGGCAGGCCTTGGCGATCGCGGCGGCCTGGCCGAGGACGACCGGGTCGAGCCGTTCACCGAACATGACGGTCGCCGGCTTGAGGATCCCGCCGCACGTGAGACAGGCCGGGTCGTCCTCACCGGCGTCGACCCGGGCGAGGGCGTCCTCCATGGGCCCGCGTGCGTGGCATCCGGTGCACACGAAACTCCGTGCGGTGCCGTGCAGTTCGAGGACCTTGCGGGCGGGCATGCCGGCGAGCTGGTGCAGCCCGTCGACGTTCTGGGTGAGCACCCGCACGGGGACCCCGCCCCGCTCCAGCTCGGCGACGGCCCGGTGTGCGGCGTTCGGCTCCGGCCGGAGAGCGTGGGTCTCCCGCCGCATCTGCCAGGACCGCCGCCTGATGTCCGGGTCACCCATGTAGTACTCGTAGGTGACAAGCTTCTCGGCCTCGGGGTCGCGCCGCCACAGGCCGTTGGGGCCGCGGTAGTCGGGGATCCCGGAGTCGGTGGAGACGCCCGCTCCACTGAGGATGGCGACGAGTGGCCTGTTCATGGACATGAAGGTACGGCGCTCGCCTGCCCGGAGCGACCGGATATCCGGGGGCGGGACAGGACGACACGCAGCCCCGTCCCCGCTTGTCCTACCGAGGGGGACCGTTCGCCGGGAACTTCGTGAGAGGGGACTCCTGGCCGCCCAGGTCGAGGCGGAAGGGAGGGTACTCGTCGGTCATCAACGCGACATAGACGGCGACCCGTGCGACCCAGCGGGCCAGGCCGAGCAGCAGGTCGAAGAGGTGAGCCGGGTATCGGGCCGTGAACGTCAAGATGATCACGGCGACCAGGGAGAGGAAGGGGATCAGGCCGATGCCGCGCCAGCTGTCCGCTTCGCCCCAGTCCCAGCCGCCGACGAAGATCCCGACGACGATGAACTGCGGGATGGCCAGAAGCCACCACTTCACCAGGACCAGGCCGCGGGAGAGACGCTCGGGATAGGCGACATCGAAGCGCGCCGGATAGTCGGGCGCGTCCGCGAGGGTGAAGGGCGGGTACTGGTCGGTGCCGAGCGCGGTGTGGGCGTAATAGCCGACCCGCCAGTTCCAACGCAGCACGCCGACGCTGAAGTCGAAGAGGGATCGGGGGTAGCGGCCGGTGAACAGGATGGCGAAGAACGCGACGAGGGTCACGAAGGCGAACGCGATCCACAGGAAGAACAGCACGATGTAGTGCGGGATGGCGAGGAACCACTTCACCAGCCACATCCATCTGGACAGCCGAGGATCGACGAACGCCTCGATACGCACAGGTGACGCGGTGACAGGGTTCATGGGGCCAGACTCCTTTCGAGCGTCCCCGCCCGGCGGCCATCCGTAGCTGTCCGCCCTCACTCCAACGGATGGACAGGCGAACGCCCGATCATGATTCAGGCTCGCACGCGAGGTGGCGGGCCGCGACTCGGTGGGTCCGCGTACCCGGGAGGCGGGAGCTCGGCACAACAGGGAGGTAGGCAGGGCGGCGGAGGACGCGGAACCGGGCTGCCGGCGACGTGGTGGGTGACGGGCCGAGGACGGGGCCAGGGCCGGGGCAGAGGGTCGGGCAGGGATCGGCACAGGGGCCGGGGCTTCACCGGGGGGCGGACGCGTCCACCCGGAGGGTTTTCGGGCGGCGGGGCCCCTGGGGGCGGGGGCCGGGCGGATCTCGTGGGTACGCTCGCGCTCCGACGGCAGTGCCCATCCGAGGCGACGTAGGAGCAGACCCATCGACGAGCCGAGGTCCGAGGACGCCGAGCCCGAGCCGGACGAACCGTCGCAGGGGACCGGGGCCGGTCCGGAGAAGCGGTCCGCGGGGGCCGGGGACGATCCAGGTGGCCAGCCCCGCGAGGCCGAGCAACTGAGGATCATGCTGAGCCGCCCCGCCTACCGGCGCGCGCTGGTGTTCTGCGCCGCGATCGGTGTTCCGGTCTCGCTCGCCGCCTTCTGGTTCCTGGTACTCCTGCACGAGCTGGAACATCTGATGTGGGAGCAGTGGCCGCACGATCTCGGGTGGTCCGACCCGCCGTGGTGGTGGCCGCTTCCCCCGATGCTCCTGGCGGGGGTGCTGGTGGGCCTGATCGTGCTGTGGCTGCCGGGCCGGGGCGGACACATCCCGGCCTCGGGGCTGCACGCCGGCGGGGTGGCGAAATCCGCGCTGCCCGGTGTCGCCCTCGCCGCTCTGGCCAGCCTTCCGCTCGGAGCCGTGCTCGGACCCGAGTCGCCGCTGATCGCGCTCGGCGGAGGCCTGGCCCTGCTCTTCAGGGATCTCGTACGGGTTCCCGCGACCCCCCAGAGCACGGCGCTCCTCGGTGCCGCGGGTGCCGCCGCGGCCATCTCGGCGATCTTCGGCAGCCCCCTGATCGCCGCCGTGCTGCTGATGGAGGTCGCCGGCGTGGGCGGGCCGCAGCTGTTCGCGGTGATGCTGCCCGCGCTGCTCGCCAGCGGGGTCGGCGCCATCGTGTTCACCGGATTCGGCGACTGGACCGGATTGCAGACGGGCAGCCTCAGGATCGGACTGCCGGCGCCCTCGACCCTCGACATCGGGGACGTGGTCTGGTCGGTGCTCATGGCACTCGTGATCGGGGTCGGCATCCACTGGGTGATCGTGGGCGGCCGGTACGCGGCCCGCTCCGTGTCCGCGCACCCCCTGCGGACCACGGCGCTGTGCGGGCTCGGCGCGGGTGGCTGCGCGGCGCTCTACGCGGCCATCACCGGGCGCTCGCCGTCCGATGTGGCCCTGTCCGGCCAGAACACCCTCGCTCAGCTCGCCGCCCACCCGCACGCCTGGTCGGTGGGCAGCCTGGTGGCCGTGCTGGTGCTCAAGTCCATCGCGTACGCGCTGTGCCTGGGAAGCCTGCGGGGCGGCCCGGTGTTCCCCTCGCTGTTCCTCGGCGGCGCGGTGGGTGCCCTGCTGGCGCCGCTCCCCGGGTTCGGTGTCGTACCGGCCATGGCGGCGGGCATGGCCGCCGCGTCCGCCGCCGCGCTCCGGCTGCCGGTCAGCTGTGTCGTGCTCGTCGTGCTCCTGGTGGGCAACTCGGGAACCGTTCCGGTGATCGTCCTCGCCGCCGTGGTGTCCTTCGTGACCGTGGAGCTGCTGCCCCAGGGACCGGACATCCCGCCGTTCAGCGCGGCAGCCGGTCGAGCGCCTCGTCGAGTGTCGTCGCGGCCATGATGAGGGAGAGATGGGTGAAGGCCTGCGGGAAGTTGCCCAGTTGCTCCCCGCTGGGACCGATCTCCTCGCCGAAGAGGCCGACATGGTTGGCGTACGTCTGCATCTTCTCGAAGGTGTAGCGGGCCTGCGGGAGCCGATCCGCCCGGGCGAGCGCGTCGACGTACAGGAACGTGCAGAGGCTGAACGTCCCCTCGGAGCCCCGCAGCCCGTCCGGCGAGGCCAACGGGTCGTAGCGGTAGACGAGGCTGTCGGAGACGAGGACGCGTTCCATGGCGTCCAGGGTGCTCAGCCAGCCGGGGCTCCGCGGGGAGACGAAGCCGACACGGGGGGCCAACAGCAGGGAGGCGTCCAGGACATCGCCCTCGTAGTGCTGGACCAGCGCCTGCTGCTTGTCGTTCCAGCCGCGCTCCATGACCTGTTCCAGGATCGCGTCCCGGGCCTTGGTCCAGCGGACGGTGTCGGCCGGTCTGCTGAACTCGGCGGCCAGTTTCAGACCCCGGTCGAAGGCGGCCCAGCACATCACCCGGCTGTAGGTGAAGTCCTTGCGCCCGCCGCGGGTCTCCCAGATCCCCTCGTCCGGCCGGTCCCAGTTGTCCGCGAGCCAGTCGAGGATCCCGGACAGGCCCTTCCAGCCGTGGTAGCCGGCCTGTTCGCCCACCGCCCGGCCCTCGGCCAGCGCGTACAGGGCCTCGCCGTAGATGTCGAGCTGCAACTGACCGGAGGCGGCGTTGCCCGCGCGGACCGGGGACGAGCCCCGGTAGCCCTCGAAGTGCTCCAGGATCTCCTCCGTCAGCAGCGGGTCGCCGTCCACGCGGTACATGATCTGGAGCGGTTCGTCGTCCGGTCCTTCGCGCGCCGCGAGCCGGTCGCCGAGCCAGCGGGTGAAGTGGGTCGCCTCCTCCGCGAAGCCGAGGTCGAGCAGCGCCCGCACCGACAGGGAGCCGTCCCGCACCCACGTGTACCGGTAGTCCCAGTTGCGCTCACCGCCGACCTGCTCGGGCAGCCCCATGGTGGCGGCGGCGACCGGCGCGCCGGTCGGGGCGTAGGTGAGGAGCTTGAGGGTGATCGCGGAGCGGTGCACCATCTCCGTCCACCGTCCCCGGTAGTTCGAGGTGCGCACCCACTTCTGCCAGAAGTCGACGTTGCTCCACAGTCCCTCGGTGACGCCTTCGAGCGTCGGCGGCGGCGGAGCCTCGCCGTCCGGCCCGCACACCGTGAACACCACGGCCGCCGACTCGCCGTTCTTCAGGGTGATGCCGCCCCGGACGTCGTGCCCGTCCCGCTCGAACGGGACGTTGCCCTGGAGGTACGCGGTCGCCCCCGGGGACCGGAACACCGCTGTCCCGGGCGCCAGTTCGAGCTGGTGGGCGGCTCGCGCGTAGTCGAACCGCGGACGGCACTCCAGGGCGAAGCGCACGGTGCCGCGCACCGTGCGCACGATGCGCACCAGACTGTGCCGGTCGGTGGGTGTCGGGCCGGTGAGGACCGGCATGTGGTCGATGACCTCGCCCACGCCGTCCGGCGACATGAAGCGCGTCACCACGACTGCCGTGTCCGGATAGTAGAGCTGCCGCCACGATCCCTCGGGGTGCTCGGGCGCGAGCCGGAAGTATCCGCCGCCGTCGTGGTCCAGCAGCGAGGCGAAGACGCTGGGGGAGTCGAAACGCGGTGCCGGGAACCAGTTGACGACCCCCTGGGAGGACACCAGGGCCGCGGTCTGCAGGTCCCCGACCAGGCCGTGGTCGGCGATGGGCGGATAGCGATCCATGCTGGTCTCCTTGTCAGGCGGCTTCGGCCTTGACGCGCCCCGAGCGGACGGCCTCGACGAGCGCCCGGTGGTCCTTCTCGTTCTGGTCGGCGTAGCTCTCGGCGAACGGGACGAGCGCCCGGTCGAAGACGTCGCCCCCGCCGAGATAGGAGGCGATGGCGATCCGGTCGCCCGACCTCGCGTGCGCGCGGGCCAGCGTGGCACCGCACAGCTCGCCGAAGGCACGCATGCCGGCCGGCACCATGAGCTCGGGTTCGGCGATGCCCTTCCAGTCCCGCAACTGCCGTACGTAGAAGTCCCGTCGGCGGCCGTCGATGCCTTCGGCCCGCTCCCAGCCCAGGAAGATGTCACTGGTGGCCTGCATGAGCCGCTGCCCGGCGACCACCCGCTCGCCCTGGGTCCGGTACTCGCTCGCGCCGACGTACGGCGCCAGCACCGACTCGTCCGCCTCCTTGGCCTGCAGGAGCAGCGGATCCGTACCGTCCCGGCCGAGCATGAGGATGATCCAGCAACGGGTGCCCACGCTGCCGACGCCGACCACCTTGCGGGCCACGTCGGCGAACCGGTACTGCTCCAGCAGGAACCGCCGGTCCGTGTTCAGGCTCCGGCCGTAGCTCCCGATCAGCTTGCGGAGCTGCTTCTCCAGGGCGCCGCGCTCCATGTCGGGCAGCAGATCCTGCAGCGGAACGACGAGCGGCGGATCCGCGGCGATCAGGGCCTGGCCGTCGACCATGTGCGTGAGCTTGTTGAACGCCTGGAGGCTGTCCCGGCTGCGCGCCTTGTCGGTCGTCCTCTTCCAGCGGTCGCGGGCCCGCGAGCCCAGCTCCCCGGCGATATGGGTCCGCACCCAGTCCTCGTCGAAATGCGTGTACCAGACGGGGAGGTTGCCCATCCCGGCGAAGCGTCTCATCCACTCGCGGTACGACCTCACCGTGGTGCGGACGATGTCGGCGCGCTCCTTGCCGCTGAAGCCGTTCGCCCGGGCCGCGATGACGAGGCTGGCGGACAGCCGCTTGACGTCCCACTCCCAGGGGCCGGGCAGGGTCTCGTCGAAGTCGTTGATGTCGAACATCATGCGGCGCTCCGGCGAGGCCAGCAGCCGGAAGTTCAACAGATGGGCGTCACCGCACAGTTGCGCCCTGATCCCGGACCTCGGGGTGTCCGCGAGATCTCCGGCCATGATCGCGGCGGCTCCGCGGTAGAAGCGGAAGGGCGACTCGGTCATCCTGCCGTAGCGGATCGGGACGAGATCGGACACCCGGGTCTTCGACTGGGCCTCCACGACGTCCACCGGGTCGGGGCGCTTCGGGGAGGGGGTGAAGTCGGCGTGGCCGGAGCGGGGCACGGCCGCGCGGGCGGCCTTGCCGAGCGCGGCGCGCTCCGCCGGGGTGTGCTGCGGGGTGTGGCTGCCGGCCGGGTGCTTGGGGGTCATTGCAGACGCTCCGCGATGGGGGCGCCGACGCGCGGGCGCCGGTGCGGTCGGTGGTGGATCGGTGGGGAGACGCACGACGCCGATGCCCAGGAGGAGGGCTCCTGTCGAGGAAGTGCTGGGGGCCGGCGACGCGCGGCTCGTCGACCAGGGGCGGCTTCGACGACGTACGGGCCGGTCGTCGGCGTACAGGTCGTAGGGGAGGGGCCCGGTCCGATCACCAAGGTAGCTCCGGGTCATATGTCCGGCGAGTCGGGCCGATCGGGTGAGCCCGGGGCGGGGGGCGTCGGCGGGGTGCCGTGCGGGCCGGGCACGCCGGGGGAGCCCAGACGGCGGGCCACCGACGGTTCCTGGGCGACGACCGCGCCGATCGTGATGCCCGCGGAGATGACGACGCACAGTCCGATCAGCCAGGACAGCACGGTGAAGACCGCGCCCAGCGAGCCGTAGCGTTCCAGGCTGTGGTTGAGGGCGTTCGGCACGTACAGCTTGGCGACCACCGACAGTACGGTGAGGGCCGCACCGGTCAGGATCGCGCCGGGCAGCAGGGGCAGCCAGGGGACGCGCCCGGCCAACAGCAGGTGCTGGGTCCACCACCAGACGCCGACCTCGGTGACCAGGAGCAGCGGGAGGCCGAGCCAGGAGCCCAGACCGAATCCGGTCCGCAGCGGTTCCTGCAGGGCGATGACGACGAGCAGGGCCACGATCCATACGAACCAGCGCCAGACGGCGATCCGCGCGCTCGCGCCCGGCAGCCGCCAGGCGCGCTGGCAGAGCCGTTGCATCGCCCGGCTGCACGCGGTGGCGGAGAGCAGCACCATCAGCAGGCTGACCACCCCGGCGCTCTGCCGCAGGCCCGCGGAGTCGGCCCCGTACACCTTCTTCAGCTCCTCGTCGGCCGCGCCGGTGATACCGAGGATGGCGTGCACCGAGTCGACGATCTCGTCGCGCACCGACGAAGGGGCGAACGAGGCGACCACGAAGATCAGCGGAACCGCGGTCAGGAAGGCCTGCGCGGCGAGCCGCGTCGCGGAGTCCAGCAGGTTCACCGCGACGATGTGCGAGGTGAGGCGGGTGATCACCGGGAACCGTGTCTCGGCGCCCGATCGCAGTCCGAGCAGTCGGGCCCGCAGCGCCGCCACGCGCTCGCGCAGCCGGCCTCGGTCGCCACCGGTCGAGCCGGGTCCTTCACCTGCGCGCATGCCGCTCCCCGTGTCGCCCTGGCCGCCGTCCCGCGGGGTGGCCGCGCTATCAGGGTGCCGTCCGCCGACGCCGCGGGCGCTGCGGCGAGGGCGCCGTTGCGCCGTACGGGGAAAGGTGCCGGACCTCGACGGGGTGGTCGACGCGGTGGGCGGGACGTCGGATTTGTGGACGTGCTCGGGGGAGGTGACGATGAGGGCATGCGCGAAACCGCGGCGCTCGGCCGCGCGAGAGCACGCGAGGGCGACGATGGTCCTTGACCTGCTGCTCATCGCTCTGGCGATCGCCCTGGACCCCCTGCCGGTCACCGGATTCGTACTGGTGCTCTCCGCGGACAGGGGGATCTGGAAGGGGCTCGCCTTCATCCTGACCTGGCTGGCCTCCTTCGTCGCGATCATCGCCGCCGTGCTGCTCATGACCGGCGGCGAGCCACCGGCCCCCAAATCCGCGCCCTCCACGGCCGCGCTGGCCGGCAAACTGGCCGTCGGCCTCGGACTCGTCCTCTACGCGGAACACCGACGGCGCAACATCGGCAGGCGGCCGAAGTCCTCCGGCTTCATGTCCCGGATCGAACACATCTCCCCCTGGACGGCGGCCGGTCTGGCGCTGCTGCTCCAGCCGTGGGGGATGATCGCGGCCGGAGCCTCCACCGTCGTGGACGCGAACCTCGACCACGCCGCGTCGTACGCGGCCCTGATGGGCTACGTCCTGCTGGCCAGTTCCAGCATCCTGGCGATGGAGCTCTACGCGACGTTCGCCCCGCGGTCGGCCCGTATCCGGCTCGGGAAGCTGCGTGCCTGGATGGAGCGGCACCAGGACCAGGCACTGGTGTCGCTGTTCCTGTTCCTGGGGCTGTGGCTGGTCGGCAAGAGCATCTACCAGCTGACCGCGTGAACCACCCGAACGGCCCGAACGCCACCCGTTCCCGGCGGCCGGAGGAGGCGTCGGACCGAAATGCGGCGGCTTCCGTCCGGTGCTGCAATGGCATGGATCAGGGGCAGGGCAAAACCATGACCACGCAGGGGTGAAACCGTGAGCGAAGACGAATTCGTCGAGACGGGACCGATCGACTATATCGTCGTGGAGTTTCCCGGTAACCGAATGACCGGTGACGGACTTCCGATCCTGGTCGATCTGGTGGACCGCGGTCTCATTCGGATTCTCGACCTTTTGTTCGTGAGAAAGGACGAGGACGGATCCGTGGTCGGCATGGAGGTCGCCGACTTCGACGGCGACGGAGCCCTCGACCTCGCCGTGTTCGAGGGCGCGTCCTCCGGCCTGCTGGGCGAGGACGACATCGAGGAGGCCGGGAAGGCGCTGGAGCCCGGCAACTCCGCCGGAATCCTGGTCTACGAGAACGTGTGGGCGGCGCCCTTCGCCGCCGCGCTGCGACGCGGCGGCGCCCAGCTGGTCGCCTCCGGGCGCATCCCGGTGCCGGCCGTGCTGGCCGCGCTCGAGGAGACGGACGCCGGATAGCCGGTGAACGCTTCGGACCGGTCGGCAGCGGCCCCGCACCGAGCAAGGTGCGGGGCCGCTGCCGACCGGAGATTCCGGGGAGGCCGTGGACGACTACGCGGTACGGGCGTCCCGGCCGGCTCCGACGCACAGCGCCCAGATGACGAAGGCGTCGATGGCGATCAGCACGCTGGCCCACACCGGGGAGTGGGGCAGCCACATGAAGTTGGCGACCATGGCCAGTCCAGCCAGGGCGATGCCGATGACCCGGGCCCACAGCATGCCGCGGAACACGGCGACGCCGGCGAGGACGACCAGCACGCCGAGGGTGAGGTGGATCCATCCCCAGCTGGTGAGGTTGAAGGTGTAGACGTAGTTGCTGGTGGTGATGAACACGTCGTCCTGGGCGATGGCGGCGATGCCCTGGAATATCGCCATCGCCCCTCCGAAGATCATCATGACTCCCGCGAAGGCGGTCCAGCCGGACACCCACGCCCCCGAACTACCGGCGGATTCCTGTCGGTGGTGCATACCCGTCGTAGCCATTGCGAGCTCCTCCCGCGTAGACCTCGCCACTGACCGGACGACGGCCGGTGGCCCACATTTCAGCTTGCCATGGGAATGACAGACCGGCAGATCGTCGGAAATCGCGACCGACGGGGGAGAGCTCGAGATGCGGGGGAATCCGTTCGGTGCTCCAATGGTTCTGCCCGGTGCGCCGGGACGAATTCGGTGCGCACAAGGGACGGCATCCCTTTCGGGCTCGTTCCGTATGCCTCGTTCCTGGAAGGAAATCACCGTGCCAGGTCTCCTCCGCGGGGTCGCCCGCACAGCCGTGGTGGCCGGTACGGCCACCGCCGTCTCGAACCGTGTGTCACGCCGCCAGCAGGGGCGATGGGCCCAGCAGGAATCCCAGCAGTACCAGGAGCCCCCGCCCGCCCCCGCGCCGCCGCCCGCCGCACCGGCCGACGACATGACCAGCAAGATCGATCAGCTGAAGCAACTGGGGGAGCTCAAGGCCCAGGGCGTCCTCACCGAGGCCGAGTTCGAGCAGCAGAAGCGCAGGATCCTCGGCTGAGGACCACCGGCGGTCCGCGCGCCCCGGCGTCCGAGGGCTCAGCCCTCGGACGCCGGGGCGCGGGTCAGCCCACCCGGTGGCCGTTCTCCAGTTCCGCCGTACCCGCGTCCGACGTCAGAACCTCCAGCGCGGCCAGGACACGACGGCCGAGGGCGCCCGGCAGGTACCGGGCCAGCTCCTCGCGAGGTACGAGCCGCCAGGACAGCAGTTCCTCCTCCTGCAACCGGATCGCCTGGAGGTCGCTCCCGCCGAGCACCCCGCCGTCGTACAGATACGCCACCAGCGGTGGTCGACCCGGCCCCTGGACCCAGTCGACCGCCAGCAGTCGTCCGAGTTCCACGTCGAGGCCGATCTCCTCGGCCGTCTCCCGTCGCGCCCCTTGCCGTGGGCTCTCCCCGTCGTCCGACTCGACCGTTCCGCCCGGCAGCGCCCAGCCCTCGCGGTAGTTCGGCTCGACGAGCAGCACCCGCCCCTCGGTGTCGCGGAAGAGAGCGGCGGCCCCGGCGAGGACACGGGGCAGGCCGGCGATGTACGCGGCGAAGTCCGAAGTGGTCACCGGGGAAGGGTATCGAGCGTGCCCGGACCGGAGCGGCGGCCCGACCAGGGCGGCACCCCCGGAACCGGCTGCCGCCCCCGTCCTACCCCGTCCCCACCCCCGCCCCGGCCTCCGCCAACGCGACCGTGCGTGAGGCGAGTTCGCTGATCCGTACCCCGTCGAAGCCGAAGACCGCGCTGCGCACGGTGTCCTCCAGCGGGTCCTTCCACTGGGGAGGGATCGCCGCCGCCCCGCACAGGACGCCCGCGACGGAACCCGCGGTCGCGCCGTTCGAGTCGGTGTCCAGACCACCGCGGACGGTCAGCGTGATGGTGCGGGTGAAGTCGCCGTCGCCGTACAGGAGTCCGGCGGTCAGGACGGCCGCGTTCGGGACCGTGTGGATCCATCCCATCCCGGCGGTCTCCTCGGACAGCGTGACGAGCGTGTCCTCCCAGGCCATCCGGGCCTCGTGGAGCGTGATCACCCGGCGCACCGTGCGGGCGAGACGGCTGCTCGCGGGAATCACGGTCAGCGCCGTCTCCAGCGCGTCCCGGACGGAGGGCGCGGTGAAGGCGGCGGAGATCAGCGCCGCCGCCCACATCGCGCCGTAGACACCGTTGCCCGTGTGCGAGAGGACGGCGTCCCGGCGGGCCAGCGAGGCCGCCCGCCGCGGCAGCCCCGGGCTGGTCCAGCCGTAGACGTCGGCGCGGATCAGCGCGCCGATCCACTCCTGGTACGGGTTCTCGTACGTCGCCGTCAGCGGAGGCTTCAGGCCCTGGGCGAGGTTGCGGTACGCGGCCCGTTCCGCCGTGAACGTCTGGCGGTACGGCAGCCGCAGCAGCCACAGGTCGCCCACCTGCTCGGTGCTGAACGAGAAGCCGTGCGTCTCCAGGAGGTCGAGTCCGAGGATCGCGTAGTCCACGTCGTCGTCGCGGCAGCTGCCGTGGATGCGTCCGCGCACGCAATCGCGCCACTCGGGGCGCAGCTCGAACTCGCCGCCGGCGTCGCCCTCGGCGGGCCCCGGGAGATAGTCGGTCAGCGGCAGGGCCCCGGCCCGCCGCAGATAGCGGTCGATCCGGTCCCGCGTCCAGTGGTCGCCCTGCTCGACCGGTTTGCCGAGCATGTTGCCCGCGATCCGGCCCAGCCAGCCCCCGAGGACGCGGTCGTCGATGTCGGTGCCCACAGGGGTCATGGCTCCGGTCTACCCAATTCCGGGCGGGCGCGCTCGCCGTGGACGCGGGGAACCGGCTCCTCGGGCGCGCCGGAGAGCGGGCGTCCCGAGGGCCGGCAGGGGCATGACGGCGGGGGCCCGCGCCGGTTAGGGTCGCAGCGGCGCGACTGCCTTGACGTGTGCAAGGCCCGGAAGCAAGGGGAACCAAGGTGGCGGACGCCGCAGTGAATCGGATCCCGCGGGTGCTCATCGCCGCGGACAAGTTCAAGGGATCGCTCACGGCCGCGCAGGTCGCCGAGCGGGTGACGGCCGGACTGCACCGGGTCGCACCGCACGTCGAGGTCGAGTCGCTGCCCGTGGCCGACGGCGGCGACGGCACCGTGGACGCGGCGGTCGCGGCCGGGTTCGAGCGCCGCGAGGTGCGCGTCGCCGGACCGCTGGGCGACGAGGTGAGCGCCGCGTACGCGCTGCGCGGTGACACCGCCGTAGTCGAGATGGCCGAGGCGAGCGGGTTGCAGCGGCTGCCCGGGGGCGTCTTCGCGCCGCTCTCGTCCTCCACGTACGGCTCCGGGGAACTGCTCCGCGCCGCGCTGGACGCCGGTGCGCGCACCATCGTCTTCGGCGTGGGCGGCAGCGCGACGACGGACGGCGGCGCGGGCATGCTGTCAGCCCTCGGCGCGCGTTTCCTCGACGCGGACGGTGATCCGGTGGCTCCCGGCGGCGGCTCGCTGGGTGACGTGGAGACCGCCGACCTGACAGGCCTGGACGACCGTCTCTCCACCGTCGACCTGGTGCTCGCCAGCGACGTGGACAACCCGCTGACGGGCCCCGAGGGCGCGCCCGCCGTGTACGGCCCCCAGAAGGGGGCGCGCCCCGACGACGTGGCGGTCCTGGACGCCGCGCTCGCCCACTTCGCCTCCGTCCTGGAGAAGGCGATCGGCCCGAAGGCCGCCGAATACGCCGCGGCGCCCGGCGCGGGCGCGGCGGGCGGCATCGGATACGGGGCCCTCGTGCTGGGCGCCCGCTTCCGGCCCGGCATCGAGGTGATGCTCGACGTGCTCGGCTTCGGACCCGCGCTGGAGCGCGCCACGCTCGTGATCACCGGCGAGGGGTCCCTCGACGAGCAGACCCTGCACGGCAAGGCGCCCGCCGGGGTCGCGGCGGCGGCCCGCGCCCGGGGCAAGGAGGTCGTCGCGGTGTGCGGCCGGCTCGCACTGGCGCCGGAGGCGCTCGGCAGGGCCGGTATCCGCAGGGCGTACCCCCTCACCGAGGCCGAGCCCGACCTCGCGAGGTGCGTGGCCGAAGCGGGGCCGATCCTGGAGCGTGTGGCCGAGAACATCGGGCGGGACTTCCTGACCTGAGGCCGGTGGTCCGGGGGCCCTCGGGCTCCCGGACCTTCCGCCGGGAGGGCCGCGGCAGCCCTCCCGGCCGTCCGGTGCCGTCGTCTCACCTTCCCGGCCCCGTTCCCGCCAACCGGTAGGCGTCCAGCGCCAGGGTCATCTCGATCAGGTCGCGGGGGCGGGCCAGCGAGCGGGAGGTGAGCTGCTCCAGCCGGCGCAGGCGGTTGAAGACGGTGTTCCGGTGGCAGTACAGGCGCCCCGCCGCCCGGCCCGCGGAGCCCTCGCAGGCCAGCCACATGTCCAGCGTCTCGATCAGCACGGCCCGGTCGCCCGGTTCGAGCTCCAGCAGCGCGCCGAACACGTCCGACACCAGCCGGGCCGCCAGCTCCGGCTGGCTCACCACGAGCGCCGTCGGCATCCGCTGATCGAGGCGTACGACACCGGTCGCGTCCGGCGGACACGTACGCAGCGCCAGCTCGGCCCACCGCCGGGCCCGTCCCAGCTCGCCGAGCCCCGACACCACGGGACTGATACCCCCCGGTCCCGAGCGCCGGCCGTCGAGCAGCAGGGCCACCGCGTCCAGGCCCTGATCGGGGTCCAGCACCACCACCCCGATCTCGCAGTCGGCCCGCATCCGCCAGATGAACCGCAGCCCCGCCCCGAGCATCGGCCGCACACAGCCGTCCCGTCCGTCGTGGCGTTCCGTCCGCAGCACGACGACGGCGTACGGTCCGTGCTCGGGCAGGTCGAGCCCGGCCGCCGCCCGGGCCGCGAGCCCCGGTGCCTCCTGGCCCTCCAGCAGGGCGTCCAGCAGGGCCTGCAACTGTTCGTCCGTGCGCCGTCGCAGCTCCCGTTCCGTGGAGAGGTAGGAGTCCGAGGCGGTCGCGGCCTGCGCGTCCACGGCCGACCACACCATCGTGGCGGACCGCATGAGAACCGCCAGCCGCTCGGGCTCCCGGCTCGCCGCGCTCTCCATCAGCGCGTCCCACACCAGGTAGCCCGCCGCACGGTAGGCGTGCACCAGGAGTTCGAGCGGCAAGCCTTGGTGCGCCCGCCGCCGGCCGGCCTCCTCGGCGTGCTCCAGATCGCGGCGTGGTGAGTCCCGGGGCGCGGAGATCGACTGGATGCCGATGCGCATCGCGGTCTCCGCCTCCCGCCACTGCTGGTCGTACGGCAGCACCTGTGCGTAGACGGGGGAGTACTCGGTGAGCTGCCTGACGTGCTCGTCGACGAGCTCGGGCAGCCGTTCCAGCAGAGCCACACACGACTCCGCGAGCAGTTTCCAGTCATGACCGGTCCGCGGTCTGCGCCCTCCCATGGACCGGAGGATGCCACCCCGACACGGGGTCGCACAGGCCCCTGACACGCGGTGTTGTGCGCGTGCACAACGGGCGGGCGCCACCGCTGGGCTCCCGCCGCGTATCGGCCGCGGGCCGTGGACGGGGGTGTCCACCGGTGCTGAGGTGAGCGCCACACCGAGCTAGGAAAAGGGAGGTGCCATGGGCGGTTCCGCTCTGCTCGTGCGGGAACTGTCGGTCGGTTACGGCCCCGTACGCGCACTGCGTCACGTGTCGTTGGAGGTGCCCGAGGGAACCGTCGTGACGGTTCTGGGCGGCAACGGCGCGGGCAAGTCGACGCTGCTGCGGGCGGTGTGCCGGACCCTCTCCTTCCACGGAGGAGCGGTCACCGGCGGCACCGTCACGCTGGGCGGACGACCGTTGGACCGGCTGCCACCGGACCGGGTGGTGGCCGCCGGGGTGTCCCAAGTACCTGAAGGAAGAAGGGTGTTCAGCCGGATGACGGTCGCCGACAATCTGCGCGCCGGAGCACTCGGCGCCACCGGCGGCCGGGTGGACAAGGCGCGGGCGCTGCGGCGCGTGCACGACCTGTTCCCGGTCCTCGCCGACCGCGCCCAGCAACGGGCGGGACTGCTGTCCGGCGGTGAGCAGCAGATGCTCGCGGTCGGCCGGGCGCTCATGGGCGCCCCCAAGGTGCTGCTGCTCGACGAGCCCTCGCTCGGGCTCGCCCCGTTGATGGCCGCGCGGATCGCCGACACCGTGCGGGAGATCAACGAGCAGGGCACCTCCGTCCTGCTCGTCGAACAGAACGCCGCGCTCGCCCTGCGGCTCGCCACCAGCGCGTACGTCCTGGAGGTCGGCGAAGTGACCCTGTCGGGCCCCACCGACGAGCTCGCCGCCTCCGACGAGGTGCGGCGCCGCTACCTCGGAGTGGTAGACGAGGACGCCGCGGCGGACGGTGCGGCCACCCGCGACGGTCTTCCGTCCCTGTCCCGCTGGAAGGGGTGACCGACCGTGGAGGAACGTGACAGCGCGGCGGCCCACGCCGCCGGAGCGGCCGGAACAGCCGGAACGACGGGGACAGCCGGGACAGGAACGGACGGGAAGGACAGGTCAGCCGGGGCTTCCGGGACCGGTGCCTCCGGGACGGCCCCGCCCGTCGACGTTCCGTCGCTCGAGGTCCGGGACGTGACCGTCCGGTTCGCGGGGCTGACCGCGCTCGACGCGGTGAGCTTCACCGTGCGGCCGGGCACCGTGCACGCCCTGATCGGCCCGAACGGCGCCGGGAAGTCCACCTGCTTCAACGTGCTGTCCGGCGTCTGCCGGCCCGCCGCCGGAAGCGTCCGCCTCGGGGAACGCGAACTCACCGGCCTGCCGCCCCACCGGATCGCGGGTCTCGGCGTGGCCCGCATCTTCCAGAACCTCGCCCTGCCACCGCACGCCACCGTCGAGGACTGTCTGCTGCTCGGCCGGCACCGGCTGACCCGCGCGGGATTCCTCGCCTCGGGGCTGCGGCTCCCCTCGGCCGCGCGCGAGGACCGGCGCCACCGCGAACGCGTCCGCGAGATCGCCGCGTTCGTGGGCCTGGAAGGACAGCTCGACCGGCCCGCCGGTTCCCTCCCGTACGGGCAGCAGAAGCTCGCCGAACTCGCCCGGGCCCTGTGCATGGAGCCCCGGGTCCTGCTCCTGGACGAACCCGTCGCCGGCATGACCGCCGACGAACGGCGCCGTACCGCCGCGGTCGTCGCGGGGGTCCGCGACAGCCTCGGCATCTCCATCGTGCTGGTGGAACACGACATGGGGGTGGTGATGCGGCTCGCTGACGCGGTGACCGTGCTCGACTTCGGGCGCCGCATCGCCGACGGCGCCCCCGCCGACGTACAGAACGATCCGGCGGTGGTGCGGGCCTACCTGGGCGAGCGCGCCGAGCCAGAGGAGACCGAGTCATGAGCACCTTCGTCGAACTCCTGCTCAACGGCCTGTCCATGGGTTCCGTCTACGCCCTCATCGCCCTGGGCTTCGTCGTCATCTTCAGGGCCACCGAGGTCGTCAACTTCGCGCACGCCTCCCTGCTGCTCGCGGGCGGCTACGTCACCGCGACCCTCCACGACGACATCGGCTTCTGGCCGGCGCTGCTCGCCGGTGTGGCGGGCGCCGCGCTGGTCGGGGCCGCCGTGGAGTTCCTGGTGATGCGCCGCTACCGGGGCTCCGACCAGAGCGTCCTCGCCATCGTCACCATCGGCGTCGACATCCTGCTCACCACCGAGCTGACCCGCCGTATCGGCACGGACGTCCTGGCGATGGGCGACCCCTGGGGCAACGCCGTCCTCACGGTCGGGCCGGTCTCGGTCGCCCACACCCGGATCGCGGCGTTCGTCGCGGCGGCCCTGCTCATCACGGTCTTCCTGCTGGCCTTCCGCTACACGTCCTGGGGCGTGGCGATGCGCGCCGCCGCGGAGAGTCCGGAGACCGCGGCCCTGATGGGGGTCCGGCTCGGCCGGGTGTCCCTGGGGGCCTGGGCGGTGGCCGGCGGCCTCGCGGCCGTCGCCGCGCTGTTCCTGACCGTCTTCCCGACACCCGGGCTGGAACGCGCCACCTCGCTGGCCGCGCTCAAGGCGTTCCCCGCGGCGATCCTCGGAGGCCTCGACTCGACGACAGGCGCGCTGGTCGGCGGACTCCTCGTCGGTGTCACCGAGTCCCTGGCCACCGGCTACCAGAGCGACCTCACCTTCCTCGGGCGCGGTCTCGGAGATCTCGCGCCGTACCTGGTCATGGTCGTGATCCTGCTCATCCGGCCCGCCGGGCTGTTCGGCACGAAGGAGCTCGCCCGTGTCTGAGGTCCTCACCCGCGACGAGACGAGCGGCGCACCCCGTGCCGTCCGCCACCGCGCCCTGCGGCTGCCCGGCACCCGGCCCGTCCTCTGGGCCGCCGGCGCCGTCCTGCTGCTGGCGCTGCCCTTCTACCTCGACCGCTTCTGGCTCCAGGCCGGCCTGTTCGCGATGGCCGCGGCGATCGGCGGGATCGGCCTCAACCTCCTCACCGGCGCGACCGGGCAGCTCTCCATGGGGCACGCCTTCTTCCTCGCGGTCGGCGCGTACGCGTACTGCGTGTTCGCGGCCGACGGGGGCGACGGACTGACCGGTCTGGGACTGCCCACCTGGCTCGCGGCCGTGCTCGCCGTGGCCGTCTCCGGGATCGCCGGCGGGGTGTTCAGCCCGATCGCGGGGCGGCTGCGCGGTGCCTACCTCGGCATCGCCACGCTCGCCCTGATCTTCATCGGACAGCACGTCCTGTTCAACGCCCGGGATGTCACGGGCGGCTTCAACGGCCGGGACGTGCCGCCGCTGAGCCTCTTCGGCCTCACCTTCGACGACCGCGAGGTCGTCGTGGCCGCCGTGCCGTTCGGGTCGGCCGAGAAGCTCTGGTACGTCGGTCTGGCGGTGCTCCTGGGCTGCGGGCTCTTCGCCCGCGGGGTGCTGCGCGGGCGGCCGGGCCGGGCCATGAACGCGATCCGGGACCACCGGATCGCGGCGGGGGTGATCGGCGTGCCCGTCGCCCGCTACCGCGCCGGCGTCTTCGTCCTGTCCTCGATGTACGCGGGCCTGGCGGGCGTGCTGCTCGCCCTGGTCTTCCAGCGCACGGTGCCCGACTACTTCGGGATCACGCTCTCGCTCGAATACCTCGCCATGATCGTCATCGGCGGGCTCGGGTCGGTCTCCGGGGCGGTGGTGGGGGCGGTCTTCGTCTCACTGCTGCCGCAGCTGCTGACCCGCTACAGCGACGCGCTGCCCCTGGTCTCCGACCCGGGCACGGGCGGTATCGCGCCCGGCGAGGCGGCCCGGTACCTGTACGGCGCCGCCGTCGTGGCGGTGGTGCTCTTTCTGCCGGGCGGTCTGGTCAGGGTGGCCGCCCGGCTCCGCGTAACGCCCCGTCCCGGGGCCACTCCAGGGGAGGAACGATGAGAACGACACATGCGGCGAGGATGGCCGCCGGGGCGCTGGCCGCTCTGCTCGTGCTGGCCGGGTGCAGCTCCAAGGCCAAGGACGACGACGGCGACGGCAAGCAGTCGGCCGGCGGGGTGAAGACCGGCGAGGGGATCTCGGGCAAGACGATCGCCCTCGGGGTGCTCACCGACATGACGGGCGTCTACGCGACGCTCGGCAAGAGCGTCACCCAGGCCCAGCAGCTCTATGTGAAGCAGACCAACGCCGCCGGCGGCGTCTGCGGCTACAAGCTGGCGCTGACGGTCCGCGACCACGGCTACGACCCGCAGAAGGCGGTCTCCGGCTACACGGAGCTGGCGCCGAAGGTGCTGGGCTTCACCCAGTTCATCGGCTCGCCGTTCGTCGCCGCCGTCAAGCAGCGCATCGACGGCCGGGACAAGGCCCTGGTCCTGCCGCAGGCCTGGTCGGCCACCCTCCTGGGCAGCCCGTACATCCGGCCCATCGGCTCCACGTACGACATCGAGACGATCAACGCGATCGACTTCCTGATGAAGGAGAAGGGCCTCAAGAAGGGCGACAAGGTCGGCCACGTGTACTTCGAGGGCGACTACGGCGAGAACGCCCTGACCGGCTCCCGCCACATGGCGAAGGAGACCGGCCTCAAGGTCGTCGAGCAGAAGATCAAGCCGACGGACAACGACATGACCGGTCAGGTCGTCGCGCTGAAGAAGGCCGGTGTCAAGGCCATCGTGATCAGCGCGGGACCGCGCCAGGCGGCCTCGCTCGTCGGGGTGGCGGCGGCCGGCAAGTTCAACGTGCCGATCATCGGCAACAACTCGGCGTTCGCCCCGCAGCTCCTGGCCACCGCGGCGGCCCCGGCGCTGGAGGCGAACTACTACGTGGCCTCGCCCTCGCTGCCGATCGGGGCGGACACCCCGGAGGCGAAGAAGCTGGTCGCGGACTACAAGGCGGCCTATCCGAAGGACTCCCTGGACAACGGCGTGGTGGCCGGCTGGACGGCCGCGTCGGCGTTCGGCGAGGCGCTGAAGAAGGCCTGCGCGGCCAAGGACCTCACTCGCGAGGGTGTCGACAAGGCGCTGCTGACCATCGACGCGTTCGACACGGGCTTCGGCATCACCCAGAACTTCACCGACCCGAAGGCCGCGTCCTCGAAGGAGAGCGTCATCCTGCAGCCCGACAAGGACGCGGTGGGCGGCATGAAGGTCGTCCGTGAGGCCGGCGCCTCGTCCGTCGCCGAGGGATACACGCCAGGCGCCTGACCCGCGGTTCACGCGGAAGGCGTCCCCGCTCACGCGGAGGACGCCTGATCCCCCCGCTCACGCGGAAGGGCCCCGAACCACTCGGTTCGGGGCCCTTCCGCGTACGTACGGGGTGTTACGGAAGCTGTGCGGCTCGCGCCTCACGGCGGTTGCCCCGGAAGTTGTTCACCCGGCGGGCCGTGGCGAACAGCGGGATCACCGCGCCCATGACCAGCTGCAGCGCGCAGCCCGTCTGGAGGAGCAGCTGGCCGCCCGGGGCGTCGAACGCCCACGCCGCCAGGAGACCCATCGAGAGCACGATCCAGGAGAGCATCGCGACCGCCAGGCGACCGCGCGGCTTCGGGTACTCGACGCGGCTCACCATCAGCCAGGCGGTGCCGAAGATCGCCATGAGCGTGGCGACGAAGGGCAGCTCGAGCAGGATGATGGAGACCACCGTCAGCGCGCCGAAGGGGCTCGGCATGCCCTGGAAGGTGCCGTCCTTCACCGTGACGCAGGAGAATCTCGCGAGCCTCAGCACCACGGCCAGCAGCACCACGATCGCCCCGACCGCGGCCACCTTCTGGTACGCGTCGTCGGCGACCATGCCGTACACCAGGACGAAGTACGCCGGTGCCAGGCCGAAGCTGATCAGGTCGGACAGGTTGTCCAGCTCGGCGCCCATGGGGGAGGAGCGCAGCTTGCGGGCCACCAGGCCGTCGAACAGGTCGAAGATCGCCGCGCACAGCATCAGGATGACGGCCGTGGCCGCGCTGTTGCGGCCCATGCCGGATTCCTGGCTGCCCGTGAGGTGCGGGATCAGGATGCCGGTGGTGGTGAAGTACACCGCCATGAAGCCGCACGTGGCGTTGCCGAGGGTCAGCGTGTCCGCTATCGAGAGGCGGAGAGAGAGGGGCATCTCCTCCTCGTCGTCCACCTCGTCGGCCTCCGGCACCCAGCCGGCCTGTGTCTCAGGATCAATCACGGTCAATTCGAGTCACCCCAGCCACGGTCTTCTGACCGACCTCCACGTCGACCTCGACACCCTCGGGGAGGTAGATGTCGACGCGTGAGCCGAAGCGGATCAGACCGATCCGCTCGCCCTGCTCGACCTTGGTGCCCCGGGGGATGTAAGGGACGATGCGACGAGCGACCGCGCCCGCGATCTGGATCATCTCGATGTCACCGAGTTCGGTGTCGAAGTGCCAGACGACGCGCTCGTTGTTCTCGCTCTCCTTGTTGAACGCCGGAACGAACCCACCCGGGATGTGCTCGACGGACGTCACCGTGCCGGCGAGCGGCGCGCGGTTGACGTGGACGTTGAGTGGGCTCATGAAGATCGCGACGCGGGTGCGTCCGTCCTTCCACGGCATGATGCTCTGCACCACGCCGTCGGCGGGAGAGATGACACGGCCCTGGGTGATCTCACGCTCGGGGTCGCGGAAGAACCACAGCATCCCGGCCGCGAGCGCGGTGGCGGGTACGGCCACGGCCTTGGCCACGCCGGAGCGGCGTGAACGGGCCAGGCTGAGTGCTGCGGTGGCAACGGTCGGGAGAAGCCACGGCGATGCTCCGCGCGCGAGGCGTACGCCTGCGAGGCTGTCGCGAGGTGCAGAGGTTTGGCTGTGGGGCATGGATGACCTTCGTAGCGGATGATGCCGCGCTCGAACGGGGGACGGCGGCTTTCACGCGATCGTACCGGGCGCCTACCGCAACTGGGCAAGCCAGGCAGCGGAGTCCACGGCTGAAGAGTGCTGACGGGGTGTGATCTTCTACGTGAAGAAAACACCCCGAACCCGGACATCTAGCCCTGGAGTCGATACTCTTCGAGCAGTCTGCGCCCGATGATCATTTTCTGGATTTCGGCGGTACCTTCGCCGATCAGCAGCATCGGGGCCTCACGGTAGAGGCGCTCGATCTCGTACTCCTTGGAGAAGCCGTAGCCGCCGTGGATCCGGAACGCATCTTCCACGACCTCTTTGCAGTACTCGGAGGCGAGGTACTTCGCCATCCCTGCTTCGAGGTCGTTTCGTTCCCCGGAGTCCTTTTTGCGTGCTGCGTTCACCATCATTGCATGGGCGGCCTCGACCTTGGTAGCCATTTCGGCCAGCTTGAACTGGATCGCCTGGTGCTGGGCGATCGCCTTGCCGAAAGTGTGACGTTGCTGGGCATAGGAGACGCCGAGTTCGAATGCACGCTGTGCGACGCCGCAGCCACGGGCCGCGACGTTGACGCGGCCGACCTCGACTCCGTCCATCATTTGGTAAAACCCTCGGCCGGTGGTGCCGCCGAGTACCCGATTGGCCGGAATGCGCAGTCCGTCCATGATGAGTTCAGTGGTGTCGACACCCTTGTAACCCATCTTGTCGATCTTCCCGGGGATGGTGAGGCCGGGGCGGACCTCGCCGAAGCCGGGCTCCTTCTCGACGAGGAAGGTCGTCATCGACTTGTGGGGCGCCGTGCCCTCGGGGTGTCCTTCGTCACTCTTGACGAGAACGGCCACCAGAGTCGATGATCCACCGTTCGTCAGCCACATCTTCTGACCGTTCAGGACGTACTCTTCGCCGTCCTTGACCGCCTTCGACGTGATCGCCGACACGTCGGAGCCGAGCGCCGGCTCCGACATCGAGAAGGCGCCACGCACCTCGCCGAGCGCCATGCGCGGCAGGAAGTGGTCCTTCTGCTCCTGCGTGCCGTGCTGCTTGATCATGTACGCCACGATGAAGTGGGTGTTGATGATGCCGGAGACCGACATCCAGCCGCGGGCGATCTCCTCGACGCACAGCGCGTACGTCAGGAGGGACTCGCCCAGGCCGCCGTACTCCTCGGGGATCATCAGCCCGAAGAGGCCGAGCTCCTTGAGTCCGTCGACGATCGCCTGCGGGTACTCGTCGCGGTGCTCCAGCTCGGTCGCGACCGGGATGATCTCCTTGTCCACGAAGTCGCGGACGGTGGAGAGGATCTCCCTCTGGACGTCGGTCAGACCGGCGGTCTGGGCGAGTCGGGCCATGACTACTTCTCCGTCTTCTTCTCCGCGGGCGCGGTGAGTTCGGGCCGGCCGGGCTGCTCGCCGCCGCGCTCCTTGATGTACGTCTCGGTGGGGACCATCACCTTGCGGCGGAACACGCAGACGAGCGTGCCGTCCTGCTTGTAGCCCTTGGTCTCGACGTAGACGATCCCGCGGTCCGACTTGGACCGGGAGGGCGTCTTGTCGAGGACCGTGGTCTCGCCGTAGATCGTGTCGCCGTGGAAGGTCGGCGCCACGTGCTTCAGCGACTCGACCTCCAGGTTGGCGATCGCCTTGCCCGACACGTCCGGCACGGACATGCCCAGCAGCAGCGAGTAGATGTAGTTCCCGACGACGACGTTCTTGCCGAAATCGGTCGTCTTCTCCGCGTAGTTGCTGTCCATGTGGAGCGGGTGGTGGTTCATGGTCAGCAGACAGAAGAGGTGGTCGTCGTACTCCGTGACCGTCTTTCCGGGCCAGTGCTTGTACACCGCCCCGACCTCGAACTCTTCGTAGGTGCGTCCGAACTGCATGGTGCTCAGGCCTCCGGGGCTTCGAACTTGGACGTGCGCTGCATGCCGGCGGCCCGGCCCTTGCCCGAGATGACGAGCGCCATCTTGCGGCTGGCCTCGTCGATCATCTCGTCGCCGAGCATCGCGGAGCCCTTCTTGCCGCCCGCCTCGGACGTGCAGTAGTCGTACGCGTCGAGGATCAGCTCGGCGTGGTCGAAGTCCTCCTGCGACGGCGAGAAGATCTCGTTGGAGGCCTCCACCTGACCCGGGTGCAGCACCCACTTGCCGTCGAAGCCGAGGGCCGCGGCGCGCTGGGCGACGGCGCGGTAGCCGTCGACGTTGCGGATCTGGAGGTAGGGGCCGTCGATCGCCTGGAGGTTGTTCGCGCGGGCGGCCATCAGGATCTTCATCAGGATGTAGTGGTAGGCGTCCGCCGGGTAACCGGGCGGCTGCTCGCCCACGACCAGCGACTTCATGTTGATCGACGCCATGAAGTCGGCCGGGCCGAAGATGATCGTCTCCACGCGCTGGGAGGCGGTGGCGATCTCGTTGACGTTGTTCAGGCCCTGGGCGTTCTCGATCTGCGCCTCGATGCCGATCTTGCCGACCTCGAAGCCCATGGTCTTCTCGATCTGCGTCAGCAGCAGGTCCAGCGCGACCACCTGCTGGGCGGTCTGCACCTTCGGCAGCATGATGCAGTCGAGGTTCGGCCCCGCGCCCTCGACGACCGTGACGACGTCGCGGTACGTCCACTCGGTCGTCCAGTCGTTGACGCGCACGACCCGCGTCTTGCCGGTCCAGTCACCCTCGTTGAGGAACTTGACGATGGTGTGCCGGGCCTCGGGCTTGGCGAGCGGCGCGCACGCGTCCTCCAGGTCGAGGAAGACCTGGTCCGCCGGGAGGCCCTGGGCCTTCTCCAGGAACCGGGGGTTGCTTCCCGGTACGGCCAGGCAGGAGCGCCGCGGGCGAAGGCGGTTGACCTGGGGAACAGGGCTGGTCATGCGGGGACCTCCAGGGGGTCGAGCTTGTTCGCTTTCCGGATCTCGTCGACGATACGGCCGATGATTCCGGTGATGTCGAAGTCCTTCGGGGTGAAGACCGCGGCCACTCCTGCGGCCCGCAGCTGTTCGGCGTCGGCGTTCGGGATGATCCCGCCCGCGATCACCGGAATGTCGGCCGCGCCGGCCTTGCGCAGCTTCTCCAGGACGTCCGGCACCAGCTGGGCGTGCGAGCCGGACAGGATGGACAGGCCCACGGCGTGCACGTCCTCGGCCACGGCCGCGTCCACGATCTGGTCGGGGGTCAGCCGGATGCCCTGGTAGACGACCTCGAAGCCGGCGTCGCGGGCCCGCACGGCGATCTGCTCGGCGCCGTTGGAGTGACCGTCCAGGCCCGGCTTGCCCACCAGGAAGCGGAGCTTGCCGACGCCCATCTCGTCCGCGGTCAGCTCCACCTTGCGGCGCACCAGGGCGAGCCCCGTGCCCTCCTCGGCGGAGATGGCGACGGGCGCGGACGACACCCCGGTCGGGGCGCGGAACTCGCCGAACACCTCGCGCAGGGCCCCGGCCCACTCACCGGTCGTGACACCGGCGCGGGCGCACTCCAGGGTGGCCTCCATGAGGTTGGCGGTGCCCTTCGCGGCCTCCTTCAGCCGCTCCAGCGCCTTGCACGGACGCGGGTGGTTGAAGGGCGGCTGGTAGCGGGTGTCCCGCCAGGTCTGGAGCGCGGAGATCGCCTGGGCCTCGACCGAGGGGTCGACCGTCATGATCGCCGCGTCCAGGTCGGCCGTGAGCGGGTTCGGCTCGGTCGACTCGAAGATGTTGACGCCGACGATCTTGTCGGTACCGCCCTCGATACGGGCCCGGCGCTCGGCGTGCGAGGACACGAGCTGCGACTTCAGGTAGCCCGACTCGACGGCGGCCATCGCGCCGCCCATCTCCTCGATCCGCGCGATCTCGGCCAGCGACTCCTCGACGAGGGACGCCACCTTGGCCTCGACGACGTGCGAGCCCTCGAAGATGTCCTCGTACTCCAGCAGGTCGCTCTCGTGCGCCAGCACCTGCTGGATGCGCAGCGACCACTGCTGGTCCCAGGGGCGGGGCAGGCCCAGCGCCTCGTTCCAGGCGGGCAGTTGCACGGCGCGGGCGCGGGCGTCCTTGGAGAGGGTCACGGCCAGCATCTCGAGCACGATCCGCTGGACGTTGTTCTCCGGCTGGGCCTCGGTCAGACCGAGGGAGTTGACCTGGACCCCGTACCGGAAGCGCCGCTGCTTGGGGTCCTCGATGCCGTACCGCTCGCGGGTGATCTTGTCCCAGATGCGTCCGAACGCCCGCATCTTGCACATCTCCTCGATGAAGCGGACGCCCGCGTTCACGAAGAAGGAGATGCGGGCGACCACGTCGCCCCTGCGGTCCTCGGGGATCTGCCCGGACTCGAACACCGCGTCCAGGACGGCGATCGCGGTGGACATCGCGTAAGCGATCTCCTGGACCGGTGTGGCGCCCGCCTCCTGCAGGTGGTAGCTGCAGATGTTGATCGGGTTCCACTTGGGGATGTGGTTGACCGTGTACGTGATCATGTCCGTCGTGAGACGGAGCGAGGGCACCGGCGGGAAGACGTGCGTCCCCCGCGAGAGGTACTCCTTCACGATGTCGTTCTGGGTCGTCCCCTGGAGCTTGGTGATGTCGACACCCTGCTCCTCGGCGACGACCTGATAGAGCGCCAGCAGCCACATGGCGGTGGCGTTGATGGTCATCGAGGTGTTCATCTGCTCCAGGGGGATGTCCTGGAACAGCCGGCGCATGTCACCGAGGTGCGAGACCGGCACGCCGACCCGGCCGACCTCGCCGCGGGCGAGGATGTGGTCGGGGTCGTAGCCGGTCTGCGTCGGCAGGTCGAAGGCCACGGAGAGACCCGTCTGCCCCTTGGCGAGGTTGCGCCGGTACAACTCGTTGGACGCCTCGGCCGTGGAGTGGCCGGCGTACGTGCGCATGAGCCACGGCCGGTCCTTCACCCTCTGCCCGTCGGCTGTCTGACGCTCTGTCATGGTGGACCTCAGACGTTCCGGAAGCGGTTGATGGCGTCGATGTGCTGGGCGCGCTTCTCCTCGTCGCGCACGCCCAGGCCCTCCTCGGGCGCCAGCGCGAGCACGCCGACCTTGCCCTGGTGGAGGTTGCGGTGCACGTCGTGGGCGGCCTGCCCGGTGTCCTCCAGGGAGTAGACCTTGGAGAGCGTCGGGTGGATCTTGCCCTTGGCGACGAGCCGGTTGGCCTCCCAGGCCTCGCGGTAGTTCGCGAAGTGCGAGCCGATGATCCGCTTCAGCGACATCCACAGGTAGCGGTTGTCGTACTCGTGCATGTAGCCCGAGGTCGAGGCGCAGGTGGTGATGGTGCCGCCCTTGCGGGTGACGTAGACGCTCGCGCCGAAGGTCTCGCGGCCCGGGTGCTCGAAGACGATGTCGATGTCCTCGCCCCCGGTGAACTCGCGGATGCGCTTGCCGAAGCGCTTCCACTCCTTCGGGTCCTGGGTGTTCTCGTCCTTCCAGAACTTGTAGCCCTCGGCGTTGCGGTCGATGATCGCCTCGGCGCCCATCGACCGGCAGATGTCCGCCTTCTGCTCGCTGGAGACGACGCAGATCGGGTTGGCACCACCGGCGAGCGCGAACTGCGTGGCGTAGCTGCCCAGTCCGCCGCTCGCGCCCCAGATCAGGACGTTGTCGCCCTGCTTCATGCCGGCGCCGTTGCGGGAGACCAGCTGCCGGTAGGCGGTGGAGTTCACCAGTCCGGGAGCGGCGGCCTCCTCCCAGCTCAGGTGGTCCGGCTTCGGCATCAGCTGGTTGGACTTGACGAGCGCGATCTCGGCGAGACCGCCGAAGTTCGTCTCGAAGCCCCAGATGCGCTGCTCGGGGTCGAGCATCGTGTCGTTGTGGCCGTCGGAGGACTCCAGCTCGACGGACAGGCAGTGCGCGACGACCTCGTCGCCGGGCTTCCAGGAGTTGACTCCCGGGCCGGTGCGCAGGACGACGCCCGCGAGGTCCGAACCGATGATGTGGTACGGCAGGTCGTGGCGCTTGCTGAGGTCGCTGAGCCGCCCGTAGCGCTCCAGGAAGTTGAAGGTCGACACCGGCTCGAAGATCGAGGTCCAGACCGAGTTGTAGTTCACGGAGGACGCCATGACGGCCACCAGGGCCTCGCCGGGGCCGAGCTCCGGCACCGGCACGTCGTCCAGGTGGATCGACTTGCGGGGGTCCTTGTCGCGGCTGTCGAGCCCGGCGAACATCTCCGCCTCGTCCTTGTGCACGGTGATCGCGCGGTAGGACTCGGGGAGCGGAAGTGCGGCGAAGTCGGCGGACGTGGCGGTCCGCGACTGAATCGCGTCCAGGATTTCCTTCACGGTGTTGCCTCCGGCGATGTGCGTTCTGAGGGGGAACGCTGAGGGGTACGTCGGTTGTGCTGGGGGTGCCGTCGGTTCGGCGGAGGTGGTGCTGTGGCAGCGCTGTGGTTGGCGCAGGAGGTTGCCTGTGACGCAGGCGTCCGGGCGCGCAGGCCATGGGGCTTGCGGGGACAGCCGGCGTACGAATGGTCTCTGCACGCCGGCCGCCCGGACACATTCAACGTATGGCACGCCGTGTCACCTGGCAAGGCACGGAGTGCCAGTTATTGCGCTCAGGTGAAATCTTTACGTAACACGTGAGCGATGATCGATCAGACTGGTCCGTAAAGCGCTCAAATGTGGACATGAAAACGCCGGACGCGCTCGAAGTGAGCGTGTCCGGCGTGTGGTCGGCGTACGTGGGCCGCCCTTGAGCGGCCGGCCGTTACGACCGTTCCTTGAGGGCCTGTTCGATCGTGCGCATCACCTGGTCCAGCGGGGCGTCGACGCGGGCCACCGTCACCAGGACGTCCCCGTCGGTGAAGGACGACGCCGGCGCCGGTCTCGGCGCGGTCTCCCGTCCCGCGCCGATGCCCGTGCCGAAGGTCTTGCGGACGATGGCGAAGGCGTGGTCCAGCTGGGTCTCCACGTCGCCCTGACCGCCGGCCCGCAGCCATCGCCGCAGGACGTGGTTGTGGGCCGTGACCACGGCCGACGCGGCGACCTCCGCCAGCAGCGGATCGTCGTTGGCGTCGTCGTCGTGCGCGTGCTCGTCGAAGTGGCCCAGGAGATAGCGGGTGAAGAGCCGCTCGTAGCGGGCCACCGAGGCGATCTCGGCCTCGCGCAGCGTCGGCACCTCGCGCGTCAGCTTGTAGCGCGACACCGAGATCTCCGGCTGGGCCGCGTACATCTTCATGACTTCCTTGATGCCGCGGCACACGGTGTCGAGCGGATGCTCGTGCGCGGGTGCCGCGTTCAGCACCGCCTCGGCCCGGATCAGGGTGTCGTCGTGGTCGGGGAAGATCGCCTCTTCCTTGGAGCGGAAGTGGCGGAAGAACGTACGCCGGGCCACCCCGGCCTGCGCCGCGATCTCGTCGACCGTGGTCGCCTCGTACCCCTTGGCCGCGAACAGCTCCATGGCCGCGGCCGCCAGCTCCCGGCGCATCTTGAGCCGTTGGGCCGCCGCGCGGCCGCCCGCGGCGCTCTCCGGCGCGTCGGGCGTGGCTGGGGTACGTGAGGACTTGGCGGGCTGGGGCATGACCCGAACGTACTGCATGTGCGCAGGAGAGCGCGCATGTCCGGGGATCCCCCCGCCCTGGGCGGGCGGGGGGTATCCGGCGGGGCCGAGCAGTCCGCCCCAGTCCGTGTCGTCAGCGAACAGGTCGCCCGGACGCTCAGCGGCGGGCATATTCGCGGAAGCCGCGGCCCGTCTTGCGGCCGAGGCAGCCCGCGGCCACCAGGTGCTCCAGGAGCGGCGCGGGGGCCAGCCCCGGGTCGCGGAACTCGCGGTGCAGGACCTTCTCGATGGCCAGCGAGACGTCGAGACCGACCACGTCCAGCAGCTCGAACGGACCCATCGGGTAGCCGCCGCCCAGCTTCATCGCGGCGTCGATGTCGTCGAGCGAGGCGTAGTGCTCCTGCACCATCTTGATCGCGTTGTTCAGGTACGGGAACAGCAGCGCGTTCACGATGAAGCCGGCGCGGTCACCGCAGTCCACCGGGTGCTTGCGGATCTTCCCGCAGACCTCGCGCACGGTCGCGTGCACGTCGTCCGCGGTCAGCACGGTCCGCACGACCTCGACGAGCTTCATCGCCGGGGCCGGGTTGAAGAAGTGCATGCCGATCACGTCCTGCGGGCGCGAGGTGGCGCGGGCGCAGGCGACGACGGGCAGCGAGGAGGTGGTGGTGGCGAGGATCGCGCCGGGCTTGCAGACCTTGTCGAACGTGCCGAACAGCTGCTGCTTGATCTCCAGGTCCTCGGCGACCGCCTCCAGCGCCAGATCGACCTCGGCGAAGTCGTCGTAGCTGCCGGTCGGAGTGATCAGCTCCAGGGTCTTCGCCGCCGCCTCGGCCGTCATCCGGCCCTTGTCGACGGAGCGGGAGAGCGACTTGCCGATCCGCGCCTTCGCGGTCTGCGCCTTCTCCTCCGTACGGGCCGCGAGGACGACCTCGTACCCG
Source organism: Streptomyces sp. NPDC002580 (assembly GCF_042889485.1). Taxonomy (NCBI): domain Bacteria; kingdom Bacillati; phylum Actinomycetota; class Actinomycetes; order Kitasatosporales; family Streptomycetaceae; genus Streptomyces; species Streptomyces sp. NPDC002580. The sequence continues at coordinate 165,392 of NZ_JBIAQZ010000004.1, read as the reverse complement.
GCCTTCGCGAAGACCTCGGCGATGCCGGAGGCCATCGTGCCGGAGCCCGCGACACCCACCGAGCGGATGATGCGGCCCTCGGCCAGGACGGCGTCCTCCAGGGGCGTCAGCGCGTCCCGCACGACGGCGTCGCTGCCCGGCGCCTCGTACGAGTAGAAGCCGCGCCCGGACTTGCGCCCGGTCAGGCCCGCCTCGCTGAGCTGCTTGAGGATCGGCGCGGGGGCGTGCAGCCGGTCGTGGGACTCGGAGTACATCGCCTCCAGGACCGTCCGGGCGGTGTCCACGCCGATCAGGTCGAGCAGCGCGAGCGGGCCCATCGGCAGTCCGCAGCCGAGCCGCATCGCGGCGTCGATGTCCTCGCGGGAGGCGTACTTCGCCTCGTACATCGCGGCGGCCTGGTTGAGGTAGCCGAACAGCAGCCCGTCGGCGACGAAACCGGGGCGGTCGCCGACCGCGACGGGCTCCTTGCCGAGTTCGATCGCCAGGTCGGTGACCGCGGCGACGGCCGTCGGCGCGGTCAGCACCGAGGAGACGACCTCGACGAGCTTCATCGCGGGCGCCGGGTTGAAGAAGTGCAGGCCGAGCACGCGCTCGGGATGGGCCGAGTCGGCAGCCAGCCGCGTCACGGACAGGGCGTTGGTGCCCGTCGCGAGGATCGCCCCGGGGCGCACGATCGTGTCGAGCGCCCGGAAGACCTGCTGCTTGATCTCGTACGACTCCGGGGTCACCTCGATGACGAGGTCGGCCTCGGCGGCGGCCGCGAGGTCGGTGAAGGTGCGGAAGCGGGCGAGAGCGTCCGTGCGCTCCCGCTCGTCGAGGTGCTCACGGCGCACGGCGCGGGCCGTGGAGGCCTCGAGGGTGGCCACGGCCTGGATGGTCGCGGCCTCGCTGATGTCGATGCCGATCACGTCACGGCCGGCGCGGACCAGGACCTCGGCGATGCCGGTGCCCATGGTGCCGAGGCCGATGACGGCGACGGTCCGCAGGGGGGACAGGGAGGTGTCGGACAGGGGAGTGGCCATCGCGGGACTCCTGAAGAGGGTGACGACTGAGGAGCGCACGCGGGTACGCCGACAGGCGCACACGGTGCGGAGGTTGCGGGTGTTGCCGGGCTGACGAGCGCACACGCCCGGTGCCGTCCCGGAGCGCCGACGAACGGACGCCCATGGGCGGAGAAGCCGACCGGCCCTGTCCCGGAGCCACGTCGTACTGAGGTACCTGAAGTACCGAACCGACTGCGCTCGCGATGGCTGCGTCACCAGGCCACCACGAGTTGGATGCGAGTGGGTAACTCGCTCGTCTGAGCTTAACTCGCCGGTAACGAGCGCGCCAGTCCCCGACTTTGTGATGTACGTCCCCGCACCTCACGGGCATGCATAGGCTCGGCCCCATGGACGAAGCGTTGCGATCACTCACGGAGCGTCTACGGGCCGAGGCCGGGGCCCGGGACGCGGCGGCGTACGAACGTCTCGCGGCCACCGAGGATCCCGACGTGCTGGCGGCCGCGCTGACCGATCCCGGGCAGCCGCTCTGGGCGCGGGAGTTGGGCGCCTTCCGGCTCGGCACCGCCGGAGACCGACGGGCCTTCGAGGCGCTCGTCCTGCTGCTCAACCACCGCGATCCGCAGCGCTGCGCGTCCGCCGCGCGCGCCCTGTCCCGGCTCGGCGACCCGCGTACGGCCCGCGCCGCGGCGGCGCTCGCGACGAACGAACTCCGGGTCGCCTACGCCCTCCAGCCGGTACGGCTGCTGGTCGAACTGCGCGCCCCGGAATCCGTGCCCGCGCTGATCACGACCCTGGGACGCAGGCTGCGCCCGCGCGATCCGTACCGCGCGGTCGCCCTCGCGTGCGCCGAGGGCCTCGGCACCCTGGGCGACGCCCGCGCGCGCCCGGTCCTGAACGAGGCGCTGGCCCACCCGGCGCTCGCGGAGACGGCGGTGCGCGCGCTGGCCCGACTCCCGAAGGAACAGGTCTAGGCGTACCGGCGCGTACGTCCGCGCCCGGCCGTCGGCGTGTATGCGCGCGCGGCGGTCGGCATGTCCCGGTCGGTACAGGCGTCGGTGCCGAACCCGAAGCCGGTGCCGAAGTCGATGTCGGCGGCCCGGTGCGGGTCGTTCCGATGTCGGCCGGCCGATGCCGGTCCGTCGATGCCGTCGGTCGGGGCCGGGTGGTTCTCAGTCGAGGCCGGTGCCGGTCAGGGGGCGTGCGTAGCGCAGCTCGGGCACCGCGACCCCGGCCGCCTCGAAGGGCTCCTCGGCGCCGTCGGGGAGGAAGCCCGCCCGTTCGTAGAAGCGGCGCGCCGGGGCGTTCCCCTCGAGGACCCACAGCAGCATGCGCCCGTGCCCGGCCGTCGCGCAGCGGCGGGCGGACTCCCGCAGCAGCGCCTGTCCGATTCCCTGGCCCAGCAGATCGGGATGCACGTAGATCGCGTACAACTCGACGTCCCCGGTGCGGACTTCACTGTCCCGGTCCGCACTGTCCCGGTCCGGTCCGTGGCAGGCCCAGCCGACCACGGTGCCGGCGCGCTCCGCGACCAGGTTCACCACGGTGCCGTCGCCCTGTTCGAGGCGGTCGCGGCGGCGGGCCGCGTCCTCGGTCACGCTCAGCCCGTCCAGGTACGACCGCGGGATCAGTCCCTCGTACGCGCGCCGCCAGCCGAGCACCCGGATCTCGGCCACCCGCGAGCAGTCGGCGAGGGTCATCTCACGGATAAGGAGCCCGCTCACGCGTCGGTCACCGCGTACGCCTCGATCTCCATCAGGAACTCCGGTCTCACCAGCGCGGATACCTGGACCGCCGAGGAGGCCGGAAGGCGGTCGGCGGGAATGTGCTCGGCGCGGGCCGCCCGGATCGCGGGCAGATGGGCCATGTCCGTGACGAAGCAGGTGAGCTTCACGACGTCCTCGAAGCCGGCGTCCACGGCGGCCAGGCACCGCCGCAGGTTCTCGAACACCTGACGGGCCTGCGCCGCCGGGTCGCCCTCGCCGACGAGTGCGCCGTGCTCGTCGAGCGGGAGCTGGCCCGAGACCGCGACGAAGCGGCCCGTGGCCGCCACGACGTGGGCGTACGCGGCGGCGGGGGCGACCCCGTCGGGGGCGGGGACGCGCGTCGGTTCACTCATGGGTCCATGGTGGACCATGGGTCCGACAACGCCCCCGACGGGCCGCGGTCCGGGGGAGGTTCAGCCCCGGTAGCCGAGCAGGCCGTGCAGTGCCGAACCCCGTGAGGAGGTCGACGCCGTCTTCGTGCTCAGCGGCTTCGGGTCGGGCAGCGCGTCGCACACCGCGTCGACCTCGCCGTCGCCGTGCGGCACCTTGCCGTCGGCCAGGTACGCCGCCAGGTACTTGTCCAGGCAGGCGTTGCCGCTCAGCGTGATGCCGTGGTTCCCGCCGCCCTGCTCGACCACCAGGCTGGAGCCGCGCAGCTGGTGATGGACGGTCACGCCGCCCTCGTACGGGGTGGCCGCGTCGCCGGTCGCCTGGAAGAGCAGGGTCGGCGGCAGGCGGCGGTTGGAGATGTCCACCGGCCGGAGCGAGTCCGTGGGCCAGAACGCGCAGGGCGCGTTGTACCAGGCGTTGTTCCAGGCCATGAACGGCGCCTTCTCGTACACCGCCCAGTTGTCCTCGCGCCACTGGTGCCAGTCGCGCGGCCAGGAGGCGTCACGGCACTGCACCGACGTGTAGACGCTGTAGCCGTTGTCGCCCGCCGCGTCTACGGCGGCGAAGTTGTCGTAGGCCTCGACCAGCGGGTCCGAGTCCTTGCTGTTCACGTAGGACGCGAAGGCCTGGGCGAGGTAGGGCCAGTAGCCGTTGTAGTAACCGCCCGGGATGAAGGTGTCCTCCAGCTCCGAGGCACCCACCTTCTTCTGGGCGGGGTGCTTGGCGAGGGCCGCGCGCATCGCGTACCACTTCGCCTCGACCTTGGCCGGATCGGTGCCGAGCCTGTACGCGGTGTCGTTCTTGGCGACCCACGCCAGGAACGCCAGGTGGCGGTCGTTGAAGGCGTAGTCCTGGGCGAGGTTGTCGTCGTACCAGACACCGGTGGGGTCGACGATGGAGTCGAGGACCAGCCGGCGGACCCGGTCCGGGTAGAGCTTGGCGTACACGGCCCCCAGGTAGGTGCCGTACGAGTACCCGAAGTAGTTGATCTTCTTGGCGCCGAGCGCGCCGCGGATCGCGTCCAGGTCCCGGACCGCGCTCACCGTGTCGAGGTACGGCAGCAGGTCCGCGTACTTCCTGCCGCACGCCTCGGCGAACGACTTGGCGCGGTCGAGATTGGCCTTCTCGACGGCCCTGGTGCTCGGTACGGAGTCGGGACGGACGGGCTTGAAGTGCCCGGGCTCGCAGTCCAGCGCGGGCTTGCTCGCGCCGACGCCGCGCGGGTCGAAGCCGATGACGTCGTACTGCGCCGCCACCGCCTTGGGCAGCGAGGCGGCGACGAATCCGGCCAGCGTCAGACCGCTGCCGCCGGGACCGCCCGGGTTCACCAGCAGCGGTCCCTGGTACGTCTTCGCGGTGTGCGGGACGCGGGACAGCGCGAGGGTGACACGCTTGCCGTAGGGGTTCTCATGGTCCAGCGGCACCTTCAGGGAGGCGCACTGGAGCGTCGGGTAGTCGCTGGTGCCGCACTTCTTCCAGGTGGGCTTCGCGGTCCGGGTGGTGCGCGGTGAGGCCGCGGAACCGGCGTCCGCGTCGGCGGGGGCCGACGTGATCATCCCGGCCAGCACGGCTGCCGCTCCGCACAGAGCAACTGCGCGTTTCTTCACAAGGCCTCCCAGGACGGAGGATTTTGAGCCGTGCACGCCACGGCCTTCGCCGTATCGTGCCGTGGTGGGCCCCCGGAGGAACCTGTCACGGCGGGACTCGACCCGATTGGGCCGAGGCATGCGCTCGGATGCCACCCGGGGCGATCTCAGGAGGCGCCTGGACCGCACGGTTTCGCGGAAGGGCGCGCGGGGCGGGCGGCGGACCGATGGACGGCCTTCAGAGCAGCGTCAGCTGAGTCGGCCCGGTCGGCGCGGGCGGTGCCGGTTCGGGGGCGGTGATCCTGCGCGGCATTCCCGCGCGCGTGGGGCCGATGCCGTACTCCTGGGCCAGCTCGTGGACCTGACGGGTGATCCGGCGCTGGTACCACTTCGGGGCGTAGGCCCCCTCCGCGTACAGCCGCTCGTAGCGCTTCACGAGGTGCGGGTGGTGGTGCTCCAGCCAGGCCATGAACCACTCGCGGGCGCCGGGTCGCAGGTGCAGGACGAGCGGGGTCACCGAGGTGGCTCCCGACTCCGCGACGGCCCGCACGGTGGAGCGCAGCTGGGTGGGGTGGTCCCCCAGGAAGGGGATCACCGGGGCCATCAGGACGCCGCAGCCGATGCCGTGGTCCGTCAGCGCGCGGACGACGTCCAGGCGGCGCTCGGGGGCCGGTGTGCCCGGCTCCACGGTGCGCCACAGCTCGGTGTCGGTGAAGCCCACGGAGACCGAGACCCCGACGTCGGTGACCTCGGACGCCTGCCTCAGGAGATCGAGGTCGCGCAGGATGAGCGTGCCCTTCGTCAGGATCGAGAAGGGGTTCGCGTGGTCGCGCAGGGCCGCGATGATGCCCGGCATCAGCGCGTACCGGCCCTCCGCGCGCTGGTAGCAGTCGACGTTGGTGCCCATCGCGATGTGCTCCCCCTGCCAGCGGCGCGAGGCCAGCTGGCGGCGCAGCAGCTCCGGAGCGTTGACCTTCACCACGATCTGGGAGTCGAAGTCGATACCGGTGTCGAGGTCCAGGTAGCTGTGCGTCTTGCGGGCGAAACAGTAGACACATGCGTGCGTGCAGCCGCGATACGGGTTGACCGTCCACTCGAAGGGCATGCGGGAGGCCCCCGGCACCCGGTTCACGATCGACCGCGCCCGTATCTCGTGGAACGTGATGCCGCGGAACTCCGGGGTGTCAAAGGTCCGTGTGGTCACCGCGTCCGCGCCGAACAGCGCGGCGTCCCGGGCGGGGGCCCCGGCGGGTTCCGCCGTCAGGTTCTCCCAGCGCATGGCGCCTCCTCGATAGCACTGGGAAGAGAATAGAACACATGTTCCCTTGATCGTGCGATCCGGTTTCCCGGCGCGCCGGGCAGGACCGCCCCTCCCGCGGGCACCCCGATTTGGGCGCCCGGGGCGCCGGGTGGTTGGCTGGCCGCACACCCCGAGGAACCAACTGCTGGAGGAAGTGCCATGGCGCAGGTCGAGGCCACGACGGAGCGGGTCATCGCGGCGGACGCGGAGAAGGTGTTCGACGCCCTGGCCGACTACAGCGGCACGCGCCCGAAGCTGCTGCCCGAGCACTTCAGCGAGTACGAGGTGCGCGAGGGCGGCGACGGCGAGGGCACCCTCGTCCACTGGAAGCTCCAGGCCACCAGCAAGCGCGTCCGCGACTGCCTGCTGGTGGTGAGCCGGCCCACCGACGGCGAACTCGTCGAGAAGGACCGCAACTCCTCCATGGTCACCACCTGGCGGGTGACCCCGGCCGGCGAGGGCAGGTCGCGCGTCGTCGTCAGCAGCGTCTGGAACGGCGCGGGCGGCGTCGGCGGTTTCTTCGAGAGGACCTTCGCGCCCAAGGGCCTCGGCCGCATCTACGACGCGCTGCTCGAGAACCTCGCGACGGAGACCGAGAAGTAGTTCCGGCGGGGCCCTGCCCCAGGGTGTGCCGGGCCCCTTCCCGTTCGAGTGGACCTCCCCGCCGGGGGCGCGCCGCGCGCCGGAGCCGCCCCCGCCGAGGTCGATTCCCGTATTGCCGCACATCGCGACGGACCGCCGCCGTACGGTGGTGAAGGCGGCACGGTTCTCGCGGAGCCGTGGGGAGAGAGGGCCTGGGCCATGGACCGTGGCACCGAAGTCGGCGCAGCTCCCGGCCGCGGAGCCGGGAACGGCGAGGCGGACCGCACCGCGGCCGGTCGCATCCCGCTGGCCGTGGTGGTCGTGGACCGCGCCGGGCTGGTCTCGCACTGGAGCAGCGGCGCACGACGGCTGTTCGGCGTCTCCAAGGACGAGGCACTGGGCCGCCACGCCGTCGATCTGCTCCCCGTCTCCGGCGCGCTCCCCGAGGACGCGGACGGGGTCCACTTCGGGAGTTTCGCGACCTACGACGGGCTCGGGCCCGGCCTGGAGGCCTCCCTGGACGGGCGGCTCTCCTACCCGGCCGCCGGACGCGCCCGGCTCACCGCCGGCGGACCCGGCCGGGTCGACGTCCTGTGGTGGGCCTACCCGCTGGTGGGGCCCGGCACGGAGCGGCTGCTCGTGCTCGCCGCCGACGCGGCCGCGATGCGCCACGAGGACGACGACGTCTCCTTCGAGCGCATCGCACCCGGTTTCGCGCTGCACACCGACTTCCCCGGCGCCGAGGAACTGGCCCGCCGGCTGCCCGAGATCCTGCCCAGCATGAGCGTCGGCGAGAGCGTCCGGATCGTCGGGCAGGTCCTCGAACTGGGCTACCCCGTCCTGGAGTTCAGCCAGAACGACCGGGTTCCGGTCACCCCCGAGTGGGGCGTGCCCCGGCGCGCCGAACGCAGGGCGCGCCGCGAACGGGCGGCCCGCGCCGCGGCCACCGGCGCGCCGACGACGGAGGACGTCCCGGACGAGGGCGAGGACCTCGAGTACGTCGCCGTGCGCGAGCGCCTGGAATTCCTGAACGAGGTCAGCGGGCGCATCGGGACCTCCCTCGACCTGACGCAGACCATCCTGGAGGTCAGCCGGGCCGTCGTACCGCGCTTCACGGACGTGGCGGGCACCTATCTGCGCGAGCAGGTCGTCGCCGGTGAGGGCTTTCCCGACGGAGTGCCCGACACGACCACCATGTGGCACCGGGTCGCCCTGGAGCACACGGACGAGCCCGGCCGCTGGGACGACGTCGTACCGGTTGGCGAGGCCATGCCCTTCCCGGCGCACACGCCCTTCTTCCAGTGCATGACCAGCGGTGAGCCCGTCCTCGTGCCGCGCATCAGCGAGCGGATGGGACACATGATCGCCGCGCAGTTCGAGAAGCGCGACATCAGGCCGCTCATCACCGACCGCTCCATGCTGGTCGTACCGCTCAAGGCCCGCAACGTGGTCCTCGGGTTCATGATCCTGCTGCGTCATCCGGAGCGCGTCGAGTTCAACGACATGGACCGGGTCACCGGCGCCGAACTGGCCGCCCGGGCCGGCCTGGTGCTGGACAACGCCCGCATGTACACCTACCAGGAGAGTGTCGCCGAGACCCTCCAGGACAGCATGCTGCCGACCATCGCGCCCCGCATGGCCGGCTGCGACATCGCCACCCGCTATCTGCCGGGCACACTCCTCGGACGGGTCGGCGGCGACTGGTTCGACTCGGTGAAGCTGCCCGGCTCGCGCACCGCCCTGGTCGTCGGCGACGTCATGGGCCACGGCCTCAACTCGGCTGCGATGATGGGCCAGTTGCGGACCGCCGTGCAGACCATGGCCGCGCTGGACCTGCCGCCCGCCCAGCTTCTGCGCAACCTCGACGACCTCGCCCAGCGTCTCGGCGACAACTACCTCGCCACCTGCCTCTACGCCGTCTATGACCCGATCGCCGGCGAGCTGCGCCTCGCCAACGCGGGCCACATCCCGCCGGTCCTGGTCCGCGCCGAGGACGGTCGCAGCGAGCTGCTCGACCTGCCCACCGGCGCGCCCATCGGGGTCGGCGGAGTGCCCTTCGAGGCGGTCCGCGTACCGGTGGCACCCGGCGACCGCCTCGTGATGTGCACCGACGGGCTGGTCGAGGTGCGCGGTGAGGACATCGGTGTCGGCCTCGCCACCCTCTGCGAGTCCGCCGCCCACCCGGCCGCCTCCATGGACCACGCCTGCGACACCATCATCCGCGCGCTCAACACCCGTGGCGGGCGCAAGGACGATGTCGCCCTGCTCCTGGCCCGGCTCAACGGGATCGGCTCCGAGGACGTCGCCGTGTGGCGCCTCGCGCTCGACCCGGTAGAGGTCGGCAGGGCGCGCGCCGTCGTCCACGAACAACTCCACGCCTGGGGTCTGACCGGGCTCGCGGACAACGCCGGGCTGATGGCGGGAGAACTCGTCACCAACGCCGTACGGCACACGCGCAGCCGCCGGATCGAGCTGCGGCTCGTTCGTGGGGACACCCTGCTGTGCGAGGTGGACGACGACGACCAGACGCTCCCGACCCTGCTCAGCGCGGGTCCCGGCGACGAGTTCGGACGGGGCCTGCGGCTCGTCAGCGCGTTGTCCCGTGAGTGGGGGGCCAGCCGGACCGGCGCGGGCAAGACCGTGTGGTTCGAACTGACGCTCCCGCGACGCTGATCCGTCCGTGCGACGTTCACCCGGCAGGGGCTCACTCGGCGCACCGGGGCGTACACGGTTCGAAAGAGCGGTGAAGCATCGCGCCGTCCGCTTGTCGTCGCGCTCCGGGCGCGATAGACCGAACAGGCCCGCCGGGTCCAGGCGGGCGCGGTCGCGACCCCGGGAGCGGGCATGAGCGTGAACAGTCGGTACAGGGGAGCCTGGGAGGGCTTCTGGCGCGAGGCTCCCGCGGAACAGGGCGAGGTCCTCTGGGACGCCGCGCCCGCGGTCACGGCGGGGGTCCATCTCGCCCTCTTCGAACCGCACCTGGCCGCGGCCGACCTGCCCTTCGTGGACCTCGGCTGCGGCAACGGCACCCAGACCCGCTACTTCGCCGACCGGTTCCCGCGGGTCGTCGGCACCGACCTGGCGGCGCCGGCGCTCGACCGCGCCCGCGACGCCGACCCGGCGGGTGTGGCCCGTTACCGGCTGCTCGACGCGACGGACAAGGCCGAGACCGAGGTGCTGCACGCGGAGCTCGGCGACGCCAACGTCTATATGCGGGGCGTGCTCCACCAGGCCGAGCCGGACGACCGGCAGCCGCTGGCGGACGGTCTCGCCACCCTGGTGGGGGAGCGGGGCCGGGTCTTCCTCGTGGAACTGGCCGAGGCCGCGGGCTCGATCCTGCGGGGCCTCGCCCAGAGCGCGGACGGACCTCCGCCCAAGCTGGCCCCGGTGTTCCGGCACGGCATCGCCCCCGGCGAGGTCGCGGACGCGGCGGTCCCCGGGTACGTGCGCGCGGCGGGCCTCACGGTCCTCGCGAGCGGTGAACTCCCGCTCGTCACGACCGAGCACCTGCCCGACGGCACCCTCATCGAGCTTCCGTCGAAGTGGCTGGTGGCGGGCCGTTCCGGGTGACGCCGGCGGTCCGGACCGGTGAGAGTTGTCCACAGGCTCTGCCGGGCCCGGGCCGGAGCGCGTACGGTTTTGGGCATGAAGATCCTCATCAGCGCCGACATGGAAGGCGCCACGGGCGTGACCTGGCCGGCCGACGTGCTGCCGGGGACGCCGCAGTGGGAGCGCTGCCGCGCCCTGTTCACCTCGGACGTGAACGCCGCGGTGCTCGGCTTCTTCGACGGCGGCGCCGACGAGGTGCTGATCAACGAGGCGCATTGGAGCATGCGGAACCTGCTGCTGGAGAAGCTCGACGAGAGAGCCGAGATGCTCACCGGGCGGCACAAGTCGCTCTCCATGGTCGAGGGCGTGCAGCACGGCGACGTGGACGGCATCGCGTTCGTCGGCTACCACGCGGGAGCCGGCATGGAGGGCGTCCTCGCGCACACCTATCTGGCGAACTCGATCACCGGCGTGTGGATCGACGACGAGCGGGCGAGCGAAGGCCTGCTGAACGCCCGCGTCGTCGCCGAGTACGGCGTGCCGGTCGTGCTGGTCACCGGCGACGACGTGGCGTGCGAGGACGCGCTGGGGTACGCGCCCGAGGCGCCGAAGGTCGCCGTGAAGGACCATGTCTCGCGGTACGCGGCCGTGTGCCGCACACCGGCCAGGACCGCCGCGGACATCCGGGCCGCGGCGAAGGAGGCGGCGGCGCTGGCGGTGCGGCACGAGCCGGCCGTCGCCGGACCGTTCACCATCGCCCTGGAATTCGACGCCGAGCACCTGGCGATGGCCGCCACGGTCGTGCCCGGAGTAGGCCGGATCGGGGAGCGGAAGGTCGCGTACACCAGCGACACCATGTACGAGGGGATTCGGACCTTCAAGGCGGTCACCACGATCGTCTCGGCCGCGGTGGAGGAGCAGTATGGCTGACGCACGGGCACTGGACGAGGTCGTCCGCTTCACTTCCGACCTCATCCGGATCGACACCACCAACCGGGGCGGCGGCGACTGCCGGGAACGCCCCGCGGCCGAGTACGCCGCCGCGCTGCTGGCCGAGACGGGTCTCGAACCCACGCTCCTGGAGCGGACCGAAGGGCGGACGAACGTCGTCGCCCGACTGGAGGGCACCGACCCGTCCGCCGACGCCCTGCTCGTCCACGGTCATCTGGACGTGGTGCCCGCGCGGGCGGAGGACTGGAGCGTCCACCCGTTCTCGGGGGAGATCCGCGACGGGGTCGTGTGGGGGCGGGGCGCCGTCGACATGAAGAACATGGACGCGATGATCCTCGCGGTCGTCCGGTCCTGGGCGCGCGAGGGCGCGCGGCCCCGGCGTGACCTGGTCATCGCCTTCACCGCCGACGAGGAGGCGAGTGCCGAGGACGGCTCGGGCTTCCTCGCCGACGAGCATCCCGGACTCTTCGAGGGCTGCACCGAGGGGATCAGTGAATCGGGGGCGTTCACCTTCCACGACGGCAGCGGACGGCAGCTGTATCCGATCGCGGCGGGCGAGCGCGGTACCGGATGGCTCAAACTCACCGCCCGGGGGCGGGCCGGCCACGGTTCCAAGGTGAACCGGAGCAACGCGGTGACCCGGCTGGCCGCCGCGATCACCCGCATCGGCGCCCACGAGTGGCCGCCCCGCCTCACCCCGACCGTGCGGGCCGCCCTCACCGAACTCGCCGCCCTGTACGGCGTGGACGGCGGCCTGGACGACGTGGACGCCCTCCTGCGAAAGCTCGGACCGGCCGCCGCGCTGGTCGAGCCGACCGTCCGCAACAGCGCCAACCCGACCATGCTGAGCGCCGGCTACAAGATCAACGTGATTCCGGGCGAGGCCGTCGCGTACGTCGACGGCCGGTACGTGCCCGGTGGCGAGGACGAGTTCCGCACGACGATGGACCGACTCACCGGCCCCGACGTGGAATGGGAGTTCCACCACCGCGAGGTCGCCCTCCAGGCGCCGTTGGACTCCCCGACGTACGCGCGCATGCGCGCCGCCGTCGAGGAGTTCGCACCCGAGGGCCACGTCGTGCCGTACTGCATGTCGGGCGGCACGGACGCCAAACAGTTCTCCCGCCTCGGCATCACCGGATACGGCTTCGCGCCGCTCAAGCTCCCGGAGGGCTTCGACTACCAGGCGCTGTTCCACGGAGTCGACGAGCGCGTGCCGGTCGAGGCGCTCCACTTCGGCGTCCGCGTCCTCGACCGCTTTCTGCGCACGGCCTAGGGGGACGAGATGCGGACTCTGCCATACGGCTCCTGGCCGTCGCCGATCGACGCGGCACTGGCCGCGGCCCACGACGGGCATCCCGAGTTCGTCGGCTTCGTCGGGGACGAGGCCTGGTGGACCGAGCCCCGGCCCGCCGAGGGCGGGCGGCGCACACTGGTCCGGCGCAAGGAGGACGGCAGCGAGGAGACGGTGCTCCCGGCCCCCTGGAACGTGCGCAGTCGCGTCATGGAGTACGGCGGTCACCCGTGGGCGGGAGTCATGCTCCCCGAAGGCCCGCTGGTCGTCTTCGTCGGCTTCGACGACCAGCGCCTCTACCGCTTCGAACCCGGCGGTGAACCACGCCCGTTGACCCCGGTCTCGCCGGTGGGCGGCGGACTGCGCTGGGTGGACCCGCAGATCCGGACGGAGCGAGGCGAAGTGTGGTGCGTCCTGGAGGAGTTCACCGGCGACGGACCCACCGACGTACGCCGCGTCCTCGTGGCGGTGCCGCTGGACGGATCGGCGGCGCGGGACCGGGACGCCGTGCGGGAACTGTCCGACGGACGGCACCGGTTCGTCACCGGGCCCCGGCTCTCGCCCGACGGGCGCAGGGCCGCCTGGATCGCCTGGGACCACCCGCGGATGCCGTGGGACGGCACCGAGGTGATCCTCGCCGACGTCACCGACGACGGCACGCTGTCCGGCCCCCGGACCGTCGCGGGGGGCCCGGAGGAGTCCGTCGTCCAGGTCGACTGGGCGCCCGACGGCACGCTGCTCTACGCCAGTGACCGCACCGGCTGGTGGAATCTCCACCGCCTCGGCACGGACGGCGGGGCGATCGCCCTCTGTCCGCGCGAGGAGGAGTTCGGCGGCCCCCTCTGGAAGATCGGACAGCGCTGGTTCGCGCCCCTGGCCACCGGTCTGATCGCCGTCGTGCACGGACGGGGCGCCGCCGTCCTCGGGATACTGGACCCGGAGACCGGTGAACTCGTCGACAACGCCGGCCCCTGGACCGAGTTCGCGCCGACGCTCGCCGTGCGCGGCAGCAGGATCGTGGGCGTCGGAGCGAGCCCGCGCAGCGCGCACGAGGTCGTGGAACTGGACGCCAGGACCGGGCACGCCCGGGTGATCGGCGCCGCGCACGACGACCCGGTCGACCCCGCGTACTACCCGGAACCCCAGATCCGCGCCTTCACCGGGCCCGAGGGACGCGAGATCCACGCCCACGTCTACCCGCCGCACCACCCCGACCACGTCGCCCGGGCCGACGAGCTCCCGCCGTACGTCGTACGGGTCCACGGCGGCCCCACCAGCCGGTCACCCCTGGTCCTCGACCTGGAGATCGCCTACTTCACCTCGCGCGGAATCGGCGTGGCCGAGGTCGACTACGGCGGATCGACCGGTCACGGACGGGAGTACCGCAACCAGCTGAGCGAACAGTGGGGCGTCGTCGACGTGGAGGACTGTGCCGCCGTCGCGCTGGCACTCGCCGAGGAGGGCACCGCCGACCGGCGGCGGCTCGCGATCCGCGGTGGCAGCGCGGGCGGCTGGACCGCCGCGTCCTCGCTGGTCGCCACCGACGTCTACGCCTGCGGCACGATCCTCTATCCCGTCCTCGACCTCAGCGAGTGGGCGTCGGGCGAGACCCACGACTTCGAGTCGCGGTACCTGGAATCGCTGATCGGTCCGATCGCCGAGGTGCCGGGCCGGTACGCGGAGCGTTCGCCCACCGCGCACGCCGACCGGATCGCCGTCCCCTTCCTGCTGCTCCAGGGACTCGACGACGTCGTCTGCCCGCCCGCGCAGTGCGAACGCTTCCTGGCCGCGCTGGAGGAACGGGGCCGCCGGGTGCCGCACGCCTACATCGCGTTCGAGGGGGAGGGGCACGGCTTCCGCCGTGCCGAGACGGTGGTGCGCGCCCTGGAGGCCGAACTCTCCCTGTACGCGCAGGTCTTCGGACTGAACCCGCCCGGAGTCCCCACGCTGGAGCTGTCCAAATGAGGCCGCCGCCCGCCGCCCGCCGCGAGCCGGACCGCGCGACGCACTCACGAACCGGGGCGCGGGACGAGCGCGTCCGGATGAACGACCAGGAACTGGAGCAGTACGAGTGACCCGAACGACCGCACCGATCGCCCCTCTGACCCGGCCTCCGAGGCTCGCCCCGGGAGCCAGGGTCGCCGTCGTGGCGCCCAGCGGACCCGTTCCCGAGGAGCGGCTCCAGGCCGGCCTCGACATCCTGCGCGGCTGGGACCTCGACCCGGTCGTGGCCCCTCACGTCCTGGACCGGCACGGGGAGTTCGACTACCTCGCGGGGAAGGACGCGGACCGCGCCGCCGACTTCCAGGCCGCCTGGTGCGACCCGGACGTGGCCGCGGTGCTGTGCGCCCGCGGCGGCTACGGCGCTCAGCGCATGATCGACCTGCTCGACTGGGACGCGATCCGGGCCGCCGGACCCAAGGTCTTCCTCGGGTTCAGCGACATCACGGCACTGCACGAGGCGTTCGCGACGCGGACGGGGCTCGCGACCCTGCACGGACCGATGGTCGCCGCCGTCGACTTCCTGAAGAACGCCCGGGCGCAGGACCATCTGCGGGCGACGCTCTTCGAACCCGAGTCGGTGCGGACCATCGCCTCCGGCACGAGCGTCGCGCTGGTGCCGGGCCGGGCCCGTGGCGTCACGCTCGGCGGCTGCGTGAGCCTGCTGGCGGCGGACCTCGGCACACCGCACGCCCGCTCCTGTGCCCGGGGCGGACTGCTGCTCATCGAGGACATCGGCGAGGAGGCCTACCGGCTGGACCGGCTCCTGACGCAACTGCTGCGGGCCGGCTGGCTCGACGGGGTGGCCGGGGTCGCGCTCGGCTCGTGGGTGGACTGCGGACCGTACGACGGACTGCGCGCGGTGTTCGCCGACCGGCTCGGCGGGCTCGGCGTGCCGGTCGTCGAGCACTTCGGGTTCGGACACGGCGAGGGGGCGCTGACGATACCGTTCGGGCTCCCGGCGGAGCTGGACGCGGAGGCCGGGACGCTGACACTGGACGAGCCGGCCCTGGCCTGACGGGGGAGCCCCTACGGGTCCGCCGCGCCCGGCGACCAGGCGTCGGGACCGGCGTCCCGTGTCACTCGGAGGAGGTTTCCACCGTGCGTACCGACGCCTCACCGATCATGCTGGGCGCATGAGTCCGAAGCCCTCCGAGAGCGTCGGCGCGAGCGGTGGCGAGCCCTCCCGTGAAGGACCGCTGACCCCGGCCAGGGTCGCGGTCGCGCTGCTGGCCGTGCTCGCGCTGATCTTCATCTTCGAGAACACCCGCGGCACCAGGATCCGGCTGCTCGTCCCCGAGGTGACCATGCCGCTGTGGACGGCGCTGCTCGCCACCGGGGTGATCGGCGCGCTGTGCGGCGCCTACGCCGTGCGCCGCAGACGCTGAACGCGTGCTCGCGTAGGGTGATCCGATGCCTGAGAACGCCGGTTACCTCGCCGCGGGCCCTCGGGTGGGCCTGCGTCACTTCACCCAGGAGGACGGCGCCGAGTTCACCGAACGGGCCAGGGAGAGCAGGAGCCTCCACGAGCCGTGGCTCTTCCCGCCCGGCAGCGCCGACGCCTACGCCCGCTACGCGGGGCGGCTCATCGAGGACCCGACCAAGGCCGGGTTCCTCGTCTGCGAACGGGACAGCGGGGCGATCGCCGGCTTCATCAACATCAACAACATCGTCGCGGGCGGTTTCCTGTGCGGGGCCCTCGGCTACGGCGCCTTCGCGCACGCCGCGGGACGAGGGCTGATGACCGAGGCGCTCGACCTCGTCGTGCGGTACGCGTTCGGGGAGTTGGGCCTGCACCGGCTGGAGATCAACGTGCAGCCCGGCAACACGGGTTCGATCGCGCTCGCCCGGCGCTGCGGCTTCCGGCGCGAGGGCTTCTCACCGGACTTCATCCACATCGACGGCGCCTGGCGGGACCACGAGCGGTGGGCGATCACCTCGGAGATGACCGGGCCCCGCTGACGACCGCCACGGGTGAGCCCGGGGCCCGCCCGGAATCCTTGACCTGATTGAGACGAGCGGACACCCTGGTCAGCAGGCCGATGACCATGTTCCATGGTCATCGTGACGACGATCCGACGTGACGTACTGATACTCCCGGCCGCGGAGCTCGGCCCGAGCAATCCGCTGCCGCCCCTGCGGACCCTCGACGAGATGCACCGCATCGACGACCGCGACCTCGTCGGCCTGCCGCGCGACATGGCCCGCCAGATCGGGTACGAGCCGCTGCGCAGCGTGCTGCCGGAGCGCATCCGGGACGGGTACGAGCGAGAACGCCCGCTCCGTGGACTCGACACGATCGTGATCGAGAACGACCGGCTGCGCGCCACCGTGCTGCCCGGCTTCGGAGGCCGTGTCGTCTCCCTGTTCCACAAACCCTCCGAGACGGAACTCCTCTACCGCAACCCGGTGCTCCAGCCCGCCTGCTTCGCGCTCAACGGCGCCTGGTTCTCCGGCGGCATCGAGTGGAACATCGGCGCGACCGGACACACCACCCTGTCGTGCTCACCCGTGCACGCCGCCCGTGTCCCGGCCCCCGACGGCGGCGAGATGCTCCGTCTGTGGGAGTGGGAACGGCTGCGCGACCTCCCCTTCCAGGTCGACCTCTGGCTGCCCGACGGCTCCGACTTCCTGTACGTCGGCGTCCGCGTCCGCAACCCGCACGAGAAGGCGGCCCCGCTGTACTGGTGGTCCAATATCGCGGTCCCCGAGGAACGCAGGGTCCTCGCCCCGGCCGAGGAGGCCTATCACTTCGGGTACGAGCGACGGCTGCGCCGGGTGCCCGTGCCCACGTACGACGGAATCGACCGCACGTACCCGCTCAAGAGCACCTTCCCCGCCGACTACTTCTACGAGGTGCCCGACGGGCGGCGCCGCTGGATCGCCGCGGTCGACGACACGGGCGAGGGGCTGGTCCAGACGTCGACCGACGCCCTGCGCGGCCGCAAGCTGTTCGTCTGGGGCTCGGGTCCCGGCGGGCGGCGCTGGCAGGAGTGGCTCACCGAGCCGGGGACCGGCGGGTACTGCGAGATCCAGGCCGGGCTCGCCCGCACCCAGTTGGAGCACGTGCGGCTCGAGCCCGAGAGCGACGTCTCCTGGCTGGAGGCGTACGGCCCGTTGACCCTGAGTCCGCAGGCGGCGCACGGGAAGGACTGGGAGGCCGCGCGGGCGCACGCCGAGGACAGGCTGGAATCCGTCCTCTCCCGGGACCAGGTCGACGCCGCGTACGCCGCCTGGCTGCCGTACGCCGACACGGAGCCCGGCGAGACGCTCGCCACCGGATCGGGCTGGGGAGCGCTCGAAGTGCTGCGCGGCGCCCACAAGTTGCCCGGTACGCCGTTCGCCGAGCACACACTCGGGGACGACCAGGAGCCATGGCGGGAACTGCTGCGGTCCGGCGCGTTTCCGGAGCCCCGGCGGGCCGGGCCACCCGGCGAGACACTGGTGGCGTCGCACTGGCGCGACATGCTGGAGACGGCTCCCGCCGCACCGATCACCGAGTACCACCTCGGAGTGGCCCAGTGGCATGCCGGTGATCTCGCCCAGGCCGTGCGGAGTTGGGAGCGTGCGCTCGAACTCGCCCCGTCGCTCTGGCCGTTGCTGCGCTGTCTCGCCGTCGCCGACGAGGAGAGCGGCAACCACGAGCGGG
Source organism: Streptomyces sp. NPDC002580 (assembly GCF_042889485.1). Lineage (NCBI taxonomy): Bacteria > Bacillati > Actinomycetota > Actinomycetes > Kitasatosporales > Streptomycetaceae > Streptomyces > Streptomyces sp. NPDC002580. The sequence goes on along the minus strand of NZ_JBIAQZ010000004.1, from coordinate 147,323 downwards.
CCGCCGACCGTTACGCCGAGGCCTTCGACGACCTGTGCCGGGAACGGCGCGACGACGGGGAGCGGTGGACCGCGGCGACCGCCGCACTCGGCCGCGAGGCCATCGAGGCGCTGCTGAGGGTCAGCCGACCGGCGGACGCGCGTGCCGTGTGGGAACGGCTGCGCCCGGCGACCCGCGCCCGCGGCCGGTTCCGTCTCGTCGAGGCGGAGCTGCTGCTCGCCGAGGGGCGCCGCGAGGACGCGCGGACGATCTTCGACGAGGGCTTCGAAGCCGCCGACCTGCGTGAGGGAGCCGAGACGATCGACCGTCTGTGGTCCCGGCTCAGCGACGAACCGCTGCCCGCGTGCCACGACTTCCGCATGCGGCCGCCGACCGCGACCTGAGTCCGTCGCCGTTCACCACCGGAGTCCGTCACGGCCCCGGGCGCTCCGTCTCGCCGCGGAGCACCCGGGGCCGACGCGGTTCAGACGCCGTGGTCCGCGTACTCGTACACCGACCCGTCCGGGTGCACGGCGATGAGGTTGCGGCCGCCGGGTGTCTCCACCGGGCCCGCGATCACGCGGGCACCGAGGCCGGTCAGGACCCGGCCGGTCTCCTCGACGTCCTTGACGGCGATCGTCGCCGCGACCCTGCGCAGCACGTCGAGTTCGGACTCGGGTCCGCTCATCAGCAGGAAGCAGCCGACCGCGGCGACCGACACGCCACCGCGCTCGAAGCGGAGCGCCCTGGCGCCGGCGAGCTGTTCGTAGAAGGGGACCGCAGTCTCCAGGTCGTCGACGCAGACGCGCAGCGTGGCTCCCAGAATCTCCATGCGGACAAGCCTAGTTGGGAACGGGCCGGGAGGGAGATCGCTTCCGGTGATCCCGGCCGTCACCCGGCGGGGACCGTGTTTGGGTCTCCCGGGCGGGGGGACGCGGAAGGCCCGTACGAGCCACCGCGCCCAAGGAGCACCGTGAGTCGACCCCGCGTTCTGATCGTCGGTGCCGGTTTCGCCGGCTACCGGACCGCCCGCGTCCTGTCGCGGCTGGTCCGGGGCAGGGCCGACATCACCCTGCTGAACCCGACCGACCACTTCCTCTACCTCCCGCTGCTGCCCCAGGTCGCCGTCGGGATCCTGGAGCCGCGCCGGGTCGCCGTCCCGCTCCGGGGCACGCTGCCCCACGTACGCCTCGTACTCGGCGAGGCGCGGCCCGACGGGATCGATCCCGACGCGCGCACCGTGCGCTACACCGGCCCGGAGGGTGACAGCGGAACGCTGGTGTACGACCGTCTCGTCCTCGCCGTCGGCAGCGTGAACAAACTGCTGCCCGTGCCCGGTGTCGCCGAGCACGCGCACGGATTCCGGGGGCTGCCCGAAGCGCTGTACCTACGGGACCACGTGACTCGGCAGATCGAGCTCGGCGCCGTGTCCGAGGACCCGCGGGGCCGTACCGCCCGCCGTACCTTCGTGGTCGTCGGTGCCGGGTACACCGGGACCGAGGTCGCCGCCCAGGGCAAGCTGTTCACCGACGCGCTGGTGCGCGGGCGGACGCTCGGCGACGGCGCGCCCCCGCGCTGGCTGCTGCTCGACACCGCCCCGCGCGTGCTTCCCGAGCTGGACGAGCGGCTGTCGCGCACCGCCGACCGCGTACTGCGGCGACGCGGGGTCGACGTGCGCACCGAGACGTCGGTCGAGGAGGCGACCTCCGACGGAGTGCGGCTCACCGACGGGGAGTTCGTCGAGACCAGGACGCTGGTGTGGTGTGCCGGAGTACGGCCCGATCCGCTGGTCGAGGGGATCGGGCAGCCCCTGGAGCGGGGACGGCTCCTCGTCGACCCGTATCTGCGGGTACCGGGCCGCCCGGACGTGTTCGCCTGCGGCGACGCGGCGGCCGTGCCCGATCTGGAGAAGCCCGGGCACTACACCCCCATGACGGCACAGCACGCCTGGCGCCAGGGGAGGATCGCCGCCCGCAACGTCGCCGCCTCGCTCGGCATCGGGGAACGGCGCGCCTACCGCCACCGCGAGCTGGGCTTCACCGTCGATCTCGGGGGCGTCGAGGCCGTGGCCGATCCGCTGGGCGTGCATCTGCCCGGGCCCGTGGCCGCGGCCGTCACTCGTGGTTACCACCTCGCCGCTCTCCCGGCCAATCGTGTCCGGGTCGCCGCCGACTGGCTCCTGGACGCCGTGTTGCCACGTCAAGCCGTGCAGTTGGGCCTGGTCCGTTCAGGGTCGGTGCCGCTCGACACCGCCTCGCCCGAGTCGGCGAGGGTGGTCGGCGGGCCCGGGGCAGCGGTGGCGCCCGCGGCGGTGTCCGCAGAGCCTGGAGCGTAGGGCGCGCCGGGCCCGGACCGCGTGGGCGCACGGCCGTCGTGCGCCGACCGGAGACCTGAGGGCACCATGGGCAGTGATCCGGAGCCGTGTGGACCCGCGGGAGGAGAACTCATGAGTACTCTGCGCTACGTCTACGCGATCTGCCGCCCCTTCCCGGCGGTGCTGTCGGCCGAACTGACCGGGGTCGCGGGCGTCCCGCCCAAGCTGCTGCGGCACGGCGACCTGGTCGCCGTGGTCGGCGCGGTACCGGAGGCGGAATTCGGCACGGAGCCGCTGCGTCGCCGGCTGGAGGACGTGAAGTGGCTGGAGGCGACGGCTCGCGCCCATCAGGGCGTCATCGACGCGCTCACCGCCGTCACCAGCCCGCTGCCGCTCCGGCTCGCCACCGTGCTCCGGGACGACAGCGGCGTACGCGTGATGATGGAGGAACACGAGGAGGATTTCCTGCGCACCCTCGACCGGCTCGACGGGCGGGTGGAATGGGGCGTGCGGGTTTACGCGGAAACGATCGGGCCCTCCAACGGGACGACGGAACGCGCGAATGAATTCACGGGCCGGTTGCACGACGCCCTTTCCCGGTCCGCCGAGGAATCCGTGGTGCGTACGTCAAGAAATCCCGGATCTCCGGTGGCGTACATTCGTGTGCTCGATGCCGCCTATCTGGTGCGGCGCGCGGAATCGGAGAAATTCGTGGAGCGGGTGAACGTGGGCGCCCGGGAGGAGCCGGGGATACGGGTGGAGCTGAAGGGGCCGTGGGCCGCCTACTCCTTCACGGGTGCCACGCGCCTCACGGGATTCGCGGATCTCGTGGGCTTCGCTTGACCTGCTTGACCTGCTTGACCTGCTTGACCTGCTTGACCTGGCTGAACTGCGCGATCTGCGTGGTGGTGGCGCGACCGCGGCCCGAGATCCGGAACCGTCCGGATCTCGGGCCGCGCCAAGCCGTTCCTCCCCGGGTTTCCCGGATGAAGGCCTACCACCTGTACCAGCGGCCCCGGCTTCCGGACGCGTTCGTACTGCGCATCAGGAATCCGAGCAGCCGCACGACGAGGACCGCGATCGCTGTCCACCGGAGCAGTTTCACCGCGAATCCCGCACCGAAGAGAATCAGTACGAGCAGCAGTACCAGCAGGATGGGAACCATGGTGTGACCCTCCTGCGTTCCGGATTTACCGATATCGCGGGATCAGGCCGCTTTCCGGCAGAGAATCTCCCCGTGCAGCACGGAGAACCAGCCGTCCTCCCGCAGCCCCCACTGCCGCCAGGCCTCCGAGACGGCCGCCAGCCCCTCCGGGGTCGTGTGGCCGCCCTCCGTCGCGCGCTCCGCGTACGCGGAGGCCAGGGTGCGGTCCGCCCACAGGCCGCTCCACCACTCGCGTTCCTCCTCGGTGGAGAAGGTCCACGTGCTCGACGTGGCGGTGATGTCCCGGATCCCGGCGGCCAGCGCCCACGCCTTGAGGCGCCGGCCCGCGTCGGGCTCACCCCCGTTGGCCCGGGCGACCCGCAGGTACAGGTCCAGCCAGTCGTCCATGCCGGGCGTCGCCGGATACCAGGTCATGGCCGAGTAGTCCGACTCGCGGACCGCGACGAACCCGCCCGGCCTGGTGACCCGGAGCATCTCGCGCAGCGCCCGCACCGGGTCGCCCACGTGCTGGAGCACCTGGTGGGCGTGCACCACGCAGAACGTGTCGTCCGGATGGTCCAGCGTGTGGACGTCGGCGACCGCGAAGTCGACGTTGAGCAGGCCGCGCCCGGCCGCCGTCCGCCGCGCCCGGTCCAGGATGCCGGGCGCGTGGTCGACGCCGGTGACGTGCCCGTCGGGCACCAGTTCCGCCAGGTCGGCGGTGATGGTGCCGGGGCCGCACCCGATGTCGAGGATCTTCATGTGCGGCTTCAGCGAGCCGAGGAGGTACGCCGCCGAGTTGGCGGCGGTGCGCCAGGTGTGCGAGCGCAGCACCGACTCGTGGTGACCGTGTGTGTAGACGGCTGTCTCCCGCGGCTTCGGCATGACCGTTCCCCTTCTGGTCCGACAGGGCCTCGCTCGACGGGTGGGCCCACCGCGAGGCGATGGCATCACCGTACGCGTCCTTACCGAATAATGAGACCCGCATCTTGCCATGTGGACTACCGCTGGGGCGTGTTGGGCGAACGGGCGTGCCGGCGGAGGCGGGGCCGGGTCCTGCCGGAATGCCGTGAGGGCGCCGTCAGTGCGCGGGGTGCGGGCGGTAGACGGTCAGCGCCCCGGGACTCTTGCTCAGCGTCACGTCGCCGCTCACCTCGGTGACCTCGCCGTCGTAGGCGAGGAGCGTGCCGGGCGCGACGCCGTCGACGCGCAGACGGCCCACCCGGACGGCCGCGTGGGCGGGGGAGCGGGTGAGCGGGCCCGCGAAGGCTGCGGCCAGCAGGCGCATCGCGGGATGGCGGCCGCCGTGCACCACCCGTACGTCCAGCCGCCCGTCCGCGAGGTCGAAGCGGCGGGCGGGCGCCAGCCCCATCCGGTGGTAGGTGCCGTTGCCGGCGAACAGCAGCCACAACGGGTGGGTGCGTCCGCCGAGTTCGGCGCGCAGCGGGTGGTGGTCGGCGCGCAGCACGCGCAGCGCGCCAAGCACCCCGGCGGGCCAACTGCCGATCACCTTGGACCAGTTCTCCCGCTCGCGCACCAGCTCCGGATAGATGCCCAGGCTGCAGGTGTTGACGAAGATGCCCGTCCGGTCGCCGGACGCGAACCGGCCCACGTCCACCTGGACCGCCTCGCCCTCCCGGAGCGCGTGGACCAGGTCGCGTTCGCCCTCCACCCCGAGGTCGTGGGCGAAGTGGTTGAGGGTGCCGCCCGGCAGGACCGCGAGGGGTACGCCGTGCCGCAGGGCGATCTCGGCGGCGGTGTTCACCGTGCCGTCGCCGCCGCACACGCCCAGCACCCGGGCGCGGGCCGCCGCCTTCTCCAACTCCCCGCGTATGTCGGAGGGTTCGCACTCCACGACCTCCGCGCGCGGCAGCGCGGCGGCCAGCGCGCCGACCCGCTCCGCGGTGCCCGAGCCCGTGTTGGCCACCATGACCAGCCCCTCGCCCTCCGGCAGCGCGGGCGCGTCCGCGCGCGGACGGCCGGGCGGGGTCACCTGGTCCCGGGTGGGCACCAGGGCCCGTACGGCGTACGCGGCGCCGACGCCGAGCGCCGCACCGGCCAGCACATCGCTCGGGAAGTGGACGCCGGTGTAGACACGGGACAGCGCGACCGCCCCGGCCAGCGGTGCGACGACGGCGCCCCAGCCCCGGGACTCCAGCGCCACACCCGTCGCGAAGGCCGCGGCCGAGGCGGCGTGCCCCGACGGGAACGAGGTGGTGATCGGCTGCCTCTTCAGCTGCCGGACGAGGGGGACCGGGTCCAGTTCGGGACGGGCGCGGCGCACCGAACGCTTGCCGATCGTGTTGATGGCCGCGGAGGCGAGGGCCAGCGAGGCGACACCGCGGGCCGCCGCCCGGCGGGCCCGCGGTGTGCGGCTCGCCGCCACGGCGGCGGCCGTGGCGAACCACAGCAGACCGTGGTTCGCGCCACGGCTCAGCCGCGGCAGCACCGGGTCGCCGCCCGGCCAGTGCCGCGCCGCGACCGCCTCGAAGAGCCGGCAGTCCGCGGCCAGCAGACGGTCCCCAAGGGCGTGGCGGCCCGGTACGAGGGCGGTGAGATCGACGTCAGGGGTCGGGGTCATGCGGGTGCGTCTACCCCGGATCAGGCGTTTCCCCGCCCCCGGGCGGCGCCCTGTGCCGGATACGCGTTTGCCCCTCGTCCCCGCTCACCGGAGAATGCCTGCCCATGGGATACCTCGAAGCCGCACATCTTGAGTACTACCTTCCCGACGGGAGGGCGCTGCTCGGCGATGTGTCGTTCCGGGTGGGAGAAGGGGCCGTCGTGGCTCTGGTGGGGCCCAACGGCGCCGGGAAGACGACCCTGCTGCGGCTGATCTCGGGAGAACTCAAGCCCCACGGGGGGACCACCAACGTGGTCGGCGGACTCGGCGTGATGCGCCAGTTCGTGGGCTCCGTGCGCGACGAGACGACCGTGCGGGAACTGCTCGTCTCCGTGGCCACGCCCGGGATCCGCGAGGCGGCGAGGGCCGTGGACGCCGCCGAGCACGCGATGATGACCGTCGACGACGAGGCCTCCCAGCTGCGCTACGCACAGGCGCTCTCCGACTGGGCCGAGGTCCGCGGCTACGAGGCCGAGACCCTCTGGGACATCTGCACGACGGCCGCCCTCGGCGTCCCCTACGAGAAGGCGCAGTGGCGGCTGGTCCGTACCCTGTCCGGGGGCGAGCAGAAGCGCCTGGTCCTCGAGGCCCTGCTGCGCGGCACCGACGAGGTGCTGCTCCTCGACGAGCCGGACAACTACCTCGACGTGCCCGGCAAGCGCTGGCTGGAGGAGCGGCTCAAGGAGACCCGCAAGACCGTCCTGTTCGTCTCCCACGACCGCGAACTCCTCGCCCGCGCCGCCCAGAAGATCGTCAGCGTCGAGCCCAGCCCGACCGGCGCGGACGCCTGGATCCACGGCGCCGGTTTCGCGACGTACCACGAGGCCCGGCGGGAGCGGTTCGCCCGCTTCGAGGAACTGCGCAGGCGCTGGGACGAGAAGCACGCGCAGCTGAAGAAGCTGGTGCTGAACCTCCGTCAGGCAGCCTCCATCAGCCATGAGCTGGCGTCCCGCTACGCGGCGGCGCAGACCCGGCTGCGGAAGTTCGAGGAGGCCGGACCGCCTCCGGAGCCGCCGCGCGAGCAGGACATCAAGATGCGGCTGCACGGCGGCCGGACCGGAGTACGGGCCGTGACCTGCAAGGGACTTGAGCTCACCGGCCTGATGAAGCCCTTCGACCTGGAGGTCTTCTACGGCGAGCGCGTCGCCGTCCTCGGCTCCAACGGCTCGGGGAAGTCGCACTTCCTGCGGCTGCTCGCGGGCGGCGACGTCGCGCACACCGGGGAGTGGAAGCTCGGCGCCCGCGTGGTGGCCGGCCACTTCGCGCAGACGCACGCCCACCCGGAACTGGAGGGGCGCACGCTCCTCGACATCCTGTGGTCCGAGCACTCCCAGGACCGCGGCGCGGCCATGTCCCGGCTGCGCCGCTACGAGCTGACCGCCCAGGCCGAGCAGCGCTTCGAGAGGCTGTCGGGCGGCCAGCAGGCGCGTTTCCAGATCCTGCTCCTGGAACTGGAGGGCTCGACGGCCCTGCTCCTCGACGAGCCGACCGACAACCTCGACCTGGAGTCCGCGGAGGCCCTGCAAGAGGGACTGGAGGCGTACGAGGGCACGGTGCTGTCGGTCACCCACGACCGCTGGTTCGCCCGCTCCTTCGACCGCTACCTGGTCTTCGGCTCGGACGGCCGGGTCCGGGAGACGCAGGAGCCGGTGTGGGACGAGCGCCGTGTGGAGCGCGCCCGGTAGACCGTCGGGAGCACCGGCCCCGGTCGACGAGCCGAGGCGACGAGCCGCCCCGCCGAGTCCGGCGGGGCGGTGCCGGAATCCGGACCCCGTCCGGCTCTCCCGGGGCCACCGCCTCCCGGGGAGGCCCGGCACCCCGGATGTTCGTAGAGTGGAGGGAGATGGGTCTCTATCCATGGCTCCCTCCCGGACGCCGCTCGGGGCGCCTGCCCGGGCCGGCGCCCGGACCGCACCGACGGCCACGACGAGCGGGGTAGCACCATGACCGGAGTCGAACCGGACCGGCTGGACGACCAGCAGCTGATGAAAGAGCTGGAGGCCATCCACCGCACCCGCCACGACACGTTGCTGCACGGTTCGAACGACGCGCTGCACACGCACAACGTGCGCATGGCCCAGCTGGAGGGCGAGTATCTGCGCCGCCATCCGCGGCGGCCCGTCTCCGCCGGCCGTACGCGTGAGGGGGCCCGGGAGCGAGGACCCGCGGGGGTGCCGCCGGCATGACCGGCCCGCAGCCGGCCGGTCCGGGCCGGACCGATCCCGTTCCGCCCGCCACCGATCCCCTGCTGGCCCGGCAGGCGGAGGCCCTCGACCTGTTCGGTCGCCGCGTCCACGCCATCCGTGACGATCAGTGGGACGCCCCCACGCCGTGCGCCGACTGGAGCGTGCGGGACCTCGTCGGCCACCTCGTCACCGAGCAGGCGTGGGTGCCCGCGCTGGTCCGGGACGGGGACACCGTCGACTCGGCCGGCGACGCGTTCGCCGGTGACCCGCTCGGTCCCGACCCGGTCGCCGCCTGGGACACGGTGGCGGACGCCTCCCGTGCCGTGTTCGCCGAGCCGGGCGCGCTCGACCGTACCGTCCACCTCTCGTTCGGAGACATGCCGGCGGGCGACTACTGCGCGCAACTGGTCACCGACCTGACGGTCCACACCTGGGACCTGTCCCGTGCCATCGGGGCCGAGGAACGACTCCCCGCCGGTCTGCTGGCCTTCGCGGTCCGCGAGGTCACCCCGCACGCGGCCGAGCTGGAACACAGCGGACTCTTCGCCGCCCCGGAGGAGCCGCCGCCCGGCGCCGATGCCCAGACGAAACTGCTGTGCCTGGTCGGCCGCAGACCTTGACGTCACGCGCCGTCACCCCGGCGGGAGCGCGGCGGGCCGACCGCCGGCGTCGGCCCCGGTGACTCCCGCCGCCCCGGTTCTCGCAACCCCGTGCACCAGGTGGTCGTCCGCCTGCCCGGACAGGGCCGGGAAGGCGGACGGACCGGCTTTTGGCCAGGGCCGGGAACGCAGACGGGACCCGCTCCCGGTCGGGGGCGGTAAGGCGGACGGACCCGCTCCCGGACACGGCCGGGAACGCGGACGGACCCGCTCCGGGACAGGGCGCCGCGCCCGTGCCGTCGGCCGGACGTTCGCGCGACGTTCATCGCACAACCATCGAGCGTTGACGTGTGTCTCACTGGTGAATCTCACTCGCGCGCGCTCGCGGTTCGACACCGCCCGCGACCCCGCGCGCCACAAGGAGGAACCGTGGGTATCCGCAGACCGGCCGTCACCGCAGCCGCAACCGCCGCGCTGATCGGGGCGTTCACCGTGCCGCTCGCCGGGAGCGCCGCGTCGGCCGCGGAGGGCACCACCACCGTGCGCGAGGACTTCGACGGCGACGGCTACCAGGACGTCGCCGTCGCCGCCACCTCCGCCACGGTGGCCGGACACGCGTGGGCGGGGTACATCGCGATCACCTACGGCTCGGCGAACGGGCCGGGCCGCACCACGATCATCACCCAGGACACCCCGGGGGTGCCCGGTACGTCCGGCGACAACAAGGGCTTCGGCTACGCGCTGATCCCCCGCGACCTGGACGGCGACGGCCTCACCGACCTGGCCGTGGCGACGAACGAGCACCTGCCGGAGAACAACACCGGCGGATCGGTGATCGTCCTCTGGGGGCGCTCGACGGGCCTCTCCGGCACGGACGCGGTACGCGTCCCCGCACCCGCGAACGCCACCGTCGGCGAGAACATCACGACGGGCGACTTCGACGGGGACGGACACACGGACCTGTTCTTCCACAACTCCGAGGAGTACGACTTCCGCACGGTGCTCTTCGGCCCGTTCGGCCGGGACGGGGCACCGGCGCGGGAGCAGGAGCTGAACATGTTCAGCACCGACAACATGATGTGCACCGTGGCGTCGGGCGACTTCAACGGCGACGGCATCGATGACCTGGCGACCTTCTACGTCTACGAGAACCACGCCGAGGGCGGCAAGCTGTGGCTCGGCACGCCCCAGGGCCTGTCCACCGTCTCCCAACGGCTGAACTCCGCGAACACCACGGCCGTCGGTGACTTCGACAAGGACGGGTACGCCGACCTCGCCACCCGGATCTACCCGAACGGCGACACGGAGGGCATGGAGGAGGACCCGGGCACGATCAAGATCTACTACGGTTCGCCGGCCGGGCCCAGCGCGACCCGTACGAAGACGATCACCCAGGACACCGCGGGTGTGCCCGGCGTGAGCGAGAAGGGCGACCGCTTCGGGGCGCGGCTCAGCGCGGGCGACGTGAACGGCGACGGCTACGCGGATCTGGCCGTGGGCGTTCCGGGCGAGGCGGTCGGCTCGGTGACGAAGGCCGGCTCGGTGGTGCTGCTCAAGGGCGGCAAGGGCGGGCTCACCGGCACCGGCGCGCAGGCGTTCCACCAGAACACCGCCGGTGTCCCGGGGGCCGTGGAGAAGGGCGACGTCTTCGGCGGTTCGGTGCGACTGCTGGACGTGACGGGCGACGGGAAGGCGGACCTGACCACGGGCGCGCCGGGGGAGAACCTCGGCACGATCGTGAACGGCGGCGCCGTGTGGCTGCTCCGGGGTACGGCGTCGGGCCTGACCGCCGCCAAGTCCTTCGCCCAGAACCCGGTGGACCTGGGGTCGCCCGCGACGAAGGCGCAGTTCGGGATGAACCTGGCCGGCGAGAACGGACCGAACCAGCTGATCCCGTAAGCCCACGCGCTCCGGCCGGGGCCCGCCGGTTCCCTGGCCGGACGGCACGGGCGCTTACCGGCGCCGGTCACGCGCCCGTGCCGTGGAGCATCGGGTCCCCGTGCCGGGCGCCGCTCGGCCTGATCACGTCGCCGGGATGGCTTCCGTCCACCCCGGCGGGGCGCGGGACACCGAACGCGGGAGGCGGGCACCGGGCCGCCGGGACCGACATCTGTCGGACCTGACGCCGTCCTTCCGACGTGACATCTGCCCGACGTGGCATCTGCCCGACCTGATGTCCGTCCGTCGTGACCTCTGCCCGACCCGACACCCGTCCGACGTGATCCCGCCGGTCGGCTTCCGTCCTCCCGGTTCACGCGCCGGGAGGACGGAAGTCGACCGGCCTGCGGGTGGCCTCGTCGATCTCGTCCACGGTGAGGAGCGGGGTCGCCCGCGTGCGCAGGGCGCCGTCCGCCTTCACGCGGAGGCTGACGGCGGCCATGGAGACCTGGTCGGGGAGGTCGATGACGCACACGAGGTCGTCCTCCCCGAAGGCGAAGTACATGGCCTCGACCGTGCCGCCGAGTCCGGTGACGACGCGGTCGACGGCGGCGCGACGGCCGCTGGCGCCCTCCTCGAGCAGCCCCCTCGTGCCCTGGGGGGTGTAGCCGGCCTGGATGAGGTACTTCGGCATGGGTGCTCCTGTCCGTGACGCTTCCGGTACGCAGGGTGGACCTTCCCGCGCGGCGTCGGCCGCCCCCACCGCGGGCCCGGATTCACCCGATGGAAACCGGACCTCCTGAGCGCCGCGTCCTGAAACGCTTTCCCGCCGCGCCACTGGGGGTTCCGGCCCCGCGGGACCCGGCCGCGGAGGCGCCCGGTGCGGGCGGAGCCCGTCCTGGCGGACCCCGGAGAGGACAGGAAGCCCGGCTTGGGGGAGAATTACTAGGTGTTTGTCTCGCATGGCGCGGGGCAGACGCACATGCAGTGCTTCGGACAGGAGGCACGTCCGTGGGAGCGGCGATCCGCGCCACGGGTGTACCCGTCCGAGCATGGGTGCCCTCCCACGGTGACTGTCCATGACAAGGCACCATCAAGGGAGTTGCGACGCACCATGCGAACTCAAGCGAGCGCGACGCACCATCCGCACGACGACGCCCCCGACACCGTGGACGCATTCCGCAGGCTCGCCACGCTTCCCCCGGGTCCCGAGCACGACACGCTCCGTGAGCAGATCGTCGAGTCCTGGCTGCCGATGGCCGAACGGCTTGCGGGACGGTTCCGCAGCCGCGGCGAGAACTACGAGGACCTGCGCCAGGTCGCGGCGCTCGGTCTCGTCAAGGCCGTCGACCGCTACGACCCCGAGCTCGGCAACGCCTTCGAGAGCTACGCGGTGCCTACGATCACCGGCGAGATCAAGCGCCACTTCCGCGATCACATGTGGACCCTGCACGTGCCACGCCGGGTCCAGGACCTGCGCAACCGGGTCCGGTTCGCCGGCCAGGACCTGTCGCAGACCATCCCCGGCCGCAAGCCGACGGTCGCCGAGATCGCCGAGCACGCCCGGATGAGCGAGGAGGACGTCCGGACCGGTCTGGAGGCGCTGGAGAGCTTCACCGCGCTCTCCCTGGACGCCGAACTGCCGGGCAGCGAGGACGGCTACTCCCTCAGCGACGCCCTCGGCTCACCCGATCCGGCCCTCGACACCGTCATCGACCGCGAGGCCGTCAAGCCCCGGCTCCAGGCACTGCCCGAGCGGGAGCGCGCCATCCTCTACATGCGGTTCTTCAGCGACATGACGCAGAGCCGGATCGCCGACGAGCTGGGCATCTCCCAGATGCACGTCTCCCGTCTGATCAGCCGCTGCTGCACCCGACTGCGCGACCAGATCATGAGCGACGCGGCCTGAGGGCCCTCCCGCCCGCAGGATCGGTCGTCGTCGCGTCCCCGCCCGCCCCACGCCCCGCGGCGCCTGGCGGACGACCTGTCCGTTCCCGGACCGGTGGAGGCCGCTGCCGCGCCGCGGATCAGTCCGGCCACGCCAGTCTCAGGGCGAGGTGCCGGGACATCAGGTCCATCGCCTGCGCCTCGGCCATCGAGAAGGCGGGCCGCCCCCCACTCCTGAACAGCGTCAGCACCCCGTGCGCGGCACCGGACGCGCCCATCAGCGGCACGCACAGCAAGGACGTCACGTCGGCGCGGACGAGGACCGGAGCGCCCGTCGCGTCACGGCCGAAGGCGTCCGGGTCCTCGGGGGGCACCTGAAGGGCCGTGGACCCGCCGCGTACCGCCTCGGCCACGAGGGGGCACGCGGCGGGATCCTGCGCCGCCACGGCCGCCGCCTCCTCGTCACGTCCGGGCGGGCCCAGGACGGTCGTACGGGACAGCCCTCCGGCCCCGGCGTCGGCCACCACCCAGTCGGCGAACCGCCCGTGCAGGACCGCGGCGGCCCGCCCCATGACCGCCGGACGGTCCCCGCCCGGATCGCCGAGCAGCACGGTGCCCATGGCGTCCACCAGGTCCATCAGCGCCGCGTGCCGGGTGGTCGCGGACAGACTCGGCGCCGCCCGCCCCGGCGCGCTTCGTCCCGAGGACTCCGGAGCCCCCGGGAGCCCCGAAGGCCCCGAAGCGTCCGCCGGGTCCGGGTCGCCCACCGGCTGGAGCGCCACGAGGACGGCCGTCCGCGGCTCCCCGCTGGGCCGCAACCCGGTGAGCGTCGCCCGCACCGGCACCGACGGTTCCTGCTGGAGCCGTACGGTCATCCCGCGGTCGCCCTCACCGCGGGCCACCGCCGCCGCCTGCGAGCGGAACGCGGCCCGGTCGGCGTGCGCGAGGAACCCGGTCAGCGGTCGGCCGGTGGCGTAACCGGCCCGGACACCGGTGAACGAGGTCGCCGCGAAGTTCATCCGGCGCACCACGGTCTCGCGGTCCACCAGGACGACAGGTACCGGCACCCGCTGGAACAGCGCCTTCAGGAGCTGCTGCTCCTGCCGGTCCACCGAGCCGATCCCGGAAGGCCCGGCCGCCGACAGCCGTTGGAAGGCGGGCCACAACTGCTCGGCCACATGGTCGAGTTCGAAGATCGCCGCGTCGAGGACCGTCGGCAGTTCGGGGGCGGGCACCGAGCGCGCCGCCTTCAACTCCGCTACACGGCGGACGAAATCCGCGAGTTCTTCACCGAATTCGTCCGTCTGCGCCATGCGATGAACGTAACCCGGCGGAGGCGTGCCGGGGGCGCCGGGGGCGCAACCCGCGACACCTGACGCGGCGCAGGCGGGAGCACTCCTGTCCGGCCTGGGCGGGAGTGCTCGTTTTCGTCACGGACGGGCGGGAAGGCGGAAGGGGAGGAGGAGTGAGAAATGCCGGAAACCGATCAACTGGGCCATCTGGGACCGGAGTCGCCAGAGTCGTCCCTTCCCGGGAGGAGACTCTCGGAACTCGCCGATCAGGCGACGCGCTGTGTCACCGACTGCTGCGGCGCCGGCAGCACGGTGTCCCAGGGGGGCGCCGAACGGCCCGCCGCGGTCACCCACCCTGACCTCGCCGGACTCGTCTCGGTGCAACTGCGCACGGGCGACGGGCCGATACCGGCCGCTCTCGAACGCGGAGAACCCGTCGACTCGGCGGACCTGTTGGTCGAGAAGCGCTGGCCCGGGTACCGGGCCATGGCCCTCGACGCGGGGGTGCGCTCCAGCGTCACCATCCCCTTCCGCAGTTCCGGGCTGACCGTCACCCTCAGCCTCTACAGTTTCCGTCCCGGCGCCCTCGAAGGCGCCCCGCACGGGGCCGCCCGCGCGCTCGGCGATCACGCCGTGACCTGCCTGGTCCGTGACCGTTCCTACCGCGCAGCCCTGGCCGAACTCGACCAGCTGGGCACCGCGCTGCGCTCCCGGCCCGTGATCGACCAGGCGTGCGGGATGGTGATGCACGTCCTGGGCTGCGACGCGGACCGCGCCTTCGCGATCCTGCGCCGGATCTCGCAGGGCACGAACCGCAAGCTGTCCGACGTCGCCGCGGCCGTCGTGGACAGGCGGGGCCACGGACTGGAGCGGGAACTGGTCCCGTCGGTCGACTGACGGGCGGGCCGGGGAGTGGCCGGAGACGAGGGGGCGCAGGAGGCACAGGGGGCGCCGGAGACGAGGAGGCGTGGGGAGAAGGAGGGGGGAGAGGAGCGGCACGGGGAGCAGCGGGGCGGGGCTCCCCGCACCGCTGGGCCGGCCACGGCGTCGTACGGCGGTCGACCGGTCGCCGCTCGTCCGCGCTGTCACCCGCCCGGACCCCTGTTTTCCCGCGAATGGTGCCCGGCCGTTCGCGCCCGGCGGCCCGGCGGGCTCTGATGGGTCCCGAGGGGCACGACGGCCGTGGCCCTCGGACCGCAGCCCCTCCGAAGGAGCCCCGCTCATGCGCCGTACCGCCCGTGTCCTGTACGCCACCGCCTTGGCCGGCGCAGCCCTGGGCGCCACCGCGTCGGCCGCGTTCGCGGATCCGGACGCGGAGGTCAGTCCGGGCTCCGTCGAACCCGGCGGCACCGTCACCATCACGGTCACCTGCGAAGCGGCGGGGGGAACCTCGCCCGAATCCATCGAGGCCAGCTCCCAGGGTTTCGAGGCCGGCAAGGTCGAGCTGCACCGCGTCGAGGGCGCCGATCCGAACAGCGCGGGAGCCGCCGCCTATCGCGGCACGGCCCGTATCCCGTCCGGCGGGTCCGGCCCGTCCGACGAGTCCGGCGCGGGGTCAAGCCCGGACCCGGCAGGCGCCTCCGACGCGAAGAACCCCGGTGCCGTGCGCGGGGGAGGGGTGAACCCCGCACCCGGCGGCTCGGACACGGTCGCGCCCGACGCCGTGGCACCCGCTCCCGTCGCCGTCGACCCGTCGGCGTCCGACCCCGTGGTCCCCGACCCCGACCCGCCGGTTCCCGACGCCGTGGGTCCAGGGACGGTGGGCCCGGACGACGTGGGCCCGGACACGGTCCCCGAGCCGGTGGGCCCGGAGGCCGTGGGCCCGGAGACGGTGGGTCCGGACGTCGTGGGCCCGGACGCCGTCGGGCCCGAGGCAGTGGCCCCCGACAAGGTCGGCCCGGAGGCCGGGGGCGCTTCGCGGTGGGACGTGCAAGGCGTCTGTCCCGCGCCGCCGGGCGGTCACGGAGAACAGTGGACCGCCTCGTACTCCGTGGCCGGTGGTTCGACGGCGACGCACGGTACCGACAGCGGGCCCGGCACCGGCGCCGACAGCAGGATCGGCACGGGCAGCGGTACCGGAGACCGTCCCCCTACCGTCCAGCGGGGTGTGGAAGCGGGCCAGGGCGGCGTCTTCACCGACTCCGTGCCGGCCCTGGTCGTCGGCGGTGTGCTGATCGCCGGGGCCCTCGGCGTCGCGGCCCACCACCTGCGTCGGCGGCACCCCTAGCGGGACGGGCGACACGGTGACGGGCGACCCGCGCGAGCGACGACGAGGTGACGGGCCCGGCCCCGACAACACTTCCGGCAGCACCGTCGAGAGCGGTTCCGGCGGCCATGCCGGCAGTGGTGAGCCAGTCGTGACGGTGGTGGTGACGGCAGCGTCTCCGGCGGCCGCCGGAGGACTTCCACCAGCGCCCACGGGACGGTATGCCGCTGGGTACTGGGAGAGCCGTCGCGTGAGGCGACCGGCAGACGCGAATCGCACGAGACGTGATCCGCACGAGACGTGAACCGTACGAGGCGTGATCCGTACGAGGGGGACAGAGGCAGCCGGAACCCGGCGGTCAGCAGGGTTCCGGGCCAGGGCACGGCGGCACCGACGGTGCGGAGGCAGGTATGCGGCGGACGGCCCCGGAAGGCCACGGACCGGTCCGGTACGGACCGCCGCTGCCCGGTGAGGGCCTGCCCGTGCTGCCGGAACTGCGCTCCGTGCTGGCCGCCGCGGCGAACCGCTCCGACACCGCGCTGTTCGGCGGCGGCCCCGTGCTTCTGGACGCCGCCCGCGGCTACTGGACCCGGCGCGGCCTGCCCGCCGGGTTCGACCGGGTGGTGGCCGCTCCCGGAGCCCCCGCGCTGCTCCTCGCCCTGACCGGGGCGCTCGGCGGCGACGTCCTCGCGCCCCGCCCGTGCGCCGCGTGGTGGGCGCCGCAGGCACGCCTGCTCGGCCGGTCCGTGTTCCACGTGGCGACGCCCGCGGAGTGCGGCGGCGTCCCCGATCCCTACGCCCTCCTGGAGACCGTCCGCAGGGTCCGCGCGGAGGGCGGCGACCCCCGTCTGCTCCTGCTGTCGGTGGCGGACGACCCCACCGCCACCGTCGCGCCGCCCGAGGTGGTGCACGAGACCGTGGAGGCCGCGGCGGGCGAGGGACTGCACATCGTCAGCGACGAGACCTGGCGCGACACCCTGCACCGGCCGCACGACACCGTGCTGCTCAGCCCCGCCGAGATGCTCCCCGACGACGTCACCGTGATCACGGACCTCGCGGGGTCCTTCCTGCCGCAGGGCTGGCCGGCCGCCGTCGCGCGCTTCCCCGGCAACGAGCGGGGCGCGCTGCTGCGTTCCCGCGTCCTCGACGTGCTCACCGTGCTCGGCGCGCGCGTCGCCGAACCGGTCGCCTCGGCGGCCGCGTACGCCCTCGGCGAGCCCGCCGCGATCACCGAACGGCTCGCGGCCGCCGTACGCCTGCACGCGTGCGTCGCCGACGCCGCGCACCGCGTCCTGAGTGCCGCGGGGGCCGTGTCGCGCCCCCCGCAGGCGGGTCGGCACCTGTACGTCGACCTGGGCGCCCTCCGCTCCGCCCTGGGCGCGCACGATGTGGGCGACGCCCAGGACCTGGAGGACTTCCTCTCCGCCCGGCTCGGCATGCCCGCACCGGGCGGGCACCGGTTCGGCGACGATCTCGCCGCGCTCCGGGTCCGCCTGGGCACCGGACCGCTGCTCGGCTCCACCGACGAGGAGCGGGAGGAATCCCTCGCCTCCTCCTCACCCCTGGAACTGCCGCATGTGCGCAGTGCGTTGACCTTCTTGGAGTCGGCCTTCGACGATCTCCGCGACGACGCTCAGCGATGGGAGTCTCCTCGATGACGCAACAGTCCGAGTCGACCACGAGGCAGGCCGGGTCGACCACGAGCCGGACGGCACAGGACCCCGGCGATCCCGCGCCACCGTCCGCCTCGGCACCGGGGCGGCCCGCCGTCCTTCCTCCGCTCCCTGCCCCTCCGTTCCCCGCTCCGCCGCTCGCCGAGCCCCGCCCGCTCGGCGAGCCGCGTACGTGGCCCCGCTCGTTCGTGGACCGGCTGACCGCGCCCCTGCCGGGGCTGCGGGCCTTCGCGCGCCTGGCCCGCGAGGGCGCCCCGCGGCCCGGCAGCGACGGGCTCGCCGACATCCCGTCGCTGCCCTTCGAGCCGGGTCCGCTGCCCCGCGTGGACGCCCGCACGGTCGCCGTCTCCTGGGCGGGGCA
This sequence comes from Streptomyces sp. NPDC002580, assembly GCF_042889485.1. Classification (NCBI taxonomy): domain Bacteria; kingdom Bacillati; phylum Actinomycetota; class Actinomycetes; order Kitasatosporales; family Streptomycetaceae; genus Streptomyces; species Streptomyces sp. NPDC002580. The sequence continues at coordinate 129,184 of NZ_JBIAQZ010000004.1, read as the reverse complement.
CGCGAGTTGGGTGATCCGGATCGGCGGGCTCACCGTCCTCACGGACCCGGTCTGGTCCCGCAGGATCATCGGGACCCCGGCCCGGATCACCCCGGTCGGCGTGGCCTGGAGCGCGCTGCCGCGGGTCGACGCGGTCGTCGTCAGTCACAACCACTACGACCATCTGGACGCGCCGACCCTGCGCCGACTCCCGCGCGACACACCGGTTTTCGTACCCGCCGGACTCGGACGCTGGTTCAGGCGCCGCCGGTTCACCCGGGTGACCGAGCTGGACTGGTGGGAGGCGGCCGAACTGGACGGCGTCCGCTTCGACTTCGTCCCCGCCCACCACTGGTCCAAGCGCGGACTCACCGACACCTGTCGCACCCTGTGGGGCGGCTGGGTGCTCACGGCACCTGAGGGACGACGCGTGTACTTCGCGGGCGACACCGGGTACGGTCACTGGTTCGCCCGGATCGGGCAGCGCCACCCGGGGATCGACCTCGCCCTGCTGCCCATCGGCGCGTACGACCCCCGATGGTGGCTGAGGGACGTCCACTGCGACCCGGAGGAGGCGGTACGGGCGTCCGTCGACCTGCGCGCCCGGCGGATGGCCCCGATGCACTGGGGCACGTTCGTGCTCTCCGCGGAACCGGTGCTGGAGCCGCTGCGGCGGGTGCGGACCGCCTGGGAGCGGGCGGGCCTGGCGCGGGAGGACCTGTGGGACCTCGCGGTCGGCGCTTCCCGGGTCCTGGAATGACCGCACTGTCCCGGGAAGCCGTGCCGCGGTTCCCGCCGTACCGCGCGCTACCGGGAAACCGTGCCGCGACTCCCCAAGCGCCCCGGCGTCCCGGGAAACCGTGCCCCGGCTCCCGACGAGCTCCGGCGTCCCAGGTCCGGCCGGCCCCCGGGCCGGCGAAGGGACGCGTGACGACACCCCTCAGCGAGCCGTCCCGCGGATCCGGCGCCACACACCCGGCGCCGCGCCGATCGCGAGGGTCAGCGCCACCGCCGCCACCACGCCCTGCCAGGGCTCGCTGAAGAGCGAGCCGCCGAGGATGCCGATCACCTGGTACGTGGCCGCCCACGCCAGACAGGCCGGAACGTCCCCGCGGGCGAAGGCGCGCAGGGGCATCCTCGCCATCAGGCAGGCCAGCATCACCGGGATGCGGCCCGCCGGAACGAGCCGGGACAGGACGAGGACGGCGATGCCGTGCTCGTCGAGTTTCTTCTGCGCGCGGGCGAGCCGGTCCTCGGGGGCGCGCACCCGGATGGCCTCCAGCCAGCGCGATCCGTTCTTCGAGCCCATGCCGCGCCGGCCCAGCCAGTACAGCGAGACGTCGCCGAGGAACGCCGCGAGGGAGGACACCAGGAACACCGCCAGCAGCGCGAAGGGCGCCGTCTGGTGGAAGGCCACCACCGCCGCCGAACTCACCAGCGCGCCCGTCGGCACGACCGGGACCAGCGCCCCGATCAGGACCAGCAGGAACAGGGTCGGGTAGCCGATCGCCCGCTGCGTGGACTCCGGCGGCATGGTCGTCGCCGTGGCGGACAGGAACATCGCCGGGGCACTGCACTTGACCGACTGGAGGGAGGGGACGACCGTTCCGGCGGCGGACCAGTGGATCACCGAGCGCCCTCCGGACGGACGCTCTCGCCGTGGCCCAGCAGATGCACCGTCACCCCGGGCGCGCGCTCGGCGGCCAGGCGCACGAACTCCTCACCCGGCGCATGGAATTCATGGGGGCGCACGGCGTCCATCCCGATGGGCCAGAACGTGCCGTAGTGCACCGGCACGGCGCTGCGCGGCAGCAGCGCGGAGAGTGCCTCGGCCGCACGCCCCGCGTCGAGGTGCCCCTCCCCGAGATACGGTCCCCAGCCACCCACCGGAAGCAGGGCGACGTCGACCGTCCCGACCTCCTCGGCCATCGACGCGAACAGCCCCGTGTCCCCGGCGAAGTACGTCCGCGCCTCGCCCTCGACCACGTACCCCACGGCGGGGGAGCGGTGCGGTCCGACCGGCAGCCGCCGCCCGTCGTGCCGCGCCGGAACGGTACGGACGACCAGGTCACCGACCTGGGTGCGATCGCCGGGCGCGACCTCGGTGAGCCGCAGATGGTCCAGTCTGCGCAGCCCGGGCACCGACCTGGGGGCGTCCCGGGGCACGAGGAGGCGGGTCCCCGGAGCCAGTCGCGCCAGCGAGGGCAGGTGCAGGTGGTCGGCGTGCAGATGGGAGACGAGCGCCACGTCGGCGACGGCCGCGGGGGGAGGGGGCGGCGCCCCGCGCCTGCGCCGCAGATGCGCGAGCCGGCGCGCGAAGAGCGGATCGGTGAGCACGCGCGTCCCGGAGTCCTCCAGCGTGCAGGTGGCGTGTCCCCACCAGGTGATCTCCACCGGCACCCCTTTCCCTCCTTCGCGCGACTCCCCCCGAGCCTACGGGCAGGAGTAGGGTCGGCGGCGAAACCCGGAGGTGAGGGGGACACCATGGGAGACGCACGCGGTGCCTCCGGCGCGCACGCCCTCAAGCCGTCGCACGAGCGGAGCGGCCCGGCGCCGGGTCCCCCGTCGCTTCGCGTCATGGCGATCGCGAGCCTGACGCCCCTCGAGGAACTGGACGAGGACCCCTTCCTGGTCGACTCCCGCAGTCAGCACGCGATGTGCGCCCGCTGGGCCGCCGAGCACGGTCATGTCGTCACCCGGGAACTCCTCGTACGGGGTCTGCGCCCCGACCACCGCAGCCTGTGGGCGGATGTCGAGGCCGGCCTCGTGGACCTGTTCGTGGCACCCAGCCGCCGGGTGCTCGAGCGCGCCCTCGCCTCGGTCGAGGAGTTCACCGCCGAGTGCGCGCGCCGCGGGGTCCGCGTCGAGACGGTGGGCAGCGCCGAACCGTCGTACGACGCCCAGATGAAGGCCCGCGTCCACCGCCGCCTGTCGATGCCGACGGCCGGTTACGACGGCCGCTGATACCGCGCTTCCCGGAGAACCCCGGGGAGATCTCACGGGAGTCCCGGGGCGGTTCCGGGGACATCCGGGCATGTCCGGGCGTTGTGACAGGGTGGGAGCAGGCCGCGCGGACCGGGCGGGCCGGGACGTGAGGTGGGCTGGGCGTGGACGGAGGACGTTGGCGGCGCCTCGCCAGCGCGGTGGGTCGGAGCATCACGGTGTGGGCCGTGTCCACGATCACGATGCTCGTCCTCGCCGGCGCGCTGCCGGATTTCCGCCTGCAGTCGGCCAGCGGGGACAGCGCGACGCGGATCGCGGTCACCGCGGCGGCCGGCGCGGGAGTCTTCGGTCTCCTGTCGTCGCTGGTGTGGCCCCTGCTCGTGCGGGCGCTGCTGCTCGTGCCCGCTTTCGTGCTCGGCCTGCTCGTCTTCTTCCTGAACGGCTCGCTGCTGCTGGTCGCCCTGCGGCTCAACCCCTCCGGGAGCAGTGAGGCGGCCCCCGAGACGGCCGTCGTCGTGGCCGCCGTGATGTCCGCCGTGGCCTCGGCCACCGGCGGCGCCCTGGCCGTGCGGGACGACGACGCGTACCGGCGCCGGCTCTACCGGCTCGCCGCCCGGCGCCGCAGGCGCGCCGACGGGCGGCCCGGTCCCTCGACACCCGCCGCCGTCTTCCTCCAGCTCGACGGGGTCGGGTACGACGTGCTCCGGGAGGCGATCGGCAAGGGGCTGATGCCGACCGCGGCCCGCTGGCTGGACGGGCCCCGTCCCACCCACCGGCTCACCCCGTGGCGCACCGACTGGTCCAGCCAGACCGGCGCCAGCCAGCTGGGCATCCTGCACGGCAGCAATCACGACGTCCCGGCCTTCCGGTGGTACGAGAAGGACACCGGGGAGGTCATGGTCTGCAACCGGCCGACCGGCGCCGCCGAACTCCAGCGCCGGGCCGTCGCGCGCACCGGTGACGGCGGACTGCTCACCGCCGACGGCGCGAGCCGCGGGAACCTCTTCAGCGGCGGCGCCGACGAACTCGCCCTCGTCCTGTCCGTGGCCGCGAGGCGCGGCCGGGACAACCGCTCACGGGCGGGCTACTTCGCCTACTTCTCCGACCCGGCGAACGCCGTCCGCACGGCGTTGTCGTTCACCGCCGAGGTCTTCCGGGAGATGCTCCAGTCCACCTCGGCCCGCTTCCGGGGCCGGCGGCCCCGCGTCAAGCGCGGCGGGCTGTATCCCTTCGTCCGCGCCTTCGCGACCGTCGTCGAACAGGACGTCGTCGTCGCCGCGGTCATCGGCGACATGCTCGCCGGGCGCAACGCGGTCTACGCGGACCTGGTGGCGTACGACGAGGTGGCCCACCACTCTGGCCCCCGGAGCCGGGACACCGACAAGATCCTGGAACGGCTCGACCGTTCGCTCGCCCTGATCGAGAAGGTCGCCGAGCACGCCCCGCGGCCGTACCGGATCGTCGTGCTCTCCGACCACGGCCAGAGCCCGGGCGAGACCTTCCTGAACCGCTACGGCCTCAGCCTCGGCAACCTGGTCCGGGCCGGCTGCGGGCTGCCCGTGCCCCGCCGGGCCCGGAGCACCCACAGCGGTGCCGAGGCGCGCACCGCCGTACGGGCCGCGCTGCGCAGGCCCGTCGAGGAGCGCGAGGAGCGGCGCCCGCCGTCCGGGCGCCGTTCCGAGCCCGTCGTCCTGGCCTCCGGCAACCTCGGTCTGATCTCCTTCCCCGACGTGCCGCACCGGATGAGCCGCGAGGAGATCGACCGCCGCCACCCCGCGCTGCTCTCCACCCTCGCCAACCACCCCGGCGTCGGCTTTCTCCTGGTCCGCAGCGAGGAACACGGCGGCCTCGTGCTCGGCGCGCACGGCGTCGAGCTTCCGGTGGACCGTCTCGACGACGAACACCCGGGCCCGCTGGCCGACTTCGGGCCCGGTGCCGCCGACGCCGTGCGACGGACCCACTCCTTCCCGCACGCCGCCGACATCATGGTCAACTCCTGGTGCGACCCCGCCCGCGGCGAGGTCCTCGCCTTCGAGGAGCAGATCGGCTCGCACGGCGGGCTCGGCGGCGCCCAGGGGCGGCCCTTCCTGCTCTCCCCGGTGGCCCTGTCCGCACCGGTCGGAGCGGACACCGAACTCGTCGGCGCGGAGCGGGTGCACGACGTGCTGCGCCGCTGGCTCCGCGAGTGCGACGGCCCCCAGATACCGCTGGGCACCGTCCCGGACGAACGCGCCGCCTGATCCCGACCGGGCCCGAGCCCGCGTACTCGCGAGGCGGCGACCACCCGGCGACACGGCTTTCCGCAGGGGCAGTCGGGGCGAGCCGACGCGTGACCCGACTGGCGTGCCGGTCGAACCCGACGTCTCCCGCGATGGCTTGTGGGACCGGGTGGGGCGCCCGAGGCGAGTCCCCCGGGTGGCCGCGCGGGGCGGCACCGGTGGAGCGGCCGACGCCCGGTGCGCCGGTAAATGGGAGGCGCTGAACGGACCCCCGCGCCCACACTGTCCGCACCGGACGCCGCCGACGCGCGCGTCTCTCCCGGACATTCCCAAGGAGCTCGCCTGTGCAGGCAGCCGTCACCGTCACTCCCGCCCGCATCCCGGAACTGCTGCTGGGGCTCGCCACCGTGCGGCCGGTCTTCCTCTGGGGCGCCCCCGGCATCGGAAAGTCCTCCCTGGTCAGGGAGTTCGCCGAGTCGCTCGGGCTGGAATGCGTGAGCCTGCTGGGTACGCAGCTGGCACCAGAGGACCTGATCGGCGTGCCGCAGATCCGCGACGGGCGTTCCGTCTTCTGCCCGCCGCAGGCCATCGCCCGCGACGAGCCCTACTGCCTGTTCCTGGACGAGCTGAACGCGGCCACCCCGGATGTGCAGAAGGCCTTCTACTCGCTGATCCTGGACCGCCGCATCGGCGAGTACGAGCTGCCGAAGGGCTCCATCGTGATCGGCGCGGGCAACCGCGCGACGGACAACGCGCTGGCCCGCCCGATCGCCTCGGCGCTGGTCAACCGCCTCACCCACGTACACCTGGAAGCCTCCCCGAAGGACTGGCTGGTCTGGGCTGCCGCCAACGGCATCCACCCCTGGGTGGTCGACCACCTCACCGACCGGCCCGACCACCTGTGGTCCAAGCCGCCGAAGACGGAGGAGCCGTTCTCCACCCCGCGTTCCTGGCACATGCTCTCCGACGCGCTGGACTCCTTCGGACCGGCGGTCGACGAGGAGACCCTGAAGGTCATCGCCCACGGCACGCTCACGCCCGCGCACGCGGTCGCCTTCTGCGGCTACGTCAAGGTCGTGCGCAGCAGGTTCGGGATCGAGGCCGTCCTCAAGGGTGACGCCCGCTGGCCGTCCCGCACGGAGGACCGCGACCTGCTCTACTTCCTCGCGGAGTCCTTCCGGGGACGGCTGGTCAAGGAGCTGCCCGCCTCCAAGGAGCACCTCTCGGAGAACGCCCGCCGGATGTCGTACCGCGCCAAGTCCCTCCTGGTCCAGCTCGCCGAGATCTCCGTCGAGGTCGCCCAGAGCGTCATCGCCGCCGACGCCGACGGCAACCCGGTCCTGCCCGCGTGGTTCCTCGTCGAGGCGGCCCGGGACATGCCGCGCCTGGTGGAGGCGCGCCGGTGACCCCGCCCGCCCCCGTACGCGAGGACGCGGCGCTCCTCCCGGACACCGGGGCCGCCCGATGAGCCGTACACGAAAGGCCGCCCGATGAGCGGTACCCGTAAGCCCGGGGCCAAGCCCGGACCCGACCCCGCCGCCGAGGCGTTCGCCGAGGGGATGCGGCTGGTACGGGCGAACCGGGCGCTCGCCGCGATCGGCTTCAGCGTCTGCCGGCAGGACACCTGCACCATGGCGCCCCGCGACGGGCTGGTGAGCGTCGACTCCGGCGGGACGCTGCACGTCCGCCCCGACCGGCGCGCCGATCCGGCCGACTGGGCCTGGGCCGTGGCGCACGCCGCCATCCACCTGGGCTTCGGTCATGTCCCGGCCGCGACCGGGTCGCGCGAGCAGCCGGACCGCTTCGACCTGGCCGCCCGCTGTGTGGTGGTGAACCGCTTCCTGCTCGGCTTCCCGGTGGGCCGGACCCCCGACGACCTCCCGAGCGACTACCCCGGCGGCGACGAGGAACGGCTCGCGGCGCGCTGGCGCCGCGACGGAATCCCTCCCCTGTACGAGCACTGCGGTACGGCGGGCGGCGAACCGGACCAGGTGCTGGTGCCCTGGAACGCCTGGAGCGGCGGCACCCCGCCCGACTGGCAGGTGGCCTTCGCGCACGCCCTGACCCGCACCATGGCCACCGCGATGGACGTGGCGGGCGGCCGGCGCGCGTCCATGCGGGGCGGGCCCACCCGGCTCCAGCCCTGGGAGCGGGCGCTGAGCTGGTTCGTCTCCTCCTACCCGCTGCTCGGCGGCGTCGCGGCCGGCGTCACCCTCGTCGCCGACGCCGAACTGGCCCGCGCCCACGACATCTCCGTCGCCGCCGTCGACACCGGGGCCGCCGAGATCTACATCAACCCGCTGCGCGTGTTCAGCGACGAGGAATGGCGGTTCGTCCTCGCGCACGAGATGCTGCACGCCGCCCTGCGGCACGGCGACCGCTGCGGCACCCGTGACCCGTACCTCTTCAATGTCGCGGCCGACTACGTGATCAACGGCTGGCTGCGCGAGATGCAGATCGGCACCATGCCCGACGGGCTGCTGTACGACGCGGAGCTGAAGGACCTGTCCGCCGAGGAGGTCTACGACCGGATCGCGGGAGATCTGCGCCGGATGCGCCGCCTCGCCACGCTGCGCGGCAGGGGGACCGGCGACATCCTGGGCGGACCGCTCGGCTCGCCCAGGGACTACGTCGACCTCGACGAGTTCTACCGCCGGGGTCTGGCCCGCGGCCTCGACCTGCACCAGCGGCAGGAGCGGGGCTTCCTGCCCGGCGGCCTCGTGGAGGAGATCCGCGCCCTCAGCCACCCGCCGCTGCCCTGGGACGCCCGACTCGCCCGCTGGTTCGACGAGTTCGTGCCCCGGCCCGAGCCCCTGCGGTCGTACGCGCGTCCGTCGCGGCGGCAGGCGGCCACCCCCGACATCCCGCGCGCCGGCCGCTGGTTCCCGCCCGAGGAGATCGCCCGCTGCACCTTCGGTGTCGTGCTCGACACCTCCGGATCCATGGACCGCACCCTGCTCGGCAAGGCCCTCGGCGCCATCGCCTCCTACGCCGAGGCCCGGGACGTACCGGCCGCCCGCGTCGTGTTCTGCGACGCGGCCCCGCACGACGCCGGCTACCTGCCGGTCACCGAGATCGCCGGACGCGTGCGGGTGCACGGGCGCGGCGGCACCGTGCTGCAACCGGGCGTCGACCTGCTGCACCGCGCCGACGACTTCCCGCCGGGCGCGCCCGTCCTCGTCATCACGGACGGATACTGCGACGTGCTGCGGGTGCGGCGCGAGCACGCCTATCTGATCCCGCGTGACGCGCGGCTCCCGTTCACCGCGCGCGGACCGGTCTTCCGGGTGTCCTGAGGCCGTCGACGGTATGTCAGCAGGGTGAATCCCGGGCCGCGTCGGACACATCCCGACACGACCCGGCAGGTCGCCCCCCGACCATTGGGTGCGGCGGGACGAGGTGTGATCGGATGGGAGGCACGGAACCCGGCAAAGGGTCCCCACCCGAAAGGAATCATCGTGGCAACCACGCGCACCGCACACACCGTGTGGGAAGGCAACCTGCTCGAGGGCAACGGCGTCGTCACCTTCGACTCCTCCGGCATCGGCCAGCAGCCGGTGACGTGGGCGTCGCGGGCCCAGGACGCGAACGGGAAGACCAGCCCCGAGGAACTCATCGCGGCCGCCCACTCCAGCTGCTTCTCGATGGCGCTGTCGCACGCCCTGGCCGGTGCCGGCACCCCGCCCACCAAGCTCCTCACCAACGCCGACGTCACCTTCCAGCCCGGCGAGGGCATCACCGGCATCCACCTCACGGTCGAGGGCACGGTGCCGGGCCTCGACAACGACGGCTTCGTCGCGGCGGCCGAGGACGCCAAGAAGAACTGCCCGGTCAGCCAGGCCCTGACCGGTACGACGATCACCCTGTCGGCGAAGCTCGCCTGACGTTCCGTACGCCGGTGCCGCGTCCTCCCCGAGGGGCGCGGCACCGGTGCGTCCGCCCCCGCCCGGCCACCCCGCGCCATTGACAAGCGGGAACGCGCGTCTTGTGCTTGAGGGCGGGCAGAGCCCTTGCGGAAGGGGACGGACATGGCACGTGCGGTCGGAATCGATCTCGGTACGACGAACTCGGTGGTGGCCGTCCTGGAGGGCGGTGAGGCGACGGTCGTCGCGAACGCCGAGGGAGCGCGCACCACGCCCTCGGTGGTGGCCTTCGCGAAGAACGGGGAAGTGCTGGTCGGCGAGGTCGCCAAGCGGCAGGCGGTCACGAACGTGGAGCGCACGGCGCGGTCCGCGAAGCGGTACATGGGCGATGTGAACTGGCGCTTTCCGGAGACGGGCAGCGTCGACGGCGCCCGCTACCGCGCCCAGGAGCTGGCCGCGCGGGTGCTGCAGAAACTGAAGCGGGACGCCGAGGCCTATCTCGGCGAGGACGTCACGGACGCGGTGATCACCGTGCCCGCCTACTTCGACGACGCGCAGCGGCAGGCGACCAAGGAGGCGGGCGAGATCGCCGGCCTGAAGGTCCTGCGGATCGTCAACGAGCCCACGGCCGCCGCTCTGGCGTACGGGCTCGACCGCGGCGAGGAGCAGACCGTCCTCGTCTTCGACCTGGGCGGCGGCACCTTCGACGTGTCGCTCCTGGAGATCGGCGACGGCGTCATCGAGGTCAAGGCGACCAACGGGGACACCCGGCTCGGAGGCGACGACTGGGACCAGCGGATCGTCGAGCACCTCGCGCAGCGTTTCAAGGCGTCGCACGGCATCGATCTCGGCCACGACAAGATGGCGCTGCAACGACTGCGCGAGGGCGCCGAGAAGGCCAAGATCGAGCTGTCCTCGTCCACCGAGACCAGCGTCAACCTGCCCTACATCACCGCCACCGCCGAGGGCCCGCTGCACCTCGAGGAGACGCTGACCCGCACACGGTTCCAGGAGCTGACGGCCGACCTGCTCGACCGCTGCAAGTCCCCCTTCCACCAAGCCGTCAAGGACGCCGGGGTGAAACTGTCCGCCGTCGACCACGTCATCCTCGTCGGCGGATCCACCCGGATGCCGGCCGTCACCGACCTGGTGAAGGAACTCACGGGCAAGGACCCGCACAAGGGCGTCAACCCGGACGAGGTCGTGGCCGTCGGCGCCGGCCTCCAGGCCGGTGTGATCCGCGGCGACGTGAAGGACGTCCTGCTCCTCGACGTCACCCCGCTGTCGCTCGGCATCGAGACCAAGGGCGGCATCATGACCACCCTCATCGAACGCAACACCACCATTCCGACGCGGCGTTCGGAGATCTTCACGACGGCAGCCGACAACCAGCCGTCGGTCGGTATCCAGGTGTACCAGGGCGAGCGCGAGATCGCCGCGTACAACAAGAAGCTCGGCGTCTTCGACCTCACCGGTCTGCCGCCCGCGCCGCGCGGGGTTCCGCAGATCGAGGTCGCGTTCGACATCGACGCCAACGGGATCATGCACGTCTCGGCGAAGGACCTCGCGACCGGGCGCGAGCAGAAGATGACCGTGACCGGCGGGTCGGCGCTGCCCAAGAACGACATCGACCGCCTGATGCGCGAGGCCGAGCAGTACGCCGAGGAGGACCGGCGCCGCCGGGAGGCCGCGGAGACCCGCAACCAGGGCGAGCAGCTCGTCTACCAGACGGAGAAGTTCGTCCGGGAGAACGACGAACGTATCCCGGCCGAGACGAAGGCGGAGGTCGGCTCGGCGGCCACCGAACTGAAACGGCTCCTGGAGGACGACTCCACCGACACGGCGGCCCTGCGCGGCGCCATCGAGAAACTGGCCACCGTCAGCCAGCAGATGGGCCAGGCCATGTACGCGTCCCGGCAGACGTCCCCGCAGGAGGGTCAGCCCACCGAGCAGGCGCCCGGCGAGGACGAGGGCGTGGTGGAGGCGGAGATCGTGGACGAGGACCGTGGCCGGAACCCTGAGGACGGCGCCGCCTAGACGACGCGCTCGGCGCGACATCGACCGCACCGACGCCGTCGGCCTCGGTGGCGTCACTCCGGCCGGCCGTGCCCTGTCGCGCCGGGCGGCCCCGGGGATTTCGAGGTACCCGCGGGCCGGTCGGTGCTCGCGGGGACCTCGGACTTCACGCGCGGGGCGGTCAGTCCTTGCGGGCCACCCCGGCGTACAGGGGCGCGACGCCCTCCTCGGCGGCGGCCAGGTCCTCCGCCTCCGGACGCCAGTCGAAGACCGGGACGACCCCGGGGTCGAGGAGCTCCAGACCGTCGAACAACCGGGTGAACTCGGCCCGCCCGCGGGGGAAGAACGGGGTGCCGCTGCGCCGGAACAGTTCGGCGGCCCGCTCGACGCCCTCGGGGCTGATGTCGGCGGTGACCTGCGACAGGACGAGACGACTGCCGGGGGCGAGCGCGTCGACGTACCGCTCCAGCAGGCCGTGGACGTCGTCGCCGTCGGGGTCGGCGTTCAGATAGTGGGTGAGCGCGACCAGCGACAGCGAGACGGGCTGCTTCAGGTCCAGGCACTCGCCGGCCAGCCGCAGGATGGTCTCCGGGTCGCGGACGTCGGCGTGCACGTAGTCGGTACTGCCCTCGGGCGAGCCGTGCAACAGCGCCTCCGCGTGCCGCAGCACGATCGGATCGTTGTCCGCGTAGACGACCTTCGCGTCCGGTGCGACCTCCTGGGCCACCTGGTGCAGGTTGGGCCGGGTGGGGATACCCGTGCCGATGTCCAGGAACTGCCGGATCCCCGACTGCGCGGCGGCCCGCGTCGCGCGGTGCATGAAGCGGCGGTTGGCGCGCGCCCCGCGCACGGCGGTCGGGTCCGCCGCGAGGATCTTGCGGGCCAGATCCTCGTCCACCGGGTAGTTGTCCTTGCCGCCCAGCCACCAGTCGTACACACGGGCCGGATGGGGCCGACTGGTGTCGATCTTGGTGGGTGCGGCGTCGGGTCCGGTCATGCTTCTGCTCCTCGGTCGTCTTCGGGTGTCCGGGTGCGGCGATCCTGTGCGGGGGGATGCCCGGTCCGGGGCGTGCGCTCAGTAGCTCTCGCGGAACTCGCGCAGGAGCTCCTTAGTGCGCTGGGCGGAGGCGGCGTGGGCCGACATGTGGTCCAGCACCTCCAGGTGCAGGGCCACCTCCTCGCGCGCGTCGAGATACAGGGCCCCGGACACGTACTCGCTGTAGACGATGTCCGGCAGCTCCGGCTCGGCGAAGCGGAACATCGCGAAGGGGGTGTACGTCCCCGGATGCGGGCCGTTCGCGAACTCGGCGACCTGGAGCGTGACATGGTCGAGCTCGAGCCATTCGAGGAGCCGGTCCATCTGGTCGCGCATGACCTCGCCGTGGATGCTCACCGGACGCAGCAACGCCGTCTCGTCCATGATCACCCAGAGGTGGGGCGGGTTCTCGCGCGTGAGCAGCCCCTGCCGCTTCATGCGCAGCGCGACATGCCGGTCGATGGCGTCCGGGCCCGTCTGCCCGACCGTTCCCGCCTCCAGCACGCACCGCGCGTACTCCTCGGTCTGCAGCAGCCCGGGTACGAAGTGCGGCTCGTAGGAGCGGATCAGCTCGGCGGCGCCCTCCAGGCTGACGTGCATGCTGAACCAGTCCGGCAGCACGTCGTGGTACCGCTGCCACCAGCCCGGCTGGTTGGCCTCCTCGGCCAGCGCCACGAAGGCGGCGGCCTCGTCGTCGGCCACCCCGTAGGTCGTCAACAGCACCTGCACGTAGGGAATCTTGAGGGATACCTCGGCCATCTCCATCCGCCGCACGGTCGCGGGGGCGACATGCAGGACGCGGGCCGCCTCTTCGCGTTTCAGGCCCGTGGCCTCGCGCAGCTCCTGAAGCCGCCGCCCCAGAACCACCTGTCCCACCGTGGGCGCGGGTCGCCGCTCACTCACGCCACGCCTCCCCAGCGCCGAAGTATGCGTGCAGTGTGCCATGTTCGTGCAGAACCCTCAGGGGTTGTCCTCAACACATCTACAACCAGAGCGACTTGAGGCGCGAATCGCCGGACGGCAGGCCTGGCGACACGCCTGACGGCATGCCCTCGGCCCCCACCCGGATCACCCGTGGCTCGACACCGCGCGGAGAACACGACGGGATCTCACGGATGCAGCGAATGAAGGTACTTGGCCGTCGCCGGGTCCGCCGGGAGGAACGTCTCGACGGCCAGTTCGGCCACGGTCACGTCCATCGGGGTGTTGAACGTCGAGATGGACGAGACGAACGACAGCACCCGGCCCTCGTGCTCGATCCGCAGGGGCAGCGCGAAGGGGAGCGGGGGGCCGGTGGACCCGCCGTCCTCGGCCGGGTCCCGTTCCGGGACCGGATACGCCGCCACCTCCTCGTACAGTGCGCGCAACGGCGCCGAGCGAAGCAGTGCGATCTGCCGGTCCATCTGGGCGAGCAGATGATCCCGCCAGGCGCGCAGATTGCGGATGCGCGGTGCCAGGCCCTCCGGGTGGAGGGTCAGCCGCATCGCGTTGAGCGGCGGCACGAGGAGCCGGTCCGGGACACCGTCCAGCAGCAGGGCGATGCCACGGTTGGCGGCGAGGACGTCGTACCGGGCGTCGACCACCAGCGCGGGATACGGCTCGTAGCCCTGGATCAGCCGCTCCACGCCCTCCCGCAGCGCGCCCATCGAGGGATCGTCGAGCGGCGTCTCCGGATAGTGCGGGGCGTAACCGGCCGCGAGAAGCAGCGCGTTGCGCTCCCGGACCGGTACGTCGAGATGCTCGGCGAGCCGCAGCACCATCTCCTCGCTGGGGCGCGACCGACCCGTCTCCACGAAGCTGATGTGACGGGCCGAGGAACCCGCCCGCAGCGCCAACTCCAGCTGACTCACCCGCCGCTGCTCCCGCCAGCCCCGCAGCAACGGACCGACACCCGCCCCGACGGGGGCACTTGAGGTGGCGACAGCACTGGACGGGACAACGCTCATACGACGACGGTAGTCGAGAAAGGACACACGAACGAGCTGGGCTCCTGTCTCGGGAGCCGGGAAGATCGTCTCCCGGGTATGCGCCGCGGCTGCTTGGTGGGTGGAGTGCTCGGGGTCGGTCCCGCCGCGGAAGGGGTGGTGGGCTGGCTCGGCGACGACACCCGGATGACGCTGTTGACGGTGGAGAGGCTTCATCAGGCGTCCGCACACGAACGGCTCAAAGGCCTCGACCTCGCTTTTGAGGAAGCCCTCCGGCTGAGAAGGCCGAGTCCTCCGAGCCGAGCCTCTGCGGGAACCCCGTCGACGCCCGGCACGGCGCCCCCGCCCCAGGGGGAGTGGCCGGAGAGATCAAGGGGCGCTCCGCGATCAGGGTCCTGGTGGCCGGCCTCGCGACGGCGTGCGGGGAGCGGTCGGTCGCCGGCGGTGAGCCGCGTCCTCCCGTGCCGACCGGGGCCGCTGTGGCAGGCTGGGGCGGTGGGTTCGCACCGTGCGGCGGACCCCGTGCAAAGGACCCCGAACCCTGTGACCGGGACGTGTATCCCCTGCCCGTCCGTGTGGCAGCCGTCCGCCCGGTCCCGCCCCGCGCAGCTCACCCGTCGTAAGAAGGGATCACGTCCATGGCCGTCGCACCGCTGGCGCACAAGGAGATCGAGGAAGGACTGGCGGAGCTCCCCGGCTGGTCGCTGGAGGGCGACCGGCTCGCCCGTACCTACCGGCTCGGCTCGCATTTCGCGGCGACCGCGATGGTCGTGCACATCGCGCAGGTGCAGGAGGAGCTGGACCACCACTCCGACCTCACCCTCGGCTACAACACGGTCTCCCTCAGCGTGAACACGCACAGCGTCGGCGGCGCCGTCACCGCGCTCGACCTCGAACTCGCCCGCAGGGTGCGGGACCTCGCGCCGGGACACGGGGCAGACTGACCGCTGTGCTGGACTACGACAAGGAAGCGGACGGGTACGACGTGACGCGGGGCGGCGAGCCACGAGCCGCCGCGGCCTCTGCGGCCGTGCTCGCGCTGCTCCCCGAGGACGCCCGCAGCCTGCTCGACCTGGCCTGCGGCACCGGGATCGTGACGCGTCGGCTCGCCGCCGGCCGGCCGGGTCTCAGCGTGACCGGCGCGGACGCCGCCCACGGCATGACGCGCCGGGCCGCCTCGCGCCTCCCGGGAGCCGTCGTCCGCGCCGACTGCCGCCGACTCCCTTTCCCCGGCGGCTCGTTCGACGCCGTCTCCGCCGTCTGGCTGTTGCACCTGCTGGACGACGCGGGCCCCGTCGTCGCGGAGGCGGCACGCGTCCTGCGCCCCGGCGGGGTGTTCGTCACCACCGTCGACAAGGACGCCGCCCACCTGGTCGGCAGCGACATAGACGCATTGGCCGCGCCCTATCGCGTTGAGCACCCCACTGACGGGAGCGAGCGTGTCACGGCGTACGCCGCCGAGCACGGTCTGACCCCGAGCGGCACCGCCCTCTTCCGGGGCCACGGTCAGGGCCGGACACCCCGCCGGGTCGCCCACCACATCCGGACCGGTCGGCTCTACGCGGCCGGCGGCCCCCAACTCGCCGACCGCATGGAGATGTTGCCGGGTCCGGACGTCCCACGCAGGGAACCCGAATTCACCCTGCGGGCGTTCCGCAAAGGCTGAACCCCGGGACCTGTGCAAAGGCTGAACCCGGGCGCCTTCTCAAAGGCTGTTCCCAAGACCTCGCAACACCTGAACCCAGGATCTCCGCGAGGGGCCGGCCCCGGTCGGCCGGGCCGGACGGCCGTCACACGTCGCTTCGGCGCGTGAAGTCCATGGTCCAGTTCGTCAGCCACGAGCTCCCCTCGTCCAGGGAGAACGCCTGCTCCCAGCGGGCCGTCGTCTCCGAGATCCCCGACCACAGGAACCGCACCCGGACGTCCTTCCCGTCGTGGGTGTCCTCGCCGTGGAACTCGCCCCGCCCGTCCGCCCCGAACCGCCCGGAGACCGGCGGGAACAGCTTCCCGCTCCGACTGGACGACCAGTTCAGCGACCACTCACCGGTCTCCACGTCGAAGAGCCGCAGGGTCAGCCCCTTCCACCCCCGGCTCGGGACGTCGATCTCGTCGATGTTCGCCGCCCCGTCGAACAGGCCCCAGCAGCGGCTGGTGGCGGGGAACTCGTCCCAGTCGCTCTCCGGGTCGAGGAAGTCGGTACGGCGCCGGTTGACGACGTCCCAGTCCCCGTGGAGGAAGCCGAAGCCACGGGCGGCGACGGTGCTGTCCTGGGTGTCGCTCATGTCCGGTCCCCCGTGGTGCCTTCAGCCAGCGAGTCGGTCAAGTAGGCCTCCAGATCCGGTACTTCGGAGGCGAGAAGGTGTCGTACCCAGGCGTCCCGTTCGTGCAGGATCGGCGGCAGCTCCCAGACGCAGCCGATCCACGGGAGCTCCGGGGTGATGAAGTGTGTCGGGTCCTGGTCGGGGCAGCCCAGTACCGGCTGGCCCGCGGCCGCGCCCCGGAAGTGCAGGACGTTGTCCCACACCCAGCTGTAGGCGTTGAGATAGGCGCCGTCGTCGCCGCCCCGGTGCAGGACGACGAACGTGGCGGGCGGGGTGCCGTCCGGCTCGGGAAGCAGCCGGGGCAGTATCGCGTACGCCGCCCGCTCGACCTCGGGCTCGATGCCGCCCGGGTCCGCGGTGACGTGATAGCGCTTGATCCGCCGGCCCGCCACCTCGATGGGAGGCGGCACCGTCAGGAACTTCTCCCTGAAGGCGACGGCGGACGCGGGGCCGGTCGACGCGGATGACGTGGTGGAGGTCCTTGAAGCCATGCCCGGACGTTAGGCCGACTCCACTGACATCCTGTGTCAGTGAAGTCCAGCCGTCTCGTCTCGATCCTTCTGCTGCTCCAGACCCGGGGCAGACTGACTGCCGCCCAGCTCGCCGAGGAGCTGGAGGTGTCGGTGCGGACGGTGTACCGCGACGTCGAGGCGCTGGGCGCCGCGGGCGTTCCCTTGTACGGGGACGCGGGACACGCCGGCGGATACCGGCTCCTCGACGGCTACCGCACCCGCCTCACCGGGCTCACCGCGGAGGAGGCGGAGGCCATCTTCCTCGCCGGGGCCCCCGGACCCGCCGCCGAACTCGGCCTCGGTCCGGTGCTCGCCGCGGCCCGGCTGAAGGTGCGCGCGGCCCTTCCGGACGCGCTGCGAGAACACGCCGACCGGGTCGGCGGCCGTTTCCATCTGGACGCGCCAGGCTGGTACGCGGACGCCGACGAGACCCCGTACCTCCCGGCGGTCGCCGACGCCGTATGGAACAGCCGTGTCCTGCACGTGCGTTACCGCCGCTGGCGCGAACCCACGGACGTGGAGCGCCGGCTGGAGCCGTACGGCCTCGTCCTGAAGGCGGGGCGCTGGTACGTCGTCGCCGGACCGGGGCCCCGCACGTTCAGGATCGACCAGATCCTCGAACTCACCGTCTCGGCCGAGGAGTTCCCCCGCCCCGAGGGCTTCGATCTGGCCGCGTACTGGGCCGACCACCAACGGGACTTCCACGAAAGGCTGTACCGCGAGGAGGCGGTCGTACGGGTCGCTCCCGGAATCCGGCTCGGCGGTACGGCGGCGCGAGCGGTGACG
Organism: Streptomyces sp. NPDC002580; assembly: GCF_042889485.1. Lineage (NCBI taxonomy): Bacteria > Bacillati > Actinomycetota > Actinomycetes > Kitasatosporales > Streptomycetaceae > Streptomyces > Streptomyces sp. NPDC002580. The sequence goes on along the minus strand of NZ_JBIAQZ010000004.1, from coordinate 111,584 downwards.
GTCGACGGAGGTGCGGACGAGGAGGGTTGGACGACCGTCACCGTCCCCATCGAGTCCGTCGAGCGGGCCCACGACGAGTTTCTGCGGCTCGGTACGTCCGTCGAAGTCCTGGAGCCGCCCGAACTGCGCTCCCGCATCGCCGCCACGATCGCCGAGCTGGCACGCAGATACACATAGAGAGCGCTTGCTGCGAGGCGGCAACTCCCTTGTGTGCGGCGGCGACTTGAGGACGGAAACACTTCGCCCTCCAAGGAGGTACCCCTCGTGCAGCACCCGCAACGGCGGCACCGCGGACGCGTCATCGGCTCGGCCATGGCGGCGGCCGCCACCCTGGTCGCCGCCGGACTCACCGCCTTGGGCGCCGGTTCGGCCCAGGCCGCCACGGCCCGGCAGGTCGAAGCCCTGGACCGGGGCGTCGTCAGTGTCCACACCGACAGCGGCAACCTGGTCAGCTGGCGCTGGCTGGGCACCGACCCGAACGCCGTGTCGTTCAACGTCTACCGCGCCGGGACCCTGGTCAACTCCACCCCGATCAGCGGCTCCACGAACTTCTTCCACTCCGGCGCGCCCGCGCAGGCGGACTACACGGTCCGCGCGATCGTGAACGGCGTGGAGCAGGGCGACTCGGCGCACGCCGTCCAGTTCCGTACGGGCTACAAGGACGTCCCCCTCACCCCGCCTGCCGGCGGCACCACTCCCGACGGCGTCGCGTACACCTACGAGGCGAACGACGTCTCCGTGGGTGATCTCGACGGCGACGGCGCACTCGACCTCGTCCTCAAGTGGCAGCCGACGAACGCCAAGGACAACTCCCAGTCCGGCTACACCGGCAACACGATCGTCGACGGCGTCAAGCTCGACGGCACCCGCCTGTGGCGCGTCGACCTGGGCAGGAACATCCGCTCGGGCGCCCACTACACCCAGTTCCAGGTGTACGACTACGACGGCGACGGCAAGGCCGAGGTCGCCGTGAAGACGGCGGACGGGACCGTGGACGGCCGGGGCACGGTCATCGGCAGTTCCTCCGCCGACTACCGCAACTCCAGTGGATACGTGCTGTCCGGGCCCGAGTACCTGACGATGTTCGACGGTGGCACGGGCGCTGCCATGGGCACGGTCGACTACGTCCCGGCGCGCGGAACGGTCTCCGCCTGGGGCGACTCCTACGGCAACCGGGTCGACCGCTTCCTCGCCGGAACCGCGTATCTGGACGGCGCCCGGCCGTCCCTGATCATGGCCCGCGGCTACTACACCCGTACGGTGCTCGCTGCCTGGGACTGGCGGGGCGGCGAGTTCACCCGGCGCTGGACCTTCGACACCAGCTCCTCGACCAACAGCGGCAAGGGGTACGACGGCCAGGGCAACCACCAGTTGTCCGTGGCCGACGTCGACGGCGACGGCAAGGACGAGATCATGTACGGCTCGATGGCCGTGGACGACAACGGCTCCGGACTGTGGACCACGAAGAACGGCCACGGCGACGCGATGCACGTCGGCGATCTCGATCCGTCCCGCGCGGGCCTCGAGGAGTTCAAGGTCGACGAGGACTCCACCAAGCCCTCGTCGTGGATGGCGGACGCCAGGACCGGCGCCGTCCTGTGGTCGACGGCCGCCAACGGCGACAACGGCCGAGGCGTGTCCGGCGACGTGTGGGCGGGCAGCGCGGGGGCCGAGTCCTGGTCCTCCCGCGCCGACGGCGTCCGCGACCCGAAGGGCGCCGTGGTGGCGAGCCGCAAGCCGGGCAGCGTCAACTTCCTGTCCTGGTGGGACGGGGACACCGTGCGCGAACTCCTCGACGACACGCACATCGACAAGTACGGCACGTCCTCCGACACCCGCCTCCTGACCGGGTCGGGAGTCCACTCGAACAACGGCACCAAGGCGACGCCGTCACTGTCGGGGGACCTGTTCGGCGACTGGCGCGAGGAGGTCGTCTGGCCGACGGCGAACAACACGGCCCTCCGGATCTACTCCACCCCGTACGAGACGACCACGAGGATCACGACCCTCCTCCACGACACCCAGTACCGCACGGCCCTGGCTTGGCAGAACACGGCCTACAACCAGCCGCCGCACCCGAGTTTCTTCCTCGGCAACGGAATGCCGACGGCCCCGCGGCCGTCGGTGTACACGCCGTGAGCGGGTAGAGCGGTGGTCCCCGGGGCCTTCGGCGCAAGCGGGCCGAAGGCCCCGGGGACGGGCCTCGAAAGGCTCGTTCAATCGGTGCCGGGGAGGATCCGGGAGGATCTGGGGGCGATCGAGAAGATCCGATTCAGGTGCCGGAGTTGTCGACGAGCCCCACGATGTCGAGGAATTCGATTTCGGGCGGGACGCCATAGATCCCCGTCACCTTGTCGACGATCTCCTGCGTGAAGAAGGCGCGGGCCTTCTCCTCGTCGTCCCACACGTAGAAATTCCTTGCCCGGACCCCGTCCTCGTCGAGCGTGAAGCTCTTGAACCGAAGGCCGGCCATGCCTTCGAACGGTCCTCGGAGTTCGTCGGCGATCTTTGCGACAGCTGAACGATCGAACTTGTCGGTCTGCGTGAAAGTCACGAGCACGCCGATCATCGGGCCTCCTGTCGAGCGGGTGAGCGACGATCGATCGAGCGCGCTCGCGGCGGAGCATAGTACGAGCGGCTGGAAGATCTGGTTATTAATTCGCGAGTGTCAATGAACCGGGACTATTCGCTTCGGGTGACCGCAGTCGGAGAGGGTTCTCACCGCGATGGCCTTGGCGCTGATCATCCGGAATTGTTATAGCGGATGATCGGGTCATCATCCGCATTTGTCGAACAGCGCATCACGACTCGGGCACGCGGCAGCCGTATTTCGCACACAAGAGTCATGATCACCCTCATGAACAGAACCGTCGCCACCGCGGTCGCGGCCGCCGCCCTGCTCCTCGGCCTCACCTCGTGCAGTAGCGGCAAGACCGGCACGGCGGCGGCCACCCCGCGTTCCTCGGCCAAGTCCGGCGCCTCCGCGAGCCCGAGCGCGGTCGGCGAGCCGCTGACCGCCGCCTCGGCATTCACAGGGATCTCCCGGGCGGTCCCCGCCGTGAAGCTCTCCGGGACCGTCACCGCGGAGGACGACCCCAACGACCTGCTCGGACGGCCTCACCAATACACGTCGAAGGTCACGTTCTCGGACAGCAGGATTTCCGCCGACGATGTGAGTGGCACGGAGAAGGATGGCGTCGAACGCGGTGGCTCCATCGAAGTGTTCGCCACCGCGGCGGACGCGAAGACCCGCGCGACGTACATCCAGGACGTCACCAAGGGGATGCCGGCACTCACGGAGTACGACTACGTGAACGGGACCGTTCTCGTCCGCGTCTCCCACTACCTCACGCCGGAACAGGCTGCCGAGTACAAGTCCGCGGTGGACGCGCTCGGCTGAGTCTGGCCGAGGCTTGGAGTCCCCGTCATCCGAAGACGCGCACGTTGCAGTACATGGCTTCCTCCGCCTCCTCTCGCCCGAGTTCGCCCGCGCCGTTCGCGGCGGACGACGGGACGTGACCACAGGACGTGACCACAGGACGTGACCGCAGGACGTGACTGAGGGACGTCACCTGGAGACCTGACCCCGGACAGGGGATGTGGAGGCGTGATCGGGAGCCGCGAGGGCCCATGTCCACGTCCGCGGGCCCGGTGACGGCGCCGCCTTGCAGGCTCGCGGGTGCCGGCGTCCGGCCCGACTGCGACGCGGGCCGGACGCCGGTGCCGCGGGCCGGAGAGGCCTGGTGACGGGCGGGCGGCCCCGCGTCCGACCTCACGTTCGGCCTCGTCGAGGGCCTTCGTGAGTGCGCACCGACAGCGACTTCCGGCCATGGTCTTTCCGGGTGGCCGATTGTGGTGCATCGTTGGGTCTGCGGGTTCCGGAGATCTCGGACGACGGCCTCCGCATGGGTCCTGTCCGGAACCGCGAGGTCGACGGGTCCCGCCGCTCCTCCCGGCTCCCCACGGGAGGCTTCGCGGCTGCCCGGACGCCCTTCTGTACTCCGCTGTGTCGGCTCGCGCCCGTCCGGCCGGTCCGGCCCGGCTGTCCTTCGGGGCGGGCGGCGACCGCGGGTGGCTACTGGTCGGCGATGCGGTACGTGGCGCTGTCCGGGTCGGTCTTCACGATGAGGCCGGTCGCCGCGACGTCGCGGAGCGCCTTCCGGGCCCGCTTCTCCAGCTGTATCCGGTCCCCTTCACCGACCCCGGCGTCACGGAGCGCGGTCACCGCCCGTTGCGTGTCCCAGGTGCCGCCGAGGGCCCGGACGGACTGTGCGAGAGCCTCTTGGTGTGTCATGAGGTGCTTCGTCCCTGCTGCTCGGAGTGGTTTCGCGCTCAACGTAGTGGCCCGTGTTGCCCGTTGACGAGTTGCGGCTGGTGCCCGCGCCATGCCGGCCCCTCGGGTCGCCTGCTCCCGCGGGCGACCCGCCGCCGTTGTCGGTGCCGGTCGATACGCTGGTCCGGCAAGCATCCGTTCCGACCAAGTCGGGGATGCTGCTGTGGCCCCGCCCGGAGTGATGCCCGGTGCGGGGCCCGCTGCCGCCAGGGGGCACGGGTCGTCGGGTGTGGTCGCCGGGCGCCGCCGTCAGCTGTAGGTCCAGCGCCACGCGTTGGAGCGGTACGAGCAAGTGATCCTGGTGCCGCTCGCGTTGGTCGTACTGGCTCCGTGGTCGCTGTTGCGGCAGAACTGGCCCGCCGCGTAGCAGTTGCCGGAGCTGGACACGATCGAGCAGGTCCCGGTGGTGTCCGCGCCACCGTCACCGCCACCGCTGCTGCCGCCGGCCGGTGCGGCTCTCGCGGTGACGGTCACCTTCACCTTGGCCGTCTTCGTCGCGGTCACCGTGGGGGCCGGTTCCGGCTTCGCGGTGGCCGTCGCGGTGGCCGTCGTGGTGACGGTCACGGTGGGGGTGGGCCGAGCCTTGTCGGCCGCGACCTTCGTCGTGTCGCCGGTCTTGCCGACGGTGTCGCTGTTGTCGCTGCCGCCGGCGCCGAGACCGAGGAAGAAGGCGAAACCGATCGCGGGGAGCACGAAGCGCTTCCGCGCCCACCGTCCGGCCGGCCGCGGTGCGGGGGCGGGCGGCATGGATCCCGGCCCGTATCCCGGCGGTGGCGGCGGTTGGTTGTACGACATGGTCCCCCCAGGGAAGTTCGTGGTGGGGTGACCCTAGCGGGAGTTGTGAAGGAAATGTGAGCGGAAGGTGGGGGTGGTGGTGCATTCGTGATCGTGCGGATCGGGCGAATGCGGCGATCGATTCCTTTTCGCGGCCGGCGTGGAGGTCCGTGACCTTTCGTGGGCGCCCTCCTCTGGGGGCAACTTCTCCCGGACTCCCTCCGGACTCCCTCCGGACTCCCTCCGGGCTTCCCCGCCTTCTCCTCGCGGTCCGAGAATCCCGCCCCACCAGGAGTGTACGTTCGTACACTTCAAATGTAAGGTCACGCGCATGACTGTCGACATATCCGTCCGGCCCTCCGTGGCCGAGCGTCGGGCCCGTGCGGCCGTCGCCGTGCTGTTCCTCACGAACGGGGCCCTGTTCGCCAACCTGCTGCCGCGGTATCCGCAGATCAAGGGCGATCTGGGGATGGGCAACGCCGTCTACGGCCTGGCCGTGGCGGCGTTCCCGACCGGCGCGATGGTCGCCGGGCCGGCGGCCGGAGCGCTCGTCCGCAGGTTCGGCTCCGCGCGCGTGGCGGTCGTCGGCACCTTGCTGACCGGCGTGGGCGTCCTCGCCGCCGGTCTCGCCGGCTCGGTGCCGCTGTTCGCGGCGGCGCTGTTCCTCGCGGGAGCGATGGACGCGCTCACCGACGTCGCGCAGAACGCGCACGGCCTGCGCGTGCAGCGCCGTTACGGGCGGTCCATCATCAACTCCTTCCACGCGATCTGGTCGATCGGCGCCGTCACCGGGGGCGTCATGGCCGCCGGAGCCATGGCGCTGCATCTGACGCGGGGTGTCCATCTGACGATCTCGGCGGCCGTCTTCGCCGTCGCCGCTTGTGTCGCGCTGCGGTTCTGCCTCCCCGGACCCGACGTCGAGGCCGAGGTCGGGTCCGGGGAGGCAGAACCGGTTCACCGCGCGGGCCCCTCTCGCCGTACGGCGTACGTACTGGCCGCCCTCGTGCTCATCGCGACCGCCGGCACGCTCGTGGAGGACGCCGGAAACTCCTGGGCCGCCCTGTACCTCTCCGACTCCCTGCACGCCTCCGCGGCGCTCGCCGCGACCGGCTACATCGCCCTGGTGGGCGCCCAGTTCATCGGCCGGATCATCGGCGACCGGCTCGTCGACCGATTCGGGCAGCGGACGGTGGCCCGTACCGGCGGTCTGATCGCCGCGGCGGGCATGGGGCTGGCGCTGGCCGTTCCCACGCTGCCCGGAACCGTCCTCGGCTTCGCCGCCGCCGGATTCGGGGTCGCGACGCTGGTGCCCGCCGCCATGGACGAAGCCGACGCCCTGCCCGGCCTCAAGCCCGGCTCGGGGCTGACGATCGTCTCCTGGCTCATGCGCCTGGGCTTCCTGGTCTCCCCGCCGGTCGTCGGGCTCGTCGCCGACACGGCGGGCCTCCGCGTCGGCCTGCTGGTGATCCCCCTCGCCGGAGTCCTCACGGTCCTCCTGTCGGGAGTGCTCCAGGCCCGCCGCCGCTGAGCGCGCGCCCACGGCCGGTCGCGTTGTCGTGGCGCGGGATACGGTGTGCGCGTCGATGGGCCGGACGGAGATCGTGAGGGACTCGCGGCCACGGGGGGTGGGTCGGACAGGCCCCGGCGGCCGGCTCGGGCCTGGAGATGTCATGCCGTGCATCCACCCCCCGCCTCCGACCGTCAAGGGCTGTCCCCGCGCCGCTGTTCGCGGGGCGGGACCAGCCCTGGGGTGTTCGGCCCCGCGAACAGCGGCGCGGAGGCCGTGAGCACAGGCTCGGTCGCCCGCCTCGGCCCACCACCCCTCCCTCCAACGCCGCTTCGGCGAGCCGCCGCCCGCCGCCCGCCGCCCGCCGCGCGGGGAGCGGGGAGCGTACGATCGTACGCTCGTCGGAGTAGGCTCGTCCCCATGCCGACCGACTACTTCGCGAACGACCCCCGCACCAACCTCGAGCGCATGGAGGCGGGTGACCTCTACATCGCCGACGATCCCGAGATCGTCCACCGGCAGCGGCGGGCCGTGCGGCTGGCCGCCCGCTACCAGGCCGCCCACACCGAGGACGCGGACACGGCGCGACCCGTCCTCGCCGAACTCCTCGGCTCGGTGGGGGAGGAGGTCGAGGTGAGGCCGCCGCTGTACGTCGACTACGGCAGCAACATCACGATCGGCGCGCGCACGTTCGTCAACTACAACCTGACCGCTCTGGACGTCGCCGCGATCACCATCGGGGAGGACTGCCAGATCGGGCCCAACGTGCAACTGCTCACCCCGACGCATCCGTTGGAACCCGGGCCCCGGCGCGACAAGCTCGAGGCCGCGAAGCCGATCACCATCGGCGACAACGTGTGGATCGGCGGAGGCGCGATCGTGCTGCCCGGTGTGACCGTCGGGGACGACTCGGTGATCGGCGCCGGATCCGTCGTCACCAAGGACGTACCCCCGGGTGTGGTCGTCGTCGGCAACCCCGCCCGTCCCGTCCGCACTCTCTGAAGGCCCGGCCATGGCTACCGGACACACCGATCCACAGCGCCGCGAACGGATCATCGCGGCGACCCTCGACCTCATCGCCGAGGAAGGCGTCGCCGGCGTCTCGCACCGGAAGATCGCCACGCGGGCCGGCGTGCCCCTGGGGTCGATGACCTACCACTTCGACGGCATCGACGAAGTGCTGCGGGAGGCGTTCCGCCACTTCACCGACGGGTTCGTCGAGCTGTTCGACGAGCACCTCGCCGCCCCGGCCGATCCCGACCAGGCGAGAGCGGCGGTGACCGACCTGATCCACGCCCTGTCCGACGGCAGCCCGCGCGACCTCGTCCTCACCCAGGAGCTGTACACCCTCGCCGCCCGCCGGCCCGCCTACCGGCAACTCACCCACACCTGGATGGCCCGCAGCCGGAGCCATCTGGAGCGGCACTTCGACCCGGACACCGCCCGCCAACTCGACGCCCTCATCGAAGGGTTGACCCTGCACCGCGCGCTGGACACGGAACCCCACGACCGCGCCCTCACCCTCGAGGCCGTCACCCGCATCACCACGCTCGCCCCCCGGCGGCCGTAAGCCCGCCGCGCGGTGGGCTTACGGCGCGGTGCCGCCCGGGGACGGTGAGGGTGACGGTGAGGAGGACAGGGCCGGGGCCGGCGAAGGGGCGCGCACCCGACCGGCCACGCGTCCCTTCGGGAGAACCGCGGAGAGGTCAACTCACCGCGCAACTCTCGCTTCCCAGCTTGAACGCCGCCGGTTTCGTGTTCGCCCCCGTCCAGCTCCCGGTGAAGCCGAAGCTCACCGAGGACCCCGGGGCCACGTTCGCGTTCCAGGTCAGGTTCTTCGCCGTGACGGCCGCGCCGGACTGGCTGTGGTCGGCGTTCCAGAGCTGGGTGATCTTCTGGCCGTCCGGGAAGGTCCAGCCCAGCGTCCAGCCGTGCCAGGCGGCCGAGCCGGTGTTGGCGAGCGACACGTCGGCCTGGAAACCTCCCGACCACTGGTTCGTGATCCGGTAGTTCACGGTGCAGGCTCCCGTCGGCGGGGGTGTCGGATCCGTACCGCCGCCCCCTCCGTCCCCGGTGCCCGGACTGTCTCCGTAGACGATCCCGCGCCCGTTGGTCGAGACGTACACCCGCCCGTAGATCCGCGGGTCCCCGGTGATGGCCCCGCCCGTCCAGCCCCACTGGTGCGCGTCGTCGTTGATGCGCGTCCAGGTCGCCCCCTCGTCCGTCGAGCGGAAGATCCCCCGGACGCCCCCGATCTTCGCGCTGGTGAACAGCGTCTGGTACGAGGCGCCGGGCGCGGCCTTGCCGAAGCCGATGGTGTCGGCCTGCTCGATGTTCGACAGCTTGGTGAAGGTCGCGCCGCCGTCCGTCGAGTGCCACAGACCGTACGCGCCGTCGCTCGCGCCGCCCGCGAGCCACACGTCCCCCTCGGTGCCGGGCAGTGCCTTGAAGCGCACGCTGTCCCCGCTGGGCAGACCGGCGGCCGAGGACGCCGTGAAGGTCGCGCCGCCGTCCGAACTTACGTAGAACTTGCCGGACTTGAAGCCGTAGAACGTCTTCGGGTCGACCCGGTCCGACTCGACGACCGCACCGGCCGGGATACCGCTCGACGCGGACCACGACGTGCCGAAGCCGGTCGTGTACTGCACACCGGCGCCCGCCGGGCTCCACACGAAGCGGCTGCCGTCCGCCGCCGCGGCGACCGTGCCCCCGCCGGTGACCCCCGAAGGGTCGCTGCCCGAGAACCAGTTGGCGCCGTTGTCCGTCGAGAAGCCGATGTGCGGACCGGAGTCGAGATCGCCGACGCGGACCACGGTGTCCGGGTTGCTCTCGGCGTAGTCGAGGCTGGTCGTGGTGGTGAGGTTCGGTGAGGTGTACATCATGGAGGGGACCTTGGTGAGGTCCGTGTGCCGGAAGCCCCCGATGTCACCGAGCGCGCTGAGCAGCGGAGCGCCCGACGGGGGAGAGGCGAGGTCGTTGACCGCCGTCTCCTCCAGGCCCTGGACCATGGGCTTGACGGTGAACTGGGTTCCGCCGTCCCAGTCGGTGAGGTTCTTGGTCCCGTAGATCGTGGCGCCCGTGCCGTACATCATCCGGGCGGAGTCGAACGGGTCGATCTCCAACGCCTCGGTCATCCAGCCCAGTTTGGGGGTCTGCTCGGGCGGTGAGGGGGTCGCGCCGAAGGTCAGCCAGGGCACCGAGGAGACGTCCGTCGTGTAGCGGTTCGAGCGGTTCGGGTACGACGTGTAGTCCCAGGCCTTCGTCCAGGTGCCGCCGCTGTCCGTGGACCGGAAGATCTGGGTGTCCGGCCACCACGAGCTGTACGCCGTCGCCATCACGGTGCCGGGGTGCTGCCGGTCGACGGTCAGCCCGCTGAAGCCGTAGTAGGTGTCGGCCTCCGCCACCGGGCTGATGTCCGTCCACGTCCCGGTCCGGGTCGCGTACCGCCACAGCCGCCCCTTGCCGCCGTCGTACGGTCCGCCCTTGTCGCTGTAGGCGAGATAGAGGTAGCCGTTCGCCGCGTCGAGGACCCCCTTGTGGGCGAGGTAGCCGGTCGGCTGGCCGGCGAGCCTGGACCAGGTCGCGCCGCCGTCGGTCGAGCGGTAGACCGCGTTGTCCTTGTCGGCGACCCCCACGTAGATGGTCTGCGTGGGGCTTTTGGAGATGCCGGTCGACTCGTCGAAGGTGACCCAGACGATGCCCTGGTTGTCGGAGGCGTAGCCGCTGGTGTCGGTCGGGTCCTGCACGTAGGTGCCGACGTTCGGGAAGGCGGTGACCTGCGACCAGCTCGCCCCGGAGTCGGTGGACCGCCACAGGCCCTTGCCGCTGGGCGCGCCGAGGTACAGCACGCTGTTCCGGTTCGGGTCGACGGCCAGCCGCTCGCCCATGCCGCGTCCTGGCATGTTGCCGCCCAGCTTGAAGGGCAGGTCGGCCTTCCGCCAGCTGGCGCCGCGGTCGGCGGAGCGCAGGACGGCCCCGTTCGTCGGGTCCCAGCTGTTGGTGTACGTGCCGACCGCCGCGTACACCTTGTCCGGGTCGACGGCGTCGGAGGCGAGGCTGACGACGCCGGTGTGGCCCCACTCGTTCCAGCCGACCGAGTCGAGCAGCGGGGTCCAGCTCTTGGAGGCCTGCACCCAGCGATAGGCGCCGCCGATGTCCGTACGGGCGTAGGCGAGGTTCTTCTCGGAGCGGTTGAAGACGATGCCGGGGACGAAGCCGCCGCCGTCGACGCGGGCGTTCTTCCAGGTGTACGTGTCGGCCGCGACCGCCGTGGTGGCCGCCTCGGGAGTGCTCGCGGCCACCGCGGGCGGGGTGCCGGCCAGCAGTCCGGCGGCGAGGGCGAGTACGGCCGTGAGGATGCGGGCTCTTCGCACGGTGGGGTCCTCTCCTGGAACGAAGGGGGGAAGGAAGAGGGAGCACGTCGTCGTGGTGGTGGGCGGGGCGGGGGAGATCGGAGAGAGCGGGGAGTACGGGGAAGTGCGAGGGATTCCGGGGGAGTTCGGGGCTCGGGCCTGCGAGGGGGAGTGAGCGGGTGACCGGTGGCCGTGATGGCCGGGCGGCCCTCGGTGCAGGTGAGGGACCGCCCGGCCGGTGGCCCTGCCGTCAGGGACAGGGCCGCGTACGCGGAGTCATAGCGGGGACTATTCGAGAAGCTCCGCGTACGAGCCCATGGCGAGGGCGATGTCCGCCTGCGCCCAGAACCGGTGGTACGTGAAGGAGGGCGCGGCGCCGCCCGCCAGATAGCTCTCGATCTTCGACCAGGCCGGGTCGTTCTTGTAGAAGGACCGCAGCGAGGCGAAGGTCGAGGAGGAGTTGACCGCGTCGCCGTTCGGCATCGTGCCGGTGAAGGTGCTCGGCACGTACACGCTGTCGTCGAAGCGGTTGTAGTCGGCGCGGGTCTCCGGGACGGCGATGCCCAGGCCGTCCTGGTAGTTGGCCCACATGCCGTCGAGCAGCGCCTTCGCCGTCGTCTTCGCCTGGGTGTTGCCGGACCTGGCGGCGTAGTACGACAGGGTCTTGGCGTACGCGGCGGCGACCCCGACGTCGTTCGTGTAGTCGGCGACGGTGACGTGAAGTCCCGTGTTGGCGCCGGGACTCGACGCGTTCCAGGTGTCCGGCGCACCGGACCACTGGAGCGTGGAGGGGATCTGGTAGGTGCCGTCCGGGTTGATCGTGGTCTTGGACAGCGCCCACGCGACCCACTTGTCGAGGACCGCCTTGGCGCTCGCGTTCCCCGTCTGCTGGTAGTACTCGGCGACCCGTTCCATGGACCACGCCTGGAAGCCGAACCACTGGTTGGACGGCGGGTCGTGGTACACCGGCTGCTGGTCGTAGTACATGCCGTAGAAGGTCGGCGTCCCGGTGGGAGGTGTCGCGTAGCGGCCCGCCCAGCTGTTGGTGGCGCCGCCGGCGATGGCGCCCTCGCTCGACTGGAGCCAGCGGTAGAACTCCAGCTGCCGGGTCAGCGAGGTGGCCCAGTCAGATGCGCCCGTGGCCGACTTGGGCTTCAGGTCGGCGTTGCTGCTGAGCGCGTAGGCGGCCAGCGGGTTCTGGTAGCCGCCGTGGGTGTGGCTGGAGCCGATGCGCCAGGCCCAGCCCGCCGAGGAGTCGGTCGCGCCGCCCCAGGCGTAGTACCAGGAGAGCAGATAGTGCGAGGCGTCCTTGCCGGTGCCCGCCGGGCACGTCGAGGGGCCGACGCAACTGCCTATTTTCTTGAAGTACTTGTCGTACATGGCGTAGCGGAGATAGTCGCCCATCTTCGCCGCCTTGCCGACCGTGGCCGACACGTCACCGCTCTTGCCCTGGGCCTTGGCCCAGACGTCGGCCCAGTACGCGGCCTGCACCGCGCGTGCGTCGGCGTCCGGAGCGTTCGTGAACTTCCACTGCTTCGCGTACGAGGAGTCGCCGGTGAAGAGGTCCAGGTACCCGTTCTTGCCGCCGTACTTGAAGGCGTCACAGGTCGGCTGCGGCACCGTCTCCCACACCGATTCCTGCACCCCGCGCTGGAAGGTGTTGATGTACGACGGACCGGTGGCGGTCGGACCCGCCTCGCACTTGCCGGGCTCGTTGCCGAAGCCGTAGGTGTTGTCCACGTCCTGGAGCCAGTGCATGCCGTACACGTCGTCCGTGCCGTACGCGCTCTTCAGCTCGGACGCGATCGGGTCCGAACCGACCGGGACACCGGTGTCGAGCTTGGCCGGGTACTCGTTCGGAGTGTCCAGCTCGGGCGCGTAGGTGGCCGGCTTGGAGGCGTTGTAGAAGGAGTTCGTCGGCTGGTCGGCGTGCGTGGGGATCATGTACGTCTCCATGGTCGTCCACGCGGCGTTGAACTTCGACCAGTCGCCGGTGACCTTCCCGTACATCGCCTGGAGCCAGATCAGATAGCTGTACGCCTCCGACGTCGTCTCGTGTCCCTGGTCCGGCGCCTCGACGATCAGCGTCTCCACCGAGTGGTAAGGGATGCCCTCGGGGGAGAAGTAGCCGTTCGCCGGGTTGGTGATCTTGCCGTAGAGGTCCAGGAACCGGGCGTCGTACGCCTTCGAGGCGGCCAGTTCCGTCACGGTGACGGTGGCCTTGGCGTGCCCGGTCGCCGAGGCCGTGAAGGTCGCGGATCCCGTGCCCGAGGCGTCGGCGGTGACGGTCACGTTCTGGGCCGTGTTCCAGTTGGACGGCGTGAACGTGAGACTGGAACCGCCGGTGACGGACAGGCCGGTGTTGCCGCCCGTGCGGGCCACGGCCACCGTCACGTTCGCGCTCGGTTGCGTCGAGAGCTTCACCCCGAACGTCCCCGACTTGGTCTGCTGCACGCCGAGTTGGGTCGGAGAGGCGACCACCGCGGGACCCGAGGCGACGGTGATGCCGACCGGCGTGGAGTCCGCCGACGCGCCCAGGCTGTCGTACGCCTTCGCGAGCAGTGAGTGACTGCCCACGGCCAGCGTGGAGGCCGACAGGGTGAACGGCGAGCTGGTGTCGGTGCCGAGCAGGGTCGTGTCGTCGTAGAACTCGACCTTGCTGATCGTCGCGTTGTCGGCCGCCGCCGCGGTCGCGGCCAGCGGTACCGCGTCGCCCTGGGTGTAGACGGCGCCCGCGGCGGGACTGGTCAGCACCGTGACCGGCGGCTGGTGCGCCCCGGCACAGGTCGTGCCGTTGACCGCGTAGGAGGTGGGAGCGGTGTTGGTGCCGCTGTAGGTGAACTGCGCGCCGGCGGTCACGGCGGCTCCGGCGGCGATGGTCCCGTTCCACCCGGCGTTCTTCGCGGTCACCGTCTTGCCGGACTGGGACCAGGTCCCGTTCCAGCCGTTGGTGAGGGTCTGGTTGCCGGTGTAGGCGTAGGTCAGGGTCCAGCCGTTGATGGCGTCGGTGCCCCGGTTGGTGATCGTCAGATCCGCGGTGAAACCGGAGCCCCAGTCGTTGGTCTTGTAGTCGACACTGCACTGAACCGTGGCCGCGTGTGCGGGAGTCGTACCGGTCGCCAGAGTCGTGAGCGGGAGGGCGAGGGCGGCGACCACAGCCGTCCACAGGCGCCTTGACCTGCGAAGACGTATCCATCGTGGGCTGGAGTGCATGGTGCTGGTTCCTCCTTGCGGCTCGGAGAATGGGGGGAGGAGCAACAAGCCTTGAACCAGTGGGAGCGCTCCCATCTTGGGGAGAGGGGTGTGAGTGGTCAAGGTGCTTGAAGAGTCGAAATGATTCGATTGATCAACTGTGCGGCTCCTCTGTCCAACGGCGGAACTTGGCGCTAGCTTCATCCGCACCAGTGGGAGCGGTTCCATCAGTCGACGCGTCCGTAACGGCGCGCCAGATCTGCAAGGAGTCGCTTCATGCGTCACCCCCCGCGTCTGTCTCTTTTAGTCATCGGCGCCGCGGTCGCCCTCGTGGGCACCGCGGTCGCGCCGGTCGTCACGGCTTCCGGAGCCACCCCCGCGTGCACGGTGGAGTACTCGGTCACCGGCCAGTGGGACACCGGCTTCCAGGGCGCCGTGAAGATCACCAACAACATGGCGGCACTGAGCAGTTGGAGCCTCGGCTTCGGCTTCTCCAACGGCCAGAAAGTCACCCAGGGCTGGAACGCCAAGTGGTCCCAGTCCGGTACGACGGTGACCGCGGCCAACGAGAGCTGGAACGGCTCGCTGGCCACCGGCGCGAGCGTCAGCGCCGGCTTCCTCGCCTCCTGGTCGGGAAGCAACGCGGTGCCGTCGGCCTTCAAGCTCAACGGCACCCCCTGCAACGTGGACGTCGATCCGACGCCCACGCCCACCCCGACCGACCCGCCGCCGACCGGCGGTGAGGCGCCGAAGCTGCACGTCTCGGGCAACAAGCTGGTCGACTCCGCCGGAGCCACCCGCAGGATGCTCGGGGTCAACCGCTCCGGCGGCGAGTTCATGTGCGTCCAGGGCTACGGCTTCTTCGACGGTCCCGTCGACGACGCCTCGGTCCAGGCGATCGCCGACTGGAAGGTGAACACGGTCCGCATCCCGCTCAACGAGGAGTGCTGGCTGGGCCTGGCCAACATCAAACCGGAGTACTCCGGCGCCAACTACGTCGCCGCGGTCAAGAGCCTGGTGGCCAAGGTCGAGGCGCACGGCATGACCCCGCTGGTCGAACTGCACTGGACCTACGGCCAGTACACCGGCAACTCGGCGGGCTGCTCCGACGTGCACGCCACCTGCCAGAAGCCGATGCCCGACGCGCAGTACACCCCGTCCTTCTGGGCCTCGGTCGCGAACACCTTCAAGGACGATCCGGCCGTCGCGTTCGACCTGTTCAACGAGCCCTACCCGGACCGCGCGACCTCCACGACCACCCAGGCGTGGACCTGCTGGCGCGACGGCGGCACCTGTCCCGGCATCTCCTACGAGGTCGCCGGAATGCAGGACCTGGTCGACGCGGTACGCGGCACCGGCGCCAAGAACCTGATCCTGGCCGGCGGGCTCGCGTACTCCAACGACCTGAGCCAGTGGCTGACGTACAAGCCCAGTGACCCGACGGGCAATCTCGTCGCCGCGTACCACGTCTACAACTTCAACACCTGCGCGAGCGAGAGCTGCTGGAACTCGACGCTCGCCCCCGTGGCCGCCCAAGTACCTCTGGTGGCAGGGGAGATCGGGGAGAACACCTGTTCCCACTCCTTCGTCGACACCGTCATGAAGTGGTTCGACGACCGGGGGCTCTCCTACCTCGGCTGGACCTGGAACACCTGGGACTGTTCCTCCGGTCCGTCGCTGATCTCGAACTACGACGGAACTCCGACCTCCTACGGCATCGGGCTGCGCGACCACCTGCGCGCCCTCAACGGATAAGGAACCCGCACATGAGCCGTGCAAGAACAGCCATTCTCGGGGCGCTCGCCCTGATCGCAGCGGGGTCGGGAGGAGCCGCCGCCGCCGTCCCCGCCGAGGCCGTCGCCGCGATCCCCTGCACCGTCGACTACAAGGTGCAGAGCCAGTGGGACACCGGCTTCACCGCCGCCGTGACCATCACCAACAACGGAGCCGCCAAGTCCTCCTGGGCGGTCAAGTGGTCGTACGCCGGGAACCAGAAGGTCACCTCCGGCTGGAACGCGAAGATCACCCAGAGCGGCGCCGCCGTCACCGCCGCCAATGAGTCGTACAACGGAACGCTGGGAACCGGGAGTTCGACCAGCTTCGGCTTCAACGGCTCCTACAGCGGCACCAACGCGCTGCCCACTTCCTTCACCCTCGACGGTGTGACCTGCAACGTCGACGACGGCAGTGGCGGCGGAGGCACCGATCCCGATCCCGACCCCTCGGGCAAGGTCGACAACCCGTACTCCGGCGCCAAGGTCTACGTGAACCCGGAATGGTCGGCGAAGGCCGCCGCGGAGACCGGCGGCAGCCGGATCTCCAGCCAGCCCACCGGCGTCTGGCTCGACCGGATCGCGGCGATCAACGGCTCGTCCACCAGCATGGGCCTGCGAGCCCACCTCGACGCGGCGCTCGCCCAGAAGGGCAGCGGTGAAGAGGTCGTCCAGCTCGTGGTCTACGACCTGCCCGGACGCGACTGCGCCGCACTCGCCTCCAACGGCGAACTCGGCCCGACGGAGATCGGCAAGTACAAGACACAGTTCATCGACCCGATCGCGGCGATCCTCGCGGACAGCAAGTACGCCGGGCTGCGGATCGTCACGACCATCGAGATCGACTCGCTGCCGAACCTCGTCACCAACACCGGCAGCCGCGCCACCGCCACCCCCGCCTGCGACACCATGCTCGCCAACGGCAACTACGTGAAGGGCGTCGGCTACGCCCTGGCCAAGCTCGGCGCGATCCCCAACGTCTACAACTACATCGACGCCGGTCACCACGGCTGGCTCGGCTGGGACGACAACTTCGCCCCCTCGGCCACCCTATTCAAGCAGGCCGCGACCAGCGAGGGCGCGACCGTCGACGACGTGCACGGGTTCATCACCAACACGGCGAACTACAGCGCCCTGAAGGAGAACAACTTCACCATCAACGACACGGTGAACGGCACCTCCGTGCGCCAGTCCAAGTGGGTCGACTGGAACCGGTACGTCGACGAGCTGTCCTACGCCCAGGGCTTCCGCACCCAGCTCGTCTCGGTCGGCTTCAACTCCGGTATCGGCATGCTGATCGACACCTCCAGGAACGGCTGGGGCGGTACCGCGCGGCCGGCCGGTCCCGGCGCGACGACCAGCGTCGACACGTACGTCGACGGCGGGCGCTACGACCGTCGTATCCACATGGGCAACTGGTGCAACCAGTCGGGAGCGGGCCTCGGTGAACGTCCGAAGGCGGCACCGGCCACCGGCATCGACGCCTACGTGTGGATGAAGCCGCCGGGCGAGTCCGACGGTTCCAGCTCGGCGATCGCGAACGACGAGGGCAAGGGCTTCGACCGGATGTGCGACCCCACCTACACGGGCAACGCCCGCAACGGCAACAGCCTCTCCGGCGCGCTGCCGAACGCCCCGCTCTCCGGACACTGGTTCTCCGCCCAGTTCCAGGAGCTCATGAAGAACGCGTACCCGGCACTGTGACCGGCTGACCGCGCGTGGCCCGCCGGGGGCAGGCTTCCCCGCCCTTCCCAGGCCCCTGGCGGACCGCGCACTCCACCACCGACCGCACCCGCGGGAGGAGGACCGGCCGCGTCGCTCCGTGACGCCGCCGGTCCCCCCTCCGCCCGCCGTGCTTTTTTGCCGTTCGAGCAACACGACTGGCCGTTTCCGGGAGTGCCGGCGCACGCTGTCCCCATCCCCGAGAGAGGCTTGTCCCATGGCACAGGACCACCACCACGACCACCACCACGGCCCGGCCCAGGACCACGGCCCCACGCAGGGGCACGGGCACGACCACACCCAGATGGACTTCGCCCAGATGCTGCCCATGCTGGTGCAGGAGGCGGAGCTGTTCACCCCGGCGTACGTCGCGGCGGCCGACTGGCTGCGGGAGCGGCAGCCCGAGCCGGGCCTGATCGTGGACGCGGGCAGCGGCCCCGGTGTCATCTCCTGCCTGCTGGCCGAGAGGTTCCCCGGCGCTCGGGTCGTCGCCGTGGACGGCGTGGAGCCCCTGCTCGCGGAGGCCCGGGCGCGCGCCGAGCGGCTCGGGTTCGCCGACCGGTTCGGTACGGTCGAGGCCGAGCTCTCCGACGGCATCGGCGACGTCGAGTACCCCGCCGACCTGGTGTGGGCCAGCAGGTCGCTGCACCACGTCGGTGACCAGCGCGCCGCCCTCGCCGGTTTCGTCCGGGGCCTGGCGCCCGGCGGCACCCTCGCCCTCCTCGAAGGCGGCCTGCCCACCCGGTTCCTCCCGCGTGACATCGGCATCGGCCGGCCCGGCCTCCAGGCCCGCGTCGACGCGGTGCACGACGAGTGGTTCACCCGGATGAGGTCCGAGCTGCCCGGATCGGTGGCGGAGACGGAGGACTGGCCCGCGCTTCTCGACGCCGTCGGCCTGCGCCACGCGGCGACCCGCACGTTCCTCGTCGACCTTCCGGCCCCGCTCTCGGACGAGGCCCGCGCCTTCGTCGTCACCTCTCTCACCCACCGGAGGAACGGTCTCGCCGAAGGGCTCGACCCGGAGGACCTCGCCACCCTCGACCGGCTTCTCGACCCGGAGGACAAGGCCGGCGTGCACCACCGCACGGACGTGTTCCTCCTGACGGCGATGACGTTGTACGTGGGCGTCAAGCCGGAGTGACGCGCGCCGCGGGACGACCACTGCGCGGCCCCGCGGGCGCGCGACGGACCTTGACGTCGAGTGTGCTCCGAGTGATGAACTCCCTTAGTTCGTCGCATACTTGGCCCGATCCGGGCCGGACAGTCCTGGGGGCACACCATGACCGCCTCTCCTGTCGCGCTGATCACCGGAGGCGGAAGCGGCATCGGTGCGGCGGTCGCCCGCCAGCTGCTCGGTGCCGGGCGGCGGGTGGCCGTCACCGGTCGCGGTGCGGAGCGGCTGCGCGGTTTCGCCGAGGAACTAGGCGATCCCGAGGAGCTGTTGACGGTCATCGGCCGCGCGGCCGAGTACGACCAGGCGCCAGGTCACCGAGTACGGCGGGGGAGTGACCCTGATCTCGCCCGGCCGGGTGGAGACCCCGTTCTGGGACAGCTGCGGCAGCCTGCCCCCGGGGCAGCTCCTGACGGCGGAGCAGCTTGCCGACTCGATCGTCCGGGCGATCGACCGGCCGACGGGCGTCGACGTGAACACCGTGGTCGTCCGCCCGCCCGGCCGGCCCGTCCGATCCGTGTCCCGCGCCGGGGGCACCGGACCTTCCGCCGGTCGTGTCCCTCTCAGTTGTTCTGGAGGAACTGCTTGGCCAGCGAGTCCCCGAGGGACACGGCCGCGCTGTGGCTCTCGATGGGGGACACCTGCGAGTTCTTGAACAGGATGTACGTCACGCCGGCATCGGTCCCGCCCGTCTCCGGGTCGGGGTCGATGCCGAGCGCGGTCGCGGTGGCGTACGACGCCTCGCCGATGATCGCCGTCGGCCCGGTGTCACCCACCACCGCGTACTCGACCTTGCCGTTGTAGACGACGGCGACGACGCCACCGCCCTTGATGCCCGAACTCGTGTACTTCCAGATGCCGCTGGTGCTCGGCACCACGACGTACGGCAGCGAATCGGCGCGCAGTGCCTGGCCGTTGGACTGGTGGAACGCGGTGTCGTCCTGGAACCAGGGGTCGGTGTCGCCGTTGCACCTGGCGGTGACCTGGCCGTCGCAGTCGATGTCCATGTCGGCCTTCCAGAACACGGCGCCGTTCTTGCCGCAGACGGGAACGGTGGCCGAAGTCTCCTCGTCCGTCCGGTACTTGCCGTTCGATATCTGTGAACAGGACGTCACCTTGGCGAGCAGGGCGGCCGCGCTGACCGAACCCTCCTGTGCCGAGCGGGGTTCGACGGTGCCCGAGGCGTGGGCCGGGAGCGTCAGGGCGGCGAGCAAGGCCGCGCAGGATGCCGCGGACAGGGTCAGTGTTCGAGTGCGCACTGTGGGGGACCCTTCTGTTAGGAAACTTTCCTTACCGGGTTCCCGTACAAACTGGCCCTGCTTGCATGGCCGCGTCAAGACCTTGTGCGGGGTTGGTCCGGTCCAAGGACGCGAAAACGCCGCCGGCCCGGACGCGGTGAGCGTCCGGGCCGGCGGGTGATGCGAGTGATGACGGTGATATGCGGGTCCTGCGAGGGGGCGGTCGGTCAGCCGATGTCGAACGTGGCCGGGTCCGGGCCCAGCCGGCGGTCCTCGTTCAGTGCCGAGATCGCCGCGATGTCCTCCGCGTCCAGGGCGAAGTCGAAGACGGCGATGTTCTCCTTGATCCGCGACGGGGTCACGGACTTCGGGATCACGACGTTGCCCAGCTGGAGGTGCCAGCGCAGGACGATCTGCGCCGGGGTCCGGCCGTGCTTCTGGGCGATGGCGACGATCGCCGGGACCTCGAGGAGGCCCTTGCCCTGGCCCAGCGGCGACCAGGCCTCGGTCGCGATGCCCTGCTCCGCGTGGAACTCGCGGGCCGCGCGCTGCTGGAGGTGCGGGTGCAGCTCGATCTGGTTGACGGCCGGGATGACGGACGTCGCGTCGATCAGTTCCGCCAGGTGCTCCGGGAGGAAGTTGGACGTGCCGATGGCCTTGGCGCGGCCGTCCGCGTGGATCTTCTCGAGGGCCTTGTACGTGTCGACGTACGTGCCCCGGGCCGGCGTCGGCCAGTGGATCAGGTACAGGTCGACGTAGTCCAGGCCGAGCTTCTCCAGCGAGGTGTCGAAGGCGCGCAGGGTGGAGTCGAACCCCTGGTCGCTATTCCAGAGCTTGGTGGTGACGAAGAGCTCCTCGCGGGCGATGCCGGAGGCGCCGATGGCCTTGCCCGTGCCCTCTTCGTTGCCGTAGATCGCCGCGGTGTCGACGCTGCGGTACCCGGACTCCAGCGCCGTGGCGACCGCCCGCTCCGCCTCGTCGTCCGGCACCTGCCAGACGCCGAAGCCCAGCTGCGGCATCTCGACGCCGTTGTTCAGGATGATCGGGGGGACCTTGCTCACGAGCTCTCGATCCTTCAGTCGTCGGGTGATTCTCACATCGTCAACGATCACGGGCCGTGAAGCATTCCTGACCGGGCCCCCGGTACGAGGAATCGCGGATTGGCCGAAAAGGGTCCGTTCGCTCGTGCCTGGCCGTTTGATCCGGCCGTAGTCACGGCCTTCGATCCGCCCGTCGATCCGGAGCCGGACGGATCGTTGCCCGGGAGCGGCGCATCGGCGGACTCGGGAGCGGGGCGTGCGGTGTGCCGCCCGCCGTACGTCTCCTCGGAGGGGCCCGGTCTGCGTGCCCGCCGCTCAGGACCGGGTCGGGCCTGCGCACCCGGCCTGGGCCGGTGCCGGACCCCGCCCGCGGCTACGTCTGGTAGAGCGCCTCGACCTCGGTCGAGTACGCCTTCTCGATCGCCTTGCGCTTCAGTTTCAGCGACGGTGTCAGCAGGCCGTGCTCCTCGGAGAACTGGTTGGCCAGTATCCGGAACGTGCGGATCGACTCGGCCTGCGAGACCAGCGTGTTCGCGGCGACCACCGCGCGCCGCACCTCGGTCTCCAGATCGGGGTCGCGCACCAGATCACCGGCGGGCAGGTGTGCCTTGCCGCGCATCTGGAGCCAGTGCTCGACGGCCTCGGCGTCGAGGGTGACGAGCGCGGCGATGTACGGGCGGTCGTTGCCGACCACGATGCACTGGGCGACCAGCGGATGGTCGCGCACCCGCTCCTCCAGTACGCCCGGCGAGACGCTCTTGCCGCCGGAGGTCACCAGGATCTCCTTCTTGCGCCCGGTGATCGTGAGGTAGCCGTCCTCGTCCAGGGAACCGAGGTCGCCGGTGGCCAGCCAGCCGTCGTGCAGGGTGGCGTCGGTGGCCTTGTCGTTGTTGAGATAGCCCTGGAACACGTTGCCACCGTGCAGCCAGATCTCCCCGTCGTCCGCGATGTGCACCGTGGTGCCGGGGATCGCCTGGCCGACCGTGCCGAACCGGGTGAGCTCGGGCGGGTTGGCGGTCGCCGCGGCGGTGGACTCGGTGAGCCCGTACCCCTCGT
The DNA here is from genome assembly GCF_042889485.1 of Streptomyces sp. NPDC002580. NCBI lineage: Bacteria > Bacillati > Actinomycetota > Actinomycetes > Kitasatosporales > Streptomycetaceae > Streptomyces > Streptomyces sp. NPDC002580. The sequence continues at coordinate 89,427 of NZ_JBIAQZ010000004.1, read as the reverse complement.
AGATGGTGACGCCCGCGCCCGCGAAGAACAGCCCGAGCCGCCGGTCCATCGCCGAGCCGCCCGACATCGCGTGTCTGACCCGGCCGCCCATCGCGGCCCGCACCTTGGAGTAGACGAGCTTGTCGAAGACCTGGTGCTGCATGCGCAGGCTCGCCGAGGGGCCGGGGCCGGTGCCCCAGGCCTTGGCCTCGATGGCGTCCGCGTAGCGCACGGCGGCGTCGACCGCCTTCTCGAAGGGTCCCGACCTGCCCTCCTTCTCGGCCTTGCGGCGGGCGGCGTTGAAGACCTTCTCGAAGATGTACGGCACGGCCAGGAAGAACGTGGGCCGGAAGGCGGCCAGGTCCGGCAGCAGCGCGGCCGCGTTCAGCTGCGGCTGGTGCCCGAACTTGACCTTCCCGCGGAACGCCGCGATCTGCACCATCCGTCCGAAGACGTGCGCGAGCGGCAGGAACAGCAGGGTCGACGACTCGTCCCCGCGCTTGGAGTGGAAGACGGGCTCCCAGCGCTGGATGACGGTGTCCGCCTCGAACATGAAGTTCGCGTGCGAGATGACACAGCCCTTGGGGCGGCCGGTCGTGCCGGAGGTGTAGATGATCGTCGCGGTCGATTCGGGCGTGACCGCCCGCCGGTGCCGGTGGACCACCTCGTCGTCGAGGTGCGCGCCCGCTTCGTACAGCTCGTGCACGGCGCCCACGTCGAGCTGCCACAGCTTGTGCAGCTGGGGCAGCCGGTCGACGACCGTGGCGATGGTCATCGCGTGGTCCTCGTGCTCCACCATGACCGCCGACACCTGGGCGTCGTGCAGCATCCAGAAGACCTGCTCCGCGGAGGAGGTGGGGTAGATGGGCACGACCTGGGCGCCGATCGTCCACAGGGCGAAGTCGAAGAGCGTCCACTCGTAGCGCGTGGGGCACATGATGGCGACCCGGTCGCCGAAACGGATGCCCTGGGAGAGCAGACCCTTGGCGAGAGCCAGGACCTCGTCGCGGAACTCGGCCGAGGTGACGTCGCGCCACTCTCCCCGCTCGTCCTTGCGGCCGAGCGCGATGTGGAGCGGATCTATGTGGGCATACTCGAACACGACGTCGGCCAGGCCGCCCACCGGCGGCGCCGACGCCAAGGGGGGGTTGGTGAACTCGCGCAATACCGCTCCTCGTGCCCTCCGTACAGCGCCGTGAAAGCTACCCCACCGTTCGACCGGGCGGGAGGGGCTTCGACCCGTCGACCGGCCCCGCGTCACCACTGGTCAGTCGGGGAAATGCCCTCACAAGGGGAGAGGTCGGACAGAATTCCTTACGGTTCCGTAGGTTCCGTAGGCTTCGTGTCGGTAATCTCCACGGAATCTGTACGACCCCGAGCGGGTGCTCGGGCGCCGCGGGAGGCCGATTCGGAACATTTGATTCCGGGGCCGGCCCGGACGTCTTCCGCACCGGATCCGAACTCCGCCGTCCCGAGGCCGACGGCCGCGCGGGCACTCGTCGCCACCCGGTGTCCCTACCCCCGTCGTCCCCGGTGCAGCCGGTCCCCGCCCGCGAGGATCGCCGCCGCGAGCGCGTCCGCGGCCCCTTGCGCGGACTGCCGCCGACGCCCGTGCACCAGGACGAAGTCCACCTCGCCCAGTTCCGGGAGTCCCGCCCGCTCCGTCACCCTGACCAGCCCCGGCGGCACCAGCCCCTGCGAATGGGCCATCACGCCCAGACCCGCTCGGGCCGCCGCGAGGAGGCCGTTGAGGCTGCCGCTGGTGCACGCGATGCGCCACGGCCGGCCCTGGCGTTCCAGGGCTTCGAGGGCGAGTGCGCGGGTGATGCCCGGGGGAGGGTAGACGATCAGAGGGACGGGGCGGTCCGGGTCCAGTCTCAGACGCTGGGCGCCGATCCACACGAGGCGGTCGTGCCAGACCAGCTCGCCGCGTGGGTCCTGCGGCCGCCGCTTCGCCAGCACCAGGTCGAGATGTCCCGCGGCGAGCTGTTCGTGGAGGGTGCCCGAGAGCTCGACCGTCAGCTCCAGGTCCACCTCGGGATGGTCGGAGCGGAAGCCCTCCAGGATCTCCGGCAGGCGGGTCAGCACGAAGTCCTCGGAGGCGCCGAAGCGCAGCCGGCCGCGCAGCCGCGTCCCGGTGAAGAACGCCGCCGCCTGCTCCTGCACCTCCAGGATCCGGCGGGCGAACCCGAGCATCGCCTCGCCGTCCTCGGTGAGCTCGACGGAGTGCGTGTCGCGCGAGAACAGCTGGCGCCCGGCCGCGTCCTCCAGCCGCCGCACGTGCTGGCTGACCGTGGACTGGCGGACCCCCAGCCGCCGGGCGGCCTGCGTGAAGCTCAGCGTCTGGGCCACTGCCAGGAACGTACGCAACTGGGACGGGTCGTACATGGGACCTCGCTATCGCGAAACGTGATGACAGTCAGAACGGTATGACGGATTCCCGATCGGGGCCCGGAAGAGGACGATGGAGAGGGCACGAGCCGCCCGCGCGCGACGGCAGCGCCGTACGCGAGGTCCGTCCCGAACGGGTCGGACCGAACGGCCCGCGAACCGAAGCGAACGAGCACGACGCACGACGAACGACGCACGACGACATCGAGCAGGCGCACCGAACGGGTACGGCGAACGAGCACCACGAACGACCGCACCGGGCAAGCGCACCGAACGAGCAGTGGAGCACCGTGAAACGCCTGCAGTGGCCGAGCTGGATGCCGATCGACCCGTACATCCTGCTGTTGCTCGGGACCGTGGGCCTCGCCGCGCTGTTCCCGGCGAGCGGTAAGGGAGCGGACGTCGCCTCCGGTGCGGCCACGGCCGCGATCGCGTTCCTCTTCTTCCTGTACGGCGCCCGCCTCTCCACCCGTGAGGCGATGGAGGGCCTCAAGCACTGGCGTCTGCACGGCACGGTGCTGGTCTGCACCTTCGTGGTGTTCCCGCTGCTCGGGCTCGCGGCCCGCGCCCTGGAGCCGGCGCTGCTGACGCACGACCTCTACACCGGCCTCCTCTTCCTCACGCTCGTCCCGTCGACGATCCAGTCGTCGATCGCCTTCACCTCGATGGCCCGCGGCAACGTGCCCGCCGCGATCTGCGCGGGCTCCTTCTCGTCGCTGGCGGGCATCGTGCTCACCCCGCTGCTCGCGGCGGCCCTCCTCGGCAACAGCGGCGGCGGGTTCTCCGCCGACTCGCTGGTCAGGATCGTGCTCCAGCTCCTGGTGCCGTTCGTGGCGGGGCAGTTGCTGCGTCCCTGGATCGGCGCCTTCATCGCACGGCACAAGAAGGTGCTCGGCCACGTCGACCGCGGCTCGATCCTGCTCGTCGTGTACACCGCGTTCAGCGAGGGCATGGTGCAGGGCATCTGGCACCAGGTGAGCGCCGTCCGGCTCGCCGGCCTCCTCGTCGTCGAGGCGCTGTTGCTCGGGGTGATGCTCGCCCTGACCTGGTACGGAGCCAAGGCTCTGCGGTTCGGCAGGGCGGACCGGATCGCCATCCAGTTCGCCGGCTCCAAGAAGTCGCTCGCCTCCGGACTCCCCATGGCCGGCGTCCTGTTCGGCGCGCACGCCTCGCTCGCCGTGCTTCCGCTGATGCTCTTCCACCAGATGCAGTTGATGGTGTGCGCGGTGATCGCCAAGCGTCGCGCCCGCGACCCCGAGGCGACCGGTCCCGCCGGTCCGGTCCGGCCGTCCGGGACAGGGGGGACGGCCGGCACGGCACGGAAGGCCGGCGGCGCGGGCGGTTCCGGCGGCCCCACCACGCCCCGGGTCTCCCCGGCCGTCGCGTCACCCGTCGCGGTCCCTACGGCGACCCGTTCCGGCTGAGCCGAACCCACCCGCGGGAGCCTGCTCCATCGCCCTCCCGCTGAGAGGCGAGCGGCAGGTCTCCGGGACCAGGCCGGCACGCCGCCGGACCCGGTTCCGTTCCGCCGGAGCGCTCGTGCGTCCCGGGGCGTGGACGCGAGGTCAGTGGTGCCCGCTCACCCGGTCCAGGGGCAGCCACAGCACGGTGTCCCGGGTCACCTGCCGCGCGGGCGCCGCCGACAGTTCCTCGTCGCTCAACACCCTTTCGTAGACACGTACGTCGTCGATCGCGCCGGTGAAATACGCCCGGCTGTCCATCCGTTGGCCGACGTGCACCCCGAACGGCGAGTTCCGGCTCACCGATCCGGGCACGTCCGCCGCGCCGACGGTCGTCCCGTCGACGAACAGCGAGAGCCGTCCTCCGCCGCGGCGCAGCGCCAGGTGGTGCCACCGGCCGTCGTTGTAGGAGCCCGCGGTACGCACGGACGCCGTTTTCGGTGCGGCGGCGCCGTTCCTGGTGGTGACGAGCCCGGTGATCCGGCCGGACGCGGGTTCGGCGCGCAGCCACACCTGGGGCTGCGTCGTACCGATCCCGCCCATCCACAGCAGCGGCTGCTCACCGCTGGTGGCCGTGTAGCGGAACCACAGGGACGCGGTGAAGTCCTTCGTCCCGAGCGGAAGCCGGTCCTGGTAAGGAAGTCGTACGGCGTCGTCGGCGCCGTCGAACTCCAGCGCGCCGCCGAGGACGCCCGCCGTCGGCGTCGGCCCGCCGAGGACCGTCGCCCGCCGGGTGTGCGGAGCGAGGTCGGCCGTCGTCGGGTCCGGGCCCCGGCGCGGCCGGAGCCAGTCCTCGGTGAAACGGGCGAAGCGGATCTCGTCGCGCGCGTCGACCGCGCCGCCCTCGTACATCAGGCCCACGGCGTCCGTGTCGATCCGCACCAGGTCGGAGTAGCCGGACCAGTCGGAGGTGACGACCGTGCCGCGGTCCACGCTGTCCCACGTGCGGCCGCCGTCGTAGGAGGAGCGGATCATCATGGTCCTGCGGCGGTCCGGGTCGCCCGGGCAGGACAGCAGGATCCGGTCGCCGACGCGCAGGGTGGAGCCCTGCACCTGGGGCGCGTAGAGGTCCGGGAGGTCACGGAAGGAGGAGGCGAAGCTGTCGCCGCCGTCCCGGCTGATGGCCTGGGTGCGGTGCCCCAGGTCGGTGCCGTCCTGCTCGCGGCCGCTGACCAGGACGGCACCGTCGGCGCGTTCGGTGAGCGTCATCTCGGACGGCTTCTGCCGGAACGTGCCGTCGTCCGCGATCGGCCAGGAGTCGGTCGCACCGATGTCCCAGTGGTCGCCGCCGTCGTCGCTGGTGACGAGCGCGGCGTTGTCGGCCGTGACCCGACCGCCGTTCCAGGTCTCGGTGTTGACGGAGAGGACGAGTCGTCCCGCGTGCCGTCCGCGGGTGAGCTGGATGCCGTGCACCGGGCCGGTGGCGTACCAGGAGTTCCAGTCCGGGGGCAGGATCTCGTCGCTCAGGTCACGCGGCTCGGACCACGTGAGACCGTCGTCGTCGCTGTACTGCAGATGCGGGGTGCGGTCGCACGGGACCGAGCAACTCGCGCTGTCCGTACGGCCGGTGTTGTACGTCTCCGCCAGCACGATCCGGCCGGTGGCACGGTCCACGACCGGGGCGGGATTGCCGTGGGTGTCCCCGCCGCCCTCGTTGACGACCTGGAGAGGGCTCCAGGTGCGCCCGCCGTCGGTGGAGCGCTTCACCACGATGTCGATGTCGGCCGCGTCGCCGCAGTTGAGGACCCGTCCCTCGGCGAACGCCAGCAGGGTTCCCTCGGTCGTCCGCACGACGGACGGGATGCGGAAGCAGGCGTAGCCGGGATCCCGGGAGGCCTTGAACAAAACCTGTTGCTCGAACACGGCGTTCGCGGCCGCGGGTTCGGCGCGAGCGGTACCGGGGAGCGCGAGCAGCGCGGCGATGCTGAGAACGACGGTCAGGGTGGCATTGAGCCGGGTGCGGGGGCTCGGCCGGGTGGGTGACGGCCGTCCTCTCTGCGGGCCGGTGCCGGGCCCCGGCCGGGCGGCCGACGCGGATCTCGGACGGGTGCGGAGGCGTAACGGCATGGTGCGACCTGCCCTTCGTACGGCTGGGCAATCCGGATGCTCCGGACATCCCACGTCCAACGTTCGCGCCCAGACGCTACTTGGCCCTCAGACAGCTCACAAGAAGTCAGCACCGGTCGTGTTCACGCCAGCTTTCGCCCGTGCGTGAGGGGCCGTACGGCACGTGGGTCGCAGGAACCCTCCGCTGGAGCTGGAGCTGGAGCTGGAGCTGGAGCTGGAGCTGGAGAGGGGCGAGGCGGCGTCCCGCCGGTTCGTTCGGGTCCGCGACACGCCGACCGTGCCGCCGGGGCGCGGCCGAACGAAAGCAGTTCACGGGCTTGTTGATCCGGATTTCCGGTACGGACGGCTGATGCGGGCTAACGTTCCGTCATGACCGCACCCGAAGCCGAACCCCGCCTCGCCCTCGACCCGACCCGCACGGCCCTTGTGCTCGTCGATCTGATGGAGCGCATCGTGGCGTTGCCCCTGGCGCCGTACAAGGGGACCGAAGTCCTCGCCACCTCGCAGGAGTTGGCGGCCTCCTTCCGGAAGGCGGGGGCTCCCGTCGTGCTCGTCCGGGTCGAGCGGTCCGGGGTCCCCGAGCAGCCGCCCGGAAGCGGACTCGTCCCCGGGCTCGTCGCGGACGGTGATGTGGAGATCGTGAAGCGGACCATCGGCGGGTTCCAGGGCACCGGCCTCGACGAGCGGCTGCGTGAACGCGGTGTCTCCACGTTGGTGTTCGGGGGCATCGCCACCAACCTGGGGGTCGAGTCGACCGCGCGCGCCGCCGGCGACCTCGGCTACGACCTCGTCTTCGTCCAGGACGCCATGGCCGCGTTCACCGCCCCCGAGCACGAGGCCTCCGTCCGCCTGGACTTCCCGCGCCTCGGCACGGTGGTGTCGGCGGCGGAGGTGTGCTTCGTCGCGGGATGAGCCGCGACGGGTGTTTCGGGGCGGGACTCCGCGCGGGACGGGTCTCCCGACCGGGTGAGCCGCTGACGGCGGAGCGGCCCCTGCCCCGGTCCGGTCCGGTGAGCCGCGGAGCCGGCCCCGGTCTCGTCCGGGGCGGAACAGGTGGTTGCGCCACCCGCTCCGGAACGACGGGCCGCCGCGCGCCTCTGACCGGTGCGTCGGCCGGGTCGGCGGCGTTCGCCCAGGTGGCGGGGGCCCGAGGCTGAGGCGGGGCCCGTCCGGCGCAGGGGGCGCTCCCCGCCGTCCGGGACCCCGCCGCCGTGCAGCGGGGAGCCGGTGTCAGCCCTGGGCGGCCGCGGCCCGCAGAGCGATGCGGTGCTCGCCCGCGTACACGTTCATGTTGGCGCCGCGCAGGAAGCCGACCAGGGTCAGGCCGGTCTCCACGGCCAGGTCGACGGCCAGGGACGACGGGGCGGAGACCGCCGCGAGCACCGGGATGCCCGCCATCACCGCCTTCTGCGCCAGCTCGAAGGAGGCCCGGCCGGACACCAGCAGGACCGTCCGGGAGAGCGGGAGCGAGCCGCTCTGCAGGGCGCGACCGACCAGCTTGTCGACCGCGTTGTGCCGGCCCACGTCCTCGCGGACGTCGACCAGCTCCCCCTCCTCCGTGAACAGCGCCGCCGCGTGCAGGCCCCCGGTCCGGTCGAAGACCCGCTGGGCGGCGCGCAGCCGGTCGGGGAGCTCCGCGAGCAGCCCGGGCTCCAGCCGCACCGGGGGAGTGGTGCCGCCCTCCGTGTCGTCGACCGCCCAGCGGGCCGTCGTACGGACCGCGTCCAGGCTCGCCTTGCCGCACAGCCCGCAGGAGGACGTCGTGTACACGTTGCGTTCGAGCGTGATGTCGGGGATGACGACGCCGGGCGCCGTCCGCACGTCGACGACGTTGTAGGAGTTGGAGCCGTCCACCGTGGCCCCCGCGCAGTACACGATGTTCTGGAGTTCGTCGGCACGGCCCAGCACCCCCTCGCTCACCAGGAAGCCCGCGGCGAGCGCGAAGTCGTCGCCCGGGGTGCGCATGGTGATCGCCAGGGGCTTCCCGTTCAGGCGGATCTCCAGCGGTTCCTCGGCGACGAGCGTGTCGGGACGGGTGCTCTCGGCTCCGTCCCGGATACGGATCACCCTGCGTCGTTCCGTGACTCGTCCCATGTCCTGATCAGTCCCGGTTCTTTACGTGCGGCTGGCCGGAGCGGCCCTTCGATCGGCTGTCGCCGTGCGGGTCACCGGGCGTCGTGGGGGAGGTGACCTTCACGTGCTCATTGTCCTGCATGCGCGGAGCGGGCCGCATGGCGCGGAGGCGGGCGGCCCGCTCCGCGGGTCATGCCGCGGTCCGCAGGGCGAGCAGGTCCGAGATGGCGTGCACGGTACGCAGCGTCGGTACCGGCACCTCCGTGATCTCCGCCAGTTCCACGACGGCCGCGAGCAGCACGTCGAGCTCCAGCGGCTTGCCGCGCTCCAGGTCCTGGAGCGTGGAGGTGCGGTGGTCGCCGACGCGCTCGGCCCCCGCGAGCCGCCGCTCGATGGACACGCCCACCTCGCAGCCGAGGGCCTCGGCGACCCTCAGGGTCTCGGTCATCATGATCTCGATGACCTTGCGCGTCCCGCCGTGCAGACACATCTGTCGCATCGTGGCCCGCGCGAGCGCGCTGATCGGGTTGAAGGAGATGTTGCCGAGCAGTTTGAGCCAGATGTCATTGCGCAGGTCCGGCTCGACCGGGCACTTCAGCCCGCCCTCCCGCATGGCCTCGCCGAAGGCCCGGCAGCGGGCCGAGACCGACCGGTCGGGCTCGCCGATCGAGAACCGGGTGCCTTCGAGGTGGCGTACGACGCCGGGTCCCTCCAGTTCGGTCGCGGCGTACACGACGCACCCGATGGCCCGTTCCGGTGCCAGCACCGCGCTGACGGCGCCGCCCGGGTCCACGCTCTCCACCCGGTGGCCGTCGTGGGGTCCGCCGTGCCGGTGGAAGTACCACCAGGGAATGCCGTTCTGGGCGGCGATCACCGCCGTGGTGCCGTGCAGCAGCGGCTCGATGAGCGGCCCGCACGCCGCGTACGAGTTGGCCTTCAGGCCCAGGAAGACGTAGTCGACCGGGCCGATGTCCGCCGGGTCGTCGGTGGCGTGGACGTGCGCGGTGAAGTCCCCGCGCGGGCTGATGACTTGGACGCCGTGCTGCCTCATGGCCGCGAGATGCGGTCCACGGGCGACGAGGTGCGCGTCGGCGCCGGCGCGGTGCAGCGCGGCGCCGACGTAGGCGCCGATCGCGCCGGCGCCGAGAACTGCGACTCTCACTGGGTGGCGCTCCGTTCGGTCGAGGGTACCGAGGAACTTCCAATTCTGTCGACGAAATATTGTCTACAGGATGGAATGAGTGAGGGCAAGAGTCCCGGCTACGGCGACGGCCACGGCCACGGCGATGGTGACGGCCACCGTGATGGTGACGGGGAGTGCGGGTGCGGTGCGGTGCGGGGGCTGGGGCGGGACCGGGACCGGGCCACACGCGTGCGCGGCGCGGAGGCGGCGGCACCCGGCCGTGAGGCGCGCGGGGCCGGATCGGGGAGCCCGCCGGGTCGGATCGGGGAGCCCGCCGGGTCGGACGGCGAGGTCGGTCGGAGCTGTCCGCGCGACCGGCCGTACGTGCCCGAGGCGACCGTTCGTCGCGTCAGGGTGACCGCTCATCGCACACGGTCGACGAGTTCCCGCCGCGCGGGTTCACAGCCGGGCAACCGCTTCCTATCGTCCCGATCATGAGCCCTCCTGTCGCACCGCCGGGTTGGAGCCGCTGGCTCGTCCCGCCCGCCGCCCTGTCGGTCCACCTGTCCATCGGCCAGGCCTACGCCTGGAGCGTCTTCAAGCCGCCGCTCGAATCCGCGCTCGATCTCAGCGGCACGCAGAGCGCGCTGCCCTTCCAGGTCGCCATCGTGATGCTCGGCCTGTCGGCCGCGTTCGGCGGCACGCTCGTCGAGCGCAACGGACCCCGCTGGGCGATGACCGTCGCCCTCGTCTGCTTCTCCTCCGGCTTCCTCCTCGCGGCGCTCGGCGCGGCCACCGAGCAGTACTGGCTGATCGTGTTCGGCTACGGCTTCGTCGGCGGGACGGGCCTCGGCATCGGCTACATCTCCCCCGTCTCCACCCTGATCAAGTGGTTCCCGGACCGGCCCGGCATGGCCACCGGCATCGCGATCATGGGCTTCGGCGGCGGCGCGCTGATCGCCTCGCCCTGGTCCGCCCAGATGCTGAAGTCGTTCGGTTCCGACTCCTCGGGCATCGCGCTCGCCTTCCTCGTGCACGGGCTGACGTATGCCGTGTTCATGACCCTCGGGGTGCTGCTGGTGCGGGTGCCGCGCGGTGAGAAGCCGCAGGCGGCCGGGCCGAGCGCGCTCGAAGGCGTCCAGGTCTCCGCGCGGAACGCCGTACGCACTCCGCAGTTCTGGTGCCTGTGGATCGTGCTCTGCATGAACGTGACCGCGGGCATCGGCATCCTGGAGAAGGCCGCGCCGATGATCACGGACTTCTTCGCGGACACCTCCACGCCGGTCTCCGTGTCCGCGGCCGCCGGGTTCGTCGCCCTGCTGTCCGCGGCCAACATGGCGGGCCGGATCGGCTGGTCCTCGACCTCCGACGTGATCGGGCGCAAGAACATCTACCGGGTCTACCTCGGGGTGGGGGCGCTGATGTACGCGCTCATCGCGTGGCTGGGGGACTCCTCCAAACCGCTGTTCATCCTGAGCGCGCTGGTGATCCTCTCCTTCTACGGAGGAGGCTTCGCCACCATCCCGGCGTACCTGAAGGACCTCTTCGGCACCTACCAGGTCGGCGCCATCCACGGCAGGCTGCTCACCGCCTGGTCCACCGCCGGAGTCCTCGGCCCGCTGATCGTCAACCGGATCGCGGACCACCAGGAGGCGGCGGGCCGACACGGCTCGTCCCTGTACGGCATGTCGTTCCTGATCATGATCGGGCTGCTCGCCGTCGGCTTCGTCGCGAACGAGTTCGTCCGGCCCGTCCACGCCCGCCACCACATCCCCGCACCGAGGGAGGCCGTAGATGTCGCACGACAGCAGCCCGAGTCCGCCTGACCGCCGACCGCTGATCGCCCTCGCCTGGTTGTGGGTGGGAGCCCCGCTGGGCTACGGCCTCTACGAGCTGATCCAGAAAGCGACACAACTGTTCAAAGCGTAACCGTTCGGGCACCCAAGGGGCTGACAGAAGCCGACAAGCCTGGCGTCCCAATCCTGTGGCATCACCTGCCGTCGTACTCGTGAGTCATTGATCAGACTGGAGGATCCCGCTACCGAAACACGAGGGGGACCACTCATGAACGGCTCTCGGATCGCCGCCGTAGGCCATTACCAGCCCGCCAAGGTACTCACCAACGAGGACCTGGCGGGCCTGGTCGACACCAGCGACGAGTGGATCAGGAGCCGGGTGGGCATCCGGACGCGCCACATCGCCGGGCCCGACGAACCGGTCGACGAGCTGGCCGCGCACGCCGCCGCCAAGGCGCTCGCCGCCGCGGGCCTCACGCCGGCCGACATCGACCTGGTGCTCGTCGCCACGTCCACGGCCGTCGACCGCTCCCCGAACATGGCCGCCCGGGTCGCCGCCCGGCTCGGCATCCCCTCGCCGGCGGCCATGGACATCAACGTCGTCTGCGCCGGCTTCACCCACGCCCTCGCCACCGCCGACCACACCGTGCGCGCCGGTGCCGCGACCCGCGCGCTGGTCATCGGTGCCGACAAGATGACCGACGTGACGGACTGGACCGACCGCACGACCTGCGTCCTGGTCGGGGACGGCGCGGGAGCCGCGGTCGTCGAGGCCTGTCCCGCCGGCGAGGAGCCCGGCATCGGGCCGGTGCTGTGGGGCTCGGTGCCCGAGATGGGGCACGCGGTACGCATCGAGGGCACCCCCTCGCGGTTCGCCCAGGAGGGCCAGAGCGTCTACCGCTGGGCCACCACCAAGCTGCCGCCGATCGCCCGGCAGGCCTGTGAGCGGGCCGGTCTCGCGCCCGAGGACCTCGCCGGAGTCGTCCTGCACCAGGCCAACCTGCGCATCATCGAACCCCTCGCCACGAAGATCGGCGCGGTCAACGCCGTCGTCGCACGGGACGTCGTCGACTCCGGGAACACCTCCGCAGCGAGCATCCCGCTCGCCTTCTCCAAGCTCGTCGAACGCGGCGAGATCTCCACCGGGGACCCCGTCCTGCTGTTCGGCTTCGGCGGCAACCTGTCGTACGCGGGCCAGGTCGTCCGCTGCCCGTGAGGCGCCCTGAGCTGCCCGTCCGGCCCTCGCGCACCCGGGTGTGACAAGCCCAACTCCCTGTGCCTGTAGGCGTTTGTGCGCCGTAGACTGTAGGCGAAAGACAATTGACAATCGACTTTCCTATCGCGGCGACGGCGCTGCCCAGGAGGGACCGTGATGTTGTCGACAGGACTGCCTCAGGGAGCGGTACCCAGGCTCGAGCGGCCCGGGCCGCTGCGTGACCGTGTCTACGAGGCGCTGCTGGAGCTCATCACCACCCGCGCCCTGCAGCCCGGCCAACATCTCGTCGAGAGCGAACTCGCCGGTCATCTCGGGGTGTCGCGGCAGCCGGTGCGTGAGGCCCTGCAGCGGCTGAGCACCGAGGGCTGGGTCGATCTGCGGCCCGCCCAGGGCGCGTTCGTGCACGAGCCGACCGAGGAGGAGGCGGACCAGCTGCTCACGGTCCGCACACTCCTGGAGGCCGAGGCCGCCCGGCTCGCCGCGGCCAACGCGGGCGCCGCCGCCATCACGGCGCTCGAAGGCCTGTGCGCCGAGGGCGAGCGGGCGGTCGCCGCGGACGACGTCGACGGCGCGGTCGCGACGAACGCGCGGCTGCACGCCAAGGTGATGGAACTCGCCGGCAACACGGTCCTCGCCGAACTCGCGGCACAGGTCGACCGCCGGGTCCGCTGGTACTACACACCGGTGGCCCGGCAGCGCGGCCTGCAGTCCTGGACGGAACACCGCGAACTGATCGCCGCGATCGCCGACCGGGACGAACAGCGCGCCACCGCGGTCATGCGGGCCCACACGGAGCACACGCGGAAGATGTACCACGAGCGCGAGAAGTAGTCAGCCGACGGAGACTTCGCCGGAGCCGGAGCCGGAGCCGGAGCCGGAGCCGGAGCCGGAGCCGGAGCCGGAGCCGGAGCCGGAGCCGGAAGCAAGGGCAGAGTCCGAGTCGGAATCCGGGTCCGGATCCGGGGCGGTTCCGGCGGCGAGGTCCCGGCTTCCCGCGGTGTGGCGCGGTGCGCTGCCCGACGGCGCCCAGCGCGCCTCCGCGCCGAGCATCACCACCAACACCGCGACGAGGGCGAGCAGTTCGGTGACCGCGGACAGATGGATGCCGAGCAGCGCGGTGGCCGCCGCGACGGGTACCGCGGCGGCGCGGAAGGTCACCGGCCACAGTCGCAGCACCGCGCGGAACGCCACGTCCCCGGCCAGGAACAGCGCGACCCCGCCCGCCAGTGCCAGGGCCGGTCCGGTGTGCAGGTGCTCGGTGAGGTGCCCGAGCGTCTTCTTGACCCCCGCCGCGCAGTAGGCGATGCCGAGCAGCATGGGCAGGAAGGCGTAGTAGTACGCGTTCATCGCCAGGCGCCAGCGCCGGTCGGGCGGCGCCGCCGTGAACGCCGCCTCCGCTCCGTGCTCGTCACGCACGAAATACGTCCACCACAGGGCGCCGGCCAGCGCGAGAGCGAGGAAGGCGCCGACGAACAGGTCCGCGGTGAGCGGCAGGTTCCCGATGCCGATGCCGATCGCGATGACGGACTCGCCGAACGCGACGATGAGCAGCAGTCCGTGCCGCTCGACGAAGTGGGCCGGGTCCAACGCTCCCAACTGGGCGCGCAGCGCCGCGGCTTCGCGTCCGTTGCGGCGCCGGGGACCGTGCTCGGCGAGGAACGGTGTGACGAACTGCAGCGCCAGCGCCAGCAGCCACAGCGCGTCGGCGCGCGGGCCGTCGAACAGCCCGGCCGCCGTGACCGCCAGCGCGGCCAGCGCGTTCGGCACCGCGTACCAGACGACGTCGCGACCGTGGCCGCGGGTGTAGAGCGCGCTGTGCACGAGGACGACAGCGAGGAATCCGAGGCCGAAGACCACCCCGCCGTCGTCGAAGGCGCGCGGGATGGCCAGCGCGCACACCAGGAAGCCGCCCATCCCCAGCAGCAGCAGGAGGCGCCGTGAAGGCCGGTCGGGCGGAACCTGGTTGGTGAGGTACGCGTACGCGCCGTACATCCAGAACAGCACGACGAAGATCAGCGCCACGCGCGCCGCCGTCGCGAACGACAGGTCCGAGGCGAGCAGCACGGTCAGCTGGGTGAGGGTGAAGACGAAGACCAGGTCGAAGAAGAGCTCCAGGGTGCTGACCCTGCGCCCCGCCCCGCCCGGGTCCCCGCCCATGTCCTCACCGGCGGGCACGCCCGGACGGCCGCCCGTATGTCCGCCCGGGTGTTCAGCCGGGACCCCGGTCGGGAGGGGCCTCGGCATCCTCCGCGCGGTCGGCACCGCCGGTTCGTCGCCCCGCGTGCGGCCCGCTTCGTTCCTTGCTCCGCTCATGTGTCCCCCCGTGACGGCCCGATGCCGGAGATCGTATGCGGCCGTCCCGTCCGGCGCCCGGTTCTCCGGTCGTCGATCGCCCTTTGTCCTGGGAGTGGGGAAAGTGGAGAGAAATTCCTGCACGACTTCTTCCAAGTCCGGGCAGCCACTGCTACGTTCCCCCCGAAAGCACGACCGGTGCGGGTGGCCGGAACGTGACGGTTGCAAGCCGATCGAGGCGGGGAGGGGTTCGTGAGACGTATGACGGCGCGACCCGCTAACGCACATCAGACGCGACTGCTCAGGCTGTTGCGTGACGGTGGCCCCAACTCCCGTGCCCAGCTCGGTGATCAGGTCGACCTCTCACGGTCGAAACTGGCCGTCGAGGTGGACCGGCTGATGGAGACCGGGCTCGTGGTGGCCGACGGACTCGCCGCCTCGCGGGGCGGGCGCCGGTCCCACAACATCCGGCTCGCGCCGACACTGCGCTTCCTGGGCGTGGACATCGGAGCGACCTCGATCGACGTGGCCGTCACCAACGCGGAGCTGGACATCCTCGGCCACATCAACCAGCCCATGGACGTACGCGAGGGCCCGATCGCGGTGTTCGAGCAAGTACTGTCCATGGCCGCGAAGTTGAAGGCGTCGGGATTCGCCGAGGGTTTCGACGGCGCGGGCATCGGCGTCCCGGGACCCGTCCGGTTCCCTGAGGGCGTCCCGGTCGCCCCGCCGATCATGCCCGGCTGGGACGGCTTCCCGGTCCGCGAGGCACTCAGTCAGGAACTCGGCTGCCCGGTCATGGTCGACAACGACGTGAACCTGATGGCCATGGGGGAGCAGCACGCGGGCGTGGCCCGCTCCGTGAACGACTTCCTCTGCGTCAAGATCGGCACCGGTATCGGCTGCGGCATCGTCGTCGGCGGCGAGGTCCATCGCGGGGCGACGGGCAGCGCCGGCGACATCGGGCACATCCAGGCGGTTCCCGACGGGCGACCGTGCGCCTGCGGCAACCGGGGCTGCCTGGAAGCCCACTTCAGCGGTGCCGCGCTCGCGCGGGACGCCGAGGAGGCGGCCCGCCAGGGACTGTCGGCCGAACTCGCCTCGATGCTGGAGGCGAACGGCGGGCTGAGTGCCGTCGACGTCGCCGCGGCGGCCGCCG
This sequence comes from Streptomyces sp. NPDC002580, assembly GCF_042889485.1. Classification (NCBI taxonomy): domain Bacteria; kingdom Bacillati; phylum Actinomycetota; class Actinomycetes; order Kitasatosporales; family Streptomycetaceae; genus Streptomyces; species Streptomyces sp. NPDC002580. The sequence goes on along the minus strand of NZ_JBIAQZ010000004.1, from coordinate 73,871 downwards.
CCGGCGACGCCACCGCGCTCGACCTGATCAGGGAGGGCGGCAACCGGACCGGCCAGGTCATCGCCGCACTCGTGAGCTTCTTCAATCCCGGCCTGGTGGTGATCGGCGGTGGTGTGACCGGACTCGGCCACACCCTGCTCGCCGCGATCCGCACACAGGTCTACCGCCAGTCGCTTCCGCTCGCGACCGGCAATCTGCCCATCGTCCTCGGGGAGCTGGGACCGAACGCCGGAGTCATCGGCGGGGCCCGGCTGATCAGCGACCACCTCTTCTCGACCGCGTAAGGCACCACCGGCGATCGCACCACCGGCGATCGCACCACCGGCGCCGAGCCCCGGCTCCGCCGTGCCCGAAAACGCTCGCCCCGTACACGCACCGCCCGGCAACCGGCCCGCACGCCTGCCAGAGGAACCGCCATGGCACCAGAACCACCCCTGCTCACCATGTCCGGCATCACCAAGTCGTTCCCGGGAGTCCGGGCCCTCGACGGCGTCGACCTCGACGTCAGGACCGGCGAAGTGCACTGCCTGCTCGGCCAGAACGGCGCCGGGAAGTCCACGCTCATCAAGGTCCTGGCCGGCGCCCACCAACCCGACGACGGCACCATCACCTGGCGCGGCGAACCCGTCACCCTCAAGTCCCCGATCGCCGCCATGCGCCTCGGCATCGCCACCATCTACCAGGAACTCGACCTGGTGGAGGGACTGTCGGTCGCCGAGAACGTCCACCTCGGACATGAACCCACCGCCGCCGGATTCGTCGTCCGGGGCAAGGCGGCCAAGGCGGCGACCGCCCTGCTGCTCAAGCGGCTCGGCCATCCGGAGATCGACCCGGCACGGCTCGTCGGCGACCTGTCGGCGGCCCAGCAGCAGATCGTCTCCATGGCGCGAGCCCTCTCCCACGAGGTACGCCTCATCGTCATGGACGAGCCCTCGGCCGCCCTCGACCCCGACGAGGTCGACAACCTCTTCCGCATCGTCGGCGACCTGACCGCGGACGGCGTCGCCGTCGTCTACATCTCGCACCGCCTGGAGGAGATCCGGCGCATCGGCGACCGGGTCACCGTCCTCAAGGACGGGCGCGCCGTGGCGGGCGGGCTGCCGGCCCGGTCGACGCCCACCCGCGAGGTGGTGGCGCTGATGACGGGGCGCAACGTCGAGTACGTCTTCCCCGACCGGCCCCGCGAACCGGCGTCGGGCGACCCCGTTCTCGCGGTGCAAGGACTGTCCCGGCAAGGGGAGTTCGCGGAACTCGACCTAGAACTACGGCCCGGTGAGATCGTCGGGCTGGCCGGACTCGTCGGCTCGGGCCGCTCCGAGATCCTGGAGACGATCTACGGGGCGCGCAGACCGACGACCGGCCGGGTCAGCGTGGACGGACGGCCGCTGCGAACCGGCAGCGTACGGACCGCCGTACGCGCCGGACTCGGACTGGCTCCGGAGGAACGCAAGGCGCAGGCCCTGCTGATGCTGGAGTCGGTCACCCGCAACGTCTCGGTGTCCTCCATGTCCCGCTTCGCCTACGGGGGTTGGATCGACCGGCGGTCCGAACGCGACGCGGCACGGGCGGCCACCCGCGAGCTGTCCCTGCGCCCCGACAACCCCGCGGCGCCGGTCAGGACCCTGTCCGGCGGGAACCAGCAGAAGGCCGTGCTGGCGCGCTGGCTGCTGCGCGGCTGCCGCGTCCTGCTCCTCGACGAACCCACCCGAGGCGTCGACGTCGGAGCCCGCGCCGAGCTGTACGCGGTGATCCGACGGCTCGCCGACGAAGGGCTCGCCGTCCTGCTGGTCTCCAGTGAAGTGCCCGAGGTGCTCGGGCTCGCCGACCGCGTCCTGGTGCTGCGCGAGGGGCGCGTCGTGCACACCGCACCCGCCCGGGAACTCGACGAACACCGCGTACTCGACCTCGTCATGGAAGGAAGCCCTGTGGCCAGTGAAGGGAGCCCCGCGTCATGACGCAGCACGTGTCCCCGCCCCGGGACAGCACCGACAAGATGCCCTCGACGGGTGAACTCCCCGGGTGGCGCACGGTCGTGGCCCGCGCGGACGTCCGCACCCTCTCGCTCCTCGGCGTCCTCGCCGCCCTGATCGTGATCGGCGGCGTCACCAGGCCCGACGAGTTCCTCGACACCCGCAACCTCCAACTCGTGCTGACCCAGGCCTCGGTGATCGGTGTCGTCACCGTCGGCATGACCTTCGTCATCACCTCCGGCGGCATCGACCTGTCGGTGGGCGCGATCGTCGCGCTCGCCTCCGTCTGGGCGACGACGGTCGCCACCCAGGAGTACGGCTTCGCGGGCATCCTCTTCACCGCCGTGCTCGTCGGCCTGGCCTGCGGTCTGGTCAACGGACTGCTCATCGCGTACGGCGGGATGGTCCCGTTCATCGCGACGCTCGCGATGCTCGCCTCGGCCCGCGGCCTGGCCCTCCAGATCACCGACGGCAGGACCCAGATCGTGTCGGTGGACAGCCTCCTCAAGCTGGGCGAGCGCGACTCCTACGTGCTCGGCGTCCCGCCGCTCGTCCTGGTCTTCGCCGTCGTCACCGTCATCGGCTGGCTGGCCCTCAACCGCACCACCTTCGGCCGCCGCACCGTCGCTGTCGGCGGCAACGCGGAGGCCGCACGGCTCGCCGGCATCGACGTACGACGTCAGCGGCTGTACCTCTACCTGTTCTCCGGACTGTGCTGCGGCATCGCCGCCTTCCTGCTGATCATCCTGTCCGGCTCCGGCCAGAACACCAACGGCAACCTCTACGAACTCGACGCCATCGCGGCCGCGATCATCGGCGGAACCCTGCTCAGCGGGGGCCGCGGCACCATCACCGGCTCGGTCCTCGGCGTCCTGATCTTCACGACGATCACCAACATATTCGCGCTGAACAACCTCCAGAGCGACGTCCAGCAGATCGCCAAGGGCGCGATCATCGTCGCCGCGGTCCTGGTCCAGCGGCGCACCGCAAGTACGACCTGACACGGGAAAGGCCCACCGCCATGCCAGAACCCATGAGCCTGACCAGCCGCAGAGGACTGCTCTTCGGGACCGCCGCCGTATCGGCCGGTGCCTTCCTCGTCGGTTGTACCAGCAACGAGACCAAGGACGACAAGCCGGCCGCGAACGATCAGTCGGCCGCCGACGACAAGCCCGGCAAGCACGTCACCATCGGATTCGCCGGACCGCAGGCCGACCACGGCTGGCTCAACGCCATCAACGACAACGCGAAGAGCCGCGCGAAGAAGTACTCCGACGTCAGCCTGGAGATCACCGAAGGCTCCAACGACACCGCCGCGCAGATCGGCCAGATCGAGACGCTGATCAACAAGAAGGTCGACGTCCTGGTCGTGCTGCCGGCCGACGGGAAGGCCCTCACCCAGGTCGGCCTCAAGGCGATGCGTGCGGGCATTCCCGTCATCAACCTCGACCGGATCTTCAACTCGCCCCAGGCGTACCGCTGCTGGATCGGCGGTGACAACTACGGGATGGGACTGAGCGCCGGCCACTACATCGGCGAGAAGCTCAAGGACAAGAAGAACGCCCGGGTCATCGAGCTCGCCGGACTCGACAACCTGGAACTCACCAAGCAGCGCACCGAGGGCTTCGACGCGGCCCTGAAGAACTATCCGAACATCAAGAAGGTCGCCCGCCAGGCGGCCGAGTTCACCGTCGAGTCCGGCCAGGCCAAGATGTCCCAGCTCCTCCAGGCGCAGTCGAAGTTCGACGCCCTGTGGAACCACGACGACGACCAGGGAGTCGGAGCGCTGCGGGCGATCAAGCAGGCCGGACGCGACGACTTCCTGATGGTCGGCGGGGCCGGTGCGCTCTCCGCCTTCCAGGCCATCGACGCCGACGACAGCGTCCTGAAGGCGACCGTCCTGTACCCGCCGACCATGGCCGCCTCCGCGATCGACCTCGCCCGCGCGCTCGGGCAGGGCAAGGGCGTCGGGGGACTCGCCGAGTTCGAGATCCCCGCGTCGCTCACGCTCTACTCGGCCGTCGTCGACAAGGACAACGTCGAGCAGTACATGGCCACCGGCTTCAAGTGAGCCGCCGGTTCCAGGGGCCCGGTTCGGGGGGCCGGGCCCCATCCCCACCGAGCCACGACGACGAGGAGGACATCCGCATGGGAGAGTCGGACCAGGGCGAAGAGGCCGCGAAGCCGCCCTTGCGCGTGGGCATGGTCGGCTACGCGTTCATGGGCGCCGCCCACTCACAGGGCTGGCGCACCGTGGGCCACGTCTTCGACCTGCCGCGCCGCCCGGTCCTCGCCGCCGTCTGCGGCAGGGACGGACAGGCGGTGCGGGCGATGGCCGACCGGCACGGCTGGGGGGCCGTCGAGACCGACTGGCGCGCGCTGATCGCCCGGGACGACATCGACCTCGTCGACATCTGCACACCCGGCGACAGCCACGCCGAGATCGCCGTCGCCGCGCTGGCCGCGGGCAAGCACGTGCTGTGCGAGAAGCCCCTCGCGAACTCGGTAGAGGAGGCCGAGGCGATGACGGCGGCGGCGGCCGAAGCCGCCGGGCGCGGCCAGATGGCGATGGTCGGCTTCAACTACCGCAGGCTCCCCGCCACGGCACTGGCCCGTTCCATGGTCGCCGAGGGACGCCTCGGAACGCTGCGGCACGTGCGGGTGACGTACCTTCAGGACTGGCTGGTGGACCCGGAGTTCCCGCTCACCTGGCGGCTCCGCAGGGAGAGCGCCGGCTCGGGAGCCCTCGGTGATCTGGGGGCCCACATCATCGACCTCGCCCAGTATCTGACGGGGGAGCCGCTCGGCGGGGTCTCCGCCCTCACCGAGACCTTCGTACGGCAACGGCCGTTGCCCGCGCGGACGTCCAGCGGGCTGTCGGCCGCCCCGCGGGCCGGCGAGCCGGTCGAGGGGGACGGGCCCGGTTCGGGTCCCGTCACCGTCGACGACGCGGCCCTGTTCACCGGCCGCTTCACCTCGGGAGCCCTGGCCTCCTTCGAGGCCTCCCGCTTCGCCACCGGGCGCAAGAACTCCCTGCGCGTCGAACTCAACGGCGAACGCGGCTCGTTGGCCTTCGACCTGGAGCGCCTCAACGAACTCGAGTACCACGACCACACCCAGCCCGCCACGCACGCGGGCTTCCGCCGCATCCTCGTCACCGAGCCCGACCACCCCTACCTCGACGCCTGGTGGCCGCCGGGACACGGCCTCGGCTACGAGCACACCTTCGCCCACCAGGCCCGCGACCTCGTCCGGGCCATCGCGGACGGCCGGCCGCCCACGCCGTCCTTCGCCGACGGACTTCAGGTGCAGCGCGTCCTCGCCGCCGTCGAGGAGAGCGCCGCCAAGAACTCCGTATACACCCCCATAGCGGTCTGAGGAGGCCCGTCATGCCGCGCAACTTCACGCTCTTCACCGGCCAGTGGGCCGACCTGCCCCTCGAGGAGGTCTGCCGCCTGGCCCGCGACTGGGGCTACGACGGTCTCGAACTCGCCTGCTGGGGAGACCACTTCGAGGTCGACAAGGCGCTCGCCGATCCGTCGTACGTCGACTCCCGCCGTTCCCTCCTCGACAAGTACGGCCTCAAGTGCTGGGCCGTCTCCAACCATCTGGTCGGCCAGGCCGTGTGCGACGCCATCATCGACGAACGCCACCGGGCCATCCTGCCCGCCCGCATCTGGGGCGACGGCGAGGCCGAGGGGGTGCGGCGCCGCGCCGCCGCCGAGATCGCCGACACCGCGCGCGCCGCGGCCGCCTTCGGCGTCGACACCGTCGTCGGGTTCACCGGCTCGGCGATCTGGCACCTCGTCGCGATGTTCCCGCCCGCTCCCGAGTCGATGATCGAGCGCGGCTACGAGGACTTCGCGACCCGCTGGAACCCGATCCTGGACGTCTTCGACGCCGAGGGCGTCCGGTTCGCGCACGAGGTCCACCCGAGCGAGATCGCGTACGACTACTGGACGACACACCGGGCCCTGGCGGCGGTCGGCCACCGTCCGGCCTTCGGTCTCAACTTCGACCCGTCCCACTTCGTCTGGCAGGACCTCGACCCGGTCGGCTTCCTCCACGACTTCCGCGACCGCATCTACCACGTCGACTGCAAGGAGGCCCGCAAGCGCCTCGACGGCCGCAACGGCAGGCTCGGCTCCCACCTGCCCTGGGGCGACCCGCGCCGCGGCTGGGACTTCGTGTCCGCGGGCCACGGCGACGTCCCCTGGGAGGACGTCTTCCGCATGCTCCGCTCCATCGACTACGCGGGCCCGATCTCGGTCGAGTGGGAGGACGCCGGAATGGACCGGCTCCAGGGCGCGCCCGAGGCCCTGAAGTTCCTCAAGAGGTACGACTTCGAACCCCCGTCGGCCTCCTTCGACGCGGCGTTCGGCGGCAACGACTGACCGACGCTCCGCCGCACGGCAGGGCACGGCACACGAGGGAGCCCTCCCCGTTGATTCGCGGGGAGGGCTCCCTCGTACGGCCGGGACGTTCGCCACGCGCTCGCGGTCGTCAACCGCGGGTCACGCCATCTCCTCGCCCAGCGGCTGCGGATTGGGGACGACGGTCCGGGCCCCCGGCCGGCCCGGTGACTTGAGGAACAGGGCCAGTACGGCGGACGCCAGGCCGATGCACCCGGCGAGCACGAAGGCCCCCTCGTAGTCCCACGCGCCGACGACGACCGCTCCCATGCCGGAGCCCAGCAGGCCCGAGATCAGCTTCGAGCTGTAGACCATGCCGTAGTTGGAGGCGTTGTTGTTCTCACCGAAGTAGTCCGCCGTCATGGCCGCGAACAGCGGGAAGATCGCGCCGCCGCCGAAGCCGGAGACCATGGAGCAGAACAGGAAGAACGGCATGCTGCCCATCTGGCCGGAGATCAGGACGCCGAACTGCGCGGTCCCGAGCACCAGGCACACGATGATCAGCGTGTTGCGCCGTCCGAACTTGTCGGAGATCCAGCCGATGACACCGCGCCCGGTGCCGTTGACGATGGCCTTCAGGGACATGGCCGTGGCCACGATCCCGCCGGCGAAGCCCATGTCCTTGCCGAACGGCACCTGGAAGGCGATGCCGAAGATGTTGATCCCGGCCGTGCACAGCAGACAGAACCACATCATCCACAGGACAGGGGTACGCGAGGCCTCCTTGGGGGTGTACTGCTTCGCAGCCGGCGGGTTCTTCTCCAGCGCCCGCCGGACCTTCGGGTCGTCGGACACCTTCAGCGGGTCGACGTTCGCCGGCCACCACCCCTTCGGCGGGTCCTTGAAGAACCAGCCGGCCGTGGCGACCACCGCGCAGCAGAGGAGACCGACGCCCACCAGGACGCCCTTGTAGTTGCCCAGGTCCATGTACGAGGTGAACAGGAAGACGAAGGGCACGGAGCCGTAGGCGAAACCGCCGTTGACGAAGCCCGTCTTGCCGCCCTTGCGTTCCGGATACCACTTGCCGACCATGTTCACGCAGGTCGCGTAGACGAGGCCCGCTCCGATGCCGCTGCACATGCCGAAGCCGAGATAGGCGACGATCACGTGCGGGGCGAACGCCAGCGCCACATAGCCGAGCAGGGTGCCCAGGGCGCCCAGCAGCATCGCCGTACGGGCCGGGAGCCTGCCGCTCTCGCGGAGCTGCCCGGCGGGGAAGGCCACGGCCGCCTGGAAGAAGACCCAGACGCCCATCAGCCAGAAGATGTGTCCGCTGCTCCACAGGTGGGCCTTGTGGAGCGTGTCCTCCGCCGAGGTGAACGCGTACTCGGCGGAGCTGATGCCCAGCATGCCCGCCCAGGGCAGGAAGACCATCCACGCGCGTTTGCGCCCCATGATGTCGACGTCGGACTCGCCGACGCGGTACACACGGCCGTTGTGGTCCGTCACCTCTCGATAGGCGACGGGAGTCGAGTAGTCGGTGGTTGTCATGTCGCTCTAGCACCCCTTGCGTCGAAAGATCTGGTCAGCGCCCCCTGCCAAATGCCTTTCGTGCGCTCACGGGTCCCGGGGGGGGGGGGGCGCGCCCCGCCCCCCCCCCCCCCCCCCCCCCCCCACCCCCCCCCCCCCCCCCCCCCCCCCCCCCCCCGGGGCCCCCCCGCGACGCTCGCACCGACCCGCCCCGCGGCGC
>NZ_JBIAQZ010000004.1:56404-65789 GCF_042889485.1 Streptomyces sp. NPDC002580 | reverse complement strand
CCGTGCTTACCAACCTTGTCCACCCCCCCCCCGCAAACTGCCCTCGGCGCCCCTCCGGGGGCCGGGGGGGCCCCCCCCCCCCCCGGCGCCCCCCCCCGCGCACACTCATGTCATGAGCGGCCCCCCAACAGGCCCGCCGCGCGGGCCCAGCGGTACTTCGCGCCGAGTACGGCCACCGGCGTCTCGGTCGTGTACGGGTAGGCCACGACCCCCCGCTCGTACAGGTACCGGCAGGCCTCCTCGACCTCGACGTCACCCGCGAGCGACGCCACCACGGGCTTCTCGATCCCGCGTTCACGGAACTCGGCCACGACGCGCGCGGTGAGTTCGGCGAAGACCATGGGAGGGGTCACGACGGTGTGCCAGTAGCCGAGCACGAGCGCGTGGACGCGTGGGTCCGTCAGGCCGAGGCGGATCGTCGCCTCGTACGTCGACGGCGGTTCGCCCCCGGTGATGTCCACCGGGTTGCCCGCGGCCCCGAACGGCGGGATGAACTCCCTGAAGGACGCGTCGAGGTCCGGCGGGATCTCCATCAGGGACAGCCCGTTGTCGGTCACCGCGTCGGAGAGCAGGACACCGCTGCCGCCCGCACCCGTGATGATCACGACGTTGTCGCCCCGGGGAGCCGGAAGCACCGGCAGGGCACGGGCGTACTCCAGCATGTCGTTCAGCCCGGGAGCCCTGATGACACCGGCCTGCCGCAGGATGTCGTCGTACACGGCGTCGTCGCCCGCGAGGGCTCCGGTGTGCGAGCTCGCGGCCCGCGCGCCGGCGGCGGTACGGCCGGCCTTCAGGACGACGACCGGTTTCGTCGGGACCGTGGCGCGGGCCGCCTCCACGAAGGCGCGGCCGTCCTTGAGGTCCTCCAGGTGCATCGCGACGCACCGCGTGTTCGGGTCCTCGCCGAACCAGGTGAGCAGGTCGTCCTCGTCCAGGTCGGACTTGTTGCCGAGCCCGACGATCGCCGACACACCCGTCTTCGTGGTGCGCGCGAACCCCAGGACGGCCATGCCGATGCCCCCGGACTGCGAGGTGAGCGCGACACCGCCCTTCACGTCGTACGGCGTGCAGAAGGTGGCGCACACGTCCTGCCAGGTCGAGTAGTAGCCGTAGATGTTCGGCCCGAGCAGCCTGACCCCGTACCGCTCGCCGATGGCCACGAGTTCGGCCTGGAGCTCGTGCTCACCGGTCTCCGCGAACCCGGAGGGGATCAGCACCGCGTTGGGGATGTTCTTGCGCCCCACCTCCTCCAGGGCCCGGGCCACCGCGCGGGCGGGGACGGCGAAGACCGCGACGTCCACCTCTCCGGGGATGTCCGCGACGCTCGCGTACGCCTTGCGGCCCTGGATGTCGTCGGCCCGCGGGTTCACCGGGTGGATCTCGCCCGTGAAGCCCCCGTCGACGAGATTGCGGAGCACCGCGTGACCGATCTTGCCCGGTACGTCGGAGGCGCCGATCACCGCGATCGACCTGGGCCGCATCAGCCGGTCCATCGAGGCGAGGATCTCCGCCCGGGTGTACCGGCGGCGCTCGGCCGGGACGCTCTCGGCCAGGACCACGCGGATGTCCGCGGCGACCGCGCCCTCGGGGGTGGCGATCACCGGGTTGAGATCCACCTCCGCGATCTCGGGGAAGTCCGCGACGAGTTCGGACACCCGCAGGATCTGTTCGGCGAGCGCCCCGCGGTCCACGGGCGGGGCGCCGCGCACACCGCGCAGGATCTCCGCCGCGCGGATCGAGTCCAGCATCGACAGGGCCTCGTCGGTGTTCACCGGCGCGAGGCGGAAGGTGACGTCCTTGAGCACCTCGACGAGCACCCCGCCCAGTCCGAAGGCGACGACCTTCCCGAACGTCGGGTCGGTCACCGCCCCGACGATGACCTCCTGTCCCGGCGGGAGCAGTTCCTGCACCTGGACACCGTCGACGCGGGCGCCGGGGTCGTACGCCCGCGCGTTCTCGACGATCGTGCGGAAGGCGGCCCGTACGTCCGCCGCACCCTCGACGCCGACGATCACCCCGCCGGCGTCCGTCTTGTGCGAGATGTCGGGGGAGACGATCTTCATCACCACGGGGCCGCCGAACCGTTCCGCGTGGGCCACGGCCTCGTCCTCGTCGCGGGCGACCTCCTCGCCGGGCACGGCGATCCCGTAGGCGTCGGCGATCCGCTTGCCCTCGGGCGCCGTCAGCGCGGTCCGCCCCTCGGCGCGCACGCGGTCGAGGAGCGCCCGCACCCTCGCCGTCCGGTCCCGGTCCGCCATCTCAGATCACCCCGCCCGACCTGAGCAGCCGCAGTTCCTCGTCGCCGAGGCCGAGTTCACCGATGTAGATCTCCTCGTTGTGCTCGCCGAGCAGCGGGGACGCGGTGATGTCGACGGGGGAGTCGGAGAGTTTGAGCGGACTGCCGACGGTGACGTACGAGCCGCGCTCGGGGTGCTCGACCTCGACGACCATGCCGTCGGCGGCCAGCGAGGCGTCCTCGATGATCTCCTTGGTGGACAGGATCGGTCCGCACGGGATGTTCTGGGCGTTGAGCTGCTCCAGCACCTGCCATTTGGGCAGGGTGCCGGTCCACTCCTCGATGAGCTGGAACATCTTCGCGAGCTTGGGCAACCGGGCGGCGGGAGTGGCCCATTCGGGGTCGTCGCCGAGTTCGGGCCGGCCGATCAGCCGGGTGATCGGTTTCCAGCCGGGGGGCTGGACGATGACGTAGACGTAGTCGTTGGGGCCGCCGGGCGCGCACCGTACGGCCCAGCCGGGCTGGCCGCCGCCGGAGGCGTTGCCGGAGCGCGGGACCTCGTCGCCGAAGTCCTCGTTGGGGTACTCGGCGAGCGGCCCGTGGGCGAGCCGCTGCTGATCGCGCAGTTTGACCCGGCAGAGGTTGAGGACGGCGTGCTGCATGGCGACGTTGACACGCTGCCCGCGTCCGGTGCGGGTGCGCTGGAGGAGCGCGGCGAGGATGGCGGCGACGACGTGGACGCCGGTTCCGGAGTCCCCGATCTGGGCGCCGGTGGCCATCGGCGGCCCGTCCTCGAAACCGGTGGTGGACATGGAGCCGCCCATGGCCTGCGCGACCACCTCGTACGCCTTGAAGTCGGTGTACGGACCGTCCCCGAAGCCCTTGATGGAGGCGTAGACGATCCGTGGGTTGATCTCCCGGATCCGGTCCCAGGTGAAGCCCATGCGGTCGATCGCGCCGGGGCCGAAGTTCTCCACCATGACGTCCGAGCGGCGGATCAGCTCGGTCAGGAGCTGTTTGCCGCGCTCCGTCTTGGTGTTGAGGGTGATGCTGCGCTTGTTGCTGTTGAGCATGGTGAAGTAGAGGGAGTCGGCGTCCGGGATGTCCCGCAGTTGGGCGCGGGTGATGTCACCCGACGGCGCCTCCAGTTTGACCACGTCGGCGCCGAGCCAGGCCATCAACTGGGTCGCGGACGGCCCGGACTGAACGTGCGTCATGTCCAGGACGCGGATGCCTTCGAGAGCCTTGGTCGTCACAGGTCACCTCACTTGTCCGTTGCCTCGAGCCGCCCCGCTGCCGTCGACGGAGGGCAAGGTTCGTACATTGCATACAGTCGACGAATACTGTATGAAGATTGTTATCCCGCATCCGATGGGTGATGTCCAGGGGTCGTGCACCACTTTCAGGACAGGAGCGGAAACGTGGACCTGTACGAGCATCAGGCGCGCCAACTCTTCGAGGAACACGGCATCTTGGTGCCACGCGCCGAGGTCGCCGACTCACCCGCGGCGGCGCGTGACATCGCCCGCCGGCTGGGCGGCCGCGTCGTCGTGAAGGCGCAGGTCAGGACCGGCGGACGCGGCAAGGCGGGCGGAGTCCGGCTCGCCGAGGACCCCGCCGCCGCCGAACGGACGGCACGACGGATCCTCGGCATGGACATCAAGGGCCACCCGGTCCGTTCGGTGATGCTGGCCGAGCCCGTCGACATCGAGAGCGAGTTCTACGTCTCGTACGTCCTGGACCGGGCCGCGGGACACTTTCTCGCGATCGCCTCGGCCGAGGGCGGCACGGAGATCGAGGAAGTGGCCGCGAACAGGCCGGAGTCGGTGGCGCGGATCCCCGTGGACCCGGCGGAGGGCGTCACCCCGGCCAAGGCGGACGAGATCGTACGGGCCGCGGGACTGCCGCCGCGGACCGCCGACATCCTGATACGGCTCTGGCGGGTGCTCACGCGCGAGGACGCCCTCCTCGTCGAGGTGAACCCGCTCGTCCGCACCACCCGGGGGCAGCTCGTGGCGCTCGACGGCAAGGTCACGCTCGACGACAACGCCCGCTTCCGGCAGACGCGTTGGGGCGACGACGGCGACTCGCACGACGATCCGCTGGAGGCGAGCGCCGCGGCCAAGGGCCTCAACTACGTGAAGCTGGACGGCGAGGTCGGCGTCATCGGGAACGGCGCGGGCCTGGTCATGGCGACCCTCGACGTGGTCGCCGGCTGCGGGGCCCGCCCCGCCGACTTCCTCGACATCGGCGGCGGGGCCTCCGCGCGGGTCATGTCCGACGGCCTGTCCGTCGTCCTCTCCGACCCGGACGTCAGGTCCGTCCTCGTCAACGTCTTCGGCGGCATCACCGCCTGCGACGCGGTCGCCGACGGCATCGTGCGGGCCCTGGACGCCGTGGCGCCGACCAAGCCGATCGTCGTCCGGCTCGACGGCAACAACGCCGTACGCGGTCGTGCCGTCCTCGACCACCGCGCGCACCCCTTGGTGCGGCAGGCCACCACCATGGACGACGCGGCCCGGCTGGCCGCCCGGCTGGCCGACACCAGTTGAAGGAGCGGGACATGGCCATCTTCCTCACCAGCAAGTCCAAGATCCTCGTCCAGGGCATGACCGGCGGCGAGGGCATGAAACACACCTGGCGGATGCTCGCGGCCGGCACGGACGTCGTCGGCGGCGTCAACCCGCGCAAGGCCGGCCGGACCGTCGACTTCGACGTCCCCCGGCATCCGGAGGGCTCAGTGGCGCCAGGGGGCTCACAGGGTCCCGAGCGCCGGGAAGGTTCCACCCGGGCCGTGTCCGTCCCCGTCTTCGGGTCGGTGCGCGAGGGGATCGAGGCGACCGGCGCCGACGTGAGCGTCGTCTTCGTGCCGCCCGCGTTCGCCCGTACGGCCGTGGAGGAGGCCGTCGACGCCGGGATCGCCCTGGCCGTCGTCATCACCGAGGGCGTCCCCGTCCACGACTCCGTCGCCTTCCGCGCCCGTGCCGCCGCCAGGGGCACGCGCGTCATCGGCCCCAACTGCCCCGGTCTCATCAGCCCCGGACAGTCCAACGCGGGCATCATCCCGGCGGACATCACCAGGCCGGGGCGCATCGGCCTGGTCTCCAAGTCCGGCACGCTCACCTACCAACTCATGTACGAACTGCGGGACATCGGCTTCTCGACCTGTGTCGGCATCGGCGGGGACCCCGTCGTCGGCACCTCCCACATCGACTGCCTGGCGGCCTTCGAGGAAGACCCCGACACCGAACTGATCGTGCTCATCGGGGAGATCGGCGGAGACGCCGAGGAGCGGGCGGCCGCGTACGTCCGCGATCACGTCACCAAGCCGGTCGTCGGTTACATCGCCGGATTCACCGCCCCCGAGGGCCGGACCATGGGGCACGCCGGTGCCATCGTCTCCGGCTCCTCGGGCACCGCCCGGGCCAAGAAGGCGGCCCTGGAGGCGGCCGGTGTGCCGGTGGGCGGAACACCGACCGAGACGGCCCGGCTGGTCATGGCCCGGCTGGCCCCTGCGGCACCCCGGAGTGACGTCACTCATAGTTAGAGTGACGTGACTGTCGGAAACCTCCCGACCCCACTACCTTCCCTCCCCACGTACGCGACGACTGCTCGCGCGGGCCCGTGCGGCCCGCCGCCCGGCAGGAGCCGGGCCCCCGCCCCCGACTGTGCACCGAGAGCGGAGACACCCATGGCGATCCTCGACCCCGACCCTCGCGATCCCGATCACCCGCCCCCCGGCCCCGCCGCTTCCCGTCCCACCCCCCTCGTCCTGAAGTCCGGCACGTCCTGGGCCGACGCCTGGCGGCGGTGCCTCGCCACCGCCCCCGAGGCGTTCCGCGACGACCGGGTCCTCAACCTCTGGAACTCCGGCTGGCAGGCGGACGGCCGGGCGCTGCCCGCGACCAGCCCCGTCGACGGGGGCCCCGTGGCGGGACCGCCACGACTCGACGGCGCCACCGCCCGGCGGGCCGTCCGCGCCTCCCTCGACCAGCACCGGGCCTGGCGCCACGTGCCCCTCCCGGAACGCCGGGCGCGCGTGGCCGCGACCCTCGACGCGCTCACCGAACACCGCGAGCTGCTCGCCCTCCTGCTGGTCCGGGAGATCGGCAAGCCCTGGCGGCTCGCCCAGGCCGACGTGGACCGCGCGATCGACGGGGTGCGCTGGTACGTCGACGGCATCGAGCCCATGGTGGAAGGACGGGCCCCGCTCGACGGACCCGTCTCCAACATCGCCAGCTGGAACTACCCGATGAGCGTGCTCGTCCACGCGCTGCTGGTCCAGGCGCTCGCCGGCAACGCGGTCATCGCCAAGACCCCGACCGACGGCGGTGTCGCCTGCCTGACCCTGGCCTGCGCGCTCGCCGCACGCGAGGGCATCCCCGTCACGCTGGTCAGCGGCAGCGGCGGCGAACTGTCGGAGGCGCTCGTGCGCGCGCCCGAGATCGGCTGCGTCTCCTTCGTCGGCGGCCGGGACACCGGCGCGGCCGTGGCCACCGCCGTCGCCGACCTCGGCAAGCGGCACGTCCTCGAACAGGAGGGGCTCAACACCTGGGGCGTCTGGAACTTCACCGACTGGGACGCCCTGACGGCGGTCGTCCCCAAGCTCTTCGACTACGGCAAGCAGCGCTGCACGGCCTACCCCCGCTTCGTCGTCCAGCGCCTCCTCTTCGACGACTTCCTCGCCGCGTACCTCCCGGCCGTCCGCACCCTGCGGACCGGCCATCCGCTCGCGGTCGAGCACCCGGGCGACCCGTTCCCCTCCCTCGACTTCGGCCCGGTCATCAACGCGGCCAAGGCCAAGGAACTGAACGACCAGGTGGCCGAGGCCATCGACCGGGGCGCCGTCCCGCTGTACCGCGGCAAGCCGT
Source organism: Streptomyces sp. NPDC002580 (assembly GCF_042889485.1). Taxonomy (NCBI): domain Bacteria; kingdom Bacillati; phylum Actinomycetota; class Actinomycetes; order Kitasatosporales; family Streptomycetaceae; genus Streptomyces; species Streptomyces sp. NPDC002580. The sequence continues at coordinate 58,682 of NZ_JBIAQZ010000004.1, read as the reverse complement.
CCCACAGCCGCTTCCTGCCCGGCCAGGACACATCGGCGTACGTCCAGCCCGTCACCCTCCTCAACCCGCCCCCCTCCTCGCCCCTGCACCACGCGGAACCCTTCGGCCCGGTCGACACCATCGTCCTGGTCGACACCGAGGCCGAACTGCTGGCCGCGATGAACGCGTCGAACGGCGCGCTGGTCGCCACGCTGTCCACGGACGACGAGGCGACGTACGCCCGCCTCGCCCCGCAGATCCGCGCGTTCAAGGTCGGCCACGGCAGGCCCCGCTCCCGGGGTGACCGCGACGAACTCTTCGGCGGCTTCGGCGCCTCCTGGCGCGGCGCCTTCGTGGGCGGCGAACTGCTCGTGCGCGCGGTCACCCAGGGCCCGGCGGACGAACGCCTGCCGGGCAACTTCCCGGAGTACCACTTGATGCCGTGAGCCGTGAGCCGTGAGCCGTGAGCCGTGAGCGGCGCGCACCCCGCGCCCCCGTGCGGAAGAAGCGGGCACCCACCCGAAGCCGCCGGCCGACCGGCCAGGTGCGGGCGGGACTCCCCGGCCTCCGGGCCGGGGAGGATGTCACCCGATGCCCTGCCGGTCCGGCCGCAGGGCGAAAGCGCGGTCCGAGGCCTCGGGCACGGCGCGTTCCACGGCCTCGGTGAGCAGGGCGCGATGCCGGAGCAGCGGCTCACGGCGGTCCGGAGGAGCGATCATGGCCAGATCGTCGAGCGCCGCGAGGATGCGCCGGGTGACCTGGGGGCTGCCCACCGCGCACCCCCTGATCTCGGCGAACCCGAGATCGACCAGCTCCGTCCAGCCCGGCACGGGCTGCACCAGCCGCACCTCCCCTCGCCGGTCGCGATGGAGCGCCGTGTCGAGGGGACGCGGGGCGACGGCGGACAGGAAGTGCACGATGCGGTCGATCGCCTGCACGGCGGTGGTCGGGTCGTTCACCGCGGCCGACAGCGCCCGCAGCCCGATGTCGGACAGCTGCCGCAGCCCGAACGCGAAGTCCTGGTGGAAGGTGCGCTCCACACCGACGGACACGGTGTGGCTCAGCGACCGTACCGAGGGGGCGCTGCCTCCGTGGACGGAGAGCAGGGGCGTGCCGGGTACGACGAAGTCCCCGATCCGCGGGATCAGCCGCAGGACCACGCCCTGCCGACGGGCGGCCTTCACCAGTCGGGCGATGTCCACGTCCCGCAGGACGCCAGCCCGCCCGCGATGGGGGACCCGGGCGGTCTCGGGACCGAGCGCCGCCTCCTCCCCGGCCGTGTGGCCGACCGGCATCCGCGCGACGACCTTGAACGCCTCCTTGGTGATGCGGTCGATGACGTGGCTGATCCGCATGAGCCGCAGCGTCTGGTTCACGTACAGCACGAAGAGCAGGAGGCTCAGCCCCAGCATCGTCAGCGTCAGGACCGACTGCACCAGGGGGACGGCGGTGACCGATCGGGCCTCGGCCTGGCTCTCGTACGAGGTCAGCACGAGGAGCGACAGCAGGAACGTCGAGAGGAAGACGGCGAAGGTGGCCTTGGTGATCCGGCTGCGCACGAAGATCCGCACCACGCGCGGGCTGAACTGCCCGCTCGCCATCTGCACGGCCACCAGCGAGATGCTGAAGACCACACCGATGAAGGTCATCATCGCCGAGCTGACGGCCGTCACCACGGTCTTCGCGTCGTCGGCCAGCCGCAGCAGATCGTCGATGGTGTCGTAGTCACCCTCGTCCCGCAGCGCGTCGACGAGCGCGGTGTCGAGTTCGGACGCCGCCGCCCACACCACGAAGACCAGCACCATGGCCGCGGTGGGCGCGAACCAGAAGCTGTCCCGCAGATGCTCCCGCAACGGTGACAGCGCCCTAGGCCGCCGCCCCTCCCGCAAACCCCAGGTACTCGTCCGGTCACCCATGGTGAGGACTCTAGGCGCACCCCCACCACATGCCGCGGACCCGCTCCGGGGGCGCGGATATGCAGGTGAAGGGCACTCTGAAACCTTGGTATTGTTGTCCATGTCGCCGCGGGGAACACCCTCGGCCGGGCGACAGACACCTGGTCCGGGTGGCGGAATGGCAGACGCGCTAGCTTGAGGTGCTAGTGCCCTTTATCGGGCGTGGGGGTTCAAGTCCCCCCTCGGACACAATGATCGACAGCACCGTCAAGAGGACCGCAGCCCAAGGGTTGCGGTCCTCTTGACGTATCCCGGTACCGAAGGCGGGGGGGGGCGCGGGGGGGGGGCCCCCCCCCCGGCGCGGGGCCGCGGGGGCCCACCCCCCCGGGGGGGGGGGGGGTGGT
>NZ_JBIAQZ010000004.1:0-56394 GCF_042889485.1 Streptomyces sp. NPDC002580 | reverse complement strand
CAAAAAAATAAACCACCCCCCCTTAATGCGCCCCCCCCCCATTGGGTGGGGTACATGTGGCGTTCCCCGGGCCCCGGGGGGGGCGGCGGCGGGGGGCCCCCCCCCCGCCTGGCGGAAGGGACGCGGGTTCACCCGCGCGAGTGGCGTGGCGTCAGTTGGACGTGCTGCCCGAGATCCACTCGCTCCACGGCATGTTCCAGTCGCTGAGGCCGTTGTCCGCGGCCACCGTGGTCTTGTCGGCGGAGTTCTTGACGATCACGACGTCACCGATCAGCGAGTTGTCGAAGAACCACGCGGCGGGCTGCTTGCCGTCGCCGGCGTTCCTGACGTCCTTCAGGCCGACGCAGCCGTGGCTGGTGTTGACCTTGCCGAAGACCGAGTCGCCACCCCAGTAGTTGCCGTGGATGAAGGTGCCCGAGTTGGTCAGGCGCATGGCGTGCGGTACGGCCTTGATGTCGTACGAGGGCTTGCCGTCCTTCTCCGTGAGGCCGACGGTCGCACCGTTCATGTGGATCTGCCGGTACTTCTCGGAGATGACCAGCTGGCCGTTGTACGTCGGGTGCTCGGCGCTGCCGGACGAGATCGGGACGGTCTTGATCGTCTTGCCGTCCCGTACGACGGACATCTGCTTCGTCCTGGCGTCGACGGTGCTGACCTGGCTCCTGCCGATCTTGAACGTGACCGTCTCCTGTGCGCCGTCGAGGTTCATCGTGACGGTCACGGTGGAGCCGGGCTTCCAGTAGTGCTCGGGGCGGAAGTCCAGGCGGCTGTCGTTGAGCCAGTGGCCGACGACCTGCTCGCCGGTGCTGGTGCTGACCTGGATCTTCGACTCCACAGTGGCCTTGTCGCCGATCGCCTTGTCGAAGTCGAAGGTCACCGGCATGCCCACACCGACGGTCGAGCCGTTCGCGGGGGAGAGGTGCCCGAGGAAGTCGTTGGCGGGGGAGACCGTGGAGATCGTGGAGTTCCCGGTGGCGGAGCGGCCCTTCGCGTCCTCGGCCTCCGCGGCGACCTGATACCGGGTCGCCTGCTTCAGGGGGCCGTTCGGCTTCCAGGATGTGCCGTCCGCGGACAGGGTGCCCGGAACCTCGGTACCGGTCGCGACGGCGGTCATGGTCACCTTGGTGAGGGTGCCGTCGCTGACGGTGACTCTCACGGGGTCGTTGATCCCGACGCCGCGGGCTCCTTGCCCGGGCGTGATCCTTATTCGGGCGTCGGAAGCGTCCTGGGTGGCCTTCTTGTCCGCCTGCGTCTGCTTCTCCGGGGCGGCCCCGGTGTCGTTGGTGGCAGCGTGACTGGTACCGCCGAGCGCCGTGAGCGCGAGTGCGCCGACCGTAACCATCAGTCCTGCGTGTCGCCTGCGTACGGTGATCAAGCGCTTCTCCCTGCCACTGGTCGTCGAATCCCCGGAACTGGTTACCGAAGGAGGTAATCAGCCACAAAGAAGCATTTTTATCTATTAGTCCGTTTTTCGGGAGGGGTTTGTGGCGGGGCTCACGCGGTGAGTCGCGCGGGCCCCGAGGCTCCGCCCGACGGCCGTGGCCTCGTGTACCGGTGATCCCGGAGGGTCATGCCGTGCCCTCTGGGTCCGGCGGCTCGGGGCCGGGTGGCGGGAGTCGGCGGACCCCGCCCGCGCGCAGGGTGATCGCCGCCCGCGGCCGCACCGGCCGGTGCCCCCGCGCCCTCTGTGTGTCGGCGGGACCGGTTTCAGGGCGTGCTCGCGCGTGTTTCCGTGGCGTTAAACGTGATGTTGAATACGGAACCAATTTTGACATGAACACTTCCATAATATGGTTGCCTGTTGTACCAAATGGGGGCCAGCTTTCCCGTTCAGGGAGGTCCTGTGAGACGCGTCAAATTGCGATCCACCCTTGCCGCCTTCGGTCTCGCGATGATGTTCGGCCTGGTGCTGACAGGTCCGGCGCATGCCGCCGGCCCGGCCTACGTCGCACTGGGTGACTCGTACTCGGCCGGCAACGGCGCAGGGAACTACGACAGTTCGAGCGGAGGCTGCCACCGCAGCCTCAGTGCCTACCCCTATCTGTGGAAGAACGCCCACGCACCGTCCTCGTTCGCCGACACCTCCTGCTCGGGCGCGGTCACCACGGACGTGACCAACGGCCAGCTCGCCCCGCTGAACTCCTCCACCGGCCTCGTCTCCCTCACCGTCGGCGGCAACGACGCCGGCTTCTCGGACGTCATGACCACCTGCGTGACCGGCTCGGACACCGACTGCGTCAATCGCGTGAACACGGCCGAGAACTACGCCCGGAACACGCTCCCCGCCCGCCTCGACGCCACCTACGACGCCATCCGCGCCAAGGCGCCCAACGCCAAGGTGGTCGTTCTCGGCTATCCGCGCATGTACACGCTCAACGTCTTCTGCGTCGGCCTGAGCGCCACCAAGCACAGCAAGATCGACGAGGCCTCGGACGTCATCGACAGTGTCATCGCCGGCCGTGCCGCCGCCCACGGTTTCGTCTTCGGGGACGTCCGCACCACGTTCGGCGGTCATGAGCTGTGCTCCAGCGACGGCTGGCTGCACTCCTTGGCGGTCTCGCCGGGCTGGGAGTCGTACCACCCCACCGCCACCGGCCACGCCGGTGGCTACTACCCCGTCCTCAACGCCAACAGCTGACCTCCCCCGGGGCGAGCCGGCCCGGCTCGCCCCGGCCTCCACCGCCGACCGGCGGGGAGGCCGGGACGGTGGCGACACCACTCGGCGCCTGGACCAGTCGATCCTGAGCCGCGCCCGCCGGACCTGTCACTGATACTGATGAAATGGGCAAACTTGGGCGAGATGTCCCGGCGAGCCGCCGGGGCGACCGCGTGCCGCCGAAGGCCGGGCCGGCGGAAGCCGGCCCGGAAGCCCGTCAGCGTTCGTTCGGCCGACGCCTGTGGTCGTTGCTGAAGCCGCGCAGCGTCGCCGGTCAGGTCTTCCTGCTGCAACTGGTGGTCATCCTGGTGCTCATCACCACGGCCGTGGTGGTGCTCGTGGTCCAGGACCGCAACCGCGCGATCCAGGAGGCCGGTGACCGGTCGTTGGTGGCCGCCGAGTCGTTCGCGAACGCCCCGGGCACCGCCGAGGCGATGAAGAGCGACGACCCGACGGCGGAACTCCAGCCGCATGCCGAGGCGGTGCGCAAGAAGACCGGCGTCGACTACGTCGTGGCGCTGAGCCCCTACGGCTTCCGGTGGACCCACCCGGACCCGGACCAGATCGGGAAGCACGTCTCCACCTCCTACGATGAGGCGCTCGAGGGCGAGCCCCACCAGACGACGTTCGACAGCAGTCTGGGTAAGGCGGTCGACTCGACGGTGGCCGTCTTCGACGACAAGGGGACAGCGGTCGGCCTCGTGACCGTGGGGGTCACGGTGGACAAGGTCACCGGTGTGGTGCAGCGCCAGCTGCCGGTGATCTTCGCCACCGGCGGACTCGCGCTGCTGCTGGCCGCCGGTGGGTCGGCACTGGTCAGCGGGCGGCTGCGGCGCCAGACCCGGGGCCTGGGGCCGGTGGAGATGACCCGCATGTACGAGCACCACGACGCGGTGCTGCACGCGGTCCGCGAGGGCGTGATCATCCTGGACGGTGACGGAAAGCTGCTGCTGGTCAACGACGAGGCACGCCGGCTGCTCGCACTGCCGCCGGAGGCCGAGGGCAGGCCGGTCACCGGACTCGGGCTGAACCCGGACCTGGCCGCCCTGCTGGGATCGGGCCGCCCGGCCACGGACAAGGTCTTCCTGGCCGGAGACATCCTGCTCGCGGTCAACGTGCGGCCGGTGGGTCTGAAGGGCAGCTCCGTGGCCACCCTGCGGGACACCACGGAGCTGCGCGCCCTCGCGGGCCGGGCGGACGTGGCGGGCGGGCGACTGCAACTGCTCTACGAGGCCAGCATGCGGATCGGCACCACCCTCGACGTGGAACGGACCGCCGAGGAACTGGCCGAGGTGGCGGTCCCACGCTTCGCCGACTTCGCCACCGTCGAGCTGGTGGAGCCCGTGCTGCAGGGCGGTGAACCGACCGGGTCGACCATGGACATGCGCCGCGTCGCGGCCGCGGGCATCCGGGACGGGGTGCCCCTCTACCCCGTCGGGCGGCGCATGCGCTACGAGCCCGGCAACCCCGTGGCCATCGGTATGACCACCGGCCGGCCGGTCCTGGTGGAGGACCTCGCCATGGCCGACGGCTGGCGGGTCCAGAACCCGGAGCGGGCCCAGCGGGTCATCGACTACGGGATCCACTCCATGATCTCGGTGCCGCTCCAGGCCCGGGGCCAGTTGCTGGGGGTCGTGGAGTTCTGGCGTTCGGAGCAGGACCGCTTCGAGGCGGACGACCTGTCGCCGGCCGAGGAACTCGCCGCCCGGGCGGCCGTGTGCATCGACAACGCGCGCCGCTACACCCGCGAGCACAAGACGGCCGTCACCCTCCAGCGCAGCCTGCTGCCCGGCGTGCTCCCCGAGCTGTCCGCCCTGGACGTCGGGCACCGCTACCTGCCCGCACAGGCGGGGGTGGGCGGCGACTGGTACGACGTCATCCCGCTGCCGGGTGCCCGGGTGGCCCTGGTGGTCGGCGATGTCGTCGGACACGGTCTGCACGCCGCCGCGACGATGGGCCGGCTGAGGACCGCGGTGCACAACTTCGCCGCCCTGGACCTGCCTCCGGACGAGCTTCTGGCACACCTGGACGACCTGATCACCCGGATCGACCAGGACGCGGCGGCCGAGGGCAGCACCGATGCCATCACCGGCGCCACCTGCCTGTACGCGGTCTACGATCCGGTCTCCGGGCGCTGTGTCCTCGCCCGGGCCGGTCATCCCGGTCCGGCGCTGGTCGCGCCGGACGGCTCCGTGAGCTTCCCCGAGATCCCCGTCGCCCCGCCGCTCGGCGTCGGCGGAGGCCTGCCGGTCGAGACGGCCGAACTCCGGCTGGCCGCCGACAGCCGGCTCGTCCTCTACACCGACGGCCTGGTCGAGGCCCGCGGCCGTGACATCGACGTCGGGCTCGGCATGCTGCGGGCGGCGCTCGCCGACACGGACGGCGCCACCCCGGAGGCCACCTGCCGGGCGGTCCTCGACGCGATGCTCCGCACCCGTTCGAGTGACGATGTGGCGCTGCTCGTCGCGCGCACCCGGCTGCTCGACCCGGACCAGGTCGGGGAGTGGGAGGTGCCCGACGACCCCGCGGCCGTCCCCCGGATCCGCGCCGAGGCCACCCGCAGGCTGGAATCCTGGGGGGTCGGCGAGGCGGCGTTCACGACCGAGCTGATCCTCAGCGAACTGGTGACGAACGCCATCCGGTACGGAGGGACCCCCATCAGTCTGCGGCTGCTGCGCGACCGGGACAGCCTGATCTGCGAGGTCGCCGACGGCACCAGCACCTCTCCGCACCTGCGCCGCGCGACCCTCACCGACGAGGGGGGCCGTGGCCTGTTCCTCGTCGCGCAGCTGTCCCGCCGCTGGGGGACCCGGTACACCGACCGAGGCAAGATCATCTGGGCTGAGCAGGCGCTCGACGCGGGAGCCGCCGGAGACCTGAGCGGACTCCTGATGGCGGACCTGTGACGGGGGACGGACGCCGGCCCGCCGCCCGCCCCGGGGTGTGCGCCCGCCGGGCGTTCAGGAGCCCTCGGGCACGGTGAAGTACGGGATCTTGGCCGGGTCCTGGCCGAACGCGGCCCCGAGATAGACGGCCGACAGCTTGGCGAGCGTCCCGTCGTCGATCAGCTGCTTGATGATCCGGTCCAGCTCGTCCTTCTCGGACGACCCCTTCGGGTACAGGGCGCCGTAGCCCTGGTCGGTCCGGTACTGGCCCACCAGGCGTACCCGCTGCTCCCGCTTCTGCGGGTACGCCAGCAGAATCGTCGTGTCGTGGACGACCGCGTCGATCCGTCCCTCCTCCAGCGCCGTGACCATCTCCGGATCGTTGGCGAAGGCGGTGACGGGCTTGGTCGGCTTGAGGCGCTGCTCGACGAACTGCTCACCCGTGGTGCCCTCGGCCACTCCGATCCGGACGTCACGGATGTTGGCCTGGTCGATCTTCTCGCCGTCCCTGATCAGCACTCCCAGGGTCGAGGAGAGGTAGGCCGGGGAGAAGTCGGCGACCTTGCTCCGTTCCGGGGTGATCGTGATCTGGGCCAGGGCCAGGTCGAAGTCCTTGGTCCGGCCGGACACGATCACCGGGAACGGGGCGTTCTCCACCTTCACCCGGTCGAGCCCGGACCGGTAGGCGATGTTCGCGGCCATGCAGTACTCGTAGCCGCTCGTGATGGAGCCCGGCGTGTCCCCGCCGTTCCACCAGCCGGGCGCGGGCAGGGTCGTCTTGACCGTGAGGGCGCCCGCCGTCTCGGGCGACAGGTGGAACTCACCGCGCTGTCCCGAGACCGCGCAGTCGCCGTAGCGGACGTTCGACGACTCGGACCCGCCCTGGTCACAAGCCGAGGTCGTGACGATGAGCGCCACGCCGACAGTCACAGAGACGATCGCTGCCGCGGCGCGCATCATTGCACCTCCGGTAGGGGCATACTCCTTGAGTCACCATAAAACACCCAGGGGCATACGACTGCCGGAGCCACGTGGGAGGACTCGGGAACGCGGGTCGGGTCGCCCCTCCTCCGGCGGTGTCGCAAGGGGTGGCGGGGAGCGCGAGCGGTTTTCCCGCAGCCGTGTCGCGGTGCTCCCGAGTGACGTGACCACGGCGGCTCGCGGCGGCCCGGCAGCGGTGCAGGACGAATCCGGTCCGCACCGCGCCGTACGACGCATCGAGGCGCCTCCTGATCGGTCGCGCGCGGAGTGGGGATCGCGGTGTCCTCCGGTTCGCCAGGTCCAGGTCCAGGTCCAGGTGCGAGGCGGTGTCCAGTTCCGGGAGGGGGCCGCCGAGGGGCTGTGTCCGGCCGGAGGCCGGGTGGCGCGGAGCGGTTCTGCCCGGGCGTCGCCGCCACGGCATCCCTCTGTGGGGCTCCGGGCTGTGACCGTCGACTTCGTTCGTCACCCCATCAGGCGATCGGCACGGCGTCCGGTCGTACGATCGTCCTACGCACCGGCCGGTGCACCCGTGGCCCTCCGGTGCGCCGTGTCCCCATGTCCCACCGCGAGGCTCCATGTCCCAGTACGGCATCGTCTTCGACCACCGCCGCGTGCAGACCGCCGTCATCGGAGACAAGAACTCCGATCACCCGGTCATCCTCCCCATGGAGGCCGACGAGTTGGACCACTGGCGCCGGGCCCATCCCGTGTACACCTACTGGTGTGGCATCCAACTGGGCGGTTGCGGCGGCGAGCTGAGCGACAAGCGGTACACGGACAAGGTCTGTCATTTCGCCCACCACCCCAGCGCCCCCGTCTGCCACCGCGCCGCGAACGGCGAGTCCAGCGCCGACCACCTGTTCATCAAGCGGGGGGTGCAACGCCTGCTCGGCAAGCAGAAGGTGCGCGGCCAGGTGCGGACGCGGAACCTCGGGACCGGTCCCGGCGACGCCGTCGACGTCCACCTGCCGGGCATCCGGCGCAGGCTGCGCTTCCAGTTGAGCCCACTCGACTACCGAACTTGGCGGCGCGCCGACGACGACCTGTCCCTGGACGTCGACGACCTGGACTGGGTCTTCGGCGTCGACACCCCCGTCACCCGTGAACTCACCGGCCGCCATGGCTTCTGCCTGCGTGTCCGCTGTGAGACCGTCGGCGGTGAGCGGCGCGTTCACATCGGGGCCGAACCGCGCGACCGTACGGGCCCGGTCGACTGGACCCCGCTCGAGGACTGCGAGTTGACGCCGACCGGCCTGGTCACCCCGCACCTCGAGACGATTCGCCTCTCCGGCCCCGGCCCGAAGGTGCCTTCGTTCCCCCTGCGGGGCGGCTTCGTCTTCGCCCCTGTCGACGAGGCCGACGTCCCCTCCTCTTCGCCCTTCGCCACCGAGGACCGCCACCTGCTCGTCGCGGACGTCAAGCCGGTCGACAGCCCCGTCGTGCGCGGGCTGCTCTCCCTTCCGGCCGACATGGACGCGCCCTCCGCCGAGCACGTGTACCGCGTGCAGGACCCCGCGCTCATGCTCGTCCTGGAAGACGGCCGAGGCTGGGCGGTCGAAGCCGACCGCTACACCCGTCTCCACGCCCACGAAGCCCAGCGCACGGGCCTGTGGACCCCGCGGCCCGGGGACCCGCCCGAGCCTGAACTCCCGCCCGCCGGGCCGCCACGGGCCGTCCGTCGTCCTGAACCCGCCTCCCGCGCGGAACCGGCACCCGTCCGCCCGGTCACCACCGTCCCTGTCCGGGTTCCCGTGGTGTCCCGGCCGCGCACGCACGCGGACCTGGTGACCCACCTCCGCGACGCTCTGGCGGACTCCGCCCGGCTGGGCTCGACCACGACGTGGGACGAACTCGCCGGCCGGGTCGGATTCGATAGCTCGCGGCTCTCCGTGTCCGACCGCTGCGATCTGCTCGTGGAGGTGGACACCCCGCTCTCCGAATACGTTCCCGTCCGCTCGGCCTTGATTCGCGACGGGGACGGGCCCCTGCCCTATCTCGGCGAGATCCTCGCACGGCTCGGCGTCCCGTACGCCAAGGGCTCGGCGCGTCTCGGGCAGTGGGCCGAAGCCGAGGTGCGGCGCGCGTTCGCCGCGTACGGCCGACCGGCGCGGGCCATGGACCCGCGACTGGATCTGGCGCCCGCACGGTCCTCCTCCGTGGGGCACAGCGAACTGGCCACGGCGTTGCGCGCCTGGCGCGTCCCCCCACCGCCACCGCCCCGTCGGACCGCGACCGCCGTCCCTCCCCGTCACGCGACGACCACGGTCAAGAAGCGGCAGGACAAGCGAATCAGCGACCTCATCGCCGAACTCGGCGGACTGCGACCCAGGATGAGCAAGTCGGCTCGTAAGCGAGCCAACAGAGTGATCACGGGCGCGCGGGTGTGGCTCGGCGAACTGCCCGTCCAACGGATTCCCAAGAGAGCGAAGGCCGCGGCCAAAAGCCGTGCCCAGCACGTCCAGGACCTGGAGGAAGCGGTCAACACCGCCCGTGCGGACATCGCCGCGGAAGGACGCCCTCTCCCGCCGTCACCCTGAGCGGAAGCGTGCGCGGCACACGCGGCGGCCCGCTGGAACCTGGGGCGCGCAGGACGAGGTAAGCACGTATGAGGTGTGGTGTATGCGATATGCGGTAGTCACCCCTGCCGAATACGTGTCGCTCCTTGTCCGGAGGTCCTCGGAGGCCCGTTCCTCGCCCTCCCCGCCCGGCGGTTGGCCCTCCCGCTGCCGGGCTCGATGACGGGCGGCCGGGCGTGTCCCGGGGGAATGCTCCTCTGCGACGTGAAGAGTGATCTTCACGTGTTCGAACTGTCCTCGACCGGAGTGGGGCGGCCCGGCATGTCGACCCCAGTGCCCCGACTCGCCCAGCCCGCCGACCGTCGTCCGGGCGACGGGACGGTCATCGACCGGCTCGTGGCGGCCAACCGCGAGTACGCAGCCGAGTTCGTGGACCCCGGGATGGATGCCCGTCCGGTCCAGCGCGTCGCCGTCGTGGTCTGTATGGACGCCCGGATCGATCTCCACGCCGCACTCGGCCTCCGACTCGGCGACTGCCATGCCGTGCGCAACGCCGGAGGTGTCGTCACCGACGACGTGCGCGGCTTCGTCTTCGGCGTGACGACGGGGCTGCTGCGGGAGATCGACCCGAGAGCCTGAGTCGTCCCGCCCTCTCGGCGTCGACGCCCGTCCGCGGCGAGAGGGCGCAACCTACCCCCGCACTCCTCTGGCGCACCTCGAACAGCGATGGCATACTGTATGCAATTACTGTGGGAATCCTTCCTGAGAAGGGGGTCGCCCCGTGTCGTACCGCAGTTCCCTCTCCGCGGTCCTGGCGAAGACCGTCGCGCCCACCGCCGAAGCGGCCGTCCGGGGGTGCGGGTTTCCCCGGGCCTTGGTGGCGGCCCTTGGGCGCGCCGGACTGCTCGGCCTCACCGTCTCCACGGAGTTCGGCGGGGCCGGCCTCGGGTTGGCGGAGGCCGTCGACGTGGTGGCGCGGACGGCGCGGGTGTGCCCGGCCACCGCCGCCGTGCTCACGGCCCACTTCGCCGCGGTCGCCGCCGTCGAGTCCTGCGGCGGTCGTCCCTGGGTACGGTGCGAGATCGCCGCCGGGCGACACCTCGGCAGCCTCGCGCTCGCCGACGGATCACCCGGCGGGAAGGGGGTGGCGCGGGTCTCGCACGGGTCGCCGTACTCCGTCGCTTCCCGCTCCGGCGACGTGATCGCCCTCCGTGGCTGGAAGCGGCAGGTGGTCGCGGCCGGTGAGGCCGACAGCTACCTCTGGTCCTCCCGGCCGGTCGCGGGGCGGGGCGGTCTGACGCTGTGGGTGGTCCCGGCGCAGGCCCCGCATCTGTTCGTACCGGCCGGGCCCGGCCGGGGAGCGGATGCAGGGGGAGCGGTCGTCGGGGGAGGGACCGCCGGCGGCGCGACTTCCACGGTGTGCGCCGATCCGGTGCTGTTTCCCGCCGACGTGATGCTCGGCCCGGACGGCGGAGGGCTCGACATCCTGCTGCGGATCGTGCGGCCGTGGCTGACGGAGCTGAGGGCGGCCGCCGGAGCCGACATCCTCGGGGTCGGCCACGAACGGGACGTCGCGGAGGGGTGTGTCGCGGACCGGTGCGTCGGCGATGGATCCGTCGGTGGAGGGGGCGGGCGTGACGAGGCCGGGCACGACAGTGCCGGGCGTGATGGGGGCGGAAGTGATGGGGGCGGAAGTGGTGGGGCCGGGCGTGATGGGGGTGATGGCCTCGGCCTTGGTCCCGAGGCCGAGGGGCTCGACCTCGGCTCGCACCGCCGTCCCGCCGACTCCCTCGCGTCGACGTGACCCCGGCCCGGCGGACGGCGGGGTGCGGGCCTCCACCCCGCCGACCCGCACGCGCCGACGCGACCGGGTCCGGTGGACGGAGTGACCGGGCGGGTGGCGGCGGGGTGGGCCCCCCGCGGGTGCGCCCGCGGTCAGTCCTGGTTCGCCCCGGCCGCGTACTGCTTGCGATAGAAGCCCGTGGTGCGCTCGGTGTGCTTGCGCATGACCTCGCCCGCGCGGTCCGCGTCGCCCTTGGCGATCGCCCTGATCAGCTGGGCGTGCTCGTTCCAGGCCTCCTTGCCGCGAGGTCGGGCGATCGGCGTGTAGTACCAGCGCACCTTCTGGCTGACGCCAGCGATCAGGCCGGCGAGCACGGCGTTGTCGGCCATGGACGTGATGAAGGCGTGCAACGCGGTGTTGGCCGCCACCAGTCGGTCGACATCGCTCGCGGCGAGGGCGTCGACTCCCTCCTGGTGAAGCTCCCAAAGCCGTTCGACGTCCTCGGGCTTCGCCTGCTGGGCGGCGAGTTGCGCCGAGTACGTCTCAAGGACGGCCCGGACACCGAGGAGTTGGGAGGCCTCCTCCTCGGTGGGGGAGTGGACGAAGGCTCCCTGGGCGGGGCGCAGGTCGACCCAGCCGTCGGTCTGGAGTCGTTGCAGGGCCTCGCGCACGGGCTGGCGACTGACGCCCAGGTGCTCGGCGAGCTCCGCTTCGACCAGGTGCTGGCCAGGCTTGAGCGAGCCGCTGACGATCAGCTCGGTCAGGGCGTCGTACACGGCCTGCCGCAGTGGTGCCGGGCGGGTGACGCGCCGGGACGCGGCGGCCGTGAGTGCCTCACGCATGGGAGCCCCGTTCTGCCACCGCGCCCTCGGGGCCGGCGGCTCTGCCGAGTGGTGACCGCCGCCGGGATCGCCGACGGCTGCGTCAGGATACAGGTTTTGGTATGCAGGATGGCGTGCTGCCGCAGGAGCGGTCCGGGGTCCGCGGGAATACCGTCCGGCCGGGGCCGGCGTGCGCCTCCGTGCAGGTCGCGAGTGCGGACGGCCGGCAGGGTCCTTCGCGGCCCTGTCATCCCTCCGAGGTAATTACCTTCGCTGGATCAGGAGTTGGGAAGCGGTGGAGTTCGATTGAGTTCTGTATACAGAAGCCTGTATGGGGTAGGGTCGCAGTCTCCCGCAAGCATCGCCGGGGACCGCGTGACGGAGGGCGGAGCGATCATGACGACCAGCGCGAGTGACGTGACGGTCGAGAGTGTGGTCCGGAGGCTGGCGGCCGGGCATCGCGGTGAGCGTGGTGCGCTGCTTCCCGTACTGCACGCCGTGCAGGCCGAGTTGGGGCAAGTGCCGCAGGAGGCGATTCCGGTCCTCGCCGACGAGTTCAACCTCTCCCGGGCCGACGTCCACGGAGTGGTGACCTTCTACCACGACTTCCGTCGCGAGCCCGCCGGACGCACCACCGTGCGCATCTGCCGCGCCGAGGCCTGCCAGGCCCTGGGGTCCGACGGGCTGGTGGCCCACGTCCGCGAGGCCGGACTGGCGCTGGGGGAGACGACCCCCGACGGGGCCGTGACCGTCCAGCAGGTCTTCTGCCTCGGCAACTGTGCGCTCGGGCCCTCCGTGGAGGTGAACGGCCGGCTGTACGGACGGGTCGGCCCGGCCCGGCTCACCTCGATCCTCGACGGGACGGTCTCATCGTGAACGACACCACGCCCGCCGCGGCGACCGTCTACGTACCCCGCGACTCGGCCGCCCGGTCGGTCGGCGCCGACGAGGTCGCCGACACCCTCCAAGAGGCCGCCGTCCGCGCCGACTTCGCCCTCGACGTCGTACGCAACGGATCACGCGGCATGCTCTGGCTGGAACCCCTCGTCGAGGTGGCGACCCCGCGCGGCCGCGTCGGATACGGCCCCGTCACCCCGTCCGACGTCGGCGGACTCCTCGCCGCGGGCATGCTCGACGGCGCCGACCATCCCCTGCGACTCGGCGTGGTCGGCGAACTGCCCTGGCTGGCCCGCCAGAACCGGGTCACCTTCGCCAGGATCGGCGTCACCGACCCGCTCTCCACGGACGACTACGTGGCGCACGGCGGCCTCGCGGGCCTGCGCGCCGCGCTGGAGCGACCGCCCGCGGACGTCGTCGCCGAGGTCACCGCCTCCGGGCTGCGCGGCCGGGGCGGCGCCGGATTCCCGGCCGGCCTGAAATGGAAGACCGTGCTCGACCGCGTGGACGAGCAGAAGTTCGTCTGCTGCAACGCCGACGAGGGCGACAGCGGCACCTTCGCCGACCGGATGGCCATGGAGGGCGACCCCTTCATGCTCATCGAGGGCATGACGATCGCCGCGCACGCCGTCGGCGCGAACGAGGGCTACCTCTACATCCGCTCGGAGTACCCGGACGCGGTGGCCACCATGCGCGCCGCGATCGGCATCGCCCGCGAACACGGGTGGCTCGGCGAGGGGGTCCTCGGTTCCGCGCTCGACTTCGACCTGCACGTCCGCGTCGGCGCCGGCGCGTACATCTGCGGCGAGGAGACCTCCATGCTGGAGAGCCTGGAGGGCAAGCGCGGTACGGTCCGCGCCAAGCCGCCGATCCCCGCGATCGAGGGCCTGTTCGGCAGACCGACCGTGGTGAACAACGTCCTCACCCTGGCGACGGTCCCCGTCGTGCTCGCGGCCGGCGCCCAGGCGTACCAGGAACTCGGCGTCGAACGCTCGCGCGGGACCCAGGTGTTCCAGCTCGGCGGGAACATCGCGCGCGGCGGCATCGTCGAGACCGCGTTCGGCGTCACACTGCGCGAACTCGTGGAGGACTACGGCGGCGGCACGTTCTCCGGGCGCCCGGTGCGCACCGTACAGGTCGGCGGGCCGCTCGGCGCCTATCTGCCGACCTCGATGTTCGACCTGCCGATGGACTACGAGGCCTTCGCTGCGGCGGGCGCGATGGTCGGCCACGGCGGCGTCGTCGTCTTCGACGACACCGTCGACATGGCCGCCCAGGCACGCTTCGCGATGGAGTTCTGCGCCGCCGAGTCCTGCGGCAAGTGCACGCCGTGCCGGGTCGGTTCGGTGCGCGGCGTCGAGGTGATCGACAAGATCGTGGCCGGTCGGCACCGGGACGAGAACCTGGCGCTCCTCGAGGACCTGTGCGACCTGATGACCGACGGATCGCTGTGCGCGATGGGCGGGCTGACGCCGATGCCCGTACGGAGCGCCCTCGCGCACTTCCCCGACGATTTCCTCGCCCGTGAACCGGACGGGCGGACCCACCCGAAGCGGACGAGCGCGTGAGGACGGAGGGCACGGCATGACCCTGCTCAAGGAACCCGACTTCGGCACCCCGGAACGGCCCGGAGCGGCCACGGTGTCGGTGGAGGTCGACGGCCTTCCGGTGACCGTGCCCGAGGGCACGTCCGTACTGCGCGCCGCCGCGCTCGCGGGAATCGACATACCCAAGCTGTGCGCCACCGACAGCCTGGAGCCGTTCGGCTCCTGCCGGCTCTGCCTCGTGGAGATCGACGGGAGGCGGGGCGCCCCGGCCTCCTGCACCACCCCCGTGGCGGACGGGATGCGGGTGAGCACCCAGACACCGAAGGTGGAGAAGCTCCGCCAGGGCGTCATGGAGCTGTACATCTCCGACCATCCGCTCGACTGTCTGACCTGCCCGGCCAACGGCGACTGCGAACTCCAGGACATGGCGGGCGTGGTGGGCCTGCGACAGGTGCGGTACGGCTACGAGGGCGAGAACCATCTCGACGCCGAGAAGGACACGTCCAACCCCTACTTCGACTTCGATCCCGCCAAGTGCATCGCCTGCTCCCGCTGCGTACGCGCCTGCGGCGAGGTGCAGGGAACCTTCGCGCTGACCATCGAGGGGCGCGGCTTCGACTCCAAGGTCTCGCCCGGCGCCGCCGAGACGTTCATGGACTCCGAGTGCGTCTCCTGCGGGGCCTGCGTCCAGGCCTGCCCGACGTCCACGCTCCAGGAGAAGTCGGTCGTCGAACTCGGCATGCCCACCCGGTCGGTGGTCACCACCTGTGCCTACTGCGGTGTCGGCTGCTCCTTCAAGGCCGAGCTGCGCGGCGACGAACTCGTGCGCATGGTGCCGTACAAGGACGGCGGAGCGAACGAGGGCCACTCCTGTGTGAAGGGCCGCTTCGCCTTCGGCTACGCCACCCACCCCGACCGGATGCTCCGCCCCATGGTCCGTGACCGGATCACCGACCCCTGGCGGGAGGTGGAGTGGGACGAGGCGATCGGCACGGTCGCCCGCCGGATGCGGGACATCCAGCGCCGGTACGGGCCGAGTTCGATCGGCGCCATCTCCTCGTCGCGGTGCACCAACGAAGAGGTCTACGTCGTCCAGAAGATGGTGCGGGCCGCGTTCGGCAACAACAACATCGACACCTGCGCCCGCGTCTGCCACTCCCCGACGGGATACGGACTCAAGCAGACCTTCGGAGAGTCGGCCGGCACCCAGGACTTCCGTTCCGTGGCCGAGGCCGACGTCATCATGGTGATCGGCGCCAACCCCACCGACGGACACCCGGTGTTCGCCTCGCGGATGAAACGACGGCTGCGCGAGGGCGCGGAGCTGATCGTCGTCGACCCCCGCCGCATCGACCTGGTGCGCTCCCCGCACATCGAGGCCGCGCACCACCTCCAGCTGAGGCCCAGCACCAACGTCGCCGTCGTCAACGCCATGGCCCACGTGGTCGTCACCGAGGGCCTGGTCGACCGTTCCTTCGTGGACCGCAGGTGCGAGGGGTTCGACGAGTGGGCGCGGTTCGTCGCCCTGCCCGAGAACAGCCCGGAGGCCACGGAGCAGGTGAGCGGTGTCCCCGCCGGTCAACTGCGGGCCGCCGCGCGGCTCTACGCGCAGGCGCCGAACGGGGCCATCTACTACGGCCTCGGTGTCACCGAGCACAGCCAGGGCTCGACCATGGTCATGGGAATGGCCAACCTCGCCATGGCGTGCGGCAACATCGGCCGCGACGGCGTCGGCGTCAACCCGCTGCGCGGGCAGAACAACGTCCAGGGCTCCTGCGACATGGGCTCCTTCCCGCACGAACTGCCCGGCTACCGCCATGTCTCCGACGACGCCGTGCGCGAGGTGTTCGAGAACCTGTGGGGCGGCACCCTCCTCGCCGAGCCGGGACTGCGCATCCCCAACATGTTCGACGCCGCGATCGACGGCACCTTCCGCGGCCTGTTCGTGCACGGCGAGGACATCGCCCAGTCCGATCCCAACCTGCGGCACGTCACCGCCGCGCTCGCGGCGATGGAACTCGTCGTGGTGCAGGACCTGTTCCTCAACGAGACCGCCAAGTTCGCCCACGTCTTCCTGCCCGGCGCGTCCTTCCTGGAGAAGGACGGCACGTTCACCAACGCCGAGCGCCGGATCAACCGGGTGCGCGCGGTGATGAAGCCGAGGACGGGCAAGCACGAGTGGCAGATCGTGTGCGAGATCGCCACGGCCATGGGCTACCCCATGGAGTACGACCACCCCAGCCGGATCATGGACGAGATCGCCTCGGTCACCCCGACGTTCACCGGCGTCTCCTTCGAGGTGCTCGACAAGCTCGGCAGCGTCCAGTGGCCGTGCAACGCCGCCGCGCCCGAGGGGACACCGGTGATGCACGTGGACGAGTTCGTGCGCGGCAAGGGCCGGTTCGTCGTCACCGCGTACGTCCCGACCAACGAGCGCAGCACCCGGCGCTTCCCCCTGGTGCTCACCACCGGGCGCATCCTCAGCCAGTACAACGTCGGCGCGCAGACCCGGCGGACCGGCAATGTCGCCTGGCACCCCGAGGACGTTCTCGAACTGCACCCGCACGACGCCGAGGTGCGCGGCATCACCGACGGCGCGCTGGTGACCCTGGCCAGCAGGGTCGGGCGTACGACGCTGCGGGCGGAGATCTCCGACCGCATGCCGGCCGGCGTCGTCTACACCACGTTCCACCACCCGGTGACCGGCGCCAACGTGGTGACCACCGAGAACTCGGACTGGGCGACCAACTGCCCCGAGTACAAGGTGACCGCCGTACAGGTGGGACTCGCCCATCCGCTCGGGCACGGCGACGGGACACCGGAACGGGCCGGGGACGAGTCCGTCGGACGAGCCGGGGGCGAGACACCGGAGTCGGCCGTCGGCGACGTCCTCACGGCGGTGGACTGAGATGACGGCGACCGTGCCGCCGGAGACGCGGATGGCGAACGACATCGCCGTCAACCTCCGTCATCTGCCCGGGGAGTCGGCCGCCGAGGCCGTCGCGGGTCACATCGACCGCTTCTGGGACCCCCGCATGCGCGCCCGGCTCCTCGCGCACGTCGACGGGGGAGCCGAGGGGCTGCACCCGCTGGTGATCGACGCGGTGCGGCTCCTGAAGGGGTCCCGGACGAGGGAGAGCGGGCTGCGGACAGTGAGAGGAACCACCGTGACGACAGGACCTGCCCAAGGAGGATCCCGGACCATGACCGCTCCCTCGACACCGGAGACCACGGCGAACGCCGACGTTCCGACCGAGCTGACCGACGGGTACCACCTGGTCGTCGACGCGCTGACGATGAACGACGTCGACACCATCTACGGGGTCGTGGGCATCCCGATCACCGACCTGGCCCGCCTCGCGCAGGCTCGGGGCATCCGCTACATCGGCTTCCGGCACGAGAGCAACGCGGGGCATGCCGCGGCGGCGGCCGGCTACCTGACGAAGCGGCCCGGCATCTGTCTGACCGTGTCCGCGCCGGGCTTCCTCAACGGTCTGGTCGCGCTGGCCAACGCCACCACCAACTGCTTCCCGATGGTCCAGATCTCCGGATCCAGCGAGCGGCACCTGGTCGACCTCAGGCAGGGCGACTACGAGGAGATGGACCAGCTCGCCGCGGCGCAGCCGTTCTGCAAGGCGGCCTACCGGGTGGGCCGCGTGGAGGACATCGGCCGGGGCATCGCCCGCGCCCTGCGCACCGCCGTCTCCGGACGCCCCGGCGGTGTCTATCTCGACATCCCCGCCGCGGTGCTCGGCTCCGTCATGGACGCGGCGGCGGGCGCGAGGACCCTGAGCCGCCTCGTCGACCCCGCGCCGCGCCAGCTGCCGGGCCCCGAGGCCGTCGACCGGGCCATCGAGCTTCTCGCTGGCGCCGAACGGCCGTTGGTGGTGCTCGGCAAGGGCGCCGCCTACGCGCGGGCGGACGACCGTGTCCGTGAGTTCGTCGAGTCCACCGGCATCCCCTACATACCGATGTCGATGGCCAAGGGTCTGCTGCCCGACGACCACCCCCAGTCGGCGGCCGCCGCCCGTTCGCTGGCCCTGAAGAAGGCCGACGTCGTGATGCTCGTCGGAGCGCGCCTCAACTGGCTGCTGAACCACGGCGAGGCGCCGCAGTGGAACCAGGACGCCCGGTTCATCCAAGTGGACATCGAGGCCCGCGAGATGGACAGCAACCAGCCCATCGCCGCCCCGCTCGTCGGCGACATCGAGTCGGTGCTCGACGCGATCGCCGAGAGGACCAAGCCCGGCCGGATCGCGGCCCCCGCCGCCTGGCGCGACGAACTGGCCGCGCGCTCCGCGCAGAACGTCGCGAAGATGGCCGAGCGGCTCGAGGCGGACCCGAGTCCCATGCAGTTCATGGGCGCCCTCAAGGCCGTACGCGACGTCGTGCGCGGCCGCCCGGAGACGTACATCGTCAACGAGGGCGCCAACGCCCTGGACATCGCCCGCAACGTCATCGACATGCACGTGCCGCGGCACCGCCTGGACAGCGGCACCTGGGGGGTCATGGGCATCGGCATGGGCTACGCGATCGCCGCCGCCGTGGAGAGCGGCGCACCGGTCGTCGCCGTCGAGGGCGACAGCGCCTTCGGGTTCAGCGGCATGGAGCTGGAGACGATCTGCCGGTACGGACTGCCCGTCGTCACGGTCGTGATGAACAACGGCGGTGTCTACCGGGGCGACGACGTCAATCCCCTCGGCGACGCCCCCTCGCCGACCACGCTGATGGGCGCGGCCCGGCACGACCGGATGATCGAGGCGTTCGGCGGCAAGGGCTACCGCGCGACCACACCCGCCGAGGTGACCGCCGCCCTCACCGAGGCCCTGGCCTCCGGCGGCCCCGCGCTCGTCGACTGCGTGATCGACCCCGCGGCCGGCACCGAGAGCGGCCACATCGCCCACCTGAACCCGAAGGGCATCACCGTCGGCAACATCGCGCCCACCAAGAAGTGAGCCCCGGACTCCCCACGCGTACTGCCGACTTCCGCACCGAGTTCAATGACGAGAAGGAATCCACCATGAGTGCAAAGCCGCTCGCCGGAATCAAGGTGATCGACTTCACCGGCGTCCAGGCCGGTCCCGCGTGCACCCAGATGCTCGCCTGGTTCGGCGCCGATGTCATCAAGGTCGAGCGCGTCGACGGAGGCGATGTGACGCGTCATCAACTCCGTGACATACCGGACGTCGACGCCCTCTACTTCACCATGCTGAACAGCAACAAGCGTTCCCTGGCCATCAACACCAAGTCACCCGAGGGCAAGGAGGTCATGGAGAAACTGATCCTCGGGGCGGACCTCCTGGTGGAGAACTTCGCGCCGGGCGCCATGGACCGCATGGGTCTCGGCTGGGACCACCTCCACGCGCTCAACCCGCGGCTGATCTTCGGCTCGGTCAAGGGCTTCAACGACGACTCCAAGTGGAACGACCTCAAGGTGTACGAGAACGTCGCCCAGGCCGCCGGCGGCGCCGCGTCGACCACCGGGTTCTGGGACGGACCGCCCACCATCAGCGGCTCGGCGCTCGGCGACAGCAACAGCGGCATGCACCTGATGATCGGTCTGCTGACCGCGATCATCCAGCGCGACGCCACCGGCCTCGGCCAGAAGGTCTCGGTGTCCATGCAGGACGCCGTCCTCAACCTGACCCGGGTCAAGCTCCGCGACCAGCAGCGCCTGGAACGCGTCGGCCACCTGGAGGAGTACCCGCAGTACCCGAACGGCGAGTTCGGCGACGCGGTCCCGCGCGGCGGCAACGCGGGAGGCGGCGGGCAGCCCGGCTGGATCCTCAGGTGCAAGGGCTGGGAGACCGACCCCAACGCCTACATCTACTTCACGATCCAGGAGCAGAACTGGGCCCGCACCTGCGAGGCCATCGGCCGTCCCGACTGGGCCGAGGGCCCGGAGTACAGCACCGCCCTGGCGCGACAGCCGCGCATCATGGACATCTTCGCCGAGATCGAGAAGTGGCTGGCGGACAAGACCAAGTACGAGGCGGTCGGCGTCCTGAGCGCCTTCGAGGTGCCGTGCTCCCCGGTGCTCAGCATGAAGGAGTTGGCGGAGGACCCCGACATGCGCAGGAGCGGCACGATCGTCGAGGTCGAGCAGAAGGAACGCGGCACCTATCTGACGGTGGGAAGCCCGATCAAGTTCTCCGCGTTCAAGCCCGAGATCGTCGGGGCACCCCTGCTGGGCGAGCACACCGACGAGGTGCTGGCCGGCCTCGGCTACACGGCGGACGCCGTCCGCAGGCTGCGCGAGGGGAAGGTCGTCGCCTGACCCATGGATGCGGGTCCGAGAGTCCCGCATGCGCAAGTGCCCCGTGAACGGATGCCGTTCGCGGGGCACTTGGCGGCCGAGAGGACGCCGAAAGTCCCTTCCTTGCGGGAGTTGCGAGATCAGAGGGTCATACGGTCGCGCGGTCGGTGCCGGTCTCGGCCCGCCGTCGCATCAACTCCCGCTCCCTGGAACGCCGGGCGGTGACGTCCCGGACGACGGCACCGACGTAGGGCGCGCCGTCGCTCCCGGTCAACAGCACCACGCTGAACTCGATGGACAGGGTCCTGCCGTCGGCCGCGAGCGCGGGGACCGTCAGGAGGTCGGCCTCGCCGTACTTGGTGGCGCCCCGCTCCATGGCCGTGCGGAAGCCGTCCCCATGACGACGGCGGTGCTTCTCCGGGATGATGATGTCGAGACTGCGGCCGTCCGCCTCGGCGGCCGGGAACCCGAAGACGCGCTCGGCGCCCCGGTTCCAGTAGCGGATCAGACCTTCGCTGTCGATGATCACCACACCGTCGGGCGCTTGGGCGGCCATGCCCAGCACCACCTCGGGATCCAGATCGTCCATGTCGCCTCCGAACCGGGGCTGATTGGTGACGACAGTATACAGAATCCACTTTCCACGGGTGGTCCGCTTCAAGGAGATCCGGGAGCGCTCCGGGAGATCAGGCCATCGAGAAGTTCGCGGTGGGCAGGGGTGGTTGACGTCGTGGGGATGGCGGTATCCATGCCGAGTGGCCGCCTCTGGCGGTCGCGCCGCGCGCGTGGGATCGTCACGCGGTGACCGAAACCGCTGTGGGAGAGACCGCGCCGGGGCGCCCCGACGACCGCATGCCGTCCGTTCTGCGCTTCGCGACCGAACTCGTGGCCTGGGTGGCGACCCCCTGGGCCCTGTCCGGCCACTCGGTGGCGCTCGCGGTGCTCTCCGTCGTGCTGCTGATCGGCCTGCCGACCGTCTTCGCCACGCCGGGGGACAAGAGCAACGTCATGGTTCCGGTGCCGGGTCGGGCGACCGTGCTGCTGGTTCTCCTCCAGCTCGTGGCGGCGGTGGTGTCCTCGTGGCTGGCCTGGCCCGCCTGGGCGGCCGTCCCGGTCACCGTGCTGGCCGCCGTCACGTGCTTCACGGAGCGGCGACGGTGGGTGTGGCTGTGCGGTGCGGGAACGGCGCGGTGACCGGAACGATCGGCTGCGCCTGAGCGGCATTCCGGCGCCGCGTCAGATCGTTGTCCTCACGGGTGCACGGGTGCACGGGTGCACGGGTGCACGGGTGCACGGGTGCACGGGTGCACGGGTGCACGGGTCACCCGTCCACCCCGAAGTGGCTTTCCGTCGTCTGTCCGTCGGGTGTGAGTGCCGCCGCGACGCAGCGGAACACCCTCAGCCCCGCACCCCATTGCTCGGCGGTCGGCGGGAGGACGTCCACGTCCCATGCGGCGTCGACCGTGCGGCCGGTGGGTGTCAGCGAGCTCCGCAGGACCTGCTGGGAGCACAGGGTCCGTACGTCGGGATGCTTGACGAGGTCCCTCGCGTTGTACGTCGTCCCGTCCTCGGGCAGCGGGGCGATGGCGAACGTCTCCCACACGTGCGAGACGTGGCAGTCGGCGCGGCTGACGGTGATCGTCCCCGCGTTGTCGGTGATGCCGCTCCAGCACTCGGCGCTCGTGACACAACGGCCGCCGATGCCCTCGACGTCCGCCGCGGCGCAGCCGCGACGGGTGGTCCGGGTGCCGAACCCCGAGTTCCCGCCCGGCGAACCCTGGTGCGTGGCGCTGGGGGACGGGGACCCGGTGGACGAGGAGCCGGGGCCGCCCGGCGTCCCGTACTCGTGGATCACCCAGGTGACGGACACGCTCACCGAGACCACCACCGCCAACGCGGCGATCAGCACGGGCCGACGCCGCGAGGTCCCGTGGTCCGCCGGTTTCGTCGCCGTGTCCGTCCCCGCGCCCCGGTTGTCCCGGCCGCTCCGGGCGTCCCCCGAGCCCCGGGCG
Organism: Streptomyces sp. NPDC002580; assembly: GCF_042889485.1. Classification (NCBI taxonomy): domain Bacteria; kingdom Bacillati; phylum Actinomycetota; class Actinomycetes; order Kitasatosporales; family Streptomycetaceae; genus Streptomyces; species Streptomyces sp. NPDC002580. The sequence goes on along the minus strand of NZ_JBIAQZ010000004.1, from coordinate 34,040 downwards.
GGACGGCGGTACGACGCGCCCTCCCGCTTGTCGCCCACCTCGTCCGGACCGCCGTTCCCGTCCGGACCGCCGTTCCCCTCCGGACCACCGTCCCCGTACGGACGGGGCGCCGCCATGTCCGAAGGCGGCGGCGGGAAGGTGGCCGGCGGGGCGTACGGCGCGGGCGGCGCGTCCCGGTGTGCCGGAACGGTGCCGACCGTACGGAACGCCGGGCCGAAACCGGTGCGACGGGCGCCCTCGACGTCCACGGCGGCGAGGGCGTCGCGCAGGGTCGCCGCGTCCGGCGTCCGGGAGGCCGGATCCGTCGACAGGGCGTGTCTCAGCACCTCGTTGAGCGGCGCCGGTACCCCGGGCAGGTCCGCGTAGGGCCAGGTGTGCCGGACGATGAGCTCCGCGAGGCTGAGCTGGGTGCCGTCCTCGGGGTGGTGCGGCGGGCGGCCCACCAGGAGGGCGTAGAGCGTCGCCGCGAGTGAGTACACGTCGCCGGTCGTCGTGGGTTCGGCCAGGTGGAAGGCTTCGGGTGGCGCGTACGCCGGGGTCAACGCCTCGCGTGTCACCGACAGTTCGGCGCCGGGCCGGGGCATGGCGGCGAGGCCGAAGTCGGTGAGGGCGGCGGCGCCGTACCGGTTGATCATGATGTTGCCCGGCTTGATGTCGCGGTGCAGCACCCCGGCGGCATGCGCCGCCGCCAGCGCGTCGGCGATGCCCGTTCCCATGTCGAGGGCCTCCTCCAGGTCGAGGGGGCCCTGGCGGCGCAGTCGGTCGCCGAGCGAGCCGCCCGGGCACAACTCCATGACCATGTAGGGGCGTTCGTCGTCGAGGACACCCGCGTCGTAGACCGGGACCACGTGCGGATGCCCGGACAGGCGGCCCGCCGCCGTGACCTCGCGCAGGAAGCGCCGCCGGTCACGGGCCGAGGTCAGCGCCCTGCTGTCCACCTTCAGCGCCACTTCCCGGCCCACCGCCGACTGGTGGGCCCGGTAGACGGTGGCGAAGCCGCCCCGCCCCAGGACCTCCTGGACCTCGTAACCGGGCAGTTCCACGTGTTCGTACCGCATGACGTCGTCATCCCCCAGCGCACCACCACCCACGGCAGAGCGTCTGACCGGGGACCGCGCCGACTGTAGCCCAGCGGCCCGGGCCGGTGGGCCTTCACCGGTCATGAGGCTCTCGGGGGAGGCCGCTTCCGGCGGCGCGGCGGGACACCGGCCGCCCGGAGCGGGCAGGCCGGCGGCGTGCGGATGCGGACGGGCAGGGAGAGCGGAGGTCAGCCGGCGCTGCGGACCCCGTCCAGCGCCACCGACAGGACGCGGTCGCGCTGGGCGTCGTCCAGGAAGTTCGTCGCCGTGATGCCGGCGACCATCCGCAGCAGGTCGTCGAAGTTCATGTCGGCGCGGGCCTCCCCGGCCTTCTGCGCCCTCTCGAAGAGGGGGCCGCCCGCGGCGTACATCGACTCCCGGCAGGCCAGGAAGATCTCCGACTCGTCGTTGAGCGCCTCGCGGATGGCCCGTTTGGTGACCGTGTAGTCCACGAAGCGGCGCAGCCATGAGGTGAGCGCCTCCCACGGCTCCAGGCCGGCGACCTCCTCGGCGACCCGGCACAGGTCGTCTACCTCGCCCGCGTAGACGCTCTCGAACAGGTGGCGGCGGGTCGGGAAGTTCCGGTACAGCGTGCCGATGCCGACGCCCGCCCGTCGGGCCACGTCCTCCAGGGAGGCCTCCGCGCCGCTCTCCGCGAACGCCTCGCGGGCGGCCGCCAGCAGCGCGTCGTAGTTGCGGGCGGCGTCCTTCCGGTGCGGCCGCCGGGACGCGACGATCTCGCTGACGGGGAACGACTGTGCCGTCACTACTGCCTCCCGGGCTGGATCCAGGTTGAAGCGGAGGGTCGCCTCCGTTACAGTGGAGGGGTACCTCCACTTTACCAGTCGGGGTGCGTCCGGCATGGACGCGTGCGGCCGCACGCGCGGCCGGGCGCCCACCCCCTCCCCGCCACCCGGCGGCCCGCGCGGTGACCGCACCGCCCCGCCGTTCCGATCCCCACCCACGCGACCGCCCTCGCGGCCGCCGGCCTGCCCGGCGCCGCCCCGCGGTCCGTCCCGTCCGACCGTGGCCCCGACGACCTCGGCCGCATCCTGTTCGGAGAGGCTCCTCATGCCCCGTACGTCCACCCGTGTCACCTTCGCGGTCCTCGCGACCGGTGCCGGCGTGTTCGCCATGCTGCAGTCGCTGATCGCGCCGGCCCTGCCGACCGTCCAGCACGCACTGCACACCTCGCAGTCCACCGCGACCTGGGTGATGACCGCGTACCTGCTGTCCGCCTCGATCTTCACCCCCATCCTCGGCAGGGTCGGTGACCTGGCCGGCAGGAAACGCACCCTCGTCGCCGTTCTCGTGGCCGTCCTGGCGGGCTGCCTCCTCGCCGCGCTCGCGCCCACCATCGGCGTCCTGATCGTCGCCCGGGTCGTCCAGGGCGCCGGCGGCGCGCTGTTCCCGCTGTCCTTCGGCATCATCCGGGACGAGTTCGCCGCGTCCCGGGTGAGCGGCAGCATCAGCAACCTGTCCGCCGTGATCGCGGCCGGCGGGGGAGTCGGCATGGTGGCGGCCGGCCCGATCGTCACCGCGCTCGACTACCGCTGGCTGTTCTGGATCCCCGTCGCCGTTGTCGCGGTCACCGCCCTCATCGCCCTGCGGTACGTCCCCGAGTCACCCAAACGCGCCCAGGGGAACGTCAATTGGCTCGGTGCCGTGCTGCTCTCCGGCTGGCTCGTGGCGCTGCTGCTGCCGCTCAGCCAGGCGAGCCGATGGGGCTGGGGATCGGGCAGGACGATCGGCCTGTTCGCCGCGGCCGTGCTGCTCTTCGCGCTCTGGCTGCGCTCCGAGGCCCGTTCCCGCAGCCCGCTCATCGACCTGCGGATCATGCGCCTGCCCGCCGTGTGGACGACCAACACCGCCGCGCTGCTCTTCGGCGCGGGCATGTACGCGATCTGGTCCTTCCTCCCCGGTTTCGTCCAGACCCCGGGCTCCGCGGGCTACGGCTTCGGCGCGAGCGTGACCTCGGCCGGACTGCTCATGCTGCCGATGCTGGTCGCGATGTTCTGCTCGGGTGTACTGAGCGGCCGACTGGAGCCCGTCCTCGGCGCCAAGAAGCTGCTGGTCGCCGGTGCCGCGCTCGGCGCGGTCGCCTGCGGATTCCTCGCCGTGTGGCACGACCGGCCGTGGCACGTCGCCTTCGCGGCGGGTGTCTTCGGCCTCGGCATCGGACTGGCCTTCGCCTCGATGGCCAACCTCATCGTCGGCAGCGTCCCGCCCGAGCAGACCGGCGCCGCGACCGGGATGAACGCCAACATCCGTACGATCGGCGGGTCCATCGGCGCCGCGGTGACCAGCGTCCTGGTGACCGGCCGGCTCCAGCCCTCGGGCCTGCCGTACGAGGCCGGGTACACCCACGGATTCACGCTGCTCGCCCTGCTCTGCCTGGCCGCCGCCCTCGCCGCGCTCCTCGTCCCCGTCCAGCGCGCGGCGCGCTTGACCGGCGCACCCCGGGCTTCGGGACGGGCGACGAGCCGCGATGCCGGTTCCGGTACCGGGTCCAGTTCCGGATCCGGTACCGAGGCCGCTTCCGCCGCGGGCGAGGGGGTGACGGCCGAAGCCGGATCCGTCGCGCCGGGCGCGCGGGGCTGAGGCCGGGGGCCGGCGCGGCGGCCCCGCTCAGTCGTCGCCGACGAGCGCGGCGAACTCGTCGAGCAGGGCGGCCGCGCGGGTCACGTCGTCCGTGAGGGGGCGGTCCCGCGGGTCCGGGTCCAGGGTCGTCGCCGCGCGGAGGTAGGCGCGGCCGGCCGGCGTGTCCGGAGCGGGCGGAGTGCCGCGCATCCGCAACGCCCTTACGGCGGTGACGAGTTCGCAGGCCAGCACCAGCCGGTACGCCGGTGCCAGCCGCAGCGACTTGCGGGCTGCCTGCGTCGCGAAGGTCGCCGCCTCCTCCATGCCCTGGGACAGCACCACATGTCCGAGCGCGGCGGGGGCGGCACACGCCTGAACCTCGGCGAGGGCGGACGCGGCGCTGTACTCCAGGATCATCATCCCCGACCCGGCCGAGGAGGTGTCCGCCAAGTAGGACCGCAGTCCGGTCAGTTCGGGCTGCCCGAGGGCCGACAGGCGGGCCGCGGAGAGCCGGGCGGTGCCGAGCACGGCGAGGCCCAGCTGATCGAGCGCGAGAGTGAGCGGCGTGGTGAAGAAGCCGCCGTGGTGCCGTGCGACGGGGGTGTCCGTGGTCGCGTCCCAGCCGATGAGAGGGTTCTCGGTCGCGGAGTTGAGGTCGATCGACAGCACCTCCTCCAGGGCGGACCACGCCTGGACCGCGGGGCCGTGGGCCTGCGGGAAGCAGCGGAAACCGAAGGGGTCCTGCACCCGCGCCGCCACCCCGCTCGCCGGTGGCGGCAGGGCCGTCGTGTTCCCGTCCGCCGCACCGAGCAGGGCCAGGACCCGGGCGGCCGCCCGCCCGATCGCCGGATGCGGATGGGCCCGGTGGACCTCGGGCGCGTACGGCTCGAGGGAGCCGCCCACCGCGTGCAGGGAGAGCGCGGCCACCAGGTGCGCGGCGCGGAGCGGGACGCCGAGATCGTGCCAGGCGAGCGCGGACTGGCCGAGGGTGAGGGCGCTGCTGCTCAGCAGGGCGAGCGCGTCACCTCGTCGCATGGCCAGCCTTCGCGGGAACGCGCCTTCCGGGGCCGTACCCTCCGGGAGCGAGCCCTCCGGGAGCCGGGCAGCGGGGAGGGGATCTCCGGTGTCCGTCCCGTCCCGCAGCCAGGTGCCGTGGCCGAAGAGGGCCAGTCCCAACTGGGCCAGTGCCGTCAGGTCGCCGGTGCCCACGGACCCGTACTCGGGGACCAGGGGATGCACTCCGGCGCGCAGCGCGTCCGTGACGGCCACCGCGATCTCGGGTCCCAACCCGGAGCCACCGGCCAGGAGTTGGCTGACACGCACCACCATCATCGCGCGGACCTGCCGGGTGGGCAGGGCCTCGCCCGCACCGCCCGCGTGGCTGAGCAGCAGGCGCAGATCGTGGCCCGCGCCGTCGTGCTCCTCGACAGCGAGGCCCCGGTGCGCTCCCACTCCGGTACTGCGCCCGTAGACCCGGGCGCCCTCGGCCGCCAGTCGGTGCGCGGCGCGCCGGTTGCGCTCCATCGCGTCGAGGGCGGGCTGACCAGGGAGCGGAGGTGCCGCTCCGTCGGCGACTCTGGCCACCGCCGCGGCATCGAGGCTCCGGCCGAGGAACGCCGTGCCGGCCGGTGCCGTGCCGTCGTGCTCGTCCCCGGCCGGCTCGCGCGGCGGGCGGTCCACGATGGTGCCGCCGGTGGCCGCGCCGGCCGTGCGCTCGAGCATGACGGACTCTCACTCCTCGGCCGTACGCGGTCGGAAGACCGGGCCGGGGAGAAGCGCTCCCCGGCCCGCGGGCATTCGCCCCCGTCACTCTTCGACGGGGGTGCCGGTGCGAAGGTCAGCCGAGTCCGGCCGAGGACAGCCACGACTTCGCGACGTCCCGCGGGTCCTTGCCGCCTTTCTGCACCTCGCCGTTGAGTTTCACGAGGGTTTCCGTGTCGAGCTTGGCCGAGACCTCGTTGAGCACCGCGACTCCGGCCGCTGACAGGTTGCTCTTGTAGGTCAGCGGAGTCACGTTCTCGAATCCGAAGAGATTCTTGGGGTCCTTCAGGACGACGAACTTGTTCTTGGCGATTCCGGGGTCGGTCGTGAAGATGTCCGCGGCCTGGATGTTGTCGCCCTTGAGGGCCGTCGTCGTGAGGTTGCCGCCCGCGTCGAGCGCCTTGAAGTTCTTGAATTCGAGACCGTATTCGGACTTCAGACCCTTCAGCCCCTGCTGCCGGGTCTGGAACTCGGGGGAACCGCCGATGACCAGGTCCTTCGCCACGTCGGACAGGTCGGCGATGGTCGACTCGGCCGTGAGGCCGTGCTTCTTGGCCGTGGCCTCGTTGACGGCGATGGCGTCCTTGTCCTCGGCCTTGGACGAGGTCAACAGGGCGAGCTTGGCGTCGAGTTTCGCGGATATCGCCGAGTTGGTCTCCTCGACGGTCGTCGGAACGGCCTTGGCGTCCAGGTAGGCGAGCAGAGCGCCGTTGTACTCCGGCAGCACCGTGATCGTGCCGTTCTTGATCAGGCCGTACGTGGTTTCGCGACTGCCGATGTTCAGCTTGTAACTGACATTGATGCCCTTGGACTTGAGGGCTTCGCCGTAGATGTCGGCGAGCAGGATGCTCTCGGGGAAGTTGTTGGAACCGACGACGACCGTGCCGCCCTTGGCGGCGTCGCCCTGCAACGGGTCGTCCTTGCCGGAGTCGTCGGAGGAACCGCAGCCCGTCAGGGCGGCCGCGGCCACAACCAGCAGGGAAACGGCGTAAGTTGTGGAGGTTCGAGTGCTTCTGGCGATGGTCACGTTGGTCATCCAGACTTGGCAATGAATGGGGCGGGTGGTCGCCGGGTGCGGGTGGTGACGGTCCCGACGATCCAATCGAGAGGCCTCAACTACCGTCAAGGCACGAATAGATCACTGATGGGGACCGTACAGCTTCAGCCTGTAGGCACAACGTGATCAAAATACGGTCGAACCAGGCGTCCGAGCAGTTCACTTTTCGGTTGATCATGGCCGTACTCTTGCGCCAGCCGCTAGTGTTGGCCGCGCCGAGGGCCCCCTTCCACTTGTCGGGCCGATCGTGCTGTTCGTGACCATTGCTCCATGCAGGCCTGTCGCTTGGTTTCCAACGGGGAATGAAGTCAAGGAGGTTGGGTGCCCGCGCACAGAAGAGCCACCTCGGGACAGCCGTCCACGGCTCTTGGGGCCGGCCGGACACCGTCTCTGCTCGACCGTTGGCCTTTCCGCCGGAAACTCAACGTTCTGGTGATCGTGCCGCTCGCGGTCATCTCCGTGATGCTTTCCTATGTCGTCTCCGGTGAGATCGACCGCGCGCGCTCGGCCGCAGAGACCGCCCAACTGGTGCGCGACAGCGCGCAGGTGACCAAGCTCATCGACGCCGTGCAGACCGAGCACCGGCAGGCCCTCCTCGTCTCCCTGCGCTACGAGGCGGCCCGCCCGGGGGATGGCCGGCCCGACGCCTCCGCCTACCTGGACGCGCAGCAGGAGTCCGGCATCCGCATCGACGCCGTCCGCTCGGCCTTCAGCGACCGGCTGCCCGAGGGCGAGGCGGAGGCGCTGAAGGAACTCGAGGGCCTGGACAGCCTGCGCAAGACCGTCGAGCAGGGACCGATCCCCGCCGACAACATCGACCCGGCGTACGGAGCGGTGATCGAGAACCTCATCAACGGTCTCGGTCTCGGTCAGGCGGGCGGCGAGTCCTCCTCGTCCGCGGGCAATCTGCTCGACGCGCTGCTGCGCGCCGACGCCGCCCACGCCTCCTTCGAGACCAGCGTCTTCGCCGCCCGTACCCGTGACTCCAACGCGCTCCTCGAATTCACCGGTGCCGTCGGCGACTACGACCAGTACACCTACCAGGCCGAGCGGTTCACCCGGTTCGCCAGCCAGGAGCAGGGCACCGCACTCGCCGAGATCGAGCGCAGCCCCTACCAGAACGTCATCTCCCAGCACTGGGCCGCGCTCCAGGTCGACACCGGCGCGCTGGTCGCCGACAACGCCACGCAGCTGCGGGCCGCGCTCGACGACGCGCTGCGCGCCGACCCCACCTACGAGCGGCAGGCCGAGAACCGGCTGAAGGTCGTCCAGTCGCTGATCGGCGAGATCGCCGCGGACGCCCAGTCCGCGTCGAACAACGCCTGGTGGCGGGTGGCCTGGCTGATCACCGGCAGCGTGCTCGCCTTCGCCGCCTGGCTGCTGTTCTCCGTGCTGACCCGCCGCTCCGTGGTGCGGACCGTGCGCACGCTCACGGGGGCGGCCCAGCACGTGGCCGCCGCCGCCCAGACCGAACTCGCCCGCGTGGCCGACGACGACGCCGACGACGCGAGCCCCCCGCGGCTGGAGGCCGTCCCCGTCCAGGTGCGCGACGAGATCGGGGAACTGGCCGAAGCGTTCAACCAGGTCCAGGTCACCGCGACCGCGCTGCTGGAACGCCAGGTCGTCGGCCGGCGCAACATCGCCGAGATGTTCGGCAACGTCGGCCGTCGCGTCAGCAACCTGACAGCACGTCAACTCGCCCTGATCGACTCCGTGGAGCGAGGCGAGACCGACCCCGAGGTGCTGGACCGGCTGTACCGCATCGACCACATCGCGGTCCGCCTCCAGCGCAACGCCGACAGCCTCATGCTGCTCGCCGGGATCAGCGAGACCGGCCTCACCACCGAACCGATGCGGCTCAGCAACATCGTCCGTGCCGCGCTCGGCCAGATCGAGGGCTACCAGCGCGTCACCCCGCACGCCGAGGGCGACGTCACCGTCGTCCCCGACATCGTCGGCGACCTGACGCTGATGCTCGCCGAACTGCTGGAGAACGCCGTCATGTTCTCCCCCGCCACCAGCGGTGTCGAAGTGGTCCTGCGGCCCCGGCACGGAGGCGGCGGAGCCCTCGTCGAGATCGTCGACCACGGGCTCGGCATGAGCCCCGAGCGGCTGGAACAGGAGAACGCCCGGCTGATCCGGCGCGAACGCCTCGACCTGGCGCCCACGGAGGTCCTCGGTCTGTTCGTGGTCGGCGGCCTGTCCCGGCGCTGGGGCATCGAGGTCGTCCTGTCCCGCACCCCGGGCGGCGGCGTCACCGCGACCGTGGCGGTGCCCGCGTCCCACCTCGTGCAAGGTCACCCCGCGGCACGTCCCCCGCGCATCCAGCCACCCGCGCGCCGGTCCGGCCCGAGGGAGCCGCGCCCGGCGCGGGCCGAGTCGCCGGCCGGACCGGCGGGCCTGCCCCGCCGCGTGCCCGCGCGTTCCCAGGAGACCGAGTCCCCCGGCCACGCCCGCCGCGCGGAACCGGTGACGGAGAGCGGCGCCGAACGCCCCACGACGCACGGCGGCACCCGGCCCGGAACCCCGGCCGACGCGGGCCCCGCGGCCCCGACCCGGCCCGGCGACGCCGGTCCGCTGCGGCGCCGGGTGCGCGGGGCGACCCTGTCGGCCGGTACGGCGTCGAGCAGGCTGCCCCGGCCCAAGGAACCCATGACCCACCGTCGGCCGCCCTCCTGGGCACCGACGGACGCCGAGGCGGCGCGCGACGAACTCGACGAGTTCGAGGCGGCCGTGCTTCGGGCCGAACGCGAGAGCGCGGCCGAGGACGCCCCGGCCGGGGCGAACAGGCCGGGCGGCGGGCCCGCGGGCCCGGCCGGACCCGGTGTCCGCGACAGAAGACCCTCTTCCCCGGAAGGCATGAGCACGTGACCATGTGGACAGGCGAGCCGGAGTCCCGAACCGCTGAGCCCGCGGCGGACGTGAAGACCGCCGCCGCCGACTTCAACTGGCTGCTCAATCGTTTCGCCAGCGAGACGGCCGGAGTCGTCGACGTGATCGGTGTCTCCTCCGACGGACTGCTGATCGCGGTCTCCCGGCTGCGCGACCAGGCCGACTCCGAGCGGCTCGCGGCGATCGTCTCCGGTATGACCAGCCTCGCCATGGGGGCCTCGGGCAACTACGGACTCGGCGGCCTCAACAAGGTCATCATCGACCTCGAGGAGGGGCACGTCCTGGTGTCCGCCCTCGGCGCCGGAGCGGTGCTCGGAGTGGTGGCCTCCAAGGAGGCGAAGCTCGGCAACATCGCCTACGAGATGACGCTGTTCGCCAACCGGGCCGGTGCGGTGCTGAGCCCGCAACTGGTCATGGAGCTGAAGAACACCGTGGGCATCGCCCCGACCGGGTGACGTCCGACGGGGGCGTCACATGACCGGTGACGCCCCGCGAGCTGAAGGGGGAGGACGTGATGACGTCCGGTGAGCCATTGGCCGGCGGGAACGCCGAGTGGGGAAGGGAACGCCCCGCCTCGGTCGTCCGGCCGTTCCTGCTGACCGCGGGCCGGATCGCCGGCGGCGACAGTCTCGTACCGCCGATCCCCATCGAGACCCAGGTGGTGGCGACGAACGTGGGACTGGCGGCACTCGACGCGTTCGCCTTCGACCAGCACCGCGACATCATCACGGTCTGTCGCGAGCCGCAGTCGCTCGCGGAGATCGCGGCGAAACTCCGGATGCACCTGAACGTGATCCGGGTGCTCGCCGACGATCTGCGCGCCGACGGTCAACTGGCCCTGTACGCACCGCAGGCCCGCTCCAACCGTGATGTCACTGTTCTGCGAAGGGTTATCGATGGTCTTCGAGCTATCCCCGACTCCCGGGGCGCGGTCCGTGGAGGCTGACGGCGAGCCGCCCCGGCCGCCGTTGCCGGTGAAGATGGTGATCGCGGGCGGCTTCGGCGTGGGCAAGACCACCACGGTGGGCGCCATCTCCGAGATCGAGCCGCTGACCACCGAGGCGTCCATCACCTCGGTCGCCGCGGGCGTCGACGACCTCACCCACACCCCGGAGAAGGTGACGACGACCGTCGCCATGGACTTCGGCTGCGTCACCCTCGACCCGACCCTGAAGCTCTACCTGTTCGGCACCCCCGGCCAGGAGCGGTTCGGGTTCATGTGGGACGACCTCGTGGAGGGGGCGCTCGGCGGTCTCGTCATCGTCGACACCCGACGGCTCGACGACTGCTACGCGGCCGTCGACTACTTCGAGCACCGCGGCATCCCGTTCGCGGTGGCCGTCAACGCCTTCGACGGGAAGCTCGACCACGACCTGGACGACGTCCGGTGGGCCCTCGACGTCGCCGACCACGTGCCGCTGACCGTGTTCGACGCGCGCGAACGGGGCTCGGTGCGGGACGCGCTGCTCGTCGTCCTCGAACACGCCCTGGCCAGGGCCCAGAGCTGAGACGGGGACGGCCCGGGGCCGTCTCGGCGGACCGACGAGCACGCCAGGTCAGGAAGCGTTCCCTGTCCCAACCGGCTCTCCCTGGAAACCAGGTGCCTTCTTCGCGCTGATGATCTATGGTCGCGCTGTTCATGGGGAGGGAATACGCATGGTGCGTGGGAGACGGGCGGCCGTGCTGTGCGCGGCCGCGGTGCTGATGCAGGCCGGGTGCGGGCTGCAGGCGGAGCAGGACAAGCCCGCGTTCGAGAGTGTGGAGAAGCTGCCCGAGAAGCTCGCGAAGGACGGCACCACCATTCTTGTGGGCGATCCGGGCGCGAGGACGACCGTGCACCTGTACGAGGACCCGCGCTGTCCGTACTGCGAGGATTTCGAGACGACCGGCGGTTCTCCGAAGCTTCGGGAGATGATGCTCGACCGCCGGGCCAGGGGCGAGTACACGATGGCCTCCTTCTTGGACGACCGTCTGGGCGGCGGCGGGTCGAAGAGGGCGGTCAACGCCCTGCGCGCCGCGCTGGAGGAGGGCAGGTTCGTCGAGTACCACGAGGTGCTCTTCGCCAACCAGCCCGAGGAGAGCGTCGACGGCTACACCGACGCGTATCTGCTGGAACTGGCCGGCCAGGTGGAGGGCCTGGGGGGACCGGAGTTCAGCGCGGCCGTGAAGGGCATGAAGTACCGCTCTTTCGTCACCGCCTCCGAGAAGGCCTATGAGAAGGCCGGCGGAGCGAAGGAACCCGGAGGCCCCGGGACACCCACCGCCGTGATCAACGACAAGCGGATCCCCATGGAGTACAACGGTCTGCTCTACGACGGCGCTGCCTTCGGACGGCTGCTCCAGCAGATCTCCGACAAACCCTGGGAGTGGAAGGTGACCTCCTTGTGAACGGGCGGGTCCCGGACGGCGAGAACGGGGCAGGCGGGACGGTGACGACAGGGTCTAGGCCGCCCGCCGCCGGGCCACCCCGGGGGAGACCGCCAGCTTGCCCACCGCCCAGAACAGCACGAGGACGAACAGGGCGAGGACGGCCGTGAGGGCCGCACCACCGACCACCTTCTCGTAGTCGTGCTGGTACAGACCGTCCAGGATGTACCGGCCCACCCCGCCGAGGGCCACGTACGCGGCGATCGTCGCCGTCGAGGCGATCTGGATCGTCGCCGAGCGCAGTCCGCTGAGGATCAGCGGGAGCGCGGCCGGGACCTCGACCTGGAAGAGGATCAGCGGTTCCGGCATGCCCATGCCGCGGGCGGCGTCGACGGGGGAGGGATCCACGGTGCGGATCGCCTCGTAGGTGGTGATGAGGATCGGGGGGACCGCCAGCACCACGAGCGGGATCATCACCGGCGTGATGCCCAGCCCCAGCCAGACGAACATCAGGACCAGCAGTCCGAAGGTCGGCAGGGCGCGGGCACCGGTGGATATGAAGGCGAGCGCGTTGCCGCCGCGCCCGGTGTGGCCGGTGATCAGGCCGACCGGCAGACCGATGGCCGCGGCGATCGCGAGGGCCCCGCCGGTGTACTGGAGGTGTTCCCACAGGCGTTGCGGGATGCCGTCGCGGCCGTGCCAGTGGGCGCCGTCCGCGAAGAAGGACCGCATGAACTCGAGCACGTTCACGACACACCGTCCGGAGTGCGGGCCGAGGGGGCCGCGGTCGTGGCCCCGGAGCCGTGTGCCGCGCGGGCGGACGGCGGCTCCCAGGGGGTGAGGACCCGCCGCAGCAGGACCAGCAGGGCGTCGATCACGATCGCGAGGAGGGCGGTGGTGACCACCGACGTCACGGCCAGCCGGGGGCGGTGGTACAACTGCGCGGTGGTCAGCAGGTTGCCGAGTCCGCCCTGGTTGCCGATGAGCGCGCCGACGCTCACCAGGCTGATGCTGGAGGCGACGGCCACCCGTAGTCCGGCGGTGATCGCCGGTACGGCTATGGGCAGTTGGACCTGGAGGTAGCGGCGCGCGAGGCCGATGCCCATGGCCGAGGCGGCGGCGTTCGTCTCCTCGGGGACCGAGCGGATGCCGTCGACCACCGCCGGTACGAGCACGACCAGGCTGTACAGGCACAGCGGGATCATCACGGTCAGCTGGGTCAGACCGGTGTAGTCGATGAGCACCACGAAGAAGGCGATCGACGGGACGGCGTAGAGCACCGTGGAGGTCCACAGCAACGGCGGGTAGAGCCATTCGAAGTGGACGCACAGCAGTCCGATCGGCAACGCCAGCAGCAGCCCGACCAGTACCGGGACCAGCGCCTCCTGGAGGTGGACGGCGATGAGACCGCCGTAGCTGTGCTGGAGGTCGCTCGGGATGTCGAAGTACCCGTTCATCGCAGCGCCTTCGCCGGCGAGGTGTCCTGCCCGGCGTCCGCGGCCCGTCGTCGCCGGTCGGACCGGATCGCGGCGGCGATCGTCTCCTGCCCGGCGATCCCGAGCACCCGCCCGGTGGCGTCGACCGCGACGGCCAGACCGGTCGGCGAGAGCACGGCCCGGTCCAGGGCGACCCGCAGCGAGTCCCGGCCCACCTCGAAGGTCTCTCCGTACGGTTCGAGCGTCGCGACCTCGGCGTCCCAGGTCCCGGGGTCGGCCCAGCCGAGCGGCTTGCCGTCGGCGTCGGTCACCAGCACGGGCGCCCCTTCCGGGTCGCGTCCGGCGATCTCCTGCCGGTCGGAGCCGACGGGGAAGACCCGGGAGCGGTCGAGCTCGAGGCCCTCGGTGGACAGGAACGACAGACCGCGGATGCCCCGGTCGGCGCCGAGGAACCGCTCCACGAAGGAATCGGCGGGCGACGACAGGATCTCGTCCGGGGCCGCGAACTGGGCGAGCTTGCCACCGGTGCGCAGCACCGCGATGCGGTCCCCGACCGTGATCGCCTCGTCCATGTCGTGGGTGACGAAGACGATGGCCTTGCCCAGTTCACCCTGGATGCGGAGCAACTCCTCCTGGAGACCCCGGCGTACGACCGGGTCGACCGCGGAGAACGGCTCGTCCATCAGCAGAATCGGCGGGTCGGCGGCCAACGCGCGTGCCACACCCACGCGTTGCTGCTGACCGCCGGAGAGCTGGTACGGGTAGCGGCGGGCCATGGCGGGGTCGAGACCGACCCGTTCCATCAGTTCCGCCGCGCGCTCCCGGGCCTTCTGCTTGGACCAGCCGAGCAGCCGGGGCACCGTGGCGATGTTGTCGAGGATCGTCCGGTGCTGGAAGAGCCCCGCGTTCTGGATGACGTAACCCATGGAACGCCGAAGGGAGTTGACCGGCCGGTTCCGGATGTCCTCGCCGTCGACCCGGATCGTGCCGCTGCTCGGCTCGATCATGCGGTTGATCATGCGGAGCGTGGTGGTCTTGCCGCAGCCCGAAGGTCCGACGAGAACGGTGATGGAGTGGTCAGGTATCTGGAGGGACAGGCGATCGACGGCCACCGTGCCGTCGGCGTATCGCTTGCTGACATCTTCGATGGCTATCAAGCGTCGAGACCCTTCGGGAACGGCTTTGCTCGCGCGTGGCGCGATCACGTGCACGAGGGTGCGTAGTCTAGCCAGTTGATGTTCGTTCCCGGTCGCGACGGAGCGCGAATGTCGGACGAAGGTCCGATTTCGCCGCCCGCGCCGGAGCGCCGCCGTTCACGCCCCGGGTGTCACCGCCCGTACGTCCCCGTCAGCCGTCCCAAGTCCCGTCGGGCGTCTCGGTTCCTGTGAGCCGTCTCAAGTCCCCCGCGCGACGCACGTCCTGTGCCCGATGCCGCCCCGCGCGGGCCCTCAGCCCTCGGAACGCGCCGGGGCCGAGGCCACGCCGACCAGTTCGCGCGGCAGCTCCTCCGCGCGGACCGGCTCGACGGGAGCGGACACGCTCTGCCGCCACAGCCACGCGATGTCGCGGCCGAACGACCACACCAGGAGCGCGAGGGCCGACAGCACGGCCGCCATGGCCACTTCGTACGGCAGCAGCCCGGAGCCCGCGACCAGCAGGATGACGCCCTGCAGGGCGGCCACCGTCTTGCGCGCCATGCTCGGCGGCAGTTCGCCGTTCAGCCACGGCAGCACCCGGGCCGCCGCGACGAACACGTACCGCATCGTGCCGATCAGCAGCACCCACGGACCGAGCGCCATCCCGACGTACACGCTCAGCACGAGGATGAGGAACGCGTCCACCTCCATGTCGAAGCGCGCGCCCAGCGCGGAGGAGGTGCCGGTCCGCCGGGCGACCTTGCCGTCGACGCCGTCGAGGATCAGGGCCACCGCCGTCAGACCGACCAGCAGACTCGCCGGCGGCGAACTCTCGAAGGAGTCCGCGACCAGGGCGGTGACGCCGCCCACCAGGATCGAGCGGCCGAGCGTGACGCGGTTGGCGGGCCCGAAGGAGCGGGGCCGCGTGCGCCGCAGGGCGCGGGTCAGCACCGCCCAGGTGGCGATCGCGAAGACCACGCCGGTCAGCCAGCCCGCGGGCCCCATCCCGATCGCCGAGCCCAGCAGGGCCAGCAGCAGGAGCTGCACGCCGGCTCCCACCATGGTCTCCTGCTGGGGAAGCCTCGCGCCGTACATGTCGTTCAGGGCCACCGCACATCCTCCGGCCGTATGACAGATTCGATCAACGCCGCGTACAGTGCGCGGCTTGTCACTGGTCCGTACGTGAAGATCTGCTCAATCGTTCAGGGGGACGCTCATGGAACTCACAGCTCGAGCCTTCTGGCTCACGGCACCGGGCCTCGGTGAGATCCGGGACGTCACCCTGCCCGCGCCCGCGGAGGGGGAGGTGCTCGTACGCACGCTCTACTCCGGCGTGAGCAGGGGCACCGAGACGCTCGTGTTCCACGGGAAAGTGCCGGAGAACCAGCACGCGGCGATGCGCGCGCCGTTCCAGGACGGGGACTTCCCCGCGCCCGTGAAGTACGGCTATCTGAGTGTCGGGCGAGTGGAGGAAGGGCCGGCGCACCTGCTCGGGCGCACGGTCTTCTGCCTCTACCCGCACCAGACGCGCTACGTCGTCCCGGCGAGCGCCGTGACGGTCGTGCCCGAGTCCGTGCCCGCGTCCCGCGCCGTCCTCGCCGGCACCGTCGAGACCGCGGTGAACGCCCTGTGGGACGCCGCCCCGCTCGTCGGCGACCGGATCGCCGTGGTCGGCGGCGGCATGGTCGGCTGCTCGGTCGCCGCGCTGCTCGCCCGCTTCCCCGGGGTACGGGTCCAGCTCGTCGACGCCGACCCGGCCCGCGGCGCCGTCGCCCGGGCGCTCGGCGTCGACTTCGCGCTCCCCGAGGACGCCACCGGTGAGCTCGACCTCGTCGTGCACGCCAGCGCCACCGAGGCCGGCCTCAACCGCTCCCTGGACCTGCTCGCCCGGGAAGGCACCGTCATCGAGCTGAGCTGGTACGGCGACCGCCGGGTCGGCCTGCCGCTCGGCGAGGCCTTCCACTCCCGCCGGCTGACCCTGCGCAGCAGCCAGGTGGGTTCCGTATCGCCCTCGGGCCGGCCCGGCAGGACCTACGCCGACCGTCTCGCGCTGGCCCTCGACCTCCTCGCCGAACCGGCCTTCGACGCCCTGATCACGGGCGAGAGCGCCTTCGGGGAACTCCCCGACGTGATGGGGGAACTCGCCTCCGGATCGATACCCGCCCTGTGCCACCGCGTCGCCTACGACGACGTTTGAGCCGACGAGAACCGGCCTGACCTCTACGGACTCCGAAGAAAGGCCGACAAGCGGCTGAACAAGGTGAACCGGGCAGCCGTACTACCCAACGTGATCCCGGCAGAGGATCAGACGCACCGCACCTGGAGGGTCGTCCGTTGTTCAGCATCACCGTCCGCGATCACCTGATGATCGCCCACAGCTTCCGTGGCGAGGTCTTCGGACCCGCGCAGCGCCTGCACGGGGCGACGTTCCTGGTGGACGCAACCTTCCGCCGCCCCGAGCTCGACGACGACAACATCGTCGTCGACATCGGACTGGCCACGCAGGAGCTCGGCGCAGTCGTCAGCGAGTTGAACTATCGCAATCTCGACAGCGAGCCGGACTTCAAGGACACCAACACCTCGACCGAGTTCCTGGCGAAGGTCATCGCCGACAGACTCGCGGACCGTATTCGGGCCGGAGCGCTCGGCGAAGGCGCGCACGGCCTCACCGGCCTCACCGTCACCCTGCACGAGTCGCACATCGCCTGGGCGAGTTATGAGCGTGAGCTGTGACCGACGTGACCCTCGACCAGGCATCACCGCTGTCCGGCCAGGCCGCCGCGACCGCCGCCCCGGGTGCGCTGAGCTACGTCCCCGTGCAGCACACGGCTCTCAAGAACGCCGAGATCATCCCCATGTCCCTGCGCTCCGTGCACTTCGTCATGCCGGGCGGTGTCGACGACCCGGCCGCGCCGAGCGGCGGCAACGCCTACGACCGCCGGCTCTGCCTGGATCTTCCCGGCTTCGGCTGGCAGGTCCACCGGCACGTCGTTCCCGGTGAGTGGCCCCGCCCCACCGCCGCCGCCCGGGCGGAACTCGCCAGGACGCTGGCCGACCTGCCCGACGGCACGGTCGTCCTCCTCGACGGCATCGTCGCCTGTGGGGTCCCCGAGATCATCGCCCCCGAGGCCGACCGGCTGCGTCTGGTCGTCCTCGTACACCTGCCGCTCGGCGACGAGACCGGGCTCGAGCCCGCCGTCGCCGCGGAGCTGGACGCCCTGGAACGGACGACCCTGCGGGCCGTGTCGGCGGTCGTGGCCACCAGCGAATGGGCCGTCCGCCGGCTCGTCGCCCACCACGGCCTCGCCCCCGACCGCGTCCACGTCGCCACGCCCGGTGCCGACATCGCGCCCCTCGCCTCCGGCACCGACGGCGTCTCCCGGCTGCTGTGCGTCGCCGCGGTGACGCCCCGCAAGGGGCAGCACCGGCTCATCGAGGCCCTCGCGACCGTCACCGACCTGCCCTGGAGCTGCGTCTGCGTCGGCGGACTCGCCCAGGACCCGGCCTACGTCGCCCAGCTGCGCGCCCTGATCGAGAAGCACGGCCTCGGTGACCGGCTGCACCTCGCGGGACCGCAGGCCGGCGCCGAACTCGACGCCAGTTACGCGGCCGCCGACCTCATGGTCCTCACCTCCTACGCGGAGACGTACGGCATGGCCGTCACCGAGGCCCTGGCCCGCGGCATCCCGGTGCTCGCCACGGACGTCGGCGGACTGCCCGAGGCGGTCGGACGCGCCCCCGACGGCGGGGTGCCCGGCATCCTCGTACCGCCGGAGGACCCCGCCGCGCTGGCCGCCGAGCTGCGCGGCTGGTTCGGCGAGGCCGACGTACGCCGACGGCTGAAGGCCGCCGCCCGCGGACGGCGCGCCGCGCTCGACGGCTGGGCGACCACGGCGCGCAGCCTGGCCGGCGTGCTCGGCCGGCTGCCCCAGGAACCCCGGAGGGCGGCGTGAGTACCGCGACGACCCCCGCGAGCGGGCCGGACTCCGGCTTCCCCGAGGAGAAGGTGAGGGCGGGCGTGCCCGTTCAGCGAGTCGGGAACCCGGACACCGACGAGGTGCCGCGCTTCGCGCCCCAGTGGCTCCAGCTGCGTGAACCCGCCGACGCCGCCGCGCGCGCCGTCGAACTGCTCGACCCGCTGCGGATACGGCTGGCCAACCGGCCGGTGCGCGGCGGCGACCTGGTCATCCACGACCTGGGGTGCGGGACCGGCTCCATGGGCCGCTGGCTGGCGCCTCGGCTCGACGGCGCCCAGCACTGGGTGCTGCACGACCGGGACCCGTACCTGCTGCACTTCGCCAGTGTCGGAGCGCCCAGGGCGGCCGCCGACGGCAGCCACGTCGGCGTCACCACCCAGCGCGGTGACATCGGCCGGCTGACCCCGGACGCGCTGGCCGGCGCCGCGCTGGTGACCGCGTCGGCGCTGCTCGACGTGCTCACGAGCGAGGAGATCGAGCGGCTCGCGGAGGCCTGCGCCGGTGCCGGGGTGCCGGCCCTGCTGACGCTGTCCGTCGTCGGACGCGTCGAGCTCACCCCGGCCGACCCGATGGACGCCGAGATCGCCGACGCGTTCGACGCCCACCAGCGGCGCGGCGAACTGCTCGGCCCGGAGGCCATCACGGCCGCCTGCGAGGCGTTCGGCCGCCACGGCGCGACCGTACGGGTGCACCCGAGCCCCTGGCGGCTCGGCCCCGCGACGGCCGATCTCACCGCGGAGTGGCTGCGCGGCTGGGTCGGCGCGGCGGTGGAGCAGAGCCCCGAGCTGGCGGAACGCGCGCAGGCGTACCTGGACGCGCGCCTCGAGGCGTGCGCCGCGGGCGAGTTGCGGGTGGTCGTCCACCACAGCGACCTGCTGGCCCTGCCGCATCCGGCCGGGGGTGCGGTGTGAGCGCGGGCCTGGAGACGGTGGACGTGGCCGCTGCGGTCACGGCCCCGGATCTCGACGGCCCGCACCTGAACACGAGCCGGCCGCCGGTCCGCACCGAGTCGGGTGCGGCGGCCGGACCCGGTACGGACGTCCCCCCACCGTCCGTCTCCGTCCCCGAGGGCGCCGAGCCGGGTTCCGACCCGGCCGGGGCCCCCGGGGGTTCCGCCGCCGACGCGAAGCGGACGGGCCTGCGGGCCCGGCTGGGTGACCGTCGGCTGCGTACCCACTTCGGCACCGTCGCCGGCGTCGTCATCCTCGGTGTGCTGCTCTGGCGGCTGGGTACCGGGGTGTTCCTGGACGGCCTGCGGCGGATCGACGGCACGACCCTGTGGGCGGCGATCGGGATCGGGCTGCTCACCACGGTGTTCAGCGCCTGGCGCTGGTGCCTGGTCGCGCGCGAACTGCGCATCCGGCTCCCGCTGGGCGCGGCCGTAGCGGACTACTACCGCGCGCTGTTCCTGAACGCCGCGCTGCCCGGCGGGGTCCTCGGCGATGTGCACCGGGCCGTCCGGCACGGGCAGAGCGCCGGTGACGTCGGCCGGGGGGTGCGCGCCGTGGTGCTCGAACGCACTGCGGGACAGGCCGTGCTGGCCGCCGTCGGCGCGGTGGTGCTGCTCACCCGGCCGTCACCGGTGCTCGCCGACGCCCGCGAGTTCGCGCTGATCCTCGCGATCGTCTCGGTGGGCGCCGTGGTGACCGTGGGCGCCGTCCGCCGGGTCCGCGGCCGGACCCCCTCCGCCTCCCCCCGGTACCGGGCACTCCGTGACGCGCTCGCCGAGGCCCGCGGCGCCCTGCTGGCCCGTGGCAGCTGGCCCGGAGTGACGATCTCGTCGGTGCTGGTGCTCGCCGGTCATCTGGCGATGTTCGTCCTCGCGGCCCGCGCCGCCGGATCGGCCGCTCCCGTCGCCCAGTTGGTACCGCTGGCGCTGCTCGCCCTGCTGGCCATGGGGCTGCCGCTGAACGTCGGAGGCTGGGGCCCCCGCGAGGGCGTCACCGCGTGGGCGTTCGGCGCCGCCGGGCTCGGCGCCGGCATGGGCCTCACGGTCGCGGTGATCTACGGAGTCCTCAGCTTCGCGGCGAGCCTGCCCGGCGCCGTGGTCCTGGTCGTCCGCTGGGGTGCCGCGTTCCGGCGCCCCGGCGAGGAGAGCGCGGGAGGGCGTGATCAGTGCAGCGTCTCGGACGTCACGAGCGAGAAGTACGCGCCGAACGACTCGGTCAGCCCGGCGAGGAGTTCCTTCCCCTTCTCGGCGCGGGCCATCGAGGGACGGCCGATGACCCCGGACTCGGTATAGGCCGCCATGCCGAGGGTAAGCAGATGACGACGGTCGTCGGCGACGAAATCGGAGGCCTCATAACCGTCTTTGACGTATTCCGGATGGGCGTGCAGGAGAATGGACGTCTCGATTTCTCCCGCGTGCATATCGGTGAGCAACGACGTCTGCACACCGGCCCGTTCGCAAGCGCCTTCCCAGTCCTCCATCGCGGGAAAAAGTGCCATGCGCGTGCCCGTTCCGGCGGATTCCTGCACTACATTGCCCAGTACGTAATTTCCGCCGTGTCCGTTGACCACCACCAGGGTGTCGACACCCGAGCGGCGCAAGGAAGCGGCGATGTCCCGGACGACCGCGTACAGGGTGACGGCGGAGATGCTCACGGTGCCCGGCCAGTCGGCGTGCTCGTGCGAGCAGGAGATCGTCACCGGAGGAAGGAGATGCACCGGATAGGCGTCCGCGATCTCTCGCGCGATGGCGCAGGCCACGAGGGTGTCGGTCGTCAACGGCAGGTGGGCGCCGTGCTGTTCGAGGCTGCCGACGGGAAGGACGGCGACCTGACGGGCGACACCGGCCCCCCGCTCACGGACGTCCTTGGTGGTGTCCAGCGGCAGTACACCGGACGCCGTCGCGCGCGTTCCCGAACCACTCATGTTTTTCACGGCCCTTTCGACTCTGCTTAGGAACCAGATCATGACAGATAACTTTGGCGTACTCGGCGGGAATGCCCACCTCACAGGTGTCGAACGAGTCGTGATTGCCCCACTGCCCACCGAGTTCGGCGATTTCCACGCCGTCGGCTTCTTCGACCACGACCGGGGCGAAGAACAAGTCGTCCTGGTCTACGGCGACTTGGATGCCGTCCGGGAAGGGGACGTGCTCACCCGGCTGCATTCCGAATGCCTCACCGGCGACGCGTTCCGGTCGCAGCACTGCGAGTGCGGCCCCCAGCTCACCGCCGCGCTGCGGGCCATCGTGGCCGAGGGCCGCGGCGTCCTCGTCTACCTCCGGGGCCACGAGGGCCGGGGCATCGGCCTGCTCGCCAAGCTGAAGGCGATGAAGCTCCAGGCGGAGGGCCTCGACACCGTCGAGGCGAACCTCGCCCTCGGGCTGCCGGTCGACGCCCGCGACTACCGGGTGGCGGCGGAGATGCTGCACGACCTCGGCGTACGGTCCGTACGGCTGCTGTCGAACAACCCGCGCAAGCGCGAGGCCCTGGTGCGCCACGGCATCAAGGTCGCCGAGCAGGTGCCGCTGCTGATACCGCCGTGCGAGGACAACCTCACCTACCTGATGACCAAGCGGGAGCGTCTCGACCACCACCTGCCCCACCTGGACGGCGACGAATGGGCGAAGGCGATCCTGTGCGAGTCGGCGAAGACCGCCGTCACCGAGGAATGACCGGGGATACCTCCGCCCGTGGTTCCTCTCGCGTGAGCGGGTGACACGGCCGCCGGACACCGCCGGGGTGACCCCCGCGGTGCCGCGCGGCCGTCACCGCGCCCGGTGACGGCACCGTGGATCCGCCCGGCGGGATTCCGGGCCCGCGCCCACGCGGCGGAAGGGACGGTACGGCCGCGACAAGGGTGCCGTCCCGACGGGGGCGGCCTCGTGGTCACCGAGGGGACCGTACGGCCTCGTGCACCAGCCGCTTGAGCTCGGGGAACACCGAGTGGGAGGCCGTCGGGCGGAGTTGGCTCAGGAACTGCACGGTCAGGTCGCGCCGGGGGTCGACCCAGAACGTCGTGGTGGCCACTCCGCTCCAGCCGAACGCGCCCTCGCTAGACGGCGCTTGGGTGCGGGCCGGATCCACCACGACGGACACGCCGAGGCCGAAACCGAGTCCCGCGTTGCCGGGTTCCCGGTGGACGGCGCTGCCGAAGGCGAGGCGGTCGGCGTTGCCGGGCAGGTGGTTGGTGACCATCAGGTCCACGGTCGCGGGGCGGAGCAGCCGGGCCCCGTCGAGTTCACCGCGCCGCCGGAGCATCTCCATGAAGCGGTGGTAGTCGTGAGCGGTCGCGACCATCCCACCACTGCCGGACAGGAACCGGGGCCGGCCGCGCAGCGGGAGACCGGCGATCGGGACGATCCCTCCCTCGCCGTCCTCCCCGTACAACTCGGCCAGTCTGCCGACCTGTTCGTCCGTGACCTGGAAACCGGCGTCCGTCATCCCGAGCGGGCGCAGGATCCGCTCCTGGACGAAGTCGTCGAGATCCCGGCCGGACACCACCTCGATGACACGGCCGAGGACGTTCGTGGCGACCGAGTAGTTCCACCGGGTGCCGGGCTCGAACTGGAGCGGCAGCCGGGCGTACGCCTCACAGGTCCCGGCCAGGTCCGCGCCGGGTGCCACCGACGACTCCAGGCCGGCGTCCCGGTAGAGCTGGTCCACGGGGTGCGCGTGGTAGAAGCCGAAGGTCAGGCCCGCCGTGTGGGTCAGCAGGTGGCGGATCAGGATGGGCTGTCCTGCCGGCCGGGTCCTCGTGTCCGGCCCCGCCCCGTCGACGTACACCCGTGGTTCCGCGAAGGCGGGAAGGAAGTCCGCCAGGCGGTCGTCCAGTCCGAGGCGGCCCTCCTCGACGAGCATCAGCGCGGCGACCGAGGTGACCGGTTTGGTCATCGAGTAGATCCGCCACAGCGTGTCGCTCTCCACCGGCAGCCCGGCCGCACGGTCACGGCTGCCGTACGTGGTGAGGTGGGCGACGCGGCCGTGCCGGGAGACGGCGACCAGGTGACCGGGCAGCCGGCCCTCGTCGACCAGCCGGGCGAAGTGCCGGTCGAGCCGGTCCAGTGCCCCGGCGTCGAGGCCGACCGATCCCGGCTCGACTTCCTGTCGCAGACGTCCCATGGCTCTCCTCCGAGCTGCGGCTCGTGTCCCTCATCGTCCCGTACGCGCGGGTGAGACGTCCTCCGGGCTCTCCTGGGCGGCGCCCACCGTGTTCTTATGCCCCGGAAGCCGCAGCGCGAGCAGGACGCCCGTCGCGGAGAACGCCGCGAGCGTGGTCAGCGGAAGGCCGACGGCGGCGCCGGGAGCCGCCGCCATCAGCGTGGCCGCGACCGCGATCCCCAGGACGGGCCCGATGTTCATCGCCGTCTGCTGCAGGCCGCCGGCCACCCCGGCCGACGCCACCGGGGCGTGCCGCACGACGACCGCCGTCGCGGTCACCATCACCGTGGCGAATCCGCCGCCCAGCAGCAGGAAGCCGAGTCCGACCGGCAGGGCCGCCGACGACTCGTCGAGCCGGGACAGCAGCAGGACACCGAGCGTGAGGACGAGCGTGCCGGCCAGGGCGGTGCGCCGCGGGCCGAATCTCCGCAGCAGTACGGCGGCGACGGGGGCGCCGAGCACCATGGTGACGCCGCCCGGCAGGGCCCACAGGCTGGTTTCCAGCGGGTCGAGACCCAGTGGGCCCTGGAGGAAGTAGGCGGCGGCGAACAGGGTGCCGAGCATCGCGGCGGACGCGGCCACCAGGATGCCGAGCGCCGCCCCGACCGCCGCCGAGCCGAGGATCTCGGAGGGCACCAGGGGGTTCGCGGCGCGGCGCTCCCGGCGTACGAACGCGGCACCCGCGACGGCCACCACGGCCGTTCCGGCGAACGTCGCACCGGTCCAGCCCGTCTCGGGCACCGCGACCAGCGTCCGCACCAGGGCGGCCAGCGCCACCATCAGCAGACAGGCGCCCGGCAGGTCCAGGTCACCCGCGGTGGTGGGGCCGGCGGACCCGCTCCCCGCCTCGGCGGGCGCTCGCACGATGAGCGCCGCCACTCCCATCACCAGCGTGGGTACGACGTTGAGGAGGAAGACGGCCCGCCAGCCGAAGTGGCTGACCAGCGCGCCGCCGAGCAGCGGACCGGCCGCCGCGGCGAGTCCGATGGCGCTCGTCCGCAGCGCGATGGGCATCCCGAGCCGGTCGGGAGGGTACGCGGCGCGCAGCATCCCGAGGGTGGCCGGTTGCAGCAGCGCTCCGAAGACCCCCTGCGCGACCCGCAGCGCGATCACCCAGCCGATCCCGGGTGCGAGGGCGATGCTCGCGGACACCGCTCCGAACCCCAGGATGCCGAAGGCGAACACCCGTTGATGTCCGAGCCGGTCCCCGAGCCGGCCGGAGAACACCAACAGACCCGCCACCGCGATGAGATACCCGGTGCCGGCCCACTGGACCTGTGCGAACGAGGCGCCCAGGTCGCGTTGCAGGGTGGGCTGCGCGATCGTGAGGACCGTGCCGTCGAGGGCGACGATCACGGCTCCGACGACACTGCCGGCCAGGGTGAGCCACCGGTGTACGGCGGCGCGTGAGGGGCGGGCGGCGGCGTCGCCCGTGGCGGGTGTGTTCACCGTTCCTCCGGTCCGAGGTGCGCGTCGAGCGCCGCGCGCAGCAGCGGTACGAAGTCGTCGGCGCCCGTCGTGAGTCTCAGGCTGCCCCAGCCCCACAGCTGGGCGATGCCGTGCAGGTTCGCCCACAGGGAGCCCGCCACGATCCGGGCGTCGGCGTCCGGGCGCACCCGGCCGACCAGGTCCACCAGCGCCCCGAACATCGGCAGGCTCGTCTCGCGGAGTCCCAGCCTGCCGCTTTCCAGCAGGTCGTGACGGAACATCAGCTCGTACATGCCGCGCTGGGACAGCGCGAAGTCCAGGTAGACCCCCGCCAGTTCGGTGAGGCGGGCGCGGGGGTCGGCCCCGTCGTCCCCGGCCGCCCGCGCCGCCCGGGCCTGGAGGTCGAGGAAGCCGCGGCGCGCGATGGCGGACAGCAGTTCCAGATGGGTCGGGAAGTAGCGGCGCGGGGCGCCGTGGGAGACCCCCGCCCGGCGGGCGATCTCCCGAAGGGTCAGTGCCTGCGCGCCCTCCCTCGTCACGAGGTCGACACCGACGTCGATCAGACGGGTTCTCAGCCCGGTGGTGTCCTCATCGCTCATAGACAGTGTCTACCAGGAGTGGGTAGACACTGTCTACTCGTATGTGCCGGGACGGGGAGCGCGGGCGGGCGGCCCGCCGGTGCGGCCGCCCGCGCGGAATGGCGTGCGGGATGCGGAGCGTTGGTGCAGACATGACTAACGAAGAGACCCCCGGCGTGACGCAGGACGCACTGCTCAAGCTGCTCTCCGAGCACAGGGGCGGAGTCCTGGTCACCCTCAAGAAGGACGGCCGGCCCCAGCTGTCGAACGTCAGCCACTTCTACTACCCCGACGAGCGGATCGTCCGCGTCTCGCTCACCGACGACCGCGCCAAGACCCGCAACCTGCGCCGGGACGACCGGGCCTCCTACCACGTGACCAGCGCGGACCGGTGGGCGTACACGGTCGTCGAGGGCACGGCCGAGCTGACGCCGGTGGCGGAGGACCCGTACGACGAGACGGTCGAGGAACTCATCCGGGTCTACCGGGACGTCCTCGGCGAGCACCCCGACTGGGAGGACTACCGCGCCGCGATGGTCCGCGACCGCCGGCTAGTCCTGCGGCTGCGCGTGGAGCGGGCGTACGGGATTCCCGGACGCTGAGACCGGCCCGCCCAGGACCCGGACGGCCGCGAGTCCCCGAGCGGCTCGGGCCGCTCGGGGACTCGGAAAGGGTTGCGGGCCTCGGTGGACGCGCCCGCGGCGGGTCAGGCGGTGACGGCCTCGCGCCGTGCCGCGTCGGCGGCCGCGTCCCCGCCGAGCCGCTCGCTCGGCACCTGGTGCGTCTCCCGGGCGGTGAGCGCGGCGAGGACCGGGGGCACGCACAGGGCCGCGGTGAACAGGGCCACCGAGGACCAGTCGTCGCCGTCCGGTCCGGCGATCCGCGCCGCGAACGTGACGGCGAACCCGGCCACGGCGAAGCCGATCTGGGTGCCGATCGCCATGCCGGAGAGCCGGACGCGGGTGGAGAACATCTCGCCGTAGAAGGCGGGCCAGACACCGTTCGCCGCGCTGTAGACGACACCGAACGCCAGGATGCCGAAGAGCAGCACCAGGGGGTACGAGCCGGTGGAGATGGCCCACAGGTAGGCGAACATGAGGACCGCGCTGCCCGCGGCGCCGATCAGAAAGACCGGGCGGCGGCCGATGCGGTCGGAGAGCGTGGCCCACGCGGGGATCGCGCCGAGCGCGACCAGGTTGGCCAGGGCCCCCACCCACAGCATCTGCGTCCGGGACAGGCCGACCGTGTCACTGGTGCCGTAGGCCAGCGCCCACACCGTGAAGATCGTGCTGACCGAGGCGATGAGCGCGCCCGCGACGACCCGCAGCACATCCGCCCAGTGCTCGCGGAAGAGCACGGCGAGGGGCAGTTTGACGATCCCCTCGGTCGCGGCCTGCCGGGTGAAGGCCGGAGTCTCCTGGAGCGTGCGGCGGATGACGTAGCCGACCACGGCGACGGCGAGGCTCGCCCAGAAGGGCACGCGCCAGCCCCAGGAGAGCAGTTGGTCCTCGGGCAGCGCAGCCACCGCCAGGAAGACGAGGGTCGCGAGGAGCTGGCCGCCCTGGGTGCCGCTGAGGGTGAAGCTGGTGAAGTAGCCGCGCCGGTTCGGGGGCGCGTGCTCCAGCGTCATCGAGTTGGCGCTGGCCTGTTCGCCGGCCGCGGAGACGCCCTGGAGGACGCGGCAGGCGACCAACAGGACCGGGGCGAGTCCCCCGACCTGGTCGCGGGTCGGCAGGCAGCCGATGAGGAACGTCGACAGCCCCATCAGGATCAGCGTGAAAACCATGATCTTCTTGCGGCCCAGCCGGTCGCCGAAATGGCCCAGGAAGAGCGCGCCCACGGGGCGGGCCGCGTAGGCGACGCCGAAGGTGGCGAGCGACAGCAGCGTCGCGGTGGCCGGGTCGGACTCGTCGAAGAAGACCTTGGGGAAGATCAGGGCCGCGGCGCTGCCGTAGATGAAGAAGTCGTAGTACTCCAGGGCGCTGCCGATCCAGGCGGCCATGGCCGCCTTCCTGGGCTGGCCCTCGGGCGCGTCGAGCGGGACGGCGGGGTCGGACACGGCGTGCTCCTTCGGGGGAACTCCGGGGGACGGGAGTGCGGCGGGGACGGGGAGGGATACCGGCCCCGAGGGTGCGGGTCGGCCGCGCCGGGAGCGCGTCGGGGTGACGACGGTGGCGGTGGCGCGGCTAATTAACCCACTGGATAGTTAGTAGTGGATGGCTAGGGATGCTGCGCCCGCGCTTCCCGGGTGTCAAGGGGGTGCGTCGAAGGATTCCCGCGGCCGGTCGCCCCCGGGGTCCGCGGCCGGGGGCCGTGCCGGCCGCGCTCAGTCGCCGGTGCGGTCCGCGGTCAGATAGGCGATGACCATGTCCCCGAGCATGGCGCGGTAGTGCTCCCGCTGGTCGGCCGCTACCAGGTCGCGGCCGAACAGGGCGCCGAACGTGTGCCGGTTGGAGACCCGGAAGAAGCAGAAGGCGCTGATCATCGCGTGCAGGTCGACGGCGTCGACGTCGGCGGTGAACAGACCGGACTTCCGGCCGGTCGCCAGGATCCGGCCGATCACGTCGAGGGCGGGTGAGCCGATGCGGCCCAGTTCCTCGGAGGCGGCGATGTGTTCGGCCTCGTGGATGTTCTCGATGCTCACCAGGCGGATGAAGTCGGGGTGCGCCTCGTGGTGGTCGAAGGTCAGCTCGGCGAGCCGGCGGATGGCCGCGACCGGGTCCAGGTGCTCGACGTCCAGCTCCTGCTCGGCCTGCCGGATCACCGTGTACGCGCGCTCCAGGACCGCGGTGAAGAGCTGCTCCTTGCCGCCGAAGTAGTAGTAGATCATCCGCTTGGTGGTGCTCGTGCGGGCGGCGATCTCGTCGACCCTGGCACCCGCGAAACCGGCGCGGGAGAACTCCTGTGTCGCCACGTCGAGGATCTCGGCCCGGGTGCGGGCGGCGTCGCGGGTGCGGCCGCCGGGTCGTGCCGGTTCTTCGGCGCTGGTCATCGGGTTCCTTCGGGCGAGGCGGTCGGTGTCCGCGATTCTAGAAGCAGGGCACGGCGACGCGAGGCGGCCCGGGTGCCGCCCTTCCCTTCATGCGGACGACTTGATATGACTAACGAACCGGTTAGTACATTAATCGGTCGCCGGTCGGCCGCCACCGCCCGCCGACCCGCCGCCGACCTCACGCCTCCGGAGGCCCGCCGTGTCCCAGACCTCGTATCTCGTCGGCCTCATCGGCGCCGGAATCGGTCCCTCCCTCAGCCCGGCGCTGCACGAGCGCGAGGCCGAACGGCAGGGACTGCGCTGTCTGTACCGGCTGATCGACATCGACACCCTCGGGGCTCCGCCGGAGGCGGTGGGCGAACTCGTCCGCGCCGCCCGTGACGTCGGCTTCGACGGGCTCAACATCACCCACCCCTGCAAGCAGCTGGTCATCGAGCACCTCGACGACCTCTCCCCGGGGGCGGCGGCACTCGGCGCGGTCAACACCGTCGTCTTCGAGGACGGCCGCGCGATCGGGCACAACACGGACGTCACCGGCTTCGCGGCCTCCTTCGCGCGCGGGCTGTCCGACGTGTCCCTGGAACGGGTCGTCCAGCTCGGCGCGGGCGGCGCCGGGGCGGCCGTCGCCCACGCGGTACTCACCCTCGGCGCCGGGCACATCACCCTCGTCGACGCGATGCCCGACCGCGCCGTCTCCCTCGCCGCCGCCCTGGACCGCCACTTCGGCGAGGGCCGGGCCGCCGCCGCGACCCCGGAGGCCCTCGGGGCCCTGCTCGCCCGCGCGGACGGCGTCGTGCACGCCACGCCCACGGGCATGGCCGCGCACCCCGGACTCCCCTTCCCGGCCGGGCTGCTGCGTCCCGGGCTGTGGGTGGCCGAGGTGGTCTACCGGCCGCTGGAGACCGCGTTGCTGCGCACCGCCCGCGCCGTCGGCTGCGCCACCCTCGACGGAGGAGGCATGGCCGCGTTCCAGGCGGCGGACGCCTTCCGGCTGTTCACCGGCCGGGAACCCGACCCGGCACGGATGCTCGCGGACATCGCCGGTCTGGCGGGCGCGGCGGGGGCCCGGAGCTGAGCCGGCCCCGGGCTCCGGCGCAGGGGTGCCCCGAGACGAGCGCGGTGTGTGTCGGGAGACCTCGCCGCCCGGCCGGGCGGGCGGGCACCGGGTCGGCGGATGCCTCTCGCGCCGCTCCGCACCTCCGTCGCCGCCGCGTCCCTGCGTACGTCCGTCGGCGGCGCGGGCCGTCCCGTACCTCCGCCGGCACCCCGCGTCTCCGCACGTCCGTCGGGGGCGCGAGGTACCCGTATCGCCGCCGACGCCCGCCCGCCCCGGGGGCCCGACCGAAATGAAGCGAACCGAAGGAGCGTCGTCATGCGTACGTCCATCGCCACCGTGTCCCTCAGCGGCTCTCTGACCGAGAAGCTCACCGCAGTGGCCCGGGCGGGGTTCGACGGTGTGGAGATCTTCGAGAACGACCTGCTCGCGAGCCCCCTCACCCCCGAGGAGATCCGGGCCCGCACCACCGACCTCGGTCTGAGCATCGACCTCTACCAGCCGATGCGCGACATCGAGGCGGTCCCCGAGGCGGAGTTCGCGCGCGGCCTGCGACGGGCCCGTCACAAGTTCGAGCTCATGCGCCGACTCGGCGCCGGCACCGTGCTGGTGTGCTCCAGCGTCTCGCCGCTCGCCGTCGACGACGACGCGCTCGCGGCGGAGCAGCTGAGCCGACTGGCCGGACTGGCCGAGGACTTCGGCGTCAAGGTGGCGTACGAGGCGCTCGCCTGGGGCCGGCACGTGAACACGTACGACCGCGCCTGGGGCATCGTCGAGGCCGCGGGGCACCCGGCGCTCGGCACCTGTCTCGACAGCTTCCACATCCTCGCGCGCGGATCGGACCCCAAGGGGATCGAGGACATCCCCGGGGACAAGATCTTCTTCCTGCAGCTGGCCGACGCCCCGCTGATGGCGATGGACGTGCTCCAGTGGAGCCGGCACTACCGCTGCTTCCCCGGGCAGGGCGGCTTCGACCTCGCCGGACTGCTCGCCCACGTCCTGCGGGCCGGCTACCGGGGGCCGCTGTCCCTGGAGGTCTTCAACGACGTGTTCCGGCAGGCCGAGGCGGGACCGACCGCCGTCGACGCCCGCCGTTCCCTCCTGGTCCTCCAGGAGGCGACCCGGCCCCTCCTTCCGGAAGCGGCCGGGCTCGCGGCGCCGCCCGCCCCCGTCGTGCCCACCGGCGTGGCCTTCGCCGAACTCGTCACACCCGACGTCGTCCCCGTCACCGGGCTCCTCGGCGCTCTGGGCTTCCGCCGAGGCGCCCGGCACCGCGGAAAGCCGGTGGACCTCTGGCAGCAGGGCGAGGCCCGCGTCCTGGTCAACACCGGACCGGCCGTCCGGCACGGCGGCACCGCTCTCGCCGCCATCGGCCTGGAGTCACCCGACCCGGCCGCCGCGGCGCTGCGGGCCGAATCCCTCCTCGCCCCCGTCCTGCCGCGCCGTCGGGCCCTCACCGACGCGCCCCTCGACGCGGTCGCCGCACCCGACGGCACCGAACTCTTCTTCTGCGCCGCTCCCGGACTCCCGGCCCCGGCGGAAGAGGGCGGTGACCCCGGCCACCCCGAACCCCGCGACTGGACCGGAGACTTCGAGCCGGTCCCGCCCGCCGGGCCGCCGGAGCGGGCCGGGCAGGATGGCGCGGGGCGGCCCGAGCAGGGGTCGGGCGCCGGTTCCGTGACCCGGATCGACCACCTGGCGCTCACCCAGCCCTGGCACCAGTTCGACGAGGCCGCCCTCTTCCACCGGGGGGTGCTCGGGCTCAGCGGCGGGGAGAGCGTCGACGTCGCCGACCCGTACGGCCTGCACCGCAGCCGCGCCGTCACCAACGCCGAGGGAAGCGTCCGGATCGCCCTGGGCGTGGGGCCCGGGCCCTCGGACGACGGTGCCCGGGCCCAGCACATCGCCCTCGCCACCGACGACGTGATCGAGGCCGCCCGGCGCTTTCGCGCGGCGGGCGGCCGACTGCTGGCGATATCGGCCAACTACTACGACGACCTGGCCGCGCGCTACGGACTCGGCGACGAGGAACTCGCGGCGTACCGCGCGTTCGGCATCCTCTACGACCGGGACGGGGGAGGGGAGTTCCGGCACTGCTACACGGAGAGCGTCGGCCGCGTCTTCTTCGAACTCGTCCAGCGCGACGGCGGATACCAGGGCTACGGAGCGCCGAACGCCCCCGTGCGCCTCGCGGCACAGCGCGCGGCGGGAGGCGCCGGACGCTGACCGGGCGGCACGGTGGAACACGCCCGCCGCTGTCGGGAGTGCCGCCGGACGGGGACGACTCGGGAACCGGGAGAGGACCGACGGATCCCGGCCGCCGTCCCCACCCGCCCGCCCGGCCGGAGGGCAGCGGGTCGGGGAGGCGGCGCGGCCGGGCCCGTTTCTCGCGCAGCGGGTGTCTACAGGTCGAACTCGTGGGGCGGCAGGTCGAGGGTGAAGCACGCCTCGCGGACGACGGCCTGCTCGGTCTTGTCGAAGTCGCCGTCCGCGCCGCCGATGACGATGCCGATCTGGATGACGGCGCGGGCCTCGGCGGGCTTCTTCTTAGCCTTGGCGATCTCCTGGAGAACGCTGACCTTGCCGAAGGCGAAGTCGGCCGTCAGCTTGTTCAGGTTCTCGTCGAAGCGGCGCTGGAGGTCCGTGGCGTCGAAGTTCTGGAGCACTTCGTTCGTGGCGATGAGCTGGGCCACCCGCTGTCGCTCGGACGGGTCGATCGAGCCGTCCGCCGCGGCGACGAGCGCGCACATCGCCATGCTCGCGTCGCGGAAGGCGCCGCTTTTGAGGTCGTTCTTCTTCGCCATGAGCTGGGTCTGCATCGTCGACGCGGATTCCTTGACGCGGTCCCACAGGGCCATGAGAACTCCATACGTAGTCAGGTGTCCGGTCCGCCCGACGGGCGGACCGGACACCCGGTTGCTGCGGCACCGTGGGAACTAGTGGACCGCCGCGGAAGTTCCCCGCTCGTTCCAGGTCGCGATCACCGGATCGCCGTGCTCGGTGGAGAGCCGGCTCACCGTCCCGGTCGCCAGCCGGAACAGCCGCCCCGACCCGGGCGGCAGCCCCAGCCGCCGCGCGGTGAGCACGCGCAGGAAGTGCGCGTGCGCCACCAGCACGACATCACCGGAGTGCTCGCGCAGCGCGGCGTCCACCCGGGTGAGCACCCGGTCGGCGCGCGCCCCCACCTCGCTGGGCGACTCACCGGGGGTGCCGTCCGGGCCGGGCGGCACCCCGTCCTCCCAGAGCACCCAGCCGGGCCGGGTCCGGTGGATGTCGCGGGTGGTGATCCCCTCGTAGCCGCCGTAGTCCCACTCGCGCAGATCGGGGTCGATCCGGGCGCCGGACAGGCCCGCGAGCCCGGCCGTCCGCACCGCGCGGCCGAGCGGGCTGGTGAGGACCCGGGCGAAGGAGCGCCCGGCGAAGAACGGGACCAGGGACCTGGCCTGCTCCTCCCCGTGTCCGGTCAGCGGCAGATCGGTCCGGCTGGTGTGCCGGCCCGTCAGGCTCCACTCGGTCTCGCCGTGACGGACCAGGACGAGGTCGCCCATGACCTCGGCTACTTCGCCGACTCGACGGCGTGGCCGCCGAACTGGTTGCGCAGCGCCGAGATCATCTTCATCTGCGGCGAGTCGTCCTGGCGGGAGGCGAAACGCGCGAAGAGGGAGGCCGTGATCGCGGGCAGCGGCACCGCGTGGTCGATGGCCGCCTCGACGGTCCAGCGGCCCTCGCCGGAGTCCTGCGCGAAGCCGCGCAGCTTGTCCAGGTGCTCGTCGTCGTCCAGGGCGTTGACCGCGAGGTCGAGCAGCCAGGAGCGGATGACGGTGCCCTCCTGCCAGGAGCGGAACACCTCGCGCACGTCGGTGACCGAGTCGACCTTCTCCAGGAGCTCCCAGCCCTCGGCGTAGGCCTGCATCATGGCGTACTCGATGCCGTTGTGGACCATCTTGGAGAAGTGCCCCGCGCCCACCTTGCCGGCGTGCACGAAGCCGAAGTCGCCCTCCGGCTTGAGCGCGTCGAAGACCGGCCGCACCTTCGCTATGTTCTCGGCGTCGCCGCCGACCATCAGCGCGTAGCCGTTGTCCAGGCCCCACACCCCGCCCGAGACTCCCGCGTCGACGAAGCCGATGCCCTTGGCGGCCAGCTCCCGCGCGTGCTTCTCGTCGTCGGTCCAGCGGGAGTTGCCGCCGTCCACGACCGTGTCGCCGGCCTCCAGCAGATCACCGAGTTCGTCGATGACGGTCTGGGTGGCGGCGCCGGCCGGCACCATCACCCAGACCACGCGCGGGCCTTCGAGCGCGCCCACGAGCTCGGTGAGGCTGTGCACGTCGGCGAGGTCCGGGTTGCGGTCGTAGCCGATGACGGTGTGGCCGGCGCGGCGTATCCGCTCGCGCATGTTGCCGCCCATCTTGCCGAGACCGATGAGTCCGAGCTGCATTGTCAGTTCACTACTTTCGGAGAGTGCGGTAAGCGGCCACGAGAGCGGCCGTGGAGGGATCGAGGCCGGGGACGTCGGCGCCTTCGGTGAGGGCGGGTTCGACGCGCTTGGCGAGGACCTTGCCGAGCTCGACGCCCCACTGGTCGAAGGAGTCGATGTT
>NZ_JBIAQZ010000003.1:609639-721654 GCF_042889485.1 Streptomyces sp. NPDC002580 | reverse complement strand
AAAACGAGCCGACGACGAGTCGTCGATCGTTGAATGGTGGTGCGGAATGGCTGCCCGGGGACCGACCGGAGTCGACGCTCACGTCGGACAACTCGGAGAACATTACGTACGGGAGGCAGTCGTGTCAACTCCGGCCCGGACAGGGCGCCTCGGGCGTACGGTGGGCGCATGACTACGCGTACGTGCACCCAGCAGTGGTGGGCCGCCTGACGGCGGCCGTGCTCACGTATGTACCCAACGGCCGCCGCTCTCGGCGGCCGTTCTTGTGTCTCCCTCCTGGGGAGCCGGCCGGTGGGTGCGGCGGCTTCGACCAGGAGGTGGAGAGATGACGAGGATCTTCAGCGGGGTCAAGCCGACCGGGCATCTGACGCTGGGGAACTATCTGGGGGCCGTGCGGCGCTGGGCCGATCTCGATCAGCACCGGGCCGACGCCCTGTTCTGCATCGTCGACCTGCACGCGCTGACCGTGGACCACGATCCCGGGCGGGTCCGCAGGCTCAGCCGACAGGCGGCGACCTTGTTGCTGGCGTCGGGGCTGGATCCGGAGCTGTGCACCGTGTTCGTCCAGAGTCATGTGGACGAACACGCGCGGCTGTCGTATCTGCTGGAGTGCGTCGCGACCGACGGCGAGATGCGGCGGATGATCCAGTACAAGGAGAAGGCCGCGCTGGAGCGGGCGCGCGGTGGGAGCGTCCGGCTGTCCCTGCTGACGTATCCCGTGCTGATGGCGGCCGACATCCTGGCGTACGGGAGCGACGAGGTGCCGGTCGGGGACGACCAGACGCAGCATGTCGAATTGACCCGGGATCTGGCCGTTCGGTTCAACCAGCGGTACGGGCACACGTTCGTCGTGCCCCGGGCCACCCGTCCTGAGGTCGCGGCGCGGGTCATGAACCTGCAGGAGCCGACATCGAAAATGGGGAAGAGCGACGACGTCGGACCAGGTGTCGTCTATTTGCTCGATGAGCCGGACACCGTACGGAAGAAGATCATGCGGGCCGTGACGGACAGCGGCCAGGACGTGGCGTACGACCCGGAGAACCGGCCCGGGATCTCGAATCTGCTGGAGATCCTCGCGGCGTGTGAGGGGGCGGACCCCGAAACCCTGAGTGGTGTCTACGAGTCGTACGGCGCTCTGAAGAAGGACACCGCCGACGCCGTGATCGAGCTCCTCAGACCCCTGCGGGAGAGGCACAAGCGGTTGTGCGCGGATCCGGCGTACGTGGAGGGGGTCCTGCGGGACGGCGCGGAGAGGGCCAGAGCGATGGCCCGGCCGAGGGTGGACGCGGCCTACGCGGCGATCGGCCTGCTGCCGCCGACCGGCTGAGTACTGAGGAGAGCTGAGTACCCAGGAGAGCTGAGCGCCGGGCCGAGCCGAAGGGCGAGTGGCCGCGGGCCCGGCGGGCCGCCGCCTCGGCACCGGGCAGGCCGGTGCCGAGGGTCGGGCGGTCCGGTCAGCTGTTGCCGGAGGCGAGTTCGCGGCTGCGGTCGCGGGCCGCCTCCAGGGCCGCGATGAGCGCGGCCCGTACGCCGTGGTTCTCCAGCTCCCGGATCGCGTTGATCGTGGTGCCCGCGGGTGACGTGACGTTCTCCCGGAGCTTCACGGGGTGTTCGCCACTGTCGCGGAGCATCACGGCGGCGCCGATCGCGGACTGGACGATCAGGTCGTGGGCCTTGTCGCGGGGCAGGCCGAGCAGGATGCCCGCGTCCGTCATGGCCTCGACCAGGTAGAAGAAGTACGCCGGTCCCGAACCGGAGAGCGCGGTGCAGGCGTCCTGCTGCGACTCGGGGACGAGGAGGGTCTTGCCGACGGAGCCGAAGAGTTCCTCGGCGAGCGCGATGTGCTCGGCGGTGGCGTGGCTGCCGGCGGAGATGACGGACATGGCCTCGTCCACGAGGGCGGGGGTGTTCGTCATGACCCGGACGACGGGGGTGCCGGTCGCCAGACGCTCCTCGAAGAACGAGGTGGGGATGCCCGCCGCGCCGCTGATGATCAGGCGGTCGGCGGGGATGTGCGGGGCGAGCTCGTCGAGGAGGGTGCCCATGTCCTGGGGCTTGACGGTGAGGATCAGCGTGTCGGCGGTCTTGGCCGCTTCCGCGTTGCTGACCGGGGTGACTCCGTACCGTTCCCGGAGTTCCTCGGCCCGCTCCGGGCGGCGGGCGGTCACCAGGAGGTCGGCGGGTGCCCAGCCGCCCCGGATCATCCCGCTGAGCAGGGCTTCGCCGATCTTGCCGGTGCCGAGGACTGCGACTTTCTGAGACATGGCTGCGGGTGCCCTCCGAGGGTTGGGTCGTCCGGGTTCATCCTCCCACCGGGGTCACCGCGCCGGGCGCGTTGTCCGATGGGCGGACGGCGTCCGGGGCGGCCACCCCGTCGCGGGTCCTACGGCGTACGGCGCCGCAGCGTCGCCGCCCCGAGTCCCAGGACCAGCACCGCGGTCCCGGCCACGATCAGCGCGTCCCGGACGAAGGTCGCGGTCATGTCCGTGTGTCTGAGGACCTCGTTCATGCCGTCGACCGCGTACGACATGGGGAGCACGTCGGAGATGGCCTCCAGGACGGGGTGCATGTCGGAGCGGGCGGTGAACAGGCCGCAGAGGAGGAGCTGCGGGAAGATCACCGCCGGCATGAACTGGACGGCCTGGAACTCGGACGCGGCGAAGGCGGAGACGAAGAGGCCGAGGGCCGTGCCGAGGAGCGCGTCGAGGAGGGCGACCAGCAGGAGGAGCCAGGGGGAGCCCGTGACGTCCAGGCCGAGGAACCAGACCGCGAGCCCGGTGGCCAGGGCCGACTGGACGACGGCGAGGGCACCGAAGGCGAGCGCGTAGCCGGCGATCAGGTCGCCTTTGCCGAGGGGCATCGCCAGGAGGCGTTCGAGGGTGCCGGAGGTGCGCTCGCGCAGGGTCGCGATGGAGGTCACCAGGAACATCGTGATCAGCGGGAAGATCCCCAGGAGGGACGCGCCGATGGAGTCGAAGGTGTGGGGGTTGCCGTCGAAGACATAACGGAGCAGGAGCAGCATCACGCACGGGATGACGATCATCAGGGCGATGGTGCGCGGGTCGTGGCGGAGCTGGCGCAGGACGCGGGTCGCGGTGGCCGTGGTGCGGGCGGCGTTCAGCGCGCTCGGGCGTGAGGCCGGTCGCGCCGGCCCGGACGCGGCACCGGGGCCGGCGGGAGCCGTCGCCGGGGTGGGGCTCGTGGGTGCGGTGGGGCTCATCGTGCGGTCCTCGCGGGGGTGGGCACCGGCGGACCGGGGGTGGCCATGGGCGGCGGGCCCGGACTCGGACTCGAGCCCGGATTCCGCCCCGGACTCGGACCCGGACCCGGATTCGGCGTCGACGGTCAGCGGCTCCGTGCCGGGGGTCGCGAGTACGGCGGCCGAGGCCAGGGGTGTGTCGTCCGATGCCCGGGGGGTCGTGGCCGCCGTCCGGTGGTCCGTCGTCGGCGGCCCGGGGTCGAGGATGGTGCGGGTCTGTCGCGGGGTCGTCGGGCCCGGCGCGGAGTCGGACCGGTGCGCGGCGGCGACCGCCTCGTCGACGAGGTGGAGGAACGCTGCTTCGACGGTGTCGGAGCCGGTCCGTTCGCGGAGGGCGTCGGGGGTGTCGTCGGCGAGGATCCCGCCTTCGCGCATCAGCAGGAGCCGATGGCAGCGCTCGGCCTCGTCCATGACGTGGGACGAGATCAGGAGGGTCGCGTCGCGCTCCTCTGCGATGGCGTGGAAGAGGCTCCACAGGTCGCGGCGCAGCACCGGGTCGAGACCGACGGTCGGTTCGTCGAGGACGAGGAGCTCCGGGGTGCCGAGCAGGGCGACGGCGAGGGAGACGCGGCTGCGCTGGCCGCCCGAGAGGTTGCCGGCGAGGGAGTTCGCGTGGGAGGCGAGGTCGACGTCCGCGATGACCCGGGTGACGTCGGCGTGGCGGCGTTCGGCGGCGGTGCGGCCGGGGTCGAGGATCGCGGCGAAGTAGTCGAGGTTCTGGCGGACGGTCAGGTCGTCGTAGACGGAGGGGGCCTGGGTGACGTACCCGACGCGGGAGCGGAGGGCGGCGTCGCCGGCGGGGAGGCAGAGGACTTCGAGGGTGCCGCCGACTCTGGCCTGGGTGCCGACGGTCGCGCGCATCAGGGTGGACTTGCCGCAGCCCGAGGGGCCGAGCAGGCCGGTGATCTGGCCGCGCGGGACGGTGAAGCCGAGGCCGTCGAGGACGGTGCGGGTGCCGCGGACGACCGTGAGGTCCTGGGCGCGGACGGCGGGCGGTGAAGAGGGCACGGGTGTTCCTGTGGGGTCGGGCGGACGGGAACGATTAATCATCACTCGATGAATATTCCTCCCGCGGGACACGCCGGTCAAGAGCCGTGGCGCGACGGCCGAGGGGCGGAGCTTCGGGCGGCGCAGGCGCGCGTCGGCGCGAACGGAAGGAGGCCGTCCGCGGTGCGGCTGAGCATGCGCTCCCGCGTTCGCGTGACGGTCGCCCGGAGGGGCTGTGCGATCAACCGGCTTACCTGACAATGGATTTCACTGTGCGATACGGCCCGTGCCGTACCGCCGGAGCCGTCGCGCCCTCCCCCGGCGCGGCGCCCACGCATCTCTCGCCGTCGTCCGGAGGTGCCGTTGTGATCCGCAAAGCCGATGTCCTGGCGTCCGTTGTCGTCTTTCTGGTGGCGTTGCCCCTGTGTGTCGGGGTCGCCATAGCGTCCGGGGTGCCCGCCGAACTGGGGCTGGTGACCGGGATCGTCGGTGGGCTGGTCGCCGGGGTGCTGCCCGGGAGCAGTCTGCAGGTGAGCGGGCCGGCGGCCGGGCTGACCGTGCTGGTGTACGAGGCCGTGCAGTCGTACGGGGTCCAGGTGCTGGGTGTGCTGGTGCTCGCGGCCGGGGTGGTGCAGCTCGGACTCGGGGTGTTACGGCTCGGGCGGTGGTTCCGGGCCGTGTCCGTGGCCGTCGTGCAGGGAATGCTCGCCGGGATCGGGCTCGTGCTGATCGCGGGTCAGGTCTACGCGATGGGCGACGCGGCCGCGCCCTCCGGCGGGCTCGGGAAGATCGCCGGGCTGGGTTCGCTGGCCGGAGCCGCCGATCCGGTGGCGCTGGCGATCGGCGTCGGCACCGTGGCCGTACTGCTGCTGTGGCCGCGTTGGCGGCGAGGGGCCCGGGTGGTGCCGGCTCCGCTGGTGGCGGTGGGGCTCGCCTCGGCCGCGACCGGCGTGTTCGATCTCGCGGTGCGTCGGGTCGAGGTGCGGGGGCTGTTCGACGCCGTGCGGCCGCCGTCCCTCGCGGACCTCGGCCGGCTCACGGAAGTGGGCGTGCTCGGGACCGTCCTGGCGTTCGCGCTGATCGCTTCGGCGGAGTCGTTGTTCAGTGCGGCGGCGGTGGACCGGCTGCATCGGGGGCCGCGCACCGACTACGACCGTGAGCTCATCGCGCAGGGTGCCGGGAACGCCGTGTGCGGGATCCTCGGGGCACTGCCGATGACCGCGGTGATCGTACGGAGCGCGGCGAACGTGCGGGCCGGGGCCCGGACGAAGGTGTCCCGGGTGCTGCACGGGGTGTGGCTGCTGCTCTTCACGGCGGTGGTGCCCGCGGTGCTGGGGATGATCCCGGTGGCGGCGCTCGCGGGGCTGCTGGTGCACGCGGGGTGCAAGCTCGTGCCGGTTCGGGAGATCCGGACGCTGTGGCGTGGGCATCGCGGTGAGGTGATCGTCCTCGGGGTGACCGCGGTGGCCATCGTGGTCGGGAACCTCTTCGAGGGGGTGCTGGTCGGGCTCGCGCTCGCCGTGGCGAAGACCGCCTGGGACATCAGTCATGTGCACGTGGAGACCGAGGACCGGGGCGGCGCGGAGCTGGTCGTACGGGTCGTCGGCAACGCCACGTTCCTGCGGCTGCCGAAACTGCTGGACGCCCTGGAGGCGTTGCCGCACGACCGTGACGTACGACTGGAGCTGGGCGGCCTGCGGCATGTCGACCACGCGTGTGCGGCGGCCTTCGAGGGATGGGCCGCCGGGCGCGATCAGGAACGGGTCGCCACCAGCAGGTCCACCACGTAGGTCTCCTCCACCGTGCCCTCCGGGAACGCCCGGAGCAGGTGCTCGCGCTCCTCGGCGAAGTACGCCCCCGCGGCCTCCTCGCCGAGGACCAGGAACGCCGAGTGGCTGCCGATGTTGGCGAGCCGCATGTCGATCGGGACGCGCCGGCTCCAGCGGACGTGGCGACGCTCGAAGGAGAGGCGGCCGCCGGGTTCGGCGGTGAGGGGACGCGAGCCCCCGGACCGGGCGGCGAGGGCGAGAGCGGCGCGGGCGCCGCTGCCGTTCCTCTCGACCACCTGGTCGATCCCGAAGAAGCGCTCGGCGCGCCGGGCCGACGCCTCGATCCACGGGACGTCGAGCGCCTCGGTGTTCCACCACAGGGCCAGCGCCCCGCCGGGACGCAGCACGCGCAGCGCCTCCGGCACGGAACGGCTCGGGTCGGTCCAGTGCCAGGACTGGGCATAGGTGACGAAGTCCGCGGAGGCGGTCGCGAGGGGCAGGGCTTCGCCGCTGCCCCGGACGATCGGGAGGTGGGGGTGGACGCGGCGGAACTCGGCGGCCATGCCCGGGCCGGGCTCCACGGCGAGGACGTCGGCGCCGCGGGCGTGGAGGAGTCCGGTCGCTATACCGGTGCCCGCGCCCACGTCGACGACCTCGGCGCCGGTCAGGGGGCGGTCCGCCAGTGCCTCGACGGCGTCGAAGAGCGCGGGCGGATAGGCGGGACGGTTCGCGGCGTACTGCGCTGCGGCCCCGTCGAAGGAACGGGCGCGGGCGGCCTGCGAGGCCGCGCGGAAAGGATGAGAGGCCATGACTTCATGATCGGGGTGCGGGGGGTGCCGCGGTAGGCCGCCTCGTGGCCGGCACGGCGCTCATCGCACGCGCGGTTCTGGCCGTACGCGCCTCGCTCGCCTCACTCGCCGTACTCGCGGCCCGCACGGCAGGCGCGGCGCTCGCCGTACTCGCCGCCCGCACCGGACTCGCGGCGGAGCCGGACGCCGTACCGTACCGGTGCTGTCCGGCCGATCAACGGCTTCATCGCGCTCGTGCGCCCCGGTCCCGGTCCCGGTCGCGGTCGCCGGGCGGCACGAGTGCGCCCGTCCCCGGGGCCCGGACGCGGCCGGTCAGGAACGGCGGCCCTTCTTCGACGGGTTGCCGGTGCGGCGGGTGGTGCGGCGGGCGTACTGCTCCTTCGCGCTCTCGTACTCCTCGCGGTGGAGCTTCTCGCCCGGGGCCTCGGACAGGGAGCGGAGGCAGTAGGCGAGGAGGGACCCGACGAAGCCGATGGTGAGCAGACCGCGCAGGGAGGCCTGGCGGCCGGGGTCGGGGCGCTTGGTGAAGGCCTCCGAGGTGTGGCGGAAGGCCAGGGCGCTGCACACCGCGAACATCACCACGACCATGACGGTCACGGGGGTCCCGATGTCCGCGATGGCCAGGCCCTGGTAGGCGAATCGGAGCACGAGGCAGGAGGCCGCCGCGGCGGCGAGCGAGCCCGCGGCCACGCCGA
Organism: Streptomyces sp. NPDC002580; assembly: GCF_042889485.1. Lineage (NCBI taxonomy): Bacteria > Bacillati > Actinomycetota > Actinomycetes > Kitasatosporales > Streptomycetaceae > Streptomyces > Streptomyces sp. NPDC002580. The sequence continues at coordinate 714,135 of NZ_JBIAQZ010000003.1, read as the reverse complement.
TCCGGCGGCCGGTGTAGCCGCGGTCGTGCTCCACCCAGGTCGTCCCGAAGAAACGCAGGGGCTCGGGCCGGGGCCCCGCGGGGGTGCCGGTCACGGTTCCGGTGCTGGTCTTCTCGTCGCTCACCCGACGATTATCGCTCCGGTCACCGCGCCGGCGGCCGCCGCGGGTGCCCACGGGGGCGGCGCGTCGGCGGCGGACGGTCAGGAACACTCCGGTGCGACGTAGCCGTCGCTGCCGGTGTTCACGTAGGCGTCCGCGACGAACTGGCCGTTCGAGATGTTGTCCCAGATCTTCGAGGTCCCGTAGTAGCCGCTGACCGTTTCCCCGGGGCACTGGCAGTAGATCGGGACTCTCGAGCCGGCCGCCAGGGTGCGGACGATGCTGAAGTGGGTGCCCGGGCCGCTGCGGACGTTGATGACGGTGCCCGGTGCTATGGGATACGTACGCAGCGCGGCCGACGCCTGGGACGTGGCCCCCGCCACCATCAGAAGCGCGGCAGCGGCTCCTCCGATGAGCGTGGCCCGTCTGCCCGACACGATCTTCAAGGTGGTCCCTTTCGTTGACGTCAGGTTCTTGCCGTCAGTTTCTTGCCGTCAGGAGCAGCGCGGCGCGACGTAGCCGTCGCTGCCCGTCTTCACGTACGCGTCCGACACGAACTGCGAGTTGGCGATGTTGTCCCAGATCGTCGAGGTCCCGTACGGTCCGGTGACGGACTCTCCCGGGCACTGGCAGCGGATGGGGACACTCGTGCCGGCCGCCAGGGTGCGGACGATCGGGTAGTGAGTGCCCGGGCCGCTGCGGACGTTGACGTTGGTGCCCGGTGCCAGCGGATACGTGCGGAGCGCCTGGGCGGCCAGCGGCTCCGCGTCCGCCGCCTCCGTCGAACTGCCGATGGTGATGTCTTCCGTGGCCATATCGGCCTCCCCCGTTGAATGGTTCACGCCAAATTCAAGGTGCGCGCAGAGGCTAGCAAGCCGCCGGGGTTTCGTACGAAGGATCGACTAGGCTCTGCGCGTCGCGCATGCGGAGGAACCCACGGGGGTGAGTTATGCCGCCACAGCGCAGCAACGGTACGGACTCGGAAGCGGAACATCCGCGCTATGCCGGGCAGTACCTGCTGGAGGCCGAACTCGGCTCCGGTGGCATGGGGATCGTGCATCTGGCGCGGTCCGCCTCCGGGTTGCGGCTCGCCGTCAAGATCGTCCATTCCGCCTACGCCCAGGACCCCGAGTTCCGGGGGCGGTTCCGGCAGGAGGTCGCGGCCGCCCGGCTGGTCAGCGGCGCCTTCACCGCGCCCGTGGTGGACGCCGATCCCGAAGCCGAACACCCGTGGATGGCCACCCTGTTCATCCCCGGCCTGACGCTCGCCGAACACGTGAAGCGGAACGGCGCGCTGCCGTCGGCGCGGCTGCGTCACCTGATGGCCGGACTCGCCGAGGCCCTGCGGGACATCCACCGGGCCGGGGTCGTCCACCGGGACCTCAAGCCCAGCAACGTCCTTCTGGCCGACGACGGGCCGAAGGTGATCGACTTCGGGATCTCGCGCCCTTCGGACAGTGAACTGCGCACGGAGACGGGCAAGTTGATCGGCACTCCGCCGTTCATGGCTCCGGAACAGTTCAGCAGGCCACGGCATGTCGGGCCGGCCGCCGACGTGTTCGCCCTCGGGTCGGTGATCGTGCACGCGGCCACCGGGAGCGGGCCCTTCGACTCGGACAGTCCGTATCTGGTCGCCTATCAAGTCGTCCATGACGAGCCGGACTTGACAGGCGTACCGGAGGAGATGGTCGAGCTCGTCTCGCGCTGCCTGGCCAAGGAACCCGAGGACCGGCCCACCCCGGACGAGGTGATGACGGCGCTGCGTTCCGTCTCGGCGTCGTACGACACCCGGGCGTTCATTCCCGAACAGCGCTCCGGGGCAAGGGAGTCGGTGTCTCCCGCGCCCCGCAGGCCTCGGCCGGGACCCGAACGTCCGGAAGGCTCCGAGGACAGCACACACGCGGTCGCGCGCAAGCGGTCCGGGCCGCGTTGGCGACTGCCCGTGGCCCTGGTTCTGGCGGGACTCGCCGTGGCCGCCGGCGCGGTCGCCCGGTTCGACGGACCGAAGACCCCGGCGGCGCGGGAACGGACGACTCGATCGACGCCGGCCGGTGCCTTCGCGCCGTGGGACGTGAAACTGACCGCACGGGGCGTGAAGACCTCGGGCCAGCCGCGATGCACGCACGACGCCCACAGGCTGTACTGCGTGCGGCCCGGCCTGCTGGCGGCCGCGGTCGATCCCTCGGACGGCAGGGTGCTGTGGTCCCGCTCCGACCCCCTGGCGCGCAGTGCGGACGTGACGAGCGAACCGGCCCTGTCCGGCGGGCTGCTCCACGTCCTCGGCGGGGGCGGACACCGGACGATCGCCCTGGACCCCGCCACCGGGAAGACGCGCTGGGAGCGGGACACCACACGCTACGAGGGCGGGATCGCCCACATCGGTGGCGCCGTCCTGCTCACCGACCGGAACTCCGAGGTCACCGCGCTCGACGCGGCGACCGGCAAGAAACTGTGGCAGCACACCGTCCCGGGGCAGACGTCGCCGAGGTTCTCGTCCTACGGGGACGGAACCGCGTACGCCGTCACCGCCACCCCCACCCCCGACCGGACCCGGACCACCGTGTCCGCACTGGATCCCAGGACCGGTGCCGTGAGCTGGCGGCGGAGCATCGACGAGGCCCTGGTTCCCCTCCACGCACAGGACGGCACGATGTGGTTCACCTCGTCGGACGCCTACGCGGCGACGGACGCCGTCGTGCGCTACGACGTCGCCGACCGGACGGTGCGGCGCACCGCGCTGCGCTTCCCGCTTCCCGGAGCGCAGGCCGCCGTACACGGGGACACGGCCTATCTGCTGGCCGACGGAGGCGCACTCGTCGCCGTCGACACCAGGACCTCGACCCAGAAGTGGCGGGTGGAGACGTCCGTCTCCTGGGCCTCGGCTCCCGTCGTGGCCGGTGGCCGTCTCTACCTGAGTGCCGCGGACGGACGGCTGCTAGCGGTGGACGCCGACCGGGGCACGCTGCTCGGACAGACCCGAGCACGGCTGGGTGACAAGCGGGGTTCGCTGGCCGACGTGCTCCCCGCGCCCCTCGTCGCCCACGGCAAGATCTACGCCACCGCCCCCGACGGCTCGCTCTTCGCGGTCGACGCGAAGGATCCCTCCGCCTGGTGACGCGCGGAGGGGCCGCCCCGGCAGGAGCGGCCCCTCCGCGCGATCGCGTGCCCGGGGTGCGGCCGGGCGTGGCGGGTTCAGCCCAGCTTCGACACGTCCCGCACCGCGCCCTTGTCCGCGCTCGTCGCCATCGCGGCGTACGCGCGAAGCGCGGCCGAGACCTTGCGCTCGCGGTTCACGGGGGCGTAGACGCCGTTCAGGGCGGCGCGGCGGGTGGCCAACTCCTCGTCCGGGACGAGCAGTTCGACCGAGCGGTTCGGGATGTCGATGCGGATGCGGTCGCCGTCGCGGACGAGGGCGATCGTGCCGCCGGACGCGGCCTCCGGGGAGGCGTGACCGATCGAGAGGCCCGAAGTCCCGCCGGAGAAGCGGCCGTCGGTGATCAGGGCACAGGTCTTGCCGAGGCCGCGGCCCTTGAGGAAGGACGTCGGGTAGAGCATCTCCTGCATACCCGGGCCGCCCTTGGGGCCCTCGTAGCGGATGACCACGACGTCGCCGTGCGTGATCTCCTTCTTGAGGATCTTGTCGACGGCCTCGTCCTGGGACTCGCAGACGACCGCGGGCCCCTCGAAGGTCCAGATGGACTCGTCGACGCCGGCCGTCTTCACGACGCAGCCGTCGACCGCCAGGTTGCCCTTGAGGACCGCGAGGCCGCCGTCCTTGGAGTAGGCGTGCTCGCTGGAGCGGATGCAGCCGCCCTCGGCGTCCTCGTCCAGCGCCTCCCAGCGCTCGGACTGGGAGAAGGCCTCGGAGGAACGGACGCAGCCGGGGGCCGCGTGCCACAGCTCGATCGCCTCGGGGGACGGGGAGCCGGCCCGCACGTCCCAGGTCTTCAGCCAGTCGGAGAGGGACGGGCTGTGGACGGAGTGGACGTCCTCGTTGAGCAGGCCCGCGCGGTGCAGTTCGCCGAGGAGGGCGGGAATGCCGCCGGCGCGGTGCACGTCCTCCATGTAGTACGTGCGGTCCTTGGCGACGTTCGGGGCGACCTTGGCGAGGCACGGCACCCGGCGCGAGACCGCGTTGATCTCGTCGAGGCCGAAGGGGACTCCCGCCTCCTGGGCGGCGGCCAGCAGGTGCAGGATCGTGTTGGTGGAACCGCCCATGGCGATGTCGAGGGCCATGGCGTTCTCGAAGGCCGCGTGGGTCGCGATGTTGCGCGGCAGGACCGACTCGTCGTCCTGGTCGTAGTAGCGGCGCGTGATCTCGACGACCGTGCGGCCCGCGTCCTCGTACAGGCCCTTGCGGGCGGTGTGGGTGGCGAGGACCGAGCCGTTGCCCGGCAGGCTCAGGCCGATGGCCTCGGTCAGGCAGTTCATCGAGTTGGCGGTGAACATGCCGGAACAGGAGCCGCAGGTCGGACAGGCGTTCTCCTCGATACGGAGGATGTCCTCGTCCGAGATCTTGTCGTTCACGGCGTCGGAGATCGCGTCGACCAGGTCGAGGGTGCGGACCGTGCCGTCGACCAGGGTGGCGCGGCCGGACTCCATCGGGCCGCCGGAGACGAAGACCGTCGGGATGTTCAGGCGCAGGGCGGCCATCAGCATGCCGGGCGTGATCTTGTCGCAGTTCGAGATGCAGATCAGCGCGTCGGCGCAGTGCGCCTCGACCATGTACTCCACCGAGTCCGCGATCAGGTCGCGGGAGGGCAGCGAGTACAGCATGCCGCCGTGGCCCATCGCGATGCCGTCGTCGACCGCGATCGTGTTGAACTCGCGGGCGATGCCGCCGGCGGCCGTGATGGCCTCGCTGACGATCCGGCCGACGGGCTGGAGGTGGGTGTGGCCCGGCACGAACTCCGTGAAGGAGTTGGCGACCGCGATGATCGGCTTCCGGCCGATGTCCGCGCCGGGTACCCCGGAAGCGCGCATAAGGGCGCGTGCGCCCGCCATATTGCGGCCGTGGGTGACGGTGCGGGACCTCAGCTCGGGCATCGTCGCTCGCTCCTTCGGGGAGGTATGAGGAGAGTTATGACTGATGCCGAGCGTACGCCGGTGCTCCAGGATCCGGACAGGCCGTCCGGATTACGGGACGCTTATCTCGAAAAGCGATCGCTTCCGTGCGGCGTCCGCGCACGTCAGCGGCGTTCCCCCGAGAGGAACCGCCCCGTCCGCGGGGCGGCTCGCTCATGGGTTCGTGAGGTGTCCCTGCACCACGGGCGCCACCCTGGCCACGATGCGCTCCATGTCCACCGAGGCCAGCGGCTCGACCTTGATGACGTAGCGGAGCATCGCGATCCCGACCAACTGGGCCGCCGCCAGTTCCACGCGCAGCTCGCCGTCCGGGACGTCGAGCCGGTCCGCGACGCGGCGCATCACCTGCGCGACCACGAGCCGGCGGAAGACGGCCGCCGCGGTGTCGTTGTGCACGGCCGAGCGGACGATCGCCAGCAGCGGGGTACGGCTCGTGGGGTTCTCCCAGATGCCGAGGAAGAAGCGTGTCAGCCGTTCGCCGATGCCGTCGAGCGACCCCTTGAGCACCATCTCGGGCGCGTCGAGGGCGGGGGCGAAGGCGACCTCGATGGCCGCCTCGAAGACCTGTTCCTTGGTGCCGAAGTAGTGGTGGACGAGCGCGGAGTCCACACCGGCGGACTTGGCGATGCCGCGCACCGACGTCTTCTCGTACCCTCGCTCGGAGAACTCCTCGCGGGCCGCCTCCAGGATGCGGTCGCGGGTGGCGGGGCCCGCCTCCGTCTGCGTACGGCTGGGCCGTCCCCGGCCGCGGCGGGGGGCGGCGTCCGTCATCGGCGGGGCACCTTGACGGCGGAGGCGAGGTGCAGCCGGGTGAAGGCGAGGGCCTCCGCGAGGTCGGCCTCGCGCTCGGCGCTGGACATCGCGCGGCGGGTGTTGACCTCGATGACGACGTGGCCGTCGAAGCCGGACTGCGCGAGGCGGTCCAGAAGTTCGGCGCAGGGCTGGGTGCCGCGGCCCGGGACCAGGTGCTCGTCCTTGCTGGAGCCGTTGCCGTCGGCGAGGTGGACGTGTCCGAGCCGGTCGCCCATCCGGTCGATCATCTGCAGGGCGTCGGTGCGGGCGGTCGCGGTGTGGCTGAGGTCGATCGTGAAGTGCCGGTAGTCGTCCTTCGTCACGTCCCAGTCGGGGGCGTACGCGAGCATCTCGCGGTCGCGGTAGCGCCACGGGTACATGTTCTCGACGGCGAACCGCACGTCCGTCTCGTCGGCCATGCGCCAGATCCCATCGACGAAGTCACGGGCGTACTGACGCTGCCAGCGGAACGGGGGATGGACGACGACGGTGCTCGCGCCGAGCTTCTCGGCCGCCGCCCTGGCGCGCTGGAGCTTGATCCACGGGTCGGTGGACCAGACCCGCTGGGTGATCAGCAGACACGGGGCGTGGACAGCGAGGATCGGGACCCGGTGGTAGTCGCTGAGGCGCCGCAGCGCGTCGATGTCCTGGCTGACCGGGTCGGTCCACACCATGACCTCGACTCCGTCGTACCCGAGGCGTGCGGCGATCTCGAAGGCCGTCGCCGTCGACTCCGGATATACGGACGCCGTGGACAGCGCGACCTTCGCATCCGGGATCCGCACGACTGGTTCTGCCACGAGGGACAGCGTACGGGGTGCCTCCGGCGGTCGGGCGGGAGTGGCGAGCTTGGCCGGGGGGCCCGTTCGGCCCCGGCGGGGCTTTCCCCGGCCTGCCGCCCGGGGGCGTACAGGTCTGCCGGCCTGGGACGCTCCGGCCTCGGGCCCGAGGACGGGTTCGGCTCCCGGTGGTGGGGGTGGGGGCTCGGGGCGGGGCGCGCTTGTGATCGATGCCACGGCCCTGCCGGGCGTTCCGGGGGCCGTCGCCGTGGGGGCGGGGGGCCGTCGTCGGACTCCCCTTGCGGAGGGCTGGGCGCGCCGTTCCCCGCGCCCCTTCAGGACGTCTGCCGCTCAGGGCGTTCCGAGGCGCCGCGCGGGAGGGCCCCGTCGCCGTGGGGGCGGGGGCCGTCGGCGGACTCCCCCTTGTGCCTGGCTGGGCGCGCCGTTCCTCGCCCCCTTTCGGGGCGCCTGCCGCTCCAGGCGTTCCGAGGCGCCGCGCGGGAGCGTCCCGTCGGTCTCGTGGGCGCGGGTCCTGTCACTCCGAGGCCATCTGGTCCAGGCGGCGCAGGATGACGCCCTCGCGCAGGGCCCAGGGGCAGATCTCCAGGGTCTCCACACCGAAGAGGTCCATGGCGGCCTCGGCGACCAGCGCGCCGGCGAGGAGCTGGCCCGAGCGGCCCGGGGAGACGCCCGGCAGTGCGGCCCGTTCGTCGGCCGTCATGGCCGCGAGGCGCGGAACCCAGTCCTCCAGGGAACGGCGCTTGAGCTCGCGCTGGACGTACAGGCCGTCCGTGGAGCGTGCGGCTCCGGCGATCCGGGCGAGCTGCTTGAACGTCTTCGAGGTGGCGACCACGTGGTCCGGGGCGCCGAAACGGCTGAACTCACCGACCGTACGGGCGATCTGGGCCCGCACATGGCGGCGCAGCGCCCGGACGTCGGCCGGGTCCGCCGGGTCGGTGGGCAGCCAGCCCGCGGTCAGCCGGCCGGCGCCGAGCGGCAGCGACACCGCCGCGTCCGGCTCCTCGTCCATCCCGTACGCGATCTCCAGGGAACCGCCGCCGATGTCGAGGACGAGCAGCTTGCCCGCCGACCAGCCGAACCAGCGGCGGACCGCCAGGAAGGTGAGCCGGGCCTCCTCGGCGCCGGTCAGGACCTGCAGCTCGACGTCGGTCTCGGCGTACACCCGGGCGAGGACCTCGTCGGCGTTGCTCGCCTCGCGCACGGCCGAGGTCGCGAACGGCAGCATGGCCTCGACACCCTTGTCCTCGGCGGCCTCCAGGGCGTCCCGGACCGTTTCGATCAGCTTGTCGACGCCTTCGGAGCCGATCGCCCCGCTCTCGTCGAGCAGTTGGGCGAGCCGCAGATCGGCCTTGTGCGAATGCGCGGGCAGCGGGCGGGCGCCGGGGTGCGCGTCCACCACCAGCAGATGCACCGTGTTCGAACCCACGTCGAGGACACCGAGTCTCATGCCCGGAACGCTACTGCCCGCAGGGCCGTTCACGGGGGGCGGGGCGAAGGCCCACATCGAACGGTGATCTTCGGGCGCGGACCGGAGCGTCCCCGGAGCGGTCGGAAGCGACTTACCCTGGACGCGTGCCAAAGACGAAAAAGGCGAAACCCGACAAATCGGCCACGGGTCCTTCGCAGACGAAGGCCACGAAGTCGAGGAAGCCCGTGAAGAAGAGCGACGAGAAGGGGCTCGACTTCGCTCGCGCGTGGGTGGAGTTTCCCGATCCGGCCGATGCCGAGCAGGTCTTCCGGTGCGATCTGACATGGCTGACCTCTCGCTGGAACTGCATCTTCGGAAGCGGCTGCCAGGGCATCCAGGCGGGGCGCGCCGACGACGGCTGCTGCACGCTGGGGGCGCACTTCTCCGACGAGGACGACGAGAAGCGGGTGGCCGGGCACGTGGCGCGGCTCACGCCGGAGATCTGGCAGAACCACGACGTGGGCGTGGAGACGGGCTGGGTCTCGCAGGACGAGGACGGTGACCGCCAGACCCGTCCGTACCAGGGCTCCTGCATCTTCCAGAACCGTCCGGGCTTCGCGGGCGGCGCGGGCTGCTCGCTGCACATCCTGGCCGTCAAGGAGGGGCGCGAGCCTCTGGAGACCAAGCCGGACGTCTGCTGGCAGCTTCCGGTGCGCCGGACGTACGACTGGATCGACCGGCCGGACGACACCCGGGTCCTCCAGGTCTCCATCGGCGAGTACGACCGCCGCGGCTGGGGCCCGGGCGGCCACGACCTGCACTGGTGGTGCACGTCGGCGACCTCGGCACACGGGGCCGGCGACCCGGTGTACGTCTCGTACCGTCCGGAACTGATCGAGCTGATGGGCAAGGCGGGGTACGACCGCCTGGTCGAGCTGTGCGAGGAGCGGCTGGCCTCGCAGCTGCCGCTGCTGGCACCGCATCCCGCGGACCCGGTGGACTGACCCGGCCGACCTGGGCCGGCCCCGGCCCAATCTCGGACATCCCGACCCCAGTGTCACGGGGCCCGGGACCTATGACCACGGGCTCGGCGCCTACGAGGAGCCCGGGTCGTCGCTGTCGTCGGGCGGCGGGATCGAGCCGCCCGGGTCCGAGGAGTCCGAGTCGGTCGGGGTGGGCGTGGGCGACGGGGCCGTCGGAGTCGGGGACGGGTCCGTGTCGGGAGGGGTCTGGGTCGAAGGCCCCGAGGGGGTCGAGCCGGTCGGGGTGGGGGCGGGGGTGTGGCCGGCGGGACGGGACGGGCCCGCCTTCCCGTACCCCCCGATCGTGACCACCGCGCCCGCCGGCGCGATCGACACCCGCGCGCTCCAGTGGCCGGCCGGCTCGCGGAGATGATCGACGTACACCTTGACCGTCACCGATTCGCCCGGTTCGAGCGTCCCCGACGACTGGCTGAGGTAGAGCCAGGACGCACCGGTGCGCGCGGACCAGTGGACCGGCGAACTGCCGGACGCGGCGAGCGTGACCAGGGTCGTGTCGCCGTCGCCGGCCGCCGTCACCGACAGGTGGCCCGCGTTCTGTCCCGGGGTGCTCCCGGACGCGCTCACGACCTCCACGGACACGTCCGGCGAACGGCTGCCCTTGGTGAAGTGGGGGTCGGGTCCGGGGCTGGCGTTGCCGGCGTTCTCGTAGCCGCCGGTCCGCCCGTCGTCCAGGCCGTCGGGGTCCTGCGCCTCGCTCGTGCTGGCCGGGCGGCCGTCCATGCCCTCACCGGTCAGCGGGGCGCCCCGGTACGCGGCCCAGAGGGCGAGCACGGGTGCGGCGACGACGGTGGCGACGATCGTGGTGGTGACGGCGCGGGCGCGCAGCCGGTCCCTGCGGGCGGCGTGGTCCTTGGGGTCCATCGGGAAGCCGCGCCGGTCGAAGCGCGGAGCGCTGCCCCGCGCGCGGGGGGCGTGCCCCATGGCGACGCGCAGGGCCGCCTGCGGGGCCCGGAGGACGGGGAGCGCCGCGGGCGTGACGCTGGTGCCGGGCCAGGAGCCGGGAACGGCGCGCTCGGCGGTACGGCGGCAGCGCGGGCAGTCGTCGACGTGCCGGACCAGCTCGCCGCGCAGGGTGGTGCTCAGCACCAGCTGGTTGTCACCGGTGAGCCGGGCGACGCTGGGACAGGCGCCGGTCTCCACGACGGCGAGCGCCGCACGGGTGCGCTCGACCTCGCAGGCGGCGGAGGCCAGCAGCTCGCGCGCCGCGACGAGGTCCATGCCCAGGACGGCGGCCACCTCGTGGGCGGCGAGCTGGTGGCGTACGGCGAGTTCGAGCGCCTCCCGTTGCTCGGGGGTCGTGCCGGCGGCCTCCGGCCAGGCCAGCAGGCCGAGTTCGTGTCGGCGGTGGGTCTGGACCTCCTCGGTGACCGGGGCGACGCTCAGCGCCCCGGCCGCGCGCCGGTCCGCCGCGGCCCTGAGCGCGTCCTCGGAGCCGGCCTCCTCGCGGGGACCCTTGCCGGCGCCCCGGAGGTCGCCCCGCTGCGGCGAGTGCCGTCCGGTGGCGTGCGCGGCCTGCCGCCTGCGCCGTGCCTCGGTGAGCTTGCGCAGGCAGGACCAGCGGGCGAGCGCGTAGAGCCAGGCCCTGCGATCGGCGGCGGACTCCGGGCCGCGCGGGCCCCGCCGCTCGGCCAGCGCGAGGGCGTCCCCCAGGGCCGCGGTGGCCGCGTCGTGGTCGCACAGCACGGACAGGCAGTAGGTGAACAGGCCGTCCAGGTAAGGCTCGTAGCGCGCGGGGGGACGCTGGACCAGGGTGCGCGGGGTCGCACCACGGGGCGCGACCGCCCACTTGCGCGCGCCTCCGTGCGCCCGGTGCGCGCCGGTGGTGTGCGTGGAGGTCTCCGAACTGCTGCTCATCACCCGTGCGACCGTAGGTGCCCGAGGGTGGGCCCTTCCTGCACCTTGAGGACTTTTAATCCGTACGGGTGAAACGATCCCTCATAAGAGGACAGGAACCTCGGACCCCTGGCCTGGGCCGTCACCGGTGGCGATGGCAGTCGATGGCACTCGATGGCAGATCGGCCGCCGAGGACCGTACGGAAACCCGGTCGCGGGGGCGGAACGGGGGGCAGGGCGGGGGCCCGGCTGCGGGCCGACGACGGGAAGGTCCGGCGCACGGCCGCACGGACCGAGGCGTCACGGGACGGCCGTGCGGACAGAGGTGTCACGGCACGGGCCGCACGGGCCGCACGGACCGGGTGACGGAGCGCGGGGCCGTGGCGACCGGGTTCCAGGGGCCGGCCTCAGGACGCCCGGAGAGCTCGGCGCCCCCTGACATCAGCGGTTCGGCCGACTCGGCTCGGAGTGCGCGAACGGGCGGCCCGGAACGCGGCGCGGAGAGCGCGGGCGGGTGGCGGACGCCCGGAGGGGAAGGCGCGGGCGGGCGGCTCGGAGGGCGGGCGCGTCGGCGCGGGGGCGGGGGGATCGGCGCCGGTCGTACCGGTGCGTGCCGGGTTGTCGGTGGGGGCGGTTACGGTTCGTCCATGGCTGCCCGTACGAAAACCGCGAAGGACCGGCCGTCCTACCGCTGCACCGAGTGCGGCTGGCAGACGGCGAAGTGGCTCGGCCGCTGCCCCGAGTGCCAGGCCTGGGGGACGGTCGAGGAGTACGGCACGCCCGCTGTCCGCACGACGGCACCGGGACGCGTCACCACGTCCGCGGTGCCCATCGGGCAGGTCGACGGCCGGCAGGCGACCGCCCGCAGCACCGGCGTGCCCGAGCTGGACCGGGTCCTGGGCGGCGGTCTCGTGCCCGGAGCCGTCGTCCTCGTCGCCGGCGAACCGGGCGTCGGCAAATCCACCCTCCTCCTGGACGTGGCGGCCAAGTCGGCGAGCGACGAGCACCGCACGTTGTACGTGACGGGCGAGGAGTCGGCGAGCCAGGTGCGGCTCCGCGCGGACCGCATCAAGGCGATCGACGACCACCTCTACCTCGCGGCGGAGACCGACCTGGCGGCCGTCCTCGGCCATTTGGACGCGGTGAAGCCGTCGCTGCTCATCCTGGACTCCGTCCAGACCATCGCCTCCCCGGAGATCGACGGCGCGCCGGGGGGCATGGCGCAGGTCCGGGAGGTGGCGGGCGCGCTGATCCGGGCCTCCAAGGAGCGGGGCATGGCCACCCTGCTGGTGGGCCATGTCACCAAGGACGGCGCGATCGCCGGACCCCGGCTGCTCGAACACCTCGTGGACGTCGTGCTGTCGTTCGAGGGCGACCGGCACGCCCGCCTGAGGCTCGTCCGGGGCGTCAAGAACCGCTACGGGACGACGGACGAGGTCGGCTGCTTCGAGCTGCACGACGAGGGCATCACCGGCCTCACCGACCCCTCGGGGCTCTTCCTCACGCGTCGCACCGAGCCCGTGCCCGGCACCTGCCTGACCGTCACCCTCGAAGGCCGCCGGCCGCTGGTCGCCGAGGTCCAGGCGCTCACCGTGGACTCCCAGATCCCCTCCCCGCGCCGTACGACATCCGGTCTGGAGACCTCCCGTGTCTCGATGATGCTCGCCGTCCTGGAGCAGCGCGGACGGATCAGCGCTCTCGGGAAGCGGGACATCTACTCGGCGACGGTCGGCGGAGTGAAGCTCTCCGAGCCCGCCGCGGACCTCGCCATCGCGCTCGCCCTGGCGTCCGCGGCCAGCGACACCCCGCTGCCCAAGAACCTCGTGGCGATCGGCGAGGTCGGGCTCGCGGGCGAGGTCAGACGGGTCACGGGGGTCCAGCGCAGACTCTCCGAGGCACACCGTCTGGGCTTCACCCACGCGCTCGTACCGACCGATCCCGGCAAGGTCCCGGCCGGTATGAAGGTGCTGGAAGTGGCCGACATCGGCGCGGCGCTGAGCGTCCTTCCGCGCTCGCGTCGCAGAGAGGCCCCACGGGACGAGGAGCAGCGCCGGTAGACTTTGCCCTGGTCTCGCCCGCCCGTACGAACCGAGTGTGCGCGAAGCGGGCGTCCAGAACCTCGACCGGAGGAGTGCAGTGGCAGCCAACGACCGGGCAGCAGCTCCCGGAAAGTCCGGTGGGAGCTCCGGTGCCGATGGCCTGATGCGCGCCGCCCTGAGCGCCGTCGCGCCCGGCACGGCGCTGCGCGACGGGCTTGAACGGATTCTCCGCGGCAACACGGGCGGACTCATCGTGCTCGGCTCCGACAAGACCGTCGAAGCGATGTGCACGGGCGGGTTCGTCCTGGACGTCGAGTTCACCGCGACCCGTCTGCGTGAACTGTGCAAGCTCGACGGCGGCATCGTTCTCGACAAGGACATCACCAAGATTCTCCGGGCGGGCGTGCAGCTGGTGCCCGACCCGACGATCCATACGGAGGAGACGGGCACCCGGCACCGCACCGCGGACCGGGTGAGCAAGCAGGTCGGCTACCCGATCGTCTCGGTCTCCCAGTCGATGCGTCTGATCGCCCTGTACGTCGACGGTCAGCGCCGCGTCCTGGAGGACTCGGCCGCGATCCTCTCCCGGGCCAACCAGGCCCTCGCCACGCTGGAGCGCTACAAGCTCCGTCTGGACGAGGTCGCGGGCACGCTGTCGGCGCTGGAGATCGAGGACCTCGTCACCGTCCGGGACGTCTCCGCGGTCGCCCAGCGTCTGGAGATGGTGCGCCGTATCGCCACCGAGATCGCCGAGTACGTCGTCGAGCTGGGGACGGACGGGCGTCTGCTGACCCTCCAGCTCGACGAGCTGATCGCCGGCGTCGAGCCCGATCGCGAGCTGGTGGTCCGGGACTACGTGCCCGAGCCGACCGCCAAGCGTTCCCGCACGGTCGACGAGGCGCTCTTCGAGCTGGACGCGCTCAGCCACGCGGAGCTCCTCGAACTGTCCACGGTCGCGAAGGCCTTGGGCTACACCGGCTCCCCCGAGGCGCTCGACTCCGCGGTCTCCCCGCGCGGCTTCCGGCTTCTCGCCAAGGTCCCGCGGCTGCCCGGCGCGATCATCGACCGGCTCGTGGAGCACTTCGGCGGGCTCCAGAAGCTGCTCGCCGCGAGCGTGGACGATCTCCAGACGGTCGACGGCGTGGGCGAGGCACGGGCCCGCAGCGTCCGCGAGGGGCTGTCCCGGCTGGCGGAGTCCTCGATCCTGGAGCGCTACGTCTAGGACGGGTCGGTCCCCGGGGCTTTCCGCCCCCGTCCGGCTCGCTCCGCGGGTGCGGGGCCCGGTCCGTGGTCGGGAACGGCCGACGGGCGTACCGCCTCCGGGCACCGGACCCGGTACGCCCTCCGAGCCCGAGATCGAGCCCCGGACGAGCCTGATCCCGAGATCGAGCCCTGGCCGAAGGCCTTCGGCCCTCCGGCCAGGGCCGGCCGGTCCTCAGTCCTTGGAGAGGACGAACGACGTCTGCGCCTTCGCCAGGCCCGGCGCCTTGGCCTCGACCAGGTACGTTCCGGCGGGGGCGGAACCCGCCGGGGGCGTCGCGCACTCCGGGGCTCCGGGCTTGCGGTCCCACTTCACGGTGTAGGTGACCTGGCTGCCGGCCGGAACTCGGTACAGGGCGCCCGCCGTTGCCTTCGGGCAGTCGTCCGAGGCCCAGATGTCGTCGTCGTCGCCCGCCTGAGTGATCGTCAGAACAGTGTCCTTCGGGCCGAGATCGACCTTGCAGTCGCCGCCCGAGGAGTTCTTGACGAGGATCTCGATGGTGGGCCGCTCACCGGGGGCGTACGAGTTGCGCTCGCTCTTGAGCGTCAACTTCACACTGTTCGCGGTGCAGTTGGGGAGCGTGGAGCCGACCGGGAGCTGATCGCCCGAGCCGACCCCGATCCCGGAGCCGTCCCCGGCCCCTTCGCCGGAACCGCCGCCGGTGCTCGCGCCGGAACCCGTGGACCCGTCGTCCGAACCGTCGCCGGAGTCGTCACCGGAACCCCCGTCGCCCCCGCCGCCGGACCCCTCACCGTCGCCGCCGTCGTCAGCGGCGCCGCTCGACTCGTCGCGGCCGCCCGGGTGTTGACTGATCGCGGGACCCGAACCGGAAGGACCGGGAGTGATCGAGGACGCGGGGTTCTTGCCGTTCGACCCGCTGCCGTTGTTGTTGCCGGCCCCACCGCCGGTCCCGACCACCCAGACCGTCAGCAGCGCCAACAGCCCTAGTACGGACAGCAGAACGGCCCTCCGACGCCAGTAGATGGTGGAGGGGAGCGGCCCGACCGGATTGCGCAGAGATCCCACGGCGCAAACTGTACGAGAGATCCGCCCCGCCGTTCGCTCCACCCGCCGCCTCGATCCAACTTTTCCGGATCATCATTCCGGCGGGCGGCCTTTCCGGCGCCAGGACGGCCGCCCGGGACCGTCTTCACCACCGCCCGCCCCCGGCGTCGTGCCCGTATCCCCACCGTCGCATGGCAGGATCGACAGAGCCATGACTGCACCCACCAGACTCACCGAGCCCACCCGGAACGCTCCCGGCGAGAACCTCCACACCCCCGTCATCGCCTGGTTCGACGAGCACGCCCGCGATCTGCCCTGGCGGCATCCCGATGCCGGCCCCTGGGCCGTGATGGTCAGCGAGTTCATGCTCCAGCAGACCCCGGTCAACCGTGTACTGCCCGTGTACGAGCAGTGGCTGGCCCGCTGGCCGCGCCCCGCCGACCTGGCCAAGGACGCTCCCGGCGAGGCCGTCCGGGTCTGGGGACGGCTCGGTTACCCGCGCCGCGCCCTGCGCCTGCACGGCGCCGCGGTCGCCATAGCGGAACGGCACGGCGGCGACGTACCCACGGAGCACGCGCAGTTGCTGGCGCTGCCCGGTATCGGGGAGTACACGGCGGCGGCGGTCGCGTCGTTCGCTTACGGCCAGCGGCATCCCGTGCTGGACACGAACGTCCGCCGGGTCTTCGCCCGTGCCGTCACCGGTGTCCAGTACCCGCCGAACGCCACCACCGCCGCCGAGCGCAGGCTCGCCCGCGCCCTGCTGCCCGAGGACGAGAGCACGGCCTCGCGCTGGGCCGCCGCCTCGATGGAGCTCGGCGCGCTGGTCTGCACGGCGCGGAACGAGACGTGCCACCGCTGCCCGATCGCCGCGCAGTGCGCGTGGCGGCTGGCCGGCAAGCCGGAGCACGAGGGGCCGCCGCGCAAGGGCCAGACGTACGCGGGCACCGACCGTCAGGTGCGCGGCAAGTTGCTGGCCGTCCTGCGGGAGGCCCATGTGCCGGTTCCGCAGACCGCGCTGGACCGGGTGTGGGACGAGCCGGTCCAGCGGGCCCGGGCGCTCGACGGACTCGTCGCCGACGGACTGGTGGAGCCGCTCCCCGGCGGTCTGTACCGGCTCCCGACCGCATAGCCGTCCCACAGGGGCGGCACAGCGGCTGCACGGCCGCGGCACGGCTACGGCTCGGCCGCGGCACGACGGCGACCCCGAACCGGCGCCAAACCGGACGAACGTCCCCCGCGCTTTACCCCGCGCCTACAACCGTTACACAACCGACGGACAGCCGAGTGCTGGCCGCAGGCTGTCTCGGACAACCCCGTGACAACCCCTCCGTAGCTTCATTGCCGTACCGCAGGAAGGGCCGCAACCAGCGGCCGCGGAAAGGCGGTTCGCAGGCAAGGGACAACCGGCGGGGGTCAGGCCGGAAACGGGGATGGAGGCGGTTGGTCATGGCGCACGGTGAGGTGCTCGAATTCGAGGAGTACGTCCGCACCCGGCAGGACGCGCTGCTGCGCAGTGCCCGCCGCCTGGTCCCCGACCCGGTCGACGCCCAGGACCTGCTCCAGACCGCCCTCGTACGGACGTACGGCCGCTGGGACGGCATCGCCGACAAGCGGCTGGCCGACGCCTACCTGCGCCGTGTGATGATCAATACGCGCACCGAGTGGTGGCGCGCCCGCAAGCTCGAAGAGGTGCCCACCGAGCAGCTGCCGGACGCGAGCGTGGAGGACGCCACCGAGCAGCACGCGGACCGCGCGCTGCTGATGGACATCATGAAGGTGCTGGCACCCAAGCAGCGCAGTGTCGTGGTCCTGCGACACTGGGAGCAGATGTCCACGGAGGAGACGGCCGCCGCGCTCGGCATGTCGGCCGGAACGGTCAAGAGCACACTGCACCGGGCGCTGGCGCGGCTCCGCGAGGAGCTGGAGAGCCGGGACCACGAGGAGAGCGCCGCCCGCGCGCTCGAAGCGAGTAAGGAGCGGGAGCGTTGCGCGGCCTAGGAGTCCGGGCCAGAGGTGCCCTGAAGGCGGGGAGTTCGGCTGCGGCCGGGTTCACCGCCCTCGGCCTTTTCGTGACCGCGTGCGCCACCGGCGGCACCGGCGCCCGTGACGAGGGTCCGGCGGGCAGCGACACGGTCGCCAAGAGCGGTTCCACGCCGGTCGTCTCCGGCTCGCCCAGCCGGGCGCCCCGGCGGGTCGACGCGGTCAGGATCGTCAAGGCGGACCCGACGGTCAGCCAGGCCGTCAAGCGCGACCTGAAGCCGTGTGTCGCCGACGAGTACCCGGTCGACGTGTCGTACGGGAGCCTGACCGGCGGATCGTCGAACGACATAGTGATCAACGTGATGACCTGTGCCGACGCCGTGGGCATCGGCTCGTACGTCTATCGCGCGGAGAACGGCGGGTACCAGAATGTGTTCAGGGCCGAGGAGCCGCCGGTCTACGCCGAGATAGACCGGGGCGATCTGGTGGTCACCCAGCAGCTGTACGAGAAGGGCGACCCGGTGTCGTACCCCTCCAGCGAGGAAGTGATCACCTACGGCTGGTCCGCGACCCGCTTCGTCGAGCGGTCCCGGATCCACAACGACTACAGCAACGCGGTGGGCGGTGCGAGTTCGTCCGCCCCCGACGCGAACTGAGAGCGGACGGAACAGCCGGATGGCAGAGCAGACCCACGTCCTGTTCGTCGAGGACGACGACGTCATCCGCGAGGCCACACAACTCGCCCTGGAACGCGACGGCTTCGCGGTCACGGCCATGCCCGACGGGCTCTCGGGCCTGGAGGCGTTCCGCGCCGACCGCCCCGACATCGCCCTGCTGGACGTGATGGTCCCCGGACTCGACGGCGTCTCGCTGTGCCGCCGCATCCGCGACGAGTCGACCGTGCCGGTCATCATGCTGTCCGCGCGCGCGGACTCGATCGACGTCGTGCTCGGCCTGGAGGCCGGTGCCGACGACTACGTGACCAAGCCCTTCGACGGCGCCGTGCTGGTCGCCCGGATCCGCGCGGTGCTGCGCCGCTTCGGGCACGCGGGCGGCGGCCAGGGCGGGGCGGCCGAGGGGGCCGGGCCGGTGGACGGCGGGATGCTCGCCTTCGGTGACCTGGAGATCGACACCGAGGGCATGGAGGTGCGCAGGGACGGAGCGCAGGTGGCCCTGACGCCCACCGAGATGCGGCTGCTCCTGGAGTTCTCCGCCGCGCCCGGGACGGTCCTGAGCCGCGACAAGCTGCTCGAACGGGTGTGGGACTACGGCTGGGGCGGGGACACCCGGGTGGTCGACGTCCATGTGCAGCGGCTTCGTACGAAGATCGGCCAGGACCGCATCGAGACGGTCCGCGGCTTCGGCTACAAGTTGAAGGCCTGATTCGGGTATGCGGGGGATATTTCGGCGCTCGGCTCCGGGGAAGCCCACGGTCCCGGCACAGCCGCAGGCACAGGCGCACGGACAGGTTCCGGGGCAGGTGCGGGGGCGCGAATCGGTGGCGGGGAGACGTCCGGGCGCGGGCGGAGGCGGGCGCGGAGGCGGATGTGTCCTGCGGGGCAGAAGTCTCGGCATAGGCATCTACCGGGGAGCGGATTCGGGTACGAGCATCCGCACGGGCATCCGCTGGAAGCTCAGCACGGCGATCGCCCTGGTCGGCGCGCTGGTCGCGATCGCGCTGAGCCTGGTCGTGCACAACGCGGCCCGTGTCTCGATGCTGGACAACTCGCGCGATCTGGCCGACGAGCGCATCCAGCTCGCGCAGCGCATGTACGGGCCGGGCAGGCAGCCGCCGTTCGGTGCCAGGGTCGACGACCCCGCCATCCCGGCGGACCTGCTGGCGAAGGTCTCGGAGGGACGGCGGGCGACCTACGTCTCCGACACCGCGGGCGGCGTGCCGGACATCTGGGCCGCCGTACCGCTCAGGAACGGCCAGGTGCTGTCCTGGCACGAGCGGTTCACGGACCGCAACGCGGACGTGATGGAGGACCTCGACCGGGCGCTCATCATCGGCTCCATCGCGGTCGTCCTCGGCGGCAGCGCCCTCGGGGTGCTCATCGGCGGCCAGCTGTCGCGCCGGCTGCGCAAGGCGGCGGCCGCCGCGAACCGGGTCGCCAAGGGTGAGCCGGACGTCCGGGTCCGGGACGCCATCGGCGGTGTCGTGCTCGACGAGACCGACGACCTCGCGCGTGCCGTGGACGCCATGGCCGACGCGCTCCAGCAGCGCATCGAGGCCGAGCGCCGGGTGACCGCCGACATCGCCCACGAACTGCGCACCCCGGTGACCGGGCTGCTCACTGCGGCCGAGCTCCTGCCGCCCGGCCGCCCCACCGAGCTCGTACGGGACAGGGCGCAGGCCATGCGCACCCTCGTCGAGGACGTCCTGGAGGTCGCCCGGCTCGACGGCGCCTCCGAACGGGCCGAGCTCCAGGACCTCATGCTCGGCGAGTTCGTGACCCGGCGGGTGGCCGCCAAGGGCGCGGACGTCGAGGTGCGCGTCGTGCACGAGTCGGAGGTCACGACGGACCCGCGCCGGCTGGAGCGCGTCCTGCTCAACCTCCTGGCGAACGCGGCCCGGCACGGCAGGCCGCCGATCGAGGTGACCGTCGAGGGGCGCGTCATCCGCGTCCGCGACCACGGCCCCGGCTTCCCGGAGAAGCTGCTCGCCGAGGGGCCCAGCCGCTTCCGCACGGGCAGCACCGACCGCGCGGGGGACGGCCACGGGCTGGGCCTGACCATCGCCGAGGGCCAGGCCCGGGTGCTCGGCGCCCGGCTGACCTTCCGCAACGTACGGCCCGCCGGGGCCCCCGGCGACGTACCCGCCGAGGGCGCGGTGGCGGTCCTGTGGCTGCCGGAGCACGCGCCGACGAACACCGGGAGCTATCCGATCCTGCCTGCGTCCGCGAAGTAGCCGGGGGCGACCGGGCGCGGGGCAGCCGGAGGGGGCGGGCTGCCGGAAGCCGAGCCGGCCGCCCCCTCCCCCGCCGCGCCGGTCCGGGTCACATCGGGCCGGACCTCGCCGTACCGGGCCTCGCCGCACCTCGCCGGGCCGGGCCTGGCCTGGCCTGGCCAGGCCAGGCCGAGCCGAGCCGGACCCCCACCGGACCGCACCGCACAGGTCCGGGCCGCACCGGACCGCTCCGGTTCCTCGGTCTGCCGGGGCTCCGTGTATCGCGGGCGTATCGAAAACCGCATACGCCCCCGCAACGCCCCTCGGGCTCCAATGGCGGTATGAACGCCAACGCACCCCTGCCGGCACCGCCCGGCCGCACGCGCCGGATCGTGGTCCTCGTCCTGGCCGTCCTCGGCCTGGCGGGCGCCCTGTTCGTCCTGCGGCGGCCGCTGATGATGTCCGCCCCGAGGTGTGCGGCCGGGCGGTGGCACGGCTGCTACGACACCTTCAACGGTGTGGTGCTGATGACGCTGGTCGCGCTGCCGGCGGCCGCGCTGGTGGTGTGGGCGCTGGCCCGCCGCCGACGTGCCGCCGGGGTCTCCCCGGCCTGGCGGATGTCGCTGGCCGAGGTGGGCATGGTCCACGGGACGGTGCCGTTCCTGTGGATGACCATGATGCCGGGCGCCGCGCCCGGGGTCGCCCCCCGCCGGGTGAGTCTGGTGCCGCTGCGGGACCTGGTGACGATGGGGTCGGGCGGGATCGTCGGCAACCTGCTGGTCTTCGCGGCACTGGGGTTCTTCGCCCCCATGCGGTTCAGGGCGCTGACGTCCGTGCCGCGCATCCTGGCGCTCGGGGCGGGCTGCTCGGTCCTGGTCGAGGTCGCGCAGTACGTCCTGTGGCTGGACCGGGTGTCCTCCGTGGACGACGTCCTGGTCAACGCCGCCGGCGCCGTGCTGGCCGCGCTGGCGTCGCGCCGCTGGTGGCGCACCACGCCGGAGGCTCCGTCGGAGCTGCCCCGCCCCGCGCTGGAACCGGCGGGCTGAGCCCGTGTGTCCGGTGCGCACGGGTTCCCGCACGGGTCCTCGTGGCCGTCGACGGCCGGCCGCGCTGCTTAGGCTTCGGGCATGCGCGTACTGATCGTGGAGGACGAGCCCTACCTGGCCGAAGCCGTCCGTGACGGTCTGCGGCTGGAGGCGATCGCCGCGGACATCGCCGGTGACGGCGACTCCGCCCTGGAGCTGCTGAGCGTCAACTCCTACGACCTCGCGATCCTCGACCGCGACATCCCCGGCCCCTCCGGCGACGAGGTCGCCCGGCGCATCGTCGCCTCCGGCAGCGGCATGCCGATCCTCATGCTCACCGCCGCCGACCGGATCGACGACAAGGAGTCCGGGTTCGGGCTCGGCGCCGACGACTACCTCACCAAGCCCTTCGAGCTGCGGGAGCTCGTCATGCGGCTGCGGGCGCTCGACCGCAGGCGCGCGTACGCCAGGCCCCCGGTGCGCGAGATCGCGGGCCTGCGGCTGGACCCCTTCCGCCGGGAGGTCTTCCGCGACGGACGCTATGTCGCGCTCACCCGCAAGCAGTTCGCCGTGCTCGACGTCCTGGTCGGCGCCGAGGGCGGCGTCGTCAGCACCGAGGAGCTGCTGGAGCGGGCCTGGGACGAGAACGCCGACCCCTTCACCAACGCCGTCCGCATCACCGTCTCCGCGCTGCGCAAACGGCTCGGCGAACCATGGATCATCGCCACCGTGCCGGGTGTCGGCTACCGGATCGACACCGGGACGGTCCCCGAGACCGGTCTCGACCCCGACCACCCCGGCGGTACGCGTGGATAGGCGTCCGGGGCACAGCGCCCGGCTGAGGCTCACCCTCAGCTACGCCGGCTTCCTCTTCGTCGCCGGCACGCTCCTGCTGGTCGTCATGTGGGTGTTCGTGCTGCGCTGGCTGCCGACCAGCGACCCGAGATCCCTCCAGAACGCGTACGGCGCCGTGATCATCGTGGGGCCCAACCGCTCCGACCTGCTGCGCGGCTTCGCCCCCGCCGCGGCCGTCTCCCTGGCCTTCCTCCTGGTGTTCGGCCTCCTCGGCGGATGGGTCCTCGCCGGCCGGATGCTCTCGCCCCTCACCCGGATCACGGACGCGGTACGCACGGCCGGGAACGGGTCGCTGTCCCACCGGATCCGTATGAAGGGCCGCCAGGACGAATTCCGCGAACTCTCCGACGCGTTCGACTCGATGCTCGAACAGCTCGAGTCCCAGGTCACCGAGCAGCAGCGGTTCGCCGCGAACGCCTCCCACGAACTGCGCACCCCGCTGGCGATCTCGCGGACCCTCCTGGAGGTCGCCCGCCAGGACCCCACCCGGGACCGGGACGAACTCGTCGAACGCCTCCACGCCGTCAACTCCCGGGCGATCGACCTCACCGAGGCGCTCCTGCTGCTCAGCCGCAGCGACCGCGGAGACCTTCCCCGCGAGATCGTCGACCTCTCCCTCGTCGCCGAGGAGGCCGCCGAGACGCTGCTCCCCCTCGCCGAACTGCGCCGGATCACACTCGACGTCACCGGCGGGGCGGCCCGGACCAGCGGCTCCGCGGAACTCCTGCTGCGGATGGCGACGAACCTCGTCCAGAACGCCGTGGTCCACAACCTCCCCGACGGCGGCACGGTGACGGTCCACACCGGGACGGACGGCGGCACGAGCGTGCTGCGGGTCGAGAACACCGGCCGCCCGCTGCCGCCGGAACTGGTGCCGGCCCTCACCGAGCCGTTCCGGCGCGGGACGGAGCGCGTCCGCACCGACGAGCACGCCGGTGTCGGCCTCGGCCTGGCCATCGTGGCCGGCATCGTCCGCGCCCACGACGGGACCCTCGGCCTCGTCCCCCGGCCGGGCGGCGGTCTGCTCGTCACCGTCCGGCTTCCCGGCACGCCGTAGGCGCCGGGCCCCGAGCGGGCCGCCGGACCGTCGGCCGGAAGCCCGGTCGCCCCGGGCGGGTTCCGGCGTCCCCGGGGACCCCTGGGGTCCCCGGCCTCCCGCCCCCGGACGGCCCGGACGCCGCAGGCGGCCCCGTCGAGCCGCGGCTCCCGCGTCCGGCCCGCGTTCCGGCGGCGGCCAGCGGGACGCCCCACGGCACGCGGCCCGCGCCACGGACCGTAGTGGGGAACGGCGAAGGCCCCCGGGGCGGACGGCGCCGGGGGCCTTCGTATCAGGCGGTTCGGTGGTGCTCAGGGGAACACGGTGGAGCGGAAACGGGCGGTCGGGGTCAGACCGACTCGGCCTGCGCGCCGTCCCCGGCGGACTTCGGAGCGCCCGCGCCCTTCAGCGGGACCTCCTTGACGAAGACCGCCACGACCAGCGAGAGCACGGCCACCACGGAGCCGAGCAGGAACGCGCTGTGCGTGCCGGAGGACACCGCGTGCTGGTAGGCCTCCCGCGCCGCCGCGGGCAGCTTCGCCATGCTCGCCGCGTCGAGCTGCGCGGACGTCTCGGTCAGCTTGGAGCCGAGGGCCCCGGCCCGCTCGGCCATGACGTCCTGCACCCGGTTGTTGAACAGCGCGCCCATGATGGCGACACCGAACGACGAGCCGAGCGTACGGAAGAGGGTGGTGGACGAGGACGCGACGCCCATGTCCTTCATCTCCACGCTGTTCTGCGCCACGAGCATCGTGATCTGCATCAGGCAGCCCATGCCGGCGCCGAGCACCGCCATGTACAGCCCGGAGGTGAGCCGGGTCGTCTCGGTGTCCATCAGCGAGAGCAGGAACAGACCTGCGACCATCAGCACGCTGCCGACGAGCGGGAAGATCTTGTAGCGGCCGCTGTTGGTGGTGACACGGCCGGCCACCATCGAGACGGTGAGCATCGAACCGAGCATCGGCAGGAGCAGCAGACCGGAGTTCGTGGCGGACGCGCCCTGCACGGACTGCTGGTACAGCGGCAGGAAGAGCACGGCGCCGAACATCACGAAGCCGGTGATGAAGCCGATGATCGACATCAGCGTGAAGTTGCGGCTGCGGAAGATGTGCAGCGGGATGATCGGCGCGGCGGCCTTGGTCTGCCAGAACACGAAGCCGACGAGGGAGGCGACGCCGATCCCGGTCAGCTCCATGATCCGCGCGGAGCCCCAGGCGTACTCGGTGCCACCCCAGGTGGTGACGAGGACGATCGAACAGATACCGAGCGTCAGCAGCCCGGCACCCAGGTAGTCGATCTTCGCCTCGACGCGCTTCTTCGGCAGGTGCAGGACGGCGGTCACCGCGATGAGGGCGATGGCGCCGAGCGGCAGGTTGATGTAGAAGGACCAGCGCCAGCCCCAGTGGTCGGTGATGCTGCCGCCGACCAGCGGGCCGAGGATCATGGCGAAGGCCATCACGCCGGCCATCATGCCCTGGTACTTGCCGCGCTCGCGGGGCGGGATGAGGTCACCGATGATCGCCATGACGCCGACCATGAGACCGCCGGCGCCCAGGCCCTGAATGGCGCGGAAGCCGATGAGCTGACCCATGTCCTGGGCCATGCCGCTGAGCATGGACCCGATCAGGAAGATCACGATCGAGGCCAGGAAGACGCCCTTGCGTCCGTACAGGTCGCCGAGCTTGCCCCAGATCGGGGTGGAGGCCGCGGTGGCGAGGGTGTAGCCGGTGACCACCCAGGACAGGTGCTTCAGGCCGCCCAGTTCGCCGACGATCGTCGGCATCGCCGTACCGACGATCATGTTGTCGAGCATCGCGAGCATCATCGCGGTCATGAGCGCGAACAGGACGACCCGTACGCTGCGCTGCTGCTTCCCCTCCTGGGGCGCCGGTTCGCTCCCGGCCTGCCCGTCGGCCGGTACGACCGTTTTCGTCGTGTCCGCCATCGTTTCCACTCCCCTAGGTGTCACTGCCACCGCTCGGCTACTTACTTGCCGACCGGCAAGCTGACTATACTCACGGAAAGTAGCCCCGTAACTAGCCGGGCGTCAAGTTGGTGTAAAGGTTCACCGACCGGACGACAGGTAAGTTCCCAGGCGGCGCGGAAGCGCGAGGAGTACGAGGATGGGCGGCACGATGGACGGCACGAAGCGGCAGCGCCGGGGCGACACACGGCAGCGCATCCAGGACGTGGCCCTCGAACTCTTCTCCGAGCACGGCTACGAGAAGACCTCGCTGCGCGAGATCGCCGAGCACCTCGACGTCACCAAGGCGGCGCTCTACTACCACTTCAAGACCAAGGAAGAGATCCTCATCAGCATCTTCGAGGATCTGACGAGGCCGCTCGACGAACTGATCGAGTGGGGCAAGGGCCAGCCGCACACCCTGGAGACCAAGCAGGAGGTGCTGCGCCGCTACAGCAACGCCCTCGGCGGCGCGTCCCCGCTCTTCCGTTTCATGCAGGAGAACCAGGCGACGGTGCGCGAGCTGAGCATCGGCGAGACCTTCAAGGACCGGATGATCAGCATGCTGGAGATCATCAAGGAACCCGAGTCGCCGCTGACCGACCAGGTCCGCTGCATCAGCGCGCTCTTCACGATGCACGCCGGCATGTTCGTCCTCAAGGACGTCGAGGGCGACCCCGAGGACAAGCGCAAGGCCGTCCTGGAGGTCGCGATCGACCTGGTGACCCAGGCCCACGAGGGCAGGGCTTCGTAGGACGTCCCGGCGGGACGCGCCGCACGCCCGG
The DNA here is from genome assembly GCF_042889485.1 of Streptomyces sp. NPDC002580. NCBI lineage: Bacteria > Bacillati > Actinomycetota > Actinomycetes > Kitasatosporales > Streptomycetaceae > Streptomyces > Streptomyces sp. NPDC002580. Next base: position 688,235 of record NZ_JBIAQZ010000003.1, on the reverse strand, counting down.
GCCGCTCCCGCCGTACGCGCGGGCACGGACACGGCACGATCCGGCACGCACGAAGGCGGAGCCTCGCGGCGTCGTCTCGCGACGCCGGGCTCCGCCTCGGGCCGCCCCCGCGGGGGCTCCGCGCCGGATCACCGGCGCGGGATGGATCAGACCTTGACGCCCTTGGAGTTCAGGAAGGCGACCGGGTTGACGGCCGAACCGTAGTTCGGGGTCGTGCGGATCTCGAAGTGCAGGTGCGGGCCACTGGAGTTACCGGTGTTGCCGGACAGGGCTATGTGCTGACCGGTGGCGACGACCTGGCCTATCCTCACGTCGACGCGCGACAGGTGGGCGTACTGCGAGTACGTGCCGTTGGCGTGCTTGATGACGACGGCGTTGCCGTACGCCGGACCGTCACCGGCGCCGTTGCCGCCCGCCTTCACGACCGTACCGCCGTGGGCGGCGACGACGTCGGTGCCGATCGGCACGGCGTAGTCCTGGCCGGAGTGCTTGTGGGACCACATGCCGCCGGCCTGGTTGAAGGAGGCGGACAGCGTGTACTTCTTCACCGGGTCGACCCAGGAGGCGGCCGTCTTCTTGGCGGCGGTCTTCTTCGCGGCCGCCACCTTCACGGCGGTGGCCTTCTTCACGGCGGCGGCCTTGGCCTGAGCGGCGGCCTGCGTCTGTACGGCGTTGGCCGCGGTGACGGTTCCGCTGTTGAGGCCGGTTTCGGCGGCGGTCGCGACCCCTGCGCCCAGTGCGACCGTGGCTCCCATGCCGACGGCCAGGACGGCCGCTCGGGTGCGGACCTTGGACGTAAGGGACTTGCGGGACGTGACGCGCTTCGACATGAATACCTCGCGGAGACGGGGACGGGGGGCTGAACAACCTCTCGGTGCGGTGTCGGCCACCGAGCGGGCCATTCATTGGTAACCCGCACCCCCAGGCACACTCAAACCCCCCTTCTACGACGCAAACTAGTAGTTCATCGCGAAACTTGATGAACCTTGACATCACGGACATCAGGCGAGGGATCTTGTCGCTTTTGCGCGAGAATCCAGGTTTAAGCCCACTTCGGACCAGTGCATCCCTTGCTAAACCTGCCTTCCGGGCCGCAGCCCCCACGGCCCGCCGTTCGACCCTCGAGCCCTGGGCCAAAGGTCCCTTATGTCCGTTCCGGGCGTGCCACTATCCGCCCTAGTAGGGGCAAAAACGCCTGTGCCCCATGTCACCGGGGGACCGGATCCGAGACCCCCGGAATGTGACGCGGGCTACGCTGCGGCCCCTGGCCGCAAGGCTTTTGAGAGACCCTCCGGCCCTTCACGGCCGACCCCGGCCGCCCGAACCCGCGCACCGCCTCCCCGACCCGCCCCACGCGGGGTGCGCCAGGCCCTCACAGCGCCCCGGATCAGCCCCGGATCCCCCCGGAGCGCGCCCTTTCGACGGCCGTACGGCACCTGCCCGGTGCCCAGGCCCCGGCCGGGCGCCGACACCGGTGCCGGTGCGGTCCGGACCGGCTCTCCGAGAGAAAGGGCCGCGTATCGCCCGGTGACCGGTGACCGTCCAGGGCGCCCGGCGACCCGGTGACCGCCCCGGGCGGCCTTGTCGCCGCGCTCGACTGCGGGGAGCGGGCGCCGGACCATACGGTTGCCCCACAGGCTCATCGCTCTCCCGGGGGATCGTCATGGACCCAGTAGCCATCGGCACGCGCCTGGCCTCAAGCGTGGCCGCGCCGCTCGTCAGGAAACTCTTCGTGACGGAGGGTCCGGGGGCCGGACTCGTCGACCGGCCCGTCCGCATATCGGCGTTCGTCTCGTTCAAGGGCGAGAAACAGGTCGTGGGCGAGAAGGAACTGGCCGTTCTTTCGGCCGAGTTGGTCAGCCGGGCGCTACGGACCGAAGAACGTCCGGTCACCGCGGGTGAGGAGCGGGCCGTCGCCCACGCCCTCGCCACGACCCTGCGCTCCCTGGGCGACCTCACCATGACGGACGTCCAGGCGGTGGAACTCGGCCACCGGGCGCTCGCCCTGCACCTGCGCGCGGCCGGCGGGAACCCCGACCGCGACCTGTCCTTCGACGCGACGCTGCTCTACGAGGGCCTGCTCGACTCGGCCTGCCTCCACATCCTGCACTTCTTCACGCAGCGCTCGACCTTTGTCCCCCGCACCCTCGTGGAACAGAGCCGCAGACAGCGCGAACTCATCGCCAAGATGGACGAGTTGATCGCGCGGACCCCCATGACGGGCGGCACCGACCAGGCCTTCGAGGAGCGCTACCTCGCCCATGTCGCCACCCGGCACAGCCACCTCACCATCTACGGCATCGACCTCGTCGACTCCCCGGAACGCTGGCCGCTGGACGCCGCCTACCTCAGCCTCCAGGCCGTACGCCCCACGGAGGACGAGGAGACCGCCTCCCCCGACGGCGTGCTCATCGCGTCGGCCGGCACCTCCCTGCCCGCCGAACAGGCCCTGACGGAGCAGGACCTGGTCCTGCTGCGCGGCGTGGCCGGTTCCGGCAAGACCACCCTGGTGCAGTGGCTGGCGGTGACCGCGGCACGCGGCGAACGGGGAGACCGCGTCCCCTTCGTCCTCCCGCTGCGCACCCTCGTCCGCCGCCCGGACGGCCTGCCAGCCCCCGACGCCTTCCTCGCCGCCGTCCGGATCCCGTTCCACGCGGTCCAACCGGACGGCTGGACCGACCGCGTCCTCGGCCACGGCCGGGGCCTGCTGCTCGTCGACGGCCTCGACGAGATCCCCGAACGCGACCGCGAGGGCACCCGCCGCTGGCTGCGCGAGCTCCTCTGCGCCTACCCCGGCAACCAGTGGCTGGTCACCTCCCGGCCCTCCGCGGTACGGGAGGACTGGCTCGCGCCCGAAGGATTCACCGAGCTCGTCCTGTCCCCGATGACCGCCGACGACGTGACCGCGTTCGTCCGCCGCTGGCATGCCGCGGCCCGCCTGGACGCCTCGGACACGGACCGCCTCGACGGCTACGAGCGTTCCCTCCTCGACGCCGTCCGCACCAAGCCGGACCTCGGCCGGCTGGCCACCAACCACCTGATGTGCGGCCTGATCTGCGCGCTCCACCGCGACCGGCGGGGCTATCTGCCCTACGGCAGACAGGAGTTGTACGACGCCGCGCTCTCCATGCTACTGTCGCGCCGCGACGAGGAACGGGACATGTTCGGGCGGGAGCGCGGGCAGGACGGCATCCACCTCACCGAACTCCCGCAGATCCAGCTCCTCCAGCGGCTGGCCTACTGGCTCATCCGCAACAGCCGGGTGGAGATGGACCGTGACCGCGCCGAACGGATCGTCGCCGACGTGCTGCCCTCCCTCCCGGCCGCCGCCCACCAGGGCGACGCCTCACAGATACTGCGTCACCTCGTCCTCCGCAGCGGTCTCCTGCGTGAACCCGCCCCCGGCACGGTCGAGTTCGTCCACCGCACCTTCCAGGACTACCTGGGCGCCAAGGCCGCGGTGGAGGACGGGGACTTCGGGCTGCTGGTGCGCAACGCCGGGGAGTCCCAGTGGGCGGACGTGGTCCGGATGGCCGTCGCCCATGCCCGCCCACGGGAACGGGCCGAGTTGCTGGGAGCCATGACCGAGTCCGCGGCACGGCTCGAAGGAGCGCCCGCGACCCGCGTACGGCTACTCGCCCTCGCCTCGCTGGAACACGCCACGCAGCTCGCGCCCGAGGTGCGGGCGGCGGTGGAGGGCGAGGCTGCCGCGCTCATCCCGCCGCGGACGTCCGAGGAGGCCCGCGCCCTGGCCGAGGCCGGCCCCCTCGTCCTGGAGCTGCTCCCCGGGCCCGAGGGGCTGACCGAGACCGAGGCCCGGGGCGTGGTGGTCACCGCCTCCCTGGTCGGCACCGACGCGGCCGTCCCGGTGCTGGCCCGCTTCCGCTCGCACCCGTCCCTGCCCGTACGGGCGCAGCTCAGCTGGGGCTGGCACCGGTTCGACACGGAGAGGTACGCCTCCGAGGTCGTCGCCCATCTCGCCCCGGACGGCCTGTACTTCACCGCGCACTCGACCGAGCAGCTCCGCGTGCTGCGCGAGCTGGGCGGCCGGCCCCGACTCCAGCTCGTCGGGGACCTCGGCTCGGCGGAGCTGCGTTCGGCCCTGCCACCCGACCAGGTGACACATCTGGCGCTGCGGTACAACAGGCGTCTGCGCGACCTGGACTTCCTGACGGCTCAAGGGCGGCTGGAGCAGCTCAACCTCGATCAGGGCACGGAGGTCGAGGACGTCACGCCCCTCACCGAGCTGCCGCTGCGGAGGCTGTCCCTGATGTCCGCCCCGGGACGGGCTCCGGTCCCCGGTGGTCTGACGCGGCTGACCTCGCTGCGCGAGCTGAACGTCGGGGACCTGCTCACGGGCCGGTCGCTCAGTGAGGCCCTCCCCCTGGACTCGCCCCTGGAAGTCGTCTCCTTCGGAGCGGACGTACTCCGTGACACCGGGATGCGGGGGCTGAGCCACTGGCAGTCCCTGCGCACCCTGTGGCTGAGCCGCATGCCCGGCGCGCTCACCCGGGCCGACTGGTCCGAGGTCACCGCGCTGCCGGAGCTGAGGGAACTGCGGATCCACCGGGCCGCGCTGGAGGCTCTCGATGCGGCGCCGCCGCTGCCGACGGTGGAGCACCTGGAGCTCAGGAAACCGGCGGGGAACGAGGACCTGTCCGTGCTCCGGTCCGTGCTGCCGAACCTGCGGACGGTCAATTTCGTCCTCGATTCGGAGACGGCCGTCGCTCCGGAGCATCTCTCGGATCAATTGCCCGGCGATCACACGACGACGAGGACCCACAACATTCTTTGACCGCTCCCTCACCGGGAAAGGAAAAGGGGCTGCCCCGGGACCGAAGTCCCGGGGCAGCCCCTTTTCAGGCGGACCCGGAGGTCACGCCTCCTTGCTCAGGTTGGGACCGGCACCGCCGGCGGCCTGCTCGATCGGCGGGACGTCGGGGAGCGCCGACTTCTCCTCGCCGCGGAAGGTGAAGGCCTTGGCCTCGCCCTCGCCGTCCGTGTCGACGACCACGATGTGGCCGGGACGCAGCTCACCGAAGAGGATCTTCTCGGAGAGGATGTCCTCGATCTCGCGCTGGATGGTCCGGCGCAGCGGCCGGGCACCCAGGACGGGGTCGTAGCCCTTCTTCGCGAGGAGGGACTTGGCGCTCGGGCTGAGCTCGATGCCCATGTCCCGGTCCTTCAGACGCTCGTCCACCTTCGCGACCATGAGGTCGACGATCTGGATGATGTCTTCCTCGGTCAGCTGGTGGAAGACCACCGTGTCGTCGACACGGTTCAGGAACTCGGGGCGGAAGTGCTGCTTCAGCTCCTCGTTGACCTTGGCCTTCATCCGGTCGTAGTTGCTCTTGACGTCACCCACGGCCGCGAAGCCGAGGTTGAAGCCCTTGGAGATGTCCCGGGTGCCGAGGTTGGTCGTCATGATGATGACCGTGTTCTTGAAGTCCACGACCCGGCCCTGGGAGTCGGTCAGGCGACCGTCCTCCAGGATCTGCAGCAGCGAGTTGAAGATGTCCGGGTGGGCCTTCTCGACCTCGTCGAAGAGGACGACGGAGAACGGCTTGCGGCGGACCTTCTCGGTCAGCTGGCCGCCCTCTTCGTAGCCCACGTATCCGGGGGGCGAGCCGAAGAGGCGCGAGACCGTGTGCTTCTCGCTGAACTCCGACATGTCGAGGGAGATCAGCGCGTCCTCGTCACCGAAGAGGAACTCCGCGAGGGTCTTCGACAGCTCCGTCTTACCGACACCCGAGGGGCCGGCGAAGATGAAGGAACCACCAGGACGCTTCGGGTCCTTCAGACCCGCTCGCGTACGACGGATCGCCTGCGAGAGCGCCTTGATGGCGTCCTTCTGGCCGATGACCCGCTTGTGGAGCTCGTCCTCCATGCGCAGCAGACGCGAGGACTCCTCCTCGGTCAGCTTGAAGACCGGGATGCCCGTGGCGGTCGCCAGGACCTCGGCGATCAGCTCGCCGTCGACCTCGGCGACGACGTCCATGTCGCCGGCCTTCCACTCCTTCTCGCGCTTGGCCTTCGCCGCCAGCAGCTGCTTCTCCTTGTCGCGGAGAGAGGCCGCCTTCTCGAAGTCCTGGGAGTCGATGGCCGACTCCTTGTCGCGGCGCACGCCCGCGATCTTCTCGTCGAACTCGCGGAGGTCCGGCGGTGCGGTCATCCGGCGGATGCGCATCCGGGAGCCCGCCTCGTCGATCAGGTCGATCGCCTTGTCGGGGAGGAAGCGGTCCGAGATGTACCGGTCGGCGAGCGTCGCCGCCTGCACCAGGGCCTCGTCCGTGATGGAGACACGGTGGTGGGCCTCGTACCGGTCGCGCAGCCCCTTGAGGATCTCGATCGTGTGGGGGAGGGAAGGCTCCGCCACCTGGATCGGCTGGAAGCGGCGCTCGAGGGCCGCGTCCTTCTCGAGGTGCTTGCGGTACTCGTCCAGCGTGGTGGCACCGATGGTCTGGAGCTCACCGCGGGCCAGCATCGGCTTCAGGATCGAGGCCGCGTCGATGGCGCCCTCGGCGGCACCCGCGCCGACGAGCGTGTGGAGCTCGTCGATGAACAGGATGATGTCGCCGCGGGTGCGGATCTCCTTGAGGACCTTCTTCAGCCGCTCCTCGAAGTCACCGCGGTAGCGGGAGCCGGCGACCAGGGCGCCGAGGTCGAGGGTGTAGAGGTGCTTGTCCTTCAGCGTCTCGGGCACCTCGCCCTTGACGATCGCCTGGGCGAGACCCTCGACGACGGCGGTCTTGCCGACGCCGGGCTCACCGATCAGCACCGGGTTGTTCTTGGTGCGGCGGGACAGCACCTGCATGACCCGCTCGATCTCCTTCTCGCGCCCGATGACCGGGTCGAGCTTGGACTCACGAGCGGCCTGGGTGAGGTTCCGGCCGAACTGGTCGAGGACCAGGGACGTCGAGGGGGTGCCCTCGGCGGGACCACCGGCGGTGGCGGTCTCCTTGCCCTGCTGGTACCCGGAGAGCAGCTGGATGACCTGCTGCCGCACCCGGTTGAGGTCTGCGCCCAGCTTGACCAGGACCTGGGCGGCGACGCCCTCGCCCTCACGGATCAGGCCGAGCAGGATGTGCTCCGTGCCGATGTAGTTGTGGCCCAGCTGAAGGGCCTCGCGGAGCGACAGCTCCAGGACCTTCTTGGCACGGGGGGTGAAGGGGATGTGACCGGAGGGGGCCTGCTGGCCCTGCCCGATGATCTCCTCCACCTGCTGGCGGACCGCCTCGAGCGAAATCCCGAGGCTCTCCAGGGCCTTAGCGGCGACACCCTCACCCTCGTGGATCAGGCCCAGGAGGATGTGCTCGGTGCCGATGTAGTTGTGGTTGAGCATCCGGGCTTCTTCCTGAGCCAGGACGACAACCCGCCGCGCGCGGTCGGTGAACCTCTCGAACATCGTTAATCGCTCCTCAGAGCGGTCAGGCAGTAAGGGGACGCTCCCCTCCCTGTCCTTCCGCAGCTTAGTCCCGCAAGCGGGGACCGCTCATTCCAACTGCCGACACCGTCCTTGGCCTCCTGACCCCGAACGCCGACATCTGCTCCAACCTGATGGTGCGAGACGATGTTCCCGCAGGCCAGGCAGATACCCTCTCCCGCTGTACGCCGATGGCGAACGTGAGATGCCCGAGCCGTGCGTGTCGCCCCTCCCACTAGGGATGTCTTACCCGTACGTACTGACAGTCCATGCCGCGCGCACCGGTTCACTCCGCTACGGGCGAACATCCTTGCCCGGCGAAAAGCCTCCGCACGCCCGTATTCCGGAAACTCTGCGCGCTCACGGAAACGCCCAGCGTAACTCCGGGGCACTCGCGACGGTTGCTCCTTGCATGGTTGCCACCGTTCCTCTCCCCCGCCGGCCGTTCGATCCGGGAGATCCGGTCGATCCGGTGCTTCATTGGTACGAGAACGAACTGGGCTGGGCCGCAGTGCCCGGGTCCCCGGTGCGGCTTCTCACGGGGGTGCGCTTCGACGTCCTGGAAGTGCCGGCGGAAGCGGGATTCGCGGCGCTGCGGCATCTGGGGCCCGCTTCTCCGGTGTCCTTGCACGGGGAGCGGATGCGGCTGCTGGTGGCCGCGGGGAGTGCGGAGGAGCTGCCGGGGCTGCTCGACTGGCTGGAGTGGGGCGCTCTCGCGCTGGATCTCACGGCGATCGGCGAGGGCGGGAGCGTCGAGGCTCCCCCGCCGCCCGTTCCCGGCGTCCCGGAGGATTCCGGCTTCGTGGTTCCGGCGTCGCGGGCCACGCGCGCTCCGCTGCCGGGCGGATCCGGGGACGAGGCCGGGAGTCGGCCCGGGGGCCTGTCCCGAGCCCTCCTCGCGAACCGGCCGACAGCCGGTCCGGAAGCCCGGAGGGGCCCGGGAGGGGCCGCCCGCTGGCTGCGGCTCCCGGAGCCCGGCCGCGAGGTGGAAACGGCACTGCCGACGCTGTCGGCGCTGGGCGGCGGGGCCGTCGGCGGGGGCGGTGGGGGCGCCCCCGATCTCGTACGACTCGTGCAGACGATGGCCACGGAGTGCCACCGGGTGAGGCTGCGCCGGGCGTGCGCTCAGCCGTTGGCCTTCTCGTAGGCCTCACGAATGGACGCCGGAACGCGGCCACGGTCGTTGACGTCGTAGCCGTTCTCCTTGGCCCAAGCGCGGATCTGCGCGGTGTCCTGGCTGCCACCGGAAGCGACGCGGGCCTTTCCGCGTCCGCCCGAAGCACGGCCACCGGTACGACGACCGCTCTTCGCGTAGGGCTCGAGAAGGCCACGGAGCTTGTCCGCATTGGCTGTCGTGAGATCGATTTCGTACGTCTTGCCGTCCAGCGCGAACGTCACGGTCTCGTCCGCCTCGCCGCCGTCGAGGTCGTCGACAAGAAGGACCTGAACCTTCTGTGCCACTGGATTTCCTTTCATCGATAACTTCAGGGCAAGGAGGACCCGCGGCGTCCGCCGTTTCGCCGTCCCTTGTTATATGCAGTACTGCAGTACGTCGGAAAGCAAACCGCTTTTGCCGGAAAAACACAAACCCCTGGCAGAGACTCCCTGGACACCGCCTGCCCGGAAACGTGCGCGTTTCGGACATAGGGAACGTGGGCAACGCACTCCGCGGGAATAGCCGGTGGCGATCACAGATGCAGAAGCATCCGGCTGTTGCCCAAGGTGTTCGGTTTCACCCGTTCGAGACCGAGGAACTCTGCCACACCCTCGTCATAGGAACGCAGGAGCTCGGCGTAGACATCGGTGTCGACGGGTGTCTCGCCGATCTCCACGAAGCCGTGCTTCGCGAAGAAGCCGACTTCGAAGGTCAGGCAGAAAACCCGTCGAACGCCGAGCCATCGAGCGGTCTGCAGCAACTTCTCCAGCAACTGATGACCGACACCGAGGCCCTTGACCACGGGGTTCACCGCGAGAGTGCGGACTTCCGCGAGGTCTTCCCACATCACGTGCAGCGCACCGCAGCCGACGACCTCGGCGTTGTCGTCGCGTTCCGCGACCCAGAACTCCTGGATGTCCTCGTAAAGAGTGACCGTGGCTTTGTCGAGCAGGATGCGGCGGCGCACGTTCGCGTCAAGGAGTCGGCGCACGGCCGCGACATCGCTGGTCCTGGCACGCCGGACGGTGATGGCTTTCGCGGTGACTTCGGGAAGCCGCGCCGGAAGCCCTGACGGAACCTCCGCGGGATGCTCTGCTGCCATGAGCGGACGCTATCGCTCGGAGCCGTCCCCGTCGGCGGCGGGGTTCTCCTCGGAGCGCCCGGGCGCGGGAGGCCTTTCGGCCGCCGGGGAACCCTGCGGTCCGGGCCCTTGCACCATGCGTACCGCGTCGCTGAGCGCGACCCGTTGTTCCTCGCTCATCATCCCGAAGAAGGCGACGAGAGCCGCCGCCGGGTTGTCGCTCTGCGACCAGGCGTCGTTCATGAGTGCCGCCGAGTAGGCGGCACGCGTGGAGACCGCCTCATATCGATAGGCCCGGCCTTCCGCCTCACGACGGACCCAGCCCTTCTGATGGAGATTGTCCAGAACGGTCATCACCGTGGTGTACGCGATGGACCGTTCCTGTTGAAGGTCTTCCAGGACTTCCCGAACGGTCACCGGGCGGTTCCACTTCCACACCCGCGTCATGACCGCGTCTTCGAGTTCTCCCAATGGGCGAGGCACAGTTCAGAACAATAGTGGGAGAGGAGCAACAAAAAGGGCGTACGACTCGAAGGACGCGGGAAACCCGTGGAACGTCCGAGTCGTACGCCGATGGGGCGCGGTCCGCCGGGGCGGCCGCGCGCCCGGTGGTACGGGACCGCCGAGGGCTCAGGCCCCGGCGTCCTTGGGGCTCGAGGCCTGGTGGGTGCCCTGCGCGCGGGCGAGGGCGGCGTCGACGACCGCGTCCTCCTTGGCCTTGTTGGCGCCGCCCTGGCTCTTCACGATGGTCACGATGAGCCCGATGAAGAACACGGCCATCACGACGGGGGGCACGAGCGCGGAGACGTAGTCCATGCCCCCAGGGTAGCTAGCCCGCCGCGAGCTGCTGCGGCGGGTTCGCCGGTGGGGACGCGGTCTTGCGCCTCGGCGGGAAGACCTCGCCGGGGGTGGGGATGGGCCGGTCCGGGCGCGGCGTTCCGGCCGGCGGCTGGGACTGCGGCTTCGCCTCGGGTTTCTTGTCCTCCTCCGCGGCCCGGCCCCCGGGCAGGGCCAGCAGCCGGGTGCGGGACGACGGGACCGAGGCGACCGAGCGGCCCGCGAGCCGGCTGCGCACGTCCTGTTCGGCGAGGCTCCGGCAGCGGTCCAGGAGGGCGGCCGCGGCGGGGTTGCCGCGCAGCGCGCGGAGCGCCGCGAGGTCGTCGGGGTTCGGCCGGTAGCCGGTCGCGAGGACCTCCTCCAGGAGGACGAGGTAACCGGCGGCGGTCCCCGGCAGCGCGGCGCGGTAGCGGGCCAGGTCGGCCACCAGGAAGGCCCGGAGCCTGGCTCCCTCGCGGGCCGCCTCGTCGAGGGACTCGGCGAGGCGGAGGCAGTCCTGGACGTCCTCGGCAGAGGCGGAACTGGGGTGCAGGGCGAGGGCGAGGGCACGGCGGAGCACACGCAGCTCCTCCGCACCGAACGCCATGCCGCCATGGGATCCGTAGGGCGTGGGCATGCGGCGACGATACGCGCTAATAAGACAAAATCCGCAGAACTGTACAAATGTGGCGCGTCCTGTTTCGCGGAACCGGGAACCGAGACCCCGGAACCGAGACCCGGACCGGGACGCGGGTCATGGTCACGGATCACGGATCACGGATCACGGATCACGGATCACGGATCACGGATCACGGAAGTAATTTCCGTCCCGGATTCCTCAAGGCCGTCCTCAAGGCCGTCCTCAAGGCCGCGGGAGCCGTCCTTCGCCCCGCCGAAATCAGTCGCCGGCCGACGCCGAAGGGGCCCCGCTCTCGCGGGGCCCCTTCGGTACCGGTCCGGCGGTCGCGCGGGCGGAGCTCACATGCGCGAGACGTTCCGCTCGTAGACCAGGCGCAGTCCGATCAGCGTCAGCCACGGCTCGTGCTCGTCGATCACCGAGGACTCGCCGAGGACCATCGGGGCCAGTCCGCCCGTGGCGATGACGGTGACGTCCTCGGGGTCGTCGGCGAGCTCGCGCGCCATACGCGTCACGACCCCGTCGACCTGGCCCGCGAACCCGTAGATGATGCCGGACTGCATCGCCTCGACGGTGTTCTTGCCGATCACCGCGCGCGGCCGGGCCACCTCGATCTTGCGCAGCTGCGCGCCCTTGACGCCGAGCGCGTCGACGGAGATCTCGATGCCGGGAGCGATGACGCCACCGATGTACTCGCCCCGCGCGCTGACCGCGTCGAACGTGGTCGCCGTGCCGAAGTCGACGACGATCGCCGGTCCCCCGTAGAGCTCGACGGCCGCGACGGAGTTGATGATCCGGTCGGCGCCCACCTCCTTGGGGTTGTCCGTGAGGATCGGCACGCCCGTCTTGACGCCGGGTTCCACGAGGACGGCGGGGACATCGCCGTAGTAGCGCCGCGTCACCTCGCGCAGTTCGTGCAGCACGGACGGGACGGTGGCGCAGATCGCGATGCCGTCGATGCCGTCGCCGAGTTCCTCGCCGAGCAGCGGGTGCATGCCCATGAGTCCCTGGAGGAGCACGGCGAGTTCGTCGGCGGTCCGGCGCGAGTCCGTGGAGATGCGCCAGTGCTCGACGATCTCCTCCCCGTCGAACAGGCCGAGGACCGTGTGGGTGTTGCCTACGTCGATGGTCAGCAGCATGGCCGGGGTTACTCCGCCGCTCGCAGGTCGAGGCCGATGTCCAGGATCGGGGAGGAGTGCGTGAGCGCGCCCACCGCCAGGAAGTCGACGCCCGTCCGCGCGTACGCCGCGGCGTTGTCCAGGGTGAGCCGCCCGGACGCCTCCAGGAAGGCCCGGCCCTCGACGATCGCCACCGCCTCCTCGCACTCGGCGGGCGTGAAGTTGTCCAGAAGGATCAGGTCGGCGCCCGCGTCCACGACGTCGCGCAGCTGGTCCAGGGTGTCGACCTCGACCTCGACCGGGACCTCCGGGAACATCTCCCGTACGGCCTTGAAGGCCTGGGCCACGCCGCCGGCGGCGACCACGTGGTTGTCCTTGACCAGCGCCGCGTCGGAGAGCGACATGCGGTGGTTCACGCCGCCGCCGCAGCGCACCGCGAACTTCTCCAGCGAGCGCAGGCCGGGCGTCGTCTTGCGGGTGTCCCGCACACGGGCCTCGGTGCCCTCCAGGGCGTCCGCCCACGCGCGCGTGGCGGTCGCGATGCCGGACAGGCGGCACAGGAGGTTGAGCGCGCTGCGTTCGGCCGTCAGCAGGTCACGGGTGCGCGTGGTGACGCTCAGCAGCTTCTGGCCGGGCTCGACGCGGTCGCCGTCGTCGACGTGCCGCTCGACCTCGAACTCGTCCGTGCAGACCACGGACAGGACGGCCTCGGCGACCCGCAGACCCGCGACGACGCCCGCGTCCCGGGCGGTGAAGTCGGCGGTGGACACGGCGTCCTCGGGGATCGTCGCGACCGTGGTCACGTCCACCCCGTGGGCGAGGTCCTCCTGGATCGCCACGTTCGCGACGTCCTCGACCTCCAGGGGGTCGAGACCGGCGTCGGCGAGCAGCTGGGCGAGCGCGGGGTCGAGGCCGCACTCCATGTACTCCTCGTCCGATTCGGCGCCGCAGCCGCAGCCGTCGCCGCAGCCGCCGCTCTGGGCGAGGGGAAGGTCGTGGGTGCTCACTTCGGTCACTGCTCCTGGGGACGGGACGGGGGACGGGACCCGGGCGCCGCTTGGGGCTGCCGGGACGTCGGGGGGAAGTCTGCGGTATCGGTGGTGCGAACGGCGAGTGTCCGGTCGGGATTCAGCCGTACGACGATGTGGCGACGCCAGTCCTCGTCGTCCCGGTCGGCGTGGTCCTCGCGCCAGTGGCAGCCCCGGGTCTCCTCGCGGAGGCGGGCGGCGGCGACCAGGACGCGGGCGACGCACATGAGGTTGGTGGCCTCCCAGGTGTCGACGCCGGGCTCGGAGGTCTTGCCGTTCTCGTCGAGGGCGTCGCGCGCGTCGGAGTGCAGCCGCTGGAGCTGGTCGGCCGCCGTCGCGAGGGACTCGGCGGAGCGCAGCACGCCGGCACCGGTGGTCATGATCCGCTGGATCGCGAGCCGGGTCTCGGGGGCGAGCAGCGGGTGCGCGGGCGTCTCGGGGTGCGGCACCGGTTCGGGCACGCGCGCGTGGAGGCCGTCCTCGGCGTGCCTCGCCGCGATGTCGGCGGCGATCCGCTCGGCGTAGACCAGGCCTTCCAGGAGTGAGTTGGAGGCCAGCCGGTTGGCTCCGTGGACGCCCGTGCAGGCGACCTCGCCGCACGCGTACAGGCCGGGGACGGTGGTGCGGCCCCGCGCGTCGGTCCGTACGCCTCCGGAGGCGTAGTGGGCGGCCGGAGCGACCGGGACGGGCTCGGTCACCGGATCGATGCCGTGCGTCCGGCAGGAGGCCAGGATGGTCGGGAAGCGCTGCTCCCACATCGCGGCGCCGAAGTGCCGGGCGTCGAGGAACATGTGCTCGGCGTCCTGCTCCTGCATCCGGCGCGTGATGCCCTTGGCGACGATGTCCCGGGGCGCCAGCTCGGCCAGCTCGTGCTGTCCCACCATGAAGCGCACGCCGTCGGCGTCGACCAGGTGGGCGCCCTCGCCGCGTACCGCCTCGGAGACCAGCGGCTGCTGGCCCTCCGCGTCCGGCCCGAGGAACAGCACGGTCGGGTGGAACTGCACGAATTCGAGGTCGGAGACCTCTGCGCCCGCGCGCAGGGCGAGGGCCACGCCGTCGCCCGTGGACACGGAGGGGTTGGTGGTCGCGGAGTAGACCTGGCCCATGCCGCCGGTCGCGAGGACCACGGCGGGGGCGTGGACGGCTCCCACGCCGTCGTGCTGGCCCTCTCCCATGACGTGCAGGGTCACGCCCGCGGTGCGGCCGTCGGCGTCCGTGAGGAGGTCGAGGACGAGCGCGTTCTCGACCGTGCGCAGGCCGCGCGCGCGGACCGCCTCGACGAGGGCCCGGGAGATCTCGGCGCCCGTCGCGTCGCCGCCCGCGTGCGCGATGCGGCGGCGGTGGTGGCCGCCCTCGCGGGTGAGTTCGAGGCCGCCCTCGGAGGACTCGTCGAAGTGGGCTCCGGTCGCGATGAGCCGGCGGACGGCGTCGGGGCCCTCCGTGACGAGGATGCGCACGGCCTCCTCGTCGCACAGGCCCGCGCCCGCGACCAGCGTGTCGTCGAGGTGCTGCTCGGGGGTGTCGCCCTCGCCGAGGGCCGCGGCGATACCGCCCTGCGCCCAGCGGGTGGAGCCGTCGTCCAGGCGCGCCTTGGTGACGACGACGGTCCGCAGGCCCGCGGCCTCGCAGCGCAGGGCCGCGGTGAGGCCGGCGACGCCGGAGCCGACGACCACGACGTCCGCGGTGAGGGCCCAGCCGGGCGCGGGGGCGTGCAGGCGTATGCCGGTGCCCGTGGCTGTTTCTGAACCTGTGCCTTGGCCGGTCACGAGGCGGCTCCGAAGATGAGGGGGATGTTGTCGATCAGCCGGGTCGTCCCGACCCGGGCGGCGACGGCGAGGATCGCCTCGCCGGTGAAGTCGTCCTGGATCTCCGTGAAGTCGTCGGGGTCGACGAGCGCGAGATAGTCCAGGACCAGCGGCGGCCGCACGCGGGCCGCCTCGTCGAGGAGCAGCCGGGCCGCCGCGCGGACACCCGCGGGCCCGCCGGGAACGGCCTTCGCGACGGCGTGCGCGTCGGCCGCGGCCCGGGACTCGCCGATGGCGCTGAGGGCTTCGGCCCGCGCGCGCGTGGCGGGCACCTCGAGCGCGCGGGCGCGCAGCGCCTCCTGTGCGGCGTGCCGGTCGCGGCCCGCGAACAGCGCCTGCGAGAGAGCGAGGGCGGTGCGCCGCTCCTCGGCCGAGAGGAAGCGGTTGCGGCTGGAGAGGGCGAGGCCGTCCGCCTCGCGCACGGTGGGGACACCGGCGATCTCCACGCCGAAGTTCAGGTCGCGCGCCATGCGCCGGATCAGGGCCAGCTGCTGGGCGTCCTTCTGGCCGAACAGCGCCACGTCGGGCCGGGTGAGGTGCAGCAGCTTGGCGACGACGGTGAGCATGCCGTCGAAGTGGCCGGGCCGCACCGAGCCCTCCAGGCGCTCGCCCATCGGTCCCGCGGAGATCCGCACCTGGGGCTCGCCGCCGGGGTAGACCTCGTCCACGGCGGGGGCGAACACGACGTCCGCGCCCGCCAGTGCGGCGATCTTCAGGTCGGCGTCGAGGGTGCGCGGGTAGCGGTCGAGGTCCTCGCCCTGCCCGAACTGGAGCGGGTTCACGAAGACCGTGACGACGACTTCGCCCCCGTCCCCGGCGATCTCGCGGGCGGTGCGGATCAGGGTGGCGTGGCCCTCGTGCAGGGCGCCCATGGTCATCACGACGGCCCGGCGGCCGGCGCGGACACGCGCGCGCAGTTCCTCGGCGGTGCGCAGCAGGGCGGTGGTCATCGGGCGTCTCCCTCGGTCCCCTGGGTGCCGTCCGTCCCGTTGGCGAGTACCCCCAGGAGGTCCTCGGCGAGTTCCGGCTTGAGAAGCCCGTGGGCGAGCGCCCGGTCGGCGGTCGCGCGGGCCATCGCCAGGTACCCGGCGACGGTCCCCGGAGCGTGCTCGCGCAGCTCGGCGACGTGTGCGGCGACCGTGCCCGCGTCCCCGCGCGCGACGGGTCCGGTCAGGGCCGCGTCGCCCGACCTGAGCGCGTTGTCCAGGGCGGCGCCGAGCAGCGGGCCCAGCATCCGGTCGGGTGCCTCCACGCCGGCGGTGCGCAGCAGTTCCATCGACTGGGCGACCAGGGTCACCAGGTGGTTGGCGCCGAGCGCGAGGGCCGCGTGGTAGAGCGGCCGGGACTCCTCGGCGATCCACTCGGGCTCGCCACCCATCTCGATCACCAGGGCCTCGGCGGCCAGTCGCAGCTGTTCGGGCGCGGTGACGCCGAAGGAGCATCCGGCGAGCCGCTGGACGTCCACCGGGGTGCCCGTGAAGGTCATCGCGGGGTGCAGCGCGAGCGGCAGCGCGCCCGCCCTGCGCGCCGGGTCGAGCACCCGTGCCCCGTACCGCCCGGAGGTGTGCACCAGCAGTTGTCCCGGACGGACCGACCCCGTCTCGGCGAGACCCTCGACGAGACCGGGCAGGGCGTCGTCCGGAACGGTCAGCAGCACCAGTTCGGCGCGCTCCAGGACCTGTGCCGGGGACACCATCGGCACGTCGGGAAGGAGCTGCGCCGCGCGCCGCCTGGAGGCGTCGGAGACGCCGGAGACGGCCACCGGGCGATGTCCGGCGAGCTGGAGCGCCGCCGCGAGCGCGGGACCGACGCGACCGGCGCCGACGACACCGACGGTGAGCCGCGCGGGGCGGTCCTTCGGGTCCGGCTGTTGGAATGTACTCACTCGACGGGGGCCTTCCCGTTCCAGTCCGCGCGGGGTACCGGACGATTTCTCGTCATGTTAACGCGATTGGAGTCGAGGGCGTTCTGGGAAGGCCGGACCGTCGTTCAGGGTGAGGTGGTGAGAGCCCGGATCGTCGGGGTCCGGTAGAGGTCGCGCAGCGGCACGGAGGCGAGGCCGCGGGCGCGCGGGGCGGCGCTGACGCGGACGGCGAACAGGGAGTTCCCGCCGAGTTCGAAGAAGTCGTCGTCGAGTCCCACGGGGTGCCGAGGACCGTCTCCCGGATCTCCAGGAGGGCCGCGGTGAGACCGGTGTCACTCCCGCCGTCCGCGCCGGGTTCGCCGTGCGGTCCGCAGGGGCGGGAGGGTCCCGGTCCGGACCGTGCGGGCGCCGTCGAACGTACCGGGGGCGGGCAGCCGTGCCGCGTCGAGTTTGCCGTTGGTGGTCAGCGGGAGGCGCCGAATCTCAAATTTAGACAATGGAACCGCGAACGCGAGCAACACGATCGAGAAAGAACAATCCCCGCACCGCGCATTCGCCACAGCACGCAGAAGGGGGAAGGCGATCGAGGCCGGACGGGCACCATCGACAAGGACTGGATGACCGTAGGGTGCCGATGACCAGCACGCCAAGAGTCACCGGAGGCAGGCTGAAACAACCCCTCTGACCTGCCGATCAGCCTCTGCGCATTGCTTTTGACCACGTGGCTCAAATCAATTCAAGCCAACGGAACATGTCCAATTCATTGCGTGCTCGTGATGGTCGTGCTTCCATTTTTCAATCATTCGGATTCAGACGGCATCGATCCTGTACGTTGTCTCGTGGCCTCTCCCGTCCCGCCGAACTCGGGAAGGGGGTTCTGCTGCCGGACGAAAGGACAATCGCCTTGAAAGTCCACGACGCCGCGACACCCGGCGCCGCGATTTCCGGATGCCCGGCGCACCAGGGGACGACGGCCGGTCCCGTCGGCCCCTGGCTGTACAGCGGCGGTGACGCGCACGCCGTACGGCGGCGGATGCGCGGACAGGAGACCCTGACGCGCCAGGAGGCGGACGGCAAGCGCGGCTTCTGGAACATCGTCGGCTTCGACGACGCCGAGCACGTCCTGCGCGACACCGAGACCTTCACCTCGGAACGCGGCACCATGCCCGACCCCCTGGGCACCGACGACCCGGCGGGCGGCAAGCAGCTCGCGGTCACCGACCCGCCGCGCCACACCGAGATGCGGACCCGCCCGAAGAAGGCGCTCGCGGTGAAGGCCGTCGAGCGGCGGAAGGACATGGTCAGGCCACTGGTCCTCGACCCGACCGCACCGCTCGGCGACGGCGGCACCGTCGACTTCGCCGAGGCCATGCCGGCGATGCCGATGTCCGTGACCGGCACGATGATGGGCCTGCCCGCCGCGGACCGGCCCTGGCTCAGCCGCCTGACGACCATCCGCATCGCCGCGGACGCCCCGGAGCACCAGGACCCGGGCGGCAGGGCCGCCACCCTGGAACGCGCCCACCGCGACCTGTTCGC
The DNA here is from genome assembly GCF_042889485.1 of Streptomyces sp. NPDC002580. Lineage (NCBI taxonomy): Bacteria > Bacillati > Actinomycetota > Actinomycetes > Kitasatosporales > Streptomycetaceae > Streptomyces > Streptomyces sp. NPDC002580. The sequence goes on along the minus strand of NZ_JBIAQZ010000003.1, from coordinate 669,768 downwards.
CTGCTTCCAGGACCTGCTGCGCTTACGCCGCCAGAACCTCGGCGACGACCTGCCGAGCGTGCTGATCTCCACGGAGTTCGAGGGCCGCCCCATGGATCCCGGCGAGATCGTGGCGAACTGCCACAGCCCGCTGCTCGGCGCGAACGTCACCACCCCGCACTCCCCGAACCACGTGATGGCGGAGTTCATCGACAAGGGCGTACTGGAGGGCTGGGCCGCGCACCCGGAGGCCAGCACCACGGCCACCGAGGAGGCACTGCGCCGGGCCTCGCCCGTGAACCTTCGGCATCCGCCGCAAGCCGAACAAGCACGTGGCCTTCGGTATCGGCCCGCACCACCGCATCGGCCACAGCGTCGCCCGGATCACGCTGCGCATCCTCTTCGAGGAACTCCTCACCCGCTTCGAGGACTTCAGGCCGGCCGGCAAGCCCGAACGCCTCGCCTCGAACTTCGTCTCCGGCTGGAAGCACGTGCCCATCACGGCCCGGCCCCGGGCCGGCGCCCCCATGGCCCGGGCCTGGGCCATGCCCACCACGGGGAGTTCCAGCTGCGCGTATTCGGCGGGGCCACTTCTTTCTCGTTCCCCGTCTCGATGCCATTGTGGAAACCTGCGCCGCGACCCTCGACGCGACAGAGGACCGGCAAGCATCCGGCCGGAATCGATGATTCCGGCCTCAGCCATGAAGTTCCGAAGCTCTGAAGAGGACTCTCCATGAAATACCGCGTCATCGGCAGCGACCCGGCCACCCGCCGCGAGGTGAGTGTCCTGAGCCTCGGTTCCATGCTCTTCGGGACGGTGACCGACGAAGCGACGTCCTTCGCCATTCTCGACCGCTTCGTCGAGGCGGGCGGGACATTCATCGACTCTTCGAATAACTATGCGTTCTGGGTCGACGGAACACAGGGCGGGGAAAGCGAAGAACTGCTCGGCCGCTGGATCCGCAGCCGGGGCATCGGTGACGAGATCACCTTCGCCACCAAACTCGGCGCCCGCCCGAACGCCCCGGCCACGGGATTCAGCCGCGACGTGGAGGGACTTTCGGCCAAGACGATCCGGGAATCCGCCGAGCGCAGCAGGGAACGGCTCGGCATCGAGCGCATCCACCTCCTGTACGCGCACATCATGGACGAGAACACGCCCCTGGAGGAGACCGTCACCGGCTTCGCCGACGTCGTGGCCGACGGCTTAGCGGGCCTGCTCGGCGCGAGCAACCACTGGGCCTGGCGGGTGGAGGCCGCCCGCAACCTCGCCAAGGCCGCCGGACTGCCCGGCTACGAGGTCCTCCAGCACCACCACAGCTACCTTCGCCAGCGCACCGACATCCCGAGCCTGCGCTCGCCCGACGGCAACCAGGGTCTGGTGAGCGCCGACCTGCTCAGCTACGTACGGGCCGACCCGTCCCTGACCCAGGTCGCCTACTCCCCGCTGCTGTCCGGGGCGTACGTGCGCGACGACAAGCCGCTCGGCGCCGGCTTCGACCACGCGGCCACGCCCGAGCGCCTGCGGGCCGTGCGCGAGGTGGCCGGGGAGACCGGCGCGAGCGTCAACCAGGTGGTGCTGTCCTGGCTGATGGGCGGCGACGTCCCGATCCTGCCGCTGGTCGGCGCGTCCTCGGTCGAGCAGCTCGACGACAGCCTGGCCGCCGTCGACCTCGCGCTGACCCCGGAGCAGCGCGCCAAGCTCGACGGCGTGAACTGACCGCTTCCCGGTGACGGCTCACCGGGCCGTCACTCACCGGCTGATACTCACCGTGCCGCGGCGCGGCGTCCGCGCCGCAGCACGCGGCCCAGGAAGCCCCGGATCCGGCCCTTGGCGGGGCGTCCGGCCAGGACCGCCCGGAACTGCCGGTACTCGCGCACCTCGCGCGCGACCCGCCAGTCGTCCCGTCCGGGTGCGGGAGGATCCGCCTCGCCGTGCTGACGGGCCCGGTAGGTGTCGAGGAAGTACTGCTGCGTGACGCTCATGACGGATCGCCTCCCGGACGGCCGGGACGGACGGGGGCGATCCGCGGGCCTGGGCCGCTCGCACCCCGGCGCGAAATGCCCCGGTCGTCCCAGGTTGCGCCTGATCGTGGCGGCTGTCGCCCCGATTGACGGCCGCCGTCAATCGACGGCGGCCGTTGTCGGTGGCGGGGGCCATCATGGGGACATGAGTGTGCACATCGACGTCAGCGGGCTGCGACCGGACCGGATCGCCGTCGTGCCGTCGCCGCTGGCCGAGCTGGGGATGGCACTGCACACACTGGCGGAGCCCGCGCACCACCCGGGCCTCCAGGGCTGGGCGACGGGCGTGACCACCCGGCTCGATCCCCACCTCGCGGACCGGATGTGCGAGGCGGACTTCCTGTGGCGCACGACGTTCTCGGACCTGTTCCTGCCGTGCGCGGGAATCCCCGGCGGGGCCGCGCTGCCGGGCGCGACGCTCGCCGAGGACCTGGACCTGCTGGACAAGCTCTCGGACGAACAGTTCGTGGACGCGGCGCTGGAGTTCACCGGCGCGCTGTCCTACGGCTCCGAGGGGCCGCACGCCCTCTCCGACCCCGAGCTGCGCCGCCGGGCCGTGGACCTGGCCGCCTCGCGCGGGCCGCAGCAGACGCGGTTCACCGAGCGGCTGCTGGTGGACCCGCTGGGCGTACGGGCCTGGCTGAGGCAGTTCCTGGAGGACTGCGACGAGGCCTTCTTCGCGGAGACCTGGTCGCGGCTGCGCCACCCGCTCGCCGCCGAGGCCCGGCACAAGACGGACCTGCTCCGCCACAAGGGCCTGGCCGAGGCGCTGGCCTCCGTCTCCTCCGCGCTGACGCTCGACGAGGCTGCGGGGCGCATCACCATCGACAAGCTGACCGAGGGCCGCACGGTGACGGCGGACGGCGGGCTGCTCCTCGTGCCCACCAGCCTCGGCCGCCCGCACCTGATGGTCCTGCACAGGTACCGGTGGCAGCCGGTGCTGCACTACCCCGTCAGCTCCCCCGAGCTCGCCGCCCCGCCCTCCGTCGAGCAGCTCACCCTGCGGATGACCGCGCTGTCCCACCCGGTCCGGATGCGCATCTGCCGTCATCTGGCCAGGAGCGCGTACACGACCGGCGAGCTGGCCCAGGCTCACGGCATGACCGCGCCGGAGATATCCCGGCACCTGAGCGTCCTCAAGAAGGCGGGCCTGATCACCACGCGGCGCCGCGGGCGGTACGTGCTGCACCAGCTCGACGTCGGCGTGGTGGCCCGGCTGGGCAGCGATTTCCTGGAGGGCATCCTGCGCTGAGGACCGTCCCGCGGTCCTGTCCCGGTCGCGCCCCGGACGTCGGCGCTCCCCCGCGGCGCGCCGACCGGGCGCCGGGTCAGCCGAGGCCGCCCGCGCGGACGAGCCCCGTCTCGTAGGCGAGCACGACCACCTGGACCCGGTCCCGCAGCCCCAGCTTCGTGAGGATGCGGCCGACGTGGGTCTTCACGGTGGCCTCGGAGAGGACGAGACGGGCCGCGATCTCGCCGTTGGACAGCCCCTGCGCGACAAGGATCATGACCTCGCGCTCGCGCTCGGTGAGCCGCTCGAGACCCTTGTGCCGGGGCTCCTTGCCGGCGTTGGGCAGCAGCGGCGCGAACCGGTCGAGCAGACGCCGGGTGGTGGACGGCGCGACCACGGCGTCCCCGCTGTGCACGGAACGGATGGCCGTGAGCAGTTCGCCCGGCGGCACGTCCTTGAGCATGAACCCGGAGGCGCCCGCCTTCAGACCGGAGAACGCGTACTCGTCGAGGTCGAAGGTGGTCAGGATCAGCACCCTCGGCGGGTTCGGGTCCGAGCAGATGCGGCGGGTGGCCTCGACGCCGTCCAGTTTCGGCATGCGTACGTCCATGAGGACGACGTCGACCGCGGTGGCGCGCAGGACCTGGAGGGCCTCGACCCCGTCGCCCGCCTCGGCCACGACCTCCATGTCCGGCTGGGCGTCGAGCACCATCCGGAAGCCGGTGCGCAGCAGCACCTGGTCGTCGACGAGCATTACGCGGATCGCCATCGGGGTCCTTTCACTTCGTACGGATCACGTGTGTACAGGTGTCAGTGGGCCGGTTTGAGCGGCAGCAGGGCGCTGATGCGGAAGCCTCCGCCAGGACGCGGCCCCGCGTCCAGGGTGCCGCCGACCATGCCGACGCGCTCCCGCATACCGATCAGGCCGTGGCCCTGCCCGTCGGCGCCGCCGTCCTCGTACAGCTCGTGGGGGGCGCCCGTGCCGTCGTCCTCGACGAGCAGGCCGAGGCCGTCGTCGAAGTAGACCAGGCGGACGCTCGCCCCCGCGTTCGGGCCCCCGTGCTTGCGGGTGTTGGTGAGCGCCTCCTGCACGATGCGGTACGCCGTGAGTTCCACGCCGCTGGGCAGCGGGCGCGGGGTGCCCTCCACCTTGAAGTCGACGGGGAGGCCGGAGGTGCGGCACTGCTCGATGAGGTCGTCGAGCTGCTCGACGTCGGGCTGCGGAACGTACTCGCCGCCCTCCTGGTGCTCGCCCGTGCGCAGGACGCCGAGCAGCCGGCGCATCTCGGCGAGGGCCTGGCGGCCGGTGCCCGAGATGGTCTCCAGCGCCTTCCTGGCCTGGTCCGGAGCGGTGTCCATCACGTACGCGGCGCCGTCGGCCTGGACCACCATCACCGAGACGTTGTGCGCGACGACGTCGTGCAGCTCGCGCGCGATGCGGGCGCGCTCGGCGGCGACGGCGACCTTGGCCTGCGCCTCGCGTTCCTTCTCCAGACGGGCGGCGCGCTCCTCCAGCTGCGCGAGGTAGGCGCGGCGGGTGCGGATCGAGTCGCCGAGCACCCAGGCGAGCGCGAACGGGACCGTCTGGAATATCGCCATGAGGACGCCGCCGAGGGCGCCGCCCTCGCCGCCCGCGGGCCAGCGGAGCTGCGAGAGCGTGCCCGCGCAGAGGCCGCCGATCAGGGCCAGCCGGGAGGCCCAGCCGGCACCGTCCGCGGCGACGGTGTAGATGATCACCAGCATGGCGAAGTCCTCGGGCGCCGAGGGGACGTCCAGGACCAGCTGGGCGAGGCCCGCCGCCACGGCGAGGAGCAGCATCTTCTCGGGCATGCGGCGGCGCAGCGCGACGACCACGCTCAGCACCACGGCGATGGGAAGCGCCGGGAAGACCGAGGTCGGCCCGTCCACGGCACGGTTGAGATTGCTGATGCTCACCCCGGAGATCCCGAGCAGGGCGACGGCCCAGAAGCTGTCGACCCATGTCGGGTACCTGCGGAGAAAGTCATAGAGACGCTGCACGTAACCCAGAGTAGGGAAGCGTGCAGCGTGCAGGGTCAACCGGAGGACCGATCCGGGACGGCCCCTCGTACTCCCCAAGGTGGATGCCGCCCGCTCCGCGGCGCTCGGTACCTGTCCTAGCCTGGCCCGGTGAGACGTGCGGAGCGGGGCGGGTGGCGAGGGTGGCGCGAGGCGGCCGAGGAGGCCCTGTACGGCCCCTCCGGCTTCTATCGGGGGCCCGTGGGACCCGCCGGGCACTTCCGGACCTCGGTGCACGCGTCGCCGCTGTTCGCCGGTGCCGTGGCGCGGTTGCTGTGCCGGGTCGACGCGGCGCTCGGCCGCCCGGAGTCGCTGGCCTTCGTCGACATGGCGGCGGGCCGCGGCGAGCTCGTGACCGGCGTTCTCGCCGCTCTCCCGGCCGACGTGGCCTCCCGTGCTCAGGGGTACGCGGTCGAGCGCGCGGACCGGCCGGCCGGTCTCGACCGGCGGATCACCTGGCTCCCCGAGCCCCCTGAGGGCGTCACCGGGCTGCTGTTCGCCAACGAGTGGCTGGACAACGTGCCCGTGGACGTCGCCGAGGCAGGTCCGGACGGAGTGCCCCGGCTGGTCCTCGTACGCGGCGACGGAACCGAACGCCTCGGGGAGGCGGTCACCGGGGCGGACGCGGAGTGGCTGCGGCGCTGGTGGTGGCCCGGCGTGCGGACCGGCCGCGCGCCCGGAGCGGGGGCGCGGCCGGTCCGCGCTCCCTCACGAGAAGCTCCGGTTCCCCCGGGGGCGCGCAGCGGTCCCGGGGTGCCCCCCACGCCCGCCGAGGGCGCCCGCGCCGAGATCGGGCTGCCCCGGGACCTCGCCTGGGCCGCCGCCGTGTCCACGCTCGGCCGGGGACTGGCCGTCGCCGTCGACTACGCGCACTCCGCCGCCGGACGGCCCCCCTTCGGGACGCTCACCGGCTTCCGGGAGGGACGCGAGACCCGGCCGGTGCCCGACGGGTCGTGCGACATCACCGCGCATGTGGCGCTGGACGCGTGCGTGCTGCCCGGCGGGCGCCTGGTGACCCAGCGGGCGGCACTGCGCGCGCTGGGCGTGAGCGGTGAGCGCCCTCCGCTCGCCCTGGCGTCCTCGGACCCCGCCGCCTACGTGCGTGCCCTCGCGGGCGCCGGGGCGGCGGCGGAACTCACCGCCCCGGGCGGCCTGGGCGACTTCCGCTGGCTGCTCCAGCCCGTCGGCCTCCCGGACGCGTCGAAGGACGCCCCCGCCGAGGCGGACGCCCGCCTTCGTGACGCCCTCATCCGTGACGCCCTACTTGTCGATGTCCCCGACCACGAAGAACAGTGACCCCAGGATCGCGACCATGTCCGCGACCAGCGTCCCCGGCAGCAGTTCGGTCAGCGCCTGGATGTTGTTGAAGGAGGCGGAGCGCAGCTTCAGCCGGTACGGGGTCTTCTCGCCCTTGCTGACGAGGTAGTAGCCGTTGATGCCGAGGGGGTTCTCGGTCCAGGCGTACGTGTGTCCCTCGGGCGCCTTCAGGACCTTGGGCAGCCGCTGGTTGATCGGCCCGGGGGGCAGTTCCGCCAGCCGGTCGAGACAGGCGTCCGCGAGGTCGAGCGAGACGTGCGTCTGCTCCAGGAGGCACTCGAAGCGGGCCAGACAGTCGCCCTCCTGGCGCGTGACGACCCTCAGGGTGTCCTGGAGTTCGCCGTACGCCAGGTAGGGCTCGTCGCGGCGCAGGTCGAAGTCGACCCCGGAGGCGCGCGCGATGGGCCCGCTCACGCCGTACGCGTGCACGGCCTCCGGCGAGAGGACGCCCACGTCGCGGGTACGTCCCCGGAAGATCTCGTTGCCGAGCACCAGCTCGTCGTACACGCCCATCCGCGAGCGCAGCGCGGCGACGCAGGCGCGCGCCCGCGCGGCCCATCCCGCGGGGAGGTCCTCCTTGAGGCCGCCGACGCGGTTGAACATGTAGTGCATGCGCCCGCCGGAGATCTCCTCCATCACGTGCTGGAGTTCCTCGCGCTCCGTGAAGGCGTAGAAGATCGGGGTGATCCCGCCCAGCTCCAGCGGATAGGAGCCCAGGAACATCAGGTGGTTGAGGACGCGGTTGAGCTCCGCGAGGAGCGTGCGGGTCCACACCGCGCGCGCGGGGACCTCCATGCCCAGCATCCGCTCCACGGCCAGGACGACGCCCAGCTCGTTCGAGAACGCGGACAGCCAGTCGTGGCGGTTGGCGAGCATGATGATCTGGCGGTAGTCGCGCGCCTCGAAGAGCTTCTCGGCGCCGCGGTGCATGTAGCCGATGACCGGCTCCGCGTGCTGGATCCGCTCGCCGTCGAGCACGAGCCGCAGCCTCAGCACGCCGTGGGTGGAGGGGTGCTGGGGGCCGATGTTGAGCACCATGTCGGTACTCTCGGCGGCGCCGCCGACACCGACCACGGTCTCCGTCGTAGGAGTCATGGGCCCAGTCTCTCGTACGTACGCTTGCCCCATGAAGACGGGGAGCACACGGACCGCCGAGAACGCGACGCCGGAGACGGTCTGGACCGGGCTTCCTCCCGGACTGCTACGGATGCGACGGCTGCTGCTGGTGGTGTGGACGGGACTCCTGGCCGTCGCCGTCGGGCTGCTCCTCGGGCTGTTCGCCGGTCCGGGCTGGGCCGCCTTCGCCCTGCTCCCGCTCGCCCTGACCGGGTGGGGCTGGCACCTGCTGGGCCGCAACTGGCGCTCCTGGCGGTACGCGGAACGCGCGGACGACCTGCTGATCAGCCGGGGTGTGCTGTGGCGCGAGGAGACCGTGGTGCCGTACGGACGCATGCAGCTGGTCGAGGTGACCTCAGGCCCCGTCGGACGCCGCTTCGGGCTGGCCGCCCTGCAACTGCACACGGCCGCCGCGGCGACCGACGCGTGCATCCCGGGACTCGACCCGGCCGAGGCCGAACGGTTGCGGGACCGGCTGACCGAACTGGGTGAAGCACGATCGGCGGGCCTGTGAGCACCGCTTCCCCGGACTCCCCCGGGCACCCCCCTGCCACGCCCCTCGGCCCGGCGGGCAGGACGGCGCCGCCGGACGACAGCCGCTCCATACGGGAGCAAGTGCCTTTTTCCGAGCGGCGGTTGCACCCCGTGACCCCGTTCCGGCGCGCCTGGGCGCCCGTCACCGTGCTGGCCGGCTGGGCCGTCCACGACCCGAACCAGGCGCGGGAGCAGCTGACCGGACTCACCACGACCGCGCTGCTCGCCGGACTCGCCGTGCTCGTCCCGGGCGCCGCGCTCTACGGCTTCCTGAGCTGGTGGTTCACCCACTTCGCGGTGACCGACACCGAACTGCGCATCCGTACCGGCCTGTTGTTCCGCCGCACCGCGCACATCCGGCTCGAACGGCTCCAGGCGGTCGACATCACCCAGCCGCTGCTGGCCCGCGTCGCGGGCGTCGCCAAGCTCAAGCTCGACGTCGTCGGAACGGACAGCAAGGACGAACTGGCGTACCTGGGCGAGGGCGAGGCGCGGCGGCTGCGCGCCGAACTCCTCGCCCGGGCGGCCGGTTTCGCTCCCGAGTCCGCCGGCGAGGTCGGCGAGGCGCCGGTGCGGCGGCTGCTGCACGTCCCGCCCGGAGTCCTCGCCGTCTCCCTGGCGCTCACCGGCGCCACCTGGGGCTCGCTGGCCGCCGCGCTCGTCGTCCCCCCGCTGCTGTGGTTCGCCACGCACAGCGTGTGGACGGTCCTCGCGACCGGATTGCCGCTGCTGGGCGCGGCGGGCGCGAGCAGCGTGGGACGGTTCGTCGGCGAGTACGACTGGACGGTGGGCGAGTCGCCCGACGGCCTGCGCATCGACCACGGGCTCCTGGACCGCGCGCACGAGACGGTGCCGCCCGGTCGGGTGCAGACCGTACGGATCGTCGAACCCCTGCTGTGGCGACGGCGCGGGTGGGTGCGCGTCGAACTGGACGTGGCCGGGTCCTCGAACTCGGTCCTCGTGCCCGTCGCCCCGCGCGAGGTCGCCGAGGCCGTGGTCGCCGCGGTGCTCCCCGGAGTGACCGTTCCGGCGTCCCTGGAGCGCCCGCCGCGGCGGGCGGGCTGGTGCGTGCCGTTCTGGTGGCGCGGGTACGGACTCGCCGTCACGGACACGGTCTTCGCGGCGCGCCACGGGCTGTTGCGGCGCCGCCTCTCCCTGGTCCCGCACGCGAAGGCGCAGAGCGTCCGGCTGACGCAGGGGCCCTGGGCCCGCTTCAAGGGACTCGCCGACGTCCACATCGACGCCGGTGCCGGCAGGACGGTGACGGCGCGGCTGCGGGACGCCACGGAGGCGGACCGGCTCCTCCTGGCGCAGGCCGACCGGTCCCGCACGGGACGGCGGGAGGCCCTGCCCGACCGGTGGATGGCCTGAGGCGGCCCGGGAACGGCGCCCTGGGACGGCGGAGGACGGCTCGGGAGGACGGTCCGGCCTCGGGCCCGGCGACGGCGTGCCCCGCGCCGGGCCCGAGGCGGAGCGGGCCCAGGTGCGCGTACGGGTCGGAGCGCGCCCAGGTCCGGGGCAGGAACGCAGTGAGGGCGGTGGCATGACGCCACCGCCCTCACTGTCGTCACGTCGCCCCGGGACGCGGGCGGTTCAGGAGACCGCGCTCCGCAGACCCTCGATGTCGATGTGCTCCGTCTCGTCGTGCTCGGTCAGGTCGATGACCTGGCCGACGCCGTGCGAACCCTCGGTCGCGGGCTTGAAGTCGGACTCGGCCTCCGCCTTGTGCAGGGCGAGCGCCTCCTGGCCGACCACGTCGGCCAGATCCTCGTTCTGTACGGCCTCCATCGCGGCGGCGTCGGACGCCTCGTTCTGCGTACCGAAGAAGTCGAACCCGCCCTCGGCCGAGGGACGCCGCACCGGTGCGGTGGGCTCGACGACGGCCACCGCCGTCGGCACGGTGAAGTGCCCGGACCGCTTGGCGGGCTTGGCGGAATGCGCCGCCCGCGGCGACAGCGCCAGCTCGGCCCCGGGCGTGGCGGGCACGGCACGCGACGCGGGCAGGGCGAGGGCTCGGGTGACGGGGGCCGGGGGCAGAGCGGGCTGGGCCTCGGCGACCGCGCGCTGGTGCTCGCGGGCCGCCTCGGGCTTCCCCTGCGCCCCACCCGCTTCCTCGACGGCGCCCGAGGACGGACCCGCCTCACTCGCCGGGGCGGTCTTCGTCGGCTCGCCGCTCGCGGCGGTGTCGTGCGTCGCGGGCGTGTCCTTCGTCGCGGGCGTCCTCTTGGCCACCGCGCTCTTCCTCGCCGCGTCCCGCTTCGCCGCCGCGTCCCGCTTGACGGCCGCGTCCAGAGCGGACTCGCCGGGCGCGGGGGCGTCGGTGAGGAGCCCCGTCGCCGGACCGGCGTCGGAGCGCGGGGCCGCGGCGGGCAGCGCCAGGGCCACGGACCCCGAAGCCGTCACGGCCTGGCCGCCCTCCGGCTCCCGCGGGCCGTCGGTTATCCGGCTCAGCGCGGCACCGGCCCGCAGGAACAGCGACGACCCGGCCGGGGAGAAGACCTCGGAGGACGCGTCGGCCCCGGACTCGGCGCCGGTCTCCGCCGTCGCGTCCGACTCCGTGTGGGCCGAGTCGTCGTCCGCGGTGAAGGCCGCGATGGCGTCCGCCCCGCTCAGGGACGCGGGCACCTGGTGCTCCGAACCGCCCGGCTCCGCCGACCCGTCGGGTCCCTGCGGCTCCTCGGAGGGCTCGACCGCCTCGGCCGCGTCCACGGTCTCCGGCGCCTCCACCGCGTCGGAGGAGTCCTCCGCACCCGGGGAGTCCGGCGTCCCGGCCCCGTCCGGAGCCGTCCGCGCGGCAGGCAGGGCGAGCGTCGGGGCCGAAGCCTCTATGGCGAGCTGACGGCGCTTCTCCAGGGCGGTCGCCCGCTCCGTCTCCGCCGTGGCGTACCGCCGCAGCAGCGCCGCGTGTTCGTTGCGCAGGCCGGCCAGCTCGGTGCGCTTGGCGCGCAGCTTCTGCTCCAGCTTCACGCGCAGCTCGCGCGATTCGTCGAGATCGGTCTCCAGTTCGGCGACCCGCTCGTCGTACCGCCACTCGTCACTCGCCCGCGCGCGCGTGAGGTCGGCGACGTGTTTACCGGCAGCGGTGTCCCAGCGGCGCATGACGACCGCGCCGGCGACCGCTGTCACCGCGGCACCCGCGGCCAGGACACGGAGCACGAACGCCTCCGTGAACAGCCAGGGTCCTGCGGCGCAGACGAGCGACACGCCGGCGATCGCCGAAGAAGGCAGCACCCTGTGCAAGGGCGGGGAATGGCGGTGGCGTCCACGTGGCATGGCCAGAAACTTACCGCGCGTAGGCGATTCTTGGTGCCCCGCCCGGTAAAAACACAGTCACCCCGGAGCCTTTGTCCCGTACCGGCCGTCGACAGGGCACACGGCTTGTCCCACAAAGCCCGTCACGCCCCCCGGTCACTCCCGCTCGCTGATCAATTCCACCCGCTCCGACGTTCACCGAATCGAAATACTCGGCCGCGCCTTTCCCCGAGAACGACGTTTCTCCGAGGCGGCCGTTTCCCCGCGGGGCACGCCGAATTCGTCCCGCCGACCCGCCGCGGGACCCCACGGCGGGAACGGCGCTCGCCGCGCCGCCCGGCCGGCGCACCAGGAGCCCGGAACAGCACCGCACGGCACCGCGCGGCGCGGGCACCGCACGGCACCGAGGGGGTCAGCGGTCGCTCAGGCGTCCGCTGATCCACTGGAGCGTCGCCGGGATCTCCCGCCTCCAGGTGTTGAAGTTGTGGCCCCCGCTGTCGAGGATGATCGACGAGATCCGGGTACGCCCCTTGGACTTCACGAGGTCTATGAAGTCCAGCGTTTCCTTGTAGTTGGATTCGCCCTCCTTGCTGCTGGTGACGAGCAGCGAGGTGTCGGGGGCGGGCTTGTTCCTGAGATACCGGCGCAGGTCGGCGTTGTCGCGCAGCGCCTTGTCACCATGGAAGAGATCGCCCGTCGTCCGGTCGATCGCCGCCTTGTAGTACGGCGACAGACCCGCGCCGGCGGCATACACCTCGGGATGGTGGACGGCGAGCTTCAGCGCGCAGTATCCCCCTGTCGAGTCGCCGACGACTCCCCAACTCCCGGGCCTCCGGCCCACCCTGTAGTGGGCCGATACGGCGTCGGGAAGATCCTCGGCGAAGAAGGACTCGGCCTGCGGACCGCCGGGGACGTCCACGCACTCGGTGTCCCTCGGGGGCGCGACGGTCGGCCGCAGCATGACCAGGATCATCGGCTGGGCCCTGCCGTCCTTGGCCAGCCGGTTCGCCGTCTGCGGGAAGCGCAGGGCCTTGACGAGGGCCTCGGCGGTGCCGGGGTAGCCGGTCAGCACGGTGACGGCCGGGAACGTCCGCGTGCGGTACCGCGGTTGGAAGTACTCCGGCGGCAGGTAGACGTACGCCTGCGTGGCGATACGGGTCGTCCGGCCCACGATGTCGATCTTCTGGATCCGGCCGCCGGTCCGCGCCCCGGAGCCGCCCGCGACGTCGACCTGCCGGGTGTCCACCACGCGGAGGGGGCCGCCCGCACCGCCCGCGCCGTCGACGACCACACCCTCCCCGCGTTCCCTGCCGAGGAGGTCCGCCCAGCTGGCGTAGAACCCGAACGCCTGGTTGGCGCACAGGCCGACGGAGACGAACAGGGTCAACTGGGTGGCGAGCAGCAGGCCCACCCGCCCGCCGACGGACCACCAGGTGCGCCGGGCCAGCCGGGGCCACCACCACACCGTGCCGACGAACAGCAGCACGGCGAGCAGAACCGCGACTACCAGCATCTTGTTGCTCGTGAGACCCATGGGCTGTTCCCGCCTGCGCTTTCCGTCCGGGCCCGACCCACACCTTCGCGCGTCCTTGCCCTGGACTTTCCTTGCCTTTTGAACCGGCTTTGGGGAACGGAGTGAACCTGTCTCCCCAGGACACCGTCCTAGAGGGCGCAATGTCGCCGGATGCCGGAATGGCACCGGGTTCAAGGTCTCTCGCAGAACCACGGGATGCGATGTCTGTCAGGATAGATGGCGAATTGTCGGGCGAGGTTCCGGGCCGGACCGGCCGGGCCCGGCGCATACTCCGAGCCCCGAGCCCCGAGGCCGTCCCCGCCCTGATCGCCAGGGCCTGCGTGCTCGTCGGTGTCCTGGACATCGCCGCGGGCGTCTTCCCGCGTTTCCGTCACAGCCGTATGCACGCCCTGGCCGAGGTGCTGCCCGGCTCGTTCGGCCCCTTCGCGGCGGCGCTGTCGCTCAGCGCCGGAGTGCTTCTGCTGCTGCTCGCCCACGGGCTGCGGCGCCGCAAGCGCCGGGCGTGGCGGGCCGCCGTCGCCCTGCTTCCGGTGGGCGCCGCCGCGCAGTTCGCGTACCGCCACTCGGTGCTCGGCGTCATCATCTCCGCGGCCCTGCTCGCCCCGCTGCTGCGCCACCGCGACGAGTTCACGGCCCTGCCCGATCCACGCAGCCGCTGGCGCGCGCTCGCCAACTTCGTCCTCATGGGCGCCGGTTCCCTCGTTCTCGGACTCGTCATCGTCAGCGTCCACGAGAACCGCATGGTCGGCGACCCGAGCCTGGCCGACCGCATCACCCACGTCCTGTACGGCCTGGTCGGCTTCGAAGGCCCCGTCGACTACGCCGGCCCCACCTCCTGGACGGTCGCCTTCTCCCTCGGCGCGCTCGGCTGGCTGACCGCCGTCACCACCGTCTACCTGGCCTTCCGCCCCGAACACCCCGCCGCCCGCCTCACGGAGGACGACGAGGCCCGGCTGCGCGTCCTCCTGGAGAAGCACGGCGGCCGCGACTCCCTCGGGCACTTCGCGCTCCGCCGCGACAAGGCCGTCGTCTTCTCGCCCAGCGGCAAGGCGGCGGTGACCTACCGGGTCGTCTCCGGAGTGATGCTCGCCAGCGGTGACCCCATCGGCGACGTGGAGGCCTGGCCCGGCGCGATCGAGCGCTTCATGGACGAGGCCAAGGCGCATTCCTGGACCCCCGCCGTCATGGGCTGCTCCGAGACGGGCGGCGAGGTCTGGACCCGCGAGACCGGCCTCGACGCACTCGAACTGGGCGACGAGGCGGTGGTGGACGTCGCGGATTTCTCCCTGGCCGGGCGCCCGATGCGCAACGTGCGCCAGATGGTCAAACGCATCGAACGGGCCGGCTACGAGACCCGGGTACGGCGCGTCCGTGACCTCGGCGAGGGCGAACTCGACCGGATACGGCGCGCCGCCGAGGACTGGCGCGGCACCGACACCGAACGCGGCTTCTCGATGGCGCTCGGCCGCATCGGCGACCCCTCCGACGGGGACTGCCTGATCGCCACGGCGCACAAGACCGACGATCCGCCCGGCCCGTACGGCGACCTGAAGGCCGTCCTGCACTTCGTGCCGTGGGGCCCGGACGGGGTGTCGCTCGACCTCATGCGCCGCGACCGCGCGGCCGACCCCGGCATGAACGAACTCCTCATCGTGGCGGCGCTCCAGGCCTCGCCCCGCCTCGGCGTCCAGCGGATCTCGCTGAACTTCGCGATGTTCCGGGCTGCCCTCGCCCGCGGCGAGAAGATCGGCGCGGGACCCGTGCTGCGCGCCTGGCGGGGACTGCTGGTCTTCCTGTCCCGCTGGTTCCAGATCGAGTCGCTGTACAAGTTCAACGCCAAGTTCCACCCGCGCTGGGAGCCGCGCTTCGTCGTCTACGCCGCCTCCCGCGACCTCCCCCGCATCGGCTTCGCCGCCATGCAGGCCGAGGGCTTCGTGACCTTCGCCCTGCCCCGGGTGCTGCGCCGCCGCACACCGGCAGCGCGCCCCTGCGCGCACGCGGTGACGGAACGGGGGGTCAGAGCGGCGTAGCCGGTGTTGCCGGGCCCGCGCGCCCCACGCGGGTCGCCGCCCGGATGCCGGGACGGCGGTGGGGCGCGTGCCGGGGCGTGAGGGGGCCCATGGCCCGGCAGGGGCGCCCCCGCACCCTGGCACCGGTCGCCACCGAGTCCGGCAGGGGGCGATCCGGGCCCCCGCGAGAGGCCTAGGCTGGATGTATGAGTACTGAGCGCGGGCGCGGCCGAGTCGCGGGACTGCCGACCTGGGACCGCTGCGCGGTCATGGGGGTCGTGAACGTCACCCCCGATTCCTTCTCCGACGGCGGTCACTGGTTCGACACGACGGCCGCCGTCAAGCACGGCCTCGACCTCGTCTCCGAAGGCGCCGACCTCGTGGACGTGGGCGGCGAGTCCACCCGCCCCGGAGCCACCCGCGTCGACGAGGCGGAGGAGCTCAAGCGCGTCGTCCCCGTCGTCCGCGGCCTCGCCTCCGAGGGCGTCACGGTCTCCGTGGACACCATGCGCGCCTCCGTCGCCGAGCAGGCCCTCGCCGCGGGCGCGGCCCTCGTCAACGACGTCAGCGGCGGCCTCGCCGACCCCGCGATGATCCCGGCCGTCGCGGCCGCGGGCGCCCCCTTCGTGGTCATGCACTGGCGCGGCTTCCTGGCGGGCGGCAACGTCCAGGGAGCCTACGAGGACGTGGTCCGCGAGGTCCTCGACGAACTGGCCGCACGCCTGGAGGCCGTCCTGGCGGGCGGTATCGCCCCCGACCGCGTCGTCGTGGACCCCGGGCTCGGCTTCTCCAAGGACCCCGAGCACGACCTGGCCCTGCTCGCCCACCTCGACCGCCTCCGCGCCCTCGGCCACCCCCTGCTGGTCGCCGCCTCCCGCAAGCGTTTCCTCGGCCGCGTGCTGGCCGGCCCCGAAGGCGCCCCGCCACCCGCGCGCGAGCGGGACGCCGCCACCGCCGCCGTCTCGGCGATCGCCGCCCAGCAGGGCGCCTGGGCGGTGCGCGTGCACGAGGTGCGGGCCACCGCCGACGCCGTACGGGTCGCACGCGCCGTCGAGGGCGCCCGGACCGGCGGGGCGGCGGGCGCCGACCGTCCGGCCGCAGAGGGAGCCCGGTGAGCACACCGCGTACCGATGTCGAGCAGGTCGAACTCGCCAACACCGCGTTCTACGAGGCGCTGGAACGCGGCGCCTTCGAGGAACTGTCCGCCCTGTGGCTGGCCCCGCTGGACACGTCCGACGACGACTTCGAGGGCGAGGGCGCGGTCGTGTCCTGCGTCCATCCCGGCTGGCCCGTCCTGAACGGCCGGGGCGAGGTGCTCCGCTCGTACGCGCTGATCATGGCGAACACGGAGTACATCCAGTTCTTCCTCACCGACGTGCGCGTCTCCGTCTCCGGCGACACGGCCCTGGTCACCTGCACCGAGAACATCCTCAGCGGTGGCCCGGCCCCCGCCGACGGCGACGAGCTCGGGCCGCTCGTCGGCCAGCTGGTCGTCGCCACGAACCTGTTCCGTCGTACGGCCGACGGCTGGAAGCTCTGGTCCCACCACGCCTCACCCGTGCTCGCCGAGTCCGGCGAGGAGGAGGACGAGGACACCGCCGGTTGAGTGGGCGTGCGGCCCGCACGGGCCAAAAGGTGGTTGGAATCACCAGCCCGGGGTAGATGCGGCTACCGACCCGTGAGCCGCCGCGTTCCCCAGGGGAAACGTCCGGTGAAGCCTCGTGGCCTTCGCCGGGCGCCCGCCCCGTGGGCGAACGTTGTCAGCGCCCGCAGGTAGATTCGTTCGAGGCCGGTACGCAGACCGCATGCGGCGTACGCCGGCCGCACCCGACGATTGCAGGAGTGATTCGCGTGGATCGTGTCGCGCTGCGCGGCCTCAAGGCCCGTGGGCACCACGGCGTCTTCCAGAAGGAACGCGAGGAGGGCCAGACCTTCATCGTGGATCTGACGCTGGGCCTGGACACCCGGCCGGCCGCGGCCGACGACGACCTGACGAAGACCGTGCACTACGGCATCGTGGCGGAAGAGGTCGTCGCCGACGTCGAGGGCGAGCCCGTCGATCTCATCGAGACGCTCGCGGAGCGCATCGCCAGGACGTGTCTGAAGCACGAGGCGGTCCAGGAGGTCGAGGTCTGCGTCCACAAACCGGACGCCCCGATCACGGTCCCCTTCGACGACGTGACCGTCACGATCACCCGGAGCCGAGTATGACCGCGTCCTTCACCGAAGGGCAGAGCGACCCGACCGTCCAGCCGGTGCCCTCCTCCGTGGTCGAGCGGGTGGACGCCGCCGACACGACGCTGCAGAACCCCCGGTCCGCGGTGATCTCCCTCGGCTCGAACCTGGGCAACCGCCTGGAGACGCTCCAGGGCGCCATCGACGCCCTGGAGGACACCCCCGGCGTGCGGATCAAGGCGGTCTCCCCCGTCTACGAGACGGAGCCCTGGGGGGTCGCCCCGGGCAGCCAGCCGTCGTACTTCAACGCGGTCGTGGTGCTGCGGACCACCCTGCCCCCGTCCTCGCTCCTGGAGCGGGCGCACGCGATCGAGGAGGCCTACCACCGCGTGCGGGACGAGCGGTGGGGCCCGCGCACGATCGACGTGGACATCGTGGCGTACGCCGATGTCGTCTCCGACGACCCGGTGCTGACCCTTCCTCACCCGCGCGCCCACGAGCGGGCCTTCGTCCTCGCCCCCTGGCACGACGTG
Source organism: Streptomyces sp. NPDC002580 (assembly GCF_042889485.1). Taxonomy (NCBI): domain Bacteria; kingdom Bacillati; phylum Actinomycetota; class Actinomycetes; order Kitasatosporales; family Streptomycetaceae; genus Streptomyces; species Streptomyces sp. NPDC002580. The sequence continues at coordinate 652,026 of NZ_JBIAQZ010000003.1, read as the reverse complement.
GACCCCCAGGCGCAACTCCCCGGCCTGGGCGCCGTCTCCGAGCTCCTGGCCACGGTCACCCGGGACGGCGTCACGGCCCGCGCCGACCTGGAACTCCGGCTGCCCGAGTAGTCGTTAAGGTCATGACGACCACAGGCGGGCCCGGGCACCGGGCCGGCCACAGGCGGGCTACCGAAGGGGCAACGTGAAAGAGCTGCGCGTCAGGACACTGGCCGCCGTGTTCGTGGTGGCCGGAGTGCTGTCCTGGTCGGGAGCCCGCCTGTGGGCCGCGGTGGGCACGCTGCCCCGGGTCCCGCTGGCCGCCCCCATCGTCCTCGCCCTGATCGCGATCGTCCTCCTCGCGACGGCCCTCTCCCTGCGCGCCCGGCTCAAGGCACAGCGGGAGCGCCGCCCCGGCGCCAAGGGCGTCGATCCGCTGATGGCCGCCCGCGCGGTCGTCTTCGGCCAGGCGAGCGCCCTGGTGGCCGCCCTGGTGGCGGGCATGTACGGCGGCACCGGCGTCTTCCTTCTGGGCCGGCTGGAGGACCCCGCCCGCCGCGACCAGGCCATCTACGCCGGCCTCTCCGTCGTCGCCGGCATCGGCGTCATAGCGGCCGCCTTCTTCCTGGAGCGCGTCTGCAAGCTCCCCGAGGACGACGACGAACACCGCGGCGGGACCGCACCGGTGGCCTAGGCGCTCCCACCGGCTGCGGCCCGCACGGCGGGATCCGCCGGAAACGACCTAGCGGGCCATGATGAGGCTCATCGCCTCGTTGCGCGTCGCGGCGTCCCGGAGCTGTCCACGCACCGCCGAGGTGATGGTCTTCGCTCCCGGCTTGCGGATGCCGCGCATGGACATGCACATGTGCTCGCACTCGACGACCACGATCACACCGCGCGGCTCCAGGATCTCCATGAGCGAGTCGGCGATCTGGGTCGTCAGCCGCTCCTGGACCTGGGGGCGGCGGGCGAAGACATCGACCAGGCGGGCCAGCTTGGACAGGCCGGTGATCTTGCCGCTGGTGGCCGGGATGTAGCCGACGTGGGCGACCCCCCTGAACGGGACCAGATGGTGTTCACACGTACTGAACACCTCGATGTCCTTCACCAGGACCATCTCGTCGTGCCCGAGGTCGAACGTCGTCGTCAGCACGTCCTCCGGCTGCTGCCACAGGCCCGCGAATATCTCCTTGTACGCCCGCGCCACCCGCCCCGGCGTCTCCCTCAGTCCCTCGCGGTCCGGGTCCTCGCCGACCGCGATCAGGAGCTCTCGCACGGCGTTCTCGGCGCGCTTCTCGTCGAACGCTCCGATCACGCCCTCGCCGTCCAGCGTCACGGGGTCGGTCATCTGGTCCTCGTTCCTGTGGATCCTGCGCGTGCCTCGACGCGTCCAAAAGGTGCGGGCACACGAAAATGCCGCGCCCCCCAGGCTAGAACCTGGGGGGCGCGGCATCCATTCCGGGCCTGGTGAGGGGCCCCGGGAGCCGGGTGTCAGCTCTCGGTGCGGTCCTCCGGAGCCGTCTCCGTCGCCGGGACGGACTCCGTCGCGGAGACGATGGCCGCCGCCGAGCCGTTCGCACCGTTCGTCAGCGACAGCTCCTTGGGGGAGAGCACCGGCGGACGGGTGGACGGCGTACGACGGGAGGAGCCGGTCCACGCGGGGCGGGCCGGGCGCTTCACGATGGGAGCGAAGACCTCGGCGATCTGCTCCTTGCTCAGCGTCTCCTTCTCCAGCAGCTGGAGCACCAGCGCGTCGAGGACGTCACGGTTCTCGACCAGGATTTCCCAGGCCTCGTTGTGAGCGTTCTCGATGAGCTTCTTGACCTCTTCGTCGACGAGCGCGGCGACCTCTTCCGAGTAGTCGCGCGGGTGCGACATCTCCCGGCCCAGGAAGGGCTCGGTGTTGTCGCCGCCGAACTTGATCGCGCCGAGACGCTCGGTCATGCCGTACTGCGTGACCATCGAACGAGCGGTGGCCGTGGCCTTCTCGATGTCGTTCGCCGCGCCCGTGGTCGGGTCGTGGAAGACGAGCTCCTCGGCCGCGCGACCGCCCAGCATGTACGCGAGCTGGTCCAGCATCTCGTTGCGCGTGGTCGAGTACCTGTCCTCGTCCGGCAGGACCATCGTGTAGCCGAGGGCACGGCCGCGCGACAGGATCGTGATCTTGTGGACCGGGTCGGAGTTCGGGGAAGCCGCCGCGACCAGGGCGTGTCCGCCCTCGTGGTACGCGGTGATCTTCTTCTCCTTGTCCGACATGATCCGGGTCCGCTTCTGCGGGCCCGCGACCACACGGTCGATCGCCTCGTCCAGCATGGAGTTGTCGATGAGCTTCTGGTTGCTGCGCGCGGTGAGCAGCGCCGCTTCGTTCAGCACGTTCGACAGGTCGGCACCCGTGAAGCCCGGGGTCCGACGCGCCACCGCGGACAGATCGACGTCCGGAGCGACCGGCTTGCCCTTCTGGTGAACCTTGAGGATCTCCAGACGGCCCTGCATGTCCGGGCGGTCGACCGCGATCTGACGGTCGAACCGGCCGGGGCGCAGGAGGGCCGGGTCGAGGATGTCGGGCCGGTTGGTGGCGGCGATCAGGATGACGCCGCCCTTCACGTCGAAGCCGTCCATCTCGACGAGCAGCTGGTTGAGCGTCTGCTCGCGCTCGTCGTGACCGCCGCCGAGGCCGGCACCGCGATGGCGGCCGACCGCGTCGATCTCGTCGACGAAGACGATCGCCGGGGCGTTCGCCTTGGCCTGCTCGAACAGGTCACGGACTCGGGAGGCACCGACACCGACGAACATCTCGACGAAGTCGGAACCCGAGATCGAGTAGAAGGGAACGCCGGCCTCACCCGCGACGGCGCGTGCGAGCAGCGTCTTACCGGTACCAGGAGGTCCGTAGAGCAGAACGCCCTTGGGGATCTTCGCGCCGACGGCCTGGAACTTCGCCGGCTCCTGGAGGAACTCCTTGATCTCGTGGAGCTCCTCGACGGCCTCGTCCGAGCCCGCGACGTCCGCGAACGTCGTCTTCGGGGTGTCCTTGGTGATGAGCTTCGCCTTGGACTTCCCGAAGTTCATGACCCGGGAGCCGCCGCCCTGCATCTGATTCATCAGGAACAGGAACACGACGACGATGAGGACGAAGGGCAGCAGGGACAGCAGGATGCCCACGAAGGGGTTCTGCTTGGACGGCGAAACCGTGTAGCCGTCCGGGATCTGCTTGTTCTCGTACTTGTTCTGGAGTGTGCTGGCCAGGGCGACGCCCTGGTCACCGATGTAGCTCGCCTGGAGCTTCGAGCTGCCGTCGATCTTCTTCTCGCCGTCCTTCAGCGAGATCTTGATGACTTGCTCGTCGCCAGTGGTGATCTTGGCCGACTCGACCTTGTTCTCATTGATCGCCTGGACGACCTGGCCGGTGTCCACCGTCTTGTAGCCGCCGGACGAACCGACGACCTGCATCAACACGACCACGGCAAGGACGGCCAGCACGATCCACATGACCGGCCCACGGAAGTATCGCTTCACGTCCATCCATACGGAGCGGTGTCGCCCCGTCCCTCCTAGCCATAGTGAGATTGATAAAGACTGTTCTTCGGACGGTACCCCAGCATTGTCACCCGAAGCCGCAGGGGACTGCCGGTAATCCCGTCCACGCATGCTCCAACGGCGCGGAACCCGCTGGGGTTCCCGTACGTCCTACCGGGACTGAGCCGCCCTCAGGAAGAGGGCGCTCAGCCGCCGTAGACGTGCGGCGCGAGCGTACCGACGAACGGGAGGTTGCGGTACTTCTCGGCGTAGTCCAGGCCGTACCCGATGACGAACTCGTTCGGGATGTCGAAGCCGACCCACTCCACGTCGATCGCGACCTTGGCCGCGTCCGGCTTGCGCAGCAGGGTGCACACCTTGAGCGAAGCGGGCTCGCGGGAGCCGAGGTTGGAGATCAGCCAGGACAGGGTCAGTCCGGAGTCGATGATGTCCTCGACGATCAGGACGTGCTTGCCCTTGATGTCGGTGTCGAGGTCCTTGAGGATCCGCACCACGCCGGACGACTGGGTGCCCGCGCCGTACGACGACACGGCCATCCAGTCCATGGTGACGGGGGTGGACAGCGCACGCGCGAGGTCCGCCATGACCATCACGGCGCCCTTGAGCACTCCGACGATCAGCAGGTCCTTGCCCGCGTACTCCGCGTCGATCTTCGCGGCCAGCTCGGCCAGCTTCGCGTCGATCTCTTCCTTGGTGATGAGCACCGACTTGAGGTCGGTGCCCATGTCTTTCGCGTCCACCCGCATCACTTTCGGTCGTCCGTCCCACTTTTTTGGGCTCGTCACCTACAGGGCGCCATGTAACCGGCGACGGTCCCCTTCGGCTCTCCCGCGCGGCCGTCCGGACCGCCCGTGACCCGATGGTGGGGGTCCGGGGAGGCCGCCTGAGCGGCCCCGGTCGACGGTCCGGTTTCAGCCTTGCCGAATCACCAGTCTGCCACCCTGCCGCTGCGCGACGACCTTGCCCGGGAGATTGATGGCCCCCTGACCACGCCATCCGGTGATCAGCCGGTCGATCTCCTCGATGTGACGGGCGAACAGCGATCCTGCCGGAGCACCCGCCTCGATGGCCGCGCGGCGCAGGATCCGGCGGCGTACGGCGGGTGGCAGGGCGTAGAGCTTGGCGCACTCCAGAAGGCCGGCCGCGTCACGTACGGACGCCTCCGCCTGGCTGGCCCACGCGTCGAGGGCGTCGGCATCGTCCCGGGAGAGCTGGGCCGTACGGGCGAGCGCCTCGACGACTCCCTTGCCGAGCGCCTTCTCCAGGGCCGGCAGGCCCTCGTGGCGGAGCCGGGAGCGCGTGTAGGCCGGATCGGCGTTGTGCGGGTCGTCCCAGACGGGCAGCGACTGGACCATGCACGCCTTGCGGGCGGTCTGCCGGTCCAGGTGCAGGAAGGGACGGCGGTACCGGCCGTCGGCCCCCGAGACCGCGGCCATGCCGGACAGGGAGCGGATGCCGGAGCCGCGGGCGAGTCCGAGCAGGACGGTCTCGGCCTGGTCGTCGCGGGTGTGCCCGAGGAGGACCGCGGTGGCGCCGTGGCGCTCGGCGGCGGAGTCCAGGGCGGCGTACCGGGCGTCGCGGGCGGCCGCCTCGGGGCCTCCCTCGCGGCCCACGGTGACGGCGACGGACTCGGCCGGGGCCAGCCCCAGGTCGGTGAGGCGCAGCACGACCTCGTCGGCGCGCAGGCCGGAACCGGGCTGCAGGCCGTGGTCGACGGTGACGCCGCCGGCCCGGATGCCGAGTTTGGGGGCTTCGAAGGCGAGGGCGGAGGCGAGCGCCATGGAGTCGGCGCCGCCGGAGCACGCGACGAGCACGAGCGGCGCCGGCGCGTCGCCGCCCGGTCGCGGCAGGGAGCCCGCGGACTCCTCGTGCGCGGCCCTGACGGGCACGGGCACGGTGCGTCGCGTTCCGGGCGCGGGTACGCGTTCCGCGTCGGGTGTGCGGGGGCGCGCGGCACCGCGTGCGGGCGTACGCCGGGTATCGGGGGTGGGTGGTTGCTCGGTGAGGATGTCGTGGAGTACGCGGCGGACCGCCAGGCGTATCGCCGCGACCGCAGGATGGGGACCCATGTCCGGTTCCCTTCATGAAGTTTTCGGGGGGTTAGCCCGGGATCGGTCACTCAGAGTGTGACGATGGTGACAGAACCGGGGCGTTCCCCGAGCATTGCACGCCTACCCATGCCCCACGGTCCCTCGGACGGGTGATTGGAGGGGCGTTTGCCTGCCATCGGCCGGATTCGCTTCACGACCGTCCCGTATGGTTCACGACTCTGCCTTGCGGTGCACCCGCGCGACCCAGTCCGCCGGTTTGGCGATCTCCGCCTTGGTCGGGAGCGTGTTCGGAGAAGTCCACACACGGTTGAAGCCGTCCATGCCGACCTCGTCGACGACCGCGCGCACGAACCGCTCGCCGTCCCGGTACTGCCGGAGTTTGGCGTCCAGTCCGAGGAGCTTGCGCAGAGCCAGGTCCAGGCGGGACGCGCCCTTGGCGCGGCGCTGCTGGAACTTCTCCCGGATCTCGGCCACGGAGGGGACGACGGCGGGCCCGACGCCGTCCATCACGAAGTCGGCGTGTCCCTCCAGGAGCGACATGACGGCGGTGAGCCTGCCGAGGATCTCCCGCTGGGCGGGCGTCTGCACGATTTCCACGAGGGAACGGCCGCCGTCGTCCTCCTCCGTGTCGGGGCGCGAGCCGGCGAGCGACTGGGCGGCCTCCCTGACGCGTTCCAGGACGGTCATGGGGTCGACATCGGTCTCCGCCAGGAACGACTGGATTTCACCCTCCAGGTGGTCCCGCAGCCAGGGCACGGCCGTGAACTGGGTGCGGTGCGTCTCCTCGTGGAGACACACCCACAGGCGGAAGTCGTGGGGCCTGACGTCGAGTTCGCGCTCCACGTGCACGATGTTCGGGGCGACCAGCAGGAGCCTGCCGCCTCCGTTGCCCGAGCCGACGGGGCCGCCGGCGGGCAGGTCCCGGGTCGCGGGGGCGAACGTCTCGTACTGCCCGAGCACCCTCGAGGACAGGAACGACAGCAGCATGCCCAGTTCGACGCCGGTGACCTTGCCACCGACCGCGCCGAGCATGACGCCGCCCGGGGAGTTCCCGCGCCGTTCCTCCATCTTTCCCAGGAGGGGCTTGAGGATCTCCCGGAACCCGGCGACGTTCGCCCTGACCCAGCCGGGACGGTCGACGACGAGGACGGGGGTGTCGTGGATGACGTCGTCACCCATCCGCGTGAAGCCCCGGACGTGTTCCTCCGAGGCCTTGGCGTGCCGGCGCAGCTCCGCGACGATGGCCCGGGCCTCGTCACGGCTCACCTCGGGGCCCGGCCGCACGAGCCGGGTCGCGGTCGCCACCGCGAGATTCCAGTCGACCATCCCAGTAGATGCAGCACCACCGATGCTCGTCATGCGTCAACCGTACGTGAGCGGGTCCGGCTGCGGTTAGGGGTACGGCGCCGCGCGCCCCCGGCTGTGGGACGGGTGGTGCTCCTGGTGTTCACGGGGCGGGTCGGGCCGAGTTGCCCGGCCTCCCGCGTCGCCCGGCCCTTCCGTTCCGGCCCCGTCGGCCCTGTCTCGCCTCCCGTGGCACGGCCACGGGCCACCGGCTACCGGCAGCCGCACGCCGCCAGGGCCGTCGCCGTGTGGTCCAACGCGGCCCGCGCTTCCGAGGGGTTCGGGGGCTGGGCCTCGTCGGAGGTCAGGAAGGCGAAGGCCAGCAGGCGGCCGTCCTTGTCGACGACCGTGCCGGCGAGGGTGTTGACGCCGGTGAGCGTGCCGGTCTTGGCGCGCACGACACCGGTGGCCGTGGGCGCGTCGGCGTAACGGGTGCTGAGGGTGCCGGTGAAACCGGCCACGGGCAGGCCGGTGAGGACCGGACGGAGCTCGGGCCGGTCGGGGTCCCCGGCCTTGGCCAGCAGGGCGGCGAGCAGCCCGGCGGAGAGCTTGTCGGCGCGGTTCAGACCGCTGCCGTCCGCGAACCGCGCCCCGGACAGCGGGAGTCCGAGCTTCTTCAGCTGCGCGCGGATCGCCTTCGCGTCGCCGTCGAAGCTGGGTTCCTCGCCGGTGGCGAGGGCGACCTGGCGGGCCAGGGCCTCCGCGATGTCGTTGTCACTGTTGGTCAGCATCCGCTCGACCAGGGCGGACAGCGGCGGCGAGGAGACGGAGGCGAGGGCCTGCGAGCGGCTCGTGGCCTTCGAGAGGCCGGGCGAGGTCGTCTTGATGCCGCGGTCGTGGAGCAGGTCCGCGAACTTCCGCGCGGCGGCCGCGGCCGGGTCCGGGGCACGTCCGGCCGGGCCGCTCGTCGAATCGTCCGAACGGCCCTCGTCGACCATCAGGGCGGTGACCTTGGCGATGTTCTCGTTGACCCCGATGGGGTGAACGTCGGGGCCGGCGTACAGCGAGACGTCGTAGGAGAGCGTCACGTGGTCCATGTGACGTTCCTTCAGGGCGGCTGCCGTCCTGTCGGCCAGGGTGCCCAGGTCCGCCCAGCCGTCCGTCGGCTTGCGGGCGGTCAGCGTCGGATCGCCGCCGCCGACGAGCACGACCTCCTTGGTGCCCGGTTCCAGGACCGTGCGCGTCCGGATGCGGTGGTCGGGGCCCGGCGCCGTGAGGGCGGCGACGGCCGTGACGATCTTCGTGGTGGAGGCCGGGGTCTGGACCTGGTCGGCTCCCGTGCCGTAGAGCCGCTCGCCGGTCGCCACGTCGACCACGACGGCGGTGCGCCGCGCGCCGAGGACGGGGTTGGCGAGCAGCGGGTCCAGGACCCGGGCGAGGGCCTTCCCGGCGGGGGTGGGCGCGTCGGGGGCCGAGCCGCCGAGTCCGGCCAGCACGGAGGCGGCGCTGGGGGCGGCCCTGGGTGACGTTCTGGACGTACCGGATTTACGTGCGTGATCTGCGCCACCCTCCGGTTCCCGCGATGCGGCCCAGTCGCGCTCGGCCGTACGCTGGCCGGTGGAGTCCCAGGGACCGGCCACGGCCACCGCCCCGGCCGCGACGGCCAGGCCCACGGTGGTCGCGAGCGCCGTGACCTGCGGTGTCGTGAACCGCACGGCACGCGGCCGCAAGGCTTGGGTGACCCGCGCCACATGCGGTTCCACCGTCCGCGCGACCCGCACCACATGCGGTCTCGCGGCCCGCCAAGCCCTCAGCTCTGGCACGACCACCAGCCCCTTTCGCGATCACCCACCTGCGTGAGGGACACTTAACCACCAGAACTATGTGTTGATCATGGAGGAGCCACCGGTGGAGTTCGACGTCACGATCGAGATTCCGAAGGGTTCACGGAACAAGTACGAGGTGGACCACGAGACCGGTCGGATCCGTCTGGACCGTCGACTCTTCACCTCGACCAGCTACCCGGCCGACTACGGCTTCGTCGAGAACACCCTCGGCGAGGACGGCGACCCGCTGGACGCGCTGGTCATCCTGGACGAGCCGACCTTCCCGGGTTGCCTCATCCAGTGCCGCACCATCGGCATGTTCCGTATGACGGACGAGGCCGGCGGCGACGACAAGCTGCTGTGCGTCCCGGCGCACGACCCGCGGGTGGAGCACCTGCGCGACATCCACCACGTGTCGGAGTTCGACCGCCTGGAGATCCAGCACTTCTTCGAGGTCTACAAGGACCTGGAGCCGGGCAAGTCCGTCGAGGGCGCCAACTGGGTCGGCCGCACGGACGCCGAGGCCGAGATCGAGCGTTCCTACAAGCGCTTCAAGGAGACGGGCGGTCACTGACCTCCCTCGGGTGGTCGATGACCTCCCCCTCTTCCGAACGGGCCGCGTGATCCCCCTGGGGGCCACGCGGCCCGTTCGTGTATCCGTACGCATACTGAGGCGTACGGAAGGCAAGTAGGAGAACCACACGTACGCGACAGGTGAGGCTGGAGTTGGTGGCGGACCCGGAGGCGGAAGACCGCAAGCCGCAGTCGGACGAGGCGAGGAGTGCTTTCAGCCCGCCCGCCGGTCTGGCGGCGCCGGGACCGGCGGCGGCCGACGAGGAGTCGTCGACCACGTCGGAGTTCGCGCTCCCCGCGGGGCTCGACGCCCCGCAGCCGCAAGGGCCCGGACCGGAGGGCTCCGCGTTCAGCACCCCGCACACGTACAGCGCCAAGCACGCCCCGCCCGCCTTCACCCCGGCGACCGGCGTCCCGGTGGTCAGCCTGACCAAGGACGCGCCGTGGCAGGACCGGATGCGCACGATGCTGCGCATGCCGGTGACCGAGCGGCCCGCGCCCGAATCCGTGCACAAGGAGGACGAGTCGGGGCCCGCCGTCCCGCGCGTGCTCGACCTGACCCTGCGCATCGGCGAACTGCTGCTCGCGGGCGGTGAGGGCGCCGAGGACGTGGAGACCGCCATGTTCGCCGTCTCCCGCTCGTACGGCCTCGACCGCTGCGAGCCGAACGTCACCTTCACCCTGCTGTCCATCTCGCACCAGCCGTCCCTGGTCGACGACCCGGTGACGGCGTCACGGACGGTGCGCCGCCGGGGCACCGACTACACGCGCCTGGCGGCCGTCTACCGGCTCGTCGACGATCTGAGCGACCCGCAGACCGTGATCTCCCTGGAGGACGCCTACAGGCGGCTCGCGGAGATGCGGCGCAACCGGCACCCGTACCCCGGCTGGGTGCTGACCGCCTCCGGGGGGCTGCTCGCCGGGGCAGCCTCCGTGCTCGTCGGCGGTGACGCGATCGTGTTCGTCGCGGCCGCGCTCGGCGCGATGCTGGGCGACCGGTTCGCGTGGCTGTGCGCGGGCCGCGGACTGCCGGAGTTCTACCAGTTCACGGTGGCCGCGATGCCGCCCGCCGCGATCGGGATCGCGCTCACCCTGGCGCACGTCGACGTGAACGCCTCCGCCGTGATCACCGGTGGGCTGTTCGCGCTGCTGCCGGGCCGCGCGCTCGTCGCGGGGGTGCAGGACGGGCTGACCGGCTTCTACATCACCGCGTCCGCACGACTGCTCGAAGTCATGTACTTCTTCGTGGGCATCGTCGTCGGTGTCCTGCTGGTGCTCTACTTCGGCGTGAAGCTGGGCGCGCAGCTCAATCCTGACGCGGGGCTGAGCCTCTCCGAGCGGCCGCTGCTCCAGATCGCCGCGTCCATGCTGCTGTCGCTCACCTTCGCGATCCTGCTCCAGCAGGAACGGTCCACCGTCCTGGCGGTGACCCTCAACGGAGGCGTGGCCTGGTCGGTGTACGGGGCGATGCACTACGCGGGCGGCCTCTCGCCGGTGGCCTCCACGGCCGTCGCCGCGGGCCTGGTGGGCCTCTTCGGGCAGCTGCTCTCGCGCTACCGGTTCGCTTCCGCGCTGCCGTACACGACGGCCGCGATCGGTCCCCTGCTGCCCGGTTCGGCGACCTACTTCGGACTGCTGTCGATCGCCCAGAACGAGGTCGACAAGGGGCTGGTGTCGCTCACCAAGGCGGCGGCCCTCGCCATGGCCATCGCGATCGGGGTGAACCTGGGGTCGGAGATCTCCCGGCTCTTCCTGCGCCTGCCGGGCGGATCCGCCGGGGGCCGGCGGGCAGCCAAGCGGACACGCGGGTTCTGAGGCCGGCCGCGCTCGCGGCCCCGCGCGGCTGCCCGCACGGGGCGGGCGGCCGGGCGGCGCGGGCGTCAGTTCTGCGCGGGCCCCTGGCCGTAGGGGTACTGCGGCGAGCCGTACTGCTGCTGCGGGTTCCCCTGGGGCTGCTGCCGGGACTGCTGCTGCGGCGGGTAGGCCCGGCCCTGGTCGCCCTGGTCGTAGCCCTGCTGGGCACTCTGGTCGTACTGCTGGTCGAAGCCGTAGGCCTGGTCCGAGCCGTAGGACTGCTGGTACGGCTGCTGGTGCTGCTGATACTGGTTCTGGTGATGCTGCTGGTGCTGGTTCTGCTGCCGGCCCTGGTAGCCGTCGCCCTGATGGCCGTATCCCTGGCCCTGGTTCCCGTACGGGTCGTGCCCCTGGTTCCCGTACGACGCGTCGTGGCCCTGATCGTCGTACGGCCGGCCGTGTCCCTGGTGGCCGTACGAGGAATCCTGGGTGCCGTGGACCGGCGGCACGCGCAGCGGCCTGGTCGCGTCGTCCATGACGGGCGCGGCGGCTCGGTCGCGGGCGTCCGCGGGCCGACCCTGGACGTGCTCCTGGGGCGGGTTCTTCTTGGCCGCCGAACGGGCGCGCAGGAACTCGATCATGATCGGGACCACCGAGACGAGCACGATCAGGATCAGGATCAGCTCGATGTTCTTGTGCACGAACTCGATCTTGCCGAGCCAGGAACCGAGCAGCGTGACACCGGCGCCCCACAGGACGCCGCCGATCACGTTGAAGATGAGGAACGGGCGGTACTTCATGCCGCTGACGCCGGCGATGATCGGCGTGAACGTGCGCACCACGGGCACGAAGCGGGCCAGCACCAGCGACTTGGGGCCGTACTTCTCGAAGAAGTCGTGGGCCTTGACCACGTTCTCCTGCTTGAAGAGGCGGGAGTTCGGGCGGGTGAAGAGCGAGGGCCCGACCTTCTTGCCGAAGACGTACCCCGCTTGGTCGCCCAGGACGGCGGCGAGACAGATCAGCGGGATGGCCGCCCACAGGGGGAAGTCCATGGCGTCCGTGGCGATCAGCAGACCGCAGGTGAACAGCAGCGAGTCGCCCGGCAGGAAGAAGCCGATGAGCAGGCCCGACTCGGCGAAGACGATGAGCAGCAGGCCCCAGATGCCGAAGTCGTTCAGGAGCGTGTTCGGATCCAGCCAGCTTGGACCGAGGGCGAGCGTCGTCACGGTTCCGGGCTCCTGAGGGGTGAAGGGAGGTACGGCGGTCCTTGTACGGCCGGCCAAAGCTATCAACGCAATGTGTCAACGCCAGGTTCCACCCGTGACTCCAGGATGCACTGTGCGACGACTGGGACAAAGCTGTGAGGCATGGGCATCGATGAATACGGCGGCGGTCAGGTTCCCCAGTCCGACGTCCTGGTCGTGACGACGAACGACGTACCCGGCCATCGCGTGGAAGAGGTCATCGGCGAGGTCTTCGGTCTCACCGTGCGCTCGCGCCATCTGGGAAGCCAGATCGGCGCGGGTCTGAAGTCGATGATCGGCGGTGAGCTCAAGGGGCTCACCAAGACATTGGTGGAGACCCGCAACCAGGCCATGCAACGGCTCGTCGACCAGGCACGCGCGCGGGGCGCCAACGGCGTGCTGATGTTCCGCTTCGACGTGTCGGAGGCCGCGGACGTGGGCACGGAGGTGTGCGCGTACGGCACGGCCGTGGTCCTCGTGAAGGAGTGACGCGGGCCGGTGCGGGGCGTCCGCGACGACCGGAGGCCCGGCGCCGCCGCTCCCACCCGCGCCCACAGCCGCACAGGCCCCGGCACCAGCCAGGTCCGCCGGTACCGACGGACACGGGTCCGTACCGCCGGTGCTGACGGGCGCGGGTCCGGGCGGACGGTGCCGACGGGCGCGGGCGGTGGGCGGCCGTGCGGGCAAGGCCCCGCCGCGCCCGCTCGTACGGGTGGGCCGACCCGGCCGGACCGGCGCCCGTCACGGGCGCCGCCGGGGGGTCAGGCCTCCGCGAAGTGCCGGGTGGCGTTCGCCACGATCGCGTCCCTCAGGTGCTCCGCCGTCCCGGGCCGCCTGGAGTCGTAGAACTCCTTGAACCGCTCGTCACCCACGTACATGTCGCCGAGCCCCTGATGGATCTCGTACGTGCACGTGTAGAACCACTTGGTGATGTGCAGCCGGTGCTCCTCGGCCATGTCCATGGCCGGCTCACCGTCCGGCCGCTCCCCGGCCTCCATCAGGGCGTCGTACCGCTCGCTCCAGGAGGCCACCTCGGCCTTCATGCGCTTCCAGTCGTCCTTGGTGTAGCCGGCGGCGCGGCGCTGCGACTCGGCGTACGTCTCCGTGCCGCCCCAGCGGCGTTCGGCCTCCTGCGCGTGTTCCTCGGGGTCCTTGTCCCCGAAGACCTCGAACTTCTCCTCGGGCGTGAGGTTGATACCCATCGTGCGTGCCTCCATGGCGTGCTCCACGGCCGCGGCCATCTTCTGCAGCTTCTCGATCCGGGCGGTCAGCAGCTCGTGCTGGCGGCGCAGATGCGCGCGCGGGTCCGCTTCCGGGTCGTCGAGCAGGGCGGCGACCTCTTCGAGCGGGAAGCCGAGCTCTCTGTAGAACAGGATCTGCTGCAGCCGGTCGAGGTCGGTGTCGTCGTAGCGCCGATGACCCGCGTGGCTGCGTCCGCCGGGCGCGAGCAGACCGATCTCGTCGTAGTGGTGCAGGGTGCGCACGGTCACTCCGGCGAATCCGGCGACCTGGCCCACTGAGTAGCTCACTTCCGTGCTCCTTCCTCGGTACGCCCTTCACGATGCGGCCTGACGTGACGGGAGGTGCAAGTCCGGCGCCCCTGGTTCCGGGAGCGATCTCGGGATGTTATGTCTGTTTGGCGTGCTTAAGGTGACCCCGTGACCCACGACGCGGCTCCCCCGGGGCCGGCCCTCAGCCGGGCGACGCCCGCACGGACCCTGCTGCCGCTGTTCCTCCCGTCCGCGCTCGTCGGCGCCGTGGTCAGCCTGATCTTCATCGGTGTGAGCAGGCTCGCCGACCAGCTCAAGGACGTGCTCTGGACGGACCTGCCGAACGCCCTCGGCATCGGCGGGTTCTCGTCCCTCTGGATGATCGTCATGCTCACCACCACCGGCGTCCTGGTCGGACTCGTGGTGTGGAAGGCACCGGGGCACGCGGGCCCCGACCCGGCGACCCTGGGACTCCAGGCCGCGCCGATGGCCCTCCGCGTCCTGCCCGGCCTGCTGGTCGCGACCGCTTTGATGCTGGCGGGCGGTCCGAGCCTCGGCCCCGAGAACCCGATCATCGCCGTCAACGTCGCGCTGGCGTTCTGGGCGGGCCGCAGGTTCGCGCCCAGGGCGCCCGGCGAGCTGTGGGTGACGCTGGCCGAGGCGGGAACGATCGGCGCCCTGTTCGGTACGCCGGTCGCGGCGGCGCTGGTCATCTCCGAGGCGCTGGCCGGACGGCAGATGAGGGGCCTGCTGTGGGACAACATCTTCCCTCCCCTGACAGCGGCCGCGGTGGGCTCGATGACCACGTCGCTGGTGGGCCACCCGAGCTTCGACCTCGATCTGCCGCCGCTGGGCGACCCCGGCTGGGCCGACGTGTTCTCCGCGCTGGTGATCGCCTCGGCCGCCGCGGTGCTCGGCATGGCCGCGGTCCGCCTCTTCCCCTACGCCCACAAGGCCTTCTCGTTCCTGCGCCACCCGATGGTGGCGCTGCCCCTCGGCGGGCTCGTCCTCGGTCTGCTGGGCTGCCTGGGCGGGCCGCTGACGCTGTTCAAGGGCCTCGACCAGGTCGCCGAGCTGGCCCGGCACCCGGACGACTACTCGGCGGGCCGGCTCGCGCTCATGGCCGTGGTGAAGCTGGCCGCGCTGGTCGTCGCGGCGTCCTGCGGGTTCCGGGGCGGCCGGATCTTCCCCGCCGTCTTCGCCGGGGCCTCGTTCGGGCTCTGCGCCCACGCCCTCGTGCCCTCGGTCCCGGCCTCGCTGGGCCTGGCCACCGGTGTGCTGGGCATGCTCCTCGCGATCACCCGGCAGGGCTGGCTGAGCCTGTTCACGGCAGCCGTCCTGGTCTCCTCGCCCTCGATCATCTCCCTGCTCTGCATCGCCTCGCTGCCCGCCTGGCTGCTGGTGACGGGAGGGCCGCAGATGCAGTTGCGCGAGGACGGAAGCCCGATGCGGTGAACCGCCGGGGCGCCCTCGTCCGATGAACCATCAGGAAGCCCGTCCCAGCCGACCCGAGGAAACACCCCGTCCCGTCGAACCGTTGGGAGAATCCCATGCCGCTCCACAAGGGCAAGCAGACGTCCGATGACCACCCTCGGTCCGTCAACCCGTTCTACGGCGAAGCCGATCCGGTCAGCGGCATGGTCGAGGCGCCGCCGAAGCACCGGCTCCCGGACGGCCCGATTCCGCCCACGACGGCGCTCCAGCTGGTCCACGACGAACTCATGCTGGACGGCAACTCCCGCTTGAACCTGGCCACCTTCGTGACCACCTGGATGGAACCGCAGGCCGGGATCCTGATGGCGGAGTGCCGGGACAAGAACATGATCGACAAGGACGAGTACCCCCGCACGGCCGAACTGGAGCGGCGCTGTGTGGCGATGCTCGCCGACCTGTGGAACGCGCCGGATCCGGCCGCCGCCGTGGGCTGTTCGACGACCGGGTCGAGCGAGGCGTGCATGCTCGCCGGCATGGCGCTCAAGCGGCGCTGGGCGCAGCGCAACGCGGACCGCTATCCGGGCGCGCGGCCCAACCTCGTCATGGGCGTGAACGTCCAGGTGTGCTGGGAGAAGTTCTGCAACTTCTGGGAGGTCGAGGCCCGTCAGGTCCCCATGGAGGGCGACCGGTTCCACCTCGACCCCCAGGCGGCGGCCGACCTGTGCGACGAGAACACCATCGGGGTCGTCGGCATCCTCGGCTCCACCTTCGACGGGTCGTACGAACCGATCGAGGAGCTGTGCGCGGCGCTGGACCGGCTCCAGGAGCGCACCGGCCTGGACATCCCGGTCCATGTCGACGGCGCCTCCGGGGCGATGGTCGCGCCCTTCGTCGACCAGGACCTGGTCTGGGACTTCCGGCTGCCCAGGGTGTCGTCGATCAACACCTCGGGGCACAAGTACGGCCTGGTCTACCCGGGTGTCGGCTGGGCCCTGTGGCGGACCGCTGCCGAGCTGCCCGAGGAACTGGTCTTCCGGGTGAACTACCTGGGCGGCGACATGCCGACCTTCGCGCTCAACTTCTCCCGCCCCGGGGCGCAGGTCGTCGCGCAGTACTACACCTTCCTGCGCCTGGGCCGGGAAGGCTACCGCGCCGTGCAGCAGACGACCCGGGACGTGGCGCGCGCGCTCGCCGAACGGGTCGACTGCCTGGGCGACTTCCGGCTCATCACCCGGGGCGACGAGCTGCCGGTGTTCGCCTTCACGACAGCGCCCGAGGTGACGGCGTACGACGTCTTCGACGTGTCCCGGAGAATGCGCGAGAGCGGCTGGCTGCTGCCCGCGTACACGTTCCCCGAGAACCGTCAGGACCTGTCCGTCCTCCGCGTGGTCTGCCGCAACGGCTTCTCCTCGGACCTCGCCGACCTCTTCATCGAGGACCTGAGCCGGCTGCTGCCCGAACTGCGGCGCCAGCCGCACCCGTCGACCCACGACAAGGGCGCGGCGACGAGCTTCCACCACTGAGGGCATGGGGGGGGACCGAAGCGGCGCGTCCCGCCATGCCCTCAGAACCTCGCGTCCCGGGGTGGCATCAGGAGCGCCGGACGGTGCCGGGCGGGCGCCCTCGCCTGCCCGGCACCGCACTCAACGGCCGGCCACCCTTCAGTCGCGTCGACAACCCCGCGGGTCAACACGTCTAGCGGCTCAAGCGGGCGAACCTCCGTACGGCCAGCGGGAAGAAGACCAGGAGCAGGGCCAGGGGCCAGACGACCGCCGCCCCGAGGTGGCCCGGCTCCCCGCCCGGTCCGCCGAACAGGTCGCGTACGGCGGTCGCGGTCTGCGACATCGGGTTCCACTCGACCACCGTGCCCAGCCAGCCGGGCATGGAGTCGGGGGCGGCGAAGGCGTTGGACAGGAAGCCGACGGGCCAGACCAGGATCTGCACGGCCTGCACCAGCTCCGGTTTCCCGGCCACCATCGCCAGATGGATGCCGATCCACAGCATGGCGAAGCGGAAGAGCAGGAGCAGCCCCATCGCTCCCAGGAACGCGCCGGGCGTGCTGTCGGGACGCCAGCCGATCGCGTACCCGACCCCCGTCAGCACGGCCAGGCCCACGGCCGACTGGAGCATGTCGGCGACCGAACGGCCCACCAGGACGGCGCCGTTGGCCATCGGCAGGGAGCGGAAACGGTCGATGACGCCCTTGTCGAGGTCCCGGGTGACGGCCAGCATCGTGCCTTCCAGGCCGAAGGCCATGGTCAGGGCGAGCATGCCCGGCACCAGGTAGTCGACATAGGCGCCGTCGACGCCCCGCCCGCCGCCGACCAGATAGCCGAACATCAGGAGCAGCATCACGGGGAACACCAGGCCGACCGCCACCTGGACCGGTTGCCGTGCCCAGTGGGCGAGCTCGCGGCGGGTCATGGTCCAGCAGTCGGAGAGCAGGCGGGTTCCCCCACGGACCTCCCGCGACGGCGGAGATCCCCCCTGCCGACGGATTCCCCGGTTCCCTTCGCGGGTGGCGTCGTACGTCGTGCTCACACGGTCTCCTTCAGTCGGTGCTCGTCCCCGGTGAGGTGCAGGAACACCTCGTCCAGCGTCGGGCGTCGCAGCGCGATGTCCTCCGCCTCGATCCCGGCCTCCTCCAGGGCGCGTACGACCGCGGCGAGGGCCGCCATGCGGTCGCTGACCGGGGCACTCAGCAGGCGGCGGTCGGCGTCGACCGAGACGCTCTCCCCGGCGAACGGCAGCAGGGCCACGGCGGCGCTCAGCAGGCCCGCGTCACGGAGCACCACGTCGATACGGTCGCCGCCCGTCCGGGACTTGAGTTCGTCCGCCGTGCCGTCCGCGATGACGCGTCCGCGCTCGACGACCGAGATGCGGTCGGCGAGCTGGTCGGCCTCCTCCAGGTACTGCGTGGTGAGGAGCACGGTCGTACCGCCGTCGGCCAGTGAGCGCACCGCCGCCCACACCTCCGCCCGGCCGCGCGGGTCGAGCCCGGTCGTCGGCTCGTCCAGGAACAGCACCGCGGGGTCGGTGATGAGGGACGCGGCCAGATCCAGGCGGCGGCGCATGCCTCCGCTGTAGGAGCGGACCGCCTTGCGGCCGGTGTCGGCGAGGCCGAAGCGCTCCAGGAGCTCGTCGGCCCGCGCCCGCGCGGCGCGGGCCCCCAGGTGGTGGAGCCGCCCGAACATCTCCAGGTTCTGCCGGCCGCCGAGTTCCTCGTCGAGCGCGGCGTGCTGGCCGAGCAGTCCGATGCGCGACCGCACCCGGCGGGCCTCCCGCACCACGTCGTGTCCGGCGACCTCCACCCGGCCGCCGTCCGGCCGCAGCAGGGTGGACAGGACCCGGACCAGCGTCGTCTTGCCCGCGCCGTTGGGGCCGAGCACCCCGTGCACCGTGCCGCTCCCCACCAGCAGGTCCAGTCCGTCCAGTGCGCGCTTGTCCCCGTATCGCTTGCGTACGCCTTCGACGACGATCGTCTCGGTCATGCGACTCCCTCTGCTCCGGGCCGTTCCCCGGTCCACCCTCTGAGCAAGTAATCAAGTTTGACTACTCTCACGTCGACGACGGTATGCCCGGCCGGGGCATTAGTCAAACTTGATGAGTCCCGAACGCGATGAGCCGAGGCGCGGGCCCACTGCTCAGCGCACGCCCCCGGGGCGCCGCTCCTCCGTCGCGAACGGGTTCTCCTCGCCCTCGCCGAGGACCCCGACGAACGGCTCGCCCTCCCCGGCGAAGGTGTACGCGCCGCCCTCGACCCGGGCGATCAGGCCCCGGGTCCAGGCGGCGTCGGCATCGGCCGCGTGGACCCAGAGGTTCATGATCTCGCCGATGTGACCGAGCTGCGCGGGGCCGTCCTCGGGCACGTAGTGCTCGGTCACGGCGGCCCGCCACGCCTCGATCCCGCGGATCCGCTCCTTCAGGAGCGCCACCGCCTCGTCCCTCGGCAGATCGACGATGAAGCCGATCCCCGCCGACCGGACGTCCATCTTCTGGTCGTACGACGTCAGGGACTCGCGCAGCAGCGCGAGGAACTCCTCGGTGCCCTTGTCCGTGATCTCGTACTCGGTGCGCGGAGGTCCGCCGGCCGTGGACGGCGCGATCTCGTGGGCGTGCAGCAGGCCCTGTTTGGCCATCTGCTTGAGCGCGTGGTAGATCGAGCCGGGCTTGGCGTTGGACCACTCGTGCGCGCCCCAGTACTCCAGGTCGTTGCGCACCTGATAGCCGTGGGCCCGCCCGTGCTGGCGGACCGCGCCGAGCACGAGGAGACGGATCGCTGACATCCGCCCAGCCTAGAGGGTGCGGATCCGGGCCCCCCAGGGCGCGCTTCGGAGGCGGCGCGAACCGGGGCGATCCCGGTCAGCTCCAGGACGTGCCCTGTTCCGCCGCCACCAGTTCGAAGGCGGTTTTGCCGTCCAGGGACTCGCGGATGATGTCGGCGTGCCCGGCGTGCCGGGCCGTCTCGCGGATCAGGTGCAGGGCCACCCAGCGCATCGAGACCCGGGCGTCCGGCGGGAACCAGGGGTCGTTCGGCAGCGCGAACGTGTCGTCGAGGCTCGGCACCGACCGCAGGAACGCCTCGGTCTCGGCGGCGACCTTCTCGTAGTACGCGAGCTGCGAGGCGACCGTCTCGCCGTCGGTGAGGACGAAGCACTCGTGCCAGTTCGACTCGTCGCGCTTCACCGCGGGCTGTTCGCCCCTCGCCCGCGCGATCCAGCCCTGTTCGACCTCGGCCACATGCTTGAGCAGCCCGCCGAGGGAGAGTTCGCTGGCGCTCGGCCTGCTCGCCGCCTGCTCCTCGCTCAGCCCGAGCAGCGCCCGGCGGATGCCGCCGCGCTGCTCCTCGACGAAGGCGAGCAACGCCCCGCGCTCGTCGCCCCGCTCTTCCGCTCGCACATGTGTGACCATGACCGGCCGCCCTTCATCGGGTCCACTCGCCTGACACCGATGACGCTACGGACCCTTGCGGTCGGTTTCTGTCCGCAAGGGTCCGGGCACGCTGAACGATCACGCGAAGGCGTGTCAGAAGGGGAAGCGGCTCCGCCCGTGCTGCACCGAGATCCACTTCGTCGTGGTGAAGGCGTCGACCGTCGTCTCGCCGTTCAGGCGGCCGATGCCCGAGTGCTTCTCACCGCCGAAGGGGACGAGGGGCTCGTCGTGGACCGTGCCGTCGTTGACGTGGAACATGCCGGTGTCGATCTGCTTGGCGAAGTTCACGCCGCGCTCGATGTCGGCCGTGTGCACGGCACCCGAGAGGCCGTACGGGGTGTCGTTGGCGATCCGGACCGCCTCCTCCTCGCCGTCGAACGGGACGAGGAAGACGACGGGGCCGAAGATCTCCTGCCGGAGCAGGTCCGAGTCGGCGGGGACGCCGGTCAGCACGGAGGGCTCGACCAGATTGTCGGTGGTCGAGCCGTGCAGCAGGGCGGTGCCGCCCTCCGCGATCGCCTGCTCGACGACACTCGAAAGGGCGTCGGCCTGCGAGGAGTTGATGACCGGGCCGATGACCGTCAGCGGGTCGCTCGGGTCGCCGGTCTTCAGCGTCCTGACCTTGGCGACGAACTTCTCGGTGAACTCCGCCTCGATCGACCGGTCCACGAGGACGCGGTTCGCGGCCATGCAGACCTGGCCCTGGTGGACATACCGGCTGAAGACCGCCGCGTCGACCGCGTAGTCGATGTCCGCGTCCTCCAGGACCACCAGGGCGCTGTTGCCGCCCAGTTCGAGCACCGACCGCTTGAAGTTCGCGGCGCAGACCGTGGCGACGTGCCGGCCGACCTTGTCGGAGCCGGTGAAGGAGATGACCTTCGGGACCGGGTGCTCGATGAAGGCGTCACCGATCTCGGCGATGTCGGTGATGACGACGTTCAGGAGCCCGCCGGGCAGGCCCGCGTCCTCGAAGATCTTGGCGACCAGGGAACCGCCGGCGATCGGGGTGTTCTGGTGCGGCTTGAGGACCACGGCGTTGCCGAGCGCGAGGGCCGGCGCGACGGACTTGACCGACAGCAGGAAGGGGAAGTTGAAGGGGCTGATGACCCCCACGACACCCACCGGCACGCGGTAGAGGCGGTTCTCCTTGCCGTCGACCGGCGAGGGGATGATCTTCCCCTCGGGGCGCAGCGCCAGCTGGATCGACTCACGCAGGAACTCGCGGACGAGGTGCATCTCGAAGGCCGCCTTGAGGCGGGTGCCGCCGAGCTCGGCGATGATCACCTCGGCGATCTCCGCCTCACGCTCGTCGATGACGGCGAGCGCCTTCTCGAAGACCGCGCGCCGCGCGTACGCGTTGGTCGCGCCCCACTTCTTCTGGGCGCGCTCGGCGGCGCGGTAGGCGTCGTCGACCTCGTCGGCCGTGGCTATCGTGATCGACGCCAGCTTCTCGCCGTCGTACGGGTTGAAGTCGATGATGTCCCAGGAGCCCGTTCCCGGGCGCCACTCGCCGTCGATGTACTGCTGGGCCAGGTCGGTGAAGTAGGACGACATGTGCTCCCTCAATCCCTGTGCTGCCGAGGCAGACTCCTGGCCCGGGTCAGCAGACATCCGATCACGGTCTGATCACGCGTCATCGTACTTGTGTTTCAAGGGAGTTGAAGAGAACGACGACGGCGCTGAAGGACTGTCAGGAGAGCTGGAGCAGCCCTCGCAGCAGGTCGCGGCTCTCGGACGGCCCCGGGCTGTCCTGCTGAAGTTGCTTGAGCGCGCTCTCGTACTGGGTGACGTCCTCGCGCTTGTCCAGGTAGAGCGCGCTGGTGAGCTGCTCCAGATAGACGACGTCCGACAGATCGGACTCCGGGAAGCTCAGGATCGTGAAGGATCCGCTCTCCCCGGAGTGCCCGCCGAAGCTGAACGGCATGACCTGAAGACGCACGTTGGGCATCTCCGAGACCTCGATCAGGTGCTGGAGCTGTCCGCGCATCACCTCGCGGTCGCCGTACGGGCGGCGCAGCGCGGCCTCGTCGAGGATGATGTGGAACTCGGGGGCGCTCTCGGAGACGAGGTACTTCTGGCGCTCCAGGCGCAGGGCCACACGCCGGTCGACGTCGGCGGCGGAGGCGCCCTTCATCCCGCGCCGGACGACCGCCTGGGCGTACGCCTCGGTCTGCAACAGGCCGTGCACGAACTGCACTTCGTACACCCGGATCAGGTGGGCCGCGCCTTCGAGGCCGACGTAGGTCGGGAACCAGCTGGGCAGGACGTCGGAGTAACTGTGCCACCAGCCCGCGACGTTGGCCTCTTTGGCGAGCGAGACCAGGGAGGTGCGCTCGGCCTCGTCGTTGATGCCGTAGAGCGTCAGCAGGTCCTCGACGTCGCGCGTCTTGAAGCTCACCCTTCCCAACTCCATGCGGCTGATCTTCGATTCGGAGGCGCGGATCGAGTAGCCGGCCGCTTCGCGGGTGATGCCACGCGCCTCACGCAGGCGCCGTAGATGCGACCCCAGCAGCATGCGCCGCACCACCGAGCCGCTCGACTCACCAGCGCTCACGTTCGTCCGCCTCCCCAACCGTCTTCCAGACGCCGAAGTCTGCCACTAAAACACTTCAAGCAGTACTCGTGCGATTACGGAAACGGAAAGTAGCCAAAGGAACCGCACGGGAAAAGTCAGTGCGGCGTCAACAACCGAGAATAAGGTGCCAGAAGAAATGAGCTAGAAGTAGGAAACTAAGGTCCAATTCGGGCACGTGCACGTGCATCTGCCCTTGCATCTGCCGTACGCATTCGGAACCATGGTCCCCGCGCCACCGCTGCATCGCAACGACCGCGAACACCCGGGAGTGCCTCGCATGGGGACGAATGGATCGACCATGCTCGAACCCTTACGGCAGGGGCTTCCGCCTCTCGACCCCGCGGCAGTGTCCGGCGCCGCCTCGTGCGCCCTGCCCGCCCGTTACGAAGCGGTGCGCGAGGCCCGGCAGTTCACCCGTGGGACGTTGGACCAGTGGGAGATCGGCGACCGTTTCGACGACGTCTGCCTGGTGGTCTCCGAACTCGTCACCAACGCCCTGCGGCACGCACTGCCCTCGGACACCCCCCGCAGGGACGATCAAGGGCCGCCCGTACGGCTGCACTTGATGCGGTGGACCTCACGACTGGTGTGCGCGGTGCGCGACCCCAGCCACGACAGCCCGGTGGCCGGCGACTCGGAGGACTCCTCGGCCGAGTCGGGGCGCGGCCTCTTCCTGGTCGACTCGTTCTCCGACGGCTGGGGCTGGCACCCGCTCGCGGGAACACTGAGCGGCAAGGTGGTCTGGGCGCTGTTCCGGCTGGGGCCGCAACCGCCGACCACGCTCCCCGCCGACGCGTGACGAACCGCGGCGCTTTTTCGCGCCGCGGTTCTACGCGCGTCACCGAACGCCGAGCGACGATTACCCTCGGTTTCCGCCGACCCGCCTACCGGCACTTGTCGCCGTGCTCGCCGATTTACTCACCGACTCGGCCGTAGGCACTCCCGCCGATGTCTCCTCCGGCACTCCCGCGGTCGGCCCGCCGCACACGATCCCCTCGGACCGGCCCGTCATCACGGCGGTCAGCCCACGACCAGGTGATCGAACTCGCCGTCCTTGATGCCCAGCAGCATCGCCTCGATCTCGGCGCGGGTGTAGACGAGCGCGGGACCCTCGGGGAACCGCGAGTTCCGCACGGCCACATCGCCGCCGGGCAGTCGCGCGAACTCCACACAGGAACCTTGCGAGTTGCTGTGCCGGCTCTTCTGCCAGGCCACGCCGTTCAGCTCGGTCGCGGCCATTCCGTTGTACACGTCTTCAGCCCCGCCGTCGTACACGTCATCCACGTCGAACACGTCGTGGTCCACAGGTCACTCCCCGGTCGTGCAGTGGCTGAGGTGGCCATAGATGCAGTAGTCAACTGACTCGGATCATAGCTCTGTTCATGTGCAGATGCATGGGCAGATGCACGTGCACGCGGGGTGGTCCTGCGGTTACAGCTTTTACCGGCGCTTGACTACCGGCTGTCGCTCACACGACTACGGCCTGCGTTTTCACCGGAGTGCGGAACGAGCTACATCCGGTCCAGCGCATTCCCCAGAGCTCGCATCACATGCGAACTCCAGCCCCCGTTCATGATCTTCCGCGCCATCATCTGTGCGGGATCGTCCGGATCGAATCCCTCGTGTACTAGGAACAGACGCGTACCGCGCCCTTCCTGTTCCAGTGTCCAGGTAATGGTCCAGTCCGCGGGACGCGGGGCGTGCGCGTCGGCCCACCGGACGCTCAGCATCCGCTCCCGCTCGTAGGCGAGAACGCGCACGTCGACGGTGCCGGAGAAGTTCGTACCGGGGCGCGGGACCGCGGTGAGCGTGTAGCGGTGACCGACCTCGAGGCGGAAGTCCTCGGACCCCGGCATCTGCCACTGCGCGAGCAGCCCGGGCTCGGTGAGCGCGCGCCACACCTTGCCCGGCGGATGCGGAAAGAACTGGTCGACGCGGATGGTCGTGAGGTCGTCCTCGGGAACGGGGGTCGGGCCTGGGCGCGTGCCCGGGTCCGGGTCCGGGGTCATGTCTGGGTCCGGGTTCGGGGTCATGTCTGGGTCCGGGTTCGGGGTCATGTCTGGGTCCGGGTTCGGGGTCATGTCTGGGTTCGGGTTCGGGTCTGGGGGCATGTCGGAGTTCATGTCTGGGTTCACCTCTTGGCCCGTGGCTTGGTGCGGTCCGTGGCCGGGGGGAGCAGGTCCGTGACCCGGGAGTCGGGTCGTGGCCGAGGAGTCATGTCCGTAGCCCGGGCGGGTCAGGCCCGTAGCAGGGGAGGGGCGGGTCCGCAGCCGGGTCCCGGTCCAGCTCTACGGGTACGTGCCGTGGTTCGACGCCCTGCCCATGGCCGCGTTCGGGTTCGCGTCCCGCCCGGTGGCCCGGTCCACGGCCCTGGCTCAGACCACCGTTCAGGTCCCGCCCCAGAGTCCCCGTTCAGGGTCCCGACTCAGGCCCCGTGTCACGTCCCGGTTCAGGTCGTCCCGGTTCAGGTCGTCCCGGCATCGTCGGGCATGCGGTCCAGGAGAGCGCCCAACCCCTTCAGCCTGTCGCGCCAGAACCGCTCGTACGGGTGGAGCCAGTCCTGCACATCGGCCAGCGGGGCCGCTTCCAGGCGGTAGATGCGCTGTCGGCCCGCGCGCTCCTCGGACACGAGTCCGGCCTCCCGGAGCACCTTGAGGTGTTCCGAGAGGCTGGGGCGCCGCATGGCGAAGTGGTCGGCCAGGGCCTGGACCGGCTGAGGTCCCCGCTCCCGCAGCAGCCGGAGCACCTCACGCCGGGTGGCGTTGGCGAGCGCGGCGAATATCCGGTCCTCACGCTCCATGGCAGGGGTCGCGGTGGAGGAGAAGGCGGCGGAAGTCCCGGGCGGCCGGAGAGCCCCGACCGGATCACCGACGGAGACCGCGGCCGTGACCGCCGCGGCCGCACGGACGGGGCCGCCAATGGTGGAGGCGGAAGCAGGCGCCGAGCCGGGGACAGGCTCCTGGTCCGGGGCAGACGCCGAGCCGAGGGCAGACGCCCGACCGGAGGCGGAGGCAGGGTCGGGGGCAGGCCCGGGCGCGGACCCGTCGTGCGGTCCGCGGTCGGCCCCGGTACCCGTCCGTGCCCCGGGCCGGCTCACAGTCATGGCGCGCTCAGCACCCTTCACTCCTACTCCGGGGCCGGCTCCAGGGCCCGCTCCGTGATCAGCATCAGACCGTTGCCGTCCAGGTCGCGGAACGAGGCCATGCGGCCCCAGGGAAGGTCGTCGGGACCTTCCACCACGACACCCGCGGCGGCGAGCCGCCCGCAGTCGGCGTCGACATCGGTCGTGACCAACATGATCCCCCGAGCCTCGCCGGGCGCGAAACTCCCCATGCCCGGACCCGAGAGCGTGAAGACGGTCTGCGCCCCCGCGGGTGCCACCTGGAGCCACCGGCCGGGCGGCATCTCCACATCGGCGGTGACCTCGAAACCGAGGGTCTCCGTGTAGAAGCGCAGGGCCCTGTCCTGGTCGGCGACGGGAAGCGTGACGAAGGAGGCGTGGGTGATGTTCATGGACCACAGAATAGGTAGGAGATTTCCTACGCGTCAACCGTAGGGAATCTCCTACGCGTTAGTTCCGGGCGGCGGAGCCGAACCCCGACGACGCCAGGCGACAGCGGTCGAAGTTCCGTGAGCAAAGGCACGCGAGGTTCCCACCCGGTTTCCCGGGGCACTCCTGATAACTTGCTGCGGGCCTTCGGGCGACCCGCATCCATCCCACCCTTGGGGGCTTCAGTGACTACGGCGACCTTCCCGCACCGCCGGGCGAGCACGGCGGCCGCGGCCGTGAGCCTGGCGGCGGCGCTCGCGCTGACCGGCTGCAGCAGCGGCGGCGACGACTCAGGCGCCCCCTCCGCGAGCCCGAGCGCGTCCGCCACGGACAGCGCGGGTACGGACGGCGCCGGTACGGGCGGCGGGTCCGGAAAGACGTCGTCGGGCGGCAAGCTCCAGGGCAGCTGGCTCACCACGGCGGGCGGCAAGGCCGTGGTCCTCATGATCAACGGCAAGCAGGCGGGCCTCTTCGCGACCGGCGGCACCATGTGCAGCGGCACCTCGTCCGAAAAGGCGAGCATGCGAATGATCCGCCTCACCTGCCCGGACGGCAGCAAGAGCCGTGCCGTCGGCATGGTCGACTCCGTCAGCGGTACGACGCTGAAGGTCACCTGGGAAGGCGACCTCGGCACGGAGACCTACACCAAGAGCGAGGGCGGGAAACTGCCCACCAGGGTGCCTACCAAGGCGGCCACCGCGAGCCAGGGCTGACGGGCGATATCGCACCGGGACGGGTGAACGGCCGGGGGTGCGCGACCTCCACGCACCCGCGTGCGTGATGATCCATGCACATCGTCACGATTCCCAGGGGAACACATGCGCGCTCTGCCCATCGCCGTCACCGTCCTCGCGGCGGCTCTCGCCCTGACCTCATGCGACGACGGCGGCTCCGGCGGTTCCGGGAAGACCGGCGACCCCGCCGACTCCCCGAAGAAGGCGGCCGTCGCCGCCTGCGAGATCCACGACGTCGGCTTCCAGGTCGGCCCCGCGAACGCCGCCACGACCGCCGGCGACACGGGCAACATCCCGGTCACCCTCACCAACAAGGGCGCCCGCTGCACCGTGAAGGGCTTCCCCGTCCTCTCCGTGCGGTCGGGTGGGGCCACCGCGGACATCGCCGCGGACGAGTCCGCGCAGCCGCAGCCGCTGACCCTCGCCAAGGGCGAGACCGCGGCCTTCACGATCACCTACGTCCGCGGCGAGGCCGGCGCCGCGAACGACCTCGCCGCGAAGAAGCTGGCGATCGGCCTGCCGGGCGACGACGTGTCCCTGGGCTTCCCGTGGTCGTACGGCCCGATCGCGGGCAAGGGGTCGGCCCAGGAGCTGAACGCGTCCGTGACGCCGTACCAGCACGCGGGCGACTGACCCCGCCGGACGGGCACCCGCCCCGCCGGGCCCTACGGCAGCGGGCGCCGGCCCCGGACCTGCGCCCGGTCCGCCGCGGCGGCACCCTCGTGCCAGCCCGCCTCGTCCGTGATGCCGCGCACCCGGGTCGTCACGGTCTCGGGGAACATCCGGTCCAGGTGGTCGGCGACCGCCACGTCACGGGCCGCGAGCACCGGCAGCAACTCCCCCTCCGTGGCGGTCACCTGGCCCTCGGCGACCGACGCGAGCCGGTCGCCGATCCGGTGCGCGTACGCGGCGAGGAAGGACTGGCGGAAGGTCTTCGTGCGCTTGCGGCCGCCCGCCCGCTGCGCGGCCTCCGCCTTCGTCATCGCCGCCGTGGCCTGTACGAGCAGCGAGGTGTAGAGCAGCTCGACGGCCTCCAGATCGGGTTCGAAACCGACCACGGTCGAGAAGCCGAGGGTCTCGTTCCACACGGCCCGGCAGCGGTTCGCCCCCGCCACCGCGTCCAGGAGCACCGCCTTCGCCGTCTCGTACGGCGGTTCGACGCCGATCCGGCAGGCGCCGGGCGCGTCCTTCGCGTGGGTCCGCGCCGAGAGCAGCGCCTCGTCGATGCTGTGCCGCGCCATCAGCTCCATCGCCTTGGCGCTGAGCGCCTCCGCCTCCTCCGGGAACCCGGTCGCCTCCGCCTTCGCGAGCAGGGCACGGATGCGGGCGAGCATGCGCGTCTCCTGCGGGGCCGCCGCCGTGGTCACCGCTCTCGGGGTGTCCAGCGGCTCGATGGCGGGCAGCCGCAGGAGCAGCCGGCAGAGCTCCAGGACGGCGGTGGCGCGGGAGAAGCGATCGGTGCGGACGTCGTGGGGCTCGGCCTCCAGCTCGTCGAGCTGGGCCGCCCACCGCGCACCCCGCGCCGAGCGGTCGCCCTCCCCCTCCTCGAGGATCCAGGACGTCACCAGACGTACGTGTACGTCGTCCAGGTCGCGCCGCACGATCCGTACGACATCGGCGGGCTGCCAGCCGCGTCGCCAGGCCGCCGCGACGAACTCCTCTCCACGCCGGGCGAGTTCGGCGTCGGAGGCCGGATCGGCGGCGAGCAGGGAGGCTCCGGTGTCGAGGGCCGCTTCGGAGTCGGCGTAGAGGGCGGCCGCGAAGGCGCGCTCCACGGTGCTGGACGTACTCATCCCCCGATCGTGTCACGGGCCGTCCGGACCCCTGCGGCTCGGCCCGCCGCCCTGCCACCACCGGCACGGACCCTGCCGCCATCGGCACGGACCCTGCGGCCGGGGGCCCGGCCGCAGGGTCCGGACGGTCAGCGGCGGACGGTCAGGCACGGACGGCCCGGACGTCGGAACGGCCGCCCCGCCCCCACCCTGCGGACAGGGCGCTCGAGATGTCAACTTCGGGTTGACACTCCTGGACTGTCAACCTAACGTTGACACATGACGACGAACTCACCCGGCAAATCATCCGTGCGTCTCGACGACCTCATCGAGGCCATCAAGAAGGTTCACAGCGACGAGCTCGACCAGCTCCAGGACGCGGTGATCGCGGCAGATCACCTGGGCGACGTGGCCGACCACCTGATCGGGCACTTCGTGGATCAGGCGAGGCGTTCCGGAGCGTCCTGGACGGACATCGGCAGGAGCATGGGGGTCACCCGGCAGGCGGCCC
This sequence comes from Streptomyces sp. NPDC002580, assembly GCF_042889485.1. NCBI lineage: Bacteria > Bacillati > Actinomycetota > Actinomycetes > Kitasatosporales > Streptomycetaceae > Streptomyces > Streptomyces sp. NPDC002580. Next base: position 622,740 of record NZ_JBIAQZ010000003.1, on the reverse strand, counting down.
AGAAGCGGTTCGTGCCGAAGGCGGAGTCGGACCTCGACCCCAGTCAGGGGTTCGGCCGCTACACCCCGCGGGCGCGCAAGGTGGTCATGGTCGCGCACGAAAAGGCGAAGGCAGCGGGCGGCACCGAGGGACTGCCCGAGCACCTCGTCCTCGGCCTGCTCAGCGAGCCCGACGCACTCGCCGCACGGGCGATCACCGCTCAGGGCGTCTCCCTGGACACCGTCCGCGGGGCGGCCGTCACCGCGCTCCCGCCCGCCGCCGACGAGGTCCCCGAACTGATCCCGTACGGCTCCGCCGCCAAGAAGGTCCTGGAGCTCACCTTCCGGGAGGCCCTGCGCCTCGGCCACAACTACGTCGGCACCGAGCACATCCTGCTCGCCCTCCTGGAGTTCGAGAACGGCGAGGGCGTCCTCAGCTCCTCCGGCGTCGACAAGGCGGCGACCGAGGCACACATCGCGCAGATGCTCGAAGCGATCGTGAATCAGGAGACGGGAACACAGGAGAAGCCGACGGCGTAGGGCAACGGTCAGAACCCCGGCCGCGACCTGCCCTGACGCGAACCGGCGGAACGGGCCGGAACGGCGCCGCGGGCAGGCACGATGCGCGAAGCCGTGCCTGGTGACCACCCGGGGCCGGGTGGCAGGACGGACCCGGTGACCGGGGCGGACCGGTCTCACTGTGGTGCCGGTGACCAGGGCGGACCGCTCTCACTGTGGTGCCGGCGCTCCGCCGGCCGCGTCGCCGGACGGCGATGTCAGACCCCCCTGCGAGACTCGGAAGCATGACCGAGCGATGGGCTCTCGCGCCGGCCGAGGACGGTGGCGCGGAGATCGCCGCTCTCGGCCCGGACGGGCTGCCCACGGGGCCGGTCCGCCGGGAGGCGGACCTCGCGGAGGCCGTGCGCGCCCGGCCGGACGTGAGCCGGTGGGTGTGGCGGTCGACGGCCGATGTCTACCCGAGACTGCTCGCCACGGGGGTGCGAGTGGAGCGGTGTTACGACATGGAGGCCGCCGAGACCCTGCTGCTCGGACACGAGGGGCGGCTCGGCGAGCCCCGGTCGGCGGCCGCCGCGCTGGCGAGACTGCGCGGCGGCCCCGTGCCGCCGGACCCGCCGCAGCGTTCCGCCGAGCCGGGTTCGCAGTCCTCCCTCTTCGAACCGCGCCCGGTCCACCTGCCGCTGGCCGATCTCCTCACGGTCTACGCCGACCAGCAGCGCCGCCACGACACGACCGCGCACCCGGAGCGGATGCGCCTCCTGACGGCCTCCGAATCCGCGGGGATGCTGGTCGCCGCCGAGATGAACGAGGCGGGGTTGCCGTGGAGCGCTGACGTCCACCGGGACGTCCTGCGCGAACTGCTCGGCGAGCGGTACACCGGGGGTGGTGAACCCCGGCGTCTGGCCGAGCTCACCGACGAAGTGTCCGCCGCGTTCGGAAGGCGGGTCAGACCCGACCTGCCGGCCGATGTCGTCAAGGCGTTCGCGCAGGCCGGCATCAAGGTCAGGTCCACCCGGCGGTGGGAGATCGAGTCGATCGACCATCCGGCCGTGAAGCCGCTGATCGAGTACAAGAAGCTGTACCGGATCTGGGTGGCCCACGGCTGGTCCTGGCTCCAGGACTGGGTGCGCGACGGACGGTTCCGGCCGGAGTACCTGCCGGGCGGGACGGTCACCGGCCGCTGGGTGACGAACGGCGGCGGCGCCCTCCAGATCCCCAAGGTGATCCGGCGTGCCGTCGTCGCGGACCCCGGCTGGCGGCTGGTCGTCGCCGACGCCGACCAGATGGAGCCCCGCGTCCTCGCGGCGATCTCCCGTGACCCCGGCCTGATGGAGGTCGCGGGCCGCGAGAGCGACCTCTATCAGTCGGTGTCGGACCGGGCCTTCTCCGGCGACCGCGCACAGGCCAAACTCGCCGTGCTCGGCGCCGTCTACGGCCAGACCTCCGGCGACGGACTCAAGAATCTCGCACTGCTCCGCCGCCGTTTCCCCAAGGCCGTGGCGTACGTCGACGACGCCGCCCGCGCCGGCGAGGAAGGGCGTCTCGTGCGGACCTGGCTGGGGCGGACCTGCCCTCCGGCGGCCGGGGCGGGGGACGACAGCGGGGAGGAGGCGGGCATCCCGCAGGACGATCCCGTCGACACCGGTGCAGACCAGGGCTGGGTGCCTGGCTACGCCTCTTCCGACTCCCGCGCCCGCGGGCGGTTCGCCCGCAACTTCGTCGTGCAGGGCAGCGCCGCCGACTGGGCCCTGCTGGTGCTGGCCGCGCTGCGGCGCACCTGCTCCGGACTCGCCGCCGAGCTGGTCTTCTTCCAGCACGACGAGGTGATCGTGCACTGCCCCGAGGAGGAGGCCGACACGGTGGTGGCCGCGATCCGCGACGCGGCCGAACTCGCCGGCCGCCTCACCTTCGGGGAGACGCCGGTACGTTTTCCCTTCACCACGGCGGTCGTACGGTGCTACGCGGACGCGAAGTAGCGCCCCCGCCCGGCCACTTCGGCGTCACGGGCCCCTGACACCGCGCGGCCGACGAGGCGGACGGCCGACATCGGCATCCGCGGGGGCGAGGGCAGGCGGGGCCGGGGGATCTGCCTCGACGGCGGCCTGGCGCCTCGGCAGGCCCGACGGCCGGGCTACTTCGCGAGCAGTTTGCGCAGTTCGCCCGCCACCGGGCTGTCCGTCTCCTGCAGCGCCTCCAGCGCCGAGGCCCACTCCTTGTACGCCGCTTCGGCGTCGCCCTGTTCCCGCAACAGCAGTCCGCGCTGGTGCCGGGCGAGGCCTCCGGTGTAGCGGTCGGCGCGACGGTCGGCGCGGCACCGCAGCAGATCGCACTCGAGCGCGGCCCGTTCCCATTGGCCGACCCCGCGCAGGGCGCGCACCAGACCGAGCCGGGTCTGTGACTCACCGTGCCAGTCGCCGTGGCCGCCCAGGACGCGCAGGCTCTCCTCGAAGTGCGGCAGGGCGGCGGCCGGTTCGCCGAGCGTGAGATGGGCGTAGCCGATGTTGCAGTGCGCGGAGTGCCGGATGATCACGTCCCGCACGGCGTCACCGATCGCGAGGCTGCGCTTGTGATGGTCGATGGCGGCCCGCGGATCGGTGTGCTCGTACAGGTTGCCGAGGTGGCTGTAGGTGATGGCCTCCATGTGCGGGTCACCCAACTCGCGGGAGAACTGGAGACTTTGCAGCAGAGCCTCCCCCGACTCGGCGTAACGGCCGAGGCTTTCGAGGAGCATGCCCCGGTTGTTCAGCCCCCGCCGCATCCACGACAGCACCCCGAGGCGGCGCCAGATCGCGAGCGCCTGGTCGTTCAGGGCGAGGGCCTCGCTGACACGGCCTGTCATGAAGTGCAGACCACCGAGGTCGCCGAGCGCGTACGCCTCGGCGGCCTCGTCGCCGAGCAGCCGCGCCGCCGCGAGCGCGGACCGCTGGAGGGACTCCAACTCGGCGACGCGGCCACTGCGTTGGACGTACGGGTTGAGCATGCGGGCCAACAGGGGGACGTACGGCGAGGTCGGCGCGTACCGCTCCGCCAGCGCGACGACGTTCGTCAGTTCCGTGTCCCCCCAGGCGAAGGCCTCCCGAGCGGAGCGGAACGGGGGCGTGGCCGCGACGTCCGCCGCGTGCCCGGGCGGCTGCGAGGCGGTGGGCCTGGCACGGTCCTCCCGGTCGAGTCCGGTCTCGAGGATCGCCTCCAGGGAACGGGCGGCGACACCGGCGTACCAGCGCAGAGCACGCTCCGCGACGACCGCGTCGTGCCCGCGAGGAACGGTACCGCCGGTACCGCCGGTACCGCCGGTACCGCCGGCGGTACCGGGACCGCCGAGACTCTCGGCACCAGCGGGACCACCCGGGTCATCTGAGCCACCTGAGCCACCTGAGCCACCTGGAAGAGCCTGCCCAGAGATGTCGCGCCTCCCTCCGTGCCCGTCGAAGCCGGCGAGGCCCTCCCCCGCACCGCCCGAGGCACCGGAGCCACTGGAGGATCCGGGGACGCCTGAGGATCCTGGAACATCCGAGGATCCGGGGAGCCAGGAGGATCCGTTGATCCCCGGCACCGGGGCGCCCGCGCCCGCTGCCGCCCCCACGACACACTCCGCGGCGCCCGCGATCTCCCGGGCGAAATCCCGTACGAGGTCGTGGGGCGCGTAGCGGCCGTACGCCGTCTCCTCCAGGAGGGCTACGTCGACGAGCCGGTCGAGCGCGGCCTCGGCGCGCCGTTCGTCGATGCCGGCCAGCCGGGCCACGAGGGCGGTTCCGTACGCGGGCAGGTCGAGCGCGCCGATACGGCACAGGGCGAGCGCCGCGTCCCGGTCGGCCTCGCGCTCGGAGACGCGGAGCGCGTCGTGAGCGACGGCGAGCGAGCGGCGCACACTCAGGTCGTCATACTCGAGGTGGTGCAACCTCCCCTCAGTCGCGGCCAGTTGACTGGCGAGCACGTCCGGGGTGAGGGCCTTGCGGGCGGCGAGCCGGGCCGCGACGACACGGAGTGCGAGCGGCAGTCGGCCGGTGAGCTCGACAAGAGGGTGACCGCCGTCGAGTCCGTCCTGCCGTCCGGAGACCGCGCGGAGCAGAGCCGCGCTGTCCTCGTCCGTCAGCGGCGCGAGCGGGAAGCGGTCGGCGCCGTCCAGTGCGGCCAGCGGCGAACGGCTCGTCACGATCACCGCGCAGCCCGCACCCGCCGGCAGCAACGGCCGCACCTGGGCGGCGTGCGCCGCGTCGTCCAGCACCATCAGCGTGCGGGTGGGCGCCAGCATCGAGCGGAGCAACGCCGCCGCCGCGTCCGGGTGTTCGGGGATGCGGCGGGGTTCCGCGCCCAGATCGCGCAGGAGCGCCGCGAGCGCCTGACCGGCGGTGAGCGGGGTCATGCCCGGGGTGGCGCCGTGCAGGTTGACGTACAACTGGCCATCGGGGAAACGTTCCCTCAGCCCGTGGGCGACGTGCAGGGCGAGCGCGCTCTTCCCGACACCGGCCATGCCGCTGATCACCGCGACACGGAACACCCCGGCATGGCCCCCGCCGTACTTGGCACCGGCCACGACACCGCCCGCGCCGTCGGCCGTCCAGCCCGCCGTCTCCTCTGCCGTCCGCTCCGCCATCCTGTCGGCCGTCGTCACGGCCCGGCCGTCGGCCGCCTCACCGGGCGCACCCGAAGTGGCCGCCCCGTCGGACGCGGTACCGCCCCGCCCGGCGCCACCGGACACGACGCCGTTCAGCCCGCTGCCCAGACGCGCCGGACCTTGCGGATCCATCGATCGGGACGGGCCTCCCTGACCGCCGGGGTGCCCCCGATGATCCGGATACCCCTGACGTTCCGGGACGCCCGGGTGCCCCTGCCGGCCCTGGTGTCCCGGCCGAGCCCCGTGCCATGGGTCGCCATGGTGACCTTGCTGGTTCTGTGGACCCGGGTCCAGGAGCATCCGCAGTTGCTCTCGGATGTCCTCGCGGCCGGTGAAGTGCGCCGGGGGCGGCGGAAGTTGGGCGGGACGAGACGGCAGAGCGGCGCTCCGGACGACCCGGTCGGGGCCCGTCGCCCCCTCGGCCCCGCTGCTCCCCTCCCGGCTCAGATCGCCGTTCCGGTCCCGGCCAGGACCTCCGTCCGCGCCCTGGTCCCGGCCCTCGCCCGAGCCCCGGTCGCCCTCACCGCGACTCCCGGTGTCGCTACCGGGGTCTCTACCGCCGCCGGCACCTCGGCTTTCGCCGCCTCCCCCGCTCCCGTCCCTACCTGCGTCTCCGCCCCTGTCCCTGCCCCTGTCCCTGTCCCTGTCCCTGTCCCTGTCCCTGTCCCTGTCGCGCAGGATCTCCAGGTGCGCGTCGCGCACCGCGGACCCCGGCTCGATGCCGAGTTCCTCCACCAGGCGGGCCCGCAGATCACGATGGACGGCGAGCGCCTCGGCCTGGCGCCCCGCGCGGTGCAGGACGAGCATCAGCAGCCGGTGGAACGCCTCACGGAGCGGGTGCTCGGCCGTGCGCGCGGCCAACTCCAGTGCCAGCCGGTCGAGTCGGGAGGCCGTCGGGGCGAGGCGCAGTTCCGCCTCGTACCGCCGCTCAAGGACCAGCAGCCGGGTCTCTTCCAGTCGCTGGACGAAGGCGTGTCCGCCGGACTCGGGCGGCAGGCCGCTCAACGGGGTGCCCCGCCACAGCGCGAGCGCCGCGGTGGTCTCGCGCAGCGCCCGCTCCCAGTCACGCTCGGCGTGCGCGTCGCGCGCGACGGTGGCGTGCCGCTCGAAGACGCGGACGTCCAACTCGTCCTCGCCGACCCGCAGTACGTAACCGGGCGGCACGGCCCGAAGCCGTTCCGGATCGTCGAGGAGACGGCGCAGCCGGGTCACGTGGTTCTGGAGGGATGCCTGGGCGGAGGCCGGCGGCGCCCCGCCCCACAGGGCGTCCTTGAGGACGTCCACGGAGACGACCCGGCCCGGTTCGAGGAGCAGGGCGACCAGCAGAGCGCGCATCTTGCCGCTGCCGATCGAGCCGACCCCGCCGTCGGCGTCGTACAGGACCGGCGGCCCCAGCAGTCCGAACCGCAGCCCGTTCCGCATCTCGCCGCCCCACTGCCTCTCCACCCGGCCGTCCCGGCCGCGCTCCACGGCGAGTTCCCGCCCGCTCAGGACGATTTCACGCCGACCGACTGTTTCGTTCCCGAAGGAACCGTTGGCCACATGTTAGCGATCCGTTGGCGCGACCTGATCTGATCAGGACATCGGATCTGGCCCGACGGTGCGCGCGTACTACGCGTAACTCGGGGGAGTGTCGCCGCCGCGGCCGGATCCGGGGACGTGAGAGGCCCCGGTCGCTGAGGTGATCGACCGGGGCCTCCGTCCGTTTCGGGCCGGCCCGCCGACCGGATCCAGAGCCCAGAGCCTCCCTGCCCCGGCCGCCTGTCGGTCGCCGAGACCTGTCCGGCAACAGCGCTCATCAGCCACCCGGAATCTGCGCGTCACCAGGCCCCGCGCCGCCCCACACCCCATGCGGCGGCCGATTCCCGCCCATCCGATTCCCGCCGGCCGGGGGCTCGCCCGGTTCGGACGACCCCACGACCGCACGACCGGGGAGCCGGACGACCAGGCGCCTGACCCACACGACAGAAGCGCTGCCGGACGGACAGCCCGGCAGATGCGCGCCGACCGGCCCTAGATCACGGGCGGGCGTCCGAGGCGGGTGAGCCGCCAGACCGTCCGCCAGCGCATCGGGCGCCGCTCCCCGCCGGACTGCCGCAGCCCCTCGGCGAATCCGCCGAACCAGGCCTTGAGTCCGCCGACCGACCGGGTCCGCAGGAGCGTGAGCAGGATCCAGACCCCCAGGTGCAGCGGAATCAGCGCCAGGGGCAGTCGGCGCCGGGTGAGCCAGACCCGGTTGCGGGCGGTCACCCGGTAGTAGATGGCGTGCCGGGCGGGCGACGTCTTGGGGTGCTGGAGGAGCAGTTCGGGCTCGTAGAGGACGGTCCAGCCCGCGTCGATGGCCCGCCAGGCGAGGTCGGTCTCCTCGTGCGCGAAGAAGAACTCCGCGGGCCAGTCGCCGGTCTCGGCGAGCATCGGCATGGACAGCGCGTGACCGCCGCCGAGGAAGCCGGTGACCGGTCCGCCGCGCATCGGGTCCTTGGCCCCGACCCTCGGCACATGACGGCGCTGCGTCTCGCCGTGTTCGTCGGCGATGCGGAAGCCGACGATGCCGAGCCGCGGCCGGGCGGCGTAGAGGTCGCGCACCTTGCGCAGCACGTCGGCGTGGATGAGCAGCCCGTCGTCGTCGAGCTCGACGACGACGTCCACATCGCCGAACTCACGGAGCCGGCTCAGCCCCACGTTCCGGCCACCGGGACAGCCGAGGTTCTCGTCCAGTTCGATGGCGGTCACCTCTCCCGGCAGACCGAGACGCTCGGCGAACTCGGGCAGCGGGCAGCCGTTGCCGACGATCACGACCCGGGTGGGCGCCACGTCCTGCTTGGCCACGGAGGCGAGCAGCGCGTCGACCTCGACGGGCCGGTTGCCCATGGTCACCACGGCAACGGCGATCCGCGGCCCCTCCTCCGCCTGTGACACGACACCCACCCCATCCCGGCCGACAACTGTGCCGCGATGCTAGCCGTTCACCGGATTCACCCCTCGAGTACGCCTGTACGCCCGCCGCTCGTACGTCCTGTTCTACGCCGATACGTCCGCCGTCAAGAGCGCCGGTTCTCCTTCCGGCGGACGAATTTCAGCCCCGAGCAGTCCTCCCTCGGTGCCGCCACCTTCACGTCGACCACGCCGAGGGGCAGGAAGACCTCCCGCAGATCGTTCTCCGTGATGTCGCTCCGGTGACCGGCCGCACGACGGGGCCAGGCGATCCAGAGCGTGGCCGGGTCGGCCAGGCCCCCGGCAACTCCCCCGCCCGCGCCACCGGTTCCGCGCGCTCCCGGAAGAAGGCGCCGGTCACGTCCGCCGCCTCCGGACCGCCCTCGGCGACCTCGCAGCCATCGGGCGACCCGGGGATGCCCCCGTCCCGCGGCGCACGGGTGAGCCGTACGCGGTGTCCCGCCTCGATGCCGGTCTTCCGGGCGAGCGGAGTACCCGAGTCCCGCCGCCCACCGCGCCGGATCCCGTCCTCCCCGCAGAATGGCACCGCACCCGCCGGCCTGCGTCCCGTACGCGCCCCGACCTCGAAAGGCCCGCCCGGCTGCCCGACCGCACACCGGCCCGGACCTCAGCGGGTTCACCAGGCCCACGGGCCTGCACGACGCGCCTCCCCGCGCCTCCCCACGCCTTCCCGCACCTCTTCGCGCCCTCTCCCCGGCGGGACCGCGGAGAACTGTTCCGCCCGGCCTGCGGGCTCGACCACCGGTGGCTCGACTACCGGTTGTCGGCGAGCGGGTTCATGCTGGTGGGAGCGGCCCGGCACCCCCGGCCTCCCCGGCGCACCCGCGGGAGCCCGAGGTCTCCCGAGCCGGGAACAGGGGGCGCCCGTTCCACTCGCGGGCATCACAAGGTTTCCGGAGGGCGCCATGAGCTCACCGTCCGTCCCGCCGCCCGCACCGCTGCCCCCACAGGGACCGGGGACCACGGACAAGGGCCTCAAAGGCGGCGCCCTGGGCCTGTTCTCCAGCACGGTGATCGGGCTGGCCTCCACGGCCCCCGCCTACAGCCTCGCGGCGACCCTCGGCGTCATCGTCGGGATCGTGGGCTTCCAGTCACCGATCGTGATCGTCCTCGCCTTCATCCCGATGTTCCTGATCGCCTACGGCTACAAGGAGCTCAACCGGGCCGATCCCGACTGCGGCACCACCTTCACCTGGGCGTCCAGGGCCTTCGGCCCCCGTACCGGCTGGCTGGGCGGGTGGGGCATCATCGCCGCAGACATCATCGTGATGGCCAACCTGGCGCAGATCGCCGGCGCGTACGGCTTCCAGCTGGTCGGCGCGGACGGGCTGGCGCAGGACACGTTCTGGGTCACGGTGGTCGGCGTCCTGTGGATCGCCGTGATGACCCTGGTCTGCTACATCGGCATCGAACTCTCGGCCAACCTGCAGAAGCTCCTGCTCACCATCGAGATCGTGGTGCTCTGCCTACTGGCGGTCACCGCCCTGGTCAAGGTGTACGGCGGGACGGCACCGAGCGTCTCGTCGGAGGTCTCGTGGTCGTGGTTCAACCCCTTCGAGATCAACTCCTTCGACGACCTGACCAAGAGCATCCTCGCCGGTGTCTTCATCTACTGGGGCTGGGACACCGCCGTGTCCGTGAACGAGGAGACCAAGGACCGCGACCGCACCCCGGGCCGCGCCGCCGTCCTGTCCACCGTCATCCTGCTGCTCGTGTACCTCATGGTCACCACGTCCGCACAGGCGTTCGCCGGAGTGGGCGAGAAGGGCATCGGTCTGGGCAACCCGGAGAACTCCGGGGACGTCCTCTCCAGTCTCGGCGCCGAGATCTTCGGCACCGGAGGCTGGGGCACGGTCGCCACGAAACTCCTGATCGTCATGGTCCTCACCTCGGCGGCGGCGTCCACCCAGACGACCATCCTCCCCACGGCCCGTACGACCCTCTCCATGGCCGCCTTCAAGGCCATCCCGGCACGCTTCGCCCGCATCCACCCCCGCTTCCTCACCCCGACCTGGTCCACCGTGGGCATGGGACTGGCGTCGATCGCCTTCTACGTCATGCTGACCCAGGTCAGCGAGGACGTCCTGGCCGACTCGATCGGCTCGGTCGGGCTGATGATCGCCTTCTACTACGGCCTCACCGGCTTCGCCTGCGTCTGGTACTACCGGAGGGTCCTGACGCGCAGCCCACGCGATCTCTGGACGAGGGGGATCATGCCGGGCCTGGGCGGCGCCATGCTGCTCTACTTCTTCCTCAACGCCTGCGTGGTGTACGCCGCCACGGACTACGGCAGCACGTCGTGGACGCTGCCGTTCCCGCCGCACTGGCAACTCGGCGGCGTCTTCGTCACGGGCATCGGGGCCCTCATCCTCGGCGCCGTCCTGATGCTCCTGTACGGCGCGTTCCGCCCGTCCTTCTTCCGCAAGGAGACGATCCCGACCTCCTCCCACGACAGAGAGGGCCACTGAACGACCGCGGAACCGCGAGAGGCGCTCATCTGAAGCCCCCCGGCTGCCGCCCGCTCAAGAGGAAGCGACCCCTGCTTCTCCCGCCGCTGCGCCGGCGCCGGGGCGGAAGCACGGCGACCCCTGGTCCCGGCCCTCACCCGAGGCAGCGACCGATCCCGCAGGCAGCCACGAGGCCACCACTCGGCATCCCCGCCCCACCCGAAAAAAGCAAAAGCCCCAGGTCACGGCGAGTGAGTCCTGAGGCTTCCACAGAGCCGCCTTCGGGATTCGAACCCGAGACCTACGCATTACGAGCTGTCCGGGCTTGTTCCAAACTGGTCCATGGACGTTTGCCAATGGGATCTCGTTGCAGGTCAGGCGACGTGCCGGACGCCCACGGACGAGTGCAGACCACGCCGGATTCCACAGCAATCGAGACTAGAACTGAGACTGGCCCCAGCCAGCGGGTTCTCCGGGACGATTCGGGCATCATGCCCAGTGACGATCACACACCAGGCATCCTGCGCGTGCCCCTCGGGAACTTGCTCGGTCAGACGGTGCTCACGGAGGATGAGAAACAGCAGGACGACACTCCGGCCGTGCGATCCGCTGGTCATGGGGGTGGCTACGGTTGGGAGGCGGCGCTAGCCGCACTTCGTGAGACCTGGCTGACAGCCTGCATGTCGCTGGGATCACTGCGCCGCAATACAAAGATCTTGCCCATGGCAACAAGACTGGGACCACAGAGCAGTACGGCGAGCCACCACGCGTCCTTCGCCACGTAAACACCTCCAGCCAGCATGGCAGTGCTGATCGCGGCGCCTGTGTACAAACCGGCCAGATGCCGCTTGTGCTGGCGCTCCTCGCGAGCTCGTCTTGCTTCGAGTTCAGCAGCAGCCTTGGCGTCAGCTCGTCTTGCTTCGAGTTCAGCAGCAGCCTTGGCATTGGCATCAGCTCGCTTGCCGGCAGCCTCCTGCACCGCGAGGCGGCGCATGAGGAGTTCATGCTCGCGTACGAGCTGCGGTTCGAGTGCCTTGAATGCCACTTCGAGATTTGCAGGGCCACCTAGCGCGGCCCCCCACTTCATAGCGATCTCTAAGCCCGCAGATGTGATCGGGTCGTTCTGTGGCGCTGAAGACGCGCTCCCAGTTTCTTCCACACTCACTGTCGCGCCCCTCCGTCGCCACCGCCCATAGATGAGTACTTGAGTCCGATCGGATCAGGGGGGAGGCCCCAGCCGCAGGAAGAGCCTGGCCAGACTCCGCTCGATGGTCAGCTCAGCATGCTCTGCAACGACCTCCCTTTCCTCGCTGCTCAAAGGCTTCTCAAGCAAGGTAGTGAAGGCCAGTTGGGAGAAGTCCCGGCCCTGAAGGACCGGTCCGCTCTGGGCACCTCCGCTAATGGTGTTCGTCACCGCCCCGTCCCCGGTGCGCACCAGCTTCGCCTGCTCCAGCCAGACCGCGAGCTGGGTACGGAAGTCCCCATCCACCGCGGCCCGCACCGCCAGGGCCGTGCTCAGCGCCTGCGCCCGGCTCTGATCGTCCGGATCTGCGGCAAGATGCACCAGTTCCGCCTCCCCGGAGCTGACTGTCGGGGTCTGCCCGCCGCTGTCTCGGTGGAAGGGACGCCGCCGCACCAGTGCACTCAGTCCCGCCCAGGCCTGCTGGCCGACTTCGCCGCCGGCCCCACCGGCCAGCGCCGCCAACAGCCCCACCGATACTGGATCCATCCCCCACCATCCTCGCCTTGCGTGATCAGGCATTTGCATTCAGTGACGAATAGAAGAGGTGGACGGTTCCCACCCCACGCCGCACAACCGCCCCGGCCTGGCCGCGATCGACTCATGCCGCAGCCGACCTGCCTGGCCGACGCAGGAGGCTGTCACCAGTCCACCCCGGACCGACCGGTATGCGCGCTTCCCGATCTCCCGAATCTTCGGGATTCGGACCCCGTACCTACGGATTACAAGCTGTCCGGGCTTGTTCCGTAGTGGTCCGGGGGCGTCCGCCAACGAGTTCGCGTTGCAGGTCAGGCAACGTGTCGAACGTCCGCGGACAAGCACGCACCGCACCGGATTGAGTAGCGATCGAGACTAGAACCGAGACTAGGCCTGTCTCAGAATTCAAGGTCTGCTTACGCGTCGGCCGTACCCTGCGCATTCCCCGCCTCCCCCCGCCACCGGGCGAGGTTGTGCCGGGTGGTGAGGGTGTCGGGGTGGTCCGGGCCCAGCACCCGGATGTAGTCGATCAGCAGCACGGCGAACGCGTCGGCCGCACCCTGCGCATCCCCCGCCTCCCCCCGCCACCGGGCGAGGCTGTGCCGGGTGGCGAGGGTGCCGGGGTGGTCCGGACCCAGCACCCGGATCCGGTCGGTCAGCAGCGCGGCGAACGCGTCGGCCGCACCCTGCGCATCCCCCGCCTCCCCCCGCCACCGGGCGAGGCTGTGCCGGTTGGTGAAGGTGTCGGGGTGGTCCGGGCCCAGCACCCGGATGGAGTCGGTCAGCAGCGCGGCGAGCTCGTGGGCCGTACCCTGCGCATTCCCCGCCTCCCCCCGCCACCGGGCGAGGTTGTTCCGGATGGTGAAGGTG
>NZ_JBIAQZ010000003.1:550171-609544 GCF_042889485.1 Streptomyces sp. NPDC002580 | reverse complement strand
AGGTGTCGGGGTGGTCCGGACCCAGCACCCGGATGGAGTCGGTCAGCAGCGCGGCGAACGCGTCGGCCGCACCCTGCGCATCCCCCGCCTCCCCCCGCCACCGGGCGAGGTTGTTCCGGGTGGCGAGGGTGTCGGGGTGGTCCGGACCCAGCACCCGGATGGAGTCGGTCAGCAGCGCGGCGAACGCGTCGGCCGCACCCTGCGCATCCCCCGCCTCCCCCCGATACCAGGCGAGGCTGTTCCGGATCGCGAGGGTGCCGGGGTGGTCCGGACCCAGCACCCGGATGTAGTCGATCAGCAGCGCGGCGAGCTCGTGGGCCGTACCCTGCGCATTCCCCGCCTCCCCCCGCCACCGGGCGAGGTTGTGCCGGGTGGTGAGGGTGTCGGGGTGGTCCGGGCCCAGCACCCGGATGTAGTCGATCAGCAGCACGGCGAACGCGTCGGCCGTACCCTGCGCATCCCCCGCCTCCCCCCGATACCAGGCGAGGTTGTGCCGGGTGGCGAGGGTGTCGGGGTGGTCCGGACCCAGATGGCGGCTGGTTGTGTCGCTGAGGGTGCAGTAGTAGTCGCGGGCGGCGCTGACCTGCCCGGTCTGGCCGAGGCTTGCACCGACCTGGAACAGGACCGTGTGGGCGTCGGGGTGGTAGAGGGCTGGGGTGGTGCCCTCATGCAGGGCGGTGGCGTTGGCGCGCAGGGTCTGCTGCAGGGCCGGGTCGCGTCCGTGGTCGGGCCAGAGGGCCAGTAGGGCATCGGCGGTACGGCGGGCGAGCGGGTGGCGCTGCTTCTCGGGGGTGGTGTCGCGGGCTGCTCGGGCTGTCAGGGCGTGGATGCGCACCAGCCCGGGGGCCCCGTTCTCACCGGGGGGCTGATGGGTGGTCAGGCTGTAGCGGTCCAGCAGGAGCAGGCACGCGCGTACCTGGTCAGCCTGTACCCCACGCAGCCCGGGAATGTTGCGGGACGTGCGCGGGTGGTTCAGGCGCTGCCACCACCGGGGGCCTGGTCCGGTCAGGGCGGCAAGTGCCTTGGCATCGGTCCACAGGTTGGCGGGGGAGCCATTGGGGTCCAGCCGGGCGACGGTGTCCAGGACCGCGCGGGCCAGGCCGGGGTGAGCCTCTTGGGCTTGGACGGCGTCGAGGTTGATGAGCATGGTGGTGTGCACGGCCCGCGCGTAGCCGTCGGCCCCATCGCCAGGCAGCACCTCAGCCAGCTTCCGGCCGGGTTCGGTCAGCATCCGCGCATAGGCAGCGGGGGTGATGTCGCGGTTGTTGTCCAGGTAAGCGGCCGCGTGCGACAAAGCCAACGGCAGTCGCCCCAAGAGCCCGGCAACGGACGCAGCCGGGCACCGGGAGTCGTTACAGGCGCCCGGGTGGTCGGGCAGGCCGGGGGCACGCTGGTGCAGGTAAGCCTGGGCCTCGTCCTCGGTGAAGACGTCCACGTCGACGCGGGTGCGTCCGGCGGCCAGGGCCTTGCGCTGGCGGGTGGTGGCCAGCACCCAGCCACGAGGGTTCGGGCGGGGCCACCAGTCCAGTACCTGGTCCAGGTCCTCGACGTCGTCGATCACCACCAGCCAGCTGCGGTCGGTGGCCTGCAGCCACTCCAGCAAGGCTCGCGCGTCGGCCCGGTCGTCCTCGCCGTCCGCGCCCGGCGCCCGGATCCGGGCTGCGGCCTCCGCGAAGTCCGCGACCAACTGCCCCGTTCCGCCCTTGGCCGTGGTCCACACCGCCAGGTCCGCGCCGGAAGCCAGGTAGTAGGAGGCGGCCAGTTGGGACTTGCCGACCCCGCCCTCGCCCACCAGCACCCGCCCTGACTCGGCCGGCTGGGCGAGCACCACGTCCTGGCCGTCCGTGCGGGCTGCCTCCACCAGCGCCCGCAAAGAGGGCCGGGGCTGGAAGGAGGACACCAGTGACGGCACCGCGCCTACCCGCAACGGCCACTTCACCTCAGGCAGAACATGGTTGACGGTGGTGCGGTTGACCACACGCGAGCCCGGCGCGAGCGCGGAACCCGACGCGTCACCGCCGACCGCGGCCCCCTGGGCCCGCACAGTCCGGCGGCCCACGAAACGGGGCACACTGCCGGCGCCGTCCTTGTCATACGCGCCGGTGCCCCTGCTCAAGAGCCGGTCCGCTTGGAGCGCTTGCCCAGCGCCGCGTCGTTCGCGTCGCCGCCCACAGCGATACCGTCCGGCCCCGACTCCACGTCCGCCTGTCCACCACCCGCACCGGGCCCACGAGCAGAAGCCAGCCCGACGACCTGAGAGTCCTCACCCAGAGCAGCGCCGTTCGCATCACCGGCGATCGCCACACTGCCACCCCGTACCCGCCGCGCCGGCCCGGGAGCGGTACGGAAGAACGCCACGACCGCCACCACCAGACCCGCCGCCGACAGCACAGTCCCCACCACCCCGGCCACCTGCGAGGCCTCATCCAACCGGCCCATCACCAGCATGACCACCAACCCCGCCGTCACCAGCAGAGCCGCCACCGCACACACACCCGAAACCCAACGAGCCACGACCACGCCCCCGAAACTCCCCAGCACACCCAAAACCGGGCACCACTGACGCAGTCTCCCAACACGACCGACTCGATGTCAGCCACATGGCACGTCCCGACCCGAGGAGCAACCGAGCGCTTGCCCCTCCAACCGGCGCCGAGGTGGTGAGACTTGAACCCGCGACGCCTTCGTCCCGAACAAGGTCAGAGCAAGATCCAGACATGGTCTCGGAGTTGTTTGCGCAGGTCAGGGGCTTGGCCTGAGTTGGTCTCGACGGGCCTCCGGGAGACGTATGGAGAAGATCTTCTCCCAGATTTCTCCCAGCCTCTCTAGCGGGTGCGACTAAGCGGAGGGGCATCTCTCAGGAAGTGGGTAGCGGTACGCGGTGGCAACAAGCACTTCCCGCGCTGGCGTCCAGTCGTCCCACGTACGCCAACGTCCCCCATGGCAATGGAGGTCCTCGCCGAGTTCGATCTGATCTATCACCACTAGGCAGGTGGGGACGCCTTCAGCGTGGCGGACCTCCCCTGCTGCGGGGATCACCGGCCCGGCGCTTCCTCCTCCTCCCGCTCCAGGGATTGGGCCGCGGCGTACACGATCTCGTGGTCCTCGCCCAACTCGCTGGCTGCCGTCTCCCACACGGTCGTCCACTCCTCCCGGGCTCGCTCCCTGCGCCCCAGTGCGGCAAGAGCATCGCCGAGCAACTGCCGGGATACGAGCGTCGCGGGGTGGGCCCCGCCGAGCATCCGGCTGCGGGTCCCGGTCACGGTCTCCAGCACGTCAAGGGCCTCCTGATGCCTCTCGGCACTCAGTAGCGACGCCCCGAGGTCATGTCCCGTGGACATGCTCAGCTTCGCGTCCGCCCCTATGACCCGGCATCGTACGGTCCACGCCTTGCGCAGCTGTTCGGAGGCCTCCTCGTGCGCGCCGCTCCTGGTGAGAAGCCTCGCCAATCTGCGCCGGGTCTTCACCATCTCAAGACTGTCCTCCGGCAGGGTGCGTTCCTCAATCGCCAACAATTCCAGACAGACGGCGATGCCCTCGTCCGTCCGATCCAGCGAGCTGAGTGCGTTCGCCAGGAGGAACCGAGTCCCGCTCGTGAAGCTGTCGTCCGGACCGAGGTGCTCGATCATGTCCGCCAGCGCCGCCCGCAGAATCTCTTCGGCCTCCGTAAACCGTCCGGCCTTGTGCAGGATGAGGCCGAGGTCGTGGCGGAAATCGAGGGTGATGCGGTGCACGGGACCGTCCAGATCTGTCACCTGGGCGAGAACCTGCCGCTGAAGCGCGATCGCCTCGTCGTACTCCGCCAGGTCTGTGTGGATCATGGCCCGTTGTACGCGGAATCTGAGCGTCTCCCTGTGCAGCTCTCCCAGCGTCGCAACCAGGCGCGGCTCCGTCGCCTCCATCTCATCTCGGGCCTCGGTGAATCGGCCCAGCTTGCGCAGCACGGAGATCAGGTCATAGCGCGCCCGGAAGGCCCAGGGCTGGTCGGTTCCGTGCCGCTGGCTGGCCGTGATCAGCGCCCTGCGGAACGGCTCCGCCTCCTCGTACCGTCCGCAGTCGTCCAGAAGATCGGCCAAGTTATCCAAGACCAGGGCCTCGCCGCTCCCCTTCCACTCATCGGACAGTTCCAGCTCCTCGAGTCCGGACCGCAGCTCGCTCTCCGCCTCGGCATAACGGCCTTGGGATTTCATCGCCGCAGCTAGCCAGGCCCGGGTGGCGAGCCTCGCGTCCATGCTGTACTCCAACGGCCCCGCAATCAGCGCGACCGCTGAGCGCAGCATCGTCTCTGCTTCGCGGAACCGTTTCATGCCATGAAGGGTGCGTCCCTGGTACCGCATGACGCTGGCGCGTTGCGACGTGTCTGCCTCAGGTCCGAGTCGTTCGAGGGTCTCCAGCAGGGCATCACCCTCCGCTTCCGCCTCGGGCAGCCGCCGGGCGTTGTAGAGCATTTTGTGCAAAAACCGGCGGGCGTTGAGTGTGTACGCGTGATCGGCGCCGTGCACCTCACGCGAGATACTGATGACCGCCCGCAGGTGTGCGGCACCTTCCTCGGTCTCACCCAGGCGACTGAGCGCGATGGCCAGGTTGCCGCGCATGTTGCGGCTCACCAGGTCGCTCTCCGGCGTCAGTTCCTCCAGCAGCTCCGTCAGCAGGGCGACAAGTGCGTTCCGGTAGCCCTGCTGACGGGTCGCCACAAGGAGATTCGCGAGCGCCGACACTGCGGTGATGCCCCTCCATCCGTATCCAGACCGCCACTCCTGAGCTTGGTCGACGACCTGCCGCGCCTGGTCGCTCACCAGGACCGGCGGGGCGGGATCGGCGATCAGGCGCCGGGCGAAACCCACCAGGGCAGGTGCCACGCGTTCCATCACGAAGACCTCTGCCGGGCCTTCCGGCACGTCCGGCACGGGCGTCTCCACCTCTCCGCCCGCGGATTCCGGTTCCGAGCGTGGAGGCGGCTGGGGCGTGCGCGCCGACGCGGGGCCGTCCCACAGCCCTAGACGTCGCAGCAGCTGTGGCGAGGCCGCGGCGAACGGCCCGGCCCGGTCGGGCAGGCCAGGGGAGGTGCCCGGCCTCTCCCCTGCCAGTTGGGCACGGAACTCCGGACCGGACCCGCAACGTCGCAGGAGGTATTCGCTGACCTGCGCGGCTGTGTCCAGCGCCACCGATGTGCGCACCGTGTCCAACAGGAGGTCCGCCACACCTGGTGCGAATTCGTACTCCACGCTGTCCGCCGCCTGGGTCCGTGTGGCCGGCCCGGTGCGGCGCAGCAGACCGCCCAGGAACACCTCGGCGAGCTGAGCCTGATGGAACTGCCCCTGCCCGGTCCGGTACGCCTCGTGCACCAGGCGCATGACCGGCAGGGTGAGCGGTTTGACGGAGGCCAGGGCGCCCGCCAGTTGACGGCTCTCCGGTGAGGCCGCTTCTCGGAATCGCCGCAGGCGCTCCTCCGGCTCCGGACCGCCACCGAAGCCGGTCCCCGCACGGGAGTCCGCGAGGGAGTCGGTGAGGGAGCCGGGGACGCCGTCGGGGATCAGCAACACAGGCAGCGCAGCCCGGCTGTGGCCGGTACTGAGGAGCGAGACCCAGGGTTCGAGCTCGCCCTTGGCGAGCTCCAGGACCGGGACGGGCGTACCGCTGTAGGACACCAGCTCGCTCGGCAGTACGGGATGGCTGACTCGAAGGGCGCGGCCCGCGGCAGCAGGCTCCCGGGACTGGACGACGAGCCGCTCGACCGGCCTGCCCGCCGACGGCCACATCCGCTCCGGCAGAGTCTGAAGCACCGTCACTGGGGCGCGCCGGGCCCAGCGGCGCAGCAGCCCCTTGACCGTACAGTTGCTCCAGCCCGGGCCCACCATGTCGGAGATCACCATGATCACGGTCGGGCGGACCGGATCAATACGCAGGCTGGCCCTCGGCGCGGCACCGGAGCGGAAGGGCCGTGCCCTCAGCAGGGGACCGGCTGACGCCCCCGAGCTGTCGAGCCAGTAGGTACGGATGTCGCGAAAGGCGCCCAGTCCCTCCAGCAGGGCCCGAACCTCGACGGCGTACTGCTGCCACAGCACCATCGAGGGCCCGTCGTCGACGACAAGGGCGGCGTTCAGCCAGCGTTCCGGCTCGGGCCGCAGCACAGGTTCATGCAGGGCCGTCTCGGCCATCCGTTCGACGGTCGCGTCCTCGTCGAACGCGAGGGCCGCGCGGGAGGGAACCGTCCGGCGGAGCGGTCGCATGGCCCGGCTCAGTGCCCGAGGGGACGCCAGGGACCGCGCTCCGTGAACCCCGACCGCGCGGGTGGGGCCGCCGCCCCTGGTTCCGGGTGCCGTAGGAGCGTACAGGCCGTGGGGTTGGGCGGACTTGCGCCGGGCCGCCGGGTCTTCGTCGTCGGTGCCACCAGGGTCCGGGGACCGTTCCTCCGGCTCCTCCGTTTCCGGAGCGGGTGCCCGGCGTACGTCCGTGGTCTGTTCCGGCCGCGGCTGGTCGTACGGTTCACCGGCCTGCCGGACCGTGGCAATCCAGAGGACGTCGAGGAGCTCTTCGGTGCCCAGGTCCACACCCGCGCCGCCCAGAAGTGCGGTGAGCCGGTCGAACATCAGATGTCCGTGTCCCCGAGCGAGCGGAAGACCGTCTCACGGAGCTTGTCGAAGTCCGTCGCGGCACCCGAGACCCGCAGGTGAACGGCGTTGAGTAGCTGATCGGTCGCCAGGTCGTGCGCCTCCAAGTCGCGCAGCTGCAGGAACTCCTCGATCAGCGCCTCCGCGCGCGCCGCCGCGTCCGTACCCAGGTGCATCCCCACGATCGACCGCAGTTGCTCCGCGTCGGGCTGCTTGAGATCCAGCCGGACGCAGCGGCGCAGGAAGGCCGGCGGGAAATCGCGTTCGCCGTTGCTCGTGATCACCACCACCGGGAAGGTGCTGCACGTCACCCGGCCGTCGTTGACACCGACCCGTTCGTCGCCCGGGCCGGTGATGCGTACCTGTGCCGTCGGGGACTTGAGACGTGCGAGTTCGGGGATCTCGTAAGTTCCCTCCTCGAACACCGTGAGCAGGTCGTTCGGCAGGTCCACATCGCCCTTGTCCAGTTCGTCGATGAGCAGGACTCGGGGAATGCGACGGGGCAGCAGGGCCGTACCGAGCGGGCCGAGCCTGAGATAGTCACCGATGTCCGGCTCGGTGGCGGCGATCGGCTTGGCGGCGGCATGCGGATCGGGGCGCCCGGTCAGGGAGGCATCCCGGAGCCTGCCCACGGCGTCGTAGCGGTACAGCCCGTCGGCGAGAGTGGACCTGCTGTTGATCGGCCAGTGCAGTACGTCGCCCAGGCAGAGCTGGCGTGCGATGGCACGGGCGAGGGTCGACTTGCCGGTGCCGGGGCGTCCGGTGACGAGGAGCGGCCGGTGCAGGTGCAGTGCGGTGTTGACGATGTCCTGGTCGGTCTCGGAGATGACGTAGCGCTGGCGCTGTGTCCCCTCCTCAGGCGGCTCGTCGGTCGCGTCACCGCCGGTGAAAACCCGCCACGGGGGTGGTGCCGGCCAGTCGGTGACCGGGTGTGGCTCGGCGTCCCCGCGAAAGAGCCGCCAGTCCGTGTTCATCAGTTCCCTCTTCTCATGGTGCCGACAGGTCGAGGCCTCGCGGCAGCGGCCGTCCCGGATCGTCCCAGAGCAGTGCCAGTCGGCCGCCAGCGTGCTGTTCGTCGACATCGCATTCGGCACGAAGCCTACGCAGCCTTCCTGGCAGCGCGCGCAGCGAACCGCCGACCAGCAGCGACCTCAACTCCTCTTCGCTGCTTCCGGGTTCGCTCCCTCCGCGCCAGACCATCACGGGTACGCCACCGAACAGACAGGCCGTGAAGACGGCTTTGCGGTGGGTCTCGGCAGCGGGTACCACGGTGCCCGGCGCATCCTCACGGGCACTCACACTTCCGTGTACGGCCTTCACCGTGGTCACGTCCGTCGGCAGCCAGTGCAGATCGTCCGTCTGCGCGGTGGCGACCCGCTTCCATCGGCGCTGCCACAGGTGTTCCTGCTCGGAGCGGCGATACTCGGTGCACCGTACAACGACTGGGAAATCCGTGCCGATGGACCGTTCGACGGGATCGCCGGCCCCGAGCCGCCAGCGGTGGACGTCCAGTTCGAGATCCGCGGCATCCACGAAGAATTCGACCAGTGTCTGGTGGACCCGGCCGTGCCTGCTCAGGATCGCGTCTACAGCCCGCTGTAGGTCGTCCAGTGACACGGGTACGTCATGTGTCTCGACGGACTCCACGCCCGATGCGGTGCGCGACCAGACCTGGCAGGTCCGCCACCCCGACCGGTCGGCGGGCGGGCACAGTCTGATCTGCACCCGGTCCTCGGTGTCGAGATGGTCGTCCGTGTCCGGCCGGGCGTGCGCGGCACGCTCCGTCAGATTGGCACGCAGGTTGACAAGAGCCGACCGCAAGTTCTCGCCGAGCCTGGTGGCGCATTTCAGCGACCATTTCCTGAGCTGTTCGGCACGGGGGTCGGTACCTGTCACCGCGGCGAGGCGCTCGACGGCCCCCAGCAGGCGCGGAAGTTGCCACTCGTCGACGTTCAATTCTTCCAAGTGGTCGGCGACTGCGATGGGTTCAGTGTCGGTGAGCACGACACCGACCGCCTCCTCGCGGGCTGCGCGCGCGAACGCTCGGGCGAAGTCGTGCGGTGGGGGGTGGAGCAGTCCGATCAGCGCATCGTATTCGCTGCACAGCAGCCATCGGCCCCGGGCCAGTTGCACGGAGCTACGCCGCATCTCCTCGGCGTCGGCCACGCTCACCCCGTCTGAGGCCAGCAGGTGGATCAGGCTCACGGTGCCGTGGGGCCGTGTCAGGGACCAGTCGACGATGGTCCGGGCGTCGAGTTCGTCGGGTGCACAGGGCAGGACGGAGTCCAGTTCCTTGCAGAGCCCGGCGGCGACACGTGCGGCGGAGACCGGACGGGTGGTGAGCGCGGCATCGACGTGGAGTGTCAGCATGTCCCGGTCGATGCTCTGAAGCCCCGTTAGCTCGCTTGGAGAGGGCGGATAGGGGTGGTGGGATTCGTTGTCGCGCCAGTCCTTGAGGTAGACCGTGGGCATCTGCCCGGCGCCAGCGATGGTCCGCAGCCGGTCGAATTCTGCCGAGACCTCGGCCCAAACCTGGGTGAGGTCGGGAACGGCGGCCGCGTCACGGCGGGAAGCGGCCTCCAGACGGTCCATCAGGCATGAGGTGAACACCCCTGCCCCCGCACGGTTCTTCGCCGCCTCGCCGGGCCGGGAGGCGCGCATCAGAAAGATGTCGCGGGAGCGGTGGGTTTCCGGGTAGGCGGCGATCGTCTCCGGTGCCTGCGCCTGCGCATACTCGCGGGGCGACAGTGCCGAGCGACAGGCGTCGATGACGACTGTCGCTCGGCCCGGCCCCACAGCAGGTAGATGTGCCGTACGGAGCAAAGAGACGAGATTGTCGGCGTCCAGGCCCAGCGGGTCACCGGTGCGGGATTCGGGGTACAGCAGACTCCAGCGGTTGCCGCCAGCCTGAACGCCGTGCCCTGCCCAGTACACCCACAGCCAGTCGACGTCGATATGGCGCAGTTCGTCACGGAAGACCCTACGGACGTTGGCCCGGTCCGCAGTGCTGCGTTGGGCCTGCGTGAAGCCAGCCAGCAGCCCTGTGTTCTCCGCGAGGGGCGAGGCCAACAGGTGCATCTGGTGCCCGGGTACTCCGCGCTCCAACAGCCAGCGCATCATGCGGGCGGCGTCGTTCGCCGGCCCCGAGAGCTCCCAGTCGGCGCCACCCGCGTATGCCTCGACGGCCACGATCACGGCATGGGTGCGCTCCCAGTCGTGCGGTGGGGACATCACGGCAGCTCGTCCCTTATGCGCTCGTAAAACGAATCGTGTGCGAAGTAGCCTGTGTGCGCCCTGGGGAAGGGCTGTCGCAGGTCGACGCGGGCGTCGGTGACCCGGCCAGGAAAGATCCGCTCGGCGACGAATCCGAGCAGGTCCCGGCGGTCGTAGACGTTGAGCCAACGAGGGAAGGCGGCGGGCAGTTCGTCGCCTCGCCGCAACCCTGTGAGCGCGTCGATCTCATACAGGAAGGGCGCCTGCGAACCCACAGTGATGAGTAGATCCACGCCGTGGGACGGTTCCATAGCCAGCAGATCGAAGGAGGCGATGCCTCCGAGGCTGTGGGCGAGCAGCACCACGGGGCCGTCGTCCTGTTCTCGAGTAAGCGCGACGACGTCGGCGATCCGTGCCCGCAGCCCCGCGCCGCGCCCCTGGTAGCGGAGGATGTCGCCGCTCTCGGGGAGGATTCCCCGGGTCATCCGCCGACGGCCGACTTGGATTGCGGGTGAGACGGTCCACAGGAACGGGTCGCCCAGCAGCCTAGCGCCAACCCATTTCCCGGCTTCCTTGATCCCGCGGTCGGTCCCGCCGAGCCGGTCGGTGAGCAGGGCGACCAGCATGTCGCGGTCGGCGCCATCGACGGGCAGCGGTTCCTCCGCGTCCTGGGCCGTCTCGGCCAACCTGGTAGCCAAGGCGATCACGGCGCGCGCGGCAACTGCTTCGGAATCGTGCCTGGGGGCTGTGCCGGAGAGCCGCATCGAGACTTCAGCGGCGATCTCGTCGGCGGCCTCAGTGACGAAAGGGGCGAGCTCCGCGGCGAACACGCGGGCGCTGTCGCCGGCTGGCTGCCCGCCTTCCGTCAAGGCCCCTTCGGTGAGGGTGCGAAGCCGGTCTGCGAGTGCGTCCCACGGGTCGGTGCGGCCTGGTGCGAATCCGCCGTCGTGGTCCCCTGCCCTGTCGGCGAGGAGTTCGATCTCGGCGACAGGGTCCCGTTCGAGGAGTGCCCAGACGGCCAGCGGGTCATCGGCATCGGCGGTGGGCAGTGCCCGGTCCTGGTCCTGTTCGGGGAAGCAGGCACCGTTAAACGCGAGGTGCGCCCCGTAGGGGTCGCCCCAGTAGCAGGGGACGAGCCGGATGTCCGGCCGTAAGCGTTTCACTCCCCTGGCAACGCGGCTGTACGACTTCCGATACGAGTCCTCTCGCACCCCCGTGCCGTGCACAAAGACAACGCTCGTCACCCGATCCCCCATCTGTGTCCCGAGGCCCGCATTTTAACCAGTGGGACACGTGACAGTTCCCCCTTTCGCCTAGGAATTGGACCCTCATCTGTTGCGGACCACACACCGACTCCAGCTTGGGGCGCAGGGTCACTGGAGGAGCTGGGCGGTCAGGTACAAAAGCTGAACCTTTAGTCGTCTTACTTGCCCCGAGTCAACGCAGGAAGCTTGGAGGTGGCGAGCTGAGATCGGGGGAGACAGCGCGTACCGCAGCAAGCCAGTCCTCGGGGAACTTTCCTCATGGATGGTTTCTGGCGCATCAGACGGCGCCAGGATCGGCTCGCGGTCTCCGACATGAGTGATCTCGGACAGCCGACGGAACGGTGGCCTCTGCCCGTCACTGTTCGCCACCGTCGATGCCAGCTGGAGCCCTGCCCACCGCCAGTAGGTGCGAACTGGCAGCAAGCAATTCCGGATACGGCTCCGCCATGCGCGCCGCCTCCATCGCTGAGGCGATCAGTTCGTCCGTGGGCCCCTCGCCAGGCTGTTGTTCGGCTGCTTTGACGAGCGACCATGCGGGCCCCTCGATGCCGAAGACCTGTACGTCTGTCAGCCCGGAAGCCGCCAACTCCGCGGCAAGCTCTTCAGCGCGGTGGAAGTAGGACAAGGTGAACCCTCGTACACCGTCGTAGACAGCCGTCTCAAGAATCTTGGAGACGGAGTCACGAATCTGTCCGGTGTGCAGGTGGGCGTATGTGACGTGCTCAAAGAGCGACGCGTAACGGTTGATTGCAGCCGCCGCAACCAATCCGCCCGGCTTCACCACGCGGCGGGCTTCCGCCAGGGCCCTGCGCCGATCATCGGGGTCGGGCAGGTGGTACAGCGGCCCAAGGAGCTGCACCACGTCGAAACTGTCATCCGACTCACGCAGATCGCGCGCGTCCCCCACGACCGCGGAGCACACGGCCGCTGCGCTCTCGACATGACGGGGCACGGGATCCACGAGCGTCACGTCGTAGCCGTCCTTCACAAGCCATTCAGCGTGAACCCCGGTCCCCCCTCCCACGTCGAGCACGCGCGCCGGCGCGGGGGGCAAGAAACGTCGGAGAAGCTCTTGAGTCCGGACCAACTCCATACGTCCGTCTGCCGAGCTACGCAGGCGGCTGTCCTCGTTCACTGTCTCGCCGTAGAACCGCATCACAGAGGGTGCCAATTCGAGATTCGACATGGTCGCAGTATCGTGTGTACCGGTGGACCAGTCCAGCATGCGGAGTAGAGGAAGCCATGGCCGTCCTGAAGTACGAAGAGATCGCCGAGTCTCTGCGCGCCCGCATCGCCGCTGGCGAGTTCGCCCCTGGTGCCACCATCCCGTCGGGCCGCGACCTGGCCGAGCAGTGGGACGTGTCACGGGCCACCGCCATCAAGGCCGTGGACGTGCTGCGCAACGACGGTGTGGTGGTGGCCAAGCAGGGCACCGGTTTCGTCGTCACGGAGACGCCCGTGGCGCGCCCTGCCGGCGCCCGCCGAGCTGGGTCGGCGCGCATCTTGGGCGGGATGCCGTTCCTTCGCGTCGGTGCGCCCGACTGGGCGGAGCCTCCCGCCCGCGTCGCCGTCGCACTCGGGATCTCCCCCGGAGTGCTGGCACTTCGGCGCATCCGCGTCCTCCAGCTCCCGGACGGAACCCCGAATAGCTGCGTGGAGGCGTGGTTCCCTCCAGAGATCGCAGAGGCAGCGCCTCGCCTCGCCGACACCGCTCCCATCGCCGAGGGCACGACGCGCTACGTCCGCCGGCAAACCGGGCGGTTCCCGGTCGAGGGAGTGGACATCACGACCGTGCGCCTCGCCACGGATTCGGAGGCGGGCCGCTTGAACGTCGCGACAGCCACCCCCGTCGCCGTGCTCCTCCATACGGCACACGACGAGGAAGGTCGTCCGCTGGTCTGCGAGGAAGGCGTCACTCCCTCCTCGCTCTTCGAGCAGGTGGACACCTACGCGATGTAGGCACCCGCAAACCAAGCTGGACCGGTCCGCCGGTCCAGCTTTTTTGATGCCTCGTCATGTCATCTGACCTGCGCTAACTCTGGCCAGCATCATCCAACTCCATTTTCATCACTTGACTGGACCGGTCCACCGGTCCAGTCTGTGAGTGCGACGCCGCTCCTCCTCTGTGAGGACGGTTCCGGATCGGGATAGCTCGCCACAACTAGGCGCCCCGCGCTGGTAGTTGCTTGAGAACTGCATAGGCGGGCCCCGTCTCCCCGAGTCGAAAAGACGGACCGTGCGGATGTGCCGCGCATCGACCCTCGCAGCGCTTGCTGCGGCCGGTTGCCTCCGCTGCTCGTCCCGTACGAGCAGCGTCGAGGGGAGCCGGAACAGGCCGGACCGGAAACCGAGGGAGAACCTCGTGCCGAAGTACAGCTTCACCGCCGAAGAACTCGCCGACACCCTGACCCCCGGAGAGGTCACGAGCGCGAGCGGCACGTTGAGCGCGTCCTCGCCGCAGGCCGCCAGGAAGGCGGTCGAGCGCAGCTTGCGCAGTAGGGGATACGAGCCGACCGGCCACATCACGATCACCCAGAAGTAGGCGTACCTGCCTGCCTCACCGACAGCCGATGAACGGCGCGCGGCCCCGGTGCTGGAACACCGGGGCCGCTGTTCGGGCCATCCACCCTGTGAGAGGAACACGACCCAATGAGTCCCATCGTCACTGTTCAGGATGCTGTTACCGCGTTCGCCGACTTCATGAAGCCGACGGATGCGGAGCTGGATGCGATCGAGCTGGAGATGCCCGCGATCCTCTCGGACGTCGACCTGATCGACGCGCAGATCACCGCCATGGACCACGTCCCCAACGAGGTCGACACCCGCCGGGTGCGCCGGGCCCTGTCCCGAGTGCTCGCCGAACGGGCCAAGCTGACCAACCGCACCGCCAGCACGATCCCGGCGGGGGTGGCGTGATGGCCCGCCCGACCGCACTGCCCGCCGTCGCCGTGACGGCGGTGTCCCTGGTCCTCACCCTGGCCGTGGTGGTGATGTGGCTGGGCACGGCGATGCCGTGGCCCGTCGCTCTCGTCGTCGGTCTCGGCATCGACGGGGGATGGCTGGCCACCCTCGCCTACGAACGCCGCCTCGCCGCCCAGGGCGACCACTCCACCGCCGTGACCGCGGTCGGCTGGTCCTTCGGTCTGCTCGCCACCGGCGTCCTGATCGCCCACGCGTTGACCGCCGAGTCGGACACCGGCGCGTGGTTGGCGGTGGCGTGGCTGCCTCTGGCGGCCAAGGCACTGTGGCTGGTCCACGGGCTGTGGGAGCGGACCGCACTCACCCCGAAGGCGCTGGCCGCCATCACCGGTATCCAGCAGGAAGCGCGCGACGAGGCGGCTGTCGCCCGTGCTCGACTGCGAGCGGAAGCCAGCACGGAGGAGACCCGGCTGACGGCCGTGACGCAGGCCGGCGCCCGCGTCCAGGCCACCACCGCCAAACGACTCTCCAACGCATGGTCGACGCTCGAAGCGGCTCGGACCGGCGAGGACACCGGCCGGGCCCTGACCAGCGTGACGCACCGCGTCACACCCGACGTCACACCCCGCTGGGAACTCCCCGTCTGGGGACCGACCGAGCCACTGACCGCGCTCGAATCCGGGCCCGCCCTCACCGACGCCGAACTTGGCGCGGTTGTCGACGAGATCCGCACCAGTCGCGTTCCGGCGCTGTCCTACCGGGAGATGGCCACCCGCTTCCGGGCAGCCGGCCACTCCGCCTCCGAGGTCCGCCTGCGGGCGGCGTGGAAGCGCGTGGCGTGATGGGCGCGCTGCCGGTGTTCCGGTGGCGCCTCGCCCCGGACGGCTACGCCACCCGCCGCCAACTCCGCGCCCGCGGGCTACGGCCCGGCGGACAGCCTGTGGCGGCACAGCTCGAACGGCCCCGCCGCCGTCACGGGCTGCTGGTCGCCTACCTCTACCGGGTCGACCTGGCCCGGCCGGTGCGGCCGATGACGGCCGCGAAGCGGGCGGCGCTGGCCAAGGCCAACGCCGCCCGCCGCACCTGCCCGTCCTGCCGGCGCGATGCGGGCTATGTCATCCCCGCCTTGCTCGGGACCTGCGTGCCCTGCGCCTACCCCGACGACCAGCGCACCGCCTGAACCCTCCCTCCACACCTTGGAGTTCCGCTGTGACCAGCATCAACGCTGCTCCGAGCAGCATCGACTACGCGTGGCATGCCTGGGTGACCGTGCCCGGCGAGGGCCGCGCGTTCGCCCACGGCACCGTCACCGCCCCCGCCTCCTTCTGCTGGGACCGCGTCACGCGCGAAGTCGCGGCATGGCTCGGGACCCAGGGCACGACCGGCCGGCTCGACGACATCCACCTCATCCTCGCCCCCGACGCCGGAAAGGCGGTCTGACCATGGGAAAGCCCGACACCCGACGCCTGGACCGCGCGATCCGCGAGACGAACCGCAAGCTCGAAGCCGTCCGACGCGGCGAACTGTGGCCGCTGACCGGTTCGGAGCGGCGGGCGATGCTCGCCGCCGTCGCGGGCGGCTCGTACCGGGTCCTGCGCGGAAAGAGCACCGGCCGCGCCGACAACCGGATCGACTCCGTCTCCACCTCGGCCGAGACGCGGCTGATCGCGGAGATGACCGCGTTGCAGATCGAGCGGCAGCGACTCGTCACCGAGGCCGCCCGCGCCAAGGCCGCCAAGAAGTCCTCCGGCTGGTGGTGACCCGCACCCGCACTACCCGCCCGCACCGCACTTCCCCCTCTCGCCTTCACCCCGGATCCGGGGCAGTCAGGAGTCCGTTTCACCATGAGTGAGAACGTCGTTCACCTGCACAAGAGCACCGACCCGGCCCCCGAGCCGGGCACCGTGACCACGCTAACCGTGGTCCCCGAACCGGCACCCGCGCCGCCCGTCCCGCTGTGGATCCGCTCCGGACACGCCATCCGCACGGCGGTCACGCACGAGACGACCAAGACCACCGCCCGCGCGGTCGCCCGGCACACCCTGTACGTCGTCGGCGGGGCGAGGATCGCGGCGAAGCGGACGTGGGACGGACGGACCGCCTCCCGCTACGAGCGGATGTTCCGTGCCGCCGAAGCCGCCGGGAACCATGAGATGGCCTCGGAGTGGGAGGAGCGCGGGCAGCACTTCCGCGAGGCACGCCATCGCCGCCGCATGGACCTGCTGCACTCCCCGG
The DNA here is from genome assembly GCF_042889485.1 of Streptomyces sp. NPDC002580. Lineage (NCBI taxonomy): Bacteria > Bacillati > Actinomycetota > Actinomycetes > Kitasatosporales > Streptomycetaceae > Streptomyces > Streptomyces sp. NPDC002580. The sequence goes on along the minus strand of NZ_JBIAQZ010000003.1, from coordinate 593,301 downwards.
TCGACGCGGCCAAGGGCTTAGCGGTCAGGACCGGGATGGGCATCGGGTCCCTGGTCGCTCTCGGGGTCGTGATGGCGATCGCGACGAAGGACGTCACGCACGTCGTCACGCCCCTGATGGCCGTGGTCGACTTCATCAACCTGCTGATCACCATCGTTCAGGTGGTGTGGGGCCCGGCCCTCGCGATCGGCCCTTTCCTGGCCCTGCTCGCCCTCTGGGCCATCGGCAGCAAGCAGCAGGCCGCCCCAGCATGGGCCCTGCCCGACAACGTCCGGTCCAGTGAGGGCGAGCCCATTACGCCCTCGATCGTGGTCAAGGCCCTGCGCGACCTCGGCGTGCCCGCGCTCCGCAACGCGATCAAGGAGATGGGGGACGCTGGCGCGTCGATGCTCGGTCCGATCCGGATGGCCGGATGCGGCGTGGAAGTCGACGTCACGCTCCCGTCCGGGGTGTCGACGATCGAGGTGCAGAACCGGCGTCGGAAGCTCGCGGAGAACCTGACCCGGCACGAGCACGAGGTGTTCATCACCATCCCGACCGCCGCCCGCACGGTCTGCCTGTGGGTGGCCGACTCCGGGGCGCTGGATGAGCCGATCGGCCCGTCCCCGCTGGTCACCGACGACACCCTGACCGCCGACTACGCCAAGGGCTGCGCCCCCTGGGGCGAGGACCTGCGCGGCGATGCTGCCGCACTGAGCCTGTATCAGCGCCACCTGCTGATCACGGGACTGTCCAACCAGGGCAAGACGGCCGCGCTGCGGTCGCTGGCCCTGTGGCTGGCCCTGGACAAGTCGGTCCAGTTCCTCCTCGGCGACCTGAAGGGCGCCGGTGACTGGCGGATGTTCAACGGGGTGGCCACGACCCTGATCGAGGGCCCGACCGACGAGCACGTCATGCAGGTGACCGAGATGGCCGAGGGCGCCGTCGACGAGATGAACCACCGTCTCCAGGCACCGCCCGGAACGGTCTTCCCGCCGCTGATCGTGCTGGTCGACGAGGCGCAGGTCGCGTTCATGTGCCCGGCCAAGGACGAGGACAAGCGCCCCTACGGCGGCTCGAAGGCCAACTCCCGGTACTTCATGGCCGTCCGCAAGATCCACAACCAGGGGCGGGCGGTCAACGTCCTGATGTGGCAGGGCACCCAGGACCCGACGAACGAGAACCTGCCCAAGCTGGTCCGCGAGGGCGCCCACACCCGGGCCTCGCTCGCGCTGGGTACCGAGTCGCAGGCCCGCATGGCGCTCGGGGACAAGGCCGTCGACGGCGGGGCCGCGCCGAACCTGCTGCGCCCCGGGCTCGACAAGGGCACCGTCGTCGTCGCATCGGACGGCATCGCCATCCCGGCGGGGCAGGCGTCCATCACGGTGCGCACGCACTACATCGACACCGACGAGGCGTACGTCATCGCCGACCGGGCCAAGGCCCTGCGGGACGGGGTCACCACCCTGCGCGTCATCGAGCGGGACGAGGACCGCGACCCGCTCGCCGACATCGCCGCCGTCCTCGGGGACGCCTCCCGTGTCCTGACCGCCGACGTGCTCAAGCGACTCTCCACGCTCAACGCGGACGCATACGGCACCTGGACCCCGGGCGATCTCAAGCGCGTGCTGGAGGACGCCGGCGCGGAGCCCTACAAGTCGGACGGCCGCATGGTCGTCGGCTCCGAACGCGTCGCCCGCGCGCTCGCCAACCGCGACACCGACGGTTCCGCTTCCGCCGACGGATGACAGGGAGCCGACCCCGCCCGGGTCAGGGAGGCAGGGAGAACTCCCTGAACCCCTCCCTGACCCGCCTCCCTGGCTCTGAGCTGCACAAATGATCCATCAGGGAGTCAGGGATGCACCCCAGGTCACACCCCGAAAACCCCCTCCGCAGCCACCCCTCAAGGGGGTGGCTCCGCCTCCCTGACCGAGCACCGGAAGGGATTCCGCATGTACCCCGAACACCCCACCGACCGTCGCCCCGTGACCGCCGTGGAAGTCCACCACCCCACCCCGATCACCCCCGCCGACGTGGCACCGGCGCCCCTCGTGCCCGTCCAGCCGGGCAGCGTCCCGGCGGTGGCGAGCGTCGTCCTTCCCGACGGGCGGGTCGTCACCGGCTACGCCATCAACCCTGTCCAGCCCGAACCCCTCGCCGTCAAGCCGGCCGTCTCCCGCACGGCGGTGAACATCGCCCTCGGCGGGATCGGATTCGGCGCCGTGTGCGGCGGACTGCTGCTGCTGACGACGTTCATCGCCGCACTCACCGCGCTCATCACCCAGCTCATCACCCTGGCCGCCGTCATCTTCGGCGGGTGGATCACCGTCCAGATCTTCGGCGCATCCGGCAGCGCCAAGGGCGGGACCACGGTCAACATCCGCAAGGCCGTCATCAAGCGCAACCACTTCCACGGCTGAACCCCCAGAGAGGACATCCGTGTTCGAGATCCACGTCATCTGCGCCCCGGCCGACACCGAACGTGTCGTCGCCGCACTCGACAGCACGTTCACGACCGGCACCGTGACCGTCTACCCCACCCGCGACAGCAAGCAGAACCGCCTCTGCCTCCGGGCCGACCACCTCGACTCCCACAGCACGCCGGCCGACACGGCGGACTGGCCCACACCCGAAGTCGCGTACGCAACCGCACCGAGCATCGTCCGTGAGATCGGATGGACCGCACGAACGGCCCGCGCCGTGGCGTCCGGCACCTTCCCGGAGCGCGAGTTCTGGCTCCGCAAGGCCGCCCTGCTCGACCGCGTCGCCCTCTCCGACGAGAACGACGGCACCCCCACCACCTCCACGGACCTCGCCACACAGGCCGCCCGCACGCTCATGGACCTGGACGAGGAACCGGTGATCTGCGACCCGCGCCACTACGTCCGCCAGCAGTACGCCCACTGGACCAAGCACCAGTAGCTACGCCAAGGGCGGCCCCACTCCGCCAAGAACCGGGGCCGCCCTTGCTCACCAGCAACTCATCAAGGAACTGGAGACATCCAGCATGACGCAACGCACCGACAACCGGCGAGTCCTCGTCTTACGGCTCGGACGCGGGGACGTGTTCCGGGTCCTGGACGCCTACTCGTGCATCGGCGGCGCCGCCAAGGGTTACCGGCGCGCGTTCGGCGCCGACTGCCACGTCACCGGCGTCGACATCCAGGCTCAGCCGGACTACTGCGGCAACGCCTTCCACCAGGACGACGCGATCAAGTACATCCGCGCGCACGGCCACGAGTTCGACTTCATCCATGCGTCTCCGCCGTGCCAGGGCGAGGGCGCCCCGACCAAGGGCACCAACGCCGCCCGCAACGCGGCGATCGGCCGGACCTACCCCCGACTCATCGCCCCGGGCCGCCCTAGAAGAGACGAGGCGGCCGTACGTGATGGAGAACGTGGCCGGCTCCGACGTCCGCAAGGACATCCGCCTGTGCGGGGAACAGTTCGGTCTCACGGTGCTCATGCACCGCTACTTCGAACTCGGCGGCTGGATGTTCCCGCAGCCCGTCCACCCCCTGCATCGCGGCTACGTCCGGGGCTACCGCCACGGCATCTGGCGCGATGGCCCTTACGTCGCCGCATACGGCAAGGGCGGCGGTAAGGCCACGGTGGAGGAGATCCGGGAGGCACAGGGGATCGACTGGTCCACGGATCACCTGCGTCTGCGTGAGGCGCTCCCGCCCGCGTACACCGAGTGGATCGGCGCCGCCTACCTCACCACCCTCGCCCCCCAGCTGGAGACGACGGCATGAGCGAGCACCTGCGCACCGCGCTCACCCTCGCCGCGAACGGCGTGCCGCCCTTGCCGTTACGGGCGGGGAAGGTGCCGTTCGGGAACTGCCCGCCCTGCGCTAAGAACGCCTGCGGTGGCCGACCGAACATGAAGACCCCCGGACCTTGCCTCTGCCCGTACCCGTGCCACGGGTGGGCCGCCGCCACCACCGACCCGAACGTCATCAACTCGACGCCGTGGGTGCGGGCGTGGTGGGAGGCGGCGGGCGTGGCCTACCACCCCGGTGGCGCCAGCCTCACCGTCGTTGACCTCGACAACGCGGAAGCCATCGCGTGGGCCCGTGCGAGCCTGCCCGCCACCCGGATCGTGTCGACGAACCGGGGCGAGCACTGGCTCTACCGGGGCGTCATGCAGTCCGCCAACGCCGTGCGGCCCGGCGTCGACATCAAGTCCCTTATGCAGTATGCCCGTTGGCTCGGGCCGGGCGTGGGCGTCATGGCCGTTCTCCCGGACACCGTGCGCGCGCTGACAGTAAAGGACCCGTCCACGGCTCTCAGGGCGCCACAGGCGCTCTCAGCGCCCCTGGGTGGCCGACGGGGCGAATGCCCGCACCGCACGCCCACCTATCTGGATCGTGGGATCGCCATGGCGGAACAGCGCATCACCGAGGCCCGGGAGGCGGTGCACGCCACCGTCTACCGCACGTTCCTCGCTGTGCTGTCGACGCACGGCCGCTGCGGTTGCCTCACCGAGACGCACGCCACGCGGCTGTTCACCGCAGCGCAGGTCAAGGGCGAATCGCCCCGGCACTGCACGGATGCGTGGACCAACGCCCTGACCACGTTGGGACTGAGCCATGTCCGATGACGAAAAGAACCCCGCCCGCCAGATCATCGCGGACTACGCGCAGGAGCACTTCCGGTACTTCCGCACAGCCGACGGGACCGTGTACGCGCAGAAGAACGGCCACCCCGTCGCCCGCCCGATGCGCTCGCAGGGCACCACGGGCAGCCACCGGCAGGAACTCATGGTCGGCCTGTTCAAGGACGGGCGCGGCGTCTTCAACGGATCGGCGATGAAAGAGGCGTTGGACTTGATCGAAGCACTCGCATTGGAGTCGGACACGCACGCCGTGAACATCCGCGTAGCCCCCGGCTTCGACGGGGCCACGTGGCTGGACCTGGGACGCGACGACGGGCAGTCCGTCCGCATCCACCCGTCGGGCTGGGACATCCTCACCCCCGACCCGCGCGAGGTGTGCTGGCGGCGCACTCAGCTCACCGGGGAACTGCCCCTGCCGGTCAAGGACACCGACGGCAAGGGCATCGACCTGCTGATGCGGCTGTGCAACTTCGCCAACGCCGAGACCGAATGCCTTGCCATCGCGTGGCTGATCGGCTGCCTCGGTCCGTCCGTTCCCGTGCCCGCACCGTTCCTCACCGGCCCGCAGGGCGCGGGCAAGTCCACCGGGGGCCGGATGCTCACCCGGATCATCGAGGGGATGAGCGGTGACCTACGGCGGGCACCGAAGGACGAGGAGAACCTCATTGCGGCGGTGGCGGCGGGATGGATCACCGCGCTGGACAACCTCTCCCACATGACGCCGGACCTGTCCGACGCGATGTGCTGCATTGTGACCGGGGCCGAGAGCGTCAAGCGCGCCCTGTTCACCGACGGGGACGTGTTCCGCGTCGGGTACCGCCGGCCCCTGCTCCTGACCGGGATCGACGTCGGTGTCATCCGGCCCGACCTCGCGGAACGGCTCCTGCCGCTTCGGCTCGAACGGCCCCGGATCAGGCGCACCGAGGCCGAACTGTGGGCGGACTACGCGGAAGTGCTGCCGGTCGTGCTCGGCTCGCTCCTGGACCTCACGGTCAAGGTGCGTGCCGTGGAGGCGGAGACCCCCACGGATCTGCGGATGGCGGACTTCGCGCACCTGTGCGCGCAGTTCGACGCCGCTACCGGGCTCGGGGCGCTGCCCGCGTACCGGGCGAGTCTGGACGACCTGAACGACGACGTGATCGAGGGTGATCTCCTCGCGCAGACCGTCCTCCTGCATGCGGACACCATCGAGCCGGGCAGCGCGCAGCAGATGACGTCCACGGAGTGGCTGTCGTGCCTCAGCCGTCTCTGCAGCGGCGACGAGTGCCGTCCCGTGCCCAAGGGGTGGCCGACCACTGGCAAAGTTCTCTCCGACCGCCTCAAGCGGCTCCAACCGACGTTGGCAGCCCGGGGTGTGCTCATCGACTCGGGCCGCACCAAGGCGGGTCGCTATCTCGAAATGACCCGCACGGTCGCCCTGGCCCTGCCTCCGCACGAGCAGACGCGGGCGTTCTGACCCGCGATCCGCAGGCTCAAGCGAAACGGCAAGAGGAGCACGTGCTCCTCTTGCCGTTCGGCGGAACGCCGCCTCAGGTCGCGCCGCGCAGCGGCTCCTTCTTCGCTCTGTGAGGCGCACCCAGGTACTACAGGCAGCCCCTTCTTTGTCCTAAGAGGGCATCTGATCTAGGTAGTTGGTAGTTAGGGATGTTTTTGTGACTGTCGGGGATGGCTGTCGTTGAGCGAGGCGTGAACGCTCGTCGCCCGTACCGCAGTGATGTCTCCGACGCCCGCTGGGCCTTGATCGAACCGGTCTTCACGGCCTGGCGAGCCGGCCGGACCGGCCCCGGCACTGCGGCCCGGGTCCACGACTTACGGGAGATCGTCAACGCGATCCTCTACGTCAACCGAACCGGCATTCCCTGGGAGTACCTGCCGCACGACTTCCCGCCGTACAAGACCGTCTATGACTACTACGCGAAGTGGGAAGCGGATGGGCGCGACCCAGCGGGTCCACGACCTGTTGCGTGAACGGACCCGACGCTCCCACGGCCGCAACGCGGAGCCGACCGCCGCCGTGATCGACGCGCAGAGCGTGAAGACCTCGGCAAACGTGGCCGAGACCAGCCAGGGCATCGACGCCGGCAAGAAGATCAAAGGACGCAAGAGGCACCTGATCACCGACACGCTAGGCCTGGTCCTGGCCGTCCTCATCACCGCCGCGAACGTGCACGACACCGCCGGCGGCAAGCTCCTGCTCGACGACCTGGCCGCCGCCCATCCCGGCGTGACCAAGGTGTGGGCCGACGGCGGCTACCAGACCAGCATCCTCAACCACGGCGCCGGACTCGGCATCGACGTCGAGGTGGTGCAGCGGCCTCGGGCGAAGGGGTTCGAGCCCCTGCCGAAGCGATGGGTGATCGAGCGGACCTTCGGCTGGCTCATGCAGCACCGACGCCTGGCACGGGACTACGAAGCACTGCCCCAGAGATCCCGAGCGATGATCCACTGGGCGATGGCTAACAAAATGTCCCGCGAGCTGACCGGAGAATCCACCCCAACCTGGCGAATCGAAACGGACAACACTGTCATAGCGATCTGAAAGCTGATCAGATGCCCTCTAAGTAGGAAGACGCTGCGTCACCTGCGTCACCCGGGCCGGAAAACGACCCCTGGCCTGCGTCGACAGCGGTGACGCAGACGGCCGGCTCTGCGTCATCCTGCGTCATCTTCGTCACCCGGTGACGCAGATGGTGACGCACCGGTGACGCAGCCCCGAAGTGCCGCGTCACCCAAAACGGCAGGTCAGGGCCCTGAGTGACGCAGGTGACGCGGTGACGCAGAAATCCGAGCTTCGGACACACACACCGGTCTAGGACCCGCGCACAACTCCCCTTGGCAATGCCGAACTGCCCTGGAGGCACCCCGAATGAGCACCGCAATTGCCGCCCCGATCGATCGGCTCCTGTATAAGCCCGAGGAGGCGGCCGAAGCCCTCGCCATCGGCCGCTCCACCGTCTACGAGCTGATGGCCGAAGGCGCCCTGAAGTACATCAAGTTGGGTCGCACGCGCCGGATTCGACGGGCGGACATCGAGGCGTACGTCGAGAGCCTCGCCACGCTGCCCAACTGACCAAAGCCCGCACCAAAGGCGCCCCGAGCACTCCGCTCGGGGCGCCTTTCGAATGGAGGAACAGATGAGCCCCCGCAAGTCGAACCTGGAATCCACCATCTACTTCGGCGATGACGGCTGGTGGCACGGCCGCGTGACCATGGGCGTGCTGCCCGACGGGAGCCCCGACCGCCGGCACCGCATGGCCCGTACGGAGCCCGCGGTGCGGCGCAAGGTCCGTGAACTGGAGAAGCTGCGTGACGAGGGGCGCGCGACCAAGGCGGGCCGTAAGCCCACAGTCGGTCAGTGGATGGAGACCTACCTCACCGACATCGCAAGCCTCAAGCTGAAGCCCCGCTCGCTGGACGACTACTGGTCCAAGACCCGCAACGACATCATCCCCGGCGTCGGCAAGCACCGCATCGACAAGCTCGCCCCCGAACACCTTGAGCAGATGTACCGGGCCATGCTCGACGCCGGGCGCGCCCCGTCCCACGTGGTCAAGGTGCACCGCATCCTGTCGCGGGCCCTGAAGATTGCCCACCGCCGCCGGATGATCGGCGAGAACGTCGCCACCCTGGTCGACCCGCCCAGCATCGAAGAGACCGAGACGAACCCGTTCACCCAGGAAGAGGCCAAAGCGTTCCTGGAAGCGGCGGCCAAGCGGCCCACATTCATGCGGTGGATCGTCGGCGTCGGCATGGGGTTCCGGCAAGGCGAGACCCTGGGACTCCGGTGGCCATACGTCGACCTTGAGGCGGAGCTGTTCCACCCCCGGTGGCAGCTCCAGCGGCTCACGTGGCGACACGGCTGCGGCAACGCGCACGCCTGCGGAACGCCTGCACCGCTTCGAGCTCTGCCCGCCGCACTGCGCCACGCACAAGGGCTACAAGCGCGGATGCCCGAAGCCGTGCACCAAGACGTGCGTCAAGCACGCGAGCATCTGCCCCGCCCGCAAGGGCGGAGGGCTGGCCTTCACCCGTCCCAAGACCAGGAAGAGCACGAACCCGGTGCCGATCCCGCCCGCGTTCATCCCCTACCTGATCGCGCACAAGGCACAGCAGGACGAATTGCGGGAGGTGGCCGGCGAACTCTGGCAGGAGCACCAGGCCGTGTTCACCCGGGCCGACGGACGCCCCATCGACCCCCGAGACGACTGGGGAGAATTCAAGGAGCTACTGGCCGAGGCGGGCATCGGTGACCGTCGCCTCTACGACGGGAGCCGCCACACCGCGGGCACGATCCTGAACGAACTGGGCGTGGACATGCCCACCATCATGGAGATCCTGCGGCACACCCAGATCAGCCAGACCCGCCGCTACGTCAAGGGCCGCTCGCATCTCTCGAAGGACGCCATGCGCCGGATGGGAGACGCCTTCCTGCCGGCCCCGGCGCTGCCGTCCGAGCCCGCGACTGAGACTAGAACTGAGACTGGGGACCGCCGCACGGCCCGCGCACGGCGGCGTCGCCGTATCCAATAAAAGCAAAAGCCCCAGGTCACGGCGAGTGAGTCCTGAGGCTTCTACAGAGCCGCCTTCGGGATTCGAACCCGAGACCTACGCATTACGAGTGCGTTGCTCTGGCCATCTGAGCTAAGGCGGCGCGCTGCCCACACCTATGGTGCGATCAGCAACGTCGGTAAGTCTACACAGTTTCCGGGGGTGCTCCGCACACGCCCCGGGGCGGGGTTCCGCGGGACGGGTGGGACGGCTATGAGCAGCGCTTTCCCTTCTGTGGAGGGGTCCCCTGGAGGAGGTAGCGGTTGATCGCGGAGTCGATGCACGCGCTGCCCCGGCCGTACGCGGTGTGACCGTCCCCGACGTAGGTCAGGAGGGTCCCGGAGGAGAGCTGGGAGGCGAGGGACCGGGCCCAGGGGTACGGGGTCGCCGGGTCGCGGGTGGTGCCGACGACGAGGACGGGAGCCGCCCCCTCGGCCTCGATGCGGTGGGGTTCGCCGGTGTTCTTCACGGGCCAGTACGCACAGTTCAAGGAGGCCCAGGCCAGGCCCTCGCCGAAGACGGGAGACGCCTTCTCGAAGGCGGGCAGCGAGTCCTCCACCTGATCCGGCCCATTGAAGGCGGGCGGCAGGTCGAGGCAGTTCACGGCGGCGTTGGCGGACATCAGGTTCGCGTACTGGCCGTCGGCGTCCCGCTCGTAGTAGCTGTCGGAGAGGGCGAGCAGACCCGCGCCGTCGTTCTTCTTCATCGCGGAGGTGAGCGCGTCGCGCAACTGCGGCCAGGCCGTCTCGTCGTACATCGCCGCGATGACCCCGGTCGTCGCGAGCGCCTCCCCGAGCTTGCGGCCGTCCGCGTCACCCGTGGGGACGGGAGTCTTGTCGAGCTGCTGGAAGAACGCCTTCAGGTTCCTGCCCACCTGGTCCGGACTCGTGCCCGCATCGCCCAGCGGACAGTCGCTGTGCCGCACACAGTCCTTCGCGAAGGACTGGAAGGCCGTCTCGAACCCCGCCGTCTGCTCCTCGTTCAGCCTGCGCGCGGTCAGGGTCGGGTCCAGCGCTCCGTCCAGGACCAGCCGGCCCACCCGGTCCGGGTAGAGGCCCGCGTACGTCGCCCCCAGCAACGTCCCGTACGACGCGCCCACGTAGGTCAGTTTCCGGTCGCCCAGCAGGGCCCTCAGGATGTCCATGTCCCGGGCCGCCTCGACCGTGGACACGTGCCGGAGCAGCTCGGGCGAGTGCGCGCCGCACCCCTCGGCGAACTTCTTGAACGCGTCGACGAGTTGCTCGGTCTCCCGGCCGTCGTCCGGCGTGGTGTCCGTCTGCGTGTACGCGTCCATCGCACGACCGTTGAGGCATTCGACCGGCTCACTGCGGGCCACTCCGCGCGGATCGACCGCGACCATGTCGTAGCGGGCGCGGACCTCCGCCGGGTAGCCGATTCCGGCGTACGCCTGGAGGTAGCCGACCGCCGAACCGCCCGGCCCGCCCGGGTTCACCAGCAGGGACCCGAGGGGCTTGCCCGATCCCGTGGCCTTCTTCCGGGAGACCGCCAGCCGCACATCGCCCGAGCCCGGCTTCGCGTAGTCGAGCGGCGCCTTCATCGTGGCGCACTCGAAGCCGGGGACACCGCAACTGCGCCAGTTCAGCTTCTGCTCGTAGTACGGGGACAACGCGGTCGGCGTGGCGAGCGGCAGCGCGGTGAGCGCCGCGCTCGTCGCCGCGCCCTTCGTCGCGGCCGTCGTCGCCGACGTCGTCGAACTCCCGGCGGAACAGGCGGAGATGAGCAGCGCCGTGGCGGCCAGCAGCACGCCGCTCCCGCGGAGCGGTCGGATCGGCCGGGAGATGCGCCTCGTGTACATCTCGCGAGCGTAACCCTGCGAGGTCGAATGATCACCTTCAGTCGCAGACGCAGCTCGTACGAGTGACCCGGGTCAACTCATCGCGGACGCGTCACTTCCTGCCCGGTCCCTTCGGACGGCACGCTCCGGCCGACATCGTGGCTTGGGACGCGTCCCCAGAAGGTCGGGAGCCCGTGCCGCACGCCGTACAGCACGCAGAAACGTACGGCCCGCGAAAAACGTACGCCCGCGGTGCACGAGGCCTGCACGGCGCCCGCGAACAGCCACTCCTACGACTCCACGCACGCCGTTCACGGCACGCGCGGCAGCCGACACCCCCACGGCACCCGCTGATCCCACGGCACCCGCCGCGGGATCAGCCCGCTCGCAGCGCCATCGTCATCGCCTCGACCGCGAGCAGCGGGGCGACGTTGCGGTCGAGTGCCTCCCGGCACGCGGCAATCGCGTCGATGCGGCGCAGGGTCGACTCCGGCGAGCTGCCGCGGGCCAGCCGTTCCAGCGTGTCTCCCGCCTCCACGTTGGCGATGGCCAGGCGGGAGCCGAGCTGGAGGGCGAGTACGTCGCGGTAGAAACCGGTGAGGTCGATCAGGGCCAGGTCCAGGCTGTCGCGCTGCGTACGCGTTCTTCGGCGCTTCTGCCGGTCCTCCAGCTCCTTCATGACGCCCGCCGTGCCGCGTGGCATCCGGCCGCCCTGAACCGCGCCGAGCGCCGCCTTCAGCTCCTCGGTCTCCTTGACGTCGACTTCCTCGGCGAGCTGTTTCGCGTCTTCCGCAGCCGTGTCGATCAGCTCCTGCGCGGCCTTGAGGCAGCCGCCGATGTCGTCGACCCTCAGCGGAAGCTTGAGGACGGCGGCGCGGCGCTGCCGGGCGCTCGGGTCCGTGGCGAGGCGGCGGGCCCGGCCGATGTGGCCCTGCGTCGCGCGCGCGGCGGCCGCCGCGACGTCGGGCTCGATGCCGTCACGGCGCATGAGGATGTCGGCGACCGCTTCCACCGGCGGCGTGCGCAGGGTGAGGAGCCGGCAGCGGGAGCGGATCGTGGGCAGCACGTCCTCGATGGACGGCGCGCACAGGAGCCAGACCGTGCGGGGAGCGGGTTCCTCCACCGCTTTCAGCAGGACGTTGCCCGCGCCCTCGGTGAGACGGTCGGCGTCCTCCAGGACGATGACCTGCCAGCGGCCGACGGCCGGCGACAGCTGGGCGCGGCGGACCAGGTCCCGGGTCTCCTTGACGCCGATGGAGAGCAGGTCGGTGCGGACGATCTGCACATCGGCGTGGGTCCCGACCAGACTCGTATGACAGCCGTCGCAGAAGCCGCAGCCGGGGATCCCGCCGAGCGCACGGTCGGGACTCACGCACTGCAACGCGGCCGCGAACGCTCGAGCCGCCGTGGCGCGGCCCGATCCCGGCGGGCCCGTGAACAGCCAGGCGTGCGTCATCTTGGAGGCCTCGGGGAGCGGGGTGCCCGCGGTGACCGCCGTGACGAGGGCATCGGCGTCCCGGGCAGCGGCGGCGAGCTGCTCGCTCACCTTCTCCTGGCCCACGAGGTCGTCCCACACAGGCATGGGCTCCGCCCTTCCGTCGCACGTGTCTTGCGTCGTCCATTGTGCGGGTCGCCACTGACAGTCCGCCCCACCCGGCCGCCTGCGGGCCCGCCCAGCCGTCGCCCGTACCCGGCCCGCAGCCCAAGAGCCCTGCCCCCGGCCGTCAGCCGTCAGCCGTCAGCCGTCAGCCGTCAGCCGTCAGCCGTCAGCCGTCAGCCGTCAGCCGAGGATGCCTCCGTGGCCGAGGATGCCTTCGTGGCCGGGGAGGCATCGCGTCGGTCGGGCACCTCGTCGGCCGTGGAACTAGGACCGGCGCCGCCCGCCGCGCCCCCGCCCCTCGCCCCAGTCGTCGTCCTCATCGTCCCCGCGCGGGCCGAGCAGCTCGTCCGCCAAGGTCGGGAGGTCGTCGAGCGGGGTCTCCTCGGCCCAGTCGGGGCGCGGCCTGCGGCGCGGTGCGCCCGTCTCGTCCAGCTCAGGCATCTCCTGTGTGCGGCCGACAGGACCCTCGGGCCCCGCCTCCGGTCGCTCGTCGCGGAAGTAGCCCCGCGGCATGCGGTTCGTGGGGTCAGCCGGCGGAACGTCGGCACCGGCCCCGGTGCCCCTGTCCCGCAGCGGAGGAAGCACCGCGGTCTCGTCGGCGGCACCGCGCGCGGGAGAGACGGGCGGCAGCACCGCCGTCTCGTCCGCCGCCCGGTCCGGCACCGGCGGCTTCGGCAGCGTGGCGGTGTCCTCGCTCTCGGATCGGGACGTCGAACGCGACGCGGAACGGGAGGACGTCGAGCGCGTGTTCGTACGGTCCTCGTCCGCTCGTACGGGCCGCAGTGCGACGGTCTCGTCGACCGGTCCACCGGGAGCGGGGCCGGTCACGACCGGCGTGGGCAGCGTCGTCTCGTTGTCCGTCGCGGCCCTGCCCGACCCGGAACCCGCCGGAGCGGGCGAGTCCTCATCCGCGTCGCGCCTCTTCCCGGCGCCCGAGCCCGAACCGGTCGATGCGCCGGTCGGCGCACCGCCCCGCGGACCCGTTCCGGTGCCCGCGCCCGTTCCCGCGCTCGACACCGAGGCCTCGGCCGAAGCCGCCGCGGCAGCCGAGGCCGCCGCCGCCTCGGCGGCGAGCCGTCGCGCTTCCTCGGCCCGCAGCAACGCCTCCTCGGCCTTTCGCTGCTTCTCCAGGCGGCGCGCCTCGGCCTCGGCGCGCAGTCGCGTCTCCTCCTCGGCCTGCCTGCGAGCCCGCTCCTGCTCGGCGGCACGGGCCTGTTCCTCGGCGAGCAGCCGGACGCGCTCCTCCTCGGCACGACGGCGGGACTCCTCGGCGCGCTGCCGGGCCTCCTCCGCCTGGCGCTCGGCCTCGCGACGCTGCGCCTCCTCCAGCTCGCGCTGCTTGCGCTCCTCCTCCTCGGCGCGCAGCTTCGCGAGCTGCGCCTGGCGCTCCCGCTCCAGGCGCTCCTCCTCCGCCTTGCGGGCGGCCTCTTCCTCCGCCTTGCGCCGGGCCTCCTCCTCGGCCGCCCTGCGGGCCTCCTCCTGGGCCTTCACCTCGGCCTCGGACAGGGGCAGCATCACGTCGAGCCGGTGCCGTACGACCGTGGTGACGGCCTCGGGCTCCTGGGCCGCGTCCACGACCAGGTAGCGGCTCGGGTCGGCGGCCGCGAGCGTCAGGAAACCGGACCGCACGCGCGTGTGGAACTCGACCGGCTCCGACTCCAGCCGGTCGGGGGCCTCGGTGAACCGCTCCCGGGCGGCCTCCGGCGGCACGTCGAGCAGAACCGTCAGATGCGGTACGAGCCCGTCCGTCGCCCACCGGTTGATACGGGCGATCTCCGTGGGGGACAGGTCGCGGCCCGCACCCTGGTAGGCCACGGAGGAGTCGATGTAGCGGTCGGAGATGACGACGGCGCCCCGCTCCAGCGCGGGCCGCACCACCGTGTCGACGTGCTCCGCGCGGTCGGCGGCGTACAGGAGCGCCTCCGCGCGGTGCGAGAGGCCCGCGGACGACACGTCCAGGAGGATCGAGCGCAGCCGCTTGCCGACCGGCGTGGCGCCCGGTTCACGGGTCACCACGACCTCATGGCCCTTGGCCCGGATCCAGTCGGCGAGCGCCTGCGCCTGGGTGGACTTCCCCGCTCCGTCACCGCCCTCCAGAGCGATGAAGAAGCCCTTCGTCGTGGGCGTCTGCGCCGGGTCGTCGCCGCCGCGCAGCGCGTCCAGCAGGTCCTTGCGCAGCGGCACCCCGCTACGGTCGTCGACCTTGGCGAGCACCATGGCGGCGACGGGCAGCAGGAGCGCGCCGACCAGCATCATCGTGAAGGCGGCGCCGCCGTGCGCGAACACGAACTTGCCGTTCTCCAGGCGGTGCGGGCCGATCGCGGCGGCCACCAGGGGTGCCACGACCGCGCCGACCGCCACGAAGAGCCGTACGACCGCGTGCAGGTGTTCGGTCGTGCGGGCGCGCCGGTAGTCCTCGGCCTCCTGGTCGAGCAGCGCGTGCCCGGTGTTGGCCGCGACCCCCGCGCCGACGCCGGCCAGGGCCACGATGAGCAGCACGGTGGTGACGTCCGGGACGAGACCGGCGACCAGCAGCGCGACCCCGGTGAAGGCGATCGCGATCGCGAGGAGCCTGCGCCGCGACAGCGACGGGAGCAGGGCGGGGGCCGTGCGGATGCCGACGACGACACCGCCGGTCAGGGCCAGCACCAGCAGCCCGTACGTCACCGGTCCGCCGCCCAGGTCCTTGGCCTCCAGCACGGAGACCGCGACGGCGGCCGAGATCGCTCCGGCGACCGCCGCGCAGGCCGGCACCAGGAGCGGAATCGCGCCCGTGCGGCCCTTGTCGATGCCGGTTCCCGTCTTCGGGCGGCGCAGTCCCTCCAGCGGGGACCGCGCGCGGGGGGTGCGGGAGTCGGGCAGCTCCAGGAAGGTGATCACCGACAGGGAGGCCGCGAACAGCCCGGCCGCGACGTACGAGGCGAGCGCGGCCTGGTGCTGGTCGAACCAGTCGATCCCGGCGCCCAGCAGGTTGTTGACGAGGGAGGCGACGATCAGGGTGGCGGCCGCCATCGGTACCGCGATGAACCCCGTACGCAGGGACAGGCGGCGCAGCGCGTCCATGTGGTCCGGCAGCGGGCGCACGGTGGCGCCCTCCAGCGGCGGCGCGGGCAGCAGCGCGGGGGCCGCGCTCTCGCGGCAGACCGTCCAGAACCGCTCGGCGACTCCGGTCACGAAGACGACGACCAGGAGGATGGCGAGCGCGTTGTCCGGGGTCCAGTCGATGAACAGCGGCGCGACGATGAGGAGCAGGGCCCGCAGACCGTCGGCCCCGAGCATCGTCCAGCGTCGGTCGAGGAGCCCGTCGGGAGAGGTCAGCGACGTCAGGGGCCCGAGGAGTACGGCGCCGAAGAGCAGCGTCGCGAGGACGCGCGTCCCGAAGACGGCCGCTACGGCGAGGGCCGCCCCGCGGTAGCCACCGCCGAAGGAACCCACGGAGATCGCCGCCTGGAGGGCGAGGACGACCAGGACCAGCAGGGCCAGCGCGTCGGCGACACCTCCCACCAGGTGTGCGCTCCACAACCGCTTCAACTGCGGTTGACGCAGCAACGCGCGGACGGCACGCTCGCGTGAATCCGCGACCAGGGCGTCGTCGGGGGCCGGATTGTGGGCCGTTGGCTGCTCGGCTCGCGTCATCCTGCCAGCCTATCCGGACCCACTGACTCCCCGGAGGGGTGCCCGAACATACGGACACCCCCGCACGATTCGGTAGGGGGGTGTCCGCCCTCTGACGTGGGGCCGGAGCCAGTCGGAGCCGCTCCGAAATCACAAAGATCCCAGACGTCCCGGAGGTCCCGGGAGCCAAGAAACTCCCGGATCCTGCCCGAAGCCCGCCCGAGAGGTGCCCGGAGATGTGCCCCGGAGCCCTGTGGCCCGGAGCTGTCCGAGAGCGGGCTGAACCCCGCGATCGCGGCGTCGGTGGCCGGTGCCACCGACGCCGGCCGGTGTCTCAGCCTTCGGAGGCCGCCGTCTTCTTCGCCGCGGTCTTCTTGGCGGGCGCCTTCTTGGCGGCCGTCTTCGCCGTAGTCGTCTTGGCGGCCGCCTTCTTGGCCGGCGCCTTCTTGGCGGGGGCCTTCTTCGCCGCCGCCTTCTTCACGGTCTTCTTGGCCGGGCCCTTGGCACGCTTCTCGGCGAGCAGTTCGTAACCGCGCTCCGGGGTGATGGCCTCGACACTGTCGTCGGAACGCAGCGTCGCGTTGGTCTCGCCGTCGGTCACGTACGGACCGAAACGGCCGTCCTTGACCACGACCGGCTTCCCGCTGACCGGGTCCTCGCCCAGCTCCTTCAACGGCGGCTTGGCGGCCGCACGGCCCCGCTGCTTGGGCTGGGAGTAGATCTCCAGCGCCTCTTCCAGCGTGATGGTGAAGAGCTGGTCCTCGGCGGTGAGCGAGCGGGAGTCCGTGCCCTTCTTCAGGTACGGACCGTAGCGCCCGTTCTGCGCGGTGATCTCCACGCCCTCGGCGTCCGCGCCGACGACGCGCGGCAGGGACATCAGCTTGAGGGCGTCGTCCAGGGTCACCGTGTCGAGCGCCATCGACTTGAACAGCGAGGCGGTGCGCGGCTTGACGGCGTTCTTGCCCGTCTTCGGGGTGCCCTCCGGGAGCACCTCGGTGACGTACGGGCCATAGCGGCCGTCCCTGGCGATGATCTGGTGACCCGACTGGGGATCGGCACCGAGCTCGAAGTCGCCGCTCGGCTTGGCGAGCAGCTCCTCGGCGAGTTCGACCGTCAGCTCGTCCGGTGCCAGGTCCTCGGGCACGTCGGCGCGCTGGTGGTTCTCGGAGTCCTTCTCACCGCGCTCGACGTACGGGCCGTAGCGGCCGACGCGCAGCACGATGCCGTCGGCGACGGGGAAGGAGGACACCTCGCGGGCGTCGATGGCGCCCAGGTCGGTGACGAGCTCCTTGAGGCCGCCCAGGTGGTCGCCGTCGCCGTTGCCGGCCTCGGCGGCGCCGGTCGCCTCGCCCTCACCGAAGTAGAAGCGGCGCAGCCACGGCACCGCCTGCGCCTCACCGCGCGCGATGCGGTCGAGGTCGTCCTCCATCTTGGCGGTGAAGTCGTAGTCGACGAGCCGCCCGAAGTGCTTCTCCAGGAGGTTGACCACGGCGAACGACAGGAAGGAGGGCACCAGGGCCGTCCCCTTCTTGAAGACGTAACCGCGGTCGAGGATCGTGCCGATGATCGACGCGTACGTCGACGGGCGGCCGATCTCGCGCTCTTCGAGTTCCTTGACCAGCGAGGCCTCGGTGTAGCGGGCCGGCGGCTTGGTGGCGTGGCCGTCGACCGTGATCTCCTCGGCGGACAGCGGGTCGCCCTCACCGACCTGCGGGAGGCGACGCTCACGGTCGTCGAGCTCGGCGTTCGGGTCGTCAGCGCCCTCGACGTACGCCTTCAGGAAGCCGTGGAAGGTGATCGTCTTGCCGGACGCGCTGAACTCGGCGTCACGGCCGTCGGCGGCCCGTCCCGCGATCTTGACGGTGACGGAGTTGCCGACCGCGTCCTTCATCTGGGAGGCGACGGTCCGCTTCCAGATCAGCTCGTACAGCCTGAACTGGTCGCCGGTCAGTCCCGTCTCGGCCGGAGTGCGGAAACGGTCCCCCGAGGGGCGGATCGCCTCGTGCGCCTCCTGCGCGTTCTTGACCTTCCCGGCGTACGTGCGCGGCTGCGCCGGCAGGTAGTCGGCGCCGTACAACTGCGTGACCTGGGCGCGGGCGGCGGTGACCGCCGTCTCCGACAGGGTCGTGGAGTCCGTACGCATATAGGTGATGAAGCCGTTCTCGTACAGCTTCTGCGCCACCTGCATGGTCGCCTTCGCGCCGAAGCCGAGCTTGCGCGAGGCCTCCTGCTGGAGCGTCGTCGTACGGAACGGCGCGTACGGCGAGCGGCGGTACGGCTTGGACTCGACCGAGCGGACCGCGAAGCTCGTGTCCGCCAGGGCGGCGGCGAGCGCGCGGGCGTTCGTCTCGTCCAGGTGGAGCGTGTTCGCGCTCTTGATCTGGCCGAGCGAGTCGAAGTCGCGGCCCTGGGCGACGCGCTTGCCGTCGACCGAGGTCAGTCGGGCGACCAGGTTGGACGGGTCGCTCGCGTCACCGCCGCGGCCGGTGCCGAAGGTGCCGGTCAGGTCCCAGTACTCGGCGGAACGGAAGGCGATGCGCTCGCGCTCCCGCTCGACGACGAGCCGGGTCGCCACGGACTGCACTCGGCCGGCCGACAGGCGCGGCATGACCTTCTTCCACAGGACCGGCGAGACCTCGTAGCCGTAGAGGCGGTCGAGGATGCGGCGGGTCTCCTGGGCGTCGACCATGCGCTTGTTCAGCTCGCGCGGGTTGGCGACGGCGCTTCGGATCGCGTCCTTGGTGATCTCGTGGAAGACCATCCGGTGGACGGGAACCTTGGGCTTGAGGACCTCCAGCAGGTGCCACGCGATGGCTTCGCCCTCGCGGTCCTCATCGGTGGCGAGGAAGAGCTCGTCGGAATCCTTCAGGAGATCCTTGAGCTTCTTGACCTGGGCCTTCTTGTCGGCGTTGACCACGTAGATCGGCTGGAAGTCGTTCTCGACGTCCACACCGAGGCGGCGGACCTCACCGGTGTACTTCTCGGGCACCTCCGCGGCGCCGTTGGGGAGGTCGCGGATGTGCCCGACGCTCGCTTCGACGACATAGCCGGGGCCCAGATAGCCCTTGATCGTCTTCGCCTTGGCAGGCGACTCGACGATGACGAGTCGGCGGCCGCCGTGTGCGGTGTCGCTGGTCGGGGACAACTTCGCTCTTCTCTCCGGTCGACGCGGAATCTCCTCGGGGGGCTTGGCTCCCGAGAGGTCGGGTCATGCTGACGCTGCGGAGTGTGACGGTACATCCCGCCCCCGTGTCAAACGGGAAAAGCCCGCAACGGCCACTCGAACGGTAACCCGACTACCGCCATTCCTGCCGCCCGGAGTGTCGACCGACCCGTTCGGGCCTATCCGGAGGGTAACTTTCCGGTTACCTGAGCGGTTGTCCTCACGCGCGGTGTCACACGCGCGTGAAGCACCACATACCGAGCGCCAGCGCCCCGCTCCCGACGACGCTCGTGAGGGTCGCCGATGCGACGCGGTTCACACCCCGGGCGACGGCCCCACCCTGCCGCACCCGGACCACGGTCCAGGCCAGGAGCCCGCCTCCGAACAGGGCGAACACCGTCCCCGCGAAGATCGCCGGTCCGCTTTCCATGGATCTGTCCTTCCACCCGAGTGCTCAGGCTCGGGAGGCTGACACGCCCTGGCGGCGGCCGGACGAACCCACGGTGAACGCCGGACGACCGGCGCCCACGGGGCACCCGCACCGTCCCCCCGCGCCGCCGTACGCCCCTTCGTCCCCTTCTCATCTGCGCGGTCCGCGACGCGCTCGACTGTGGCGAATCCGTCGCTCTCACCTTCCCCGTCCTCCCCGCCGCTCCCGGCGCTCCCGCGCCCCGGACCTCGTCGCCCGGTCGGCCGTACGACTTCACCTCCGCCCGGTCACCCGACACGCCCCGAACCGAACCAGCCACCGCCCAGTACTTCCCTGGCGGATCGCCTTCCCCTGTTCGCACCCATCCGCAGGCGTTTCCCCGGCCGTAGCCCGGAACGGCTTCCCCGACGAATTCCCGCCGACCATCTCCGACCACCGACCAGCGGTTCTCCCTCACCCCCGCCAAGCCCTTCTCGGCGTCCCTGTCCGCGTCGATACACCTCTCCTGGCGCAGGTCCGGTCCCGTCGCCGTGCCACCGTCTCGAAGCCCAGGTGTGGACGCGCGACCGGGAGAGCGGGGACGAGGCCTGCGCCGCGCCGGAGGGATAGAGATGGGGACGGGAAAAGGACCGAGGAGCAGCGACGGAAGACCTGACACCGCTGGGCGCAGGGGAAGGGCGGCGGGCACAAGGCAGAAACCGATGGTCCGGTGGGGCGCGGAGCGCGGAGCGGGGTCGGAGACCGGGGCTGATGCGTCGGCCGGCCCGCGCCATGGAGGGGCCGCCGTAGTCCTCGCCACCGGGTCCCGGACCTGGTCGCCTGCGTGGTGGCCGCCGCCGACCCAGCGCCGGCGGCCGTGGCGACCCGCCCAGGTCAGCCGCCCCCACTCGGCCCACGCCATCGCGGTCGGCCGAGCGAACGGCCCCTGCGGCAGAGATGGCCGGAAACATCCGCCACCGCCCGGACGTTGCCCGGTTCCCTCCCCACGGAAAGTTGCCGACCCATCTCTTGCGGAGCGACTGCTGAGCCCGGCGCGGGAGGGTACGACAACGGACGCCAACCCCCGCCAAAGCCCGACCCGGCCACGTACGACAGAAGACGCCGCCCCGGCCCGGCCCAGCCCAGCCCAGCCCAGCCCAGCCCAGCCCAGCCCCCGCAAGCTACCCAACCGGCTCCAGGAACCCCTGTTCCACCAGCAGTCGGATCTGCGCGGGCGTCCGGTCGCGGAGCAACACCGGATCCTCGCCGACCAGTTGCGCGATGGCGTCCAGGATCCGCCCCGCGCTCAACGTGCCGTCGCACACCCCCGCGAAGCCCGCGCCGACCGTGTCCACCTTCGTGGCCCGGCGCATTCCGCGGTGCTGACGCAGCACCACATGCTCCGGGTCCTCGGCGCCGGGCAGCCCGACCTGCTCCTGCACGACCTCCGCCACCAGTCTGAAGTGACCGGAGAGCAGACCCGCGTCGTCGTGCCGCCGCAGATAGTCGAGGCGGTCGAAGTGCTCGCGCACGGCCTCGCCGAGCGGCTGTTCGACGGAGTGCGGCCATTCCTCGACCGTGATCGACGGCTCGGCGGCCGCCGTTCTGCGCAGCGTGATCCATCCGAAGCCGATGGCCTTCACCTTGCGCGCCTCGAACTCGTCGAGCCACGCGTCGTAGCGCGCCTGGTAGTCGGCCGGATCGGCGCGGTGGTCACCCGCGTCCCGCAGCCACAGTTCCGCGTACTGCGTGACGTCCTGGACCTCGCGCTGCACGATCCACGCGTCACAGCCGCGCGGCACCCAGGAACGCAACCGGTCCTGCCAGTCCTCGCCCTCCACGTGCTGCCAGTTGGCCAGGAACTGGGCGTATCCCCCTTCGTTCAGCCGGTCCCCCGATTCCTGAACGAGCGTGCGGCACAGATCGTCCCCGCCCATTCCGCCGTCGCGGTACGTCAGCCGGGCGCCCGGCGAGATCACGAAGGGCGGGTTCGAGACGATCAGGTCGTACGTCTCGTCGGCGCGGACCGGCTCGAACAGGGAACCCTCGCGGAGGTCGGCGGCCGGGGCGCCCGACAAGGCGAGGGTGAGCGCGGTGATGTGCAGCGCGCGGGGGTTCAGGTCGGTCGCGGTCACGCGTGTGGCGTGCTGCGCGACGTGCAGGGCCTGGATTCCGGAGCCGGTGCCGAGGTCGAGCGCCGAGTCGACGGGCGTGCGCACGGTGATGCCGGCGAGCGTGGTGGAGGCACCTCCCACGCCGAGGACGACACCTTCCTCCCGGCTGCCGATACCGCCCGCGCCGCCCACGGCGCATCCGAGGTCGGACACGATGAACCAGTCCTCACCGTCGGGGCCGCCGTACGGCCGGATGTCGACGGTCGCCGCGACCTCGTCCTCGCCCGCACGGGTCAGCCAGCCGCTCTCCAGGGCATCCGCGACGGGCAGCACGTCCGCCACGCGCGCGTGCGGCACGGGGCACTGCAGGAGGAACAGGCGTACGAGTGTCTCCAGCGGTGTGTCTCCACGGGTCGCCCGGAGGGCGGGCACGGTCTCACTGCGCGCGAGCGCCGCGTACGCGGGGGCGCCGAGCAGGTCGAGGAGTCCGTCGGCGGTGAAGGAGGCGCCGAGCAGGGCGCTCCGCAGCCGAGCGGCGACGTCGGCACGATCGGACGAGGGCAACGGTGACAGGCTGGTGTGACTCACGCCTCCCATTGTGTCCGCTATCGCCCACCGCCACCCACACCTGTGGACAGAGCATCACTTGTGGACAGCGCATGCCGAGAGCCCGGCACACGCCCGTGCCGGGCTCTTGTTCGACCGAACGGACGATCCGCTGTCTCTCGGCCCCCCGAGGGGCCGGTCCGTGGCCGCCAAGGGCGTTCGCCCGGCCGCCGCGGCGGATCCTCCCGGAGGGCTCAGCCCTTGGTGGCCGCCGAGGACCCGGACGCCGACTTGCAGCTCGCCTGCTGCGCCATCGCCTTGCCCACGTCGCCCTCTTCCAGCTTCTTCAGGGCGTCGTTGCCACTCTGGCTCAGCTTGTCGAGCTGGGTCGCGATGTCCTTGAGACCGTCGGCGAACTTCGCCTGGTCCTTGGTGTCGAGCTTGTCGACCTGCGTCTTCAGCTTGGCGTACGAAGCGGAGATGTCCTTGAGTTCCTTGACCGCGTTGGTCTGCTTCGCCTTGCCGTCTTCGACGTTCGGCGCGCCCACGTTGTCGACGGCCGTCCCGATCGCCTTGTAGGCGTCGGACATGTCCTGGAAGGCCTGTGCGTCCGTCTGCTGGACGGCTTCCGGCGTGCTGTTGTCCGAGGTCTGCTTCTGGATCGCGGTGTTCGCGTCCTCGATCTTCCCGGCCTGCGGCTTCACCGCGTCACAGACCGCCTTGGCCCAGGCGTCCAGCTTGTCGTTACCGCCGTCGTCGCTGCCGCCGCATCCCGACAGGGCGAGCACCAGTACCGCACCGCCGGACAATGCGGCCGCGAGCTTCTTGTTCACCGGTTTGGTCCCTTCCATGGCTCTCGGCCCCGGAACATACACGCCATCTGGGCGACATCCCCATATCGAATGTCTATTACGACCACCCTTGAAGCCATTTGCACCAAGCGAGAGAAGGCTCACGACGAAGGTGTGAACACACACAGGGCGGGCGCGCAGCACGTCAACACGCGCTGCCCGCCCGCCCGTTGGCCCTCGCCCTGACCAGCCCGGAAAAAAATCCGTGCCGCGTCAGGCCTGGAACCCGTGAGTTACGAAACCACTGCCGGGTCGGCCGACTTGGCGACCCCTTCGTCGTTGTCCTCCTCGTCGCCCATGACGATCCCGCGCCGCTTGGAGATGTACACGGAACCCACGATCACGAGGATCGCGAGGATCGCGATGAACGCCCGTACGCCGGCGCTCTTGTCGTCGCCGAACGAGAACTTGACCACCGCCGGAGCGATCAGCAGCGACACCAGGTTCATGACCTTCAGCAGCGGGTTGATGGCGGGACCCGCCGTGTCCTTGAACGGGTCACCGACGGTGTCGCCGATCACCGTCGCGGCATGGGCCTCGCTGCCCTTGCCGCCGTGATGACCGTCCTCGACGAGCTTCTTGGCGTTGTCCCACGCGCCACCGGAGTTGGCGAGGAAGACCGCCATCAGCGTGCCGGTGCCGATCGCGCCCGCGAGGAACGAGCCGAGCGCGCCGACGCCGAGCGTGAACCCGATCGCGATCGGCGTGAGCACCGCGAGCAGGCCCGGTGTGGCCAGTTCGCGCAGCGCGTCCTTGGTGCAGATGTCGACGACGCGCCCGTACTCGGGTTTCTCCGAGTAGTCCATGATCCCGGGATGCTCGCGGAACTGCCGCCGCACCTCGTAGACCACCGCCCCGGCGGACCGCGACACCGCGTTGATCGCCAGCCCCGAGAAGAGGAAGACGACCGCGGCGCCGGCGATGAGCCCCACCAGGTTGTTGGGCTGCGAGATGTCCATCATCAGGTTCATCGGCGCGCCCGCTCCGGAGACCTTCTCCCCCACGTCGCTCGCCGCCGTGGTGATCGCGTCCCGGTACGAGCCGAAGAGGGCCGAGGCCGCGAGGACGGCGGTGGCGATGGCGATGCCCTTGGTGATGGCCTTGGTGGTGTTTCCGACGGCGTCCAGGTCGGTGAGCACCTGCGCGCCCGCGCCCTCGACGTCGCCGGACATCTCGGCGATGCCCTGCGCGTTGTCGGAGACGGGGCCGAAGGTGTCCATCGCGACGATGACACCGACCGTGGTGAGCAGGCCCGTTCCGGCGAGTGCCACCGCGAACAGCGCCAGCATGATCGACGTACCGCCCAGCAGGAACGCCCCGTACACACCGAGGCCGATCAACAGGGCGGTGTAGACGGCCGATTCGAGACCGATGGAGATGCCGGCGAGGACGACGGTGGCCGCGCCGGTCAGTGAACTCTTGCCGATGTCCCGCACGGGACGTCGGCTGGTCTCGGTGAAGTAGCCGGTCAACTGCTGGATGAGAGCGGCCAGCACGATGCCGATCGCGACGGCGAGCACCGCGAGGACCCGCGGATCGCCGCCCTTGGCCTTGATCGCCGCGTCCGTGACCCCGTCCAGTTCGGCGTACGTCGCCGGGAGGTAGATGTAGACGGCCACGGCGACCAGCACGAGCGAGATCACCGCGGAGATGAAGAATCCCCGGTTGATCGCGGACATGCCGCTGCGGTCGGAACGACGGGGCGCCACCGCGAAGATGCCGATCATCGCGGTCAGTACGCCGATCGCGGGCACGATCAGCGGGAACGCGAGCCCGGCATCGCCGAACGCCACCTTGCCGAGGATCAGCGCGGCGACGAGCGTGACGGCGTACGACTCGAACAGGTCTGCGGCCATACCGGCACAGTCGCCGACGTTGTCGCCCACGTTGTCGGCGATGGTCGCGGCATTGCGCGGGTCGTCCTCCGGAATGCCCTGCTCGACCTTGCCGACCAGGTCGGCGCCGACATCGGCGGCCTTGGTGAAGATGCCGCCGCCGACACGCATGAACATGGCGATCAGCGCCGCGCCGAGACCGAAGCCCTCCAGGACCTTCGGCGCGTCGGCCGCGTACACGAGCACCACACAGGAGGCGCCCAGCAGACCGAGCCCCACCGTGAACATGCCGACCACGCCACCGGTGCGGAAAGCGATCTTCATGGCTTTGTGCGAGACAGCGGTGAGATCCTTTTCGGGCTCACCCTCCGCCGGGGTCGCTTCCCGTGCGGCGGCTGCCACGCGGACATTGCTCCGTACGGCGAGCCACATACCGATATAGCCGGTGGTCGCCGAGAACGCCGCGCCGATCAAGAAGAAGATCGACCGTCCGGCGCGCTGATTCCAGTCGTCCGCGGGCAGGAGCATGAGCAGGAAGAACACCACGACGGCGAATACGCCGAGCGTGCGCATCTGACGTCCCAGGTAGGCATTCGCGCCTTCCTGGATCGCCGTCGCGATCTTCTTCATGCTGTCGGTGCCCTCGCCGGCCGCGAGAACCTGGCGCACCAGGATCCCGGCGACCACGAGCGCCGCCACCGCGACGACCGCGATGACCATCACGATCAGTCGGTTGTCGTCCGTCAGGACCGCGGCCGCGAGGGTTGTGGGGTGGTCAAACTGATGAGGGGTAGAAAGCCCCGCCATTCGTCCTCCTTGACGCTTGGGCTGAGCTCAAGATGTGGACGGATTCTAGGTACCGGAACCTGATCAAAACAGTGGGCGGTAAGCGGAATTCGCCTTCACATGCTCTTTGGCAAAAGATCGACAGTCGCCCACTCGGCCAAAAGCAGTAATGCCCCAGAGGCATTGACACTTGATCCAATCATCACGCGATTGATCGTGAATGAATTCACGAAACGCCGCGCGTGATCACCTTCAGGATCACCCCAAGGCCGCTCAAGAGATCCCGGACATGCCGAAGGGCCCCACAGAATGGGGCCCTTCGGGGCAAGAAAGACGGGCGACCGTCAGGAAAGAGCCACGGCCGGCGGCGTGGTGGGCCAGCTCATCCTGATCAGTCCGCCGTGCTCCCCGGCGGTGACTTCCACATCGTCGACAAGGCCGCTGATGACCGCGAGGCCCATCTCGTCCTCTTCGGTTTCCACGTCCGAGCCACCGGAGGCGGCGCCGGACGCCGTCCCTCCGGGCACCGAACCCGGCGCCTCGTCACCGACCTCGATGGAGAATTGCTTCTCCTCCTCGATCAGTGTCACCTGCACCGGCGCCGAGATGCCGTTGCTCTGGTGCAGTCCGACGGCACGAGTACAGGCCTCGCCGACAGCGAGCCTGACCTCGTCTAGTACGGCCTCGTCCACTCCGGCCCTGCGCGCAACCGCTGCCGCCACCAATCGGGCGGTCCTGACGTGCTCGGGCAGCGCGCTGAAGCGGAGTTCAACGGTGGCCATGCATCCCCCTCTGAACTACGGGCGTGCTGTCAGGGGGCCAGGCCGTGGGCCCGGTCCCCCCACTTCTGCGAAGCCGGGCCCACGACCCGGGAGACCGCTGGTCAGTCGGTCGCGTTGACCGCCTCCTCCACCGAGGTGTGAATCGGGAACACCTTGGTGAGACCAGTAATACGGAAGATCTTCAGAATGCGCTCCTGGTTGCAGACCAGACGCAGCGAGCCCTCATGGGCCCGGACACGCTTGAGGCCGCCCACCAGCACGCCCAGACCGGTGGAGTCGAGGAAATCCACGCCCTCCATGTCCACGACGAGGTGGAAGCTGCCGTCGTTCACCAGCTCGACCAGCTGCTCCCGCAGCTTGGGCGCGGTATATACATCGATTTCGCCGCCGACCTCGACGACCGTACGGTCGCCATTAGGGCCGGACACATTGCGAGTCGACAGGGACAGGTCCACGGATCCTCCAGCACCTTGCTATCGAGCGGTCGCCCCACGGGACACCTCGGCAGAGCCCCCGGGACGGTTCGCCAGCCGCGATGGCATTCAATCACTTACCGGCAGGCGTGCACGACGCCTTGAGCCCATTGTCCGTCACGCCAGTGACACACTCGATGCCGATGGCCAAGAATCACCGATCCGATCGACCCTCGACGGACACAGCTTCCCGACCCTCGCCGGGCACCGTCCTGGACCGGCTCGCCTCGGGGCCGAGCCGGGCTTCGCGCATCACTCATACGGAGCACTTGCCCCCGCGAGCGGGTCGCCATGCCGTCTGGCCCGACCGGATCCGCTCGGAGGTCATCGCAGCGGTCCAGGCCGCCGGTATCGAACACCCCTGGGCCCACCAGGCACTCGCCGCCGAGCACGCCCTGGACGGCGAGTCGGTGGTCGTCGCCACCGGCACCGCCTCCGGCAAGTCCCTGGCCTACCTCGCCCCGGTCCTGACAGCGCTCCTGGACGGCTCCGAGGCCCCGAACGGCCGGGGTGCCACCGCCCTCTACCTGTCCCCCACCAAGGCCCTGGCGGCCGACCAGTGCCGCTCCGTGAAGGAACTCTCACAACCCCTGGGCAATGCCGTACGCCCGGCCGTGTACGACGGCGACACGCCCTTCGAGGAACGCGAATGGGTACGCCAGTACGCCAACTACGTCCTGACCAACCCCGACATGCTGCACCGCGGGATACTGCCCTCGCACCCGCGCTGGTCCTCCTTCCTGCGCGCCCTGCGCTATGTCGTCATCGACGAGTGCCACACCTACCGCGGCGTCTTCGGCTCCCACGTCGCCCAGGTACTGCGCCGCCTGCGCCGCCTGTGCGCCCGCTACGGCGCCTCTCCCGTCTTCCTGCTCGCCTCGGCGACCGCCGCCGAGCCCTCGATCGCCGCGCGCCGCCTGACCGGCCTCCCGGTCGTCGAGGTGGCCGACGACGCCTCTCCCCGCGGGGAACTGGTGTTCGCCCTGTGGGAGCCCCCTCTCACCGAACTGCAGGGCGAGAAAGGTGCACCCGTTCGGCGTACCGCCACCGCCGAGACAGCCGATCTGCTGACCGACCTCACCGTCCAGGGCATGCGCTCGATCGCCTTCGTACGGTCCCGGCGTGGCGCCGAGCTGGTCTCGGTGATCGCCCAGGAACGCCTCGCCGAGATCGACCGCTCGCTCGCCCGGCGTGTCGCCGCCTATCGCGGGGGCTACCTCCCCGAGGAACGCCGCGCCCTGGAGCGCGCGCTGCACTCCGGCGAACTCCTCGGCCTCGCCGCCACCACGGCCCTCGAACTCGGTGTCGACATCTCCGGCCTCGACGCCGTCGTCATCGCCGGCTACCCGGGCACCCGCGCCTCCCTCTGGCAGCAGGCGGGCCGCGCGGGACGCTCCGGACAGGGGGCGCTGGCGATCCTGGTGGCCCGCGACGACCCGCTGGACACCTTCCTCGTCCACCACCCCGAAGCCCTGTTCGACCAACCGGTGGAGTCCACGGTCCTCGACCCCGACAACCCGTACGTCCTGGCCCCGCACCTGTGCGCCGCCGCCGCCGAGATCCCGCTCACGGACGCGGACCTGGAACTCTTCGGGCCCGCCACCGCCGATCTGCTGCCGCAGTTGGAAGCCGCGAAGCTGCTGCGTCGACGGGCGACGGCCTGGCACTGGACACGCCGGGAGCGGGCGGCCGACCTGACCGACATCCGCGGGGGCGGCGGCAGCCCGGTGCAGGTCGTGGAGTCCGGAACCGGGCGCCTGCTCGGAACGGTCGACGCGGGCGCCGCGCACACCACGGTCCACGAGGGCGCGGTCCATCTGCACCAGGGCCGTACGTACCTGGTGCGCAAGCTGGACCTGGAGGACTCCGTCGCGCTGGTCGAGGAGGCCGCCCCTCCGTACTCGACGGTCGCCCGCGACACCACCTCCATCGCCGTCCTCGAGACCGACGTCGAAGTCCCCTGGGGTGACGGCCGGTTGTGCTACGGCTCCGTCGAAGTCACCAACCAAGTCGTCTCCTTCCTGCGTCGTCGTGTCATCACCGGCGAGGTCCTCGGCGAGACGAAACTCGACCTCCCGCCCCGTACGCTCCGTACCCGCGCCGTCTGGTGGACGGTCACCGAGGACCAGCTGGACGCGGCCCGGATCAACCCGGAGATCCTCGGCGGCGCCCTGCACGCCGCCGAGCACGCCTCGATCGGCATGCTGCCGCTGTTCGCCACCTGCGACCGCTGGGACATCGGCGGCGTCTCCGTCCCCCTCCATCCGGACACGCTCCTGCCCACCGTCTTCGTGTACGACGGCCACCCCGGCGGAGCCGGATTCGCCGAACGCGCCTTCCACACGGCCCGCTCCTGGCTCACGGCCACCCGCCAGGCCATCGCCTCCTGCGAGTGCGACGCCGGCTGCCCCTCCTGCATCCAGTCCCCCAAGTGCGGCAACGGGAACGACCCCCTGCACAAGCGAGGCGCCGTCCGCCTGCTCACGGAACTGCTGCGGGCGGCGCCGGAGGACGAAAGGCCGAAGAACCCAAGCGAGGAGTGACCGGCCGGCCCTGTGCGCAGGGGCCCCAGGCCGAGGAAACGCCTCCCAGGACCCTTAACCACCGGGCCCATATCCCGTACGCGCTTCCCGTTCCGCGCCCCCTTCACGACGCTCAGGCCCCATGGCCCCGCCGGACCCCGCGGGATCGTCGGACCCCACCGGGCCCGCCCTCGATCCGACCTCCGCGGTGAACGGCCCCGCTCCGGAGGCGGCCGTCACGTCCGCGATCTCGCCCTCGACCGCGCATCCGACGAGCCGTGCGCCCTGAGCCCGCGCCACACGGGCCGCCCGTGCGCAGGCCGCCGCGGCGCCGTCGCTCCAGTGGTCCGCCGCGGCCAGGGCCGCCAAGTCGGCCGCCCCTGCCGCCCGGTGCCGCACGACGACGGCCTGCCCCATCGCCAGTACCGCTCCGAAGACGGCGCACAGGACAGCGATCGCGCCCACCGTCCAGACCGTCGCCGATCCTCTGTCCGAGGACGCGCGCCGTCTCGCGGACCAGCGGCTCACAGCGGGCATCCCCTTCCATCGCCCGCTCCTCACACGACTGCACCTCCTCATCTCCCGACCGCCCCCACCGTCTCCTCCGCCAGCGCCACCGCCTCGTCGCCCAGTTCCAGGGACAGCGCGGCCGGCCCGGGTGTACTCGCCCCGACCTTCACCCTGACCAGGTCGGCCTCCCGGGTCACCGTGACCCTCGCGCCGAGCGGGGCCGCGCCGCGGGCCGTCGCCAGGACCGCTTCCGGGGAGTCCTGACGCGCCGCCGCACGCGCGCCCGCCCTCGCCGCGTCCACGCACTGGATCTGCGCGGACGCGGCGAGCAGGGCCCAGACCAGCGCCATACCGACGAGCACCAGCGAGGGCAGCACCACGGCGGCCTCAGCGGTGACGAACCCTTCGTCCCTCGGCAGGGCCGGCCCGGCCCTCAACCTGGCTGCCCTGAGGCCCTGTTCACATCTGGACATTGAGCGCCTTCGCCACGATGCCCTGCAGTTCCTCACCGACCTGCCCGCTCGTCACCACCTTGTAGAGCGCGGCCGCGAAGGCGACCGCCGCGATGACACCCACCGCGTACTCGGACGTGACCATTCCGGCGTCCCTCCGCACCGCCGAAGCCGACCTCCAGGCCCACAACCGCGCACGCCCTCGGCCTAGCCCCTCTCCCTGTTCCCACCCTCGCGCTCGCCCTCGTCCGAGGACTCGTACCGATTTGCCCATGCCAACCCTCATGTCAACTCCCTCAAGATCCGGCCCTGTCGGCCGATTCGCTCCCACTCGCCGTTCAGTTCTCGCAAGCCTCGGCGCTCGTCACCCGGCACCTGCTCGCAGCAACCCGCCCGCCAGCCCGATCACCACGGGCAGCACCCCGATCGCAAGGAACGCGGGCAGGAAGCAGAGCCCCACGGGCGCGGTGACCATGACCGCCGCCCGGCGTGCCCGTGCGGTCGCGGCACGCCCCCACTCGGCTCGCGCGTCCGCCGCGAGCCGGCCGACGGGCGCAGCCGCCGGTACACCCGACTCGCCGGCCCGCTCCAGCAGTCGCGCCAGAGCCCGCGCTCCCGGTATCGCCGCCAGCCTCCGCCACGCGTCGACGGGTTCACCCCCGAGCCGCACCTCGGCCGCTCCTCGCGCCAGCCGTTCGCCCACCGGTCCGCCCAGCGCCTCACCGACCGCCTGGGCCGCCGCCACAGGACTCGCCCCCGCGGCGATGCAGGCGGCCACCAGATCGGCGGTGAGCGGTAGTTGGCGGGCCGCTCGGGTCGCGTCGTACTCCTCGATCGGTTCCACATCGCGCCGCTGCCGCCACCGCCGAACCCCGAACCCGGCCGCCAGCCCCACCAGAACCCCGCCGGCACCACCGATCAGGACCCAGCCGGCACACACCGCTCCCGCCACGGGCAGCCATCGTCGGCCGTGAGCCCGTACGTCGTAGCGCCTGGGAGGCGGCGGGGGCTCCTGGCGCGGCAGCACTTCGGCCAGCCGCCTGCGCACTCTCCTCTCCCGCCGTGCGGCGTCGAACCAGCGGGCCGACGAGCCGGCAAGGAGCACTCCGCACACGACCACCCCCAGCCTGTGGACAACTTCCGCGCTCATGCCGCCTCCGCCCCTCGCACGATCCTCAGCGCCCACCACAGGCCCACGCCCTCCAGCACCCCTCCGACCAGCAGGCAGCCGAACCCGGGGCCGGTGTGCAGCAGGACGCGCAGGGGGTCCGCACCGAGCGCGGTGCCGAGCAGGAGACCGAGGACCGGGAGGCCCGCGAGCATCGAGGCCGTCGAACGCGACCCGGCCAACTGAGCGCGAGTGTCCGCTCTTTGATCGCGCTCGGCGCGCAACGCTCCTTCGAGCCGGTCCAGGCCGGCGGCGAGCCCCGCGCCCCGGTCCACGGCCACGCTCCAGCAGGCGGAGAGCCCTGCCAGACCGTCGGCGCCCGGTTGCCGCGCGGCCTCGGTGAGCGCACCCGGAACATCTCCGCCGAACTTCGCCGCGGCCAGTACCACCGGCTGCGCGTCCCCCAGACCGTCCGAGTCGCGCGCCGCCGCAAGCAGTGCCTCGCCCGGCTGACGTCCCGCCCGCACCTCACCGGCGATGGCGCCGCACAGGGCGATCACCGCGTCGCCGCGGCGCTCCCGCTCGCGCCGAACCTCTTCCGCCCGCCGCACGCGTCCCAGCAGAGGCACTCCAGCGGCCCCCAGGAGAAGCGGCAGTACCGAGGCGCCCAGGACCGCGATCACCGCTCCCGCCACCACCGACCAGGCCTCGGGCTTCAGCCGACCGCGCAGCCGTCGCCAGTCGGCCACGGCCCGCTCCCACCGGTGCGGACCGGGCGCCGGCCCGTCACCGGCGAGCAGCCACCTCGCCCGGCGCCCTCCCGAGGCGTTGCCTCCGATCAGCCAGGCCGCGATCCCGGCGCACGCCACAGCCGCCCCGGCGGGCGCGTCCGCCATCTCACCGATCTCCATCCCGCTCCCCGTTCACATCCCGACGTCCGGCGCCCGCCTCGGCACCGGCGTCCCCTTCGCCCGGAGCCCTCCCGACGCTCCGCCTGTCCCGAAGAACTCCCCCTGTCTCAGGCCGCATCGGACCCCGATGTCCACCGCTCCCGTCCCGGAGCAGCTCCCGCAGCCGCTGCCACCCCCGCTCGTAGGTGAAGGCGTCCTCACCCCACCGCAGCGCCGGTACCGTCACCACCAGTCCCGTAGGGTCGCGTTCCAGCACGTGCACCTCGGCGATCCGGCGCCGTCCGGCCCTGTCCCGCACGAGATGCAGGACCACCGACAACGCGGCCGCCAACTGGCTGTGCAGGGCGGCCCGGTCGAGCCCCGCCGCCGTACCCAGGGCCTCCAGCCGGGCGGGGACCTGTGCGGCCGCGTTGGCGTGGACCGTGCCCGAGCCGCCCTCATGTCCCGTGTTCAGCGCGGCCAGCAGCGAGACGACCTCGGGACCGCGCACCTCGCCGACCACCAACCGGTCGGGTCTCATCCGCAAGGCTTGGCGGACGAGATCCTGGAGCGCGACCAGGCCGACGCCCTCCTGATTGGCGGGCCTCCCCTCCAGGCGCACCACGTGCGGATGGTCGGGCCGCAGCTCCGCCGAGTCCTCGGCGAGCACGATCCGCTCTCCTGGCCCCACCAGCCCCAGCAACGCGCTCAGCAGCGTCGTCTTACCGGAACCCGTACCTCCGCTGATGAGGAAGGACAGCCGGGCGTCCAGCAGCGCCCTGAGCACCCGGTCCCCGCCGGGCGGCACCGTCCCCGCCGCCACCAGCTCGTCGAGGGTGAACGCCCGCGGCCGTACGACGCGCAGCGAGAGACAGGTGGAACCGACGGCGACCGGCGGCAGCACCGCGTGCAGACGGGTGCCGTCCGGCAGTCGGGCGTCCACCCAGGGCCGGGCGTCGTCGAGCCTTCTGCCGGCCACCGCCGCGAGGCGTTGCGCGAGACGGCGTACGGCTGCCGCGTCGGGAAAGGACACCACGGTCAGTTCCAGGCCGCCGCCCCGGTCCACCCACACCCGGTCGGGCGCCGACACCAGCACATCGGTCACCGACGGATCGGCGAGCAGTGGTTCCAGTGGACCGCTGCCGACCAGCTCGGAGCGCAACCGCTCGGCCGCGCCGAGGACTTCGGCATCCCCCAGCACCCGCCCCCGCTCTCGCAGCGCCTGCGCCACATGCGCGGGCGTCGGCTCGGAACCGCTCTCGGCCAGCCATTGCCGCACCCCGTCCAGCAGTCCCGCGCGTCCGGCCGCCCCGGAACCGGGCACGTCCCACGCCTCCGCGCTCCCTGGCAGGAAGTCTCCGGGGCCGTCCCCCGCGTCCGGCCGCCCGACGGAGTAGTACCTGGGCCCGTCCCGCGCGTCCGGCCGGCCGGGCGAGTGCCGCCCAGGTCCTTCCCCTGTCTCGGTCCGGCGGTGCGCGGAGCCCCAGCGGGTGCCCTTCGCCCCTGCTTCCGTCCGCCCGGCGAATCCCTCCGCCCGGCTCGTGTCCGTGGTGGCGTCCCCGCTCATACGTGTCCTCCTTCGACCGGGACCCGCGCCCAGAAGGCTTTGCAGAACCGGGCCAGCGGCCCCCGCGAAACGCCTCCCGGTGGCGGACCGCCGTCCGTCGGGAAGCGCTCGGCCGGCACTTCGCCCACCAGGGGCAGGTCGAGCAGGCGGGCGACCTCGCGGTCGTCGAGGCCGGGCGCGAAGGGCCCCCGCACCACGACCCGCAGATCGCGCAGGACCATCCCGGCAGAGGCGGCCACGCGCCCGGCCGCCGCGATGGAGCGCAGGTCGGCGGGGACCACCAGCAGTCCCAGGTCGAGTTGGGCGAGGATCTCGGCGACACCCTCGTCGATGCGGCGGGGCAGGTCGACGACCACGGCACCGCCCCGTCGTCTGGCGGCGGCCAGCACCGCGCGCACCGCCTGCGGTGGAACGGTGACCGCGTCGCTCCGGTCCCAGCTCAGGATCCGCAGGGCGTGCAGTTCGGGCAGGGACTCTTCCAGGGCTCCACCGCCCACCCTGCCGCGTGACGCGGCGAAGGCAGGCCAGCGCAGCCCCTCGGCCGTCTCTCCGCCCAGGAGTACGTCGAGTCCGCCGCCCAGCGGGTCGGCGTCCACGAGCAAAGTGCGCTTCCCGTCCCGCGCCGAGGTGAGGGCGAGCGCGCAGGCCAGCGTGGAGGCCCCGGCCCCACCACGGCCGCCGAGCACGCCGACGGTGAGGGCGGGTCGCCCGACTCCTTCGGCCACGTCCGCGATGCGGTCGACGAGCCACTGCTCGCCGTCCGGCAGCACCAGCACATGATCGGCGCCGATCTCGACGGCCCGGCGCCAGACTCCGGAGTCGTCCTGATCCCGGCCGACAAGCACGACTCCCCTTCTGCGCGCCGCGCCACGCACACGCGGTGCGGCGTCGTCGCCGACGAGGACGAGGGGGGCCGCCTCCCAACCGCCCCTGCGATCCGGAATGCCGTGATGGACCTCGGGCCGCGCGCCTGCCGCCGCGCACAGG
Organism: Streptomyces sp. NPDC002580; assembly: GCF_042889485.1. Taxonomy (NCBI): domain Bacteria; kingdom Bacillati; phylum Actinomycetota; class Actinomycetes; order Kitasatosporales; family Streptomycetaceae; genus Streptomyces; species Streptomyces sp. NPDC002580. Next base: position 558,151 of record NZ_JBIAQZ010000003.1, on the reverse strand, counting down.
CGCAGCAGGTCGTCGAGGAGTTCGCCGTCCTCGGTGACGATCAATGGTCCGCCCTGCCGCCCCTCGGCGGTGGGCGGCCGGTCATGGGTGATGGCTCCCGCCACGATCTCCAGCCCCCTTCGCTGCTTCTTGCGCGGGGCCCTCCAGGACCCCGTGATTCCCACTCGTGCGGAGAACCGACGAGCGGCCTCCTTATGAACGGCCGATACGAACCGGCCGAACGCGTCCGACAAACGGAACCGGTCATGAACTGGCCGGCGAGCGGAGCGCGTGGGAATCACAGTGCGGGGATCCCGGAAATCGTGTGGATCTTGGTCGAAAACTGTGGACAACGCAGCGGCTGTGAATATCGCCTTCAGCCCTGCGAGTGAAGAGTCAACGACTTCCACAGAGCATCGCCACGACTACACACAGTGACGAATTGCGACCGGCCGAGGAGCGGGGAATGAGCGGCGCCATGAGGGCCCAGAGGTCGCGCAGAAGAGGGGAAAACCCACCCGGACATGCGACGACCCCCGCCGGGGGGGAGAGCGGGGGTCGTCCCCACGGCCGACTCGGGGGGGGAGGAGTCGGACCGGGTTAGCACGGTCGCGAACGATCCGTGACTTCCATGGTGTACCCGAGAGCCTTCTCAGGCAAACCCACGTGCCTCACCTTACGCCGAATGGTGGGCCCTATGCTCGACCTCGTGGAAAACCACTCCTTGCCCCGTACAGCGGCCTTCTTTGACCTGGACAAGACGGTCATTGCGAAGTCGAGCACGCTCACCTTCAGCAAGTCGTTCTACCAAGGCGGCCTGATCAACCGCAGGGCGGCGTTGCGCACCGCATACATCCAGTTCGTGTTCCTGGCGGGCGGCGCCGACCACGACCAGATGGAACGGATGCGCAAGTACCTGTCCTCGATGTGCCGCGGCTGGAACGTCCAGCAGGTCAAGGAAATCGTCGCCGAGACACTGCACGATCTCATCGACCCGATCATCTACGACGAGGCCGCGTCCCTCATCGAACAGCACCACCAGGCCGGTCGCGATGTCGTGATCGTGTCCACTTCGGGCGCCGAGGTGGTCGAGCCGATCGGCGAACTGCTGGGCGCGGACCGGGTGGTGGCGACCCGCCTGGTCGTCGGCGACGACGGCTGCTTCACCGGCGAGGTGGAGTACTACGCCTACGGCCCGACGAAGGCCGAGGCGATCAAGGAGCTGGCCGCGTCCGAGGGGTACGACCTTCCGCGCTGCTACGCCTACAGCGACTCGGCGACCGATCTGCCGATGCTGGAGTCCGTCGGACACCCCCACGCGGTGAATCCGGACCGCACGCTGCGCCGCGAGGCGGTGGCCCGCTCGTGGCCGATCCTGGACTTCCACCGTCCGGTCCGGCTGAAGCAGCGCCTGCCCGCCCTGTCCGTACCGCCCCGGCCGGCGCTGGTCGCGGCCGCCGCCATAGGCGCGGCCGCCGCCACGGCCGGGCTCGTCTGGTACGCGAATCGGCGTCGCGCGTCGGTGATGTGAGCCGTCACGCGCGAGCGCGCGAAACACCGAAGTCCATTTCTCATCCTTTTGAACCTAAAAGTAAAGAAGTGCGGCCAGGGGTTCCGCTTCCCTCCTACCTGGAGTACAAAGGGTTTAACGGCCCGCGAGACCAAGGACATCCGAGAGGATGACCTTCAAACGCAACAGGCCCCACGGACCGAGCATGGACATCGAGCACCCACGCGACGTCGACCCGTCGATTACGGGCCAGCCGCACCAGGTGACGGGCAGAAGTTCCCGACCTGATGGGCAACATCCGAGGACGCTTGGTAACCCGGTGAACATGCCAGCGGCGGTACGAGAACTCGTACCGCCGCAACCCTTTTCCGGTAGTCGCACGCCCCCTACGCGGCGCCCCGCTGGAGCGCCTCGCAGACCGCGGCGGACTCCCTGACGCCCAGCTCGACGGCCCTCCCGCAGTGGGCGATCCAGGCCGCCATGCCGTCCGGGGTCCCGGAGACGTAACCGTCCAGCGCCGCGAGGTAGGCCGCCCGGCCGAGTTCCGCGTGACCGACCTCCGCGGGGCAGATGGACTTCGGGTCGAGACCGCTGCCGATCAGGACGATGCGCTCGGCCGCGCGCGCGACGAGTCCATTGCTCGAGGTGAAGGGACGCAGGGCGATCAGTTCACCGTGGACGACCGCCGCCGTGACCAGAGCGGGAGCCGACCCGCCCGCGATGATGAGCTGCGAGAGACCTTCCAGACGGCCGGCGACCTCGTCGGCGTCGGGCAGCGGCAGTTCCACCAGAGGCTCGTCGACCCGCTCCCCGTTCCGCCGCGGCCTGCCGACCTCGTCACCCTGGTCCGCCGCCGCCACCAGGTGCAGCCGGGCCAGCACCCGCAGGGGTGACTGCCTCCAGATGGACAGGAGCTGACCCGACTCGGCGGTCAGCCGCAGAGCGGCGCCGACCGTACGGGCCTCGTCGTCCGAACTGAAGTCGGTACGCCGACGCACCTCTTCGAGGGCCCAGTCGGCACCGGACAGCGCCGCGGAACCGCGGGCCCCGCGCAGCGCCGCCTCGGACGTGATCTCGTTGCTGCGGCGCCGCATGATCCGGTGTCCGTAGACCCGGTCCACGGCCTTGCGGACGGATTCCACGGACTCGGCCACCCCGGGAAGCGAACCCAGGGCCGCGAGCGGATCAGCGGTCGCACCTGTCGTACTCATGAGTACGACATTACGCACCCAGGGACCGTGCCCCACGAATGAGTGGTCTTCTTCACGCGCCACGAACACCAAGAGCTACGAACGCACTACCCTTGGTGAACATGAAAATTGCTTTCGTCGGGAAGGGCGGCAGTGGCAAGACCACCCTGTCGTCGCTCTTCATCCGCCACCTCGCCGCCTCGGGGGCACCGGTCGTCGCCGTGGACGCCGACATCAACCAGCATCTGGGGGCCGCGCTCGGGCTCGAGGAGACGGAAGCCGCCGCGCTGCCGGCCATGGGCGAGCGACTGCCCCTCATCAAGGACTACCTGCGCGGCTCCAACCCCCGCATCGCCTCCGCCGAGACGATGATCAAGACGACGCCGCCCGGCGAGGGCTCACGTCTGCTGCGGGTGGACGAGGCCAATCCGGTGTACGACGCCTGCGCCCGGCCGGTGGAACTCGACGGCGGCACCGCCCGTTTGATGGTCACCGGCCCGTTCACCGAGGCCGATCTGGGGGTGGCCTGCTACCACTCCAAGACCGGTGCAGTGGAGCTCTGCCTGAACCATCTCGTCGACGGCCGGGGCGAGTACGTCGTCGTCGACATGACAGCGGGCTCAGATTCCTTCGCCTCCGGCCTGTTCACCCGCTTCGACATCACCTTCCTCGTCGCCGAGCCGACCCGGAAGGGAGTCTCCGTCTACCGCCAGTACAAGGAGTACGCCCGCGACTTCGGCGTCACCCTCAAGGTCGTCGGCAACAAGGTGCAGAGCCAGGACGACATCGACTTCCTGCGCGCGGAAGCCGGTGACGACCTTCTGGTCACGGTCGGGCACTCGGACTGGGTGCGCGCCATGGAGAAGGGCCGCCCGCCCCGGTTCGAGCTCCTGGAAGAGGTCAACAGGCGCTCGCTGCAGGCGTTGCGGACCGCCGCCGACGGTACGTACGAACTGCGCGACTGGAAGCGGTACACGAGCCAGATGGTGCAGTTCCACCTGAAGAACGCCACCAACTGGGGCAACGCCAGAACCGGGGCGGACCTGGCGGAGCAGGTCGACCCCGGTTTCGTGCTCGGCGAGAGTCCGATGGCCACGGCCTGAGCGACCCGTTGAAGCGGCTCACGGTCCGAGCGGCCGACCGGCCCGAAGTGCCGTCGCGGCATGAGCGACGGGCCGGTCGGGGGCACCGCTACGGCTTGACCGCCGGTGCCCCGGGAACGCCCTTCGGAGCCGGGGCGGGGCGGGCCGCGAGGAAGGACTCCCAGCCCTGCTTCGGCGCCTCGCCGACCCCGAGACCGCGAAGCCGGTCGAGGGTGGCCGGGTCCTGGGCGTCGAGCCAGTCGGCGAGCTGCCGGAAGGAGACACAGCGCACGTCAGCCTTGGTACAGACGCGTTCGACGACCTCGTCGATGGCACGCATGTAGTTGCCGCCGTTCCAGGACTCGAAGTGGTTGCCGATGATCAGCGGCGCGCGGTTGCCGTCATAGGCGCGCTGGAAGCCCTGCAGCAGGCCGTCACGCATCTGGTCGCCCCAGAACACCTGCTTGTCCTGGTCGCCCTGGGTCCGGGTGCCCGACTGGTTGACCATGAAGTTGTAGTCCATGGTCAGTTGCTCGTAGGAGTGTCCGGGGAAGGGCACGAGCTGCATCGACAGGTCCCACAGGCCTTCCTGCTTCTTCGGCCAGAGCTGGTTGTTGACGCCACTGGTGTCGTAGCGGAAGCCCAGCTCGTGGGCCGCCTTCATGAAGTTCCGCCGGCCCTCCAGACAGGGGGTGCGGGCACCGATGAGCTCCTTGTCGTAGTCGAAGGGCAGCGATGCCGTCCCGGTCAGACCCGTGTTGGTCCTCCAGGACTTCACGAACGACTTCGCCTGGGCGATCTCGTTCTTCCAGTCCGCGGCCGACCACTGGCCGACACCGCCTTCCGTGCCACAGAAGTGGCCGTTGAAGTGGGTGCCGATCTCGTTGCCCTCCAGCCACGCGCCCCGCAGCTGCTCGACGGTGTCCTCGATGCCCTGCCGATCGTTGAAGCCGATCTCCGAGCTGCCCGGTGAGTGCTGCGGCGGCCGGTACAGGTCCCGTTTGTCCTCCGGCAGCAAGTACACGCCGCTGAGGAAGTAGGTCATCGTCGCCTTGTTGGCCTTGGAGAGCTTCCGGAAGTGGGAGAACAGCCTCTGACTGTCCTCGCCCGCACCGTCCCAGGAGAAGACCACGAACTGCGGGGGCTTCCAGCCCGGCTTCAGCCTCTCGGGCCGGGGCAGATGCGGCTGCGCCCCGGTGTACGAGGTGGAACCGTCGCCGATCGAGCGGACCGCGGTCCTGGGCGCCGCCGGGGCGCCCGACGCCTTCTTCGCGCCGAGCGCACCTTCCTGGGAAGCGGGGGCACCGCCCGCGCAACCGGCGAGCGCCGTGGCACAGGCCATGGCGAGTGCCACACCCGCGGCGATCCTCTGGGTGACGGCCATCTTCCGCCCTCCTTTTCCTCGGTCGGGGCAACGCCGATCAGGGCGCCATCGGGGTCGTGTGCACGTGGGCACCGAAAGCGCCGTCAAGGTTTCACGGGACCGAGAAAAAATAAGTACGACAAGCCGATGAAAAGCCCACATCACCCCACTGAGTGATTCAATGCCCCATTTGCCCGCATTTTCAGCATCAGCCCTTTACTCTGCATTACGATCTGTTTACCGAGCGTTGAAAATCCCGCCACTGCACGCCGTGACCCACGGCCGCGACCCGCCCCCGCCGCCTCGGACGGGGGACCACCTGTTCCGCGACCGCGCTGCCCCGGAGGAGACGGGAACCATGTCTGCCTGCGTCCCCACCCGCGCCGCCGATCCGACTCGGCCCGCGCACGCCCCTGAGCCCCACAGCCCCCCGCCCGACCCGCCCCGCCGTTTCCGTGTCGCGGGTGCCGACCTGTCCGCCTCGATCGCGGTCTTCCTGATCGCCCTTCCGTTGTCCCTCGGCATCGCCCTCGCCACCGGCGCGCCGCTCCAGGCCGGCCTCGTCGCCGCGGCCGTCGGCGGACTCGTCGCGGGGCGCCTCGGCGGCTCTCCGCTCCAGGTGAGCGGGCCCGCCGCCGGGCTCACGGTCGTCACGGCCGAGCTCATCCACCTCTACGGCTGGCGCACGACCTGCGCCATCAGCGTGCTCGCCGGAATCGCCCAACTGGGCCTCGGATGCCTGCGCGTGGCCCGGACCGCGCTGGCCGTCAGCCCCGCGATCGTGCACGGAATGCTTGCCGGGATCGGCGTGACCATCGCCGTCGCCCAGCTGCACATCGTGCTGGGAGGCATCCCCCAGAGCTCCGTCCTGGACAACCTCGTCGCGCTGCCGGACCAGGTGGCGCGTCTGGACACCGCGGCCGTGTCGATGAGCGCGCTGACGCTGGCGCTGCTGTTCGCCTGGCCGCGTGTCCCCGGGCGCGCCGGTCGGGTGCTGCGCAAGGTCCCCGCCGCGCTGATCGCGGTCGCCGGGGCCACCACGACCGCCTCGCTCACCGGGCTCACGCTGCCCAGAGTCGACCTGCCGTCCTGGAGCAGCCACGCGCTGGCCGGGCTGCCCGATGGTCCGGTGCTCGGCATCGCCGCCGCCGTCCTCACCGTGACGCTGGTGTGCAGTGTGCAGTCACTGCTCGGTGCCGTCGCGGTGGACAAGCTGGTGAGCGCGCGTCCGGAACTCCAAGCGCGCGTGGGCCGTTCCGCCCTCGACCGGGAACTCCTCGGGCAGGGAGCCGCGAACGTGGTCTCCGGCGCGCTCGGCGGACTGCCGGTCGCCGGCGTCGCCGTACGCAGCTCCGCGAATGTGCAAGCAGGTGCCGTCAGCCGGAACTCCACGATGCTGCATGGCGTTTTCGTAGTAGTTGCCGCGCTGCTGATGGTCCCGATCCTCGAGCTGATCCCCCTCGCGTCGCTCGCCGCCCTGGTGATGGCCGTCGGCATCCAGATGGTGTCCCTGCACCACATCCGCACGGTCACCCGCCACCGCGAGGTGCTGGTGTACATCGTGACCACGCTCGGCGTCGTGCTCCTCGGAGTTCTCGAGGGCGTGGCGCTGGGGGTCGCCGTGGCCGTCGGCGTCGCCCTGCACCGCCTCAGCCGCACCCGCATCACGCACGAGGAGAAGGAAGGAGTCCATCACGTACACGTAAGAGGGCAGTTGACGTTCCTCGCGGTGCCTCGGCTCAGCCGTGCCCTGCACCTCGTCCCCCGCGGGGCGGACACCGTCCTGGAGTTGGACGGTTCGTTCATGGACCACGCGGCGTACGAGTCACTGCACGACTGGCAGAGCACGCACACCGCCCAGGGCGGCACGGTCGAAGTCACCGGCAGGAGCGGAACGCGGATCGCCGAGCCCGCGGAATCCGCGCACTGCCGCTGCCGGCCCTGGACACCCTGGCGGAACCACCAGTGCGAGGCCTCCACCGCTCCGGCATCCACCTCCTCGGACACCTCTTCGGCCGGCCCGGACGAGCGGACCGGCGAGGCCAGACCGAGCGGGCACCAACTGGCGCGCGGCATCAGCGCGTTCCAGCGCAACACCGCACCCCTGGTGCGGGATGAACTGGCCCGGCTCGCACGGGAGGGGCAACAGCCGTCCCAGCTCTTCCTGACCTGTGCCGACTCGCGGCTCGTCACCTCGATGATCACGTCCAGCGGTCCGGGCGACCTCTTCGTCGTACGGAACGTGGGCAACCTCGTGCCGTTGCCCGGGGAGGAGAGCGGGGACGATTCGGTGGCCGCGGCGATCGAGTACGCGGTGGACGTGCTGAACGTGCGGTCCATCACGGTGTGCGGGCACTCCGGGTGCGGGGCGATGCAGGCTCTGCTGGCATCGGAGCCCGGTGGCCCGCTCACGCCGCTCAAGCGGTGGCTGCGGCACGGACAGCCGAGTCTGGACCGGATGGACTCGGAGGAGACACCGTGGGCGCGGCTCGCCGGACGGGCGCCCGCCGACACGGTGGAGCAGCTCTGTCTGACCAACGTGGTGCAGCAGTTGGAGCATCTGCGGGCGCACGAGTCCGTGGCTCGGGCCCTGCGGGAGGGCGTGCTCGAACTGCACGGAATGTACTTCCACGTGGGTGAGGCCCAGGCGTATCTGCTGGACGAGTCCGACGGGGCCGAGCTGTTCGATCATGTGGGCGCGGCGGAGGATCTGCGGCACCCTGCGTGATCGGCGGGGGTGGGGGGGGCCCCGGGGGGGGGGGGGCCCCCCCCCCCCCGGGGGCCCCGCCCCGGGGGGGGCCCCCCCCCCCCCCGCCCCCCCCGGCCAGGTGCGAAAAAACCGGGGGGGGGGCGGGC
>NZ_JBIAQZ010000003.1:547464-550161 GCF_042889485.1 Streptomyces sp. NPDC002580 | reverse complement strand
TATGTTGTGGACGTGTGCGGGGGGGCGGCGGTGTCGGTTCTTGGGGGGGGGGGGGTGGTTGGGCGCCCCCGGGGGTGAGGGGGGGGGGGGGGCGCCCCGGGTGCGGGGGGCCCCACACCCCATCTGGTCGGCCGAGGCGAGGGGGAGCCTCGACGCGCCCGGCCGCGCAATGGAATGTCAGAGAAAAGCGGGCGAGGGCCGGGCGGGTAGGTGCCCCGGGCGGAGTATGCGGGGGAGGCGTTCGACGGACGGCGTGGCGGGCTTCCGCGACGGCAGGGGCCGCCACCACCGCTCCCTCCTCCTGACTCCCTCGCCCCGTTGTTCCCCGTGCCCCTTGCCCCTTGCTTCTTGCCCCGTTCCCCGCTGGACGTGGTCTGGTCGTTGTGAACCGGGTGGCCGGAGCGTTCGTGCTCCAGGTTGCGGGCTCGTATGTTCTCCCGAGGGGGCATCCGGGACGTATCACCGGCGAGGAGGTGCCGCGTGGAGCGCCTGCCCGGACCGGCGCCACTCGATAGGTCTAAACCAATTCCAGATCGGGCCTTGTCACCGGGCCCCTGGTCTGATGAGCTGTGGCCTGGGACACAACGGACACCCTGGGAAAGGGAGATGTCGTGAGCAACGAAAGCCTGGCCAACCTGCTGAAGGAAGAGCGCAGGTTCGCGCCGCCCGCCGACCTGGCGGCGAACGCCAATGTCACCGCGGAGGCGTATGAGCAGGCCAAGGCTGACAGGCTCGGCTTCTGGGCCGAGCAGGCCCGTCGGCTGACCTGGGCCACCGAGCCGACCGAGACGCTGGACTGGTCGAACCCGCCGTTCGCCAAGTGGTTCGCCGACGGGAAGCTGAACGTCGCGTACAACTGCGTGGACCGGCACGTCGAGGCCGGCAACGGCGACCGCGTCGCCATCCACTTCGAGGGCGAGCCGGGCGACAGCCGGGCCATCACCTACGCCGAGCTCAAGGACGAGGTGTCGCGGGCCGCGAACGCCCTCACCGAGCTGGGTGTCGGCAAGGGCGACCGGGTGGCCGTCTACCTGCCGATGATTCCCGAGGCAGTCGTCGCGATGCTGGCGTGTGCCCGTATCGGCGCCGCGCACTCGGTGGTGTTCGGCGGGTTCTCCGCCGACGCGATCGCCACCCGCATCCAGGACGCCGACGCCAAGTTGGTCATCACCTCCGACGGCGGCTACCGGCGCGGGAAGCCGTCCGCGCTCAAGCCGGCCGTCGACGAGGCGGTGTCCCGGGTCGACGGGGTCGACAAGGTGCTGGTCGTACGCCGTACGGGTGAGGACGTCGCCTGGACCGAGGGCCGCGACGTGTGGTGGCACGACATCGTCGGACGGCAGTCGGCCGAGCACACGCCGGAGGCGTTCGACGCCGAGCACCCGCTGTTCATCCTCTACACCTCCGGGACCACCGGGAAGCCGAAGGGCATCCTGCACACCTCGGGCGGCTACCTCACGCAGGCCTCGTACACACACCACGCCGTCTTCGACCTGAAGCCGGAGACCGACGTCTACTGGTGCACGGCCGACATCGGCTGGGTCACCGGGCACTCCTACATCACCTACGGGCCGCTCTCGAACGGCGCGACGCAGGTGATGTACGAGGGGACGCCGGACACGCCGCACCAGGGCCGGTTCTGGGAGATCATCCAGAAGTACGGGGTGACGATCCTCTACACGGCGCCCACCGCGATCCGGACGTTCATGAAGTGGGGCGACGACATCCCCGCCAAGTTCGACCTCAGCAGCCTGCGGGTGCTCGGGTCGGTCGGCGAGCCGATCAACCCCGAGGCGTGGATCTGGTACCGCAAGCACATCGGCGGGGACCGCACCCCGATCGTCGACACCTGGTGGCAGACCGAGACCGGCGCGATGATGATCTCGCCGCTCCCCGGAGTCACCGAGACCAAGCCCGGCTCCGCGCAGCGGGCGCTGCCCGGCATCGCGGCGACGGTCGTCGACGACGAGGCGAACGAGGTCCCCGACGGCGGAGGCGGCTACCTCGTGCTGACCGAGCCGTGGCCGTCCATGCTCCGCACCATCTGGCGCGACGACCAGCGGTTCCTCGACACGTACTGGTCGCGCTTCGAGGGCAAGTACTTCGCCGGGGACGGTGCCAAGAAGGACGACGACGGCGACATCTGGCTCCTCGGCCGCGTCGACGACGTGATGCTCGTGTCCGGGCACAACATCTCGACGACCGAGGTCGAGTCGGCCCTCGTCTCCCACCCTTCGGTCGCCGAGGCGGCCGTCGTGGGCGCGGCGGACGAGACCACCGGACAGGCCATCGTCGCCTTCGTCATCCTGCGCGGGACTGCCTCCGCCGAGGACGCCGGACTGGTCGCGGACCTGCGCAACCACGTCGGCACCGTCCTCGGCCCGATCGCCAAGCCCAAGCGGGTCCTGCCGGTGGCCGAGCTGCCCAAGACCCGGTCGGGCAAGATCATGCGCCGCCTGCTGCGCGACGTGGCCGAGAACCGCGAACTCGGTGACGTCACGACCCTCACCGACTCCACGGTGATGGACCTCATCCAGACCAAGCTGCCGGCCGCGCCCAGCGAGGACTGACGCGGGCTCACCCCGCACGCCCGGCGCGCGGGGGGGGGGGGGGCCCCCGGGGGGCCCCCCCCCCCCCCCCCGCCCCCCCCCCCCCCCCCACGGAACGCCCCGACCCCGCGGAACGCGCGGGGGGTGC
>NZ_JBIAQZ010000003.1:363822-547454 GCF_042889485.1 Streptomyces sp. NPDC002580 | reverse complement strand
CCTGCCCGCCCCCCCCCCCCCCCCCCGGGGGGGGGGGGGGCCCCCCCCCCGCCCCGGGGGGGGGGGGGGGGCCCCCCCCCCCCCGGCCCCCCCCCCCCCCCCCGCCGCTCGCAGAGCCCGCACCGCTCGTACCGCCCGTACCGCTCGTACCGCTCGCGTCTTCCGTACCGCCCCCGCCCCCGGCCCGGCAGAGGCGCACCCTCGCCCTCCGGCACTCCGGTGAAGGCCCGCCCCGTCTCCCCGGAGCCCCCTCCCCCGCATCGCGGCGAACGGTGGGCCGCGCCAAGCTCCCGCCGGAACACCCGATGCCCGTTTTCACCGTAATGTGGAGATCCCGAACCGTCCCGGTCGAAGGTTAGGTACTGTAAGAAAAGCGTCAATGGCGCGACAGGATCGTTCATGGTGTGCCGGGAAGTCTGGTCGGCGAGTGCTTTGCCCTGCCTGCTCGACCGGAGGTCTTCCCCGTGGCCGCGCCCCCTTCCAGCACCCGTAAGTTCTTCGGCCGGATGTCCTTGCCCGAGCGGAACTTCGTCGTGGACGCGCTGCGCGCCGAGACCGTGGGCGGGGTGCTGCTGCTGATCGCGGCGGTCGCGGCACTGATCTGGGCGAACACCCTGCCGGGCAGCTACGAGGCCGTCTCGCACCACCACTTCGGGCCGGCCGCGCTCGGACTCGACCTGTCCGTGGAGCACTGGGCGGCCGACGGGCTGCTCGCCATCTTCTTCTTCGTCGCCGGGATCGAGCTGAAGCGCGAGCTGGTGGCCGGGGATCTGCGGGACCCGAAGGCCGCGATGCTGCCCGTGGTCGCCGCGCTCTGCGGCATGGTCGTTCCCGCCGTCGTCTATGTACTGACCAGCGTGTCCGGCGGCGGCTCACTCGAAGGATGGGCCGTCCCCACGGCCACCGACATCGCCTTCGCCCTCGCCGTACTCGCCGTCATCGGCACATCGTTGCCGTCCGCCCTCCGCGCCTTCCTGCTCACCCTCGCCGTCGTCGACGACCTGTTCGCGATCCTGATCATCGCGGTCTTCTTCACCGACACCATCGACTTCGCCGCGCTCGGCGCGGCCGTCGTGGGCCTCGGCGTCTTCTGGCTGCTGCTGCGCAAGGGCGTGCACGGCTGGTACGTGTACGTCCCGCTCGCGCTGGTCATCTGGGGCCTGATGTACAACAGCGGCATCCACGCCACCATCGCGGGTGTCGCGATGGGCCTGATGCTGCGCTGCCACCCGCACGAAGGCGAGGAACATTCCCCCGGCGAGCACATCGAGCATCTGGTGCGCCCGGTGTCGGCTGGGCTGGCGGTGCCGTTGTTCGCCCTGTTCAGTGCGGGCGTCGCGATCTCCGGCGGTGTGGTCGGCGAGGTGTTCACCCGGCCAGAGACGCTCGGCGTGGTGCTCGGGCTCGTCGTCGGCAAGGCGGTCGGCATCTTCGGCGGTACGTGGCTGACGGCCCGCTTCACCAGGGCCTCGCTCAGTGACGAACTGGAATGGGCCGACGTCGCCGCCGTCGCCACCCTCGCCGGGATCGGCTTCACCGTCTCCCTGCTCATCGGCGAACTCGCCTTCGAGGGCAATCCGAACCTCACCGACGAGATCAAGGCAGCCGTGCTGATCGGCTCGCTCGTCGCGGCCGTGCTCGCCACGGCGTTGCTGAAGATGCGCAACGCCAAGTACCGCGCGCTGTGCGAGGCCGAGGAACTCGACGAGGACCTCGACGGCGTCCCCGACATCTACGAGCAGGACAACCCGGCGTACCACCTGCGCATGGCAGCGATCCACGAACGGAAGGCCGCGGAACACCGCAGGCTTGCCGAACTGGCGGGTGGGGCAAGCGAGGAGAACGACGGTCCGGCATGATCTGACAGGACCGTACAAACACATGCAGAAGACGGAGACCGCGATGAGCGCACCCGACGGCAGCCCGGTCGGCGCCGAACGCAGCATCGGCCAGTTGGTCGCCTCGGCGACGACCGAGATGTCCGCCCTGGTGCACGACGAGATCGCACTCGCCAAGGCGCAGCTCAAGCAGGACGTCAAGCGCGGAGCCGTCAGCGGCGGCGCGTTCTCGGCAGCCGGCGCGGTGCTGATCTTCTCCCTGCCGATGCTCAGCTTCGCCCTCGCGTACGGCATCCGGACCTGGAGCGACTGGAATCTCGCCATCTGCTTCGTGCTGTCGTTCGCGGCGAACGTGCTGGTCGCGGCCGTGCTCGCGCTGATCGGCGTGATCTTCGCGAAGAAGGCCAAGAACAGCAAGGGTCCGCAGAAGGTGGCCGCCTCGGTGAAGGAGACGGCGGGCGTCCTGCAGAACGCCAAGCCGCACCCCCGGCCCGAACCGGTCGAGGACGCCGTCAAGGCTGTGGCACGCTCATCCTCATGACGGACCCCGCCACACCTTCGGCGCAACTCACCTCGGCCGTACGGATCGACCTTCCCGGCGGCCGCAAAGTGCTCCATCGGGACGTGGCCGCGAACGGCGCGCGCTTCCACATCGCCGAGCTCGGCGACGGACCGCTCGTGCTGATGCTGCACGGCTTCCCGCAGTTCTGGTGGACCTGGCGGCACCAGCTCGTCGCCCTCGCCGACGCCGGCTTCCGGGCCGTGGCCATGGACCTGCGCGGCGTCGGGGGCAGCGACCGCACCCCGCGCGGCTACGACCCCGCCAACCTCGCGCTCGACATCACCGGCGTCGTCCGGTCCCTGGGCGAGCCCGACGCGGCGCTGGTCGGGCACGACCTCGGCGGCTACCTGGCGTGGACGGCGGCCGCCATGCGGCCCAAGCTCGTGCGTCGGCTCGCGGTGTCGTCCATGCCGCATCCGCGGCGCTGGCGCTCCGCCATGCTCTCCGACGTCAAGCAGACGGCCGCGGGCTCCTACATCTGGGGATTCCAGCGCCCCTGGATCCCCGAGCGCCAGCTCGTCGCCGACGACGGCGCCCTGGTGGGCCGTCTGGTGCGGGACTGGTCGGGACCCCGGCAGCCGGACGACGACGCCGTGGAGACGTACCGCCGTGCCATGTGCATCCCGTCGACCGCGCACTGCTCCATCGAGCCCTACCGGTGGATGGTGCGGTCCATGGCGCGCCCGGACGGCATCCAGTTCAACCGCCGCATGAAGCGGCCGGTGCGCGTGCCGACGCTGCATCTGCACGGCTCGCTCGATCCGGTGATGCGGACGAGAAGCGCGGCGGGCTCCGGGGAGTACGTCGAAGCGCCGTACCGCTGGCGGCTGTTCGACGGTCTCGGACACTTCCCGCACGAAGAGGATCCGGTCGCTTTCTCCACCGAACTGATCAACTGGCTGAAGGATCCGGAACCCGACCGGTGACACTCCGGTCACCCATGCGTGACCGCCCGAACGCGCCCGGTCGCACACCAGGAACGCGGGCGGTGAACACCCGTTCTTCGAACAGCCAATTGCCTGGCGCATAAGCCAATTGAGGGACCAGGGCGAGGTTATCGACCTTCGGGCAGGGGCAGACGTCGGTGTATGGGCTGGACGCACGACTACAGTGACGTAGCACGCAATCGCCGCTCGGCCACGGGTCTGAGCTCCCATCAGAGGGGCACCCCGCAGCTGACGGGCACGGATCCCCGTGTGGGGATTCCACACATTCTGCGGCGCCGGGCCCGCTGGGTCTCCGTGCGGCTGCGCCATCCACGAGGCTGAGGCCCCGCCCGCCGGTCAGAGCGCGCAGCTGTCGCTGTCCACCTGCTGGTTGGCCGTACGCCCCTTGACGATGTCCTCCCGGACCTCGTCCGCGGTGAGCGCGTAGCCGGTGTCGGGGTCGTCCAGCGACTTCGCGAAGACGACGCCGTACACCTTGCCGTCGGGCGTCAGCAGCGGGCCGCCGGAGTTGCCCTGACGGACCGTCGCGTACAGCGAGTAGACGTCGCGGCGGACCGTCTTGCGGCGGTAGATGTCCGGGCCGCTGGCCGTGATGCGGCCCCTGACGCGCGCGGGCTGGACGTCGTACGAGCCGTTCTGCGGGAACCCCGCGACGATCGCGCTGTCGCTGCTGCTCGCGTCCTTCGTGCTGAACCGCAGCGCGGGTGCCCTCAGGTCCGGTACGTCGAGTACGGCGATGTCGCGCTCCCAGTCGTACAGGACGACCGTGGCGTCGTACTTCTTGCCTTCGCCGCCTATCTGGACGGTGGGCTCGTCGACGCCGCCGACCACGTGCGCGTTGGTCATGACGCGGCGGTCGCTGAAGACGAAGCCGGATCCTTCGAGGACCTTGCCGCAGCTCTGCGCGGTGCCCATGACCTTGACGATGGAGTCCTGCGAGCGGGTGGCGACGGGGCTGCCGGCGAGCGCCGGGTCGGGCGGCTGGACCTCCGTGATGGGCTCGTTGGCGAACGGGCTGAAGACCTGCGGGAAGCCGTTCTGCGCGAGGACCGAGGAGAAGTCGGCGAACCAGGTGTTGGCCTGCGAGGGCAGCGCGCGGGAGACCCCGAGCAGCACCTTGGAGCTGCGGACCTCCTTGCCGAGCGTCGGCAGCGTCGTGCCGGCGAGGGCCGAGCCGATCAGCCAGGCGACGAGCAGCATCGCCAGGACGTTCACCAGGGCGCCGCCGGTCGCGTCCAGGGCTCTGGCCGGTGACCACGTGATGTACCGGCGCAGCTTGTTGCCGAGGTGGGTGGTGAGGGCCTGGCCGACGGAGGCGCAGACGATCACGACGACGACCGCGACGACGGCGGCGGTCGTGCTCACCTTGCTGTCGTCGGTCGCCCAGCCCCAGATGACGGGGAGCAGGTAGACGGCGACGAGCCCACCGCCCAGGAAGCCGGTCACCGACAGGATGCCGACGACGAAGCCCTGGCGATAGCCCACGATCGCGAACCACACAGCGGCGACCAGCAACAAAATGTCCAGCACATTCACGGAGGTCACCTTGTCATGCGCGCCAGTCGAGCGGGACCTGCTTGTCCCGGTCCCACGGGCGCTCCCAGCCGGCGTAGTGAACGATCTTGTCGATGACCCCGGCGGTGAATCCCCAGACCAGGGTCGATTCGACCAGGAATGCCGGGCCTCGGTGACCGCTGGGGTGCACGGTGGTCACGCGGTTGGCGGGGTCCGTGAGATCCGCCACGGGGACGGTGAAGACCCGGGCCGTCTCCCCCGGGTCGACGACGCCGACCGGGGTCGGCCGGCGCCACCATCCGAGGACCGGGGTGACCACGAAGCCGCTCACCGGGATGTACAGCTTGGGGAGCACGCCGAAGATCTGGACGCCGCCCGGATCGAGGCCGGTCTCCTCCTCGGCCTCACGCAGGGCGGCCCGCAGCGGCCCGTCGGTCTTCGGGTCGCCGTCCTCCGGGTCGAGCGCGCCACCGGGGAAGGACGGCTGTCCGGCGTGTGATCTGAGCGTGCCGGCGCGCTCCATGAGCAGCAGCTCGGGGCCGCGTCCGCCCTCGCCGAAGAGGATGAGCACCGCGGACTGACGGCCCGTGCCGTTCTTCGGCGGCAGGAAGCGGCTCAGCTGGAGCGGTTCCACCGTCTCCGCGGCGTGCGCGACCGGGTCCAGCCAGTCGGGCAGACCGTCCTTGCTGATCACCGCCTGTCCGCCCTGCGTGTTGCTCGCGTCCTGTGTGTTGCCTGCGCGCGTCATCGCCGCCCCCGTTCTGCTGTTCCCAACGCCCGCCGGTGCCGTGTTCGTTCCGTCATCCGGTGCCCAGTGGGGGTGCGGGGATGCCGCCCGCGTCGAGATAGGCCTGCGGGGGGTCGAGCCGCTGGCCGGGGAACCCGCCCTTCTCGTACTTCAGGAGCTTCGCCGCCTTCTCGGGGTCGGTCTCGCCCTCCCCGTACGCCGGACAGAGCGGGGCGATGGGGCAGGCGCCGCAGGCGGGCTTGCGGGCGTGGCAGATCCGCCGGCCGTGGAAGATCACGTGGTGCGACAGCATGGTCCAGTCGCTCTTCGGGAAGAGCCCGCCGACGGCCGCCTCGATCTTGTCGGGGTCGGTCTCGCCGGTCCACCGCCAGCGCCGCACGAGCCGCTGGAAATGGGTGTCCACGGTGATTCCGGGCCGCCCGAAGGCATTGCCGAGCACGACGAAGGCGGTCTTGCGGCCCACTCCGGGCAGCTTCACGAGGTCTTCGAGGCGGCCGGGCACCTCGCCCCCGAAGTCGTCCCGGAGCGACCTGGAGAGCCCTATGACCGACTTGGTCTTGGCCCGGAAGAAGCCGGTCGGGCGCAGGATCTCCTCGACCTCCTCCGGGTTGGCCTCCGCGAGGTCTTCGGGGGTGGGGTACTTGGCGAAGAGGGCCGGTGTCGTCTGGTTCACCCGCAGGTCGGTCGTCTGGGCCGACAGGACCGTGGCGACGACCAGCTGGAACGGGTTCCGGAAGTCGAGTTCCGGGTGGGCGTACGGGTACACCTCGGCGAGCTCGCGGTTGATGCGGCGCGCCCGGCGGACGAGGGCGGTGTGCGACTCGTTCCGCGGCGGCTCGGGCGCGGCCTTCCCAGCGACGGCTCCCGCGGGCACGGCCTTCCCGGAGACCCCCTTCGCCGCAACGGCTTTCTTCGCAACGGCCTTCTTGGAGACCGTCTTCTTCGCGACCGTCTTCTTCGCGACCGGCTTCGTCGGTGTCACCTTCTCGGCGTTCTCGGAGCTCATGGCGTTCTTGGCGTTGGTGGCTTTCGCCGCGGCCGTCTTCGCGGGCGTCGCCGCTTCGGCGCTCTGGCGGGCGGTGTTCTTCGCGCTCTTCACGGCAGCCGTCTTCCGTGCCTCTTCGGTTCCGTCTTCGACGAGGTCTTCGCTGCGGTCCTCACCGGCGTCGACCCTGCCGCTTTTGTCGGTTCTTTGGTCCTGCCAGGGGCCTGTTCGCCCACAGCGGAATCACGACGTGCAATCACCTGCCCAGCCCCCTTGGCCTGTGCTCTCACCGGCGTTTTGGACACCCGGCCAGCCTAAAGCCCGGCACCGACATCCGCCCCGGACCCTGAAGATCGGCCCCCAATTGGCCCCCTGCCGCACTCGTTGGGACGCCAGTGCGGCAGACTTGTGACTGATCACACTGTTTGGACCGTCCGGCAAAATGGGGAACACGGTCCCCTGGTACCGAGGGGGAGCAAGATCCCCTGAGCAGGTCGACAAGGAGAGAACTCGTGGACGACGTTCTGCGGCGCGCCCCGCTCTTCGCGGCGCTCGATGACGAGCAGGCCGCGGAGCTCCGCGCCTCCATGAGTGAGGTGACCCTCGCGCGAGGCGACGCCCTCTTCCATGAGGGCGACCCCGGCGACCGCCTCTATGTGGTCACCGAGGGCAAGGTGAAGCTCCACCGCACCTCCCCCGACGGGCGGGAGAACATGCTGGCCGTCCTCGGCCCCGGTGAGCTGATCGGCGAGCTGTCGCTGTTCGACCCGGGTCCGCGCACGGCGACCGCCACCGCGCTCACCGAGGTCAAGCTGCTCGGCCTCGGCCACGGCGACCTCCAGCCGTGGCTGAACGCCCGGCCCGAGGTGGCCGCCGCGCTGCTGCGCGCCGTCGCCCGGCGCCTGCGCAAGACCAACGACCAGATGTCCGACCTGGTCTTCTCCGACGTGCCCGGCCGTGTCGCGCGCGCCCTGCTCGACCTGTCGCGCCGCTTCGGCGTGCAGTCCGAAGAGGGCATCCACGTCGTGCACGACCTGACGCAGGAGGAATTGGCCCAGCTGGTCGGCGCCTCCCGCGAGACCGTCAACAAGGCGCTCGCCGACTTCGCGGGCCGCGGCTGGCTCCGGCTGGAGGCCCGCGCGGTGATCCTCCTGGACGTGGAACGGCTCGCCAAGCGCTCGCGCTGACACTTCCGCGCTACGTCGACGGGGTCCCGCCTTCTCAGGAAGGCGGGACCCCGTCGGCGTAGCGGTCGACGTTGCCGTCGCCGTCCCGATTCCACGGCCGAACCATCCATCCGGCCGTACGGTCCCCGTCCGGTGGGGACGGCCCCCGATGTACCCCGCCGGGGCACCGTGAGCGCCTGGCCACCTGACCGCCTCGGGGAGACCTCACCGGTAGGCCTCCCAGGACCCGGACGTCTCCGGGCACCGGCCCGAAAGCCGTCGCGGCAACGGCCCTTCCTAGATGAGCCCGTGCTCGCTCAGATAGTCCATCTGCGCCCGCACGGACAACTCGGCGGCGGGCCACAGCGACCGGTCCACGTCCGCGTAGACGCGGCTGACGACCTCGTCCGGGGAACTCAGTCCGCTCTCGACGGCCGTCTCGACCTGGGCGAGCCGGTGGGCGCGATGGGCGAGATAGAACTCGACCGCGCCCTGGGCGTCTTCCAGGACGGGCCCGTGCCCGGGCAGGACGGTGTGGACGCCGTCATCGACCGTCAGGGAGCGGAGCCTGCGCAGGGAGTCGAGATAGTCGCCCAGCCTGCCGTCCGGATGGGCCACCACGCTCGTACCGCGCCCCAGGACGGTGTCCCCGGTCAGCACGGCCCGATCGGCCGGGAGATGGAAGCACAGCGAGTCGGCGGTGTGTCCCGGGGTCGGCACGACGCGCAGCTCCAGACCGCCGAGGCCGATCACGTCTCCCGGGGCCAACCCCTCGTCCCCCAGCCGCAGCGCCGGGTCCAGGGCCCGCACCTTGGTCCGCGTCAGTTCGGCGAACCGGGCCGCGCCCTCCGCGTGATCGGGATGGCCGTGCGTGAGCAGGGTCAGCGCGACGCGCTTGCCCGCCTTCTCGGCGGTGGCCAGAACGTTCCGCAGATGTCCGTCGTCCAGGGGTCCCGGGTCGATGACGACCGCGAGCTCCGAGTCCGGCTCGGACACGATCCAGGTGTTCGTGCCGTCCAGGGTCATCGCGGAGGCGTTGGGGGCGAGGACGTTCACCGCGCGCGTGGTGGCCGGGCCGGAGACGACCGCGCCCCTGGGGTGGCCCGGGAGGGCCGCTGCGTCGGTCATGCGGAGGCTCCACCGGCCGGGATGTGCTTGGTGAACTCGTCGTGCCCCGGCCAGGTGAGGACGACCTCGCCGTCCTCGAGACGGGCCTCCGCCAGAACGGGGGCCAGTTCACGCGCGGGCGCGGCGGCGAGGGCGTCGGCGGCCCTCTCGTACGCCACGATCCCGCGCAGGGTCG
This sequence comes from Streptomyces sp. NPDC002580, assembly GCF_042889485.1. Taxonomy (NCBI): domain Bacteria; kingdom Bacillati; phylum Actinomycetota; class Actinomycetes; order Kitasatosporales; family Streptomycetaceae; genus Streptomyces; species Streptomyces sp. NPDC002580. The sequence continues at coordinate 538,390 of NZ_JBIAQZ010000003.1, read as the reverse complement.
CGATGGTGGGCGGCATCATCAGCAGCTCGCCCTTGTCGTAGCCGGCCGCCGCGTCGGCGGGGCGGATCCACACCGTGCGGTCGGCCTCCGTGGAGGCGTTGCGCGTGCGCTGGCCCTCCGGGAGGACGGCCACGAAGAACCACGTGTCGTACCGGCGGGACTCGAACTCCGGGGTGATCCAGCGGGCCCAGGCGCCGAGCAGGTCCGAACGGAGGACGAGTCCCCTGCGGTCGAGGAACTCCGCGAACGAGAGGTCCTTGGCGACCAGGGCCGCCCGGTCGGCCTCCCAGTCCTCCCCGGTCGTGTCCCCGACCACGGTGTCCGGACCGGGGCCGGCGAGCAGGACGCCCGCCTCCTCGTACGTCTCCCGTACGGCCGCGCAGACGATGGCCTGGGCGGAGGCCTCGTCCACGCCGAGCCGCTCCGCCCACCACGCGCGCGTGGGCCCCGCCCAGCGGATCTGGTGCTCGTCGTCGCGCGGGTCCACTCCGCCGCCCGGGTACGCGTACGCGCCCCCGGCGAAGGCCATGGAGGCGCGTCTGCGCAGCATGTGCACCACGGGGCCGGTCTCGGTGTCCCTGACCAGCATCACGGTGGCCGCGCGCCGGGGCGTGACCGGCGTCAGCGTGCCCTCGGCGAGTGCCCGAATCCGCTCCGGCCACTCCGCCGGAAACCATTGCCCATTCCCCATGGCCGGAGGCTATCCCGAGCCGGGCGGATGTTCGAGGCCCCGCCACCCGCACAGGCGCCGCTCACCTCCGCCGCCCCACCCCGGACCCCGCTCCTCAAACGCCGGAGGGGCCGGATCCCGCCCCCGGCCGAAGGCTGAGAGGCCGAATCACACCCGCAGCCGGCACCGCACGGAAGGGGCCGTGCCGGTACACCGCAAGCCCGTCGCCACCCACGCCCACACCTCACCCGACGGCGACGGGCGGACGTACCGACACGGCCCCGACCCACAACCCACCGGACCGGCACCAAGCCCCGAACAGCGGACCGCCCGGAGGGCTACGGGTGGGTGAGTTCCACCTGGATCTCGACCTCGACCGGCGCGTCCAGCGGCAGTACGGCCACGCCGACCGCGCTGCGGGCGTGGACGCCCTTGTCGCCCAGCACCGCGCCGAGCAGCTCGCTCGCGCCGTTCAGCACACCCGGCTGCCCGGTGAAGTCGGAGGCCGAGGCCACGAAGCCCACGACCTTCACGACACGCGCGATGCGGTCGAGGTCGCCCACGACCGACTTCACCGCCGCGAGCGCGTTCAGCGCGCACGTACGGGCGAGCGCCTTGGCCTCCTCGGCCGTGACCTCGGCCCCGACCTTCCCGGTGACCGGAAGCTTCCCGTCCACCATCGGAAGCTGCCCGGCGGTGTACACGTACACGCCCGACTGCACGGCGGGCTGGTACGCGGCCAGTGGCGGAACCACGCCCGGAAGCGTCAGTCCGAGTTCGGCGAGCTTCGCCTCGACCGTCCCGCTCATGCGGACCTCTCGCGCTTCAGGTAGGCCACCAGCTGCTCGGGGTTGTTCGGCCCGGGCACGACCTGGACGAGCTCCCAGCCGTCCTCGCCCCAGGTGTCCAGGATCTGCTTCGTGGCGTGGACGAGCAGTGGCACAGTCGCGTATTCCCATTTGGTCATATGGCCGACTGTAGCCGCTGGCGACCACCACTTCCCGCGCCGCTTCCCCCATCGCCGCGCACCCGTGCGCGCGCCCCCTCGCACCGCTCCGGCGACCCGCCCAGGCGCCCCGGGCCGGCCACCGCGGCCGACCCCGTGGCCCCGCCCCGTGCGCACGTTGTCCACAGCCTCCTGCTTACTCCGGCGGCGGACTGGTTAGGCTCGAATACGTGAGCAGGCTCCAGGTCGTCAGTGGCAAGGGTGGTACCGGCAAGACCACGGTGGCCGCCGCCCTCGCGCTCGCCCTCGCGACCGAGGGCAAGCGTGCCCTCCTCGTCGAGGTCGAGGGCAGACAGGGCATCGCGCAGCTCTTCGAGACAGAAGTGCTGCCCTACGAGGAGCGGAAGATCGCCGTCGCTCCGGGCGGCGGGGAGGTGTACGCCCTCGCCATCGATCCCGAACTGGCGCTGCTGGACTACCTCCAGATGTTCTACAAGCTGGGCGGCGCCGGCCGCGCCCTGAAGAAACTCGGCGCGATCGACTTCGCGACCACCATCGCGCCCGGCCTGCGCGACGTGCTCCTCACCGGCAAGGCCTGCGAGGCGGTGCGGCGCAAGGAGAAGAACGGGCGCTTCACGTACGACCACGTGGTGATGGACGCGCCCCCCACGGGCCGGATCACCCGCTTCCTGAACGTCAACGACGAGGTCGCCGGCCTCGCGAAGATCGGCCCGATACACAATCAGGCCCAGGCCGTCATGCGTGTCCTCAAGTCCCCGGAGACGGCGGTGCACCTGGTGACGCTCCTGGAGGAGATGCCCGTGCAGGAGACCGCGGACGGGATCGCGGAGCTGCGGGCCGCGAAGCTTCCCGTGGGCCGGATCATCGTGAACATGGTCCGGCCGGCACTCCTGGACGCCACCGACCTGGCGCTCGTGGAGACGGCTCCCCGTACGGCGATCGCCAAGTCGCTCTCGGCGGCCGGTCTCGGCGGGGCTCGGCGCGGCGGACGCGCCGAGCGGCTGGTGGAGCCGCTCCTCCAGCAGGCCGAGGAGTACGCCGAGCGGCACACCCTGGAGACCGAGCAGCGGAGCGCGCTGGCCGAGCAGGGCCTGCCGCTGCACGAACTGCCGCTGCTCGCCGAGGGCATGGATCTGGCGGGCTTGTACGAACTGGCCGCACAGCTGCGTAAGCAAGGGATGTCATGAGTCTGGACCCCGCTCGCGTCCTCGACCTCGACCCGCTGCTCGACGACCCGAAGACCCGCATCGTCGTGTGCTGCGGCTCGGGCGGCGTCGGCAAGACGACCACGGCCGCGGCCCTGGGGCTGCGTGCCGCGGAGCGCGGCCGCAAGGTGGTCGTGCTCACCATCGACCCCGCGCGCAGGCTGGCGCAGTCCATGGGCATCGACTCCCTCGACAACACTCCGCGCCGGGTGAAGGGCGTCGAGGGGAGCGGCGAACTGCACGCCATGATGCTCGACATGAAGCGCACGTTCGACGAGATCGTCGAAGCGCACGCGGACAGCGAGCGGGCGGCCGTCATCCTCGCCAACCCCTTCTACCAATCGCTCTCGGCGGGCTTCGCGGGCACGCAGGAGTACATGGCGATGGAGAAGCTGGGCCAGTTGCGGGCGCGCGACGAGTGGGACCTGATCGTGGTCGACACACCACCGTCGCGGTCGGCGCTGGACTTCCTGGACGCCCCGAAGCGGCTCGGTTCCTTCCTCGACGGGCGGCTGATCCGGCTGCTGACGGCACCGGCGAAGCTGGGCGGCCGGGCGGGCATGAAGTTCCTGAACGTCGGGATGTCGATCATGACCGGCACCCTCGGCAAACTGCTCGGGGGCCAGCTCCTGAAGGACGTCCAGACGTTCGTCGCGGCCATGGACACCACCTTCGGGGGCTTCCGCACCCGGGCCGACGCCACGTACAAGCTGCTCCAGGCACCGGGCACGGCGTTCCTCGTGGTGGCGGCGCCGGAGCGGGACGCGCTGCGCGAGGCCGCGTACTTCGTGGAGCGGCTCGCCGCGGAGGACATGCCGTTCGCCGGGCTGGTGCTCAACCGGGTGCACGGCAGCGGGGCCGCCGGGCTGTCCGCCGAGCGGGCACTCGCCGCGGCTGAGGATCTCGATTCCGCCGCCGCGGAACCCGCCGGATCAGCGGCCGCAGAAAATCTTGACGACTCCGGCATTGTGGATCAGGGGGGCGGGAAAGCTGGACTTCGTAACTCTCCCGACACGTACGGCAGTTCAGAATCACCGGCTTCCGAGACATCAGCTCCTGACGACGGCTCCCCCGCCGCCACGGACAGGACGGCCGCCCCTGACAGCACGACCGCTACGGACCGGACCGCCGCCACGGACTCCGAGCGGTCCATCGACCAGCTCACCGCAGGACTTCTGAGGCTCCACGCCGAGCGCATGCAGCTGCTCTCCCGCGAGCAGCGCACGCGCGACCGCTTCGCCGCGCGTCACCCCGAGGTGGCGGTGGCCGAAGTGGCCGCGCTGCCCGGTGACGTGCACGATCTGGTAGGTCTGCGGGACATCGGGAACCGACTCGCGGCCCACCGGCCGGAGCTGCCCGAAAGCTGAGTCCGCGGGAGACGCGCCGAGAGGCTCTCACGCCCCCGCCGACCCCTGCCGGCACCGGACGGGCCCGGAGAGGGCCCGGACGAGCCTGAGGGGCCCGGGGGCGACGTCCTCTGCCCCTCGAGGGGCGCACCCCTCACCCCACGGCCGCGTAGCGCTCGTACACCTCTTCCTCGTCGAGAGGCAGCAGGCCCGCGCCGCGTTCGTACTCCGTACGCGCGGTCTCGAGCAGCCGACGCCACGAGGTGACGGTCGGTCGCCGGCGCAGCAACGCACGGCGCTCACGCTCGGTCATGCCACCCCACACGCCGAATTCGACGCGGTTGTCGAGCGCGTCGGCGAGGCACTCCGTGCGGACCGGACATCCGGTACACACCGCCTTCGCCCTGTTCTGCGCTGCTCCTTGAACGAACAGTTCATCCGGATCGGTAGTGCGGCAGGCCGCCTGCGCACTCCAGTCGGTTACCCAGCCCATACCGGCGCCGTCCTCTCCCGAATCGAGGCTCCCCCACGGCGGCAGCGGCATATTCACCGCCGCCAGTTGAGGACGTTACGGAAGGTGGGCACAGCGCAACACCCCCTTCGGGCCCAATCTTGAATGGCCCGAACGGACTATGCGTAAGCGGCAGATCACCCGGGGGAGTGAGCCGAGGACATGCGCGACCATCCCGGCAAACCGGGACAGTTGGGTCGAGTCACAACGGGCACCAGGTGACACACAAGGTTGATTCGGACACACGCTCCACAGGAACGCGGAACCTCCGGAACGATTCGGGGTCGCCGGACGTCTTGATACGTGGCCGCACTGCTGTGACAGTTGAGAGCAGCTTAGGCCAAGGCATATACGCGTGTCCGGCGAATGAGAACGTAGGCTGCCCTCATGCCAAAGAAGCGCTCGGGCGGTGGCCTGTCCCCTACGCAGCAGGCCGCCAAGTTCCTCGGTGTCAGCGTGCTCGCGGGCGCCGTCATGGCCGGACTCGCCCTGCCCGCCGCCGGCGCGCTCGGCCTCGCGGCCAAGGGTTCCGTCCAGGGGTTCGACGACATTCCGGACAATTTGAAGAGTCCGGCACTGAGTCAGCGGACCACGATCCTGGACAGCAAGGGCAGTCAGATCGCGACGGTCTACTCACGTGACCGCACCGTGGTCGACCTCAAGGACATCTCGCCCTTCATGCAGAAGGCGATCGTCGCGATCGAGGACTCGCGCTACTACCAGCACGGCGCGGTCGACCTGAAGGGCATCCTGCGCGCGGTCAACCAGAACGCGCAGAACGGCGGGGTCTCCCAGGGCGCCTCCACGCTGACCCAGCAGCTGGTGAAGAACTACTTCGTGGAAGAGGCCGGCGACGACCCGACGAAGGTCGCGCAGGCCACCCAGCAGACCATCGGCCGCAAGATCCGCGAGCTCAAGTACGCGATCCAGCTGGAAGAGAAGCTGGGCAAGAAGAAGATCCTCGAGAACTACCTGAACATCACGTTCTTCGGGGAGCAGGCCTACGGCGTCGAGGCCGCCGCCCAGCGCTACTTCTCCAAGTCCGCCAAGAAGCTGAACCTCCAGGAGTCGGCGCTGCTCGCCGGCATCGTCCAGTCGCCCAGCCGGTACGACCCGGTCAACGACGAGGAGGAGGCCACCAAGCGCCGCAACACCGTGCTGCAGCGCATGGCCGAGGTGCACGACATCTCCCAGGAGGAAGCGGACGCCGCCAAGGAGACGAAGCTCGGACTGCACGTCCGCAAGCCGAACAACGGCTGCATCACGGCGGCCAAGGGCTCGAGCTTCTTCTGCAAGTACGTGGAGAACGTCTTCCTGACCGACCCGGCGTTCGGCCGGACCAAGGAAGCCCGGGCGAAGATCTGGAACCAGGGCGGCCTGACGATCCGCACGACGCTCGACCCGCAGTCCCAGGCGTCGATCCAGGCCTCGATAAAGGATCACGTCAACAAGTCGGACAAGGTCGCGGCGGCGGCCACCCTGGTCGAACCCGGCACCGGGAAGATCCTCGGGATGGGCCAGTCGAAGCCGTACGGCTACGACAAGAACGAGACCGAGATCAACTACTCGGTCAACCACGGCATGGGCGGCTCGAACTTCGGCTTCCCGACCGGTTCGACGTTCAAGCCGTTCGTGGCCGCGGCCGCGCTGGAGCAGGGCCGGCCGGCGACGCAGGAGTACTCCTCGCCGTACAAGATGCCGTACCCCAGCCCCGTGCAGACCTGCGGCAGCAAGCCCTGGATGAACCGGGCCAACGATCAGGTCCCGAACGAGAGCGAGTCCGAGGTCGGTCCGTACCAGCTGAAGGAGGCGATGGCCAAGTCGGTCAACACCTACTTCGTGCAGATGATCTCCGACATCGGCCTCTGCCCGGTGAAGAACCAGATCGACAAGCTCGGCGTCGTCGAGGGCAGCGGCCAGAAGCTCCCCGAGGTGCCCGCCATCGCCCTGGGCTCCAGGGGCATCTCGCCGCTCACCATGGCCACGGCCTACGCCGCCTTCGCCTCCCGCGGCATGTACTGCACCCCGGTCGCCATCGAGTCGGTCAGCCAGAAGCTCGGCGACCGCGAGAAGTCGCTGGACGTGCCCAAGTCGACCTGCTCGCGGGCCATGTCCGAGACGACCGCCGACACGGTCAACTCCCTGCTGAGCGGCGTGATCGACTCCGGTACGGGCCAGCAGGCCGGTCTCACCGACCGCGCCAACGCCGGTAAGACGGGTACCACCGACGAGCGCAAGAACGCCTGGTTCGTCGGCTACACGCCGAACCTGGCCGGTGCGGTCTGGGTCGGCAGCGCCACCCAGCAGGTCCACATGACCAACATCAACATCGGCGGCGTCTACTACGACAAGGTGTACGGCGGTCAGGTCCCCGGTCCGATCTGGCGGGACGTGATGACGGGCGCCCTCGTGGGCAAGGACTCCCCCTCCTTCAACCTGGTCAACATCCCCGACCCCGTGAAGGAGAAGGACAAGGACAAGGACCGGGACCGAGGCCACGACGACGGGAACAACGGCCGTCACGGTGGCAACGGGAACGGCAACCTGACCAACGGGAACACCATCAGCGGTCTCACCGACGGCGGAGTGGTGGTGCCGACGCCTTCCTTCTCTCTCCCCGGGGGATTCATCCAGGGCAACGACAACAGCGGCGGCGACAACGGCGGCCGGCGCAACTGACCCCCGTCCACGCCCGTACCCGTACACCGGACATCGGCGTGTGAACGCCTGAACGCCCCGTGGACCAGGATCGACTCCTGGTCCACGGGGCGTTCTCCGTAAGGGGGTTCCGCACGACGGTACGTCCCGCGTACGACGGCTCGGCACGGCGCTGCGGCCCCTGCGGGGCCGCGCACAGCATGGCGACCCTGTACGGCCGAAGGTCCGTCGGGCCGGTCCGGCAGAGGGCCTCGGCCCGCTGCCGGTCCGGGCAAGGGGCCTCAGCCCGCGAGCTGCTGCTTCACGGCGGCGGCGACGCGGCCGCCCTCGGCCAGACCGGCCACCTTCGGGTTCACGATCTTCATGACCTGCCCCATGGCGCGCGGCCCCTCGGCACCCGCCGCCTTCGCCTCCTCGACGGCCTGGGCGACGATCCCCTGAAGCTCCTCGTCGGACAGCTGCTTGGGCAGGTACGTGGCGAGCACCTCGCCCTCCGCCCGCTCCCGATCGGCCGACTCGGGGCGCCCGCCCTGCGCGAAGGCCTCGGCGGCCTCACGGCGCTTCTTCGCCTCGCGGGCGATCACCTTCTGCACTTCCTCGTCGGAGAGTTCGCGCTTGGTCTTGCCCGCGACCTCCTCATTGGTGATCGCGGAGAGAGTCAGCCGGAGCGTCGAGGAGCGGAGCTCGTCGCGCCCCTTGATCGCGGCGTTGAGGTCTTCCTTCAACTTCGACTTGAGCGTGGTCATGTCGCCAAGTGTCGCAGGTGCGGTGACACGGACGCCTGTTGATTTCGCCGCGTGCCCCCAGGGCGGCCGGGAAGCGACGCGGTGTCCCCGGGTCCTGGCCGGGTTCGACCGCCACCGCCCCGTCCCGCCTAGGTGTCCAGTACCGGCGGGGGGTGCCCCGGTCGAGCCGCACCTGGACGCGGCCGTGCGTCCCGGCCCTCCCACCGGCAGCACCGGGAGGCCATCGGGCACGACGCACCGGTACGACGCCACCGGGCCGTGGCCGCCACCGGACGCACCCAGTGACGCCGCGGTCCGGGACGCTCGGCCGGGCACCGGTTCTGCCGACCGGGCCCACTCCCTCTCGGTCTCCGGGAACGGTCTGACACGATGGGCGTATGCGCGCGCGATACGGAGTACCCCTGGGAATCACGGCGGTGGGCGCCGCCGGTCTGCTGTACTCGGCGGGGTTCGAGGCCCGTTCCTTCCGCCTCCGGCGGGTGACGGTCCCCGTTCTGCCTCCCGGGATGCGGCCGTTGCGCGTCCTGCAGGTCTCCGACATCCACATGGTGGGCGGACAGCGGAAGAAGCAGCGCTGGCTGCGCTCCCTGGCCGGTCTGCGCCCCGACTTCGTGATCAACACCGGGGACAACCTCTCGGACCCCGAGGGCGTGCCCGAGGTGCTGGACGCGCTCGGCCCCCTGATGGAGTTCCCCGGCGCGTACGTCTTCGGGTCGAACGACTACTACGGCCCCAAACTCCGCAACCCCGCACGGTACTTGTTCGAGAAGGCGCAGGGCCGGCACGGGCTGAACGGCAACAAGCCGGCCGTGGGCGTCATCCACAACCCGTGGGAGGACCTGCGCGACGGCTTCGACACCGCGGGCTGGCTGAACCTCACGAACGCCCGGGGAACTCTGAAGATCGAGGGCTCGGAGATCGAGCTGACCGGTCTCGACGACCCGCACATCAAGCGCGACCGCTACGCCCGCGTCGCCGGCGGCCCGGCCGAGTCCGCCGACTTCTCCATGGGCGTGGTGCACGCCCCGTACCTGCGCACCCTGGACGCCTTCACAGCCGACGGCTACCCCCTGATCCTGGCGGGCCACACGCACGGCGGCCAGCTCTGCCTCCCCTTCTACGGCGCCTTCGTCACCAACTGCGACCTGGACACCGAGCGCGTCAAGGGCCTCTCCACCCATACGACGGAGGGCCGGACGTCGTACATGCACGTCTCGGCGGGCTGCGGCACGAACCGCTACACCCCGGTCCGATTCGCCTGCCCGCCCGAGGCATCCCTGCTGACCCTGGTGGAACGGGCGTAGGAATCCCTCTGGCGCCGACGGCACCGGCTCCCGGCTCGGCTCCCGGAGTGCGCCCCGCCCCGGGAGCGCTGCCGCGTCCCGCAGCGGTACCGGGCGGGCGACGTCCCGCGTGATCACGCGGGCGGGCGACCCTAGCCGTCTCGGGCCGTCTCCGGCAGCCCCGGGCAGTCCCGGCGGTCCAGGGGGCTGCCCTGGCCGGTCCCGGACCCTCCCGGCGGTCCAGAGCTCTCCCAGGCGGGTCCGGCAGTCCCAGGTGATCTTGACGAATACCGGATGGTGAGGGATCCGTCGGCGCGGGTCGACGCCGTTCCGTCGGCAGCCGTGCCATCGGCAACCCGCCCAGAGGCGATCCGCTCAGAGGTAACCCGCCCAGACCTCTCATATCGCCCGAATCACCCGACCCGCTTAGCGTGGGGCCCATGATCACCCCCATGCCAAGGGACATACCCGACCTCCCCGCGATACCGGGTATCCCCTCGTCGATCCACTCCTTCGTCCCCGCGACGGCGGTGGTGGCTCCCACACGCCGCCCGGCCGTGGCGATCTACCGCGTCCTGGTGGCCCTCGCGGCGGCGGCGGGCGTGGCCATCGCCATGAAGCTGGGCGACCCGGCGCGGGCGCTGAGCTACTTCACCATCCAGGTCAACGTGCTCGTCACCGTGGTCTTCGCGGCCTCGGCCCGCAGGGCCTGGTCGGCCCGCAGGCCGCTGCCCGGGGTGCTGACGGGCGGCACGCTGACCTACATCTCGATCGCCGGCCTGGTCCACCACCTGATCCTGGCGAACGCGTCGGCCCCGTTCTCCGTCGCGGGAAGCGCCGGCACGCTCTCCGGCTGGCACGCGGTCGCGAGCCACCTCCTCCACACGGTCACGCCCATCGCCGTGGTCCTCGACTGGCTGCTGCTGACCCGCCCGGTCCCGCTGGCGCTCCGCGACGCGGCGGTATGGCTCCTCTACCCCCTCGTCTACCTCGCCTTCACCGTGGCCCGCGGCGCGATGCTGTCGCCCGGGGCCCCGACGCGCTACCTCTACCCGTTCGCCGATGTGGACCGGCACGGCTACGCGGGCGCCCTCGGCAACGCGGCCATCCTCGGCGTGGCTTTCTGCGTCCTGGCCCTCGTCGTCGTCGTCCTCGACCACGTGCGCCCCGACCCGGTCAGACGCCGCCTCCGACGCTCCGAAAACCTGATTTCGTCTCCGGGCACCAGTGGGCTAAAGTAAACGACGTCGCCGCGAGAGCAGCGGCGAATCGGGGTGTAGCGCAGCTTGGCAGCGCGCTTCGTTCGGGACGAAGAGGTCGTGGGTTCAAATCCCGCCACCCCGACAGCTAAATAGCAGTTCAGAGGGCCCTTACCGGATCGGTAAGGGCCCTCTGGCGTAGCTGCGTGCGCCTCCGCGTGACCGGGGCTCCGGGCCGGGTGCGAAGAGGCGGCCATGGTCACGGCGCCGGTCCGGATCACGTGCCGGATCCGCTTCCGGCAGGCCCTCTCGGGTCCGTCGTACCGCCGCGGGCCGTTTTCGCGGGTGCGGAGCGTGTCGACCTGCGGTCGGGCACCTGCCCGGGCTTTCTGGTGGCTGGGACAGCCGGGGCTCGCGTGTACCCGCGAGTCCCGGCTGTCCCGGCTGTCCCTGATGCCCCGGCTGTCCCTGGTGTCCCTGGTGTCCCTGGTGTCCCTGAGCCTGTTCCAGGCTGCGGCGTGGCTTCCGTCGCGGATGCCTGCCCGGAAGGACCGGCCGACGTGCGGCCGGCTTCACTCCGACAACTGACCTCGGAACACTGGTCAGTTGGTGAAGTAGAGGTACTTCCAGGAGCTGTAGGTGGTGGAGTTGACGTTGTCGCCGGAGGAGTCGTTGATGTAGGCCGACCGGACCCGGACACGGAGGCCCGCCTCGTCGGAGGCGCCGAGGTCGATGACGCTCTTGCCGTCGGTGCCCAGCTCGAAGTACTCCGAGAAGCCGCGGTGCCACTGGCCCTGGACGTAGACATCGACGTCCAGCCGGTGGTTGCGGCCCGGGAAGTAGCTCATCGTGGTGGTGAACAGCGGACCGGTGGTCTTGCGGTACCAGTAGTACGTCGAGGAGTTCGCGCTGACCTTGCCGGTCTTGTAGTACTTCGCCAGCGAGGTGGAGAGGCTCACCTGGGCGTACGCGGTGACCTTGACCGACTTCGGGGCGGTGCGGGCGTCACCGGCGAAGACCGCGGTGACGGTGGTGTCCCGCTTCATGTCCACCACGGCGGAGACGTTTCCGCTGGAGTTGACGGTCGCCTTCTTCACCAGGACGTCGGGCTTGTCCGAGCCGTAGGGGTTGGCCCAGATCTCCACCGTGCGGTTCTTGTAGGTGGTGCCCAGGTGCGCGGTGAAGGTGACGTCCGCGCCGTAGGAGTACACCTTGCCGCTGTTGTTCAGGCTCAGCGTCGTGGCGGTCCGGGAGACGGCCACCGTGTCGGAGCCCGAGGCCGCGGCACGGGTCGTGTCGCCCGCGTAGGAGACGGAGTACTTGACGTCCCCGCCGGCCGACGGGATGTCGGTGAAGGAGAACGTCCCGTCCGCCTTGGTCTTCACCGAGGCCAGTGCCTTGCCGGAGGGCGACTCCAGGTCCGTGCGCTTGACGGTGAGTGCCGTACCGGCCGGCAGCGCGGCGGCGTTGGCGACCTTTCCGGTGACGGTCAGCGACTTGGCACGGGTGGCCGTGGCGGGTGCGCTCACCGTCACCGTGGTCGTGCTGCGGGAGACGGTCACCGTGCTGGTGGCGGACGCCGGAGCGTGGCCCGCGTCGCCCGCGTACGAGACGGTGTACTTCGCGTCGCCCTCGACCGACGGCGCGTCCGTGAACGAGAACGCCCCGTCCTCACCGGTCACCACCGGCGCCAGCTCCTTTCCCGACGGCGACGTCGCGTCGGTACGGGTGACCGACAACGACGTCCCCGCAGGCAGCGCGTCGCCACCGCTGATCTTCCCCGTGACGGTCAACGGCTTCCCCGGAACGCCCGAGGAGGGCGCGCTCACCGTCACCGTGGTGACGGCCTTGAGCGGCGTGTTCAGCGTGTTGAGGTGGTACGTGCTGCCGGTGCCGGTGACCGCGAAGAGGCGGTTGCCGTCCGGCTCCCAGGCCAGGCCGTCCGGAACCAGGGTGCCGGTGTCGGTGTCGGCGAAGTCGTACTTCCGGACCGGCTCCGTGCTGCCGGGCTTGAATATGTAGACGTCCGGCTCGTAGTAGCCGTCGATGCCCGCGGCGACGGTGCCGTCCGCCGCGATGTCGACGGCGTTCGGGTAGGCGTCGGTCGGGTAGCTGCCGACTTCCTTGAGGTCGGTGGTGGACAGCACCTGGTGCTTGTACGGCGAGCCGCTGGCCGTGACGACCTGGTCGCCGTCGGGGGTCACGGCGAGGTCGCGCAGGTTGCTGCCGGCCTCGCCCTGGGCGATGAGCTCGGGTGCGTCGCCGGAGACGTCATAGGTCGCCACGGCGGCGGGGCTGAGGCCGGACACGGCGGCGGCCAGCACGCCGGGCGCGGCCGGGCTGGACGCCAGCCGGGGCGCGTAGTACCAGCGGCTGCTGCTGCCCTGGGCCACGGCGAGGACAGGTTCCGCGCCCGAGAGGTCGAGGGAGCCGATGTTCCCGGACCACCCTTTGCCGTAGCCGAACCACAGCTTCCCGCCGGCGCGGGCGAGGGTCGTCGGGGAATCGGCGGTCTCGGTCGAGTAGCGCGCGGACTCGGTGAGGTCGGCGGTGTCGATGGCCGCGATCTCGTCGGTGCCCGCGACGGCCACGTACAGCGTCTGCGAGTCGGCCGAGAGTTCCAGGCCGTCGGCCTCCGACAGCGAGCCGAACGTCCCGACGACGTTGCCGCTGTAGTCGGTGGCGACGACCTTGTTGCCGGTCCGGTCGCTGACGAAGACGCGCTGGTGCACGCTGTCCACGACGACGTCGGCGACGGAGGTGACGGGCAGGACGGTGTGGCCGTCGGCGTGGGCGGCCGTCGACCCGAGGCCCGTCAGCGCGACGGAACTGAAGAGGACGGCGAGTGCCGTCGCGGTGGAGATTCTGCGGTTGCGCAAGGTGGTTCAAGCCTCCGTGAGCGGGGGGAGAGGCCGCGCGTCAACGGAGGTTGGAGGGCACCGGGCGCGGCATGTTTCGAATGCCTATGACACGGGTGTGACAACGGAGACACCGGAATGGTTGCGCGCCGGAAGTGAAGACTCCGGGGACGGGAGCAGTCCAGGGCCGACCGGGGCTCCTTCCCGGCGATGTGCGTGGCTCGCCGGCCCGTTCGGTGAGGTTCGCCCGCTCGGCGCGCACTTTGTCATCGACCACGGCCGCCTCTCCTGGCACCGCCCGCCGTCGGATCCGCCCTGGGATCCGCCCTGGGATCCGCCGTCGGATCCGCCGTCGGATCCGATCCCCGCGCTCGACAGGTGTCGGCTCCCCGCGGCTTCCCTCGATCGTCCGGCCGGCGCCTGCCATGATCGACGGATGACCAGCGAATCCGCGGAAGCCGTCCGCCCGAAGTACGTCCTGTTCGATGTCGACGGCACGTTGGTGGACGCCGTGAGCAACCAGCGCCAGGTGTGGCGGACATGGGCACGGCGATACGGGCTGGACGCGGACGAGGTCTACCAAGTGGCCCTGCGGACAAGACCGATGGAGACCTTCGCGCAGGTCGCCGCGGAACACGACCCGCACGAATGCCTGGCCCTGCTGCACGAACTGGAGGACGACGACGTCCGGTTCGGCGTCTACTCGGCCTTCGACGGCGCGTCGGCGCTGTTGCACGGTCTGCCGCCGGGGGCCTGGGCGCTGGTGACCTCGAACTACGAGCACCGGGTGCGCGGTCGTTTCCTGCGGACCGGCCTGCCGGTGCCCGACCTGATCGTCGACGCGGCCGCCGTCGAGGAGGGCAAGCCCTCTCCCGTTCCGTACCTGCGTGCCGCCGCCCGGCTCGGCGCCGAGCCGGAGGACTGCCTGGTCGTGGAGGACGCCCCGTCCGGAGTGCGGTCGGGACTGCGGGCCGGGATGACGGTTTGGGGCGTGAACGCCGCCGTCGCGGTGGAGGGCGTGCACCGCCACTTCGAAAGCCTGCGGGACGCGGCCCCGCACATCCTCTCCTTCGCCTCAGGAGCAGGCACCGGCACCGCGTAGGCCGAGCGCCGCGCAATCCGAGGGCCGCGTAGTCCGAGCGGTGCTCAAGCCGGGTGCCACGCGAGCCTGGACCTCGTACGCGTAGACCTCGTACGCGTAGACCCCGGGCGCCCGGACCTCGGGCGCCCGGAGCCCCGTACGCCCGGCGCCGCTCCTGGTGAAGCCCTTCGACGAGCCGTTCCGGTGTCCCTGGAAGGCATCCCAGGGACACCCTGTTTCCGCAGGTCACCTGGGGTGGGACGGTTCCACCTTTGCAGGTTGGGCGGTATCCGTTGCCGTGGATCCAGGACGTCCTCGAAGCTCTGGGTGTCGGACCGGCCGAGGCGGAACCACCGCCCCTGGAGCGACGGCTTCGACACCCACCCCGCGGCTGCGCATCGGGACACCCATGCGTCCGAGCACCCGAGCACCCGTCGGATCAGGCGGTCGGGCCCGCGTCCTCGGATCGGACGCGGACGGGGTGGCGACGAGTCGGCGGGCGCATCCGGCGGAAGGCCGGAACCGGCCGAGGCAACCACATACGGAACCAGAAGAGGAACTGACATGAGCAAGCAGACTTCCGCACGCCGTCGTCCGGGCCGCCGGGCGGCCATCGCCGCCGGCCTCGTCCTGGCCGTCGGACTCGGCGTCTCGACGCAGGTATCGGCGCAGGCCGCCGTCCGTGTCCCCGCGAAGATCTCCACGGCGAAGGTGTCGGCCGCCGCGTCCCGTTCGGTCACCGGCACGCCCGGCCAGGTCGTGACCCGGGTCTCCGACTTCTACGGGGCGTACATCGACGCCAAGGGCGACTACGAGGACCCGGACGCCACGCTGGCCGCGGCGCTCCGCAAGCACTACCTGACCCCCGACTTCGCCCAGCGGCTGGCCGCCTGGGAGGGGGAGAACGGGGTGGACGGCGTCCTGCGTGCCCAGAACGTCCCGGCGCGGTGGACGGTGACGGACAACGGCGCGGTGGGCAACAGCCACGAGGTCGTCGTGACGCTGACCTTCGGCAGTGGCGAGACGGCGCAGAAGACCAAGCTCTTCGTGCTGGTGGAGAAGTACAACCGCATCGTCGACATCGAGACGACGAGCGCCCGCTGACGGCGGAGCCGCTCCCTCCTGTCCGTCCCGTCCATCCGCTCCGTCCCGGGCGAGGACGGGCGGGCGTACTCGGACATGCCGATCGCCCGTGGCGACCAGCCGTGGCAGGCGGCCGAGTGCGCGGGGCCCGACCTCGGCACGGTCGGGCCCCGCGCACTCCGCGTACTCCCCCGGCGGCGGCCGCGTGTCTCTCCCGCGTGGTCGCCGAGTCGGGCGAACGCTCCTGAGGTTCCCCGGCCTCCCCACTGGAACCACCCGCACCCGTGCGGCAGTCTTTCCGCTCGTGGGGAATCTTCCGTCTCAGAGTGCGGCGAACTACTCGGGCGCACACATGGTGGTGGCCGGGGACGACGCCCTGGCGCATCGGCTGGCCGCCGAGTTGCGCGGGGTGTACGGCGAGCGGGTGACCCTCGTGGTACCGCCCGCGCAGCACGGCGTACGGCCACCGGTCGTCGGGCGAACGCGGTCCAACACCCTGTTCGACCGGGTCTCCGCGGCCGTCAACCGGGCTTCCGGGAACGGCAACGGCGGCGGTAGCGGCACCGGAAACGGGGGCGCGAGTGGGGAGTCCGGGGGCGTCCGGACGGGCGAACCTCCCGGTACGGAACGGGTGGTCGAGGCCATCGAGCTCACCGAGAACACCCTCGCCCACGCGGGCGTCGAGCGGGCCGCCGCGCTCGCGCTCGTGTACGACGACGACGAGACCAACATCCGTGCCGCCCTCACCGCCCGGCGGCTCAACCCACGGATCCGGCTGGTCCTGCGGCTCTACAACCGGCGCCTCGGACAGCACATCGAGGCCCTCCTCGACCAGGCTTCGGCCCTGGCCACCGCAGCCGGGGCCTCCGGTACCGCTGGGACCGCTGGGACCGCCGACAGTGCGCTCGGTCCCGGGGCCGGGGCCGGAGCCGGTTCCCGGACCGGTTCACCGGACGACGGCGGGGCGGCCGCCGGAGCCACCGCGGCCGCCGCCTCGCGGGCCGGCGGGGGTGTCGAGGCCTTCGACGCGTCCACCACCGTCCTGTCCGACGCCGACACCGCCGCGCCCGCGCTGGCCGCGACCGCCGTGGCCGGTACCAGCAAGGTCGTCCAGACCGACGGGCTGATGCTGCGCGCCGTGGAACGGCCGCCGCCCGGCCCCGGCGAGGTCGCCGATCCGGGGCTGTGCACCCTGGCGTTGCTGTCCGCGACGACCAACGACCCTGCGGGTGCCGACGGTTCGGAGAGCAGCGGGGCGCAAGGGCCTCAACTGCTGCCCGACGAAAGGGCGGTGGCGGCCGCCACCGGCCGCGGCACCGTCGTGCTGGAGAACGTGTCGTACACCGGCCCGGAACTGTCCGCAGGGCGGGGCGTGGTCCCGTGGTTCGGTTCCCTGCTGTCGCGGCGGCTGCGCTGGTCGTTCGCGGGGCTCGTCGCGTGCGTGGTCGGGCTCGCCGTGGCGTCGGTGGTGGTCACCAAGGAGCCACCGCTCCAGGCGACGTACCTGACGCTGCTCGATCTCTTCGCCATCAACGACCCGGCCATCGGTGAGCCGCTCGGGCGGCAGATCCTCCAACTCTGTTCCGGTGTGGTCGGGTTGCTGCTGCTGCCGGTGCTGCTGGCGGCCGTGCTGGAGGCGCTCGGCACCTTCCGCAGCGGGTCCGCGCTGCGGAAGCCGCCGCGCGGACTGTCCGGGCACGTCGTGCTGCTCGGGGTCGGCAAGATCGGTACCCGGGTACTGGCGCGGCTGCGGGAGCTGCGCATTCCCGTGGTGTGCGTCGAGGCCGATCCCCAGGCCCGGGGGCTGGCGCTGGCCCGGCGGCTGCGGGTGCCGGTGGTACTCGGGGACGTGACGCAGGAAGGTGTGCTGGAGGCCGCCAAGATCCATCGGGCGCACGCGCTGCTGGCGCTGACCAGCGTGGACACGATGAATCTCGAGGCCGTGCTGTACGCGCGGACCCTGCAGCCGGACCTGCGGGTCGTCCTGCGGCTGTACGACGACGACTTCGCGACCGCGGTGTACCGCACCCTGCGGGCCGCGCACCCCGACGCCCTCACCCGGAGCCGCAGCGTGTCCCATCTGGCCGCGCCCGCGTTCGCCGGGGCGATGATGGGCCGGCAGATCCTCGGGGCGATTCCCGTCGAGCGGCGGGTCCTGCTGTTCGCCGCGGTGGACGTGGGCGGGCATCCGCAGCTGGAGGGCCGCACGGTGGGAGAGGCGTTCCGGGCGGGGGCCTGGCGGGTGCTCGCGCTGGACACGGCGGCTCCCGGGGAACGCCGGGCGGCCCCGGCGGCCGGTTCGCGCGGTCCCGGACTGGTCTGGGACCTGCCCGCCACATACGTGCTGCGATCCGAGGACCGCGTGGTGCTCGCCGCGACCCGACGGGGGCTCGCGGAGCTGCTGGGCCGACGGCCCCGACAACGGACGGGAGCGTAGCCGGACGGCGGGGTGCGGGAGTTCGGCCCGCCCGACCCCGGCCCGACCCGACCCCGGCCCGACCCGGCCCGGACCATCCCGGCCCGGGCCCTTCACACCTCGGGGAAACGCGCGATGCCGTGGGAGGGGCTTCCGGTCACCTCCCACGGCCTCGCGGCGGCGTCACTTCCCCAGGTGTCGTTCCGCGAAGTCCAGTTCCAGGCGGACCTGCTTGATGCGTTCGTCGACCACCAGGGAGCCGTGGCCGGCGTCGTAGCGGTAGACCTCGTGGACGGCTTCGCGGGCGGCGAGGCGGTGTACGTAGTTGTCGATCTGGCGGATGGGGCAGCGCGGGTCGTTGACACCGGCCGAGATGTACACGGGCGCCTTGACCGCGTCGACGTAGGTCAGCGGGGAGGACGCCTCGAAGCGCTCGGGGACCTCTTCCGGGGTGCCGCCGAGGAGCGTCCGGTCCATGGCCTTCAGCGCCTCCATCTCGTCGTGGTACGCCGTGACGTAGTCCGCGACCGGGACGGCCGCGATGCCCAGCGCCCACGCGTCGGGCCGGGTGCCGAGGCCGAGGAGCGTGAGGTACCCGCCCCAGGAACCGCCGGTCAGGATCAGCCGGTCGGGGTCGGCCAGGCCGGACGTGACCGCCCACTCGCGGACCGCCTCGATGTCCTCCAGCTCGATGAGCCCGACGCGGTGCTTGAGCGCGTCGGTCCAGGCACGGCCGTAGCCCGTGGAACCCCGGTAGTTGACCCGGACCACCGCGTAGCCGTGGTCGACCCAGGCCGCCGGGCCCGCCGCGAACGAGTCGCTGTCGTGCCAGGTCGGGCCGCCGTGGATGTCGAAGACGGTGGGCAGCGGACCGGTGGCGCCCGCCGGCCTCTGGACCAGGGCGTGGATGCGGCCACCGGGTCCCTCGACCCAGACGTCCTCCACGGGGACCGATGCCGGGGACTTCACGCCGGGCGGGTCCAGGACGGTCGCGCCGGTCGTCGAGCGGACCACCGACGGCTCGGCCGCCGACGACCACAGGTACTCCACCGTCCCGTCCGGGCGGGCCGTGGCCCCGGAGACCGTGCCGGGCGGGGTCGGGACCTCGGACAGTTCGCCGGAGGCGAGGTCGTAGCGCCACAGTTCGCTGCGCGCCTCGAAGCTGTGGGCGACGAGGAGGGCCGACCCGTCCGGATACCACTCGGCGGCCACGTCACCGGGCAGGTCGAGGCGCAGGTCCGTCTGCTCTCCGGTCGTCACCTCCCACACCAGGGGCTCCCAGCGGCCGCGGCGCTGGTGCCCGATGAGGAGCCGGCCGTCGCCGTCGACGGGGGCGAAGCCCAGCACCTCAAGGCCCAGCTCGACCGTGCCGCCCTCGGTGTCGTCGAGCTCGGCGACCGTCGACCCGTCCGGGCGCAGCACCCGCAGCGCCGAGTGCATCGCGTCGCCGTGCTCGGTGTGCTCGACGGCGATCAGGGAGCCGTCGTGGGAGAGGTCGCCGACCCCCGCGGACTCGCGGTGCCGGTAGATCTCGACCGGGGCCTCGCCGGCGCGGGCCACGTGGATCGTCGATCCGTCGTCGTCCGTCGAGCGGCCCACGACGGCCGTACGCCCGTCACGGCCGATGGCCAGGCCCGCGGAGTAGGAGGGTTCGAGGCCGGGGACCGCCGGCGCGTCGACGTCTCCCTCGACCAGGGCGGCGTCGAACGGGCGGCGCCGCCAGACGCCGAACTCGTCGCCGTCCTTGTCGTCGAACCACCAAATCCACTCGCCGTCGGGCGAGAGCAGCCCGTCCGTCGTGCCGTTCGCCCGGTGGGTGACCTGGCGCTGCTCGCCCGTCGTCCGGTCCCACGCGTACAGCTCGTACGTCCCTGTCGCGTTCGAGACGAACAGGGAGCGGTGCGGGGCGTCCTCCGCCCAGTCCGGCAGCGACACCCGCGGTGCCCGGAAGCGCTTCTCCCAGTCGGGCATGTCGGCCTGCTGCTGCTCGGTGGACCTGGTGCTCTCAGTCATGGCCCCATAGTGCCTGGCCCGACCGGCCCGTGCCGACGAGGTCCCCCGGCCTGTGGACGAACTCCCGTCCCGACGCCCTCGGCCGTCCGTCCGCCGAGACCGCGCGGCCGGCCGACGCGTCCGCGCAGCGAGCCGGTTCCGGGCTCGCGGTGAGGGCGTGTGCGCAGGTCAGGGGCGATGTCAGTGCCGGGGTGCAGACTTTTTCGCATGACTGATCTGCGCAAGACCGTCGAAAGGTACTGGGCCGCCGCCAACGCCCGGGAGTGGGGCGCGTTCGCGGACCTGCTCGCCGATGACGTCGTCTACACCCTGCCGCAGACCCGGGAGCGCATCAGCGGCAGGGAGCGGTACGTGGAGTTCAACCGTGAGTATCCGGGCGACTGGCAGGTCCGGATCGAGCGGGTGACGGCCGAGCCCGGTCAGGCCGTCAGCTGGACCCTCTTCTCCATGGGTCTGGAGAAGATGCACGCGATCACGTTCTTCACGGCGGACGCGGAGGGCCGCATCGCCACGGTGACCGACTTCTGGCCCGAACCCTACGAGCCCCCGGCGGGGCGGGAGCACCTGGCCGAGCGCTATTGAACCGGCCCTCGCCGGCCGGCTCAGGCCCGTGGGACCGGAGTCCTTGGGGGACCCACGGCCGAGTCCCGCGGGTCGGCCCCGTACCGTGGACGGCGTGTACCGGTTCCTGCTGACGCCCCGCTGGTGGGGGATCAACGTCTTCGTCCTGTTGGCCATCCCCTTCTGCGTGTTCATGGGGTCGTGGCAGTTGGGGCGCTTCGAGGACCGGGTGCAGGACCACCGGACGGCGGACAAGGCCGCTTCGACCGCCGGGACGGACGCGGCCCGGCCGCTCGCCGAGATGCTGCCCGTGACCACGGAGACGTCCGGCGAGCAGACCACCGCGAAGGGCCGGTACGGCGAGCAGCTCCTCGTGCCCGGCCGTGAACTGGACGGCAGGCGCGGGTACTACGTGCTGACGTTCCTGCGGGTCGACGGCGGCAAGGCGCTGCCCGTGGTCAGGGGCTGGCTGCCCGGTGAGGCCGACCCGGCGAAGGCCCCGGCCGCCCCGGCCGGCGAGGTCACCGTCACGGGTGCGCTCCAGGCGTCCGAGAGTCCCGGATCGAACGGTGTCAGCTCGGCCGGCGGACTCCCCGCGGGCCAGACCGCCGCGATCAGCTCCGCGTCGCTGGTGAACCTCGTGCCGTACGCCCCGTACGACGCGTGGATCACGCTCACCCGGGCCGACGCCGGGATGAAGGCGGTGCCTCCGACCGCGCCGCAGAACACGGGCCTGGACCTCAAGGCGTTCCAGAACCTCGGCTACACCGGCGAGTGGTTCGTCTTCGCGGGCTTCGTGGTCTTCATGTGGTTCCGGCTGCTGCGCCGCGAGGTGGAGTTCGCCCGTGACGCCGAACTGGGGCTGTTCCCGGACCTCTCCGAGCAGCGGTCCGAGGACGACACCACCACCACGGCGACCCCGTCCCCCACCGTCTGACACCGAGGTCCGACGCCGGCGCCCGACACCACGGCCGGGGCCGGCCCGGGAGAACCGGGCGGCCGTCGGCGTGAGCCCCGTATCCCCGTCGGCGCGCACCCGTCGTCGGTCCACGCGCCGCGCACGGCCGTCAGGACGCCAGGATTCCCGTGTGGTAGACGGTGCCCGCGCAGGCGTCGGGCACGGTCACCGACGCGGACGCGCCGCCCGTGGCCGCCGTGCTGGAGATGACCACGCTGCCCGGCTGTACCCCGTCCGTGCGGAGGAGCTGGGTCGCCACGGAACTGCCGCCGCCCGTCTCGCCGGCGGTTCCGCCGGTGTCGGTGGCACCCTCCGTGGGGGTCGGGTCCGGCGTGGGCTCCACGGTGGGACACGTAGCCGAGGGCACCCAGGCGAACTTCACCACGTACGAGGTACCGGGCTGGAGCACCAGCGAGGTGACCTCCGCGGACGGGTCGGGCAGCCCGGCGGCCGCGTCACCCGCCACATGCGTCGCCACACCGATCCTGCCGGCGTCCGCCGCGCCCTGGGCGAGCGTGCCGACGGTGCCGGCTCCGGTGACCGTACAGACGGTGGTGGAGACGTTCGAGACGGTGAAGGAGCCGTAGACCGTGCCGGTGGAGTCCGGGCCCGCGGCCGCGCCGGACGCGCCGCCGAGCTGGGCCGACGTGCAGGCGGTGGCCGCCGGGGCCGAGGCCGAGGGACCGGCGCCGCCGGTGGCGGCCCCGCTCGCGCCCGTGTCCTTGCCGCCCGATGAATGCTTCTTGCCGTCCTCGCCCTGGCCCTTGGACGTGCCGTTGGAGTCGCCCGCGTTCTTGCCGCCGCCGTTCGCCTTGCCCTCGTTCTCGCCGCCCTGGACATCCGTTTGGTTGGCCGCGTTGGACGGGTTGGCGTTCGCCCCGGAGGAGTTCGAGACGTGGACGAACGCCGGGATCGCCATGCCGACGAAGAGGGCCGCCGCGGCCATGCCGACCACGGCCTGCCGCTTGCGCGCCCGCCGGGCCGGTACCGCGCGGCGCAGATGGTCCAGGGTGCCGTCGGTCGGTTCGATCTCCTCCACGGCCTGCTGCAGCAGTCGGCGCAGCGCCAGTTCGTCGGAACCGAGGCCGTCGAGTCCCGGTCCGCCCAGACCCAGGATGTCGGGGCGTACGTCGGAACCGGGGCCTTCGGGTCCCGGCTGGTCCGTGCCCAGGGTGTCGGGGTGTTCGTCGGAACCGGGGCGTCCGGGTCCCGGTCCGTCCGTGCCAAGGGTCTCGGGGTGTTCGTCGGAACCGAGGCCTTCGGGTCCCGGTCCGTCCGTGCCCTGTGTGTCGGGCTGTTCGTCGGGGCCGTGGTTCACAGTTCCGTTCCCAGCTTGCGATCGCTTGTGCTCGTTTTCCGAGCGCCCCTCGTCCTCGGGGCGCTGTCGGTCGTCGTCGTGCGCACTCATGCCGTGGCCCCCATGGCGACGCGGAGGGCGGCGATGCCGCGCGATCCGTACGCCTTCACGGAGCCCAGGGAGACACCGAGCGTCTCGGCGACCTGAGCCTCGGTCATGTCCGCGAAGTAGCGCAGGACGAGGACCTCACGCTGGCGGCGCTGGAGTCCCTTCATCGCCTTGATCAGCGCGTCGCGCTCCAACTGGTCGTACGCGCCTTCCTCGGCGCTCGCCATGTCGGGCATCGGCTTCGAGAGCAGCTTGAGGCCGATGATGCGGCGGCGCAGGGCCGAGCGCGAAAGATTGACGACCGTCTGCCGCAGGTAGGCGAGCGTCTTCTCCGGGTCCCGGACGCGTTTGCGCGCCGAGTGCACCCGGATGAACGCCTCCTGGACGACGTCCTCGCAGGAGGCGGTGTCGTCGAGCAGGAGCGCCGCGAGACCGAGGAGCGAGCGGTAGTGCGCCCGGTAGGTCTCGGTGAGATGGTCGACGGTCGTACCCGCCGCCAGACTGTCCTCGGCGCCGTCACGCTGGTTCGGGATGCGGGCGGGCCGCGCTGCGGGCATGGGCGCGATCACCGGCATGCCACTGAGCGCGCCGGAGCCGCGGAGTCGGCGGGGTGGACGCAGGGCCCTGCCCCTTGTCTGTACCGCGGTGAATTCGAGTACCTCTGCCACGCCAGTTGGACACACATCCCCCCGGCAGGGTTGTACGCGGCAGCCATCGCATTCGCTCCGGGTGTCGCATTGGCCGGAATCCCGCCCCTCGGAACGCCGCCCGGACGGCCCACCGGTGCGCCGCCCAGCACGCGCGACGGTGCGCTAAATGCCCTCATGCGTAACAGCTCTTCCCCTATGCCCAATGCTCTGCCGCCCCCTGGAGCCCCTGAATGGCGACCGCAAAGACGCTCCCGACCGCCCGCGCGGTTGCGGAGGACCGGAAGCAAAATTTTCGGACGGCCAGGCGGGATCGTTCAAGTGGTCCGGACCATTAGATTGATCACTGGACCGACACGGATCCTACAAACCGACGGCCGAAAAGGCATCGGGGTTTCGGCGGGAGGACGCCCCGGGCGCAGATCCTGTCGACGGCGCGCGCTTTCGGAGAACCGGACCGCGGGCGGTCCGGGACCCGTCCTAGCCGGTCCCGGTGAGCTCCGCCGCCACCAGCTCCGCGATCTGGGCGGTGTTCAGGGCCGCGCCCTTGCGCAGGTTGTCCCCGCAGACGAACAGTTCGAGGGCCGTCGGATCGTCCAGCGCCCGACGGACCCGGCCCACCCAGGTCGGGTCGGTGCCCACCACGTCCGCGGGCGTGGGGAACTCGCCGGCGGCCGGGTTGTCGAAGAGCACGACGCCGGGCGCGGTGGCCAGGATCTCCCGTGCCGCGTCGACGGTGACCTCGTCCTGGAAGCGGGCGTGCACGGTCAGGGAGTGCGTGGTGACCACGGGAACCCTGACGCAGGTCACCGCGACCTTCAGCCGGGGCAGCCCGAGGATCTTGCGCGTCTCGTCGCGGACCTTCATCTCCTCCGAGGACCAGCCGTCCTCGGCGAGCGACCCGGCCCACGGCACCACGTTCAGGGCGACCGGCTCCGGGAACGGGCCCGTGTCGTCGCCCACCGCCCGGCGTACGTCACCGGGGCCGGTCCCCAGCTCCGTACCGGCGACCAGGGACATCTGCCGGCGCAGGGTGTCGACGCCCGCCCGGCCCGCGCCGCTGACGGCCTGGTAGGAGGAGACGACGAGTTCGCGCAGCCCGAACTCGGCGTGCAGCGCGCCGAGCGCCACGATCATGGACAGGGTCGTGCAGTTCGGGTTGGCGACGATCCCGCGCGGTCGCACCCGCGCGGCGTGCGGATTGACCTCGGGGACGACGAGGGGCACTTCCGGGTCCATCCGGAAGGCTCCGGAGTTGTCGACGACGACCGCGCCCTTGGCGGCGGCGATCGGCGCCCATCGCGCGGCCACCTCGTCCGGTACGTCGAACATGACGACGTCGGCCCCGTCGAGGACCTCCTCCGACAGGGCCAGCACCTCGACCTCCACACCGCGCACGGCCAGCTTGCGGCCGGCCGAGCGCGGCGAGGCGATCAGACGGATCTCGCCCCAGATGTCCGCGTGCTGGGACAGGATCTGGAGCATGACCGAGCCGACGGCCCCGGTCGCTCCCACGACCGCGAGCGTCGGACGTCCGGTCATCGCCCGGTGCCTCCGTAGACGACGGCCTCGTCGCTGTCGGAGTCGAGCCCGAAGGCGCTGTGCACGGCGCGCACGGCGTCGTTCACGTCATCGGCGCGGGTGACGACGGAGATGCGGATCTCGGACGTCGAGATCAGCTCGATGTTGACCCCGGCGTCGGTGAGCGCCTCGAAGAAGCCGGCCGTGACACCCGGGTTCGTCTTCATGCCGGCGCCGACGAGCGAGATCTTGCCGATCTGGTCGTCGTAGCGCAGCGACTCGAAGCCGATCACGCCCTTCGCCTTCTCCAGGGCGTCGATGGCCTTGCGGCCCTCGGTCTTCGGGAGGGTGAAGGAGATGTCCGTCAGGCCCGTGGTCGCCGCCGACACGTTCTGCACGATCATGTCGATGTTGATCTCGGCGTCGGCGATGGCGCGGAAGATCGAGGCGGCCTCGCCCGGCTTGTCCGGGACACCGACGACCGTGACCTTGGCCTCGGAGGTGTCGTGCGCGACACCGGAAATGAGAGCCTGCTCCACCTTCTGGTCCCCTTGCTGCTGTGTCTTCTGCACGAGTGGTGCGCTGCTGACCCAGGTGCCCTGAAGTCCGCTGAAGGACGAGCGCACGTGGATCGGGATGTTGTAACGGCGGGCGTATTCCACGCAGCGGTGGAGCAGCACCTTCGAGCCGGAGGCGGCGAGCTCCAGCATGTCCTCGAAGGCGATCCAGTCGATCTTCTTCGCCTTCTTCACCACGCGCGGGTCGGCGGTGAACACGCCGTCCACGTCGGTGTAGATCTCGCACACCTCGGCCTCGAGCGCCGCGGCCAGCGCGACGGCCGTGGTGTCGGACCCGCCGCGCCCCAGCGTGGTGATGTCCTTCTTGTCCTGCGAGACGCCCTGGAACCCGGCGACGATGGCGATGTTGCCCTCGTCGAGCGCCGTACGGATACGGCCCGGGGTGACGTCGATGATCCGCGCTTTGTTGTGGACCGAGTCGGTGATGACCCCTGCCTGGCTGCCGGTGAAGCTCTGCGCGCTGTGGCCCAGGTTCTTGATCGCCATCGCCAGCAGGGCCATGGAGATCCGCTCTCCGGCGGTCAGCAGCATGTCGAACTCTCGCCCGCTGGGCATCGGAGATACCTGCTCGGCGAGATCGATCAGCTCGTCCGTCGTGTCGCCCATCGCGGAAACGACGACGACCACTTGGTGGCCGTTCTTCTTCGCTTCCACGATTCGCTTGGCGACGCGCTTGATGCCCTCGGCATCGGCTACGGAGGAACCTCCGTACTTCTGCACGACAAGGCCCACGTGCGCTCCTCGCTCAATCCGTCTCTGCACCGCACAACTGCGGTCGGCTCAGTCTAACGAGCGGCCGGATTTCCCTTCCGGGGTATCGCATCGTGAGATGTCCCGCTCACGACGTGATCACCCGGGCTGTCAGGTGGTCAGGGACATCCGGCCGCTCCGAGACGGCACCTGCCCGTGCCGGGGCCCCGGCACTCCGAAAGTGCCCCGAGTCACACCCGGGGATCCGGCCGATCGCACACAAGAGCGGGGCGGGGCGCGGCGATCGCGCCGCGCCCCGCCGGAGCAGGCCCGGTTACTTGACCGTCCGCAGGCCCAGCGGCCCGGCGATCTCCTCGACCATCACCTTGCCGGCCTCTTCCGCGAGGGCCTCCTCGCCGAGGTCCTGGTCGGTGTCCAGGCCGTCGAGCTCCTCCAGGGGCTGGTTCAGCCGGACGTGGGCCACCACGGACTGCAGGGCGCGCAGGGTCGCGGAGGCCGTGGAGCCCCAGTTGGAGAAGTAGGAGAACTGCCACCACCACAGGGCCTCCGTGGTGCGGCCCGCGCGGTAGTGGGCCATGCCGTGGCGCAGGTCGGCCATGACGTCGGCCAGGTCGTCGGAGATACGGGCCGGGACCGGGGCCTTGCGCGGCTCGTAGGGGTCGAAGACCTCGGAGTAGACGTCGATCGGCTCCAGCATCGCCGCGAGACGTTCGCGGAGTTCGTCCACGTCGGCTTCCGGGCCCAGGTCCGGCTCGTAGCGCTCGTCGGGGACGATGTCCTCGTGCGCGCCGAGACGGCCGCCGGCCAGGAGGAGCTGGGAGACCTCCAGGAGGAGGAAGGGCACGGCCGAGTCCGGCTCGTCGCCCTTGGCCACCTCGGTGACGGCGACCAGGAAACTCTCTACCTGGTCGGCGATCTGGACCACGAAGTCGTCGGGGTCCGGGCTGGTCGCGTGCAGCGTGGCGTCAGACATCTAGAAGTCGTCTCCCCTCGAAGGCGCGGCCGAGCGTGACCTCGTCCGCGTATTCCAGGTCGCCACCCACCGGGAGGCCGCTGGCCAGGCGGGTGACCTTGAGGCCCATGGGCTTGATCATGCGGGCGAGATACGTGGCCGTGGCCTCGCCCTCCAGGTTCGGGTCGGTGGCCAGGATGAGCTCGGTGACCGCGCCGTCGGCGAGGCGGGCCAGGAGTTCCCTTATCCGCAGGTCGTCCGGGCCGACGCCCTCGATCGGGCTGATCGCCCCGCCGAGCACGTGGTACTTGCCCCGGAACTCACGCGTCCGCTCGACCGCGATGACGTCCTTCGGCTCCTCCACCACGCAGATCACCGTGAGGTCGCGGCGCGGGTCGCGGCAGATGTTGCACAGCTCTTCCTGTGCGACGTTGCCGCAGGTCGCGCAGAAGCGGACCTTCGCCTTGACCTCCATGAGGGTCTGCGCGAGCCGGCGGACGTCCGTCGGCTCCGCCTGCAGGATGTGGAAGGCGATCCGCTGCGCGCTCTTGGGACCGACGCCGGGGAGCCGCCCCAGTTCGTCGATGAGGTCCTGAACTACGCCTTCGTACAACGGATCGCCTTTCCGAGTGCCCTGGTACCGCCTGGTTACGTCCTACGTTTCTTGCCTGTGCGTACGGTAGTTGGCCGCCACCGGTCTTAGAAAGGCAGACCGGGGATGCCGCCGCCGCCGCCGAGCCCCTCGGTGAGCGGGCCGAGCGTCCGCTGCTGGAGCGCCTGCGCGTTCTCGTTGGCCGCCTGGACGGCCGCGACGATCAGGTCGGCGAGCGTCTCGGTGTCCTCGGGGTCGACCGCCTTCGGGTCGATCACCAGGCCGCGGAGCTCTCCGGAACCCGTCACGGTCGCCTTCACCAGGCCGCCGCCCGACTGGCCCCCGACCTCCGTCCGCGCGAGTTCCTCCTGCGCGTTCGCCAGCGACTCCTGCATCTTCTGGGCCTGCTGCAGCAACTGCTGCATGTTGGGCTGGCCACCACCGGGAATCACGATCAGCTCCTGGTTTCGAGTACGGCTGTCCGGACCGTTTTTCCTGTCCAGCATGAGCCTACGTGGTTGACGGGCCCGTCGCCCAAGCACTCTTTCGAGTGATGCTGTAGCGACGCCTATACCTGATCAAGACCCTCTTGCAGGCGGAAAAGCGGGGAAACCCGGCCCATCGCCACCCATTGGGCGGTAGGAAGGGGGCGGCGCATTCGCACCACGCGTCACTTGACGTCACACAGCGTTCGTTCCATGACCATCGTCCGTCGTCGTCACCGTCGCCGTCGTCAACTAGGGAGTGCCGGGTGAGCCAGCCGGAGATGCAGCCCGAGGGGCCGCCCCAGGACGGGCGGAGCGAGGGTGCGGCGGGGCCCCGGCCGGGCGACCTGACCGGCCGGGCCTTCCCGCTCGGAGACTGGGGGGAGCCCGCCGAGCGGCTCCACGAGCTGTACCGCTGGGTGGAGCAGGGGGCGCTCGACACGGCGGCCTGGTACCTGTCCGACCGCATGTGGAAGCGGTGGGGGGCCCGTCTGCTGCGGTGCGGTTCCGCGCTGGGAGCCGTCTCCGGGGCGGCGCTGCCGCTGCTCGACCTCACCGGGTCGGTGACCGGGGTGGCTCCGTGGGGATATCTGGCGCTGCTGCTCGCCGTCGCCTGTGTCGCCGTCGACCGGTTCTTCGGTGTGACCTCCGGGTGGATAAGGGACGTGGCCACCGCGCAGGCCGTACAGCGGCGCCTTCAGGCACTTCAGTTCGACTGGGCGTCGGAGAGCGTGCGCGAGGTGCTGGGACCCGCGGACGGCACGGCCAGCGAGGCGGCCGACCGGTGCCTGGGAGTGCTGCGGAGGTTCTCGGAGGACGTCACGGAGCTGGTGCGCACCGAGACGGCGGACTGGATGGTGGAGTTCCGTACGGGGCCGGCTCCGCTGGGCATCCAGTCCTCGTCGGCCGGAGCCCCCCGGGCCGACGGGCCCCCCTTGAACGGACGCGCCCCGCTGCCGCCGGGAGCCCGCCCGAACATGCCCCGCCAGCGCCCCCCGGAGCCCCGCTGACGGTCCCGGCCCACCGGCCCGGGACTCACCCCCCCGCCTCACACCGGCGCGGAGACACACCCGCCCTCACACCCGCCCGCGCACCCCTCTCTCCCACCCGGGCCGATTCCCATGACGGCTCCCGGACCAGCCGGTCACCTCCTGCGCTCGGGTGGCTCCGGGGCGTCCCCCGGCTCCGCAGGTCTTCGGCCCGGCCGCCGTCCCGCAGGGCAGACGGCCGTGGGCGCGGATGACGTCCTGGCCGCCGCCCAGGCGGATGCGGGTGAGGAAACTGGAGGCGAGGAAGCCTTGGACGGCGAGCCGTAGGTGTGGGCGTACTCGATCTCGCGGTACGGGGAGTCCGGGGCGCCGTGCTCCAGGTCCTCGACGGAGGCGGAGGTGGCCGTCGAGGCCGATCCGGCGCAGCCCCTGGTGACCGCCCGCGCTGTTGAGCTCGCTGCAGCCGATCCTCTTGTGGCGCGGCGCCCTCCGCTCGTACCGGACCATCGCGGCGGAGGCGACGACACCGATGCCGGCGGTTCCCACGGCCACGACGTTCTCTGCGCTCAGCCACTCCCCTGCGAGCCGCTCCCCGAGCCCTGCGGTGCGGTCACCGTACGACTCCGGCCGAAAACAACCCACATACGCCAGGTGAACTTCAACGCCCTTGGAAGACAAGGCTGTTGGCGCCCCCTCAGGGGCGCCCGGCCCGCGGCCGGGACCGCGGGCCCGGTGGCCGCCTCAGCCGCCCTTCGTGTACGTCAGCGCCTCGCCCGAGTCGGTGTTCACCCGGCGCAGCCGGCCGTCCGACAGCAGGGTGACCTCGGAGGCGGCGCCCGGGGAACAGGAGCTCGCCGGTTCGCCGGAGGTGACCTGGGAGGGGCCTATCTCCAGCGGTCCGTCCGCCCCGGGGGCCTCCGTCAGCGCGGCCTCGAAGACGCAGTGGTAGGTGCCGCTGCCGGCCGGACCGTCCGCGGTGAGCGTGAGCACGGTCTCACCGACGTCGCCCTGCTCGATGGTCAGCCGACGGGTGTTGTGGCCGGTGGCGTTGTCGATGGCGGAGTCCCAGGTGCCGAGGAACGCCTCCGGGACGGTGCCGTCCCGGACCGTCCCGGTGCCCGGTGACCCGGAACCCTCGGACGGCTCCCGCGAGGCGCTCCGCTCCGGCGTCCCGGAGGCGGGCGCGGACGCCTTGGGATCGTCCTGGCCGCCGTCCGCGCCGCCCTTCAGCAGCGCATACACGCTGCCGCCCGCGCCGAGCGCGACGACCAGCGCCACGACGACGAGGAGAGCGGTGGACTGGCCGCTCCTGCGCGGGGGTTCGGGTGCCGACAGGGCGACCGCGGGACCGTACGGAGGGGTCTGGCCGTGCGGCGGGGTGGTGCCGCCGGGTCCGTACGGGTGGGCGGCGGCGCCCGGTCCGTACGGGGGCGTCGAGCCGTACGCCGGAGGCTGGGGCGCGCCCCAGCCGGCCTGCGGGTAGCCGGCCTGCGGGTAGCCGTACGCGGGGTGCGCCGGGCCCTGCCCGGCGGACTGCGGGTGCTGCTGCGGGTAGCCGTACACGGGATGCGGGCCGGCCGGTGCCGCCGGCGGAGGCGTCCCGCCCGCGCCCGCGACGAAGGTGGGCGGATGGTTCGCGGTGCCGGGCCGCCCGGGCGGCGGCGGGGTGCCCGCGCCCTCCTCGGCCGGCGCGGGCGCGTGCTCGGGGGAGGCATCGCCGGACGCCTCGGGCGTCGACGAGGAGGCGGAGGGCGTCGAGGAGGCGGCGGAGGCCGAGCCGGCGGACGCGGACGACGGCGGCTTGGAGAGGTCCGGGGCGGGGACCTGCGGCGCGGGCCCCGGCGGCAGGGCGGGCACGGCCCGTCCCGGGCCGGCGTCCCGTGGCTGTGCCGGTCCGTCGTCGGGGTTCTCCGTGTCGAGCAACCGCACCGCGTGGCGCCCGAGTTGGGCCACCAGAGCGCTGGGCAGCCACGGATCGAGGGTGCGCCCGTCCGCGACGGTCTCCCCGGCGCCGGTGCGCTCCAGGATCTCGTCGAGGCTCGGCCGGGCGTCGGCGTCCTTGCGCAGACAGTCCCGCACGAGGTCGGCGAGGCCCTCGGGCACCCCCGTCAGGTCGGGCTCCTCCTGGACGATGCGGAACATCATGGCGTGCACACCGCTGTTGGCCGCCCCGAATGGAAGGGCGCCGGTGGCGGCGTACGACAGGATCGAGCCCAGGCAGAAGACGTCGCACGCGGGCGTGACGCGGTCGCCGCGCACCTGCTCGGGTGCCATGAACCCGGGCGATCCGACGAGCGCCCCGGTGTGGGTCAGGCCGCCGTCGGTCACCGTCTCCAGGGCGCGGGCGATGCCGAAGTCGATGACGCGGGGGCCGTCGATGGTGACGAGGACGTTGGAGGGCTTGAGGTCGCGGTGGATGAGGCCCGCGGAGTGGATGTCCTGAAGGGCGTGCGCGAGACCCGCGGCGAGGATGCGCACCGACCGCTCGGGCAGGGCGCCGTGGTCGCGCCCCACGACGGCCTGGAGCGAGGGCCCCGCGACATAGCCGGTGGCCACCCACGGGATCCCGGCCTCGGTGTCAGCGTCCAGGACGGGCGCGGTCCAGAGCCCGCCGACCCGGCGCGCGGCCTGCACCTCCTGGCGGAAGCGGGCCCGGAACTCCTCCTGCTCGGCGAGCTCCTCGCGGACCAGCTTGACGGCGACGGTACGTCCCCGGTCGGAACGCGCGAGATAGACATGGCCCATCCCGCCGGCCCCCAGCCGCGCCAGCAGTCGGTACGCCCCGATCTGCTGCGGATCCCCTGCCCACAGCTTCTCCATGGCAGCACCCACCCCCCGTATGTCTGCAACAGACCGAGGATAGTGCGCCCCACCAAGAGGCGTACGGGGCGGTCTCCACGGTTCCGTCACGGCTGGTGCCGGTTTCGTAACAGGTGCGGCGTTCTCCCCCGGACGCCGGCGTCCGGGCGGGCACACGGACGCGACGGACCCGTGAGCCGGACCGGACGGGGCGCCCCCGTGAGCCCGCCCGGACGGGGCGCCCCCGTGGGTCCGCCCGGACGGGACGGAGACGGGACGGACCGCCGAGTACCCCGGCCAAGCCCGACAGACTGTCGCGGAAAGCCCCCGACCGCAGACAGGACGCCGATACCGCCCCCGGTCCGTGGACATTTACGCTCGCCGCATGACCCCTCAGCCCAACCCCCAGGCCGGCGCCGCCGTGAAGGCCGCGGACCGCGCGCACGTGTTCCACTCCTGGTCCGCGCAGGAACTCATCGACCCGCTCGCCGTGGCCGGCGCGGAGGGGTCCTACTTCTGGGACTACGAAGGCAAGCGGTATCTGGACTTCACCAGCGGGCTCGTCTTCACCAACATCGGGTACCAGCACCCGAAGGTCGTCGCCGCGATCCAGGAGCAGGCCGCGACGCTGACCACGTTCGCGCCGGCCTTCGCCGTGGAGGCGCGCTCGGAGGCGGCCCGGCTGATCGCCGAGCGCACCCCGGGCGACCTGGACAAGATCTTCTTCACGAACGGCGGCGCGGAGGCCGTCGAGAACGCCGTCCGGATGGCCCGGCTGCACACCGGCCGTCCGAAGGTCCTCTCCGCCTACCGTTCGTACCACGGGGCCACCTCCACCGCGATCAACCTCACCGGTGACCCGCGGCGCTGGCCGAACGACATGGGGGCGGCCGGGGTCGTCCGCTTCTGGGCGCCCTTCCTGTACCGCAGCCCCTTCCACTCCGACAGTGAGCGGCAGGAGTGCGAGCGCGCGCTCCAGCACCTGGAGGACACGATCGCCTTCGAGGGCCCGGCGACCATAGCCGCGCTCATCCTGGAGACGATCCCCGGCACCGCGGGGATCATGACTCCGCCGCCCGGCTACCTCACCGGGGTGCGGGAGATCTGCGACCGGTACGGGATCGTCCTCGTCCTGGACGAGGTCATGGCCGGGTTCGGCCGGACCGGCAAGTGGTTCGCCGCGGACCACTACGAGGTGACGCCGGACCTGATGACCTTCGCCAAGGGCGTGAACTCCGGCTACGTGCCGCTGGGCGGGGTGGCGATCTCCGCCGCCATCGCCGAGACCTTCGCCAAGCGGCCCTACCCGGGCGGGCTCACCTACTCCGGGCACCCGCTGGCCTGCGCCGCCGCGGTCGCGACGATCAACGTCATGGAGGAGGAGGGGATCGTCGACCAGGCCGCGTCCATCGGCGAGACCGTCCTCGGACCGGGCCTGCGCGAGCTGGCCGAGCGCCACCCGAGCGTCGGCGAGGTGCGCGGCACCGGCGTCTTCTGGGCGCTGGAGCTGGTGAAGGACCGGGAGACCCGGGAGCCGCTGGTGCCGTACAACGCGGCGGGCGAGGCGAACGCGCCGATGGCCGCGTTCGGGGCGGCCGCCAAGGCGCGCGGCCTGTGGCCCTTCATCAACATGAACCGCACCCACGTCGTGCCGCCGTGCAACATCACCGAGGCCGAGGCCAAGGAGGGGCTGGCGGCCCTGGACGAGGCGCTGTCGGTGGCGGACGAGCACACGGTGTGAGCCCCTGAGGGCTCCCCGCACGGCTGCCGCCCCCACGGGAGCCGCCCGTACCGCGACCGCCCGCGCGGTTCCCCGTGCTCCCTCCGGGGTGCCGGGGAACCTTCGCGGAGCCCGACGGCCGCACGGGTTCGTCGCCCCTTCCAGGGCCGGGAGATCCGCCCCCCGGACCCCCCACCGCGTAAGGTGGCCTGCTCCACGGGATACGCGCGTGGACACCCGCACCCACCCATGCGACGGGGAGTGAGACCACCACCATGGCCGGCACCGGCGGCACTGGCGCCGTAACCCGCAGCACGCTGCGGCAGCAGATCGCGGACGCGCTCCGTGACGAGGTGCTCGGGGGCCGTCTCCGGCCGGGCCAGGAGTTCACGGTGAAGGAGATCGCCGAGCAGTACGGCGTCTCCGCCACCCCCGTCCGCGAGGCCCTGGTCGACCTGTCGGCCCAGGGCCTCCTGGACGCGGACCAGCACCGCGGCTTCCGCGTGCACGAGTACTCCGCCGCCGACTACCGCGGCATGATCGAGGCGCGCAGCCTGATCACGGAGGGCATGTTCCAGAACCTGGTGGCCACCGGCATGCCGCAGGCCGACGACCCCCGTGCCCTCGCCGCCCTCGCGGGCGTCCGGCGGCGCGGCGAGGAGGCCCAGCGCGCGGCCACCGCCGGGGACCTGAACATCCTCATCGGCTACGACCTCCGCTACTGGCGCGAGCTCAGCAACCTGTTCGGCAACACCTACCTCGCCGACTTCCTGCACCGGATGCGGGTCCAGTCCTGGGTGTGCACGGTCCAGCACCTGCGTCATGTCTCCGACCTCAGGGGCCAGCTGTGGTCCGGCCACACCGAACTCGTGGACGCCCTCGCCCGCCGCGACCCCGACACGGCCCGGGCGATCGTGGCGGCGTACAACGAGCACGCGCTCGCCCTCCTCGAGCGCCTCGAAGCGACCTGAGACCCCTGCCGGGGCACGGATCACCCCGTCCCGGGTTTGCGGACCCGTCCTTTGGGCGATCGGAGGACGGGGGCACGGCCCCCGAGCGGCGGGCGAACTCCGGCCCACCCGGGCGGCTACTTGCGTACCGGCCTCTTCACAAGTCCGCCACGCGCACTACGCTGCCCTGACCACCCTGCACCCCAAGGAGCAAGAGGAGCCGTCTGTTGGCCTGTGACCTGTGGCTGGTCCCGCTCGTCGACGTGCTGTGCCATACCCCCGACAACCCCTTCGCCGAGGAACTCGCGCTCTACGACAAGGTGCTCGCCGAGGCCGGACTCCCACCGGTGCCGGTGTACGCGTACATGCCCGGACTCTCGGGTGACGTCGCCCCGGTCGCGGGCTTCGACTACGACGCGCTGCACTTCCTGCGCCGCGCGTACCTGCTCCAGATGTGCGGGCTCGCGGTGACGCCGGTCGACGAACTCGGCGGCGACTACGAACAGCTGCTGGAGATGTTCGAGACGAACGCGCAGCAGTCGCACCTGGTCTGGCACTACGACCACGCGGGCGCGTACGTACCGGTCGAGTTCCCGCATCCGCTGGCCAACGACGAACTCCTCACGGGCGGCGGCCCCCTGGGCTCGTCCCAGGTCCTGCTGCGCGAACTCGAGTTCGTGGCCCCCTCGATCGGCATCGACCCGGCCAACCCCCCGGCGCCGCCCCTGCCCCCGAGCGTCCCCACGGAGCTGGAGGAGCCCGCCGCTCCCGCCCCGTACGACGCGAGCCCCTTCGCCCGCGAGCGTCACGTCTGGCTGGGCCTGCACGCCGCGGCGACGCGGAGTCTCGCCCAGGGCTCGATGATCGTCTTCAGCTGAACGACGTCCCGGTGCGGGGCCGGCCCTGTGCGGCCCCGCACCGGACGACCGTCAGCCCAGCTGGGCGAGGCCCTTCTGAAGGTCTTCGGGGTTCATGACGGGAGAGACCTCGATCTTCGCCCCGAGGTTCAGGAAGAGCGGCTCGGCGATCACGGGCAGTCGGCTGCTGTCCTGGAGGTCGAACACCAGGTAGCAGGTCCGGTCGCCGCCGCTGGTCGTGAAGTAGGCCGCCTCCGGCTTGAGCCGCTCCATCGTCTCCTGCATCAGCTGCTGGAGCTTCCCGCCGCGGATGACCTCGTTGGTCTTCTCGGTGTCCATGGTCGCCTTGAGCATCACGCGCATCGCACTCACCGTCTCCTCCGGTCGACGCACGCACAAAGATCCAAACGTGCCGTTTCAGGCTGAACCTCTCACCATCCACGGCCCCGCTCCGACACCCGCGCCACAGGACGCGGCGCCGGACCCGCCACCCCCGGCCCGCCACCGGCGCACGAACGGCCGGACCGCCGGTCGAGGCCGCCGAGGCGGCGAGGCAGCCGGCCCCGCTGCTCCCGACAGCCGATCCCCCGACCCGCATCCCGCATCCCACCCGGCGGCATCCCGCGATCAACTGGACTCGCGCACCACCAGCCTGCACGGAACCGTGTGGACACCCCCCGGTCCCGGGGCGGTGTCCTGGCCGGCCTCGGCGTCGATGGCCTCCAGCAGGCGCAGTGCGGCGATCCGGCCGATCTCCGTGAGGTCCATGTCGACGGTCGTGAGCGGCGGACGGCAGGCCAGCGCCATGGTGTCCCAGTTGTCGTAGCCGACGACCGCGATGTCGCCGGGGACGTCGACCCCCCGCTCGCGCAGCGCGTCGGCGACCCCTCGGGCGATCTGGTCGTTGCCGCAGAAGAAGGCGTCGGTGTCCGGTGCCGTGCGC
The DNA here is from genome assembly GCF_042889485.1 of Streptomyces sp. NPDC002580. Classification (NCBI taxonomy): domain Bacteria; kingdom Bacillati; phylum Actinomycetota; class Actinomycetes; order Kitasatosporales; family Streptomycetaceae; genus Streptomyces; species Streptomyces sp. NPDC002580. The sequence goes on along the minus strand of NZ_JBIAQZ010000003.1, from coordinate 501,686 downwards.
AGCACCGCGTCGGCGGCCCGTCGCCCCCACGCCTCGCTCCACTCGCCGAAGTGCACGCGTCCGGTGGCCAGGCGCAACGAGGAGCGCTCCAGGTGCTCGGCCGCGTGCCGGGCGCGGTCCCGGGCGGCCGCGTGGTGCTCCGGGCCCGTGACGTGCGCGATCCGGGTCCGGCCCGCGGCCAGCAGGTGCTCCACCGCGAGCCGGGCGCCGCCGCGGTCGTCCGAGACGACGGAGGAGTCGGCCGGGTCGGTGGACGGGGAGAGCGCGTACACGATGGGGATCGGGTCGATGCCGGTGAGCGGCGGGCGCGGGTCCGTACGCCGGCCGGTGACGATGATGCCGTCCACCCTGCGGTCCATCAGGTTGCGCAGATGGTGCTGCTCACGGATCGCGTCACCCCGGGTGTCGCACAGCAGCACGGAGATCTTCCCGGCGCCGAGCGCGTCCTCCGCGCCGAGCAGGACGGGGGTGGAGAAGCGGCCGATGCCGTCCGTCGTCATCAGGCCGACCGTCCAGCTGCGCCCGGTGTGCAGGCTCTGCGCGTGCTGGTTGGGCCGGAAGCCGAGCGACTCCACGGCGTCGAGAACCCGCTGCCGGGTCTCGGGCCGCATCCGCCCGCCGCCGTTCAGCGCCTTCGACGCCGTCCCCACACTGACCCCCGCGAGGGCGGCGACGTCGGCGAGCCTGGCCCGGGCGGCGGAGGGCGTGCGGGGAGCAGAGGTCACGAGCAATCCTTTTCCTTCGCGTCGACCGGAACGTCCTTGTCCCTCGCCGACGACATCAGCGACCCCATCGTGCCAGCGGCCAGAGGTACGGGCCAGGGGCCGGGCGAGGGAGAAAATATTGCGGCACGCCCCTTGACCCCCTTCCCCCGGCTCCCCTCTACTTTCCGGCAGGAAAACGGTTGCTCAAACGAGTTCCCGAGCAGCCCGCCGTACCCGTACCTCGACCGGGACCGGGAGCCCCGCCGCACCCGAGCCCCCGCCGTACGACCACGCCCTCCGCCCTCTCCCTCACCGCGCCCCGCCGCCCTCGTTCCCGAACAAGTGACGACCCGCCGAACACGTCCCGACGAGAACCGGAGAACCATGCCCCGCACCCGCTCCGCCGGCCTCCCCGGCACGGGCCCCGTCCGACCCACCGCCGGTGCCCGCACCGCGTTGCGCCCCGCGCCCGTCACCCTCGGCGGCGGCTTCTGGCACACCCGCCGTGAGGTCAACGCGCGGACCTCCATCCCCCAGGGCCCCGGCCTGCTGGAGTCGGCCGGCAACCTGCACAACCTGCGGCTGGCGGCCGGCACGGCCGAGGGTTCGTTCCAGGGGGCCTATCCCTTCCTCGACACCGACGTCTACAAGTGGCTGGAGGCGGCCGCCTGGCAGCTGGCCCGGGAGCCCGCGGGCCCCCTGGCGGCCGAGGTGGACCGGATCGTCGCCCTGGTGGCCGCCGCCCAGCAGCCGGACGGCTACCTCAACACCTGGTTCCAGCTCCGCGGGAACGGCGAGCGCTACCAGGACCTGCGCTGGGGCCACGAGCTGTACTGCGCGGGCCACCTCATCCAGGCGGCCGTGGCCCATCACCGCACCACCGGCCGCCCCGAACTCCTCGACGTGGCCCGCCGTTTCGCCGACCAGGTCGACTCGGTCTTCGGCACCCCCGGCAGCGGGAAGCCGCTGGACGGCATCGACGGCCACCCGGAGATCGAGACCGCCCTGGTGGAGCTCTACCGGGAGACCGGCGAAAGCCGCTATCTCGACCTGGCCGGCTACTTCGTCGACCGGCACGGCCACGGCCTGCTCGGCGGCGAGGCCTACTGCCAGGACCGGGTCCCGCTGCGCGAGGCGACCACGGTGGAGGGCCACGCCGTACGGCAGTTGTACCTGCTGGCAGCGGCGGCGGACCTGGCGTCCGAGACCGCCGAGACCGGACTCCGGGCCGCGGCGGAACGCGTGTGGCGGGCCATGGTGGCCACCAAGACCCACCTCACCGGCGGGCTCGGCGCCCACCACGACGAGGAGGACTTCGGCGACCCCTACGAACTCCCCAACGAGCGCGCCTACTGCGAGACCTGCGCCGCGATCGCCTCCGTCCAGTGGAGCTGGCGCATGGCCCTGCTCACCGGCGGGGCCCGCTACTCCGACCTGGTCGAACGCACCCTGTACAACGGCTTCCTGGCCGGTGTCTCGCTGGACGGCGAGCGCTGGCTGTACGTCAACCCGCTCCAGGTCCGCGACGGCCACACCGACCCGGGCGGCGACCAGTCGGCCCGCCGCACCCGCTGGTTCCGCTGCGCCTGCTGCCCGCCCAACGTCATGCGGCTGCTGGCCTCCCTGGAGCACTACCTCGCGTCCACCGGCCCGGACGGCCTCCAGATCCACCAGTACGTCACCGGCGAGTACCGCGCCGACCTGGGCGGCGCCCCCGTCCTCGTCCGCGCCGAGACGGACTACCCCTGGCACGGCACGATCGCCCTGACCGTGGAGCGGACTCCCGGCACCCCGTGGACCCTCTCCCTCCGCGTCCCCCAGTGGTGCGGCTCCTTCCGCGTCCACGACGGCGAGCGGACCTACGACGGCACGGACACGCCCGTCGAGGACGGCTGGCTGCGCCTGGAACGGACCTGGGCCCCGGGCGACCGGGTCATCCTCGAACTCGCCCTGGACGCCCGGCTCACCGCCGCCGACCCGCGGGTGGACGCCGTGCGCGGCTGCGCGGCGATCGAACGCGGACCGCTCGTGTACTGCCTGGAGCAGGCCGACCACCCGGGCGGCGGCCTGGACGACCTCGTCCTCGACACCGCCCGCCCGCTCGCCGTCAAGCAGCGCCCCGACCTGCTCGGCGGCGTCACCACCGTGCTGGCCGCCGGTCACCGCCGCGCCCTCCCCACGGACGGCTCCTGGTGGCCCTACCGCCCCACCACTCCCACGACTCCTCCCACCGAGCCGCCCGGCGACCCCGTCGAACTCACCGCGATCCCCTACTACGCCTGGGCCAACCGCGAGGACGGCGCCATGCGCGTCTGGCTCCCCACCACCTGATTCCGCCCCCCTTCCCCAGCCCCTCTGTCGTCCCCTCCCCCAGCCCCGCCCCTCCCCCCACTCCTCCGCACGCCTCTCCGCACGTCCCTCTCCCGACAACGAGGTCACCCCGTGAGAAGCACCCGCCGCACCCTGACCGCCGCCATAGCCAGCGCCTGCGCCCTCGCCACCGTCACCGCGTGCGGCGGCGGCTCCGGCTCCTCCTCGTCCGGCAAGTCCTCGACGTACACCTTCTGGGACCCCTACCCGCAGTTCGACGCCTCCTCCGACTGGGGCAAGCGCGTCACGACGTGCGGCACCGAGGCCGGGGTCGAGCTCAAGCGCACCGCGTACGACACCACGGACCTGGGGAACAAGGCGCTGCTCGCCGCCCAGCAGGGCAACGCGCCCGACGTGATGATGGTCGACAACCCGGTCGTCTCCACCCTCGTGGAGGCGGGCATCCTCACGAGGACCGACGACCTCGGCCTCGACACGGCCTCGATCCAGAAGAACATCATCGGCGCGGGAACCCTCGAAGGCGCCGCCTACGGCGTCCCCATCGGCGCCAACACCCTCGCCCTCTACTACAACAAGGACGTGCTCACCGCCGCGCACGTGGACCCGGCCGCCGTCAAGGACTGGCCGTCCCTGACGGCGGCCCTCAAGAAGATCAAGGCGGCGGGCAAGAAGGGCATCACCTTCTCGGCCATCAACACCGAGGAGGGCAGCTTCCAGTTCCTGCCGTGGTTCTGGGGAGCGGGCGGCGACCTCACCCACCTGGACTCCGCCAAGGGCGTGGCCGCCCTCACCCTGTGGAAGCAGTGGGTCGACGCGGGCTACGCCCCCAAGGACGTACTGAACAACACGCAGACCACCAGCTGGCAGGAGTTCGCCACCGGGGAGTACGCGTTCGGCGAGAACGGCACCTGGCAGCTCGCCAACGCCGAGAAGGCCGGATTCCCGTACGGGATCATCAACATCCCCGCGCAGAACGGTGGTTCGGCGCCGGTGCCCACGGGCGGGGAGTTCGTCACCGTCCCCGTGCAGAAGGACACCGGCCGCTACGACACCAGCAAGAAGATCGTCGCCTGTCTGACCAGCGACAAGAACATCCTGGCGAGCGACACCACGCTGACCTACGTGGCACCCAGCACCGAGGTGCAGGCCCGGCAGGTCACCGCGAATCCGAAGCTCAAGCCGTGGGTGGAGGCGGTGGCGGCGGCGCGCGGCCGCACCAGTGACGGCCTCGGCACCAAGTACCCGACCATCTCCCAGCCGATGTGGACCGCCGTCCAGGCGGCCCTCTCCGGCGCCAAGTCCCCCACCGCCGCCCTGTCCGACGCCCAGACCGCGGCGTCCAAGGGGTAACCCCGGACGGGGCGTCGCCTTTCTTCGCCCCCGCCGCCCCGTACCCCGCTCCTAGAACGCCGGAGGGGCTGAACTTTCCCGCAGCCGGGATCCGGCGGAAGGGGCCGTGTCGGTACATCGCAAGCCCGTCGCCACCGACGCCCACACCTCACCCGACGGCGACGGCGACGGGCGGATGTACCGACACGGCCCCGACCCACCACCCACCGGACCGAACCGACACCACCCACCGAACCGACACCACCCCGCGGCCCGACACCACCCCGCGAACGCCAGCGCGAGCGAACCCGCACGCGGTCACCCCAGGAGCCCCATGCTCACTCACGATCGCCGAAGCCGGCTGACGGCGCTGGCCTTCCTCACCCCGCTGGTCGCCTACCTCGCCGCCTTCTACGCCTACCCGCTCTACCGCAACCTCGACCTGAGCCTGCGCGACTACACCGTCCGGTCCTTCGTCGCGGGCGACGCCCCCTTCTCCGGCTGGGACAACTTCTCCAGCGTCCTGAACGACCCGACCTTCGCCCCGGCGATGCGGCACACCATGGTCTTCACCTTCGTGTCCATCGCCGTCCAGTACGCCGCCGGCCTCGCCCTGGCCGTGTTCTTCAACCACCACTTCCGGCTGGCCCCCACCCTGCGGGCCCTGTTCCTCGTCCCGTGGCTGCTGCCGCTGATCGTGTCGGCGTCGACCTGGTCCTGGATGTTCAACAGCGAGTCCGGCGTGGTGAATCACGCCCTGCACCTGGCCGGCGTAGCCCCCGCCGGCTGGCTCACCTCACCGCACTGGGCCCTGACCTCGGTCATCATCGCCAACATCTGGATCGGCATCCCCTTCAACCTGGTGATCCTGCACAGCGGCCTCCAGAACATCCCCACCGAGCTGTACGAGGCCGCCGCCCTGGACGGGGCGAACGCCTGGCAGCAGTTCCGCCGCATCACGTTCCCGCTGCTGCGCCCGGTCTCGGCGATCACGCTCCTGCTCGGCCTCGTCTACACCCTCAAGGTCTTCGACCTGATCTGGATCATGACGAAGGGCGGCCCCGGCGACTCCTCGTCCACCCTGGCCACCTGGTCCTACCAGCTCGGATTCGGCACCCTGCTGCCCAAGTTCGGCCCCGGCGCCGCCGTCGGCGACATCCTCATCGTCATCGCCCTCGCCTTCGGACTGCTGCACATCCGCGTACAGAGGAGGCAGGAAGCGTGAAGTCCCGCACGGGCAAGCGCCGTTACACCGCGATCGGGATCATCCTCACCGCGCTCATGCTCTTCCCGGTCTACTGGATGCTGAACGTGTCCCTCACCCCGCAGCGGAACATGCGCAAGAGCCCGCCCGACCTGTTCCCGCTGCACCCCACGTTCGAGGGCTACCGGGCCGTCCTGAACGACCAGTTGCCCTACCTCGGCACGAGCCTGCTCATCGGCCTCGGCACCGTCGCCCTCACCCTGGTCCTCGCCGCCCCCGCGGGCTACTCCCTCGCCAAGCTGCGCCCGCCCGGAGCCGGACCGCTCGGTCTCGCGCTCCTGGTCGCCCAGATGATCCCGGGCATCGTCATGGCGATGGGCTTCTACGGGTTCTTCCTGGACCTCGGACTGCTCAACTCCTGGTGGGGCCTGATCGTCGCGGACTCCACCATCGCCGTGCCGTTCGGCGTCATGATCTTCGCCGCCTTCATGTCGGGCATCCCCGGCGAACTCATCTCCGCGGCCCGCGTCGACGGCGCCGGCACCTGGCGGATCTTCCGGTCGGTCGTCCTTCCGGTGAGCCGCAACGCGATCGTCACGGTCTCGCTGTTCGCCTTCCTGTGGGCCTGGTCCGACTTCGTCTTCGCCAACACCCTCGACGGCGGCGGCGACATGCGGCCCATCACCCTCGGCATCTACCACTACATCGGCAACAACAACCAGGAATGGAACGCGATCATGGCCACCGCCGTCGTCGCGTCGGTCCCCGCGACCGTCCTGCTCGTCCTCGCCCAGCGCTACGTGGCCGCGGGCGTGACGGCAGGCGCGGTAAAGGACTGAGCCCCATCCCCATCCCCATCCCCATCCCCAGGAGGCTCCGCCATGACCCGCACGAGCCGCACAAGACGACGCCCCACCCCCCTGGACCAGTTACCCCGCCGAGCCCGCGCACTGCCCGCCCTGGTGGCCGCGGCGCTGGCCACCACCGCCCTGCTCACCGCGCCCCCCGCCGAGGCGGCCCCCACCACGGCCACCACCCTGGTCGTCGACGCCGGCCAGACGCTCCGGTCCGTGACCCATGTGGCGACCGGCAGCCTGTACGGCCTCGCCGACGCGAGCACGCCGGCCGACAGCCTGGTCACCCCGCTCAAGCCGAACACCTTCGTGCAGATGGCCCCGGGCGGTTCGCAGCTCCCCAACGGCGAACCCGCGCCCGGGGGCGACGCGTTGATCGTGGCGTCCAAGGCCGCACGGGCCGGCGCGGGGATCGTCGTACGCATGCCGGACTGGTACCCGAACTTCCCCTACAAGTGGGTGAGCTGGAACAACTGGCTGGCGGCCGTGGACAGTCAGATCGCGTCCGTGAAGTCGTCCTCCGCCGGCAACATCCGCGCCTACGAGCTGTGGAACGAACCCGACTGGACCTGGGACACCGCGAACGCCGGCACGTTCGAGGCGGGTTGGACGCGCACCTACAAGGAGGTCCGCGCCAAGGACGCCGCCACGCCGATCCAGGGACCGAGCCATTCGGCCTGGAACCAGGGCTGGATGAGCACGTTCCTCACCGCCGCCAAGGCCGCGGGCACCGTCCCCGACGTCATCGCCTGGCACGAACTCCAGGGCTCCCGGGACATCGCGGCGCACGTCGCGGCCTACCGCTCGCTGGAGAGCGGCCTGGGCATCAGCCCCCGTCCGATCTCCATCGAGGAGTACGCGGCGCCCGCCGAGATGGGCGTGCCGGGCGCGCTCGTGGGATACGTCGCCAAGTTCGAGCGGACGGGCGTCCGTGACGCCGAACTCGCCTTCTGGAACCACTACGGCACCCTCGGCGACACCCTCACCGACACCGGCGGATCGCCCAACGGCTCGTACTGGCTCTACAAGTGGTACGGCGACATGTCCGGCTCGATGGTTCCCACCACGCCCCCGTCCCAGACGGGCATCGACGGAGCGGCGTCCCGCACCGGGGACGGCCGGCAGATCAGCGTCGTCTTCGGCGGCGGCACCGGTTCGACGGCCGTCACCGTCAAGGGCCTCGGCTCACTGTCGGCCTTCGGCTCCACGGCGCACGCGAAGCTGGAGTACACGCCGTCCAGGGGCCGCACCACGGCCGTGGCGGCCCCGTACACGATCTCGGAGGCCGACTACCCGGTCACGAACGGGTCCGTCACCGTGCCCGTGGCCATGAACGCCTCGGACGGCTACCACCTGGTCGTCACCCCCACCGGCGGCTCCACCTCGCTCGCCGGGACCTACCAGGTCGGCAACAGGAACAGCGGCCTCGCGCTGGACACCCGGAACGCGGGCACGGCCCAGGGCACCACGGTCGTCCAGGCGGCCTCCACCACCGGCACCAGCCAGTCGTGGACCCTCTCCTCCGCCGGTTCGGGCCTCTACAAGATCACCAACAAGGCGAGCGGCCTGCTGCTCGGCATCACGAACGCGAGCACGGCCGCCGGCGGAACCGCTCTGATCTGGGGCGACAACGGCACCGCCGACCACCTCTGGCAGCTCGTCCCGGCCGGTGACGGCTACTACAAGATCGCCAACTACAACAGCGGTCTGCTGCTCGGCGTGAACGGCATGAGCACCTCCACCGGCGCCCAGGTCCTCCAATGGGACGACAACGGCACCGCCGACCACCTGTGGAGACTGACCTCCCGCTGAGGCCCGCTCCCCAGGTACGGGTACGCCCCCGGATGTCGGCCGGGGGCGCACTCGTGGAAAAGGAACCGCGGGGCATGACGCTCCGCGTCGGAGCCCGACAGGGACAGGCTCCAGGACCGGCCCCAGGACCGGCCCGTCACCAGAACCGGCCCCGGAACAGGCCCCAAGACCGTTCCTAGACGAACGAGTTGATCTCGATCGTCTCGTCACGGCCCGGACCGACGCCGATCGCGGAGATCGGCGCGCCCGACATCTCCTCCAGCGCCTTCACGTAGTCCCGCGCGTTCTTCGGGAGGTCCTCGAAGGTCTTCGCCTTGGTGATGTCCTCGGACCAGCCGGGGAGGTTCTCGTAGATCGGCTTCGCGTGGTGGAAGTCGGTCTGGGAGTACGGGAGTTCCTCGACGCGCTTGCCGTCGATCTCGTACGCCACGCAGACCGGGATCTCCTCCCAGCCGGTCAGGACGTCCAGCTTGGTGAGGAAGAAGTCGGTCAGACCGTTCACGCGGGTCGCGTAACGGGCGATGACCGCGTCGAACCAGCCACAGCGCCGGTCACGGCCGGTCGTCACACCGCGCTCGCCGCCGATGCGCCGCAGCGCGTCGCCGTCCGCGTCGAAGAGCTCGGTCGGGAACGGACCCGAACCGACGCGCGTGGTGTACGCCTTGAGGATGCCGATGACCCGGCTGATCTTCGTCGGGCCGACTCCGGCACCCGTGCAGGCGCCGCCCGCGGTCGGGTTGGACGACGTCACGAACGGATACGTGCCGTGGTCGATGTCCAGCAGCGTGCCCTGGCCGCCCTCGAAGAGCACGACCTTGTCCTGCTCCAGCGCCTGGTTGAGGATCAGGACGGTGTCCGCAACGTACGGCTTGAGCCGGTCCGCGTAGCTCAGCAGCTCCTCGACGACCTGGCCCGCCTCGATGGCGCGACGGTTGTAGAGCTTGGTGAGCAGCTGGTTCTTGACCTCGAGAGCCGCTTCGACCTTCTGGGTGAGGATCGACTCGTCGTAGAGGTCCTGGATGCGGATACCCACGCGGTTGATCTTGTCCGCGTATGTCGGACCGATCCCGCGTCCGGTGGTCCCGATCTTCCGCTTTCCGAGGAAGCGTTCCGTCACCTTGTCGACAGTGACGTTGTAAGGCGTGATGATATGAGCGTTTCCGCTGATCAGCAGCTTGGAGGTGTCGACGCCGCGCTCGTTCAGTCCGTTCAGCTCGGAGAACAGGACGGACGGGTCGACGACGACCCCGTTGCCGATCACCGGAGTGCACTCCGGCGTGAGGATTCCGGAAGGGAGGAGGTGGAGGGCATATTTCTGATCGCCCACGACTACCGTATGGCCGGCGTTGTTGCCGCCCTGGTAGCGCACCACATAATCCACGGATCCACCGAGCAGGTCGGTGGCCTTTCCCTTGCCTTCGTCACCCCACTGAGCACCGAGCAGCACAAGTGCGGGCACAGGCGTACACCCCTTCCGGGCGGGGCATGTCCAAGGTCGGGGACGTACGCGGCCGATTCTGACCACTGCTGCGTACGCCGGCGACCACTATTGGCCGCGACCGTCGGACCGGATGCCCCGGAATAGACGAAGCCCCTGGCGCAAAGGCGCAAGGGGCTCTTGCACAAAGATGCTACCCGAGGAAGCGAGGCAGGACCGAGGTGGCGGCTTCCGACCAGCTTCTGGTGGTCATCGACCCGGTCGCCCGACGGACGGACGGCGAGTCTGTACGGATCGCGAAAGACGTGCTCAGCGCGGGTGCGGCGACCAAGGTGTGCCTCCCGGAGGGGCCCGAGGAATTCGCCCGCGCGCTGATCCGCCGGGGTGCGCGCCGACCGGTCGTGATCGGTGACGACGGCACTCTGCTGCGGGCGGTGTCCCTGCTGCACCGGCGGCGGGAACTGGCCGCGTGCGCCCTGTCCTTCGTCCCCGTCGGAGGCGCTCAGACGCTGTCACATTCGCTCGGGGTGCCGCTGGGGGCCGTCGCGGCGGCCAGGGCGGTCCTCGACGGGGCCGAACGAAGACTCGACCTGCTCGTGGACGACAGCGACGGCGTGGTGCTCGGCGCGCTGCGCATCCCCTCGCTGCCGGCCCGGCCGCCCGCCCCGGTGGGCGCGGGAGCACCCGGGGAGGCCGGTCCGCACCCCTGGCTCCGCACCTGCCAGTCGCTGGTGCGAACGCTCGCCTCCCGGCCGTCCCGGCTCGCCCCCGGGCTCGGACCCGCGCCTTCGCGGCTGCGGATCGAGGTCGACGGGGTGTGCGTGGTGGATCTGGACCAGCCGGTGGAGACCATGTCCGTGACGCCCGGCGGGTCGGGGACCGGGGCCGAGATCGAGGTCCACGCGGTGACCTCGGGAGCCGAGGCCTCGCTCCTGCACCTGGTGGGCCACCGGGTCACCGTCTCCGGCGCGGACTTCCGCTACGGGGCGGACTCCGTGGTGAGCGGCCCGGTGAGGACCCGGACCTGGACGCTCCGGGAGGCCGCGTGGGGACTGACACTGCCCACGACCCGGTGACAGGCCGACGAGCCGACGGGCGACGGCGGCGCCCGAGGCGGGACGAGGCGAAGCGGGAGGAGGCGAGGCCGGGCGAAGCGGGACACCCCGTCCCGAAACCGGCCGACCCCGCACCGCCCCCGCCCTGGCCGCGGGCGTCGACGCACCGGGCCGACCCGCCGGGACACGGCCCACCCGTTCCCGACCGCAAACCGACTCTCCCGCGCGTTCGACGGCCGACGCGGGCCCGCCCACGCGCGCTCGACGACCGGTACGTGCCCGCCCGCCCGCGCCGTACGGGTCCGGGGCGCCCGTCAGCCGCCCCTTGTCACGCGTCGCCGAACAACGCGTCCCGGTGCGCGCGCCAGCGTTCCATCATCGCGGCGATCTCGCCGTCGACGAACTCGAAGAACGCGAGGGTCTCGGAGAGTCGGCGCCCCGCAGGGGTGGCGGAACCGAGGGAGTCGACGCCGACGCGCAGCGCGGCTTCCCAGCGCTTGAGCACGGCGTCGCGTCGGGTCAGCGCCTCGTACCACTGGTTGCTGTGCACGCGGTACCGCTCGCGCCGTGAGCCGGGTTCGCGCTCGCGCGCGACCATGTGCTGCTGGGCGAGGTAGCGCACCGCGCCGGAGACGGCCGCCGGGCTGACCTGGAGCTGCTCGCCGAGTTCGGCTGAGGTCAGGGCGCCGGAGTCGGAGGACAGCAGCGCGGCGAAGACCCGGGCCGGCATCCGCTGCATCCCTGCCTCGACGAGCTGTGCCGCGAAGCCCTCGACGAACTGGGAGACCGCCTCGGGGTCCCGCTCCGCCGCGATCGGTTCCGCCATCTGTCGATCATCTCCCCGCTCGCGCATCACCGTCGAGTGTAGCCAGGGTTTATACGTTTCCTTAACTTCACAAATTTCTGAAGGAAGCGTACGTTCTGCATCATGACGAAGGCAATCAGCGTCGCCGGACTGCACAAGTCGTTCGGCCGCACGCACGCGCTGGACGGGCTCGATCTGGAGGTCGAGGCCGGTGAGGTGCACGGCTTCCTCGGCCCCAACGGCTCCGGGAAGTCCACCACCATCCGGGTCCTGCTCGGCCTGCTGCGCGCGGACGCCGGCACGGCGCGGATGCTGGACATGGACCCCTGGGCGGACGCGGTCGAACTGCACCGCAGGGTCGCCTACGTCCCCGGGGACGTGACCCTGTGGCGCAACCTCTCCGGCGGTGAGGTCATCGACCTCTACGGACGGCTGCACGACGGGGGCCGCACCCGGCGCGGCGGACCGGGCGGCGGGCGGACCGGCGGCCTCGACCCCGCGCGGCGCGCCGACCTGATCGAGCGCTTCGAGCTCGACCCCACCAAGAAGGGGCGCACCTACTCGAAGGGCAACCGGCAGAAGGTCGCCCTCGTCGCCGCCTTCGCCTCCGACGTCGACGTCCTGATCCTGGACGAACCGACCTCGGGCCTCGACCCGCTGATGGAAGAGGTCTTCCAGAAGTGTGTCCGGGAGGAGCGCGACCGGGGCCGCACCATCCTGCTGTCCTCGCACATCCTGAGCGAGGTCGAGGAGCTCTGCGACCGCGTCAGCATCATCCGCAAGGGCCGGACCGTCGAGAGCGGCTCCCTCGCCGAACTGCGCCACCTCACCCGTACCAGCGTCACCGCCGAACTCACCGGACCCCCGAACGGGCTGGCGTCGCTGCCCGGCGTCCACGACCTCGAGGTGCGGGACACCGGGGACCGGCCGGACGGCGTCCGGTGCCGGGTCGTGCTCCACGTGGAGACCGACCGGCTGAACGCCGTCCTGCGGTCGCTGACCGACTCCGGCGTACGGTCGCTGACCTCGACCCCGCCGACCCTGGAGGAGCTGTTCCTGCGGCACTACCAGGAGGAGACCGGGGCCGCGGACGCCCCGACGGGTTCCGAAGGCGCGGTCGCGCGATGACCGCCACGACCGCGGGCACCTTCGCCGCACGCGCCGGCGGCTCCCGGCCCCTGGCCGGTACCGGCACCCTGCTGCGGTTCGCGCTGCGCCGCGACCGCGTGACGATGCCGGTGTGGATCGCCGTGAACGCCCTGCTGGTGCTCTCCCTGCCGGCCTCGCTGAAGACCGTCTACGGCACCCCCGCCGAACGCGCCGACCTGGCACGGCAGATGCTCACCAACAGCTCCCTGCGCGCCACCTACGGACCGGTGTTCGGTGACTCGCTCGGCGCGCTCACCGCCTGGCGCATCGGCGGCTACGCCGGGGTCCTCGCCGCGATCATGAGCCTGATCGTCGTCGTACGGCACACCCGGGACGAGGAGGAGAGCGGACGCCAGGAACTCGTCTCCGCCGCGATGGTCGGGCGCCGGGCACCGCTGACCGCCGCCCTGCTCGCGGCGTTCGTCGCCGACGGCGTCCTCGCCCTCCTCGTCGCGATCGGCCTCGCCGGACAGGGCGCCGCCGGAGCCCTGGCGCTGGGGCTCGCGATCGGCGCGACCGGGATGGTCTTCGCGACGATGGCGGCGATCGTCGCCCAGCTGACGGAGAGCGCGCGGCTCGCCAAGGGGCTGACGGGCGGGCTCATCGGTGCCGCGTTCGTCCTCAGGGCGGCGGGCGACTCCGCGACCGACGACGGCTCGTCGGTGCTGACCTGGCTCTCCCCGGTGGGCTGGCTGGAGAACGTCCGCGCCTTCGCGGACGAACGCTGGTGGGTCCTGGCGCTGTTCGCCGCGGCGATCGCCGTGCAGGGCGCCGTGGCCTACACGCTCGCCGGGCGGCGTGACGTCGGCATGAGTTTCCTGCCCACCCGGCCCGGGCCCGCGACCGGCCGCCTCGGCACGGCCGGGGCGCTGGCCTGGCGGCTGCAACGCGGCGCGGTGCTCGGCTGGAGCCTCGGCTTCCTCGCCGCGGGCGCCGCGTTCGGCGGGATCACCAAGGGGGCCGCCGACCTGGTCGGCACCAACGCCAAGACCCGCGAGATCATCGAGCGGATGGGCGGGCAGGCCGGGATCACCGACGCGTTCCTCGCCGCCATGGTGAACATGCTGGGCATGGTCGCCGCCCTCTACATCGTCGCCTCCGTGCTGCGGCTGCACGGCGAGGAGACCTCGCAGCGCGCCGAACCGCTGCTCGCCGCCGCCGTGGGCCGGCTGCGCTGGGCGGGCGGACACCTCGTCGTCGCCTTCGGCGGCACGGTCCTCATCATGCTGCTCGGCGGACTCGGCCTCGGTCTCGGCTACGGCTCCGAGGCCGGCGCCGTCCTCGGCGCCTGCCTCGTCCAGGTCCCGGCGATCTGGACCCTGGGCGGTGTCGCCGTCCTGCTCCACGGCCTCTCGCCCCGGCTTGCCCCCGGCGCCTGGGCCGTGGCGGGCCTCGCCCTCCTCCTCGGCTGGATCGGCCCGGCCCTGGACATCCCGCAGACCGTCATGGACCTCTCCCCCTTCGGCCACCTGCCGAAGCTGCCCGGCGGCACCATGGCCTGGACACCGGTCCTCGTCCTCACCGCGATCGCCGCGGCCCTGACGACGGCGGGACTGGCGTCCCTGCGCCGGCGCGACCTGGCCACGTGAAAAGCGGCCCACCGGGGCGAGGCGGGAGTCCGCCGGACCCCGGCGGGGCGTGGCCGAGGCCACGCCGCCGGACGGGCGGCGGTGCGCGGTGACGGCTGTCAGACCTCCACCGACAGTCCCTCCAGTCCGCGGATCACGAAGTTCGGGCTGCGGACCGGCTCCTTCGCCAGTGCGAGGCCGGGAGCCCTGGTCAGGAGCGCGCTCATGGACGACGCCAGTTCGAGCCGGGCCAGCGGGGCGCCGATGCAGTAGTGGATGCCCGCGCTGAAGGAGATGTGCGGGTTCTCCGTCCGGGACAGGTCCAGCGTCCCCGGGTCCGCGAACACCTCGGCGTCCCGGTTCGCGGAACCGAAGAGCAGCGCGACCTCCGCCCCGCGGGGGACCGTCGTACCGCCGATCTCGATGTCGTCGAGCACCCAGCGCTCGAACAACTGGAGCGGGGTGTCGTAGCGCATCAGCTCCTCCACCGCCGTGGGGATCAGCGAGTGGTCCGCCCGCAGCGCCGCGAGCTGCCCGGGATGCCGGAACAGCGTCCACCAGCCGGTCACCGTCGAGTTGACGGTCGCCTCGTGCCCCGCGTTCAGCAGGAGCACGCACGTGGAGATCATCTCCTGCTCGGTGAGCCGGTCCCCCTCGTCGTGCGCCGCGATGAGCCCCGAGATCAGGTCGTCGCCCGGCTCCTTGCGGCGGTCCTCGATCAGAGCGCGCAGGTACTCGGTGAACTCCACCGACGCCCGCACCGCCTTCCGGGCCGCCTCCTCGGAGGGGTTCAGCTCGTACATCCCGCAGATGTCCGCGGACCAGGGCCGCAGCGGCGCCCGTTCGGACTCCGGGACGCCCAGCATCTCCGCGATCACGGACACCGGCAGCGGCTCCGCCACGTCGGCCAGCAGGTCACCGCCGCCCGCCTCGACCAGCCGGTCGACCAGCTCGCCCGCCAGCCCCTCCACGTACGGCTTCAGCCGCTCCACCGTGCGCGGGGTGAACGCCTTCGACACCAGCCGCCGGATGCGGGTGTGGTCCGGGGGCTCCAGATCGAGCATCCCGTGGTCGTTGAGCACGTGGAACGGCTCGT
The DNA here is from genome assembly GCF_042889485.1 of Streptomyces sp. NPDC002580. Taxonomy (NCBI): domain Bacteria; kingdom Bacillati; phylum Actinomycetota; class Actinomycetes; order Kitasatosporales; family Streptomycetaceae; genus Streptomyces; species Streptomyces sp. NPDC002580. The sequence goes on along the minus strand of NZ_JBIAQZ010000003.1, from coordinate 486,341 downwards.
GCTCCGGCGGCGGTGCCGTCCGTCCGAAGTCCTCGTGCGTGAACCGGTGCTGGTACGTCCGGCCCAGCCGGCGGTCCCGCAGCAGCGCCGACACGTCCGCGTGGTGCGGCACCAGCCACTGGTTCGTCGGCTCGTAGTAGTGCACCCGGCCCCGCGCCCGCAGTTCCTCGTACGCCGGGTACGGGTCCGCCACGAACGCCGGGTCCCACGGGTCGAAGGCCCGTGAACTCTCCAAAGCTGCCATGAACGGACGCTAGCCCGGCCCACCCCCCGCTGACCAGGGCCGCCCCGGCCGGTGACCGCCGTGCCCCCGCCCTGTCACCCCGCCGCGCCCCGCGCCCCACCGCCGCTTCGGCACCACCCGCCGCGCGCCCTCGCCCGCGCCCGGCCGGCGTACACCGTCACCTCGGTACGACCAGCCGTGCCTCGTAAGCGAACACGGCCGCCTGGGTCCGGTCCCGCAGTCCCAGCTTCACCAGGATGCGGCTGACGTGCGTCTTGATCGTCGACTCCGCCACGACGAGCCGCCCGGCGATCTCCGCGTTCGACAGCCCCTGCGCGATCAGCACCAGCACCTCCGTCTCGCGGTCGGTCAGATCCCCGAACGCCGCGTGCGCCGTCACCGACAGCCGGGGCTCGTCCGCGAGCTTGGAGAACTCCGTGATCAGCCGCTTGGTGACCGAGGGGGCGAGCAGCGCCTCCCCGGCCGACACCACCCGCACCGCGTCGGCGAGCTGACGGGCCGAGGCGTCCTTGAGCAGGAAGCCCGAGGCCCCCGCCCGCAGCGCCTGGTACACGTACTCGTCGAGATCGAACGTCGTCAGCACCAGCACCTTCGCCGCGCCGTCGGCGGCGACGATCTCCCGGGTCGCCTCGATCCCGTTCATCTCCGGCATGCGGATGTCCATCAGGACGACGTCCGGGGACAGCTCACGGACCCGTTCGACCGCCTCCCTGCCGTTGACCGCCTCGCCGACCACCTCGATGTCCGGCATCGCGCCGAGCAGCACGGAGAAGCCCTCGCGGACCATCATCTGGTCGTCGGCGATCAGCACGCGGATCGCACGGCTCGTGCCGCCCGTCATCCGGTCCCCTCCCCCGACGGCACCGGCAGGAACACCGCCACCTCGTACCCTCCGTCGTCCGTGACGGCCGCTGTCATCTCGCCGTCCAGCATCGTGACCCGCTCCCGCATACCCGTGATGCCGTGCCCCGCGCCGTGCGTGGACTTCTCCAGGGTCGTCGCCGACGCGGGACCGTTGACGATCCGCAGGCCGAGCCCGCCGAGGACGTACCCGATCTCGACGCGGGCCGAGGCGCCCGGCGCGTGCCGCAGGGTGTTGCTGAGGGCCTCCTGGACGATCCGGTACGCCGACAGCTCGACGCCCTGCGGAAGCTCGCGCACCGCCCCGGTGACCGCCTTCTCCACGGTCAGACCCGCGTCCCGCACATTGGCGAGGAGCGCGTCCAGGTCGGCCAGGGTGGGCTGCGGCGCGTCCGGGGCCTCGTAGTCCTCGGCCCTGACCACGCCCAGCACCCGGCGCAGTTCGGTCAGTGCCGCCACCGCGTTCTCCCGGATCGTGACGAAGGCCTGCTCCAGCTCCGGGGGCGGGTTCTCCACCCGGTAGGGCGCCGCCTCCGCCTGGATGGCGACCACCGACATGTGGTGCGCCACCACGTCGTGCAGCTCGCGGGCGATCGTCGTGCGCTCCTCGAGCAGCGTGCGCCGGGAACGCTCCTGCGCCGTCTCCGACTGGTGCGCCGTGACCTCCTGCTCGGCCTCCCTGCGGATGTTCAGGACCGTGACGACGAGGAGGACCAGCGCGGCGACGAAGAGGAGCGGGAAGGAGTTGACGCTGTAGTAGCCCCCGCCGAAGACCGTGACGACGAGCAGGCTGTACGCCGCGGTCAGCAGCCACATCCACGCCGCGACACGGGGGCGGGAGCGCAGGGCCACGACCGTCATGACCGTGACGTGGGCTATGAAGGTGCCGGGCGGCCAGGGCCAGTCGCCCCAGGCGTCGACGAAGATCGCGACGACCGGGGCCGCCCAGATCGAGAACCAGAAGGCGCCGATCGGCCGCACCAGGGTCGCCAGGACCGGGAGCAGGGCGAGGAGCCCGCAGAGCAGCGAAGCGACCGAGTCGTCCCCGGGGCCGCGGACGGCACTGTAGCCCGCGGCCATCGCCAGCAGTCCGGCCGCCGCCACCACCGCGTGCGGGGTCCAGGCCGCGTACCTGCGGAGGGTTCCGGGCAGGCGGCGGGTCACCGGGCCGTCCGTGCGCATGCGGGGCAGGGGGCGGTAGGCGAAGGCGTCATGGAACATGTCCTGGCGCAGGCCGCGCAGGGCGTCCGCGGCGAGGCGGTACTCCGGACTGCGGGGTGTGGCCCCGGCGCCGCCGGGGGGCGGGACTGTCGTCCGCGTCTGGGTCTTCTCGGTCACGTTCAGAACGGTAGAGCCGGGCGGGGCGCGCGGTCGTCACCTGCGAGGAGGGTCCTCACGGGTCCCTCTCAGGTACTACGGGGACGACCCGGGGCGCTCGGTGACGACCGGTGACCGGGACGTCGCGCCGCCCGGTCACCCGGCTCAGCGGGCCTCACCAGGCCAGTTGGGCGATCTCCTCCGCCACCACCGCGCAGGCGTCGGCGGCCGGATCGATCAGCGGGAAGTGGCCGACGTCCTCCAGGAGCGTCAGACCGACCACCTCGCCCGCCTTGGCCGCCGCGTCCGCGTACGACTCGGCGACCGCCTGCGGGACGACGATGTCGGTGCGGCCCTGGACGAGCGTGGTGGCGATGCCGGTGGGGAGCAGCAGCGCCGGGTCGGCGTACGGCAGCCGTTCCGCGAACGTGGCCTCTCCGCCCAGGAACTGGCGGGAGGCGCCGCCGCAGACACCGAGTTCCTCGGCGACCCGGAGGTCCGCGATCGGGGCGAGGGCGACGACACCGCGCAGCGGTGCGGGACCGTCGGTGTGCCAGGGCGCGTCGGCGGGCAGGAGATGCCGGGCCGCGGCCCACAGGGCCAGGTGACCGCCCGCCGAGTGGCCGGTGACCACCGTGCGCCGGGGGTCGGCCTGCGGGAGCGCCACGCGCAGCAGCGCGGGCAGCGCGTCGAGCGCGGCCGCCACGTCGTCGAAGGTGTCGGGCCACCGGCCGGCGACCGGGCCGGCCGTCGGAGCGGCGCCCCCGGATCCGGAGTCCGCGGGGCCGCCCTGCGCGGGGATCGTGGACCCGGCCCGCGCGGGGGTCGTCGCCTCGCCGCGGCGGTACTCGACGTTCGCGACGGCGAAACCGCGGCGGGCCAGGAAGCCGGCGAAGGGGGTGACGTGCCGACGGTCGTACGGGGCGCGCCAGGCGCCCCCGTGCAGGACGACCACGAGGGGGATGGGGACCGCCGGGTCGGGATCGCGCGGGGCGTAGAAGTCGATCACCTGGTCCGGGTGATCTCCGTACGCCATGGTGACGTCCGGGTCCACGGCCGGATGCGAGAACGCGGACGCCTCTTCCGCGGCGTCACGCGCGGCGGCGGCCTCCCGCCCGGCGTCGTCGCCCTGCGCACCGGCGCCGTGGCGTGCCTCGGCGTCCACACCGGCCCGGGATGCGGCGTCGTCCTGCATGCTCCAACCTCTCAGCGGTGAAACGGATTTGTCGGACCAGGGAACAATTCGGCCGTTGTCGGGGACGCTATCAGGCCGGTGACGCGCGCCTGGACCGGGCCGTCACGCTCGGTGAGGGGAACGGACCGCCGCCGCGGGTGCCACGGGGAGCCCGGGAGCCCTCGTCGCCACCGGTCGGACCCCGGCCGCCGGGAGCCGTTCCCCGGTGCGGGCCGCCCGGTCGCACCGGAGCCCGCGACGGACCCCGGACGCACCCGGACGCGCCGGTCGACACCTGGCCCGCGCTTGGTCGGCACCCCGCCAGCACCGGACGAGGGTCCCGGGAACAGGCGGGGACGGGGAACGAGGAGCCGGGCAGGGCCGGGGAGAAGGGAACGGGCGGGGCCGGGGGGAAACAGGGACGGGCGGGGCCGGAAGGGATTCACCTTCCGGCCCCGCCCGTCCCGTCACACGGATCCGCGCCCCCGTACCGGGGGCTCCTCGTTCCTCAGCCGCCGACGGGACCGGCCTGCTCCTGGCCCAGCGTCTCCGCCAGCACCCGGGCCGCCCGCTCGGTGTCCGCGAAACCGACGTACAGCGGGGTGAAGCCGAAGCGGAGGATGTCCGGGTTGCGGAAGTCGCCGACCACGCCCCGGTCGATCAGACGCTCCATCACCACGCCGGCGTCCGCGCAGCGCAGGGCCACCTGGCTGCCCCGTTCCGCGTGCGCGGAGGGGGTGACGGACTCGACCCGCCCGTCGGGGACGTACGCCGAGACACACTCCAGGAAGAAGTCGGTCAGGGCGAGCGACTTGGCGCGGACGCTCTCGATCGAGACGCCGTCCCACACCTCCAGCGCCGCTTCCAGCGCCAGCATCGAGAGGATGTCCGGCGTCCCGACACGCCCCCGCAGCGCGCCCTGCGCGGGAGCGTACGCCTGGCTCATGCCGAACGGGTCGGCGTGCGAGTTCCAGCCGGGCAGCGGGGAGTCGAAACGGTCCTGCAGACCGGCGCGGACGTACAGGTACGCGGGCGAACCCGGGCCGCCGTTCAGGTACTTGTAGGTGCACCCGACCGCCAGATCCACCCCGTGCTCGTCGAGACCGACCGGCAGGGCGCCCGCGCTGTGGCACAGGTCCCACACCGCCAGCGCGCCCGCGGAACGGATCGCGGACGTCAGGGACGGCAGGTCGAAGCGCCGGCCCGTGCGGTAGTCGACGTGGTTGAGCAGCACGGCCGCCGTGCGCGGACCGACCCGCGAGGGCACCTCGTCCGGATCGACCGGACGCAGCTCGCAGCCCGTCAGGCGTGCCGCGGACGCCGCTATGTACCCGTCCGTCGGGAAGGTCGCCGCGTCGACGAGGATCTCGTCCCGGCCCTCGCCCGCCAGCCGCACGGCGCCCACCAGCGCCTTGAAGACGTTCACGCTGGTCGAGTCGCCGACCACGATCTGGCCCGGCGCCGCGCCGACCAGCGGGGCGATCAGGTCGCCGATCCGCTCGGGCGCGGTCCACCACCCGCTCTCCGTCCAGGAGCGGATGCGCAGTTCGCCCCACTGCCGGCGCACCACGTCCTCGACCCGGCCGGGGACCGAGACCGGCAGCGCGCCGAGCGAGTTCCCGTCCAGGTAGACCACGTCGTCGAGCACGAACTGCTTGCGCAGCCCGGCGAGTTCGTCGGCCGCGTCCAGTTCCGCGGCCCGCGCGCCCAGCGCCGCCACCGGACCTCGCTCAGACATAGGACCTCGCCGTCCACAGCTCGGGGAACACGTTCTTCTGCGCGCGCTTCTCCAGCCAGGCCACCCCGGCGGAGCCGCCCGTGCCGGTCTTGGAGCCCATCGCCCGCCGGGTGGCGACGAGATGGTCGTTGCGCCAGCGCCACACCAGCTCGGCGACGTCCGTCAGCGCCTCGCCGAGCCGCGCGAGCTCGTCGGTGTCGTCGCCGGCGTACAGGGCCGTCCACGCGGCCTCGACCTCGGGCACCGGCTCGTAGCGCTGCGACACGTCACGCTCCAGCACGGCGGCCGGGATCGCGTGCCCGCGCCGCGCCAGCAGCCGCAGCGTCTCGTCGTAGAGGCTCGGCTCGTGCAGCGCCTTCTCCAGCTCGGCGTACACCCGCGTCGCGCCCCGGTGCGGGACGAGCATGGACGCCGACTTCTCGCCGAGCAGGAACTCCATGCGGCGGTACATCGCGGACTGGAAGCCGGAGCCCTCGCCGAGGGCCGAACGGTAGGCGTTGAACTGCCCGGGGGTGAGCTGCCCGAGGGGACGCCAGGAGGCGTTGAGCGCCTCCAACTCCCGTACGGACCGCTTCAGCGCGGCCACCGCGACGGGGATGTCGTCCGAACGCAGCGCCTTGGCCGCCGTCTCCCACTCGTGGACGATGACCGTGAACCACAGCTCCATGACCTGGGTCGTGACCAGGAAGACCATCTCTCCGGGGTCGTCGGAGAGGGTGTGCTGGAGGTGGGTGAGCACGTCCGCCTGTACGTAGTCCTCGTACGGGGTCGTGCCCTGGAAGTCGAGATGCGGAGTCTCGGGCTCCTGAGCCTTCGTGGGCTGAGCCTGGTGGGACATCGCTGTCTCCTGCTATGTGCTCCGGGTAGCGGTCCGCCCCTGCCGTTTTCGACACGGGGGCCCCGGTCCCCACCGGGCATCCAACACAATCGTCCCCCGAAACCGCAAGGCCCGCCTGGTCACACCAGGCGGACCCACCGCACGGCCCCCGAGAACCGGCCACTCCCAGGAACCGTGCCAGGACCTAGCCCAGGGTCTGGGCGGCCGTCTGCGAGGAGTCCTTGAGGAACTGGCTGCAGCGCTCGTACTCCTCCTGCTCGCCGATCGCCCCCGCAGCACGGGCGAGGCCGTGCAGGGCGCGCAGGAAGCCGCGGTTCGGCTCGTGCTCCCAGGGCACCGGGCCGTGGCCCTTCCAGCCGCTGCGGCGCAGGGCGTCCAGACCGCGGTGGTAGCCGGTACGGGCGTAGGCGTACGACTCGACGACACTGCCCCGCTCGAACGCCTCGTCGGCGAGCTGCGCCCAGGCGAGCGAGGAGGTGGGGTACTTGGCGGCGACGTCGGCCGGGGCCGTGCCGTTCGCGAGGAGCTCGCGCGGCTCCGGGTCGTCGGGGAGGTGGGTCGGGGGCGGTCCCCCGAGCAGGTCCTTGTGAATCGTCATGGGTTCCAGTCTGCTGCATCCGCGGTCGGCGACCGCCGCCCGGATCCCCGAACCCGGCGCGCCCGGGCGTCACCACCATCCCAGCCCCGGCCCACGACGACCACCCGGGACCTCTCCGGGGGGCGGCACGGTACGGGACCTGTCGCACCCACGACTCCCCGGGTCCCGGCCCATCACGACCGCCCCAGGACCCCGGGGGCGGCACGGTCAGGAAGCCGGATCGGCGCCGGAACCCCCGGCGCTCCCGGAACCCCCGGCACCCGCCGCCCCCAGGGCTCCCCGGGTCGCGCGCTCGGGCTCCAGCGGGGGTGCCGTCAGGGAACCGTGCCTGCGGCACTCGGGGCGCAGGCAGCCGGGCGCCGGACGGCGCACGGTCGCGAAGGCCAGCACCGCGCCGATCACCAGGACGCCCGCGCACAGCGGCATCGCCCGCCGGAAGGCCGCGTCGAAGGCGTCCGCCGAGCGGTACGCCTCCGGTCCCATCCCGGTGAGCAGCGGCAGCGCGGCCACGGCGACGAGCCCGGCCGCCCGGGCCGCCGCGTTGTTGATGCCGCTGGCCAGGCCCGCCCGCGCGATGTCCACGGAAGCCAGGACGGTGGCGGTCAGCGGGGCGACCAGGGTGACCATGCCGAGGCCCATCACCAGCAGCGCGGGCAGCACGTCGGCGACGTACGAGGCGTCCTCGCCCACCCGCAGCATCAGGAGCATGCCCGCCGCGCACAGCAGCGGCCCGACCGTCAGCGGAACGCGCGGGCCGATGCGCTGGGCGAGCTCGCCGGAGCGGGCGGAGAAGAGCAGCATCAGGATCGTGGTCGGCAGCAGGGCCGTACCGGCCTGGAGCGCGGAGTAGCCGGCCACGACCTGGAGCTGGAGCGTGGTCAGGAAGAAGAAGCCGCCGAAGGCCGCGTAGACACACAGGGTCACCAGGTTGACGGCCGTGAACTGGCGCGAGGAGAAGATGTCCGGCGGCATCATCGGATCGGGCCGCCGCTTCTCGACGTACACGAAGGCCACCCCCGTCGCCGCCCCCGCGACGGCCGCCACCCACACGAGCGGGGAACCGCTCGGGGCCTCGATCAGGGCGTAGGTGACCAGGGCGAGCGACAGCGCGCCGAGGACGGCGCCCAGCACGTCGAAGCCGTGGTGCTCCTCGCCCTCCGCGCGCCCGGAACCGCGCGGACGGAAGGCGGCGCCCCCGGACTCCGGGACGTGCCGCAGCGCGATCGGTGCGCAGACCAGCGCGACGGGGATGTTCAGCAGGAAGACCCAGCGCCAGCCGGGCCCGTCCACCAGCCAGCCGCCCAGGAACGGCCCGACGGCCGCCCCGACGCCCCCGAAGCCCGACCACAGGCCGACGGCCCGGGCCCGGTCGTCGGGGTGGAAGGAGGCCTGGATGATCGCCAGCGACCCCGGGGTGAGCAGGGCCCCGCCGACGCCCTGGAGGACCCGGGCCGCGATGAGCACGCCCACGTTCGGCGCGAGCCCGCACAGCAGGGAGGCCGCGGCGAACCACACGACGCCGATGACGAAGATCCGCCGCCGCCCGAAGCGGTCCCCGAGCGAGCCGCCGAGCAGGATCAGCCCGGCCAGCGACAGCATGTAGCCGTTCACGGTCCACTGGAGGGCGGCGAGGCTCGCGTCCAGGTCACGGCCGATGGTCGGCAGCGCCACGTTGACGACCGTCGAGTCCAGCAGGGCCATGCTGGAGCCGAGGACGGTGGTCAGCAGGATCCACTTCCCGGTCCGGGAGCCGATCCGTACCGCGGGTCCGGCGTCCGAGGCTTCTCTCGCGGGCACGGCCATACCTCGGAGCATACGGAAGGGCCCGGCACCTTGGCGGGTGCCGGGCCCTTCCGGAAGAACGGCCGACGGGTGATCGTCCGGACGATCGCCCGACGACTACTTGAGGCGGGTGCCCGTGGAACGCAGGGCGGCGCACGCCTCGGTCACGCGCTGGGCCATGCCGGCCTCGGCGAGCTTGCCCCAGGTGCGCGGGTCGTACTTCGACTTGGTGCCGACCTCGCCGTCGACCTTCAGGACCGCGTCGTAGTTGCGGAACATGTGGTCCACGACGGGGCGGGTGAAGGCGTACTGGGTGTCGGTGTCGAGGTTCATCTTCACGACGCCGTTCTCCAGCGCGGTGGCGATCTCCTCGGCGGTGGAGCCGGAGCCGCCGTGGAAGACGAAGTCGAACGGGCTCGCCTTGCCGTACTTGGCGGCGACACCCTCCTGGAGGTCCTTGAGCAGCTCGGGACGCAGGACGACGTTGCCCGGCTTGTAGACGCCGTGCACGTTGCCGAAGGACGCGGCGAGCAGGTAGCGGCCCTTGTCGCCCAGGCCCAGGGCCTCGGCGGTGCGCAGCGCGTCGTCGACGGTCGTGTACAGCTCGTCGTTGATCTCGTGGCTGACGCCGTCCTCCTCGCCACCGGTCGGGGTGATCTCGACCTCGAGGATGATCTTCGCGGCGACGGCCTTGGCGAGCAGCTCCTGGCCGATGGCCAGGTTGTCGGCGAGGGTCTCGGCGGAGCCGTCCCACATGTGCGACTGGAACAGCGGGTTCAGGCCCTTGGCGACGCGCTCGACGGAGATGTCGAGCAGCGGACGTACGTAGCCGTCCAGCTTGTCCTTGGGACAGTGGTCCGTGTGCAGCGCGACCGTGACGTCGTACTTCGCGGCGACGATGTGCGCGAACTCGGCGAGCGCGACGGCGCCGGTCACCATGTCCTTGTTGTGCTGACCGCCCAGGAACTCCGCACCACCGGTGGAGATCTGGATGATGCCGTCGCTCTCGGCCTCCGCGAAGCCGCGCAGCGCAGCGTGCAGGGTCTGGGACGAGGTCACGTTGATGGCCGGGTAGGCGAACTTGCCTGCCTTCGCCCGGTCGAGCATCTCGTTGTAGACCTCGGGGGTTGCGATGGGCATCTGTCCGCTCCTTGTATGTGCGGGTCTGCGTACTGCTGCTGCGGTACGACGGGACTGGTGCTTATGGCCCTGACCTAGGGGGGCGACATCATCGTCGGCCCCATCCTTCCAGACATCGCCGGATGCTCCAGACCCCCATCCGGCATGCGGGACCCGGCCGTCGGGCGGGGTCCCGCGGGAGTTTCGTCAGTCGAGTCCCAACTCGCCCTTGGAGTAGGCGAAGAGGTACGGAACACCGGCGCCGGCCTCGATCTTCTCGGCGGCACCGGTCGCCCGGTCGACGATCGTGGCGACGCCGACGACCTCGGCCCCGGCCTCCCGGACGGCCTGGACGGCCTCCAGCGGGGAGCCGCCCGTCGTCGAGGTGTCCTCGACGACGAGGACGCGCCGGCCCTTGATCTCGGGACCCTCGACCCGGCGCTGAAGACCGTGCGCCTTGGCGGCCTTGCGGACCACGAACGAGTCGAGCCTGCGCCCGCGCGCGGCGGCGGCGTGCAGCATCGCCGTACCGACCGGGTCGGCGCCCATGGTCAGGCCGCCGACCGCGTCGAAGTCCAGGTCGGCGGTGAGGTCGAGGAGGACCTGTCCGACGAGCGGGGCGGCCTCGCCGTCCAGGGTGATCCGGCGCAGGTCCACGTAATAGTCGCCCTCGAGACCCGAGGAGAGGGTCACCTTGCCGTGCACCACGGCCTTGTCCTTGATCTGCTGCAGCAGCTCGCCACGTACGTCGCTCATGACCGCCAGCTTAGAGCCGCCGCCAGCTCCAGGTCATGGAGGCTTCGAGCGGCTCGATGGGTGTGACCAGGCGGGGGTGCGTGTTGAGCCCGTTCGGCGGACCGGTCTGCGGCTCCACGCACACGGCCGCCTCCTGCTCGTCGTAGACGACGACCCACTCCTCGCGGCTGCCGACCTTCAGTTCGAGGCGCCCCGGCCAGGTGAGCGTGACGTCGACGCCGCCCGGCGTGCCGAAGCAGTCGTCCCAGGGGCCGGGCGCCGGGTCGATCCGGCGGCCGGTGGGCAGGTGGTCGTCGCCGCGCTCCTCCTGCCAGGCGGGCGCGAAATCGACGCGGACGTCCTCGCCGCCGTCCCCCAGGTTCCTGTTGAACCAGGGGTGCCAGCCGACCTGGGCCGGGAACGAGTCCGCGTACGTCTCCACGGACATGCCGAGCGTCAGGCCGTCCTCGGTGAGGGTGAACGCCTGGGTGACGCGGGCCGGGTGCGGCCAGGGCTCGACCAGGTCGTACGTGATCACGGCTTCGTCCGTGGTGGCGTGGGCCGTCCGCCAGGCGCCGTCGCGGGCGGTTCCGTGGATGGCGTGCGGCGGGGAGTTGAGCGGCATCTGCCGGACGACGGCGCCGTCGAGGAACCGGCCTTCGCGGATCCGCCCGACCCACGGAGCCATCGGGAAGCACCCGAACTTCGCGCCCTGCCGCAGCAGTTCGACGCCGCCGACCCGCAGACTCCCGACCCGTCCGCCGTTGCCCGGCGTCACGGTCACCTCCGCGTCACCCGCGGTCAGCGTGATGTCTTTGTTACTCACGGAGTTGACCCTACTGGGGCGGGGGCGCCGGGCGGCTTCCCGCCCTCACCGGCGTTTGCGCAGCGCCCTCGTCACGGCGATCGCCGAGGCCAGTGCCAGGGCCGCCGCGGGGGCCGCCCAGCGGAGGGTGGCGCGGGCGGCGGTGGCCTCCGGGGGCGGGACCGGGGCGTATCGGCCACGCGGTGGGGCGTGGTCCACCTCCTCCGCGCTGCGCCCGATCATCGTGCGCCGTGCGTGCGCGGCCTCGGCCATCGGATCCTCGCTTCCCGGTTCCCGGTCGTCCGCCACGAACTCCTCCGCCGTCGCCCCGTCGAACTCGCCGTCCCCGGCCACCGCCCCGAGCGAACCGGGCGGCACCTCCTCCTCGAAGACGGAGGGCGTCCCGGCCTCACGCCCGGCCCCCGACTCGCCTTCGGACCCACTCCCGACCTCGGCCCCGCCTTCCACCTCGGCCTCGGACCCGGTCTCGGACCCGGCTCCGGAGTCGGGCCCCGCCTCGGCCCCGCCTTCCCGCTCGCGCTCGGCCTCCACCTCGGCGCCGGCCCCGGACTTGGACCCGGCCTCGACCTCGGCCTCGGAATCCGGCTCGGCCTCGCCTTCCGGCTTGAGCTCGGATGCCGCCTCGGCTCCGGCCCCAGAGGCGGACTCGGACTCGACCCCGGGCTCGGACCGGGCCACGGCTTCGGGCCCGGCCCCGGTGCCGGATTCCGGCGTGGGCGCCGCCCCAGGGCTGGACGGCTCGGCTCCGGACCGGGCCTCCGGGCCGGACTCGGCTCCGGCTCCCGGCCCCGCCGCCCGCTCGGTCCCGTCCTCGGAGGGGGAAGCGGCCACCGGCGTCGAACCGGCGGCGGACGGGGAAGCGGCCGGGGTCGCGAGTGCCGCCGCCAGTGACTCGCCGAAGCGGTTCAGGAGGCGCCGTCCGGCCGAGGACACGGCGTCGTGCGGGAGTTCGGCCACGCGCCCGTCGCCGGAGGCCGTGCCGCCGAAGGCGAGGGTCGTACCGCCCTCGGCGGAAAGGAGCCGCAGGGTCAGCGCCAGCTTCACGGCACCCGCGCCGCGCACCTCCGTGGCGTCGCCCTCGACGGCGTACGACCCGTCGTCCTGGGCGGTGACGCGGAACGCGCCGCGATAGGTGATCGTGTGACCGGCGACGCGGACCTTCAGCCGTCCGGCGATCCGCTCGCCCCCCACGCCGTGCCCACCGTGCTCGCCCTGTTCGCCGTCGGCGCGGACCGGTGTCCTTCCGGCGTCCCGCCCGGCCCCGGAGGCGAACGGCGTGCCCGGGTCCGCCGTGTCGCCGGGGACGGCCGACGCGTCCTGCTGGAGACCCGGGATCGCGCGGGCGATCCGGACGGGATCGGCCAGCGCCTCGCTCAGCCGCCCGGCCGGAAACGGAACGAACACCTCATGCTCCATGTCAGCCGAGCCTACCCAGCACCGCCCGGGCCGCACCCGCGTATCGCCGGATTCCCGCACCCGGGCCTCAGCCGGAGTACCGCGGATGCACCAGCGTGGAGGGCGGAAGGGCGTGGGGCACCCGACCGCGGGCGGCGGCGCGCGCGTCCGCGGCCAGGGCCGCCTGGGTGAGGGTGCCGAGCCGGGGGCAGGACGCGGCCAGCCGCAGGGGTCCGGGTGTGCGGGAGGCCAGGAGGAAACCCCAGTCGCCGCGGGAACCCGCCCCACCGCCGGGGGTGCGGTCGGGACCGGACGGGAAACCGGGGTCCCGGCTGACGACCCGGTAGGGCCTGGTGAACAGGCCCGCCGCGCGGATCGTGGAGTCGACCGTCCAGAAGGTCCGCCGCCGGGCGCCCAGCGGACCGGCGTGCACCACGAGCCGCCCGCCGGGGGCGAGGACGCGGAGCGCGAGGCCGTAGAACTCCTGCGAGTACAGCTTGGTGCTCGCGGTGATCCCGGGGTCGGGGAGGTCGGAGATGACGACGTCGTACGTCGACCGGTCCGCGCGCAGCCGGCTGAAGGCGTCCGCCGTCACCTCGCGCACCCGCGGGTCGTCGTACACATGGCCGTTGAGGGCGGAGAGCGCGGCGTCGTGGCGTGCCAGCCGGACGATGTCCGCGTCGAGTTCGACGACGTCGACCTCGCGGACCCCGGAGTGGCGCAGCACCTCCCGGGCGGCGAGTCCGTCACCGCCGCCGAGGATCAGCACGCGCGCGTGCGGTCCGTTCATCGCGGGGTGGACGAGCGCCTCGTGGTAGCGGCGCTCGTCGCGGCCGCTGAACCGCGGCCGGCCGTCGAGGAAGAGGTGGAGCGGACGGCCGCGGGTGCCTCCCGTGAGAACGGTCTCCTGGACTCCGCTGCGGAGCGCGACGCGTACGTCCGCCCCGTACAGGGCCTGCCGCGCGGCCCGTTCGAAGTCGTCGACCAGCACCGCGGCCGAGGCGAGGAGGCCGAGGACGAGGAGGTTGACGACGAGCAGGACCCAGCGGGCGCGCCGGGTGAGGTCCTTGCGGAAGAGGCCGAGCACGAGGGCTCCGCCCGCGATCACGTTCACCGTCCCGGTGAGCAGCGCGCCCGTCAGCTGGCCGAGCAGGGGCAGCAGCAGGAAGGGGAAGGCGAGGCCGCCGACGAGGGCGCCCACGTAGTCCGCCGCGAACAGGTCCGCGACGGCGCCGCCGGGGTCCTGGCGGCGGATGCGCTGTATCAGCTCCATGAGCAGGGGGACCTCGGCGCCGATGAGCAGGCCGATGGTGAGCGAGAAGGCCACCAGCAGCCAGCGGGGTCCGTCCGCCCACGGACCGCCCCAGCCGCCGGTCCAGGCGAACATCGCGTACAGGACCATCGCACTGCATCCGCCGACCAGGGCGAGCACCGCCTCGACCGCCCCGAAGCCGGCGGCGGCGTGCGGGCGGAGCCGCTTCGCGGCGAGGGAGCCGACGCCCATGGCGAAGACCATGACGGACAGCACGACGGATGCCTGGGTGACCGAGTCGCCGATCAAGTACGAGGCCAGGGAGATGAGTTCGAGTTCGTACACGAGTCCGCACGCGGCACAGACGAACACTCCCGCCAGGACGAGGAACCTGGCGAGACCCGGGCGGACCGGCAGCCGCGCCTGGCCCTGGACGCCCCAGGGCGGCGGCGCGCCGGGAGGTGCTGGCGCGTGCGGTTCGATCACGCTGCGAACGCTACGTCACGGTGCCACCACGTCTCGTCACCCACACGTGTGGAAACCGTTGCGCTTTATGGCACACGGAGCTGACCTGGACATCTTCCCGGCCCACGGCGGGCGGACCCCCGCGCCGGCGGACGCCGTGCCGTCAGACGGCTGACGCGCTGAGGACGTCGGCGCGCACGCCGACCCGCGTACGCGTCGCGACCAACTGGCCGTCCTGCGGGTACGCGTGCCACGTACGCCAATGGACCTGGCCCTCGTGGCGCTGGGCGAGCATCGCGGTGAAGGCGTGCGGGCTGCCGGGGAAGACGCCCGCGAGCCCGTGGGGGTGGTCGGAGACCAGGGCCAGCAACTCCTGGGCCCGGCCCGCGAAGGAGCCGGGCGAGAGGATCTCGACGCGCGCCGCGAACTCGTACTCCCAGTCGTCGAACCGCTTCGCGACGCCGAGCGGCAGCGGTGTGCTGCTGCCGGGGATGCACGCGACGGTCTCCGAACAACTGCCCCGTTCCTCGTCCAGGAGGACCTGATGGGATGCGCCTAGCAGTCTCAACTGCAGTTTCGCCCCGGCCAGTTCGAGTTCGAGGGTGGCGAGGGCCGGTAGCGGTTCGCGGCCCAGGGCCCAGGCGAGATCGGCCGCGCGCGTGTCGGTGTACGAGGTGTTCAGGGTCGTGAGCATGGGTCGGCTCCGCTAGCACGCAAAGGTGAGGTGGGGTTCCGGCGCACCCGGTCAGCACCGGGGGAACGGCCCGGCCAGCCCGGCCGGAGGGCATCCGAAGGACGCGTCCGGGATAGGACCATCCGATGGATTTCCGAGGCCTGTGGGCCCAGGGCTGCTTCGGTGACTTACCAGGGCCGCTTTGGTGGTTTAGAGGGAATCATGAACTGTGGTGCCGCCACAGCGTTTTTACCCAACTTCGTAGGGTTTCCATCCCCCCGAGGGCTTCACAGCTCAACTGTTCAACTACGGCGCGCGCCCCGGGCGTGGACGTGCCCGTCGGCAGTCGTCGGCCGACGGGCACGTCCGTGCGCCGGATGCCTCCGGCCAGGGAGCTCAGCTGCCCCGTGTCAGCTGCCTCCGCCGCATCCGCCCCCGCCGCACGAGGACCCGCCTCCGCAGGACGAACCTCCGCACGACGAGTTACCCCCGCAGGAGTGACCCCCGTGGTGCCCGCCTGACGAACCTCCGGACGAACCGCAGGACTGGGCGCCGCCGACCCCCGCGCCACCGGCCCACCAGCTGCCGCCGTCGCCGGCGGAACCGCCGAGCTTCCTCCGGGCCCTCATGGCTGCCCTCACGATCACTACGAGCAGGACGACTCCCAGGATGATGCCGACGATGACCATGGCTTCACCCTCCTTCCGTTCCCCCGAAGCGGCCCCCCGTGGACCGTGCTTCTCGATTCCGCTCTCGCGTGACAGGGGGATGCCCTCACGCCTCACGGCCCAAAGCAGAGTTGAGGAAGTTCAGAGGGTTCGGTCGGGGGATCGGCCCCTGACCTGCACAGAAGCGCAGCTCAGGGGCCACCCGCGGGCAACCGGGCCGCCTGCGGCCGTGACCTTCCCGGTCAGGCGGGGCGAACGCGGCTTGGCCCACGGCAAGGTGACCACTGAGGCCAGGAGCGTGGACACCCGCAACGCCGATCGCGACAAGCGTCTGCGCAGCAACGACTTCCTCGACATGGACGAGTACCCGCAGATCACGTTCGTCTCCACGGCCGTCCACCGCAGCGGCGACAGCGGTTTCGACGTCACCGGAGACCTCACCGTCAAGGACGTCACCAAGCAGGTGACCATCCCCTTCGGCTACAGGGGCACCGCCACCGACCCCTCGGCAACGTTCGCGTCGGACTCGAAGGCTCGCTCACCATCAACCGCAAGGACTACGGCGTCATCTGGAACGCCGCGCTCGAGACCGGCGGCGTCCTGGTGAGCGAGAAGATCCAGCTGGAGTTCGAGATCTCCGCCGTCGAGGACTCCTGACGCCGGGCACCGGACGGACGGGGATCTCCGGCGTCAACGCCAGGTCGGCACGCCGGCTCCGGGGGGCGGAACGGGGACCCAGTCGCCGCCGCGGTGCGCCAGCCACCACTGTCCGATGACGTGGAACTTCGCTTCGAAGTCGCGATCCCCTTGGAGGAACCCGGTCATCGGCGCCCGGAGCTTGGTGCGGCGGCCGTCGGCCTGGTACAGCGCGACGAACCGGGTGCCCATGACCTGCTCGACGCGGACACTCTGCACGGACGCCCACGGGATGGTGCGGCGGCGGAGGTTACGCACCAGGGCGGCCGAGGGCGTCAACGTGACCCCGAAGGGGGACGTCGCCGCGAGCACCGTCACCAGGAGCACCAACCCGACCCACGCGACGAAGAACCACGGACCGAACGCCCTCCGGCCGGCGGGGTTGAGGACGTTGACCCCCAGGCTCAGGACCGCGGGGATCACGGGCATCAACCGCTGCCCGGCACTGAGACGGAAACGGATCTCCTCCTGTGCGGGGAACCCGCCCGCCTGGACCTTCGCCATGCCCACCCCATCTCTCCCGGCCACACATGGCCGGTACACGCATGATCGCGGGGGCAGCATGACATACGGTCACGGCATGGCCGGCGGCACCCGGCACTTCGGGCGCCCGGCGCCCGGCACGGCGGGTCGGACCGACCTGCACACCAGCCGCCGTGCGAGCGGCCGGGCCGGATCCCGGGTGCGCCCGGACGGGCCGCCGACCGCCGGGGTCGGACGGCCCCGCACGTCGCTTACGCGTGGCCCTGGTAGGCGATGCTGCACCACTCTCCGGTGCCCTTGACCGCGCAGACCTGGATGAAGACCTCGGTGCCCTCGTCCAGGTCGCCGGTGTCCCAGCCGCTCGTGTAGGGGTACGACATTCCACGCGTGGTCGCGTAACGACCCGTCGTCGGGTCGACCATGCGCGCCAGGATGCCGAACCCGTCGGGGGCCTGGTCCTTCACCCGGAACGCGTCGCCCGGGTCGCCGTCCCGGGGATCACCGCGCCACTCCATGGTGCCCGCGAGGTCCCCGCGGTAGTAGACCTTGACGTCGAAGCTCCCGTCGGAGGACACCCCGCTCTTCGAGAACGTGAAGTCGACCGCCGCAGCCTCGGTCGCTCCGATCGTGAGGGAGGTTCCGAGGACGAGCGCACTGGTCGCCAGGAACGTCCCGACGCGGGCTCGGGTCTTCTGATGCATCAAGCTCCTTCAAGTGTGTTGAGAACAGGCTGAGTTGATCAAGGATCATGACCCTGCGAGTCGGTGCGGTCAACTCCTTCACGAGAGGCGTCCCGTCGGTTGCCCGCACTTTCGGCCAAATGTCGGCGGCGACGTCCACCGACCCCTCCGGGACCGGGCACGGGCCGCCCGCGGATGGTCCGAAAGGGCTGTCCGAGGGGGCCGTGGGTTGAGGAACTCCGGGGCCCGGGCGGAGGATGACCGGCATGACCTCCAGCGCGCGCCCCCTCCTGAACCGCCGGCTCGCCGAGTTCGGGACGACGATCTTCGCCGAGATGTCCGCCCTCGCGACGAGTACCGGTTCGATCAACCTCGGCCAGGGTTTCCCGGACACGGACGGTCCCGACGAGATCCGGGAGGCGGCCGTACGCGCGCTGCGGGACGGACGCGGCAACCAGTACCCGCCGGGCCCCGGCGTCCCCGAGCTGCGCACCGCGATCGCGGAGCACCAGCGGCGCCGCTACGGCCTGTCGTACGACCCCGACACCGAGGTCCTGGTGACGGCGGGCGCCACCGAGGCCATCGCCGCCGCGCTGCTCGCGCTGCTGGAGCCCGGTGACGAGGTGATCGCGCTGGAGCCGTACTACGACTCGTACGCGGCCTGCATCGCCATGGCGGGCGGCACACGGGTGCCCGTGACGCTGCGCCCCGACGAGGGCACGGCCGAGGGCGCTCCCGACGGAACCGCCCACCGGCGCTTCCGGCTCGATCTCGACGAGCTGCGCGACGCGGTCACCGACCGGACCCGGCTGCTGCTGGTCAACACCCCGCACAATCCGACCGGCACCGTCCTCACCCGCGCGGAGCTGACGGAGATCGCGCGGATCGCCGTCGAGCGGGATCTGCTCGTGGTGACGGACGAGGTCTACGAGCACCTCGTCTTCGACGACGCCGAGCACGTGCCGCTGGCCACCCTGCCCGGGATGCGCGAGCGGACGGTCACCATCGGCAGCGCGGGCAAGACGTTCTCGTTCACCGGCTGGAAGGTGGGCTGGGTGACCAGTACCCAGGAGCTCGTGACCGCCGTCCGGACAGCCAAGCAGTACCTGACCTACGTCAGCGCGGGCCCCTTCCAGTACGCGATCGCCGAAGCTCTCCGCCTGCCGGACTCGTACTTCGACAGCTTCCGCGCCGACTTCCGGCGCAAGCGCGACCTGCTCGGCGACGGTCTGCACGCAGCCGGGTTCAAGGTCTACCAGCCCCAGGGCACGTACTTCATCACCACCGACATCACCCCCATCGGCGAGAAGGACGCCTACGCCTTCTGCCGCGCCCTCCCCGAACGCTGCGGCGTCGTCGCCATCCCCAACTCCGTGTTCTACGACGATCCCGACGCCGGCCGCAGCCAGGTCCGCTTCGCTTTCTGCAAGAAGGACGACGTTCTCCACGAGGCCGCCGACCGCCTGCAACGCCTGGCCTCCTGATCTCGTGCGATGAACGTCACGTGGCGCCGGACGTCCGTCCGCTTCGGGACGGGCAGTGGCTCGATCCCAGCTCCGTCCACGACACGGCCCGTCCCGTCCCGAAGCGACCGGGTGGGAGGCCGTGCCGGTCGCGGCCGTGCTCGGGGCCGACGCGGCAGGGAAGTCAATCGTCATCGACGCCTACCGGTTCATGCAGCTTCGCCCGGCCTCGGATCACGGACAGCGCGCTGTCCGTGATCCGAGGCCGGGCGAGGCTTCCAGCGCCCTCGTCGTCACAGGGTGAGCGGCAGCGATGTGAGCCCGCGCATCAACCGCGTGTGCCGCCACTCCAGTTCCTCGGCGGGAACTGCCAGTCGAAGGTCGGGGAAGCGGAGCGTGACCGCCCGGAGTGCGAGTTCGGCCTCTGCTCGCGCGAGGGGGGCTCCCAGGCATCTGTGGATTCCGTGGCCGAAGGCCAGGTGACCGGTGGCACCGCGGGTGAGATCGAGCTGGTCCGGCTCGGGGAATCGGTCAGGGTCGCGGTTGGCGGCGCCGGGAGCGATGAGGACCGGGACGCCTTCGGGGATCTCGGTCCCGCCGAGTGTGAGCGCTTCGGTGCTGTAGCGGAACGTGGCGATCCCGACAGGCGAGTCGAAGCGCAGCAACTCGTCCAGGGCACTCCCCAGCAGCTGCGGCTCGGCCCTCAACCGAGCGAGTGACTCCGGGTGCTGCAGAAGAGCCAAGGCCGCGTTGCCAATAAAGTTGGTGGTGGTCTCATGGCCGGCCACGAGCAGGAGGACGGCGAGCGATACGAGTTCCTCCTCGGTCAGCCGGTCCTGGCCGTCGCGTACGGCGATGAGGTCGTCGAGCAGACTCTCGCCGGGCGAGCTGCGTCTGGAGGCGACCAGGTCGGTCATGTAACCGGCGACGGCGTGTGAGGCGGCGTCGATCCGCTGGGGATCTCCGGCGGCGAACAGCTCGTTCGACCACGTACGCACGAGCTGGCGGTCGGATTCGGGTACCCCCAGCATCTCGCAGATGACGGTGACCGGCAGCGGTACCGCGAGGCTCGCGACGAGGTCCACCGGTCCGTGATCCGGCCAGGCGTCGAGCAGGTCGTCGATCAACCCGGCGATGTACGGGCGCAACCGCGCGACGGCCCCGGTGGTGAACGCCTTCGTCACCAGAGACCGCAGCCGTGCGTGGCGCGGGGGGTCGGTGGCAAGCATGTTCTGGGAGACGGCCGGATGGAGGTCGCGCTGCGACGGCCGGCCGGCGAAGAACCGCATGGTGTTCTTCGAAAGCCGAGGATCGGTGAATGCCTCCCGGGCCTCTGCGTAGCCCGTGACCAGGTAGCTGTAGCGCCCTCCTGAACCGGTGGGCACCTTCTGAACCGGGGCTGCTTTTCGCAGCCGGGCGTAGGTCGGGTAGGGATCGGCGAAGAACCGCGGGTCCTGCAACGGGTCCGTCACGCTTGCGAGTCCAATCCTGCGGGCGCCAGTTCGGCTGTGACGGTGCGCGTGATCTCGCTCTGTGCGTAGGCGTGGGCGACGAGGAGCAGCCACTCGGTCTCGGCGCGGAGGTTGCCCGCCCGGCAGGCGGCATCGGGGGCCGGCGGTGCGGCTTCCGTCTGCGGTTCGCTCCCGGTCTTCTTCGCCTGTACGGCGGCTCGCAGGATCGCGGCCTCCACGATCGCGTCTCCTTCCGGGGTGCCTGCCAGGCCGCGTGCGGCGACGGCCCGCTCGGCGTTCTCCTGGACTCGCGGAGAACGGTGAGGGCGAAGGGCGAGGCCACCGTCGTTGATCTCGATCACCCGACGGTGGAGGAAGAAGTCGGAGTCGTCCGCGTGCTCCTGATCGTGGAACTCAGCCGAGGCCAGGACGACTTCGGGTGCCGCGCCGGCGATGTCCTCCCAGAGGGGGGCGAGCGCGGCGAACGACCGCGACTCCCATCGACGGCGCAGGAACTGGCTGAACGGCCAGACGACCGCCGGGAGCGTAAGCCCCAGGGTGATGAGGAGTACGGCCAGGGCCGGCGCTGTCACGCTGAACACGCAGCGGACCGGACTGACGGGCGTGGAGCACCGGACGCCGTGCGGGAGGAGGCCCAGTTCGAGCCCGATGGATACCAGGCCGAACACCTTGTACGCGGCATACAGCAGTGCGAAGAGGCAGCCGACGGCGGTGATGCGCAGTCCGATCCGCTGGCTCTTGCGCCGTGAGTGGTTGGACTGTTTCCAGGTCTGCTTGCAGAAGTCCTTCGCGGTGACACCCAGATACGTGATGTAGATCAGCACGTAGAGCGCGTGCAGCTGGGGCGAATCGTCGTTCATCCGGCCGGCGGCGAACAGTACTGCCATGCCGGCGACCGAGATCCCGAGGTAGAGCACACGCAGACGGATGCTTCGTCCGGCCTCGTCGGGCTCCAGATCGAGCTGGAGCATGAACGCCAGGACTGAGGTCGCGGCGGCCAGCGTGAACGAGTTGCTGAGCAGGCGACCGACGCCGGGGACGACGCTCTCGACGGCGTTCTCCACCAACGACACGTACGAGGCGAAAGCCAGGGCGAAGGACACCAGCAGCGCGGCCATGGCCCAGGTGCCGGTCGGTCTGTGGCCGCCTCGCCCACGGACCCAGTAACCGGCGGCGAGGAGAAGCACTATGGCCACGCCCGCGAACAACAGGTCGATCATCGGGGCCGACGACCCTTCCTGGCGGGTTCGGCGAACAGTGCCTCCCAGCGCTCGGCGCCCTTCTCGGGCTCGCTGGGGGGCAGTTCACGTCCGCGGTAGATGTGCTGTCTGATAACGGTGGCCATCATCTCGGCCTCGCGCTCGTCGTCCGTGGAATAGCTCGTGCGTCCGTTCATCCGCTGGACGAGGGTGGGGTTGAAGCCGATGGCGTGGAAAGCGTCGGCGTCCAGTTCCAGACTGCCGGGATGGTCACAGATGATGTGACTGACCTCGTGCGCGAGTATGTGGTTCTGGTGCAGGGCGGACGTTCCCTCCTCGTAGAAGAGGAGGTCGGCGTCGGGAGTCTCCAGGCGGATTCCGCACGGCGCGTCGATCGCGCCGAGCGTGTTCAGGGGCCTGAGGACGATCGGACGACCGCGTTTCTCCGCCACGGCATCACAAAGATCCCGAGTGTTGAAGCGGTGGGGAAGCTGAAGGACCTCTAAGCGCTTTTCGCACTCGCTGCGGAGCCGCTCAAGGTCCACGACCGGTCCTGACGTTTCTTGGGTCTGGCCCCCTGTGGGCGTAACCCCCGTATGGCCGACGGGTGTTCCGGAAGACCCGGCGCCGAACCGCTCGAAAGCTTAGGCGAATCGCCGGGCCGGTCCAAAAGGATCTTGATCCTCCCGTCGTTCGCCGGACAAGAGAGCCGCTAGTCGTCCAGGTTGAGGGCGTTCGAAGTGGTTTCTCCCGGGAGCCCCTCCAGTTTCCGGGCCTGCTCGATCACCGCTGTCACCATCTGGAGGGTCTCTGCGCTCAGGCCGTTGGCGCGCAGGGCAACGGTGCGAACGCCCCGGTCCCGCATGGCGGCGAGGACGGCAATCTCCGCCCGGGTGCGATGGGCGGCCTCCTCGTCGACGAAGTAGCCGGCGGGCACGCCGAAGAAGTCGGCGAGAGCCTTGATGGTGTGCATCGTGGGATTTTTCTTGACGCCGGTGCGCAGTTGCTGGATGGCGCTCGCGGTGAGCCCCTTGCCCTGGCCTCCCGATGCCTCCCGGATGCCCTCGGCGACCTCGGCGTACGTGAAGGGTCCGCGGCTCTCCGGGTGGACCTCTTTGAACAGATAGTCCAGCAACTGCGCGAAGGTGCGCGCCTCGTCGTCTGTCACGTCCGGTACGTCCTTGTCATGGTCGTCACTGTGTCCACTCTGGTGTGTCAAGAGCGGGGAACTCGGTGGCCTCTGACCAACTCTAGTTGACGATCGCCTGCAACCAGGGTGTACGTTCTTGAGGTGGCTACTCACACCAGAGTGTTCCTCTGCTGGTCAAGTGCCTCTGGTGCCCTGGGTGGAGTGACCAAACACCCAGGCAGGTGGCCGGGTTCCACGGGGGTGGGCCCGGCCACCTTGAAGAGACCATCCGGACCAGAGAGTGTTCTGGCCGAGGAGCAGTGAGAACGAGTTCCATGACGTGAGTCATGGGCTTCCGATGGGGGAAGGTATTTTGAAGACGGCGACCGAACGACACCTGCTGGATTTCTCCGTACTCACGGACCGTGAGGTAGAGGTGCTCCTGTTGCTGGCATCGGGGGAGCAGAACCGCCGGCTGGCCCGGCACCTCGGTATAGCGGAGCGCACGGTCCGAGCGCACACCGCCAACATCGTGCGCAAACTCCGCCTCAAGTCGAGATTCGAGGCCGCGATCGTCTCCCATCTCCACGCGGACGACATCAAGGGCCTCCAGGTCGCGTCCCGCAGCGCCGCCTGATGACCAGGAAGTCCCCACCGGATCAAGGACGGTGGGGACTTCTTCGTGTACGGGGCTAGGGGAGCGCGGCGCTCACACCGTCGACGATCATCATCCACATGGGCTGACCGCCCGTGCCGAAGGCCGAGGCCAGGGCGTATCCGACCGAGGCGTCCGCCGGCCTGACCTCCGCGTCCTCCTTCCACTCGGCGACGACCATCTCGTCACCGCTGGAGATGAAGTCCCCTATGTGCGTGCCGTCGCGGGTCAGCCGACTGCTGGGAACGGAGTCGGGGACCAGGCGGTACCTCGCCCCGTCGTACTCCACGTCCACCCGGTACGAACGCCTGGTCAGACCGCCCTTGGCCGGCCTGAGGGCGACCTCCGCGCCGTCGATCGTCATGGTGAGGTGGGCCGGGTCACGGCTGCCGATGGCGGTCTGCTGGTCCACCTTCGACTCGAGGTCGCGCTCCAGGGTCACGCGAGGAATCCCCTCGCCTTCGACCTCCAGGCGGTCCTGGCCGTCCTGGCGGACGGTGATCTCGCCGAAGAGCGTGTCCTCGATGGGCTTGGCGGTGGG
The DNA here is from genome assembly GCF_042889485.1 of Streptomyces sp. NPDC002580. Lineage (NCBI taxonomy): Bacteria > Bacillati > Actinomycetota > Actinomycetes > Kitasatosporales > Streptomycetaceae > Streptomyces > Streptomyces sp. NPDC002580. The sequence goes on along the minus strand of NZ_JBIAQZ010000003.1, from coordinate 462,338 downwards.
TGGCGTGTCGTTCATGGGGTGATTCCTTCAGTGTGGTCAGAACTGATGTGGCAACTCTGCCAGTTGAGTCGCGGCCAGCTCGCGGTAGAGATCGTTCCGTTCCAGCAGTTCCGGGTGCGGACCGTGGTCGTGCACCCGGCCGCCGTCGAAGAGGATCAGCTGGTCGGCGGAGATGACGGTGGAGAGCCGGTGCGCGATCAGCAGCACCGTGCAGTTCTCGGCGGCCTGCTCGACGGTCTTGCGCAGGGCGACCTCGCTGAGGCCGTCCAGATGTGCCGTGACCTCGTCCAGCAGCAGTACCTGCGGTTCGCGGAGCAACGCCCGGGCAATGGCCAGTCGTTGCCGCTCGCCACCGGAGAGGGCGAGACCACGTGAACCCACTTCGGTGTCGAGTCCGTCCGGGAGTCCCGCGACGAATCCGTCGAGAAGGGTCTTGCGCAGGACCTCGGCGACAGCCTCGTCGGTGGCGTCCGGCGCCGAGTAGAGGAGATTCTCGCGAAGGGTGCCCGCGAGCATCGGGGAGTCCTGCTCGACGTAGGCGATACGGCGTCGGAGTTCGGCCCGGCTGAGGGAGCGGATGTCGGTCCCGTCGAGACGGATGCTCCCGCCGTCCAGGTCGTAGAAGCGCTGGATCAGAGAGAACACCGTGGTCTTTCCCGATCCGGAGGAACCGACGATCGCGGTGACGGCGCCGGACGGCGCGGTGAAACTGACCCCCTTCAGGGTGGGCGTGCGGCCCTGATAAGCGAACTCCAGGTCCTCGACGACGACGTGCGGCGGTGGCCCGGAGGGGTGGGACGCCGTCCCGTCCACGTCGTCCTCGGTCTTCATACGGCGGACCTCCTCGATGCGGGCGAGTGCGCCGAGGCCCTGCTGGAGCGCGGTGGTGCCGCCGACCAGGGACAGGATGGGGCCGCCGAGGTTGAACAGATAGAGCAGGAACCCGATCAGGGCGGCGAGGTCCAGCGCGCCCGTGGCGACCAGCGCCCCACCGAAGCCGATGACGGCGAGGAACGACGCCTGGACGATCAGCCCGGAGAGCACCGCGATCAGCGCGTGGTAGCGGGCACCCACCAGGCCGGCGTGGTAGGCCTGTTCGGCAGCGGCGGTGGCACGTTCGGTCTCCTTGGCCTCGCCTCCATTGGCCTTGACCGTGCGGGCGGCGCCGAGTGAGCGGTCCAGGGCGGCGCCGATCGCGCCGACGGACTCCTGGGACTGGGTGGTGACCCGGCGGATTCGCGGCATGACCATGCCCATCGCGACGCCGATGACCAGCAGCACGCCCGAGGTGATGCCGAGCAGCGGGAGGCTGGTGACGCCCATCAGCACGATGGTGGCCAGCAGATGGATCGAGCCGTCGACCAGCTGGATGAGCCCGCCGGTCGCGGCGTGCTGCACCAGGGTGCTGTCCGATGTCACGCGGGTGGTCAGCCCACCCGGTTCGGTGCGGTCCATCTCGCTGGTGTGCAGCCGGATCAGGCGGGCGATGAGTCCGCGGCGTACGTGAAGGACCACGCGCTCGGCAGTTCGCTGGCTCAGCCATGCCTGCCCCCACATGAGGGCTATGGACAGGACGAGCAGGCCGACCAGCAGGAGGAGTTCGTCGCGCAGGCTGCTGTTGGTCATCAGTTTCGTCAGGACCGACTGGATGACCATGGGCTGGGCGAGGCCCGCGGCGCTGCCGAGCAGCGTCAGCAGAAGCACCAGCAGAAGAACACCGCGATGCGGCCGCGCATACGAGAGCAGCGCGCGCAGCGCGGGCCGCTCGGCCGGAAGCTGCTCTGCGTCAGAAGTTTTCACACACGTATTTCTAACCCCTCTCACGCGCGGGCGAAATTGGCGTTTGCGGCAATGCCGCAGCGGGCGTGAGGGGGCGGCGCATTGCTCGAAGCGGCATTGCCGGTTGCGGAGTTGGCGGTTGCGGAGTTGACGGTTCGCGCAATGCCACAAGTGCCAATAGTGCGGGCGCCCGGCGTGGAGTCACTATCGATCTGTCCGCAGCGGACACCGGCCGCCTGCCCGGCGGGTCCGGAAATCATGTACGAGCCGAAGGAACTTTCCCATGCAGAACGTCAGCGAGAAGGATCTGTTCGACGGCTACACCGCCTACACCTCGGCGGAGGAGCTCGGCCTGCACGACGGCAAGGAAGCCGGCCCGGCGTTCAGCCCCACCGTCCCGTGGGCGATCCGGGCCACGATCATCACCGCCCGCTCCTCGCAGGCGTGCGCCGCCGCCCTCGGCTCGCTCGCCGCGAGGACCGTCGAGCACAAGTGCTGATCACACCGTGAGCGCGGGGCCGGCCGGCGCGAGGGCGCGCGAGCGCCAGGTCGCCGACCGGCCCCCGGCGAGGGCGTCCGAGCCCGGTCTCTCGTCCGTCTTGCACAGAACAACGCCTGAGAGGAGGAGCCATGGATGTTCCGGACGCCGGATTCCGGCGCGTACTCATTGTGGGGACCGGGGCGCTCGGGGTGGCGTTCCTCCCTTTCTGGGTCAACTGGCTGAAGAATTCCTTCCCCGAGATGGAGAAGCGCTTCGCGCTGACCCGGTCCGCCCGCCGGTTCGTGTCGGCGGACGCGATCGCCGTACTCTCCGGAAAAGAAGTCTTCATCGACGACTGGAGCGAGTTCTCCGGAGTCGACGTACCTCATGTCGAGCTGGCCCGATGGGCAGATCTCGTTCTGGTTCACCCGGCCACGCTGCATTTCGTGAGCCGGTACGCCCTCGGCATCACCGACACCCCTCTGCTGCTCGCCCTCCAGTCCACCGACGCCCTCGTGGGCGTCGCCCCCTCCCTGCCGCCCGCGGCTCACAGAAGTCCGGTCGTACAAAGGCACTTGGACGTACTGCGGTCCCGTCCGGGGGTGGTGATCGCCCCGACGATTCCCGCCGTCAGCGCGAGCACCGGCGAGGTGGAGGACGGCGGCTCCGCGCCGCTCAACGAGCTGTACGACCTCTGCGTCGCCCACGCCGCCCGCAGGAAGCAGGAGAAGCCATGACGTCCGGCATCCGGCCGACCACGTCTCCGGCCGACCTGGACGGCCTCGACCTGGTGGCCGAGTACGGGACCGGACTGCAGACCACCCGGGTGCACCGTGCGCAGGACGGCGGGTTCCTCTGGTGGCATCGGCCCGGCGCGCAGCGCACGGGCCCGCTCACCGCACCCGCCGCGCACCTGGTCCCGTACCTCCCGGCGGAGACCGGTGCCGCTCTGCTGGCCGTCCCGGAGCGGGTCGGTGACGGCCTCCTCCACCGGGCCGCCGGGGCTGCCTCCGCCGCCGCCTGGCTGAGGGACTTCCGCCCGTCGGCCCGTGGTCTCGTGTCCCACTCGCTCGCCTCGGCGGCCCGTGCCCTGCGCGTGCTGCACCGGGTCCCCGTACCGGATGACGTCCCGCTCGGCACGCCGCCGGGACTGACGAGGCTGCGTGACTGGGCGTACGGGACAAGTGAGCTGAAGGACCGGACCCTGGCCGTATGGGGCGAGGAGCGGATGGCCCGGCTGCTCGGCTGGACCACGGACCTCGGTCCCACGTCGGACGCCGCAGGCACCGGGCGGGCCCGGTCGCTGGTCCACGGGTGGGCCTCGGTCGGCGCGCTGATACCGCCCCTGAGCCGGGGCAGGGTAGCGCTGCTGACCGGGGAGGACCTCGCCGCGGGGCGGCCGGAGCTGGATCTGGGCTGGGCACTCGGCGATCTCGTCGAACTGGCCTGGGCGGCGCGTGCCGTGGCGCCACCGCACGACTGCACGGATCTGCAGCGGGTGCTGCTGGACGCCTATGGTCCCGGCCCGGATCCGGTGCTGGTCGGACGCTCCGTCGTCCTCCGTGTCGTCACCCACATGCAGGACTTCGCCACCTACCGGGGGTGGGACGACGAACTGCTCGACTACATCGCCTTGACCGCCGAGTTGATCGACGAGGAGGGCCGCAGCGCGGTCCCCCGGGGAGCCCAGGGAGTGTCATGACCGTCACGGCCTCGACCGTGCAGCCGGCGCTGCAGCGGTATCGGCCCACCGAACTCGACACCGCTCCCGAGGTGAACGAGCTGCTGGAACGGCTCGGTCTCGGCCGGTTCCTACCGGACGGCCTCACCGCGTTCGGCGGGCGCAACGACAACTGGGCGGGTACGACGGTGAGCGGCGACCAGGTCTTCGTGAAGACCGTCGCCCGCGCGCCCGACGGCACCAGCCCCGAACTCGACCGCACGCTGGCGTACGAGGAACTCGCCGGACGGCTTCCCGTGGACTCCCCGCTTCGCTCCCCCGCCCATCTCGGCACCCACCGCGCGGCCGCGATCAGCGCCTACCGGCTGCTGCCCGGTGCCCGTTCCGGCTCCGAGGTCGCCCTGGACGGCGACTTCGACGACGCGCTGTGCCGCGAGGCGGGCCGAGCCGTCGCCACCCTGCACGGGCTGGACGCGAACGGCGCGGAAATCGACGCCGGGGAGGCACCGCTGCCGCCGCTGGGCTGGCTGGAGGCGTTCCCGTGGAGCGCGCTCCAGGAGCGCAGCATGGCGCAGATCGCCGCCTGGAAGCTGGTCCAGGACGACGCCGAGGTCGTCGCCGCGTTGCACCTGCTGCGCGACCGGGAGCGGGCCGCGCCACGTACCCCTGCCCACTGCGACCTGCGCTTCGACCAGTTCATCCACCACGAGGGAACGCTCTACCTCTGCGACTGGGAGGAGTTCAGGATCGCCGACCCGGCGCGCGACGTCGGCGCCTTCATCGGTGAATGGCTCTTCCAGGCGACCTACTCCGTCTTCGCTCCGACCGGTGCCCCAAACGCGCCCACCCTCGGCTTCGACCTCACCCACGAGGAGATCATCGAGCGCGGCTCGGCCGGTCTGCGCCGCCACATTCCGCGCGTCGCCGCCTTCTGGCAGGGCTATCTCGAACGCCGGGACCCCGACGCCGGGCTGACCGAGCGGGCCGTCGGCTTCGCGGGCTGGCACATGTACGACCGGCTGATCGCCACGGCCCAGGCCCACGCCACCCTCAACCCCGTCGCGCGCGCGGCGGCCGGCATCGGACGCGTCCTCCTGCTCAACCCGTCCGCAGCCGTCGCCACGCTGCGGCTCGAAGCGCATTCCGGGAGCTCCCGATGACCGTCACCGACGTCGCCGACACGCTGGTTCTCGCCCCGCGGCTGACGGCCGCCCTCGACCTGGTCTCCGTACGGGACAACGCCCTCCAGGCCACCGTCAACGGGCGCGAGCTCACTGCTGACAGCCCTCGTGACCTGCGCGGACGCCTCACCAACGCGTTGTACGAGGAATTCCACGCCGGGAACGGCGCGCAGCGGCGGGACCCCGGCACCGCTCCCCGGCGCAGTCTGCGTGACGCGAGCCTCGATGAGCGACTGGCGGCGGGCGTCCCGCACGCCTGGACACCCGTCCGAGGCCGGCTGATCGAGGTGCTGAGACGCCCCGGCGGCGACCAGCTCGTCGTGCGGCTACCGGACATCACGGCTCGTGTCCCCGCCGACCGGCTCCTCACCTCTGGAGCGGCGCCCCGGCCCGGGGACATCGTGGAACTGGCGATGGAGGCGACCCGGCCCGCCCTGTCTCCCGGTTTCTTCTACGTCATGGGGTCGCGCCCGCTGCCCCGCCCTGCCGGGGCCATCCGCAGGCTCTTTCTGCACGCCCTCGACGGGGACGGCGCGGCGACGCTGTGGGCGGCCGTGCTGGCGGCCCTGGAGCGGGTCGGGGCGCTGTACCACGCGAAGGCCCTGTCCGACCCGGACGACTTCCCGCGCCGGGACGGCCTGGTCGTCTATCTGCACGGCGACCACGAGCCGGGCGAGCGCGCCGTGGTGGAGGCGGTTCGGGGTTTGTCCGGGACGGGCGCGGACTGCTCGCTGTTCACCGAGCGGCTCGCGCCCGGCGTCGCCGCCGCGTGGGACCCGCAGGACCCGCGGTCGGGCCGGAGCGGCATGAGCTTCGGGCAGCACCGCAGCTTCGCGCTGGCCACAGCCCTGGTCGACCACGCGTCGGCGGGTGGCGGCGGGTCGTGGGCGGAGTCGCCGAAGAGGCCGCTGGAGGAGCACATCGCGCGGGAATTCCGGGCGGCGGGAATCGACCCGCTGCACCCCGAGAACAACATCTCCACAACGGAGGGGAACTGACATGACCGAGACGACGGCGGAGACGCCCGCGGCCCCCGAGGCCGGGACCACCGCGTCCGCGGGCGGTTTCGGCGCGGCCGTCACGACGGCGTACAGCGACGCCCTCGCGGAGGTGTACGACGACATCTACCCCAGCACCCCCGACCTCGTCGACATCGGTGAGTTCCTGCTGACCCTCACCGAGCCCGGCGCGAGCGTCCTGGAACTCGGCGTGGGAACCGGGCGGGTGGCCCTGCCCCTCGCCGACCAGGGCTTCCGGGTCCATGGCGTGGAAACCTCCGAGGGCATGCTCGCCCGTCTCGCCGAGAAGGACCCGGAAGGCAGGATCACCCCCGTACACGGTGACCTCACCGGCCTCGACCTGGGGCGGACCTTCGACGTGGTGCTGGCGCCCTTCAACGTGCTGTGCTGCGCGATGACGATCGACGAGCAGATCGCGCTGGTGCACGCGGTGGCCCGGCACACGTCGGCGGACGGCCATGTGGTGATCGAGACATTTGATCCGAGCGACTATCACGTACAGCGGAAGGACGAGATCACGACGCGCCCGATCGGCACCCGCGGCGCCATGATCGAGTCGGTGGGCGTGCTCCCCGCGTCGCAGAACATGATGCTGCACAGCACCCTCTTCCTGGACGGTGACGCCCCCAGGTCCGCGACCACGGTGATGCGTTACCTGTGGCCGAGCGAACTGGACCTGCTGGCCGCGATCGCCCGCCTGGAGCTGGTCGGCCGCTACGCCGGCTGGCGGGAGCAGCCCTTCGACGGCGGTGACAGCCGCAAGATGTGCGTCTCCGTCTTCCGGCCACTGGCATGAGTCCGTACGCCGGCCGGCTGCCGAACGGCCTCGGGCTCCTGGTGGAACCCCTGCCCGACCACGGACGCGGTCTCGCCTCGATCGCGATGACGGTGGCGGTGGGCGGCGACGACGACCCCACGGGGCAGCACGGCATGGCCCATCTGGTCGAGCACCTGATGTTCCCGAGGGCGGGCGAGGACGATGCCCGGGACGGCCACGTCGCCCGGGTCGAGGGCGCGGGCGGCGTCTGCAACGCGGAGACGCACCGTGACCACACCGTCTTCCACACCACCGTTCCGGCGGGGATGCTCCCGGATGTCCTGGAGTGGGAGGCGCGGCGGCTGCTCACCCTCGCGCCCACGGAGGCGGTGATCCGTACGGAGACAGATGTGATCGCCGAGGAGATTCGCGGCGCGTCGGCCGGTGGCCGCGTCTGGGGCACGGCTCTGGAGACCCTCCACCCCGGCAGCCGTGACAGCTTCGGCACGCCGGCGGACCTGGCCGCTGTCACGGCCGCCGACGCGACGGCCTTCTTCCGTCGCCACTACCGGGCGGGCGCGATGGTGCTGTCGGTGGCCGGGGACGTGGACGCGGACCAGGTGGCGGCTTCGGTGGACGTGCTCTTCGCGGGGCTGCCGGCGGGCGGGGCGCCGACTGCCGGCGGCCGCCGCGCCGAGCTTGGTCCTGGTTTCGACTCCGGCTCCGATCCCGGTCTCGACCCCGGCCCCGCTATCGGCCACGGCCTCATGCCCGGCCGTGTCCCTGAGCGTGCCACCGCCCCCGCGGTCCTCCGCACGGCCCCACTGCCCTCCCCCGTCAGCGGCGTCGCCCTCGGACACCCCCTGCCCGACCCGGTTTCCGGGCGGAACGCCTACCTGGCCCAGGTCGTGCTGGCCGAGGAACTCAGCCGGAGCCTGCTGCCGCGGCTCACCCGACGCGACTCCCGCCTCACCTCCGCCCGGATCACCTGCGGTTACCACGGGCAGTGGCTCGGGTCCGCCGCACCTGACCTGGCGCTCGTGCTGCTGGGGCGGGCTCCCCGGGTCACCGTCGCAGAGGCGGTCGACGCCTGGCTGGAGGTCCTGCGCGAGGTGGCAGAACGCCCGACGAGCGCGGACGAGCACCGACGGGCGGTCAACGCGCTGCTACTGGCCTGCCACCGCAACGCCGACTCGCTCACCTCCCGCGCCATCACGCATGCCCGTACGGCACTGTTCTTCCCGGGCAGCGGCGGTCTTGCCGCACTTCCCGGCGACCTGGCCCGGGTGACCCCTGACGAGGTGTCCGACGCCGCCCGCGCACTGCTGTCCGGGCCCTGCTCCGTGACCGAACTCGGAGGAGGGACCCGGTGCTGAAAAGTTCGGCGAACCGGAAGACCACCGACACGACCCTCGGCAACGGTCTGCGGGTCGTCGTCGTCCAGGCGCCGGGCGCGCCGCTCGCCGAGCTGCGGCTGGTTCTTCCGTACGCCCGTACCGCGCCGCACCTCTCCACCGCCCAGGAACTGCTCGCCGCCTGCCTCGGCACCGGCACCGCAACCGGCGGCAGCACAGGCGGCGGATCCGGCACCGGCGGCAGCACCCGGCAGGAGATCGCCGACCGGGCCGCCGACCTGGGCGCCGAGCTGAGCACCGTCGTCACCGCCGAGTCGCTGATCATGGCGACGAGCGTGCTGTCCGCCGGGCTGCCCGGCGCGTTGGAACTCCTCGCCGACCTGCTGTTGCGCCCGGCTTACCGGGAGCCCGAACTCGCGCTCGCCCAGCGGCGTACGGCGGCCGCCCCCCGTGTCCCGGGCGCCCGGCAGCGGCTGCGGCGGGCTCTGCTGAGCCGTGCCTTCGGCAACCACCCGCTCATGGATCCGCCTGCAGAGCCGACCGCCCCACGCACCGGCGACCTGTACGACCTGCACGCGCGGGCCGTGGTGCCGGGCGGCGCGGTGCTCCTGGTCATGGCGAGGGACGAACCGGACGAGGTCACGGCCCTGGTTCATGAGCGGCTGGAGGGCTGGGCGGGCGGCCCGTCCGGGCTGGTCCTGCCGCCCTTCGCACGCCGCGAGCCGCTTCCCGGCCGGATCGCGCTCCCCTGCGGGACCACGCCTCCCGGCTCGGGCCAGGCTCTCGTACTCACCGCGGGCCCCGCCGTACCTGCCACCGACCCCGGTCACGCCCCGCTGCACCTCGCCCAGTTGGTCCTCGGCGGGTACGCGTCCTCGCTGCTGGCCCGGCGTGTCCGGGACCGGCACGGGCTCGCGTACGCGGTATCCGCGGCGATCCGGGGGAACCGGGCGGGCAGCTGGCTGGAGATCGAGTGCGCCGGGGCGCCCGGCACTGCGGGCCGGATCGCCGAAGAGATCACCGACTGCCTGCGGGAACTCTCCGGAGACGGCCCTGCCCCCCGGGAGGTCGACCGGGCCCGCGCCTACGCGACCGGGTTCACGCGGTTCGCGCTCGCCACACGGACCGAGGAGGCGAGCGCGCTGGCCGGCTTCGCGGCCGCCGGGCTGCCTCTGGACTGGCTGCAGTTCTACCGCGACACCCTGACCGAGGTGACGTACGCGCACGTCGCCGACGCCGCCGCTCGCTTCCTCGATCCGTCCAAAGCCCTGATCGCGACCCTCGACGAAGAAGAAGTCGCAGAAGATGAAGAAAGCGACCGGTGGCCCCAGTGATCGCGACATGCCCGGCCGATCCCGTCCCGCAGGACCCCGCGGTCCTCTACCCCCTCCAGCCCGACCACCCCGAACTGGTCGCCCCTTTCGCCGCCCTCGTCCAGCGCACCGGCGCCCGCAGGCTGTGGCTGTGCCAGTCCTTCAAGGCCGAGACCCACCAGGTCCTGGCGCACCTCGCGGGCATGGGCCACAACGTCCCGGTCGGCACCAGCGTGACGCTGCTGCCGCTGCGCCACCCCTACGAGGCCGCGCTCCAGGCGCGCTCCCTCGCCCTCATCACCGGCGAGCCGGTCGTGGCGGGCTTCGGCATCGGCAACCCGGACTTCGTGGCGGGCTTGACCGGTAGCCCGTACGACAGCCCCCGTACCGCCGTCCGTGACTACCTCTCCTCCGTACGCTCCCTGCTCGACGGCGAGACGGTCGGCCACGACGGCCCCTACCACCGACTGCACGGTGGGCTCCTGCCGTTGGACCATGGACGGGTCGAGGTCGGCGCGGGGGTGCTGCGCCCCGGCATGGCGCGCACGGCAGGGCAGGTGGCGGATGTGGCCATCACCTGGATGACCCCGCCGGCGTACATCGCGGGGACACTGCGGCCCGCCCTGGACAGGGGCGCGCAGGGGCGCGGCGTCCGTCCGAGGATCGCCACCGCCGTCCATGTCGCGGTCGCACGTCCCGGCAGGGATCCCCGTCGCCTCGCCCTGGCCGCGACGGGCGAACACCTCAAGGCGCCGCACTACGCCGACATGCTGCGCAGGGCCGGTGTCGCCGTGGACCCGCACGACCCGGCCGGGTCGGTCGGTGCGCTGCTGGCCGAACAGGTCGTCGTCACCGGCACCCCGGAGGAGATCGCCGAGGCGCTCGACGGCTATCGCCGCGCCGGGGTGGACGAGGTGATGCTCAACCCCTCGGGCGTACTGCTGACGGAAGGCGTGCACGCGGCGGCCACCGATCTGGAGGAGATCATCGCCGCTTGCCGCGCCGCCCACGGCAGGATCCTGCCGCGCCCACGGCGGCAAGCTGCGGCCTGATCGCCTTCAGGGAGCCTGTCCCGGCCGGGTGGCTGAGAGGTGCGGACAGAGCCTGCCGTTTCCATCCTTCGACAACCCGGGCAACGGCAGTTGGAGATCTCCGCCCGCTCACTCGGTCTGCCTGCGTCCCGGATCGGCGAGGTGGTGGAGAAGGCGGCTTCCCGGCTCAGGGCACTGGCCGGGTAAGCACTCCGCGTCGCGTCTCAGGCGGCAGCGGGGAGTCGTCCCCCGGGCCGTCTGCACCCACGGCAGCGCCCGGGGCCGGAAGCCCGGAACGCCCGCTCACAGCCGTCGCAGGTCTGGAAGGGCAGCACGGCCGGTCGCTGTGCGATCGGCGCGGCGGGAAGCGGGGGCGGCGCGGGCAGGGGCGTCTCCCGGAGGCGGAAGGCGAGGATGCCCGCCGGGCGGGTCAGGAAAGAGTCGGGGAGCCGTGCGGTCAGCAGTGCGGTGACCTGGGCGGACTCGACACCGGCCGCGAGCCACCGGGCGACGGCCGGCGCGAGACGCACGGCTTCCCGCTCGGACAGGACGAGGCGCGGATCGACGTGGCGGAGCGAGGCCAGTACGGCGACGGCCCGGGGGTCGGCGTCGGAGAGTGACGCCGTTTCCCGCGCCTGTTCCCGGACGGGGGCGGGCGCCGCCTCGGCGGTGGCCGTCGGCGGGGGCGCGGCTTCCGCTGCCTCGGCCGCGGACGGTTTCCGCTGCCGGGGTGGTCTCGGCGGCTCGGGAGGCCCGTCCGGCTCCGGGGTGCCGCGGGGGATGTCGTAGAAGTACGTCCGGGTCCGGACCTGCCCGGTGGGCGTCCGCTCGCGTCGACGCTCCAGGTGTCCGGCCGCCTCCAGCTCCCTGAGCGCCCGCGAGATCAGGATCTCGCCCTCGCTGAAGTGCTCGCACAGGGCGGCGATGGTGACGGAGGAACCGTCGGGCATCGAGGAGATGTACGCCGCGACGCCGACCGTGACCGCGCTGCCGCGTCGCTGGGCAAGGGCGTTGGAGAGCACGGTGAAGTCGGCCGTGAGGCGGGTGCGTACGTGGATCACGCCGGAGGTCGGAGCTCCGGCGTCGGCGCGCAGGCGCGCGTTAGACTGCGGGTCAGCCATCGGGAAGGTGCTACTTCCTAGTTGGTCAGGCCCTCGTTCGGGATTGCCGTCCCGGCCGGGGGCCGTACTTTTTCGGTTGTCGCGGCGAACGTAACGGTCCGCATCCCGCCCCTGCAAGCCGGTCACTCGGACGAGTGACACGGGCTTCCTGGCGGGGAGGGTGGGTGGGCGGGGAGTTCTTTCCCCCGGTTCTTTCAGGAGGTCAGCGGCCCGCCGGACCCTCGCGGACAAGGGCCCGGTGAGCCCGGAAGACGGACGGCGGCCAGGACCCGGCCGCCTCAGGGACGGTGGCGCCCGTCCTTCAACTCGCCCATGAAGGCGGCCCAGGCGGCGGCTTCGAAGCACAGCGCCGGACCGTACGGGACCTTGCTGTCACGGACGGGCACGACGCCGGGGAGCCCTTCGGCCACCTCCACGCAGTTGCCGCCTTCCTGATTGCTGTAACTGCTCTTGCGCCACGCGGCGGCGCTCAGATCGGGACGGGGCATTCGCTTCACGGTTGTAGCCCTCCATCGCGGATCGGATCATGTCGAGCGACATGAGCGGGGGCAGGGCGTTCGCCCGTAGCCGATCGTAGGTCACCATGAAGCGCCTGACCTCGGCCGGATCCTCGACGAGTTGGCCGTAGTGCGCGCCCTCCGTGTAGGCGACTTCGGAGCTGTCCGGCAGTGTCAGCACCGTCAGGGAACCGCCCATCGCGTCGTGCTCGCCCTGGTCGAACGGCAGCACTTGGACGGTGACTTGGCGCTTCGCTGCCGTATGGAGCAGCAGTTCCAACTGCGCTCGCATCACGTCGCGCCCGCCGATCGGACGCTTGAGGACCGCCTCGTCGAGCACCACCCACAGCTCCGGCCGGTCGGGCAGACCGAGCCGCTCCTGCCGCGCCATTCGGACGGTGAGCCGTTCTTCCAACTGCTCGTCACCGCTGAGCGTCAGGCCGACGCTCAGAACGGCTCTCGCGTACTCCTTGGTCTGCAACAGGCCGGGCACCACGTGCGCCGCGTACTCACGGATGGACACGGCCCGCTCCGAGTACGCGATGAACGCCCGCGACCAGTCCGGAAACGCCTCCCGGTACACGTACGGCCACAACTCGACCAGCAGATCGTCGGCGCCGAGGGCCGCGTCCAGCGCACGCGCCAGCTCCAGCGTGGGCTTCGCTCCGGACGCCCGCTCGATCTGGGTGATCCGCGTGCTCACCACGTGCGTCCTGTCGCCGAGTTCGGCCTGGGTCAGTCCGGCCGCCGTACGGAGCCTGCGCACCCGTGCGCCGAAGAGCGCCGCCATCGACGCGCTGGGGTCAATTCCGTTGGCCAAAGCGTCACTTCCGTTCCTTACGGACTGAAAAGTAAGGCTGCGTCACCTGTCGAGCGTAGGGCGACCGGCCGACTCTTGAGTACGGAACGTGACGACTCGCGTACGTCACGGAATATCGCCGGGCTCGACAGACAAGGACGGACAGGCCGTGCGGACAGGAACGACCACCCCGGAGGACGGGCCGCGACGGAGCACCGCGCCCCTCGCGGCGAAACCCGTGGCCCTCACCGCCAGAACATGCGGACCCCCCTCCTTCTCGGAGCAGTTCGCCTCCTCGCCGCGAGGTGCGCGGCTCGCCCGCCGTCTCGCCGTCCGGCGCATGGAGGAATGGGGCTACCCGCCGGTGTCGGACGTGTCGTGCGCGGTCGCCCTCGTCGTCGGCGAACTCGCGGCGAACGCCGTGCAGCACGGCCGGGTCCCCGGACGCGGCTTCGGGCTCCGGCTCACCCTCGACGTGGCCGCGGGCCTGGCTCGCATCGAGGTCGCGGACGCCGTCTCCGCGAAGCGGCCGCCCCCGGACCCGCCGTCGCCGGACCTCGGGAGCGAGTCCGGCCGAGGACTGATCCTGGTGGAGGTGCTGGCCGTGCGCTGGGGCTCGGCGCCTCGCCACCCCGTAGGGAAGACGGTATGGGCGGAGGTATCCATGGGCGGGCCGGAAGAGACCTGAGGGATCTGTGGGGTCTGCGGGCGGGCACCCCTGTCGCGCTCGCGGGACCGACCGGGCCGAACGGCTTCACGGCGGCCGCCGCGGTCCTCGCGACGGCGGCGCACACGGTCCGGCGGAGTGGCGGTCCGGCGGAATGGCGGAATGGCGGAATGGCGGAATGGCGGAATGTTCTCCACAGGCTGTGGACAGGTGTCGCGCTCGCACCGCTCGGCCGGCTCGCACCCCGGGACGAACGGCGAGAGCCCGCCCATGGCACCCGACCTTGATGGTCGGCGCCCTGGCCGGGCTCTCATCCGATTACGGCGCATCACGAGGAGCGGCGCCGCGAGCGGCGCCGTCGCGAGGACGGACCTACTCCTCGCCGTCGCCCTCTTCGGGCTTCTCCGCCTCGTTGATCTCCTGCTCGAGGCCGAGCTGCTCGACGAGCCACTTGTCGAACTCGATGGCGGCGCGCACCCAGCTGACCGTGGAGGACACGAAGTGCTCCAGGCTGACGCCGGTGCCGATCAGCATCTGCGCCTCGCCGATCAGGCGGACGGTGCCGTCGTCATGGGTGTGGCTGTAGACCTTGGGCCACAGGGTGCGGCGGTTCCAGTCGTCGATCGACTCGAGGAGCGCGGGCTTCTCCTCGAGCTGGTGCGGCCGGTCGTAGAACGTCCGGACCGAGAAGACCTGCTGGTCACCCTCGCCGCGGAACATGAAGTACGTACGGAATTCCTCCCACGGCGCCGCGAGGTCACCCTCGTCGTCGACGACGTACTTCAGCTCCATCTGTTCCAGGAGCTGCTTCACGAGGTCCTGATCCGGGACCACGGGGCCCGCGGGGCCGCCGGACTGCGGCTCGGGCTGGCCCCCGAAGTTCGGAATCGAGGACGGGTCGATGCTCACCGTGTATTTCCCTTCGTACGGATTCTGCCATCCTCCCCCATGCGGGGCGGGGAGTGACAACCCCTGGCGGGGCCTGTCCGCCGGGGGCCGGCAGGATCCGGTCACGTTCAGGCATCGGCCCAGGTGGGAGCGGTCCGAATCGGACACTCCGGAAGTCGCCCGGACAGCGGTGACATGAACATTCATCGTCGGACCGGGCGGACGGGAGCGGGTCGGACCGGGTACGCGGAGAGGCCCGCGACGGACGTGCCGCGGGCCCCTGCCGGATATCGGTGCCGGTTACAACGTCTTGCCCGTGGCCGGGCCCACGATCAGCCCGTCGCCGAAGGTGTCCACGCGGACCGTGTCGCCGTCCTTGACCTCGCCCGCCAGGATCTCCTTGGCCAGCCGGTCGCCGATGGCCGTCTGGACCAGGCGCCGCAGCGGGCGCGCTCCGTACGCCGGGTCGTTGCCCTCCGCGGCGAGCCAGGCCAGGGCCGCGTCGCTGACCTCCAGGGTGAGCCGGCGCTCGGCGAGCCGCTTGGCCAGACGGTCGATCTGGAGCCTGGCGATGCGCTCCAGCTCCCGCTGGTCGAGCGCGGAGAAGACCACGAGGTCGTCCAGCCGGTTCAGGAACTCCGGCTTGAACGATGCCCGGACGACCTCCAGGACCTTCTCCTTCCGGTCCTCCTCGGAACTGAGCGGATCGACGAGACTCTGCCCGCTCAGGAACTGGCTGCCCAGGTTCGAGGTGAGGATCAGGATGGTGTTGCGGAAGTCGACGGTCCGCCCCTGGCCGTCCGTCAGCCGCCCGTCGTCCAGCACCTGGAGCAGGACGTCGAAGACCTCGGGGTGCGCCTTCTCCACCTCGTCGAGCAGGATCACGCTGTACGGGCGCCGGCGCACGGCCTCGGTGAGCTGGCCGCCCTCCTCGTAGCCGATGTACCCGGGCGGCGCTCCGACCAGCCGGGCCACGCTGTGCTTCTCGCCGTACTCCGACATGTCGATGCGGACCATCGCCCGCTCGTCGTCGAAGAGGAAGTCCGCGAGCGCCTTGGCGAGTTCCGTCTTGCCGACACCCGTCGGACCGAGGAACAGGAAGGAGCCGGTGGGCCGGTCCGGGTCGGCGATTCCGGCACGGGTACGGCGCACCGCGTCCGACACCGCGCCCACCGCCTCGGTCTGGCCGATCAGGCGGCGGCCCAACTCCTCCTCCATACGCAGGAGTTTCTGCGTCTCACCCTCCAGAAGACGGCCGGCGGGGATGCCGGTCCAGGATCCGACGACGTCCGCGATGTCGTCGGGGCCGACCTCCTCCTTCACCATGGTGCCCTTGCCGGCCTCCTGCTCGGCCTCCGAGGCGACCTCCAAGTCCCTCTCCAGGGTGGGGATCTCTCCGTAGAGCAGCTTGGAGGCGGTGTCGAAGTCCCCGTCCCGCTGCGCCCGTTCGGCCTGGCCGCGCAGCTCGTCGAGCTTCTCCTTCAGCTCACCGACCCGGTTGAGGGACTGCTTCTCCTTCTCCCAGCGGGCGGTGAGTCCGCGCAGCTCCTCCTCCTTGTCGGCGAGGTCGCGGCGCAGCCGCTCCAGGCGCTCCAGGCTGGCGGCGTCCGTCTCCCTGCCGATCGCCAGCTCCTCCATCTTCAGCCGGTCGACGACCCGCTGGAGCTCGTCGATCTCCACCGGGGAGGAGTCGATCTCCATGCGCAGCCGTGAGGCCGCCTCGTCGACGAGGTCGATGGCCTTGTCGGGGAGGAAACGGGAGGTGATGTAGCGGTCGGACAGGGCCGCGGCGGCCACCAGCGCCGAGTCGGCGATCTGGACCTTGTGGTGGGCCTCGTAGCGGCCCTTGAGGCCGCGCAGGATGGCGATGGTGTCCTCGACGGTCGGCTCGGCGACCAGTACCTGCTGGAACCGCCGCTCCAGCGCCGCGTCCTTCTCGATCCGCTCGCGGTACTCGTCGAGGGTGGTGGCGCCGACCATCCGCAGCTCCCCGCGGGCGAGCATGGGCTTGAGCATGTTCCCGGCGTCCATGGCGGAGTCGCCGCCCGCGCCGGCCCCGACGACGGTGTGCAGCTCGTCGATGAAGGTGATGATCTGCCCGTCGGAGTCCTTGATCTCCGCGAGCACGGTCTTCAGGCGCTCCTCGAACTCGCCCCGGTACTTCGCGCCGGCGACCATCGCGCCCAGGTCGAGCGAGACGAGCCGCTTGTTCCTGAGGGACTCGGGTACGTCGCCCTTCACGATCCGCTGGGCGAGCCCCTCGACGACGGCCGTCTTGCCGACGCCGGGCTCACCGATGAGGACGGGGTTGTTCTTCGTGCGGCGGGACAGGACCTGCACCACCCGGCGGATCTCGTGGTCCCGGCCGATGACGGGGTCGAGTCTGCCCTCACGCGCCGCGGCGGTGAAGTCCGTGCCGAACTTTTCGAGCGCCTTGTACTGGCCCTCGGGATCCGCGGTCGTCACCCGGCGCCCTCCCCGTGTCTTCTGGAACGCGTCCAGCAGCTTCTTCGCACTGGCGCCCTGCTGGGAGAGTACGTCGGCGGCCGTCCCGCCCTTCGCGGCGATGCCGATGAGCAGGTGCTCGGTGGAGATGAACTCGTCGCCCAGCTCCTTGGCGCGCTCGGCGGCGTCGGCGATGACCGCGAGCGTCTCGCGGTTCGGCTGCGGGGGCGCGACGGTGGAGCCGGTCACACTGGGCAGGCCGGCGAGTACGCGCTCGGCGCCGGAGCGCACGGCGGCCTGATCGGCGTCCACGGCCGCCAGCAGGTCGATGAGGTTCTCGTTGTCCTGCCCCTCCAGCAGAGCGAGCAGCAGGTGGGCGGGGGTGAGGTCCGGATTCCCCTGCTTCACGGCACTGTTGCTGGCCGCGTTGATCGCGTCCCGACTCCTGTTGGTCAGCTCGGCGTCCACGTTCGCGTCCTCCTCTGGTGTCCCTGGCCGTTCCCTGACCCGGCCAACGTCCATAAAGTTGAGTCTATTCCACTCAAGGTGGGAGCGGGGGAGAATCCGGCACCCATGAGGCGTAGATTCGGGCCCCATGGCTTCCTATCCGGTGGACCCGCGGCAGCCTGACGCCGCCTACCTGAGCTTCTGGCGTGAACGCCACCTGTGCACGCTGACGACGTTGCGACCCGACGGCAGCCCGCACGTGGTGCCCGTCGGTGTCACATACGACCCCGAGGCCGGTCTCGCTCGGGTCATCACCAACAAGTCGAGCGCGAAGGTGGGCCACGTGCTCGCCGCGGGCCCGGACGGGGCGCGCGTGGCGGTCTGCCAGGTGGACGGCGGACGCTGGGCGACCCTGGAGGGGCGGGCCCGGGTGTCCGCGGACCCGGCACGGGTCGCGGAGGCGGTGCGGCGCTACGCCGAGCGCTACGAGCGCGTGCCGGCGCCGAATCCGTCCCGCGTGGTGATCGAGATCGAACTCACGTCGGCGATGGGACGCGGATGAGGCCACGAACGAGGTCCCGCACGGGACCGGCGGGCCCCCGGACGGCACGGGCCGGAGGGGTGGGCGGCCGCGGGGCGGCCCGCGGGACGGGCCCGTTACGGCGGACCGGCGCCGGGCGGCCGCCCGCGGCCTCGGGCGTCACCGGCCGGAACCCTGATATTTCCCGGAGAACTGCAGCGGCGTCACCGTGTTCAGGTCACGGTGACGCCGCTGCGGGGGGAAGTACCTGCGCGATCTACTACGACGGGGGAATCGCGTCAGGCACTGCGGGGGGTGGCTGCGATGGTCTGGATGTCCGGCACGTCCGGTCCGGTCTGCCGGTGGTCACGCTGGTCGAGATTCACGAAGATCATTCCGTACCTGATGGCACACCGCACCGGCTGCGGCGCCCCCCGAGGCCGTCGCAGACACCGGTAGGCCCGCACGTCCTCGTCGTCGTCGCGGGTGACGACGACGGGCTCGCCGAACACGGTCACCATCAGCGAGTCACCGCTGTAGGGGATGGCGGTGGCCAGGTCGATGAAGTGCCAGCCGGATCGGTAGGCGGTGGCCATTTCTCGGCGGAAGGAACGGTCGTCGGGAGGGATGGTCATGCTTCTGCGCTCGCGGAGATGATCGTCCAGCCGCTGTCCAACGGGGCCGGCGCCGCCTGCACCGCGTTCCAGCCGCTGTCCGCCTCGACATCGGTCCAGCCGCTGTCCGGTGGGGACGCCTTCACGCTGGTCCAACCGCTGTCCAGGGCCGTCCGCTTCAGGGTGCCCCCGGCATCAAGACCCGGGCCCCCGAAAGCGCCGGCCGCCACAGCGACAGAGAAGACTGCGGCAAGCACTGAACCAAGCAATCTCGCTCGCATAGTCGGCTTCGTCCTCACTTGATGGAATCTTCTCCCCCGTCGTCACAAGACGATGGCTCATTCAGGCACGTCAATGCCACAGCAGCGATGCATCATGTTCCTGCACGTTCAGGACCCTGGGGGGTGGAGATTTGACCACAAACAACTCACAACCGACACATCCCCACGCTGTCACCACGTTGTGTGACGAAGGAGCACGCCTTTACGCCAGTGCACTGCACTCCGGCCGCATCACCCGGGTCGAGGTGGAGACAGCCCCTTGCCTCTTGGAGTTCGCGCTGCTCCATCCCGATCCCGACGACGAGAAGTGGCTGCGGCCGGTTCCGCCGTCCGTCGCCCTCGCGCAACGCCTGCAACCCCTGGAACGGGAGATCCAGGAGCGCCGCCGGCTGGCGATCGAACTGACCGACTCCTTCGACCCGTTCATCGCGATCAGCACGCAGGGCGAGGCGAGCATCCACGCGATCACCGTGCTGGAGGGATTCGACCGGATCAACGCGGCGCTCAATTCGGCCACCGCCGAGTGTCACACGGAGATGCTGACGATCCAGCCGGGCGGCGGCCGCCCCGCCGACGCCCTGATGCAGGCGCTGGAACGCGACCGGCCGCTCACCGACCGCGGGGTGCGCATCCGCACGCTGTACCAGCACACCGCCAGGCACAGCCAGGGAACACTGGCCTACGTGGAGCGCATATCGGGGGGCAGGATCCAGGTCCGCACCCTGGAGGAGCTCATCGAGCGGCTGATCGTCGTCGACCGGACCGTCGCCTTCATCCCGGCCAGCGACGACCGGCGGGTAGCCCTCGAACTCCGCCACCCCGGACTGGTGTTGTACCTGAGCAAGGTCTTCGAGCAACTCTGGCAGCGCGCGGTCCCGCTCACCGAGGACGTCCCGAACGACGTCGGCCCGAACGGCATCACCGGCGTGCAGCGTTCCATAGCCAAGCTGCTCATCGAGGGGTACGTCGACGAGGCCATAGCCCGCCGCCTGGGCATGAACGTCCGCACCTGCCGTGCCCACATCGCCAAACTGGCCTCCACCCTCGGCAGTGGGAGCCGCGCCCAACTCGGCTTCCTGATAGCCCAGTCGGGACTCCTGAACCAACCCGAGGCGGGAGAGTGACCCGGCCCCTCGTCGCCACTCCGGGCCCCGCTCCCCCGGAAGCCCAGCCGGAACCCCGGCCGACGGCCCTCCCGGGGCCCGGCCGCCGGCTCCCCCTCGCGGCGAGGGCAGGGGCCGCCCGGTCCCGCCGCCTCAACGACCGGTCGGGGAACCCCTGTCGGGCACGCCAGGGGCGCCGGGAACGGCCTCGGGGACGACACCGAGGGTCTCGAGCCCCGGAGAGCGCTGCGGCCCGTCCAGCCCCGCCTGAGCGATCCGTACGCCCAACTGCGTCCGGCTCGCGGCGCCCAGCGTCTCCGACAGCCGGGCGATGTGCGCCCGGCACGTCCGCACGCTGATCCCCAGCCGTTCCGCGACGACCGCGTCCTGATGGCCCTCGGCCAGCAGCGCCGCGATGGACCGCTCCCGGTGGGTGATGCCCTCGATGCCCGTCGAGGGGAGCGGAGAGGTCAGCGGGATGGCCAGCCGCCACAGCCGCTCGAAGACCGTCACCAGGTAGTCCACCAGCGCCGGGTGCCGCAGCTCCAGCGCGATCGTCCGGTCCGGGTTCGCGGGGATGAAGGCGACCTTGCGGTCGAAGAGGATGAGCCGTTCGACGACCTCGTCGAGCGTGCGGGCCTCGGCCGCCTCGCCCATCAACTCCATGTAGTTCAGCAGGCCTTGGCCGTGCCGGGCGACATGCGTGTACAGATCGCGCATGCGCACCCCGCGACGGCGCATCTCCAGGGCCCGGTGCAGGCCCTCCACGAGTTCGTCCTCGCGCCGGATGCCGCCCGGCTGCACCGTCAGCACCTCGCTGGTGCACTCCGAGGTCGCCTTGTCCATGGCGGCGTGGATCCGCGGCAGCCCGTCGAGAACCCGGATCGCCACTCCCTCGGCCGGCGCCCGCACCCGTCCGCCGAGTTCCGCGTACCACTCGAAGGCCGACACCGCGTCGCCCACCCGCGCCTGGCTCGCGCTGACTTCCTCGTACACACCCCGCAGAAGTCGCGTCATGACCTCCTGGGGCGAGGTCGGCACCAGCCAGCCCATGTCGTCGGGATCGGGGTGCAGCAGCGCCAGGTCCACCAGGCAGGGAACCGCCTCGGCGTCCGCGCGGGGCACCCGGCCGCGCCGCACGGCCCGGGAGTACACCCGGTCGCCGGCCTCGCACAGTCGGTCAGCGCCGTGCGGATGCCCGTCCGTCCCGTGCCCGGCCATCTCCCACCCCTGGCTCCAGCTCCAACCCCTGGCGTGAGCCCCGCGTCAGGGCGTCCTCCGCAGCGCAACTATGCGCGGACGCGTCCGGCATCGCAACACGCTGCACCGCCGCCGGGCGTCCGTTCGCCCCGCCGCGTCACCATAAATACCGACCTCCGCCGAGCCCGCCGCAACAAGCTGAAGGGGGTCCCTCACACACCTCTCACACATCCCGGGAACGCGGCACCCGCGTCGCGCGGGCGGGGTGCGAGCGGCAGGGGATCCGGGGGATCGCGGAGGCGGGTCGCGGAGTCCGTCCCGCGCCCGGTCGCGCAGTGAGCAGCAGAGACGCCCCGAGGAGCCCGGGCCGCACATCGGACCGCCGGGGAGGGGCCGGTAAGCGCCGGGACGTACGGGAGCGCCGTGGAGGGCGGCAGGCGCCAGGAAGGACGGGTGAACGCCGTGGAGGCCTCGGTGGGCGCCGGCAGCGAGGACGAGCGGCGTAGAGGGCGGTGCGCGGCGTACGGGCCTTCGGGACCGAGTACGGGCCGCACGGGCCGTCGAGCCGGGTTCGGGCCGCACGGGACCTGGAAGCCAGGCGCGGGTCGCACGGACCGTCGAGGCCGGGCGCGGGCCGGGCCGTGGAGGTCAGGTGCGGGCCGGGTCGAGGAGGCGGGCGGGCCGCGCGGGCGGAACCGTCACCCGGCGCCTCGGAAGGGCTTTCCCCGCCGCCCGTCACAACGGCGAGGACCCCGTGCCCGCGGGCCGGTCGGCGGGTGCCGGAGCGGACCCCGGGCGACGTACACGCTGACGCGCGCACCCCGCCCAGGACCGGAACCCGTGGTGCCGGCCGTGCCCACCGCCCCGCCTCGGGCGGTTCGGCGGGCACCCGGCCCGAGTGGGCCTACTTGAGACCGATGGCGTTGCAGGCCGACTTGTACGGCGCCGTGCAGATCTGCTGGACGGTGTAGATGCTGTCCTGGATCACCGTGTCCTCGATGTTCTCCGCGGTGAGGTCCACCACGGGCACGAGCTGCGCCGGGATGTTCTTGTCCGTGGGACTGTCGACCTTGTCGCGGGTCAGGGCGTCGAACTCGATCGAACGGCCCTGGACCCTCGCGACCGCCATCTCGGCGGCGGCGCTGGCCTCCTGCGGGTACGACTTGTACACGCTCATGTACTGGTCGCCCTTGATGATCCGCTGGACGGCGATCAGCTCGGCGTCCTGGCCGGTCACCGGCGGAACCTTGCTGACACCGGCGGCCTTGAAGACGTCGATGACGGCGCCCGCGATGCCGTCGTTCGCGGCGTAGACACCGGCGATGTTGCTGAGGCCGACCTCCTGGATGGACTTCTCCATGTTGGCCTTGGCGTTGACCGGGTTCCAGTCCTTGGTGTCCCACCTCTTGGCGAGGACCACCTTGTCCTCGAGCTCGGTCAGGGCACCGGCCTTGAACTGCTTCGCGTTCGGGTCGGTCAGCGAGCCGTTCATCATGATGATCTTCTTCGAGGCCGCGCCGGCGCCCAGCGCGCCGACCAGGGCCTTGCCCTGGACCTCGCCGACCAGCTCGTTGTCGAAGGAGATGTACGCGTCGATCGGGCCCTGGGCCAGGCGGTCGTACGCGATGACGGGGATGCCGGCGTCCTTGGCCGCGCGCACGCCCTTCGCGATCGTCACCGAGTCCACCGCGTCCACCAGGATCACGTCGACCTTGTCGTCCACCAGCTGCTGCATCTGCCGCAGCTGCTTCGCCGCGTCCTGCTCGGCGTTGTAGTAGGCGACCTCGCCCTTCTTCTCGGTGAGCTTCGTCACCGTGTCCTTGATGATCTTGTAGTCAAACTTCTCGTAACGGGTGTTTTCCTTCTCAGGAAGCAGCAGGCCGACCGTGATGTCGTTGCCCTTGGTGGCGCTTGCCGTGGCGTCGCTCTCTCCGAACCCCATGCCGCAGCCGGCGAGGGAGAGGGCCGAAGCGGAGGCCGCCAGAGATATGACGGTACGGCGGAGACCAGTGTTACGAGTGTTCACATCAGGTGCCTTCCGGGCGAGGTTGCAGCATTGCGACCCAGGTGGCTGAAAGCCAACGCGGCGATCACCTCAGCGTCAAGGAGTAACCACTTAACGAGATGGCAACGGCGTTTCGTGTTCCACAAGTGAACACGACGGGAAGAGACTACGCCCAACCGTCGAGAAATCCCCTCAGCTTCATCTTCCGTCTTCCACCCGTACAGCCAACTCCCGTGCTCACGGCTCATGATCGTCAGCGGCATTTTACCGATCGTTGACCATCGGGCGGCCCGGAGGAGCGCGGGAACAGAGCCGTCGACGCGATGCGGAGCTGTCCCGCGCCCCGCGTCCACCGCCGTGGACGACCCCCTCTCGACGGCCCGCGCGGCCGACGCCACAGTGACGAACCGCACATCACCCCCCCATAAGCGGCAGCCTCGCGCGAACACCCTGTTTGCGGGCGTACCGGGGAAGACGCCCCGGGGCCGGCGGGAACCGGAACGAGAGCCCCGACGGAATGCGGACCCGCCGGACGGCATCGGATGGCGTCGGGAAACGAACGCGAACCGCTCCTCGCCGACTCCGTGAGAACACCTCGACCACTCGACCTGAAACACCCCTTTCCGCCATTCTCTCCATAAAGCACATTCCGCACATCGAATTCACCAACCGGACAGAATAGACAAACGCCGCCTTCGGGTATGAAGCATCCGTCTCCCCCGTCACCGACAGGATCAAGCCACTTCGTCTACGGGGCTTTCGGTGATGTCCGGCTCCGACACCCGCGCGACCGAACTCGCCCGGTAGCCGAACAAGGCGCCACTCCCCGGGGACAACCGGTCTTACGGCGCCCAGAAGACGGCACGGCCCGGGCAGGACCGCTCACGACGAAGGCCGGCTCGGACACGGGCACCGCCCTCCCCGCGACCGTCGCGACCTGCTCCGACGAGGTCCGGGTCGACGACAGGGCGGACGGTGTGCGGCGCGGGCGGCGCGGCGGGCGGACAGGGACGTCACCGCGCTCCACGGAACCCGGCCCGCGGCACCCCGGGCGCAGGCGGACGGCCCGCCTCGGCGCTCGGCTCCGCGCGGTGCAGGAACGCGTCCCGACCGGGACGGCCGCGACCCCCTCGCGCGACGGCGGACGCGGCGGTGGAATCCGGCCACGGCGGCGTGGAACGCGCGCGCCACGAGACGAAGGAAGGAAGAAGGGGAAGCGGGGAGGAGGGTGCGAGGCCGCGCCCCGCGCACGGCCCCAGAGCATCCGGGCCCGGCCCGGCTCCGCCCCGGGCATGCCGAAGGGGCCCGGCGGTTCGGACGAACCGCCGGGCCCCTTCGGGCCGTTCACGTACTGCTCGGGCCGTACTACTCGGGCTGGCGCTTGGGACGCCACACCACCAGCGCGCTGGTCTGCTGGACCTCCTGGTACGGGACCAGGTCGCGTCGGTAGGAGGCGTGCACGGCGGCCTCGCGCTGCCGCATGGCGGCGGCGGCCCCGTCGAGGGCCGACTCCATCTCCGCGACACGGGACTGGAGCGCGGCCACCTGGTTCTCCAGCTCGATGATGCGCTTGATGCCGGCGAGGTTGATGCCCTCGTCCTGCGACAGCTGCTGGACGGTGCGCAGCAGCTCGATGTCACGGGCCGAGTAGCGACGGCCCCGGCCGGCCGTGCGGTCGGGGGAGACCAGGCCGAGCCGGTCGTACTGACGCAGGGTCTGCGGGTGCAACCCGGAGAGCTGGGCCGCCACCGAGATGACGTAGACCGGTGTCTCCTCGGTCAGTTCGTACGGGTTGCGCCGACGACCGGACGTGTCCATGGCTCCGTCATGCTCCCTTCGCGGCCTGGAACAGCTCCGCCCGCGGATCCTCACCCGCGGTCGCCTCGCGATACGCCTCCAGCGCGTCACGAGCCTTGTCGGACAGGTCCTCGGGCACCGCCACCTCGACGGTGACGAGCAGGTCGCCCCGCGTGCCGTCCTTGCGGACCGCGCCCCTGCCCCGGGCGCGCATGGTGCGTCCGTTGGGAGTGCCCGGCGGCAGCTTCAGCGTCACCGAGGGCCCGCCCAGCGTCGGCACCTTCACCTCGCCGCCCAGCGCCGCCTCCACGAAGGTGACGGGCACGGTGACGGTGAGGTTGTCGTCCTTGCGGCCGAAGACCGGGTGGGCGTCCACGTGGACCGTGACGTACAGGTCGCCGGCCGGACCGCCCCGCTCACCCGGCGCGCCCTTGCCCCGCAGCCGGATCCGCTGGTTGTCGCTGACGCCCGCCGGAATGCGGACCTGCATGGTGCGGGACGACTTGGCCCGGCCGCTGCCCTTGCACTCCATGCAGGGGTGCTCGGCGATCAGGCCGCGGCCCTTGCAGTCCGGGCAGGGGTCCGTCAGCGAGAACCCGCCGCCGGAGCCCCGGGCCACCTGTCCGGTGCCGACGCAGGTCGGGCACACGCGCGGTGTGCCGTTCTTGTCGCCGGTGCCCGTGCAGGCCTTGCAGGGCGCCTGGGAGGTCATGCGCAGCGGAACGGTCGCGCCGTCCACCGCCTCCGTGAAGGACAGCGTGACCTCGGTGTCGATGTCCTGGCCGCGCCGGGGCTGCGTCCGCGGGCCCGCGGGCCCGCCGCTGCGGTTGAACAGGCCCCCGAAGACGTCGCCTATGCCGCCGCCGAAGCCGCCGGCTCCTCCCGCTCCCTGTCCCTGGGGGCCGCCTCCGAAGAGGTCACCCAGGTCGAAGTTGAAGTTGCCGCCGCCCGCGCCGGGACCGGGCCGGAAGCCACCGTTGCCGAAGAGGGCGCGTGCCTCGTCGTACTCCTTGCGCTTCTTGGAGTCGCCGAGCACGTCGTTCGCCTCGGAGATCTCCTTGAAGCGCTCCTCGGCCTTGACGTTGCCCTTGTTGGCGTCCGGGTGGAACTCGCGGGCGAGCTTCCGGTACGCCTTCTTGATCTCGGCCTCGGTGGCGTCCTTCGGGACGCCGAGGACCTTGTAGAAGTCCTTCTCGATGAAGTCCTTGGTGCTCATCCCCGACGTCCCTCCTCCCTCGTCCGTTCAAGCTCAGCCCTCGTCCGGGCCACCGCTCTCCTTGTCATCGGCCGTCTCGGCCGATTCCTCGGCCTTGACCGGCGGCGCCCCGGGCTGCGGCTCGGCGACGGCCACCCGCGCGGGGCGGATGGTGCGCTCGCCGAAGCGATACCCCGGCTGCAGAATCGCCACGCACGTCGTCTCGGTGACGTCCGGCGCGTACGAGTGCATCAGGGCCTCGTGGATCGTCGGGTCGAAGGGCTCGCCCTCCTTGCCGAACTGCTGGAGCCCCATCTTCGCCGCGACGGTCTCGAGCGACTCGGCGACGGACTTGAATCCGCCGACGAGCTCGCCGTGGTCACGCGCGCGGCCGATGTCGTCGAGCACGGGCAGGAGCTCGGTCAGGAGGCTCGCGACGGCGACCTCCCTGACCGCGATCCGGTCGCGCTCGACCCGGCGGCGGTAGTTCTGGAACTCGGCCTGGAGCCGCTGGAGGTCCGCGGTGCGCTCGGCGAGTGCCATGCGCGCCTGGTCCAGCTGGGCCGTCAGGCCGACCAACTGTGCTGCTGCGTCCCCGTCCGGGGCCGCCGCCCCCTCCGCAGAGGGGGTGGCGGACTGCGGCTCGGCGTCGTCAGAGGTGGCGCCGGAAGGGACGTCGGGCTGCTCTTCGAAGCCCGGGGTCTCCTCCGTCACGCGGCACCGTCCCGGCGGTCCTCGTCGACGATCTCCGCGTCGACGACGTCGTCGTCGCCCTTCGGGGCCTCGGCGCCGGGGGCGTCGCCGCCACCGGCCTGGGCGGCCTGGGCGTCGGCGTACATGGCCTGGCCGAGCTTCTGCGAGACCGCGGCGACCTTCTCGGTGGCGGTGCGGATCTCGGCGGCGTCCTCGCCCTTGAGCGCGGCCTTCAGCTCCTCGACGGACGCCTCGACCTCGGTCTTGACGTCACCGGGGACCTTGTCCTCGTTGTCCTTGAGGAACTTCTCCGTCTGGTAGACGAGCTGCTCGCCCTGGTTGCGGGTCTCGGCGGCCTCGCGGCGGGCGTGGTCCTCGTCCGCGTACTTCTCGGCCTCCTGGCGCATCCGGTCGACCTCGTCGCGCGGCAGCGAGGAGCCGCCGGTGACGGTCATCTTCTGCTCCTTGCCCGTGCCGAGGTCCTTCGCGGTCACGTGCATGATGCCGTTGGCGTCGATGTCGAAGGCGACCTCGATCTGCGGGACACCACGCGGGGCCGGCGGCAGACCGGTCAGCTCGAACATCCCGAGCTTCTTGTTGTACGCCGCGATCTCGCGCTCGCCCTGGTAGACCTGGATCTGGACGGACGGCTGGTTGTCCTCGGCCGTCGTGAAGATCTCGGAGCGCTTGGTCGGGATCGTGGTGTTGCGCTCGATGAGCTTGGTCATGATCCCTCCCTTGGTCTCGATACCGAGGGACAGCGGGGTCACGTCGAGGAGCAGGACGTCCTTGACCTCACCCTTGAGGACACCGGCCTGGAGGGCGGCGCCGATGGCGACGACCTCGTCCGGGTTCACGCCCTTGTTGGCCTCGTTGCCGCCGGTCAGCTCCTTGACGAGCTCGGCGACGGCGGGCATACGGGTGGAGCCACCGACGAGAACGACGTGGTCGATCTCGGACAGCTGGATGCCGGCGTCCTTGATGACGTTGTGGAACGGCGTCTTGCAACGCTCCAGAAGGTCGGCCGTCAGCTGCTGGAACTGGGCGCGCGTGAGCTTCTCGTCCAGGTGCAGCGGGCCCTCGGCGGAAGCCGTGATGTAGGGCAGGTTGATCGAGGTCTCGGTGGACGAGGACAGCTCGATCTTGGCCTTCTCCGCGGCTTCGCGCAGACGCTGGAGGGCCATCTTGTCCTTGGCGAGGTCCACACCGTGACCGGAGCGGAACTGCTGGACCAGGTAGTCCATGACCCGCTGGTCCCAGTCGTCACCACCGAGGTGGTTGTCACCGTTGGTGGCCTTCACCTCGACGACGCCGTCGCCGATCTCCAGGAGGGACACGTCGAAGGTGCCGCCACCGAGGTCGAAGACGAGGATCGTCTGGTCGTCCTTGTCGAGGCCGTAAGCGAGCGCCGCCGCGGTGGGCTCGTTGACGATACGAAGGACGTTGAGGCCGGCGATCTCGCCGGCTTCCTTCGTCGCCTGACGCTCGGAGTCGTTGAAGTACGCCGGGACGGTGATGACCGCGTCGGCCACCTTCTCGCCCAGGTACGCCTCGGCGTCGCGCTTCAGCTTCTGCAGGATGAAGGCGCTCATCTGCTGCGGGTTGAAGCTCTTGCCGTCGAGCTCGATCTTCCAGTCCGTGCCCATGTGACGCTTCACCGAACGGATGGTCCGGTCCACGTTCGTGACCGCCTGGCGCTTGGCGACCTCGCCGACGAGCACCTCACCGTTCTTCGCGAAGGCGACGACGGACGGCGTGGTCCTGGCGCCCTCGGCGTTGGTGATGACGGTGGGCTCGCCGCCCTCCAGAACGCTGACGACTGAGTTAGTCGTGCCCAGGTCGATGCCGACCGCACGTGCCATTTCGATTCCTCCAGCAATGACTTGAGTGGAACGGACTCAAGTGTGCACGACGTCCGCCTCCCGGTCAACAGACCTGAGTCATGGGGGCTCAACTCTTATCCGTTCCTTACGCGCAGGTAGCCTCTGGCCTGCACTTTTCTCTCAGAGTCAGTGCACCCTCACGGCGTCCGGAGCCGCCGGACGAGGCCGCCCCGGCCGGTACGAGGCTCTGGGGACAGGCCCCCCGGGAGCTGGGATCGCATGCGGAGGGGACCGGCGGGGACGGGGGCCCGGACGAACGGCCGCCGCGACGGCGACCAGCAGCACGGCACCGGCCGGCCACCAGGCGGCCCCCGCCCCCAGCCACCCCAGATCGATGGAGAGCCCGACCAGCGCACCCGCGAAGGCGGCGATCCCCGTCACGACCATGACCCCCTGCCGGGTCAGTCCCGCCCGCCGCAGCCGGTGCACCAGATGGTCCGGAGCCGACCGCAGCAGCGGCCGCCCCGCCCGCCGCCGCGACACGAGGACCAGGACGGCGTCGGCGCTGACCACGGCCGTCAGCGCGAACCCGGCACCGAACCCGGGCCCGGCGGACCCCTCGGCGTGCACCAGCACCACCGCCGAGGCCAGCACGAACCCGGCGAACAGCGACCCGCACCGCCCCGGCGCGATCCGGGCCGGCGGCCAGCCGTGCATGAGGAAGCCGGTGAGGGCGGCGGCCAGCACGCTGAGCAGCGCCGCGAGCCCGTCCATGAACTCGGCGGCCGCGCACCCGCTGAGCGCGAAGGCGGTGATGGCGGCGACGGTCCCCATCACCCCGTCGGCGTGATCGAGCGAGCGGAAGGCGTGGGTCACCAGGACGATCCAGACGACGGCCAGCACACCTCCCGGCACCCCCAGTTCGCCGTAGGGCACGGTCAGCGCGGCGGCACCGGCGACGACGGCCACCCGCACCACCGGCGGCACCGGCAGCAGGTCGGCGGTCAGGCCGAGCAGGGCGACCACGATCCCGGCGAGCAGCAGGCGCCCGGCCTCCGGCCCGAGCGGGGCGGCCCCGGTCCAGTCGCCGACCCAGCCGACGCAGGCCGTCCCGACCACCACGGCGACACCGCCGAGCACCGGAGCGGGCCGCCCCCTGCCCGGCGCCCGCGGTCTCGCCCGGCGGGAGGGAAGCCCCGTCCCGTCGATCACGCCGAGGCGCAGGGAGAAGGACCGCAGCAGCGCGGCGAGCGCGGCGGCGAGGAGCAGAGCGGCCGCGGCGGCCGCGATTCCGTACAGCACATCGCTAATTTAGGGGTAGTTGTCACAGTATTGTGCGAATAACACGATCAGCTTTACGTGTCCTGTCGCCCCGGGGCGAAACAGGCCTTCTGCCCGCGTTCGGCGCCGCCGGTCAGGCTTCCCTCAGCGACGCAGATCACCGCACCTCTGGCTACAGTGCGGCGAAAGAAGTGGGTAGTCTCAGACGGACTGCATAAGTTACCGCTTAGTAATCACTTCGAGGTCGCCCTCGAAGCAACACCTCGCAGGCCCGAGGAGCCCCCGAATGCAACTCGCCGCGATCATTGTGTCGCTGGTCCTGACCGTGGTCGGCGTCGCGCTTCTCGCACGCGCCATCGGCCAGTTCGTCCGCTACTTCAAGTTGGGACAGCCCGTCCCCGCCGGGAGCCGGACCGACAACCCCTACCAGCGCAGCGTGACGCTGGTCCGGGAGTTCCTCGGCCACACCCGGATGAACCGGTGGGGCATCGTGGGCTTCGCCCACTGGTTCGTCGCCATCGGCTTCCTGACGCTGCCGCCGACCCTGGCCCAGGCCTTCGGGCAGCTCTTCCAGGCCGACTGGACGCTGCCCGTCGTCGGAGACTTCCTGCCGCTCGAGATGTACACCGAGTTCATCGGTGTCATGACCATCCTCGGCATCCTCGTCCTGATGGCGATCCGGCTGCTGAGCCTGCCCTCGCGCCCCGGCCGCAAGTCCCGCTTCGCGGGCTCGAAGTCCGGCCAGGCGTACTTCGTCGAGTACGTCATCCTCACCATCGGCCTCGCCATCTACACGCTGCGCGGCCTCGAGGGCGCGATCCACCACGTGGAGGGCTACGAGGCCGCGTACTTCGCCTCGTACCCGCTGGTCCTGGCCTTCAAGGGCCTGAGCGTCGGCACACTGCAGAACCTGATCTACCTGGTCGCGATGATCAAGATCAGCGTCTCGTTCATCTGGATGATCGTGGTCTCGCTGAACACGAACATGGGCGTGGCCTGGCACCGGTTCCTGGGCTTCCCGAACATCTGGTTCAAGCGCGAGGCGAACGGCGGGACGGCCCTCGGCGCGCTCCAGCCGATGACCTCGGGCGGCAAGGCCATCGACTTCACCGACCCCGGTGACGACGACGTCTTCGGTGTCTCCCAGGTCGAGCAGTTCTCCTGGAAGGGCCTGCTCGACTTCTCCACCTGCACCGAGTGCGGCCGCTGCCAGTCGCAGTGCCCCGCCTGGAACACCGGCAAGCCGCTCTCCCCGAAGCTCCTGATCATGTCCCTGCGCGACCACGCGCACGCCAAGGCCCCGTACCTGCTGGCCGGCGGCGGCAAGGACATGGAGGGCGCGGAGAAGGCGACCGAGGAGCAGCTCAAGGACGTCCCGGCGGCGGCCCTCGCCGAGGCCGAGCGCCCCCTGATCGGCACCCTCGAAGAGAACGGCGTCATCGACCCGGACGTCCTGTGGTCCTGCACCACCTGCGGCGCCTGCGTCGAGCAGTGCCCGGTCGACATCGAGCACATCGACCACATCGTCGACATGCGCCGCTACCAGGTGATGATCGAGAGCGCGTTCCCGTCCGAGGCGGGCACGATGCTCAAGAACCTGGAGAAGAAGGGCAACCCCTGGGGTCTGGCCAAGAAGCAGCGCCTCGAGTGGACCAAGGAGGTCGACTTCGAGATCCCCGTCGTCGGCCGCGACATCGAGGACCTGACCGAGGTCGAGTACCTCTACTGGGTCGGCTGCGCCGGCGCCCTGGAGGACCGCGCGAAGAAGACCACCAAGGCCTTCGCGGAGCTCCTGCACATGGCGGGCGTCAAGTTCGCGATCATGGGCGGCGACGAGAAGTGCACCGGTGACTCCGCCCGCCGTCTCGGCAACGAGCCCCTGTTCCAGGAGCTCGGCATGGAGAACGTCGCCGCGCTGAACATGGCGTTCGGCGAGGACGACGAGGACGAGTCGACCAAGAAGCCGAAGACGGCGAAGAAGATCGTCGCCACCTGCCCGCACTGCCTCAACACGATCGGCAACGAGTACCCGCAGCTCGGCGGCGACTACGAGGTCATCCACCACACCCAGCTGCTCCAGCACCTCATCGACGAGGGCAAGCTGCTCCCGGTGACCCCGGTCGAGGGTCTGATCACGTACCACGACCCCTGCTACCTGGGCCGCCACAACAAGATCTACACGCCTCCGCGCGAGATCATGTCCGCCGTCCCGGGCCTGCGCCAGCAGGAGATGCACCGCCACAAGGAACGCGGCTTCTGCTGCGGCGCCGGCGGCGCGCGCATGTGGATGGAGGAGCGGATCGGCAAGCGCATCAACAACGAGCGTGTCGACGAGGCCCTGTCGCTCAACCCGGACATCGTCTCCACCGCCTGCCCGTTCTGCCTCGTCATGCTGACCGACTCGGTCAACGGCAAGAAGAACGACGGCCAGGCCAAGGAGTCCGTCCAGGTCGTCGACGTCGCCCAGCTGCTCCTGGAGTCCGTCAGGACCCCGGTCGAGGAGGAGCCCCCGGCGGGCGCCGCCGAGTCCGAGAACGAGCCGGAGCCGGAACCCGTCAAGTAGCGGCTCCGAACCGCCTTCCGGCACCGGCCCACCGGCCTGTTCCGATCGGTACGACCGACACCCCCGCGCTCTCCGGAGTGCGGGGGTGTCGCCGTAACTCGAACGCGTGCATCATTACCCAGTCGTTTCAACGGGGCTGACGAGGTGAGCGGTGCGCGGGCGAACACGTGGGACACATACGGCGACGGCTCTCGGCTGCGCCCTCCTCCTCGCCGCCTGCGGCCCCGCCGGCGGCCCCGGAGCCCCCCGCCAGAAACCCGTGCGGGCCGCCGCCGCCCCCGCCCTGCTGCCGGTCCCGCACGGCGACGGCAGCAGGGTCGCCGACGACTTCAACGGCGACGGACACCGCGACCTGGTCATCGACGACCTGGTGAAGGAACAGAGCCACGCCGACGACGCGGGCATCGGGATCGTCTACGGCGGCGCCCACGGACTCACGCCCGGAACGCGGCAGCTGCTCACCCCGAAGAAGCAGGCCGCCGCCACCGGGGGGCGGCTCCCGGCCCTCTTCGACGCGGAGGCGAGCTGCGACCTGGACAAGGACGGCTTCACGGACCTCGTCGTGTCGACCGACCCGCCCTACGACGGCCAGGGGCAGCCACCGGTCCCGCTCCAGATCCTCTTCGGCTCCCCCGACGGCCTGACCGGCAGGGCGGTCCGGCTCGTCATCCCCGCGCGGGCGCGTCTCGGCAACGACTGGCCCGACCAGCCGGTCTGCGGCGACTTCGACGGCGACGGCGCGCAGGACCTCGTCGTGCACGCCACCGACGGTGAACTGAGCTATCTCCGCGGCCCGTTCGGCCGCAAGGGCACCCCGCGCGCCGCGGGGAGGCCGCTCGCCTCCCCTGGCAACGTGCCGACCGGTCCCGCCGCCGACGTGAACCGCGACGGCTACGACGACCTCCTCGTCCGTACGTCCGCGGACGGCTCCGCGGGCTCCGCCGTCGTCCTCGGCGGCCCGGCGGGCCCCACCCGCACCGGGGCCACCCTGCCGGCCGGCCTCGACGCGGCCCTCGGCCGCTTCGGCCGGGGCAAGGCGCTCGACGCGGCGGTCGGCTCGATGGGCGGAACATCCCTGCGCTACGACCTCCCCGGCGCCGCCCGCGGGAGCGTCGACACCCCGGGGTCGATCCTCGACGCCGGGGACTTCGACGGGGACGGCCTGAGCGAACTCGTCTCCAGCGGAACGAAGTTGCGCGTCCTCCCGGGCCGTACGACCGGACTGTCCGCGACCGGCACGGTGACCGTGAAGGCGCCCGCCCAGGGCACCACCCGCGTCCTGGCCGTCGCCGACTTCACGGGGGACGGCCGGGCGGACCTGGTCGTCCGGACGTACCGGGGCGAGACCGAGGACACGGTGGCGCTGTTCCCGGGCGAGAAGGACGGGCCGGTGGCCACCACGCCCGACCTCACCTTCTCCACCGCCGCGTTCCTGTCGAAGCCCTGACCAGGAAAGTCGTCCCGAAGCCCCTGGTCCCGTCCGGCACCCGCAAGCCCCCCGGTACCCGTAAACCCCTCCCGGAGCCCGCCATGCGTACGCACCGCCGACCGGCCGCCGTCCTGGCGTGCGCCCTGCTGCTCGCGATCCCGGGGTGCGACGCGAACGGGCCCTTTGTCGGCGACCGCTCCTCCCGCCCGCCGACAACGAGACCCGCCGCCGGAAAACCCTCCGATCACCCCGCCCCCGGTGACTTCAACGGCGACGGCTACGACGACTTCGTGGACGTCGTGGAGTCGAAGTCCAAGGACGGCGAGAAGTACGCGGCGCACCTGGTCGTGGTCTACGGATCGCGCTCGGGCCTCGACACCGGCACGGCACAGCGGACCTCGGCCGGCACCGGGCAGTACGCGAGGTTCATGTCGCCGCCCCTGCGCGCCGACCTGGACGGCGACGGTTTCACGGACCTGGTCGGCAGCCGCGGCACGGACGGGATCGCACGCGAGACCTTCGCGCTGTTCGGCGGCGCGCGCGGGCTGAGCACCGCCCGCCGGCTCGATCTGCCCGACAGCTTCCGTCCACTGGCCGCCGCCGACTTCGACGGCGACGGCTCCGTGGACCTGCTCGACGGCGGCCACAGCGGCTCGGCCGACCCCGGCGCCACCGAGATGAGCGGCGGCCTGCTCCTGTACGGCCCCTTCGACCGCAAGGGGGCACCGAGCCGACAGGCCGTGCTCGACCTCAACCAGCACGGCTACGCCACGCCCGCCTCGGCCACCACCGGCGACTTCGACGGCGACGGCCGGGCCGAAGTGGTGTTCACCTACTCCTTCGACGCCGAGGAGGACGAGAGCGCGCCCTCCGACCTGCACACGATCGGCGTGTACGAGGGCGGCGAGCAGGGGCTGGTGCGGAACACCCGTCAGGAGGGGGACATCGCAGACCTGACGGCGACCTTCGACGGCCCGAGAATCCCGGCCACCGGGGACGCGGACGGAGACGGCCTCTCCGACCTGCTCGCGCCCACCCAGCTCCCCGTGGCCCCGGCGGACATGCCCGGCGCGGGCGGCGCCCTGACCATCCTGTACGGGGCGAAGTCCGGCCTGGACACGGGCCGCGAGCGGACCGTGATCGGCGGCATGGGCACCGCCGACCGGCGCCGCATCGACTTCGGCTCGTCGCCCTCCGTCGGCGACGTCGACGCCGACGGGACACCGGACGTCGTCGTGAACACCCCCGACTTCCGGCGCCACGACGGCAAGGTGACGCTGCTGCCCGGCCGGGCGGACGGGACGCAGTCACTCGACGGCGAGCAGGTGACCGACGCGGAGACCGACGGCCTGCCCGGCACCCCGAATCCGTACCACTGGAATGCTTTCGGCCACCGTCCCCCGCTGCTCGACGTCGACGGCGACGGCCACGCGGACGCGGTCGTCTTCGCGCCGCTGTACGAGAAGCGGAAGGGCGCGTATCTGGTGCTGCGCGGCACGGACGACGGGTTCGCCCCCAGGAAGACCCGGCTCTTCACCCCGGACGACCTCGGCGTCCCGCTGCGGCTGCCATAGGGCCTGAAGCAGCGCGCGGAGCAGCGCACCCACGCACGGAACTCCACGCGTGGCACCCCACGCACCCCACGCGCCTCGCGAACCCCGACTTGCGCAAAAGTTCCTCGAATACATGTACAACCCTCAAGCACCTTCACCGGTCTCCTGTTCGGCGACCACCTCGCCAAGCCCGGTGCAACTCCAGGTGAACACGGGTGGTACGCAACCCATTGACTCTGGGCGCTCCAAGCGTCCCCGCATGCCGCAGGAGATTTCCGCATGCACAAGCGTCACCCGCACCACATGCGACTCGCCCTCGCGACGGCCACGGCGGCCGCGCTGACGGGCGGTCTGCTCACCTTCGCCACCGTGACCGCGACGGCCGCCGACTCCACGGCGGTCCCGCAGGCCGACTTCAACGGCGACGGCATCGGCGACGTCGCCACCTCGGCGCACGGCGCCTACGTCAGCGGCCACAAGCAGGCCGGCCAGATCGTCGCCCTCTACGGCAGCGCCACCGGCGTCTCGTCCGCCAAGCGCTCCACGATCAGCCAGAACACCAGCGGCGTCCCGGGCACCGCCGAGGCCGGCGACGCCTTCGGCGCGGAGACGGCGTACGCCGACTTCAACAACGACGGCTACGACGACCTCGCCGTCGCCTCCCCGGGGGAGAAGGTGGGCACCGACACCAACGGCGGCGGCCTCGCCATCCTCTGGGGCTCATCGAGCGGCCTCACCGGCAAGGGCATCACCGTCGCGGACCCGGCCGCCTCCACGCACGACTACTGGGGCAAGAACCTGGCCGCCGGCGACTTCGACGGCGACGGCAGGGCCGACCTGGCCGTCGGCAGCTCGACGAGCACGATCTACGTCTACAAGGGCGGCTTCAGCACGTCCGGCACGTCCGGCGGCCGTACGACGATCAAGCCCCCGATCCAGTCCGGCACCAACGACTACCCGTACGGCCCGCTCAAGCTGACCGCGGGTGACGTGAACGGCGACGGCAGGACCGACCTGATCGTCGACGGGTTCGAGAACGAGACGGACTACGGCTGGAACACGAACTACTTCGTGCCCGGCTCGGCGAGCGGCCTGAAGGTGGCCTCCGCCCAGAAGCTCAAGCCCGGCACGGTCACCGGGATCGGTGACATCAACGGCGACGGCTACGGCGACATCGTCAGCGGCGCCGGCTGGGACTCCACCGACGACGACGGCACGCCCGTCCCGGAGTCCGCCGACGGCGGCAAGGTGAACATCACCTTCGGCTCCGCGTCCGGCCCGGCCGGCACGACCGGGATCACCCAGAACACCGGCAACGTCCCCGGCACCTCGGAGAAGGGCGACACCTTCGGCTGGGACCTGGACCTGGGCGACGTCAACGGTGACGGCTTCCAGGACCTGGTCGTCTCCGCCCCCTTCGAGGACATCTCCGGCGTCGCCGAGACCGGTCTGGTCACCGTCCTGTACGGCTCCGCGTCCGGCGTCAACGTCTCCTCCGGCGCGCAGTCCTTCGCGCAGAGCACGGCCGGCGTCCCGGGCACCGACGAGAAGGGCGACCGGTTCGGCATCGACGCCAAGCTCGACGACGTCACCGGCGACGGCAAGGCCGACCTCCTCGTGGGCTCCTACGAGAACGACGCCAACGGCTCGGTCACCTACCTGCCCTCCAACGGCAGCGTGATCACCACGTCCGGCTCCCGCTCCCTCGCGCCGAGCGCCTCGGGCCTCGCGACGACGGGCTACCCGCAGTTCGGCGCCCTCTTCGCCGACTAGGCCGGGGCCTCACGGACCGGTTCGGGTCCCCGGCCCGCCAGGACGCCGCCTCGCGGCCGGTCCTGGCAGCCGATGATCCTGGCGCCCGGTCGGCCACGGTCCCGCCCGTCGTCACGGCGTACGCGGTCCTGGGGGCGCCGGAAGATCCGACCGACCGCCCCGCCCTCCCGTCCCACCCCGCCGGGCCCGTGCACACGGGCCCGGCGGTCCCGCGTCCACCGACCGGCCGAAGCCCCGCCGTACGCCCCGCGCCCTCCTCCTGGCCGCGGCTCTGAACGGCCGGCCCGCGACCACGTCCGCCCGGCCCGTCCCCGTACGGGCCGTCCGAGAAGGAACCCCGCATGCGCAAGCGCAGCCCGGCGGTCCTCGCCGCCACCCTCCTGGCGGCAGGACTCACCCCGCTCGTCCTGGCCTCCCCGGCGTCCTCGGCGGTCGCCAAGCAGTACGACGACTTCAACGGCGACGGGTACCGCGACCTCGTGGTCGGTGCCCCCGACGCCACCGTCTCGGGGAAGGCGGGAGCGGGCGCGGTGGCCGTCCTCTACGGCTCGGCGGCAGGCCCCGGGAAGGCCGGGCGGCAGCTGATCTCGCAGAACACCGCGGGGGTCGAGGGCGCCGCGGAGGCGGACGACGCCTTCGGCACCTCCGTGGCCTCCGCCGACCTCGACGCCGACGGTTACGCCGATCTGCTCGTCGGCGCGCCCTACGAGGACGTTCCCGGCGCCCGTACGCGCGGCAGCGTCACCGTGGTGTGGGGCGGCGCGCAGGGCCTGCGGAACAGCGCCGTCCTCCCAGCCCCTAGCCCGTACGAGGACGGAGACACCGGCGGTTGCTCCTACGGCACCGGAGTCTCGGCGGCCAATCCGGAGGCCGCCCCCGGCAAGCCCGTGGTTTCGGTGGCGGGCTGGTGCGCCGGCGTGCGGCTGACGGGCCCGTTCACCCGGAGCGGGAAGCCGGCCGGTACCTCCTTGAGCACGTACACCCCGTCACTCGACGACGTCGCCCTCGGCGATCTCCGCGGCACCGGACACCCCGACGACATCGCCGTCAGCGTGGGCCTGTCCGACCACCCGGCGGGCGCCGTGTACATCAACGCCTCCTGGCCCGCCGACCCCCTGCCCACGGACGGCGACAACGTGGCCGTCGGCGACGTCGACGGTGACGGCTACGGCGACCTGGTCGTCGGGGACCCCGGCGACACCGTCATCGACGGCACCCCGCAGGAAGGCACCGGCCACAAGGGCGGGCAGATCGCCGTCTGGCGGGGCGGGCCGGACGGCATCAGCACCGCCGCCGAGCCGATCCTGATCCACCAGGACACCCCTGGCGTACCGGGTGCGGCCGAGAGCGACGATTCCTTCGGCGCGGACGTGAGTGTCGCGGACGTCGACGGCGACGGGTGCGGAGACATCGCGGTCGGCGTACCCGGTGAGGACCTCGGCTCCCTCCGGGACGCCGGGGCGGTGATCGTCGTCCCCGGCCGGGCAGGCGGTCCCACGGGCGCCGGTTCCATCAGCGTCGGCCAGGACTCCGCCGGTGTGCCCGGAACCGCCGAACGGGGCGACGGCTTCGGCGCCACCGTGCGCCTCGCCGACCTCACCAAGGACGGCAGGCCCGACCTCGTGGTCGGCGCGTCCGGCGAGAACAACCGGACCGGCGGCATCTGGGTGTTCAAGGGTTCCGCCACCGGACCGGCCCCGAAGGGCTCGTACAGCGTCATGGGCACCGCCGTGGGACTCCCCTCGGAGCACTTCACCAACTGGTCCTCCGTACTGGCACCTTGATCGTTCC
Organism: Streptomyces sp. NPDC002580; assembly: GCF_042889485.1. NCBI lineage: Bacteria > Bacillati > Actinomycetota > Actinomycetes > Kitasatosporales > Streptomycetaceae > Streptomyces > Streptomyces sp. NPDC002580. The sequence continues at coordinate 423,256 of NZ_JBIAQZ010000003.1, read as the reverse complement.
GGTCTCCCGGGCGGGGAGCCGTCTCCGGCGGGTTCGTCCCGCCCGGGCCTCCCCGCCGAACCCGTACGGGGCGGACTCGCTTCTCCCGTAGGGGATGTCACAGCTCGGCACCGATGCCGGGCCCGTTGCCCCGGGCCCGGCACGTCACTCTTCGGGACCAGGTACGTTCGATAACGTGGCTGGATTCAGGATCGGACGCGGCGGCCGGGACAACCGTGCCCCGCAAGCGCGAGGGCAACAACAACCGCCGTACGGGCAGGCCCCTCGGGGACGCGGACAGCAGTCCCCCCAGGGAGGCGGGCAACAGCCGTACGGCTACCCGCAGGCGCCGTCGCAGCCGCAGTACGGGGGACAGCCGCCGTACGGCGGAGCGCAGGGCGGCGGACAGCCGTACCGCGGTGGACAGCAGGGCGGCTGGCCCCAGTCCGGCGGACACGGGCACGGCGGCGGACACGGCGAGCCGGAGTACTTCGGCGACGGCCACCCGCAGCAGGGCCCGGACCCGTACGCGGCGAACAGCCCCGGGCACACCCAGGCCTTCTCGATCGATGACGACCCGTACACCCAGGGCGAGCTCTACGGCCCGGGCGCGACGGCGGCCGCGCCGGTGGGACCCCGGCTGCACTGGAAGGACCTGCTCAAGGGCATCGTGACCGCCCCGAACCGGACCTTCCTCCAGATGCGGGACTACACGATGTGGGCCCCGGCCCTGATCGTGACCTTCCTCTACGGCCTGCTGGCGGTCTTCGGGTTCGACGGCGCCCGCGAGGACGCCATCGGCGCGACCCTCTCGAACGCCATCCCGATCGTCCTGACGACCGCGGTCGCCATCGTCCTCAGCACGTTCGTCCTGGGCGTGGTCACCCACACGCTGGCCCGCCAGCTCGGCGGCAACGGCGCCTGGCAGCCCACGGTCGGCCTCTCCATGCTGATCATGTCGATCACGGACACCCCGCGCCTGCTCGTCGCCATGTTCTTCGGCGGCGACGCGTCGTTCGTCAAGATCCTCGGCTGGGCCACCTGGGTGGCCGCGGGCGCCCTGCTGACCCTGATGGTCGGCAAGTCCCACGACCTTCCCTGGCCGAAGGCCCTCGCCGCGTCAGCCATTCAGCTGATCGCCATCCTGTCGATCATCAAGCTCGGCACGTTCTAGCTTCCTGAGCGGTTCCGGGGCGGGCGGCTTTCGGGCCCCCACCCCCGCACACACACCCTGAGAGGGGCTTCCGGCAACACGCCGGGAGCCCCTCTCGTCCGTGCGGCCGACGCCGTGGGCGCCGAGGGTGCCGTGGGCGCCACCGGTGCCGTCGCCGGCCTGCGCAGCCGATTCGGTCGGATCCGCCGGTGCGGTCGGACCGGCCGGTTCGGCCGGTTCGGCCGGTTCAGCCGGTTCAGCCGGTTCAGCCGGTTCAGCCGGTTCGGCCCGCTCCAGTCTGTGAAGGAGCTGCCGGACGACGACGATCGTCAGCACGGCCGCACAGACGTACAGACCGTCGCCGACCATGATGTGCCGCAGGGCTCGACGAGCCTGGCTCGCGGTGGCCGCCTCCTCCAGATCCCCGGGGGCGTCGCTGTACGCGTTCGCCGCGACGAGGACGGACAGCCACCATGCCGTGAGCAGGGGATGTCCGCGACGGTGACGCCGCGCCACCGGCCCGCCGGCCGCCCACAGGTCGTTGACGAACATCTTGGGTATGACGAACTGCCCCAGCGGAATCACCCAGCCGAAGACCAGCCACGCCCGGTGCCGACGCTGCCCCCGGGGCCAGAGCACGTCCGCGCGATCGCGCATGCCGGCGAGCCAGACGCTGAACTGGAACAGGGCCACGATGAGCAGCCCCGTCCGCCAGCCCGTCAGGTTTCCGAGATACATGTCGGCCGCGACCCGTGAACTGTCGCCGGACGCTCCTGGCACCAGCGGTCCCGCCAGGAGCCGGTACTTGTGCCACGCCGCCAGCCCGGCCGCGACCGTCACCAGCGCGAAGGCGGCGAGCGCGAAACAGGCGAACCGGGCCTGTCCACGCGGCAGCCTGACCGCTCCCGTCATGTCCCACCTCCTGGCGGCCGCCCGGTCCGGACTTCCCGCAGGTCGGCAGCGGATCCTAGCTCCCGGGGAAGCGACTGACACAGCCTCAGGCCACCCGGCCGAGCGCCCGCGGTGACGGACATCGACGGACGGCACCGCCCGGCGCGAACAGCGGCGGCCGACACCGGCAACCCGGCGGACGACCGCCGGAAGCACCGGGCCGCCGGCCGGTCGGCCCATGGCTGACGCCCCGCGTGAGCCCAGAACGCGGGAATCCCCGGCCGCCGGGGCCGGGGATTCTCGCGGAGCGGCAGGTCAGAGGGCTTCCTTGTTCTCCTTGGACGCCTCTCCGGACTTGTGGACCGGCGGCAGGACGCTCCAAGGGAAGTTGATCCATTCGTCGGTGCGCTTCCAGACGTACTCGCACTTCACCAGCGAGTGGGCCTTCTCGTAGATCACCGCGCTGCGGACCTCGGCGACCTCGCCGACGCAGAAGTCGTGCACGAGCTTGAGCGTCCTGCCCGTGTCGGCGACGTCGTCGGTGATCAGGACCTTCTTGTCGGAGAAGTCGATCGCGTTGGGGACGGGCGCGAGCATGACCGGCATCTCCAGCGTCGTCCCCACCCCCGTATAGAACTCGACGTTCACGAGATGGATGTTCTTGCAGTCGAGGGCGTAGGCGAGCCCTCCCGCGACGAAGACGCCGCCCCGGGCGATGGAGAGCACGATGTCGGGCTGGTAGCCGTCGTCGGCGATGGCCTGGGCGAGTTCGCGTACGGCGACGCCGAACCCTTCGTAGCTGAGGTTCTCGCGCACGGGGGACAAGCTCATCGCCTCAGACCTGGGTGCGGTGGAAGTTCAGGAAGGACCGCGAGGCGGTCGGGCCGCGCTGACCCTGGTAGCGGGAGCCGTACCGGTCGCTGCCGTACGGGAACTCGGCCGGCGAACTGAGCCGGAACATGCACAGCTGGCCGATCTTCATGCCCGGCCACAGCTTGATCGGCAGCGTCGCGAGGTTGGACAGCTCAAGGGTGACGTGCCCGGAGAACCCGGGGTCGATGAACCCGGCGGTGGAGTGGGTGACCAGCCCCAGCCGTCCCAGGGAACTCTTGCCCTCGAGCCGCGAGGCGAGGTCGTCGGGCAGCGAGATGACCTCGTAGGTACTGGCGAGGACGAACTCTCCGGGGTGGAGGATGAACGGCTCGTCACCCTCGGGCTCGACGAGCCGCGTGAGGTCCGCCTGCTCGACCGCGGGATCGATGTGGGGGTAGCGGTGATTCTCGAACACCCGGAAAAAGCGGTCGAGGCGCACGTCGATGCTCGACGGCTGCACCATGGATTCGTCGTAGGGATCGATCCGGACCCGCCCGGCGTCGATCTCGGCCCGGATGTCCTTGTCTGAGAGAAGCACGCCCTGAGGATACGCAAGGGGCGCGGGGCCACCACAATCGTGACGGCACCGCGCGCCCGTACCTCTCGCTCACTCCTGCCGCGCCACCACTACGACGCTCCCGCTTCCCCACCACTGGTCCGGCGCCCGTACTGCTGCGCCCCTACTACTGCGTCACTGCCCCGCCAAGGCCCCTCCAGGGCCACCGACACCGGTGCCGGCACCGGCACCACACTGCGGAGCCGGGCGCAGCGCGGACACCGGAGCAGCCGGCCGGGGCCGAGCCGCTCGGCCCGCTGCATCGGGAACGAAGCGGTGCTGAACACGTGCCCCTCGGCACAACGGACGACGGTGCGCTCCATCAGTCCCAGAGTCCCTTCCCCAAGAGCCGCGCCAGGGTGATGCCCTGACAATGAAAGCCACATTACGGGATGAAAGGGACGGCTCTCCAGGCGGCACTCCGGCCTCGCCCGGACCCACTTCAACGCCGCCACCGTACGCCCCAACTCCGGCCTCCCGCAGCCGCGTCCGCCCTCCGAAACGCGGGCGGCCCCCACGGCTTCGGCGCCGATAGTCGGGCATGAGGTACAGTGAGCGAGCATTCGACACCGGCCAACCGGCGTCTTGCGCGGGTGTAGTTTAGTGGTAGAACATCAGCTTCCCAAGCTGAGAGTGCGAGTTCGATTCTCGTCACCCGCTCCATGACAGAGGCCCAGGTCATCGACCCGGGCCTTCTTGCTGTCCTCAGTGATCACTCGCCGCGTGCCAGTTCCGTGCCAGAACGGTGTTCGTCCGGATCATCGGTGTTCTCCACTGGCGCGTCCTCTACTGGCACGGCAGCAGCTTCCTGCACTTCCTGGCGCGCCCTGCGGACGGTCGCGTCGGGTCCGGCGGCAACTTCCTGCTGTCGATCGTCGTCGGAGTACTGATAGATCAGCGCTGCCCTCTCCGAGGACTGCCCTGCCCGCACCATCGTGTCCTTGAGCGTCGCACCGGAGCGCGTGGACAGGGTGTGACCCGTGTGGCGGAGATCGTAGAACCGGAAGCCCTCGGGCATGCCGACCAGCTCACGTGCTCTCCTCCACTTCTTGCCGAAGGTGCTGCGCCGGAAGGGAGCCCCCTTCTCCCCGACGAAGATCAGACCGTCCGGCCCCTCCTCGGCGTACGACTCCAGATGCCAGCGCAGCTCTCGGTGGAGGAACGCAGGCAGGACGACCGTCCGAGTGCTCGCCGCGGACTTGGTCTCGCCCTGTACTCGACGTCCGTTCATCCGCTCCGGCTCGGCGAGGCGAACGCGAATGCGCAGAGCGTCAAGCCCCGGCTGCGCTCCGCTCCGCCGGGCGCGCTCTCGGCTCCACTGCGGGCGCCGCTCCTGCCTTCGGCCCGCTCCGCCCGCGCTGCGCCGACGGGCGCCCACAGCGGGTAGGGCCGGGGTCATGGGCTGATGACCTCTGAACGGACAGCGGTCAGAACATGCCTCCGGCGGGGGCGCTCAGGCTCCGAGATGGAGGGGGCGCCGTTCGCGAGTGCCGGCCGAGTGTGGCGTGCGCGGGGTGCTCCCGTCCCGTCCGCCGTCGACCCAGGCAGAGCCGAGCAGTCGCGGCCCAGGGCGTCAAGGTCGTTCGTCCGGTAGGGCGTTCCACCTTGACGCCCTGAACCACGCCCGCTCCACGGTGTGTGGGTCGACGGCAGACGGGGTGGGAGCCAGGGCGAGTGGTGGGTGTGGGATGTGAACCCACGGTGACTCGCGCCGCGATGGTTTTCAAGACCGTCGCGATCTCGGGCGCCTTACCTCCTTGACCTGCGAGGTGACCCTCAGGACGCCTCCGCAAGCCGCCCGCGGCCCATGCACTGCTCACCGAGGAGGGATCCCTCCACCGTGAGCCTCCTGGCGGCCGCCCGGATCCCGGGCACCGCACCGCCCCCTCCGCCTCGCGGGAAGTGGGGATCGCCTGATGCCCCATTGTGATTCGCGGGTGTACAACCCCGTGCGGATGCTGACTGTCTGTAAGTCGCTGGAGGGATGAGCCTTCGGTGCCTTTCCGCAAGGAGATTGGGGATCAGGTGGGGAAGCAGATCTGGAGAGCCGTCGTAGCCGGTGGTGCGGTGGCGGTGTTCACGGCCGTGGCCGCGGCACCGGCCGGGGCGGCCGAGGGTGGGGTCTCCTTCACCCGTGTCCAGGTGAACGGCGGCAAGCCGATCGTGATCGGGGTGTCGAACGAGGTCGCGGTGCCCGCCTCCTTCCGGATGGCGACCACGCACAAGTGGAAGTGGCCGGCGGTGTTCCTTTACCGCAGTGGTTCGGGTGATCGGCTGTGGCACGCCATCGAGACGAGCGACTGCAACAAGGTGAGCTCGGGCGTCTGCGACTTCAACGAGACGATGTACTTCGACCCGAGCGTGTGGGACATGCACAACAGCGAGGCCGGGGCCTGGAAGGTCGGGGCCGAGGTGCGCTTCGAGGGCGACGGTAGCGACTTCGATGACAAGGGTCTGACGGTCTACGTCAAGCGCAACTCCCGCCTGACCGTCAACGCCTCGCCCGAACCGGTGTCCAAGGACAAGACCATCACCGTGACCGGAAAGGTCACGCGGGCCAACTGGGAGACCAGGAAGTACGCCTCCTACGGAGGCCGCCAGGTGAGCCTGCAGTTCAAGCCTGCCGGCACCGCCTCCTACACCACGGTGAAGAAGGTGTACGCGAACGGCTCGGGTGATCTCAGGACGACTGTGAAGGCCTCCAAGACAGGTGCATGGCGCTGGGTGTACTACGGCAACACCACCACCGGGCTGTCGACTTCGGCCGGGGACAACGTCGTGGTGAAGTGATGCCCGCGGTGCCGGCGGGCTGGTGGGGGCCGAGCCGGCGGTAACGGCTGCGACGGTAAAGGCGTCGGGTCCGCCGCGACCGTGGCGGACCCGACGCCTTGCGCCGGTCGATCGCAAGCGAAGAGGTCGTGCCAGACCCGTGCCAGATCGTGCGGGGAACACCGGGGAACCAACTGGCCTCACACCAGGCGCCGATACCGCTCAGCAGCAGGTCAGCCTCGGAGCAAGCTCCAGATGCCCTCAGCTTCCCAAGCCGAGAGTGCGAGTTCGATTCTCGTCACCCGCTCCATGGATAAGGCCCAGGTCACAGACCCGGGCCTTTTTGCTGCCCACCGCGCTCACCCTCCGCGTGCCTCACCACCAAGGGGAGGTATGGCGTGTTGGTCGTCAAAGAATCGGCAGCCAGATTGCCGATGGGCGCCGGCCCAAGAGAACGTGCGGGTCAGCGCGAGTCCGGCCGTTCAGACAAGTGAGTCACGTAGCGCGGTCTGACCGGTGGTCCGGTTGGGTGCGAAGGGTCGGCTGAGGCTTGGGGCGGCGGGCCGTGGTGTGGGGTTGCGCGGTCACTGGGTGCCCCGGCGTCGGTGGTCCGAGGGTGGGCGGCCGGCGCCGGGGCGTTCGTCATGCCGGTGTGCAGTTACCGGGGGCCGGGACGGTGGCCGTGGTTGGCCGGTCGTGGCCTGGCTTTCCGTGACCCGGCTTGCCGTGGTCGGGCTTCCCGTGACCCGGCTTGCCGTGGCCTGGGCAGGGCACGGCCCCGATCGCCACCCCGAACGGGAGGTCGCCGACGGGGATGGTGGCGACGACGGTGTTCGTGTTCGTCTTGATCACGGACACCGTGTCGGCGTTGGCGTTGGTGACGTAGGCGCGGGTGCCGTTCGGCGACACCGCCACCTCTCGAGGCGCATCGCCGACGGGGATGGTGGCGACGACCGTGTTCGTCGCCGTCTTGATCACGGACACCGTGTCGGCGTCGGCGTTGACGACGTAGGCGCGGGTGCCGTTCGGCGACACCGCCACCCCCTGGGGCGCATCGCCGACGGGGATGGTGGCGACGACCGTGTTCGTGTTCGTCTTGATCACGGACACCGTGTCGGCGTTGAAGTTGGTGACGTAGGCGCGGGTGCCGTTCGGCGACACCGCCACCCCGAACGGGAAGGCGCCGACGGGGACGGTGGCCACGACCGTGTTCGTGTTCGTCTTGATCACGGACACCGTGCCGGCGTCGGAATTGGTGACGTAGGCGCGGGTGCCGTTCGGCGACACCGCCACCCCGATGGGAGCATCGCCGACGGGGATGGTGGCGACGACCGTGTTCGTCGCCGTTTTGATCACGGACACCGTGTCGGCACTGAAGTTGGTGACGTAGGCGCGGGTGCCGTCCGGCGACACCGCCACCCCCAGGGGCTCAAGGCCGACGGGAACGGTGGCGACGACCGTGTCGGTCGCGGTGTTGATCACGGACACCGTGTCATCGGCGCGGTTGGTCACGTAGGCGCGGGTGCCGTTCGGCGACACCGCCACTTCCCACGGCGCAGCGCCGACGGGAACCGTGACCGCCACCGTGTTCGTCGCCCTGTTGATCACCGACACCGTGTTGGCGTTGAAGTTGGTGACGTAGGCGTAGGTGCCGGGCGGCACGGCCTGGGCGGGCTGCGGGGCCACCATGGGCAGGGCCAGGCCGGCCACTACGACGAGACCTGCCACCAGCGCCCGCAGCAACCCGTCCCACCACGAGCGACGCACTCGAAGATCAGGCGGCGCCGACGACGGGAGGGTCCCCTGCACGCCGACCCCCCTCACTGTTTGACAGATGGTCACAGCAATCCTCTCGACCGAACTGACGGAATGTGACACATTATGACAGTTCGTCATATTCGGTACGGCGGAGACGCGCGACCGCTCGACCACGGGTCGAGGCGGTCGCCTGGACGTTCGTGCGCCCCACCGAGACCGCACCCGATCGGATGCCGCGACCGAACCGGAGGATCCGGGGCACGGAGGCAGGCGACTGGACCCGGGCACGGTGAGCACGACGGGCCGGAGGGGCACCCTCCGCCGACAATCACTCGACAGAAGGACCGCTCAGGAATTCGTCGATCCGGCGCAGGGCGGTGCACCCACGACGCTTACGCACACGCCGTACGCCGTACGTGCCCGACGATCCCTCGAACACCCGTAAGGCACGTACGAAAAGGGCCGCTTGCCCTGCATGCCTGCCGCCTCGCCGGCACCCGAGATGACGACAGCGGCGCGGTAGGGGTACGGCGAGGCATACGCACGCTTGGCCTCAACCTCATCGGATACGTCATCGTCGGCCTGTTCTTCGCCACCTGGGCCGTCGCGCTCGCCGTCTGGAAGTTCGGACGCATCGAGGAGAAGTGGTCGGCCGACCTGCGTACGGCTGACCAGCCCGCCGACCGAGTAGACACACACGCGCGCCTGCACGGTCGACCGACCCGCCATCGTGGCTGACCGCCGTCGACCGAGGCCAGGGAACCCGGGCACATCGGACAGGTCGCGCGGATATAGCTGCCCTGTGCAACCTTTCAGTCGCTCGGGCTGTCTACGACACCGCCCGGCACTGCTCCAAGGAGAACACTGTCATGCCCCTGCCCTTCCGCACCGTTGTCGCCGCCGCGACCGTCACCGCGTTGACCGGTGGCCTGTTCACCGCCGTCACCGTGACACCGGCGTCCGCCGCTCCCGCCAAGTACGCCGACGACTTCAATGGCGACGGCCACCGGGACCTCGCGATCGGCGCGCCGTACAAGTCCGTCAACGGCGCCTCCGCGGCAGGTGCTCTGGTCGTGTCCCTCGGGTCGGCCACCGGACTGACCACGAAGAAGATCACCCTCACCCAGAGTTCCGCGGGGGTGCCGGGATCACCGGAGGAGGGCGACCACTTCGGCATGTCGATCGCCGGCGGAGACCTGGACTCGGACGGCTACGCGGACCTGGTCGTGGGCGCCGACGGTGAGGATGTGGGCGCCTACGAGGGCCAGGGCAGCGTGACCATCCTCTGGGGCGGCCCCAAGCCGTTCACCAGCAGCACCACGACCACGGTGGGCAACCCGCACCAGTGGCAGAGCCACGGCCTGGACGTGGCCGTGGGCGATTTCACCGGTGACAGCGCCGCGGACCTCGCCGTGATCGAGCCGGACGCGGTCGTCGTGTACAAGGGCGGCCACTCCCGGGTGAGCCTGCCGGCCCCCGCCTACACCATGACGGTCCCGGGTGCCCAACTCCTCAACTGGGAAGCAGCCGTCGGCGACGTCAACGGGGACGGCAAGGACGACCTGGCCGTGACCGGCGATCCCGGCACCGGACGCCCGGGCACCGACATCTACACAGGGCAGGAAGGCCGTCCGAACCGGATACAGCGCGTGGACGACGGCGGCACCGCGGTCGCCCTCGGCGACATCAACGGCGACGGCTTCGACGACATGGCCACCTCCCTCACCTGGCCCGACAACTACTACGTCGACGACCCCAGCAACGGCTCCGGTTACGTGACCGTCCGGTACGGCAGCCAGACGGGCTTCGGCAGCCCGGTGACCCTGCACCAGGACAGCACCGGGGTTCCCGGCGCCGACGAGGACGGCGACGGCTGGGGATCCTCGGTCGCGATCGGCGACATCACCGGCGACGGCAAGGCCGAACTGGTCGTCGGCGCCAACGGCGAATGGCTCGGCAAGCTGAAGAACGCCGGCGACGTGACCGTGTTCCGCGGCTCCGCCTCCGGTGTCTCGCATTCCGGAGTCGTGCGCATCTCCCAGGACACCGCCGGTGTTCCGGGCGTCGCCGAGACCGACGACCTCTTCGGCGCCCAGGTCCGGATCGCCGACTACAACAACAACGGCAAGGCGGACCTGGCGGTGACCGCCTCCTTCGAGAACGACCGCAGCGGAGGCCTGTGGACCCTCCCGGGCACTTCGTCCGGCCTCACCGGTTCCGGTTCCAAGTCCCTCAGCTCCGCCGCCTTCGGCCTCGCGAGCGGATCACGGTTCGGGGAGTCGCTGCTCGACTAGCCCGGGCGCACGCCTCCGACCGGGCCCGGACCGATGGGCTCCGAGCGATCCCGGACCGACCGGTGACTCTCCTGCGGGCGGGCAACGGTCGGACGACGGGGAGGACTTGGAGCCCACGACCTCCGACAACGCGGTGATCTCACGGTTGCCCGTGTGGCACGATCCCTGCCGTGGAGTGGACGACGCTGGTCGGGACAGGGCTCGGGGCCGTGCTGGGCGTGGGGGCCACCTTGGTGGGCGAGCACGTGCGTTGGCGGCGCACCACCAGGGACAACAGGCTTCAGGATCGCCGGAATCTGTACGTGGACTGCCTCGTCTCCCTCCGGAGGGCGCACGAGGCCATGCGGCTGGCGGCCGACGAGGACCATACGAGCCCGCAGGCGAGGGCTGCCAAGATCCGGCAGCTGTTCCAGACGTCGGGATGCGACGAGGCACGAGAACGGCTGATCCTCACGGCGACGGACACGGTGATATCGGCGATCGACGCGTCGTACCACTCGCTGCGGGAGGTGCGCGAGATACTCGCGTCCGGCTGTTCGCTGGCGTCGGCGAGCTATCAGACGGCGAGGCAGGCCCACGGAGACGCGACCCGAGCCGCCCGGGTCGTCCTTCGGAACGAGCTGGCCTCGCTGGACGTCTGATCCGGCTGTCGACTCCCGTCGTCCTGGCTGTAGTTGTGGGGTCGTCCTGGCTGTAGTTGTGGGGCCGCCATGCGCGCGGGGTCGGCCCGCAGCTCACAGCCCGCGGCCGAAGTCGCCGTGCGGACCCGCGGGTTGCAGTCCGGGCAGGGGGCAGTGGCGGAGAGGGACGCGGTGCGGGCCAGGGCCCGAGGGGCCACGTCCGGGACCGGCCGGAACCACCACGGGGAGACCACCACATGACCGCTCGTCGCAGAACCCGGATCCGGCTCCTCGGCCCCGTCCTGGCTCCCGCCCTGCTGCTCACCGCCTGCACCGCGGCCCACGACTCCGGGACCCGCCCCGAGGCTTCCGCTTCCGCCTCCCCGTCCGCTCACCCGTCCTCCGCCGCCCGGGGCACGGCGGATCAGGACGAGGCGAGGCTCACGGCACGGGTCCGGACGGCGCTCGACGCCGGCACCGGCCACGGCTCGATGATCGAGTCGGGGACGGAACGGGTGGCCGACGGGATCCACACCCGACCGACTCTGGACACGGGGACGGCCTACCGGCTCACCGTGGTGTGCGCCGGCGAGGGAGAGGCCGAGATCGTGTTCACCCCGCGCGGCGCGGGTTCCGCGGAGCCCCTCCCCTGTGACGGCTCCGCCGTCCTCGAGCGATTCACAGCGACGGATCCGCTCCGTGTCGACGTCCGCGGAAGGCCCGACGCGACAGGCGTGCTCGCCTGGCGGATCGACAAGGCCTGACCGCGTCGACCGTCCGGCCGCGATCCGGCCGCGATCCGGCCGCGATCCGGCCGGGTCCAGCCGTTCGCCCCGCCCGACAGGTGTCCCGAGCGTGGGCGCCCGAGCGGATCTCGAATTCCATGGCGTCCCTCCGCGGACATCCCTCCGCGCCCGGGAGTCCGAGGGGTCCGTTCCTCCTCACCCGAGGCACGAGGAACCCCCAGGTCGACGGCCTGGGGGTTCCCGTTGCCCGGATCGACGGGCGGGGCTCGCCTTCAGCGGAGCGGCGCGGGCCGCAGTGGGGCGACTTCGTGGTCACCCCGCCACCCCGCCACCGCGACCACTTTCGGCCGGTGCTCAGCTGCGGTGGGGGGCGGGGGTCGCGGAGGCGCTGTCCGCGGGGCGGCCGCCGCTCAGGACCAGGTGCTTCGCCCGCTGGAACTCCTCCTCCGTGATGTCACCACGGGTGCGCAGCTCGGAGAGCTTGGCGATCTCGTCAGCGCTGCTGGCCCGGCTGCCACCCGCCGTCTCACGGACGTAGGAGTCGAACGCCTGCTTCTGCTCGATCGCCTGCGACATGTCTCGGCGGCCCATGTCCTTGCCGCGGGCGATCAGGTAGACGAAGACGCCGAGGAACGGCAGCACGATCACGAACACGAGCCAGCCCGCTTTGCCCCAGCCGCCCAACGAGTCGTCCCGGAAGATGTCGAAGACGATCTTGAAGAGCAGGAAGAACCACATGACCCAGAGGAACAGCCAGAGCATGGTCCAGAAGACGCCGAGCAGGGGGTAGTCGTATGCGAGGTACATCCACGTGTCCCTTCGTCCGCTTCCGGGCTTCCGACCGGATGACGTCCGTCCACACTGCCCGAGCCGGGGACGGGCGACCTCACCCGATATGGGTGAGATTGCCCCGGCCGTGACTGCACCCCCGACGCCCGGCCGGGTGCGTGCTGGACTCCGGAACCCCTGGAAGCCTCCGGCGGGCACGGGGGCTGCCGGGGCGATCAGTGCTCGACGGAGCAGTTCCCCCAGGCGGCGGCCAGGCTGCGGGGAATCGCCGGGACGTCCGCGCAACCGCGCGGCGATACGGGGAGGTCGTCGCTCCCGACGAAGTCCCAGCCGGAGCCGGAGCTGCGGAAGTACTTGGTGACGCTGCCCGCGTCCTGCATGCCCACGAGCTCCTCCATCGTGGCGCCCTCGAAGGGCTGGAAGCGGGTGGCGGCGTAACGGACGGTTCCGCACTGGCCGTAGAAGAAGCTGTGCGGCGCGGGCTCGATGTGCGCGTAGTGGACGACGCGCTGCTGGTACGCCCGGGTCACGGCGGCCTTCACCTCATCGCCGACGTCCAGGTTCCGGCAGCCGGCGACGGGCGTGACCGGGTGGCCGGTCGGCGCGGAAGCGGGTTTCGTGACCCGTTCCGACGCGCTCGAGACAGGCTTCGGCGTGGACGTGGACGCGGGCGTGGCGTCGGACGGGGTCACGGAACCCGACGAAGGCTCCGTGACCGTGGCCGGGGCGTCGACCCGTGGTGCGGCCTCGGCGGAGGCGCCCGCGGCGGGGGTGGCGGCGGAACCGGTGTCCTCGTCCTGGCACCCCGTCAACAGCATGATTCCGCCTGCCAGCGCTATCACCGACGTACGTCTGAGACCGGGCATGACCCCATCCTTCTCCTCGACCGACGAAGTCACCGGTCACGGCCTGCGTGACCAGGACATACGACCGTCAGGTGCCCGGCCGCGAGCTTCTGCCCCACAGGACAGCACAGGTCCGCCCGGCGGTTGCGGAAAGCGGTGCGCGGGCCGATCTCGATTCCGCATACGCACCCGACCGACCCCCTGCCCCACCACCCCACCGACTCACTGCGACACCGCCCTCCGGCCTTCCGGCTCCCCAACTCCCCGACCCTCCAGCCCTCCAGCCCTCCAGCCCTCCAGCCCTCCAGCCCTCCAGCCCTCCAGCCCTCCAGCCGATCGTCCGCTTCCTCCCCATGGCCGGCGACCAGCGGGCACAATGGGCGGCCGGCCTGCAGGCGGGGCTGCCGTGACGGCGACCCGGCGCGAGGCGGGCCGATCCGGGGCGGGCCCCGATCTCGACATCCGACGCGGATTCGATTTTCGTCACATTTTCCGAACTCCGGCACCAGATGCCCCGGCAGAAACGCTGCGACCCGGGCGGGTCAATATCTGTGGCGGCCACGTAAGAAATCGACGTCAGGCGCGGTGAGGATTTCTTGATCGACAGGCGGGTGAACTTTGCTGACGCGCACAATCGATCGTGCCGTGCTACTGTCGATAGCAGTTGCAGTTGTGGTTCCCAAAAACTTGTGAGCTTCCACCCTGCCCCGCAGGGTGGAGTTCTTTTGTATAACCGGTCATTTTCCGGCGGGGTAATCATCACGGCGACGCGAGGTCCGTGCAGTGCGGATCGCGAACACCGTCCCGAAGGAGAATTGACATGGCTACTGGCACCGTGAAGTGGTTCAACGCGGAAAAGGGCTTCGGCTTCATCGAGCAGGACGGCGGCGGCGCCGACGTCTTCGCCCACTACTCGAACATCGCGAGCTCCGGCTTCCGTGAGCTCCAGGAGGGCCAGAAGGTCTCGTTCGACATCGCCCAGGGCCAGAAGGGCCCGACGGCGGAGAACATCGTTTCCGTCTGACACCTGCATGCACGGCGCAGCTGGGGCCCGCACCTTGGGGTGCGGGCCCCAGCTCGCCGCGTTTCGGGCACGGCGCAGACGTCCCGGTAATCCGCGGTGAGTTCGACCCGCGACCGCGCTTCCGGGGTTTCAGGATCACTTCCGGCCCGTTCTTGGCCTCCTGCCTCCTGCCGCCTGCCCGCTGCCATCGCCACACTCCCGGTCCGTGCCCGGCTCACGCCTGGTCCGCACCCGGGTGGCCTCTGATCCGCGCCCGGCCCACACCAGGTCCGTGCCGATCCGAGCCCGGCCCGCTCCGGGTCCGCGGCACGCCCGTTCCCGGTGCCGCTCCCGAGTGATGTCCGTAGTGCCGTCCGTGCCACCGCTCCTGATTCCCGCTCACCGCTCGGTCCGGGGTCGTCCACGGCCGTTTTCCGCTTCACCCCGCTCGAACCGCATCACCCCCTTTGTCTTTCCCATTCATCTTTTCCGGGATGTCGACGTTCTTCGGAACGACATCCCGTGAGAATTCTGCACCGGTCCGATTCGGTGCCGAATTTCATTCGGCTCGTTCTCGCGATTCTCTGCGCCGTTCATCGGCTGCGGGAATTCCTTGATACGCGCCCGGTCAAGGAAGGTTCCGCATGAACCGCACACGTTCGAACGATCGTTTTCCCCGTACCCGGACCGAGGGCGGCGGCGCCAAGAGGGGCGGCACCCGCTTCGGCGCCTCCTCCGGCCGTTCCGGCGCCCCCAGCCGGTCGAAGAGCTACGGCCGCCAACAGACCTCTCCGCAGGGTGAGTTCGCACTGCCCGTGACGGTCACCCCGGCCCTGCCGCCCGCGCAGGAGTTCGCCGACCTCGCCCTGCCGGCTCCGCTGCTGGCGGCGCTCGGTCACGAAGGCGTGTCCGTCCCCTTCCCGATCCAGGGGGCGACGCTGCCGAACTCCCTCGCGGGGCGTGACGTGCTCGGCCGGGGCCGCACCGGCTCGGGCAAGACCCTGGCCTTCGGCCTCGCCCTGCTGGCCCGCACCGCCGGACAGCGCGCCGAGCCCCGCCAGCCGCTGGCCCTGATCCTCGTGCCCACGCGCGAGCTGGCCCAGCAGGTCACCGACGCGCTCACTCCGTACGCCCGCTCCGTGAAGCTGCGCCTGGCCACCGTCGTCGGCGGCATGTCGATCGGCCGGCAGGCCGGTGCCCTGCGCGGCGGGGCCGAGGTCGTCGTCGCGACGCCGGGCCGTCTCAAGGACCTCATCGAGCGGGGCGACTGCCGGCTGAACCAGGTCGCGATCACCGTCCTGGACGAGGCCGACCAGATGGCCGACATGGGCTTCATGCCCCAGGTCACCGCGCTGCTCGACCAGGTCCGCCCCGAGGGCCAGCGGATGCTCTTCTCCGCCACCCTGGACCGCAACGTCGACCTGCTGGTCCGCCGCTACCTCACCGACCCGGTCGTCCACTCCGTCGACCCGTCCGCGGGCGCCGTCACCACGATGGAACACCACGTCCTGCACGTCCACGCGGCGGACAAGAGCCGGACGACCACCGAGATCGCGGCGCGCGACGGCCGGGTGATCATGTTCCTGGACACCAAGCACGCGGTGGACCGGCTGACCGAGCACCTGCTGAACAGCGGTGTCCGTGCCGCTTCCCTGCACGGCGGCAAGTCCCAGCCGCAGCGCACCCGGACCCTCGCGCAGTTCAAGACCGGGCACGTGACGGTCCTGGTGGCGACGAACGTCGCGGCCCGCGGCATCCACGTCGACAACCTCGACCTCGTCGTCAACGTCGACCCGCCGACCGACCACAAGGACTACCTCCACCGCGGCGGCCGCACCGCCCGCGCCGGAGAGTCCGGCAGCGTCGTCACCCTGGTCACCCCCAACCAGCGACGCGACATGACCCGGCTGATGATCGCCGCCGGCATCACCCCGCAGACCAGCCAAGTTCGTTCCGGCGAAGCGGAGTTGAGCCGTATCACCGGCGCCCAGGCCCCCTCGGGCGTGCCGGTCGTGATCCGCGCGCCGGTGACGGAGCGTCCGCGTCGCGGCGCCTCCGCCTCCTCCCGGGGCCGCCGCGGCCGCTCCGGCCAGGGCCGGCCCAGCGGTACCTCCGCGCACCGCACCGCCCAGCAGTAGTCGTAGTCCGTGACGGCAGCGCCCCGGTCCGCCGACCGGGCGCCGCCGTATCCGCTCGGCCCGTTCTCCCGTCACCTGTGAGGCATCATGCGCTGTGTCATCGCCCGCTTCCCGTTCGACCTCTCCAAGAGCGGGGTGCTGGACTCGATGAAGGGCATCAAGCCCGAGCCGATCACGGGCGAGTCCGTGATCATCGGCCGCGTCCACTACCCCGTCAAGCAGGTGGGCGAGGTCATCACCCGCCAGGACCGCCGCGACTTCACCAGCGGTGAAGTCACCCGCGCCATGGCCCGCCTCGGCTTCACCTGCCGCACCCCGGAAGCGGTCGCGCCGCCGGTCGCGCTCAGCCCGCTCCAGAACGCGTCCGCCCTGCTCGGCAGCCCCACCCCGCTCGAGAGCTGAGGGCAGCAGCCGACACCAGGACACCAGGACACCACGAGGGTCCCGCCGACACAGGTCGGCGGGGCCCTCGTCGCGTCCCGCCGGCCGCGGCGGGACGTCTGCTCACTGATCGGAGTAGCGGAAGTCGCCCACGGTCCAGGCGCTGACGTCCTCGATCGCGACGCGGTACATGCCGCCGGTCTCGGGAATGCCGACGTTGCCCTGAAGGATGCGGGCGAGATGGAAGTGCAGATGAGTCGGCGCCGCACCGGCACGGCCGGTCCGGCCCGCCTTGTCGACCGGGGCGAAGACCTCGGAGAACGGACCGAGCCGGTCCGAGTCCTTCAGGACCTCCGACACCCGCTCCCGCCACACGGCCTCGGGAGCCAGCCGGCCGGTGATCACGGCACCGCCGACGATCACGGTCAACGACATCTGAGTGCTGAGGCCGGTCTCCACCATGGCGGTGATGTCGACGAGCAGCTCGTCAGGGTTCGACATGAGACCCGAGTCTATTTCAGCGGCCCCGCCCGACGCCGCGCGCCGCAGAATTTCTACGCCCTGAGCAGCGCGAAATCTGCCTTTGTCACAGTAGACATCACTCGAGGACGTGATTAGGCTTTCTCGTAGAGACATCGTCGGACCGGCGGAGTTCGATACCGCCCCGACAAGTGTTCGATCCCGAGGAAGGACGGAGGAAGCGAGACGCCATCAGGATCGCCCGGCCCGGGGCGCGTCCCCGGACCCGGGTGCCGCATGAACCCGGAATGGAAGGTGGTTCCCGGTCACGCCTCCACGATCCCCGCTCACCCGCCCGTCACCCGGGCCCGGCAGCGGAAACAGACGGTCGGCTCCGCAGTAGAGCCGGCAGATGGTGTTCAATTTCCTTCGGGGCCCTGGTGCCGTACGGCAGCAGGGCCCCTCGACGCGTGCCACAACGAGGTGAAATGACAGCGGACACACCACTCAGTGGTCGTCTCGACGACGACGACTACCCCGCGTACACGATGGGCAGGGCGGCCGAGATGCTCGGCACCACGCCGGGATTCCTCCGAGCCATCGGCGAGGCCCGCCTGATCACTCCGCTCCGCTCGGAGGGCGGGCACCGGCGCTACTCCCGCTACCAGCTGAGGATCGCCGCCCGCGCGCGCGAGCTCGTCGACAGGGGAACCCCGATCGATGCGGCCTGCCGCATCGTCATCCTCGAGGACCAGCTCGAGGACGCCCAGCGCATCAACGCCGAGTACCGGCGCGCCGCCCAGAAGGCTCCGGAGGGATCCAACGCCGGCTGACCGGAGACGCGACACCGGACGGACCGGCCCGAGGCCGGTCGGACCGTGTCGGCCCGTGTCGATCCCTCACGGTCGAGCGGAATCGCCCCACCCGCTCCCGGCGGTCCCTGCTCCCCCGGTCCTCTTCACCCCGGCCCCCTCATCCCGGACCCGCCGGGCCCGCCTCCGAGCCCCCTTCCCGAGCCCCCTTCCCGAGCCCTCTTCCCGAGCTGCCGGTCGGCAGGCGCGTTCGGCACGCGCCGCCGACGCTCCCGGCCGGCGCACGCGGTCGTGCGCGCCCGCGGACGGCGGCGGGGCCGCGTTGACACAGGGGGGCACCCGGCGTTGACTGACAGCCCGGTGTACAGCCCGTGCCTCCGGTGACCGTGACGGCCGTGATCACCGCGGCGAACCCCTTCCGGAACGCCCGGCCGATTATCACCACCCGATCGTCGGCAGTCGGCCGTCGGCAGCCGGTCGTCACCACGCGATCGTCACCGTCCGGTCGTCGCCACTCGCTCGCCTCCGCGCCTGCCCCGTACGACGTACAGGAAGTGGCCTTTCGATGATGTACGACCAGACACGCGCCCAGCAGCCCCCGGACAGGCAGCCCGGTTCCGCCGGGCGTCGTACGCCGGGCCCGGAGCCGCTGCTCGGGCCGGACGAGCGGGCCGCGCTCACCCAGCGGCTCCACCACGCCCTCAACACCTTCGCGCACAGCCCGCGCGAGGCGCTGGAAGAGGCCGAGAGCGCGTTCGACGAGGCCGCGGCCCAGCTCATGAGCGCCCTCACCGAACGGCGGAGCGCCCTCCACGAGGGCTGGCACGGCCAGGATCCCGCCACGGATTCCGACGAGCTCCGGCACGCGCTGCGGCAGTACCGCGAGATCACCCAGCGACTGCTGCGCATGTAGTACGCGCCGCGCCCCCGCCGCCCGGCCCCGGACTGCCCGGCCCCGGACCGGCCGGAACCCGGCCGGTCCCGCCGGACCGGTTCTTACGGTGCCGTGACGTGGGGGCGCGGTGCTGCCGTCTCACGGGCCGGCGGTCCTAGCGTTCCTGTCATGCGTGTACTGGTCACCGGCGGAGCCGGTTTCATCGGAGGTCATGTCGTCACGGCGCTGCGCGCGCGGGGGCATGAGGCGGTCGTGTTCGACCTGCGGGACGGACTCGACGTGCGCGACGCCGAGTCCGTCGCGGACGCGCTGAGGGGCGTGGACGCGGTGTGCCATCAGGCCGCGATGGTGGGCCTCGGCGTCGGGTTCGCCGACGCGGTCGCCTACGTGTCGCGCAACGACCTCGGTACGGCCGTGCTGCTCGCCGCGATGGCGGACGCGCGGATTCGACGGCTGGTGCTGGCCGGTTCGATGGTCGTGTACGGGGAGGGCCGGTACGTGTGCGGGCGGCACGGGGTGGTGCGGCCCGGACCGCGCGCGGTCGCCGACCTGGACGCGGGCCGCTTCGAACCCCGGTGCCCGTCCTGCGGCGAGGAGTTGGCACCCGGCCTGGTGGACGAGGAAGCGCCCGCCGACCCGCGCAACGTGTACGCGACGACCAAACTGGCCCAGGAGCATCTCGCGGCGGCCTGGGCCCGGTCCACGGACGGCACCGCGGTGTCCTTGCGCTACCACAACGTCTACGGCCCCGGCATGCCCCGCGACACCCCGTACGCGGGCGTCGCCTCGTTCTTCCGGTCCGCGCTGGCCCGCGGTGAGGCCCCGCGCGTCTTCGAGGACGGCGGACAGCGGCGGGACTTCGTCCACGTGACGGATGTGGCGGCAGCCAACGTGGCCGCGCTGGAGGCGAGTTCACGGCACGGTGCCCTCGCCGTCTACAACACCGGCAGCGGCGAGCCCCGTACGGTCGGCGAGATGGCGCGGGCGCTGGCGGACGCGTACGGCGGGCCCGGGCCGGTCGTGACCGGGGAGTACCGGCTGGGCGACGTACGGCACATCACCGCGGACTCGGCCCGGCTGCGGGCCGAGCTGGGATGGCGGGCGGAGACCGGATTCGCCGAGGGGATGCGGGAGTTCGCGGCGGCCCCGCTGCGCAGCGAGGGGGACGCGCGGCTACCCGGGAGTCCCTGCGCCCCGCCGGTGCGCGCGTAACGCGTCCGGGAACGGACGGCGGGCGGCCGCCGCCTCCGGGAACGGACGGTGCGCGCGTCCCGGAACGGCCGGTGCGCGCGTGCGCGTCCGGGAGCGGACACCCCGGTCGCCCCGGTCGCTCGGACGGGCGTCCCTCACCCGCTCACCATGGGGAGGGTGACCTCGAACCGGCAGCCGCCGGGGACGTTGTGGACGGCGGCCCGGCCCCGGTGGGCCTCGACGATGCCGCGGACGATGGCGAGGCCGAGGCCCGCTCCGGCGGGCGGGGTACGGGCGTGGGTGCCGCGCCAGCCGGTGTCGAAGACCCGCGCGAGATCCTCCTCGGGGATGCCTCCGCAGCCGTCGGTGACGGACAGGACGACACCCGTGCCCGAGCGTTCGGCGGCGACCGCGACCGTGCCGTCGGCGGGCGTACGGCGGATCGCGTTGACGAGGAGGTTGCCGAGCACGCGGCTCATCTCCTTGCCGTCCACCTCGACCGGCACCTGCTCGATCCGGGCGCCGACCAGACGTACGCCGTGCTCGCGGGCCAACGGGTCCGCGCCCGCGAGGGCGTCGCCGACGAGGTCGTACACGGAGACCCGGGAGGGGGACAGCGCGAGGGCGCCCGCGTGGATCCGGGAGAGTTCGAAGAGGTCGCCGACCATGGCGTTGAGGCGCTCGACCTCCGTACGGATCTGGCGCAGGTAGCGGTCCGGATCCGCCGCCACGCCGTCCTCCAGCGCCTCGGACATCGCCCGCAGGCCGGCGAGCGGGGTGCGCAGGTCGTGCGAGATCCAGGCGACGAGCTCACGGCGCGAGCTCTCCAGGGCGCGTTCACGGTCGCGGGACTCGGCGAGCTTGCGACTGGTGGCCGCCAACTCGCGGCTCAGCGCGGAGAGTTCGGCGGTCGACGGGCCCGTCGGGGCCGCGAAGTCGCCACCGTCGCCGAAGGACCGGGCGGCGAGGGTCAGCGCCCTGCTCCCGGCCACGACCCAGCGGCCCAGCAGGAGCGCGGTGGCCAGGGAGACGACGGCCGCCATGGCGGCGACCGTCGTGACCACGCTGAGGTCGTGCGGGGACAGGAACATCGCCCACGCCACCGCCAGCGTGCCCGCGAGCATCGCGCCGACGGCCACGGCGGCGACGACCGCGACCGAGGCGGTGAGCGAGCGGCGCCGGAGCAGCCGGAGCGCGCCGGCCCCGAGCAGTCCGGCCGCGGCCGCCCCGAGGAAGGCGAACAGGGCCATGACCAGTATGTCGTTCACGCGCGGGCCTCCCCTTCGGTCGCCGGGTGAACCGGTCCGGCAGCCGAACGGGACGGTCCGGCCGCCCGTTCCGCTGCCGCTTCGACCGGCGGTTCGGCCGCCGGTTCGGGCGGCGTCCCGGTGTCGTCGAAGCGGTAGCCCACCCCCCACACCGTCCGGATCAGCCGGGGCCGCGCCGGGTCGTCCTCGACCTTCCCGCGGAGCCGCCGGACATGGACGGTCACCGTGGACAGGTCGCCGAAGTCCCAGCCCCACACCTCGCGCATCAGGTCCTCGCGGGCGTACGCCCGGCCGGGGTGCCGCAGGAAGAAGGCGAGGAGGTCGAACTCGCGCAGGGTGAGGGCGAGATCGGCCCCGTTCTTCGAGGCGCGGCGGGCCGACGGGTCGACGGCGAGACCGGCGGCGTACAGGGGGCGCTCGACGGCCGTCGGCCGGGTCCGGCGTAGGACCGACTCGACGCGCAGGACCAGTTCGCGGGGGCTGAACGGCTTGGTGACGTAGTCGTCGGCCCCGACCTCCAGGCCGAGGATCCGGTCGTCCTCGTCGCCCCGCGCGGTGAGCATGATGACCGGCACCGGCCCCTGGGCGCGCAGCCGGCGGCACACCTCCAGACCGTCCATGCCCGGCAGCATCAGGTCGAGGACCACCAGGCCGGGCCGGTGCGCGGCGGCCCGGGCGAGCGCGGCGGGACCGTCCGCCGCGCGGTCGACGAGGTAACCGGCGCGGTCGAGATACCCGGAGACGACCTCGGCGACGGTCGGGTCGTCGTCCACGACGAGGACCCGGGTGCGCTCGGCGCGAGGCGGCGCGGCGGTCCTCGCGAGCGGGCTCGCGGCCGGTCCCGGGACTCCGCTCCCGCCCGGAGCGGGTCCGGCACCACCTGGGGATTCGTGCGGCTGATCCATGGGGCCAGCGTCCCACCCGGTCCCCTCCGGTGCGGCGGACCGGGGCGGACGTCCGAGTTTCGTAAGGACATGAAGTCCGGTATATCCCTTTCGCGTTCGTAAGGTGAAGCCCGTGACGACCTTTCCCGTCCCGGACCCGGACGTCGACGTGGTCCTGCCCTGCCTGAACGAGGCCGGCGCCCTGCCCTGGGTGCTCTCCCGGATCCCGCCCGGCTGGCGCGCGCTGGTCGTGGACAACGGTTCCACCGACGGCTCCGCGGAGCTGGCCCGCGGGCTCGGCGCGACCGTGGTGCGCGAGGAGCGCCGCGGGTTCGGCGCCGCCTGCCACGCCGGGCTGACCGCCGCGACCGCGGACTTCGTCTGCTTCTGCGACTGCGACGGTTCCCTCGACCCGGCCCTGCTCATGCCGTTCGTCGACGAGGTCCGGGCGGGCGGGGCCGACCTCGTGCTCGGGCGGCGCCGGCCGAGCGGACGCGGCGCCTGGCCCGCGCACGCTCGCGTCGGCAACCTCGCGCTGGCCCGGATGCTCCGGCGCCGGACCGGCCTGCGCCTGCACGACCTCGGCCCGCTGCGCGCGGCCCGCCGCGAGGCGCTGCTCGGCCTCGGGCTCACCGACCGGCGCAGCGGATATCCGCTCCAGATGGTGGTCCGCGCCGCCGACGAGGGCTGGCGGGTCGTCGAGCACGACGTGCCGTATCTGCCGCGTACCGGCGTCTCCAAGGTCACCGGCACCTGGCTCGGCACCTGGCAGGCGGTACGGGACATGCGCCGCGTCCTGGCCGAACCACCCGCGCCCACCGGCACCGACCCCCACGACCGGCCTCCCGCCCAGACCCCGAACCGAACCTCGACCCGGACCCGGACCTCCACCCAAGCCCCGCACCCGACCCCGGCCCAGGACCCGTCCGGAACCTCCACCCAGACCCCGGACCGGCCCCCGGCCCAGGACCCGGGTCCGCGCCCGGAACCGACACCGCCCTCACCCCCGACGCAGACACCGCCCCCGACACCGGCCCTCGCGCCGACCCGCGAAGGAATCGCCCCATGAGCGTCACCCTCCTCGTCATCGCCAAGGAACCGCGGCCCGGGCGCGTGAAGACCCGGCTCACCCCGCCGTTCACTCCCCGGGAAGCGGCTTCGCTCGCCGAGGCGGCCCTGGTGGACACGCTGCGGACGGTGGCGGCGACACCCGCGCGGCGCCGGGTCCTCGTCCTCGACGGGGCGCCCGGCCCCTGGCTCCCGGCCGGTTTCGACGTCGTACGGCAATGCCCCGGCACGCTGGACGAGCGGCTCGCCGCGGCGTTCGCGGGCTGCGACGGGCCCGCGCTGCTCATCGGCATGGACACACCCCAGGTGACCCCCGCCCTCCTGACAGTGGACTTCGCGGACTGCGACGCGTACTTCGGGCCCGCCGAGGACGGCGGTTTCTGGGCGCTGGGGCTCGCCGAACCCGACCCGGAACTCCTGCGCGGGGTACCGATGTCGACGCCCACGACCGGTGCCGCGCAACGAGGGCGCCTGGCCAGGGCGGGGCTGCGGATACGGGAGCTGCCCCGGCTGCGGGACGTCGACACGGCCGTGGACGCCGAGGCGGTCGCGGCGATGGCGCCCGGGGGACGCTTCGCCGCGGAGCTGGCCCGGCTCGGAGCACCGGCGGGAGCGGCGGGGCCGTCGCCCGGTCGGGCCGCAGGGCCGGTGCCGGGTCCGGCGGCCCGGCAGACCTCGGGATTCGTCGCCGGGCTCGAAGCCGTTCGCGCCTCCCGGCGCCCCGCCGCACCCGGCACCGGCCCGGTCGCGGGGCACCTGGGCGGCGGGCGATGAGGGGCACCCGCGGGACGGCGCCCCGGGAAACGGCCGGTGCACGGGATTCCGTGCCCGCCGGGGCGACCGGGGCGGTGAGCGGGGCGGGGGCGGGCACCGGGGCCGGGAGTGCGGCGGTGGCGCCGTTCGGGCGGGGCGCGCGCTCCTGGTCCGCCGATCCCTACGCGGACGCGCTGGGCGCCGGCCGGGGGCCGTTGTTCCTGCGGCGGACGGACGGCTGGCTGCTCCCGCTGGAGGTGGAGCGCTGGTGCGCCCGCGCCGACGCGGTGGACCTGCGGGTGCTGGCGCGCTGCGAGGGCGCCGTGCTCGACGTGGGGTGCGGGCCGGGACGGCTGGTGGCGGAACTCGCCGCGCGCGGACGGCCCGCGCTCGGCATCGACGTCAGCGAGGCCGCGGTCGCCCGCACCGTGCGGCTCGGCGGGCAGGCGCTGCACCGGTCGGTCTTCGAGCCGCTCCCCGGCGAGGGCCGCTGGGGCACCGCCCTCCTCGTCGACGGCAACATCGGCATCGGCGGCGACCCGGCCGCCCTGCTGCGCCGCACGGCCCAACTCCTCGCCCCCGGCGGCCTGCTGATCGCGGAGACCGTGGCGGGCGCGGACGTCGACGAACGCGTCGACGTCCGCATCGTCCGGGCCGCGCACCCCGACGACCCCGGCGTGCCGGAACCCGGAGCCGAGGCCGCAACCAGAGGGGACGCCGAGGGAGAGAGCGGGGGAGGGGAAAGGGGGGCAGGGAGCGCGGGCGAGGACGGGCGCGGGGACCGGGAGCCGGCCGCCGACCGGGCCGCCTTCCCGTGGGCCCGGCTCGGCACCCCGGCCCTGCTCCGGTACGCGGCGCGTGCCGGATGGCGCCCGGAAGCTCAGTGGGCGGCGGGCGGCCGTTCCTTCGTGGCCCTGCGCAACGGGCCGGAGCGGGACGCCCGCGGCGACCGCAGGACGAGCACCAGCGCGGACCCGGCGAACAGCGCCGCCGTGATCAGCAGCCAGCGGGCCAGGAAGTCGTCGCCCGGCAACCCGGTGGCCGACCGGTAGCGGTCGGCCACCTGCCCGCTGATCAGCGGGAACCACACCAGGAGCAGCAGACCGGAGAGGGCCGCCGGAACCCGGACGTACATCGTCCGGTCCCGGTGTCCGACCGCGTCCAGCGCCACCGCCACGGCCCGGTCCGCACCGGCGTACAGCGGCACCAGCACCAGATCGTGCAGCACCGCCGCGCCGACGAACCAGAGCGCCACCCCGAACCAGTCGTCCGTCAGCAGCCGCACCGCCGCGTAGGCGGCTACCGCGAACGAGCAAGCCAGCAGCAGGAGTTGGAAGGGGCTGCCGATCAGGTCCCGGCCGGAGCGCCGACGCGTCGCCGACCGCCGCAGATCGGCCGGACCCTCGCCGGCCCGCCCTCGCGTCCCGGCCGGCTCTCGCCCGCCGGACCGCCCCGGCGTCTCAGCCTGCTCCGGCCCGTCGGACCGCCCTCGCCCATCAGGCCGCCCTCGCCCGCCGGACCGCTCTCGCTCGTCGGACCGCCGTCGCATCCCGCGTGGTCGTCGCATCACAGATCTCCGAACGTCATCCGGGCCACCCACTTGGTGTTCAGCACGCCGGGCGCGGCCGGGACGATGACCCGCGCCGGGTAGCCGTGGTCGGGGGTCAGCGGCTCGCCGTTGACGAACAGGGCGAGCAGGGAACGCGGATCGCGCACCTGGTTGTCGCGCAGGGCGGCCACCCGGAACGCCCCGTGCCGCTGCAACGACTCGACGAGCACAGCGGGGGCGGCGTCCTCCTCGTACCCGACGAGCCCCGCCAGGTCCCGCAGCCGCACCCCTCGCCACCACTGGTCGGACGTCGACCAGCCCTCGACGCAGGCGATGGGCAACGCGGCGCTGTACAGCGGGAGTCCCCGGAGTTCGGTGCGGCTCAGCCGGACCGTGCGCCCCTTGCCCGTGACGGCCAGGCGCCAGGCCTCCTCGCTCGTCTCCGCCGCGGTGACACCACGGGACGCGGCCGTCTTGTTGATCTGGAACCCGGCGGGCCCGGAACCCGGTTCGGCGCCGCCGTGCGAGGTCAGCAGCGCCGTCTCGCGCAGCGGTCCGTCGAAACTCCGGCCCGCGCTGGTGGCGACCAGGAGCAGCGATCCGCCTCCCACGAATCCGAGCGCCCCGCGCCGCGAGACGGTGGGCGGCAGCGGGTCGGGGGACACCAACCCGTCCTCGGGACAAGGAGGTTCCCCGGAACCGGGCGGCGCGCCCGTCCCGCCCTCCGGGGGACCGGCCTCCCCCCGCGGACCATCGGCCCGCCCCTGCTGCGCGCCCGGGCCCCCGCTCACGCCCGGATCCCCGCTCGGGCCCGCCCCGCGGACCTGGCGCAGGTTGCGCAGGGCCGTCGGCACCCGCAGCGCCGCGTGCGTCACGAACGCCGCGATGAACACCCAGGCTCCGTAGAAGTGCAGCGTGTAGAAGGAGCCGGGGAAGAGGTAGTCGAGCTGGATGTTGAGCACCCCGGTGGTGAACTCGAAGAGGGCGCCCCCGACCAGCAGCAGCAACGAGAGCCGCTCCAGGGCGTGCGCGAGCGAGCGGGCCGGCGGCAGCGCGAACAGTTTCGGCACGACCGACCACAGCTTCGCGAGCAGGACGGGGATCAGCGCGAGGCCGAGCGTGACGTGGACACCTTGGGTGAGCCGGTACAGCCAGGGCGGATCGGTCGGCCAGGAGAACAGGTAGAAGCCGAGGAGACCCTTGTCGGGGGTCTTGTCGTTCACCGGCGAGAGGTTCGGGTTGTAGGCGGCGTACGACAGCAGCCCGGTCACGAACAGCGCCGTGATCCCGACGAGCAGCACCACGCCGAGCACGGAGGTGAACCAGGGGCCGCGCAGCGGGCTGCGCCAGAAGGCGGGTGTGAAGGGAGACCGTGGCATGCCCCCGACCGTAGGCCGGGGGCACTCTCCGAACGGGTTCTCAAACCATGACGAAACTCTGACGTCCACCTCAGTGGCGGCACCCGCCGGAACACCCCGGCCTAACGTGCGGGTGTGAACCGCGACCTCCCCCGCGATCTGCCTCGCGACCACCCCGGCTCCACCCCCCGGCCTCCGGCCCCGGCCCCTGCCCCGGCCCCGGCCCCGGCCTCGCCTCCTCCCCCTCTTCCTCCCGCCTCCGCTGCTGCTCCTGCCGCTGCCGCCTCCGCCAGTCCTGCACCTGACCCTGCACCTGCACCTGCACCTGACCTCTCCCGCTCGGTGTCGGCCGACCGCCCCCGGGACATCCGCCGCGACCTGGTCGCGGCCCTGGCCGCCGCGCTGCTCGTCCTGACGGCGGTGGTCGTCGGCTACCTCGTCGAGCACCGCTACGGCACCCTGTTCGTCAGCGCCGCGCCGCTGTACGGGCGCTGGGGCCCGCACGCCGGTCCCGGTACGGCGGCCGCGATCACCGTGGCGGTCGCCGTGGTGGCCTACGGGCCGCTCGTCGCCGCCCGGCTGCCCTGGCGATGGCTGCTGTTCGCGGGGTGGGGCACGGCGGCGTCGTGGACGTTCTCCCTGGCGCTGGTCGACGGCTGGGAGCGGGGCGTGGCCCGGCGTCTCACGACGCGGTACGAATACCTCCAGGTCATCTCCCCGGTCGACCGCTTCCACGACATTCCCGCGGCCCTGCGGGACTTCACCCACCACATCCTGATCCACTCCCCCGACCACTGGCCCGCGCACATCGCCGGTCATCCGCCGGCGGCCACCCTCACCTTCGTCCTCCTCGACCGGATCGGTCTGGGCGGCGGTGCCTGGGCGGGCGTCTGGTGCGTCACCGTCGGGGCGACGGCGTCGGTGGCGGTGCTCGTCACCGTGCGCGCGCTGGCCGGGGAGAGCCTCGCCCGACGCGCCGCGCCCTTCCTCGTCCTCGCCCCGGCGGCCGTCTGGATGGGCACGTCCGCGGACGGCTACTTCGCGGCCGTCGCGGCCTGGGCCGTCGCGCTGCTCGCCCTCGCGGTCACGGGGCGCCGGCCGCGCACGACGGGCCTCGCCTCCGGCCTCCTCCTCGGTCTCACCGCGTATCTCTCGTACGGGCTGACCCTGATCTCCGTGATCGCCGGCGTGGTCCTGCTGCTCGGCTCCCGCCCCAAGCTCCGCCCCCTCCCCCACGTGCTGGCCGGACTCACCGTCGTGCCGCTGGTGTTCACCCTCCTCGGCTTCAACTGGTGGGAGGCGTACCGCCTGTTGGTCACCCGCTACTACGAAGGAGCGGGAGGCGTCCGGCCGTACGCCTACTGGGTGTGGGCGAATCTCGCCTGCACCGTGCTCATCGTGGGACCGGCGACCGTGGCGGGGCTGCGCCGGGCGGGCGGCGCGGCCGTGCGGGTGAGGACGCTCGTGCAGCCGCCGGCTCCCCGGCTGGCCCTGCTCGTCACCGGCGCCCTGCTCGCGCTGCTCGTCGCCGACCTCTCCGGCATGAGCAAGGCGGAGACCGAGCGGATCTGGCTGCCGTTCGCGATGTGGCTGCTCCCGGCGGCGGCGTTCCTCCCCCGGCCCCGCGCCTGGCTCGCCGCCCAGGCCGGCCTGGCCCTGCTCCTCAACCACCTCGTGCTGACGGGCTGGTGAGGGCGGACCACACCGAGCACACGGACGGCCCCCCGCTCCGGTGGAGCGGGGGGCCGTCGACGCCGGGGTGCCCGGGTCAGGTCACTTCACGTCGACGAAGTCGAGTGCCGAGGTGGCCGTGCCCGTCGTGGACGAGCCGCCGTAGCTCCAGCGCCAGTACCCGTCGCTGTTCGCCGTGGCCGTGGTCTTCAGCGCTCCGGTGGAGCTGGACGTCACCGTCTTCACGGTGGAGTACGTGGAGCCGCCCTTGGGACGGAACTGGAGCTTCACCGACGCCCCGGCGTGGCCGACGTAACGGTGCTTCACCCAGTCCGCCCGCGTGAGGCTGCCCGTGACCGTGAGCGTCCTGCCCTTGGACACCGGCTCCGGGGAGGCGTTCACGGTGGCCTTCGCCCAGCGCCTGACCGGGACACCGCCGGATGCCGTCCTGTACTCCTCGGCCTTCAGCGCCCCGCTGGACTTGAACAGGCGCAGCGCCAGACCGATCTTCCAGCTCGTGGCGTCACCGTTCGAGTCGAGGTCGTAGCGCGGGTCGACGGTGAGCTCGCCGACGCAGTGCGCCTTCTGCGCACTGTCCTCGTAACACGTGTAACCGCCCATGTAGAGGCCACCGTCGTCGGCGCCCGCGGCCGCGGTGGTGCCGTGGTAGAGGTAGGGCTCGGCCTCCCAGTCGAACGGATCGGCCGTCGTGTAGCCGGACGGCAGCGTGACGTTGAAGGTGACCGAGGGGGTCTTCTCGTCGGACGTGCCGACCACGATCGGCAGGCCCTTGTTGACGACCACGTTCGACACGGTGATGCCGGTGCTCGCGGCCTGCGCCTGCGGGGCCGTGAGGACGGAGAGCGCCACCGCCCCCGCGATGGCCGCCGCCGCACCGGTTCGTCTGCCAGGGTTCATGCGCACCTCTTCGTCAGCCGTCCACCAGGGAGAACCGCCGCGGAACGCACGTGCGTTCGGACGGCGGGTGGAAGGACGCTATCAAGTACATGATCATGGCCGCGCAGGGACTCCGGGCACGGAAGACCCCGCCCCGCCCGCGGGGCGCACGGCGGGCGGGAGCCGGATCCCGGGCCGGGAGCCCCTCACTCGAACGGATCACCCACCGCGCACCCCCGTTCACCCGGCCGGAGGCTTGGCCCATCTCTTTCGACCCATGAACAGGGAGGGGTCCGATGAGCTCGATGGACATGCCGGCGGACGCACCACGGGAGACCGCGCGGGCCACCACACGCGCCGCGGTCCCCTCGGCGCCCCGGCTCACCTGGCTGACGCTGGCGCTGATGACGACGGCGTCGGTGGCGAGCCTGCGGGCCGCTCCCACCATGGCCGTCTACGGACTGGCCTGCGTGTTCCTCTACCTGGTGCCGGCGATCGTGTTCCTGCTGCCCACCGCCCTGGTCTCCGCGGAACTGGCGTCCGGCTGGAACGGCGGCGTCTACAACTGGGTGAGCCAGGGACTGTCCAAGCCCCTCGGTTTCCTCGCGGTGTGGTGCCAGTTCGCGATGACGATCTTCTACTACCCGAGCCTGCTGGCCTTCGTGGCGAGCACCATCGCGTACATCATCGACCCGGCCCTCGCCTCCAGCGGCCTCTACACCGCGATCGTGATCATGGTTCTGTACTGGACCGGCGTGTGGGTCTCCTCCCGGGGCACCAAGGCGCTGGCGGGACTGTCCAGCTGGGGTCTGGTCATCGGCACCCTCGTCCCCGGCACGATCCTCGTCGTGCTCGGCATGGTCTTCCTGGCCCAGGGCAACCCCTCGGCCGCGCCCATGACGGCCAGCCATCTGCTGCCGCAGTGGACGGGCCTGGCCAGCCTCGTGCTGATCGTCAACAACTTCCTCTCGTACTCCGGCATGGAGATGAACGCCGTCCACGTGTCGTCGCTGAAGAACCCGGGGAAGGAATACCCGAAGTCGATGTTCCTGGCGACGGGCCTGGTGCTGTTGATCTTCATCCTGCCCGCGCTGGCCATCAGCTGGGTGGTGCCCGCCGACCAGACCAGCCTCACCGCCGGAGTCATGCAGGCGTTCGAGGCGTTCTTCGGGTACTTCCACATCGGCTGGATGACCCCGATCGCGGCGGTCATGCTGATCTCCGCGTCGCTCGCCGGCATGCTGACCTGGCTCGCCGGACCGTCCAAGGGCCTGCTGGAGATCTCCCGCAGCGAGGGGTACCTGCCGCCGTACCTCCAGCGGTTGAACCGCTTCGGCGTCCAGCAGAACATCCTGGTGACCCAGGGCGTCGTGACCACGGTGATCGCCCTGGGCTACGCGTTCATCCCGAACGTGTCCAACGTCTACTGGGTCTTCTCGACGATCACCACGCAGGTGTACCTCATCGTCTACCTGCTGATGTTCGTCGCGGCGATCCGGCTGCGGAAGCTCCAGCCCGACCATCCGCGCGGCTACCGCGCCCCCGCCCTCCGCCTGATCTGCGTCGTCGGTTTCCTGGCCTCCTCGGCGGCCATGATCATCGGCTTCGTGCCGCCCTCGCAGTTCGGCGGCGGCAGTGTGGTCGTGTACGTCTGCATCATCGGCGCCGGTCTCGGCATCCTCGGCCTGCTGATCCCGTGGGCCTTCCTGAAGTTCAGGAAGCCGAGCTGGCAGACGGAGGCCGCGCGCGAGGAGGAGGCGACGTCATGAGCCCCACCCGGTTCGCATCCGAGCACAGGTGGATCTACTACGGCGCGATCCTCCTCCTGCTCGCGCTCGTCGTGATCGGACTCGTGCGCTACACGAGCATCTCGAGGAACAACGAGGCCGCGACGAAGGCCAACCAACTCGCCGACGCCGCCGAGGAGGCCGGCTTCCGCCGCCCCAACACCGCCGTGATCGAAAGCGCCCTGGGCACCGACGGCGGCGTGGTCTGCGAGAACCCCGCCAGCGCCCTCAAGTCGGCCCTCTGGAAGATCAACGTGTCCAACGGGGCGGCGTTCGTGGGCCAGCGGCCCGTCATCGGAGACGGCCGGACGCTCCGCGCGGAGGCCGCGATCCTGGAGATCTACTGCCCGGAGAAGCTGGACGACTTCAAGGGCAGGATCGACGACCTGAAGCTCGACGACACGGTGAGGCGGTGACCGTGTCCGAACTCGCCGAGAAGGTCGCCGGCCTGATGGGGCGCGCCAAGGCGGACCTGGCCGAGCTGGTCGCCATCCCGTCCGTCGCGGACCCGCGCCAGTACCCGCCCGAGGAGTGTCACCGGGCCGCGCAATGGGTGGCCGACGCCTTCACCGCGGCGGGGCTGCACGACGTGCACCTCGCCGAGACGCCCGACGGGAGCCACGCCGTCATCGGCCACCGCCCGCCGCCGCCCGGCGCCCCCACCGTACTGCTGTACTGCCACTACGACGTGCAGCCGCCGCTCGACGACGACGCCTGGACCACCCCGCCCTTCACCCTCACCGAACGCGACGGCCGCTGGTACGGGCGCGGCACCGCGGACTGCAAGGGCAACATCGTGATGCACCTGACCGCCCTGCGGGCGCTCGGCGACGACATCCCGGTCGGCCTGAAGTTCGTCGCCGAGGGATCGGAGGAGCAGGGCACGGGCGGTCTGGAGAGCTACGTGGCCCAGCACCCGGAGCAGTTCCTCGCCGACGCGCTGCTGGTGTGCGACACCGGCAACGCCGAGGTCGGCACGGGCACCGCCACCGTCACGCTGCGCGGCCTCGCCAATGTCGTCGTCACCGTCGAGACGCTCACGGGCGAGGTGCACTCCGGCATGTTCGGCGGCCCCGCCCCCGACGCCCTCGCCGCGCTGATCCAGATGCTCGCCGGCCTGCGCGACCCGGACACCGGCGCCACCCACGTCGACGGCCTGGACTGCGAGGGCCGTTGGGAGGGCGCCGGCTACGACGAGGAGCGGTTCCGCGCGGACGCCGGAGTGCTGGACGGCGTCCGGCTCACCGGCACCGGCACGGTCGCCGACCGGCTGTGGGCCCGGCCCGCCGTCACCGTGCTCGGCGTCGACTGCCCCCCGGTGGTCGGCTCCGCCGCCGCCGTACCGCCCACCGCACGGGCCCGGGTGAGCCTGCGCGTCCCGCCCGGCACAAACCCGGGGGCGGCCCGCGCGGCCCTCACCCGGCACCTCACCGAGTCCGCCCCTTGGGGAGCGCGGGTCACCGTCGAGGACGAGAGCGGCGGCGCGCCCTTCCGCGCGGCCACCGACGGCCCCGCCTACGGCGCGCTGGGCCGCGCCATGGAGGAGGTCTACGGCAAGCCCATGGCCTTCCTCGGCCAGGGCGGCTCCATCCCGCTGTGCAACGTCCTCGCCGAGACCTACCCCCGCGCCGAGATCATCCTCATGGGCGTGGAGGAACCCCGCTGCCTCATCCACGCCCCCAACGAGAGCGTCGATCCGACCGAGATCGAGCACATGGCCCACGTCGAGGCGCTCTTCCTCCGCGCCTACGCGGCCGCCGGGAGCCGCGGCCGCTGAACGTATCCGCCGGGCCGCGCGTCGCCGTACCGTACGGACGGCGGACGGGGAGGGCTCGATGAGCAGGCGAAGCAGGATCAGGAGGACGGCCGGGGCCGTGGCGGCGAGTGCCGCGGCCCTCGTGGCGGTCCAGGGGTCGAGCGCCGGCGCGGCGGACGAGGACGGCCGGGCCGCGAAGCGCACGACCGTGTGCGCCGGCACCCGGCCGGCGGACGGCCCGGCCGATCCGGGACTTCCGACGTCCCGGGTACCGGGCTACGCCGACAAGTGGGGCGAGACGCGCTACCGGAGCGTCTACACCGGTCTGACGATCGACGAGGAAACGAGGACCGTGGACGTGTACCGCATTCCCTCCGCGGCGTTCGACGCGGACATCTGCGCCCAGGCGGAGAAGGGCGTACGGGTGCGGTTCCACGACACCGACGTCACGCATCACCGGCTGATGGCCCTGGTCGACCGGGTCGGCGACGACATGGGCCGCTGGGACGGCACGTTCGACCTGCGCGAGGTGGGCCCGGACCCCAGGGGCTTCGTGTTCTTCGGAGTCGACGACCCGGCGACGGCCGATCTCGTCCTCAAGAAGGACCTCGGGAAGTTCTGGGCGAAGCACATCAGGGTGGAGTACGCGGCGCAGGCGTCGCTCCTCTGATCCGGGCCGGTACCGGCCCGCGCCGCGCGCACTTCGCCCTGCTCACCACGGCCGCCGCCGCGCCGGGTCCGGCTTGCGGGTGCCGGGGCGGGCTGCCTATGGTCGCGCGTATGCAGTCGTACACCATCGGCCAGGCCGCCCGGCTCCTCGGGGTGAGCCCCGACACCGCCCGGCGCTGGGCCGATGCCGGGCGGGTGGCCACGCACCGGGACGAGGGCGGGCGGCGGCTCATCGACGGACGCGATCTCGCCGCGTTCTCCGTGGAGTTGGCCGGAGCCGGCGGCGAGGAGGGCATCACCTCCTCCACGTCCGTCCGCAACGCCTTCCCCGGCATCGTCACCGCCGTCAAACTCGGCGACGTCGCGGCCCAGGTGGAGATCCAGGCCGGACCGCACCGGCTGGTCTCCCTGCTGACCCGGGAGGCCGTCGAGGAACTGGGCCTGGAGGTCGGCGTGGAGGCCACGGCCAGGGTCAAGTCCACCAACGTGCACATCGACCGCGCCTGAGCGGCGGCGGCCGGGCCCGAAGGACAGTCGCCGGGAACCCGGGCCCCCGCCCGACGGACGCCCGCGCCAGACCTGCCGGGCGGGGACGGACAGGGCCGGCCAGGACCCGGGTACGGCCAGGACGGGTAACGGCCGTCCACACGGATGGCGTTGACGCCGCTGATGTGCCGGGCCCCGCACCGGTCCCGCGGAAGGACCGGCCGCGGTCCCGCCCTGTCCGGCGGAGTGCCGTCGATGCCGACCGCGAGCAGCACCGGGGCGTCCGCGAAGCCGGGGTCGATCTCGGCCCAGGTGAGCAGCGCGTGATGACCGTCCGCGCTCGCCCCCCGATCAGGAAACGCAGCCGGTCCATGCGGCGGACCGGATCGAAGGCGGGCCCGGAGTCCAGCAGGACGTCGTGCAGCAGCGCTCCCTCGAACTCGTGCCGCTGTACGGCGTCGGCGGCGCACTCGGAGGTGGCCTGGACCCGGTGCCGGGGCCGGCCGGACAGGTCGGGCACGGTCAGCCGGGCCGGCCGGGCGAGGTCACCGGTCAGGACGAGCTCCGCGAGCGGCGGAGCCGGTGGCGTCGGCCGGGACAGGGACTGGCCCACTGGGCGGCACCTCCCGGAACACCGTCACCCGGCCGACGACCCCGTATAAACGCACATGCGCACGCCTGAGGCCCACATCCACAGCTCATGCGATGCAACAGGGGACTTTCGGGCCGCACATGCGGAAGTATGATCGGCGTCAGCAGGAGGAGAGCTCACGTCTGAAGAGCACGACGGAACTTCAGCGAGCACCAGAGTTTTTTAGGGAGTGGACCCGTGATGACCCGATCCGCGCGCCGGACCCGCCGGACCCTGCAGGTGGCCGGTGCCGCCGCGCTGCTGGCCCTCAGCGCCTGCTCCTCCTCCGACGACGCCTCCGACTCCTCGGCCACGTCGAAGTCGTCGGGCTCCGCGTCCTCTTCGAAGCTCTCCGGCACGGTGACCGTCTTCGCCGCCGCCTCCCTCAAGGAGAGCTTCACGACCCTCGGCAAGGACTTCGAGAAGGCGCACCCGGGCACGAAGGTCACCTTCAACTTCGCCGGCAGCGACGCCCTCGCGGCGAGCATCACGAGCGGCGCCCCGGCCGACGTCTTCGCCTCCGCCAGCCCGAAGACCATGGCGATCGTGACGGACGCGAAGGACAACGCCGCCGAGCCGGCCACCTTCGTCCGCAACCAGTTGGAGATCGCCACCCTGCCCGGCAACCCGGACAAGGTCGACTCCCTGAAGGACCTCACCGACCCCGACCTGAAGGTCGTCCTGTGCGACAAGACGGTGCCATGCGGTGCCGCCGCCCAGAAGTCGCTGGACGCGAGCGACCTGAAGCTCACCCCGGTCTCCTACGAGGAGGACGTCAAGAGCGCCCTGACCAAGGTGGTGCTCAAGGAGGCGGACGCGGCGGTCGTGTACAAGACCGACGTGAAGGCCGCGGGGGACAAAGTGGAGGGCGTGGAGTTCCCCGAGTCGGCCGACGCCATCAACGACTACCCGATCGCCCTGCTCAAGGACTCGCACAACGCCGACGCGGCCAAGGCGTTCATCGAGCTGGTGCGGTCCCCCGAGGGCCGGCAGGTGCTGACCGGGGCCGGATTCCTCCAGCCCACCTCCTGACCCGGCTCCCGCCGTCCGGCGCCGGCGTCGGCCCTCCCGGTTCCCGGTGGCCCGCGCCACCCCCGGCGGGCACCTCGCGCCGCACGCCTCGTCCCGCGTACCGCGTGTCGGCCGTACGGTGGAACCGCACCGAAGCCGATGCCCCGAACCCGCCTCCCGAAGCCATGAGTGATCGATGACCGCGCTCGACAAGTCCGACTCCCCGGCCGACACCCTGACGGGTGGGCCGCGGCGCGGGCTCGGCCGGTGGCGCGGCGGGGCGGGCGGCCGGGTGCGGCGCGGGGCACCGCTTCCCCTCCTGCTGCCGGCCCTCGTCGGGCTCGTCTTCCTGCTCCTGCCCCTGGTCGCACTGCTCGTCCGGGCGCCCTGGCGCAGCCTTCCGGAACAGCTGGGCAAGCCCGAGGTCTGGCAGGCCCTGCGGCTGTCCCTGTTCTCGGCCACGACGGCCACCGCGGTGTGCCTCGTGCTCGGTGTGCCGCTCGCCTGGCTGCTGGCGCGTACCGACTTCCCCGGCCGCGGACTCGTGCGGGCGCTGGTCACACTGCCGCTCGTCCTGCCTCCGGTGGTGGGCGGTGTGGCGCTGCTGCTGGCCCTCGGCCGCAACGGCGTCGCCGGGAAGCTGCTCGACTCGTGGTTCGGGATCACGCTGCCCTTCACCACGGCCGGAGTGGTCGTGGCCGAGGCCTTCGTCGCGATGCCCTTCCTGGTGATCAGCGTGGAGGGCACCCTGCGGGCGGCCGACCCGCGCTACGAGGAGGCCGCCATGACCCTCGGCGCCTCCCGCTTCACCGCGTTCCGCCGGGTCACCCTGCCCCTCATCGCACCGGGCATCGCCGCCGGTTCCGTGCTGGCCTGGGCTCGCGCGCTCGGCGAGTTCGGCGCGACGATCACCTTCGCGGGCAACTTCCCGGGCCGCACCCAGACCATGCCGCTGGCCGTCTACCTGGCCCTGCAGAGCGACCCCGACGCCGCGATCGCCCTGAGCCTCGTCCTGCTCGCGGTGTCGATCGCGGTCCTCGCCGGGCTGCGGGACCGCTGGATGAAGGCGGCGTCATGACGAACTCCCCCACGAGGGCGAACACGACGACGGCCGGCCGGCCGCGGACGGGCACCACGACCGACGACCGCACGAGGGTGAGGTGATCGCGTCGTGACGGACACGCCCCGGGCGGCCACCGCCCCGGCGCCGGACGAGGGCCTCGACGCCCGCCTCGTCGTCCGGCGCGGCTCGTTCCACCTCGACGTCGAGCTCGCCGCCGCCCCCGGTGACGTCGTCGCGCTGCTCGGTCCGAACGGCGCCGGCAAGACCACCGCGCTGCGCGCGCTCGCCGGACTCACCCCGTTGTCGGAGGGCGGCCGACTGCGGCTGGACGGCGCCTCCCTGGACCGCACACCGCCCGAGTCCCGCCCGATCGGCGTGGTCTTCCAGGACTACCTGCTCTTCCCCCACCTGACCGCGCTCGACAACGTCGCGTTCGGGCCGCGCTGTCAGGGCGCGTCCAGGGCGGAGGCCCGGAAGCGGGCCGCCGCGTGGCTGGAGCGCATGGGCCTCGCCGAGCACGCCGGGGCCAGACCGCGCCGGCTGTCCGGCGGACAGGCACAGCGGGTCGCCGTCGCCCGCGCCCTCGCCACCCGTCCCCGGCTGCTGCTGCTCGACGAACCCCTCGCCGCGCTGGACGCCCGCACCCGGCTCGACGTGCGCGCCCAACTCCGGCGCCATCTGGCCGACTTCGAGGCGGTCGCCGTCCTCGTGACACACGACCCGCTGGACGCGATGGTGCTGGCCGACCGGCTCGTGGTCGTCGAGCACGGCCGGGTCGTCCAGGAGGGCGGCCCGTCGGACATCGCCCGCCGGCCGCGCACCGACTACATCGCCCGGCTGGTCGGCCTCAACCTCTACCGGGGCGAGGCCGAGGGCCACACCGTACGGCTGGAGGCGGGCCCGGCGATCACCACGACCGAACTCCTCGACGGCCCCGCGTTCGTGGCGTTCCCGCCGAGCGCCGTGACGCTGCACCGCGACCGCCCCACCGGCTCCAGCGCCCGCAACCTGTGGCAGTGCCGGGTGGACGGCCTGGAGACCCACGGCGACCAGATCCGCGCGGGTCTCACCGGCGAACTGCCGCTCGCCGCCGACCTGACGACCGTCGCGGCGGCGGAACTCGACCTGCGTCCGGGCGCGGTCGTCTGGGCGACGGTGAAGGCGGCCCAGACACACGCCTATCCGGCGTAGAGAAGGCGTTCGGCGCTACCCGCGGCACGCCGGCGGACCACCGCGACCCCCGTTCCGATATCGGCCACCCGTACTTCCGTGCGGGAAATCGGACCGGTCGGCTCTCCGCACGGGGACGCCGTGGACCGGAGCCCTTTCAAGCATTCGCGCGTGTCCACCGGGAGTTGGTTGAGTCACCGCCGACCGCGTGATAGAGGCAATGGGTGACCTCTCCTGATACCGGGATTCCGGAACTGGCCGCCGCCCTGAACATGCAACCCCACCCGGAGGGCGGCTGGTTCGTCGAGACCTGGACCGCGCCACAGGCCTTCCGCCCCGACGGCTACCCCGGCCCCCGCGCCGCCGCCTCCGCCATCTACTTCTTCCTCGCCCCCGGTGACACCTCCGCCTGGCACACCGTCCGCTCCGACGAACTCTGGCTGTGGCATCGCGGCGGCCCCCTCGACGTCCTGCTGGGCGGTGACGGAAACACGCCCCAGTCCACCCCGAAGGTCGTCCGTCTGGGCCCTCGCGTCGAGGCCGGAGAACGCCCCCAGGCGCTGGTCCCCGGCGGTGTCTGGCAGGCCGCCCGCCCGGCCGGCGACCAGGAGGTTCTGGTCAGCTGCGTCGTGGCGCCGGGCTTCGACTACGACGACTTCCACCTGCTGGACCCGGGGCGCTGAACCGGTCCGCGCGGACCCCGTGGCGGCTTTGTGACGTAGGTCGTTGGTTGCGGATCCTCCGGGAGGGGCATCACCCGAGGGCAGGACCGACCGCGCACCGTGACGCGCGGGGTCCCGGCCGACGGGGACGGAGCCGACGGCCGGGTACTGATCGTCCTGGAGGGGGAAGAGAGGTGTCAGTCATGCGTGCGCACCAGCGCACCGTCCGGCCGACCGCCCGCGTGGAGTACACACTGCCGCGTACGGCCGTCTCGGCGGGCAGGGCCCGCAAGCTGACGACGGCGTTCCTCACCCGGCCACGGCCCCGGCTGGCTTCGCCGACCGCCGACCAGGTGGACGACGCCACGCTGATCGCCTCCGAACTGGTGGCCAACGCCGTACGGCACGGCCGCAGCGGTTGCAGGCTGCGTCTGCAACTGGGGCACGGGCACGTGACGGTCGAGGTCCGCGACGACAGCCCCGGACGGCCGCTGGTCGGCGTCCTGGACACGGAGTCGGAGAGCGGCCGGGGTCTGGCGATGGTCCAGGAGCTCGCCCACAGCCTCGAGGTCGTCAGCACGAGTCTCGGCGGCAAGACCGTCCGCGCCGTCCTGGCGGTGTGACGGACCCACGTCATCGGCGGGGCGGCGCTCGGACGGCGGCCGCCGTCGGTGTCGCCGTCGACAGGGATGACCCGTCGCTCGATTCGGCGCGTCGCGTGCGGCGCGACGTGACACGACGCGGTCCAACGTCTACGTCGAGTTTGGTGCCGGCCAAAGCGGGTATGGCGCGCCGAAGAAATGTTCATCGGCATTTCAATGACCGCAAAAAGACGGGTGGCCGGGGTCAGCACCGTACGGTGCTGACCCCGGCCACCCGGTGTCCCGGACTAGGCGGGGACGATGTTCTCCGCCTGCGGGCCCTTCTGGCCCTGCGTGACGTCGAAGGTCACCTTCTGGCCTTCCTGGAGCTCACGGAAGCCAGAGGTGGCGATGTTCGAGTAGTGAGCGAAGACGTCGGCGCCGCCGCCATCCTGCTCGATGAAGCCGAAGCCCTTTTCCGCGTTGAACCACTTCACGGTGCCAGTAGCCATGTCAAATCTCCTTCGGGGCAAAGCTCGAAGGCCCACACTGTGTGGACCTGCGTCGCCGCAATGATTGCCCCACCCGGAATGCACCGGAAAAACTCTGGGAACCACAACTGCAACTGAAATCGACAGTAGCACGATACGAGCCCCGAAGGGGGCGCACTATCTCACCTCGGCGTGGGGAATAACAAAACCTCGCGGGCCCGGGTATCAAATTCTGTATCGGCCGAAGCAGATATCCCGGACGGGCGCGGAAGCCGTCCCGGCGGGCCCCCGGCCGGCCCGGCTCAGGCGTCCTGCGACGCGGACCCGCGCAGTTCGGCGTTGATCCGCAGGGCCTCGTCGAGACAGTCCTCCAGCGTGACGATGCGGCAGGCGGCCTCCACGGGCGTGCCCTGGCCGACGAGGTCCCGGGCGCGGGCCGCGACCCGCAGCTGGTTGCGCGAGTAACGGCGGTGGCCGCCCTCGGAGCGCAGCGGCGTGATCAGCCCCGCCTCCCCGAGGGCCCGCAGGAACGCGGGGGTGGCGCCGATCAGCTCGGCGGCGCGGCCCATCGTGTAGGCGGGGTACTCGTCGTCGTCGAACCGGTCGGCTGGGCTCATGGTGCTTCCCTGGGGCGCGTGCATCACCTTCCACTTTGGCAGATCCCGGTCCGGAACCGGCCGGGAGCACCCTCGCCGGGTGACCGCGTCCGGGTGCCGCGGTCACCCGGACGGCCCGGTGCGCTGGTGGGAGGCCCTGGCCGGTGGTGGCGTTGCAGGACACGCCGCTACCTCGGGACCGCCTCGGAGGCCTTCGCATGAACCGTCCGTCCTGTCTCCTCGCATCCGCCCTGACCGCGGGGATGCTCCTCTCGACGGCTGCCTGCGCGGGCGGCGACGGCTCCGGCTCCGGCTCCGGGCGGACGGACGCCTCCGCGTCCCCCGTCTCCGCCTCTCCCGTCGCCGAGGAGCCCCGCGCCGCGTCGTCCTCCCCCTCCTCCGTCCGCACGCTCACCGAGGCCGAGGCGCACGCGGCGCTGATCACCAACTCCGACCTGGGTTCGCAGTGGACCGAGTCGAA
Source organism: Streptomyces sp. NPDC002580 (assembly GCF_042889485.1). Taxonomy (NCBI): domain Bacteria; kingdom Bacillati; phylum Actinomycetota; class Actinomycetes; order Kitasatosporales; family Streptomycetaceae; genus Streptomyces; species Streptomyces sp. NPDC002580. The sequence goes on along the minus strand of NZ_JBIAQZ010000003.1, from coordinate 382,272 downwards.
GGGCGCGGCGGCCTGGCGGGACGCGCTGCTGAAGAGCACGGTCGACCCCGCGGACTTCATCACCGACAAGGCGAACGCCACCCAGTGCCAGAAGCTGCTGGACGGCCTGTACAGCGAGGACCTGCTGGGCGATCCGCGGGGCGCGAGTGCCGTCACCGGCTTCGACGACAGCGACAACGACGCCCAGCTGCGCTACGAGGTCGGCGCCTACGGGCAGAAGGCGCTGGACGCCCAGCTGAAGTGGCTGAAGACGCTGCCGGACACGTGCGACCAGTTCACGGCCGTCACCGGCAAGGGCGACCGGCAGACGGTCCAGGTCATCTCCACGGACCTGCCCGACGCGGGGGACGCCCGTCAGGGGCTCCGGGTGACGATGACCGGTGAGCTGGAGGGCGACCCCGAGACCCTGACGCTCGACTTCGCCGCCGCGCGGGTCGGCGACAGCGCCCTGTCCCTCACCAACGGCGGCCTCGACGGCACCGAGCACGACTCCACCAGGCAGGCGGTCGAGGCGGGCGCCAAGCGCCTTCAGGACGTACTGGCGGGGAAGTCGCCCGCTCCGACCCAGGGCTGAGCACCGGGCCCGGACGGGTCGCGGCCGCTCCCGGCGCACGGCAGCGGCGGCCCGTCCGGGTCCGGGAGCAAGGGGGACGAACCACCGCCGGTGGTACCGGGCAGGGATATATGGTTCCCCCAGATGCGCCGAGAGTGTCGGGCGCGTCACACACAGCAAGGAAAACGGGCCGCTGCGGGACGCTCGCACGGCTGTGCATCCGGGGGGCCTCGTGCACGAGATGATCAAAGGTGCCAACGTCGGTCTGTCGTCGTTGAGCACGGACGTCGGTCCGGTGATGGTGAGCCTGGGCTGGAGCAGCCCGACGGGAGAGGGCGACGCGGACGTCTCCGTCCTGTTGCTGACCCGCCACGGGAAGGTCCGCGGCGACACGGACTTCTACTTCTACAACAACCCCGTCGCCCCGGACGGGAGCGTGCAGCTCCTGGGCAAGACTCCCACCGCCGAGGGCGACGAGGACCGCATCACCTTCGACCTGACCGCCGTTCCCGCGGAGATCGAACGGATCGTCGTGGCGGCCAGCCGTTACCGGTCCGCCCGCTTCTCCGAGCTCGACGACCTGCGGCTGACCCTCGCGGACACCTCGGGCGACGGCATGCTGCGCTACCGCGTCGGGGACGCCGGGGCGGTCGGGGCCCTGCTGTTCGGCGAGTTCTACCGGCGGGCCGGCGAGTGGCGGTTCCGCGCGATCGGACAGGGCTACGCCTCCGGTCTCGCCGGTCTGGCCACCGATTTCGGCGTCGACATCGACGACTCGGCGGAGGCCGAACCGGAGGAACCGGCCGAGACTCCGGCGCCGGGTACGGCCGAGGACCCGGCCGGGGGCCGGATCGAGCCGGCGGCGGGGTCGCCGGGCATGGCGCCCGTCGCGAAGCCGCTGGTCACCGAGGCTCCCGCGGCCGTCCCGGCCCAGCCCGCCGCACGCCCCAGCACGGCCAGGAAGAAGGTCACGCTGCCCAAGGTGGCCAGGAAGTCCCTCGCCGAGAACGACGGCTGGCGCACGGCCCGGCTCTTCCCCGCCTCGGCGCTGAAGAGCGACCGCGAACGGGAGACCCGGGCGACCTCCGTCCTGCTGTCGGTGATGGCCCAGGTTCCGGAGTTCGGCCGCCGGCTGACCGCGGGCTTCGGCGCCCCGGCCGGGCGCATGGAGACGTTCACCGAGGTCACGCTGCCCAACGGGAACGCGCCCCGGCGCCCGGACGGCGTCATCCGCGTCGAGCGGGCGGGCAAACTGTGGACCGCGCTCGTGGAGACCAAGACGAACGGCAACCCCCTCAAGCAGGACCAGGTGCAGGCCTACGCCGACATCGCCGCCCGCCGCGGTTACGAGGCCGTCATCACCCTGTCCAACGACGTCGAGCTGGAGGGCAGCCGGATCGTCCAGGTCAAGACGGACGGCCGGCGCAAGAACAAGGTGGCGCTACGGCACCTGTCCTGGGCCGAGGTGGCCCACCAGGCGCAGATGCTGATCCGCCACGAGGGCGTGGCGCACGCCTCGCACGCCTGGCTGCTCCAGGAGCTCCTGCACTACCTCCAGCACGAGAACTCCGGATGCCACGGATTCCAGAACATGGGCCCGGCCTGGGTGCCCGTGCGCAACGGGATCGACGACGAGACCCTGTGCCAGGGCGACGCCCGGGCCGTGGACGTCGTGGAGAGCTGGGAGCGGCTCGTGCGGCAGGTGTGCCTGCGGCTGGGCGGCGAACTGGGTGAGAAGGTGCTGCCCGTCCAGCGGGCCCGACGCGGCACGGATCCCCGGGACCGGCGTACCGCCCTCGCGGACCGGCTGTGCCTGGACGGCAGGCTGGAGGCGGAGCTGCGCATCGAGGGCACGCCCGGTGTCCTCGCGCTCTGCGCGGACCTGCGCACGGGCAAGCTGCGGACGTCCATCGAGATCCCGGTGCCCGAGCAGGGCCAGCCGCTCACCTGGGCCAAGCGCCTGGTGCGGCAGCTCGACGAGGCGCCGGCCGATCTGCACGTGGAGACCCTCGTCGACGGCGAGACGGGCGGGCCGCGCGGCACACTGGAGCGCTTGCGCCCCGAACCGGCGGACATCCTGCCCAGGAACGGCGCCCGGATCACCGGCTTCCGGCTGTCCCTCTTCCGGGGTATGGGCAACACCCGGGGCAACGCCGAATCAGGCTTCATCCGCAGCGTCGACGACTCCGTCGACCGTTTCCACACTCAGGTGGTGGCCGGGCTGGCCCGCCGCGCACCGCGGCCCCGGCAACCTGTGGTGGGGGCTGCCGCGGGCTGAGGTGGCGGGCCGGGATGCTGGTGCTTCAGTGCGTGCGCGTCAGAGCCGGTCCATCCGGGTGTAGGGGCTCAGGACGCGGACCTGGCGGGCGCCGAAGTCGACGAGCATCGCGATGCCCTCTTCGACGCCGACGATCGTGCCCAGGCCGTACTGGTCGTGGGAGACGCGGTCTCCGAGGCTGAATTCCTTGGCCACGGGGACGACGGGCGCGGCGAAGGGGCTGGTGGGCAGGTGGCGCCGGGGCGCGGAGGATTTACTCATCGTGTTGCCAGTATGAGCCCTATTCCGGCGGGCGGTAGGGCTTGATGGTCTCGATCCCGCTCCGACTCGGCCACCCGGACCGCTCCGCGGCTCGGCGGGCCGGGACCCCGGCCGGGGTCCCGGCCCGGTCGGCCTCGCGTTCTCTGAGGTCAGCCGTCGCGATGGCCGTCCCTCCATCGTCCGGGCTCGCAAAAACGTCCACCGGGCGGGCATGTCGTGGACCGGACAGATCGTTTCGACGGGCCCCGGAGCCGCCCGGACGCGGCGGACCGGGGGCGTGTGAGGGGGGCGTGCGAGGGGGCGGGCGGAGGGGCGGGGAAGCGGCGGACGGGCGGTGCCGGCCCACCAGGAGTTCGCGCCGCTGAAACAGACTCCGGGTGCACGGGGCGCCGGCCCTCACCGGCCCCCCGATGTCGGCCCGGGGCCCTGACCCGGCCACCCTCCGACGGGATCCGGCCGGTTCAGGACGCGTGGCGCGCTCGGTGGCCCCGGCACCGCCCGCGCCGCGCCGCCCACGGAGTCGTACGCCGTGGCTCTCCGGGGACGCGCGTCAGTCGAGCGCGCTCGTCTCGCGCCACTGGTCCCAGTCCAGGTTCCAGTCGCCGTAGCCGTTGCCGACGGCGACCGTCTCCCGGGATCCGACGACCTTGACGACGTCGCCGGGGATGACCTCGTCGAAGAACCTCTTGGCGGTGCCGTCGGTGGCGAGTCCCACGCAGCCGTGCGTGACGTTCTGTCGCCCGCCGTAGGTGTTCGCCCTCGGGTTCTGGTGGAGGTAGGTGCCCGAGGTGGTGAGGTGGACGGCGTAGTAGTAATAGTCCGCGTACGCGTCGCCGAGGCCGACGCTCTTCGAGTCCATGAAGACCTTGGTCGCCTTGTCGGAGACGACCATCGTGCCGTTCCAGGTGTCCAGGCCCGGGGCGCCCGCGGTGATCGGCACCCGGCGCGACGAACCCGCCTTCTCAACCGTCATGACATGTGTACGCACATCCACCGTGGCGACGAGGGAGCGGCCCACCGTGAAATGCCTGATCGTGCCGGCCCCGGCCCGGACGGTGACCACCGTGCCGGGCTTCCAGTACACGCGCGGCCGGAAGTCGACGCGCTGCCCGTCGAGGAGGTTCCTGTCCTTGACCCACCCCCAGGACCCCTCGACATCGGCGGTGACCTTCAACTCCTTTTCCACAGCCGCTCGTTCGGACACGGGTATCGGACGCTCGAAGGTGACCGACACCGGCATGCCGACCCCCACGGTCTGCCCCTCGGTGATGTTGATCCGCACGCCGGCAAGGGACTTGGGCGGTGTGGCGGAAGGCTTGGGAGCCGCCTCGGACGGCCGGGAGGTCTCGGCGGCGGCCGCCCCGGCGTCCCGCCCCGCGCCCGCGTCCGTGCCACCGCCCGAAAGTGCCTGTGCCGAACAGCCGGTGAGCGCGAGCGCGCAGACCGCCGCGGCGGTCCAGGCGCGGGTGAACCGGCGTCGGCCGCTTCTGCGTCCTGTGGTCATGGTGATCCCCCTGTGGTGTGTTTCGATGTGCGGCGTGCGGGACCTGTACGCACGGCAGGGACGGCAGGGTTGCACCCGGCCGGAAGGACTTCGGAGAATCCGGCGGGGGGCATGACCGAGGACGAGTTCGACACGTTCTACGCCACCGCGTTCCCCCGACTGACCGGCCAGCTCTACGCGTTCACCGGGGATCACGGCGAGGCGCAGGACGTCGTCCAGGAGGCGTTCGTCCGCGCGTGGGACCGGCGGGCGGACTTCCTCGCCGACGGGGCGCCCGAGGCGTGGATACGGACCGTCGCGATGCGGCTCGCGGTGAGCCGCTGGCGGCGGGCGCGCCGCTGGCTGGAGCTGGTGCGCCGCACCCCGCCGCCCGAGCACACCCCGGGTCCCGGGCCCGAGCGCGCCGCGCTGGTCGCCGCGCTGCGGACGCTGCCCGAGGCGCAGCGGATGGCGATCGTTCTGCACCATCTGTGCGACTTGAGTGTCGAGCGGGTAGCCTCCGAGACCGGCGCTCCCGTCGGCACGGTCAAGGCCCGGCTGTCCCGGGGCCGCGCGGCGCTGGCACGGGCGCTCTCGGAGGATTCGGCGGACTCGGCCGGCTCCGCGCGTCCGACGGACCCGGCGGGCCCGCCGGGCAGGGGAAAGAGGGAGGACGACCGTGTCCGATGAACTCGTCTCCGAACTGCGCGAGTTGGCCGCGGGCGGCGAGAAGCCGCCGGCCCTGACCGGTGCGGAGATCCGCGGCCGGGCGGTACGCCGCCGGCGCCGCAGGCGTACGGCCACGGCGGCGGCCGGGGCTTCCGTCGCGGCGGCACTCGCCCTGGTCGCCGCGGTGAACCTGGGCGGCGCGGACCGGAAGCCGCCCCCGGCCGCGAGCCCCACCGCCGTCCCGGCCCCGACCCGGCCGGCGGCGGACGTGACGGTCGACCTGTCCCGGCACGTGCTCTCGGCCGCCGGGCGCCGACTGCCGCTCTCCTCCGGGACGTCGAAGAAGCCCACGCCGACCGGCCGGATGACGGTGACCGTCAAGAACGCCGTCGCCAGGATCTCGGGCGCGACCGTCGGCTTCCCCGACGCCTACGACTTCAAGGTCCCCTGGTATCTCGAACTCACGGCCGCCGACGGCACCCGCAGCTTCATCGCCGGCATGACGTACAACGACAAGGCCCCGGGCTCCTACGACATCACCAGCGGCTGGATCGGCCTGCGCCCGAAGGACGCCGAGTGGCTCTACCGGCAAGTCCCGGTGGGCGCCGTGATCGACATCGAGGATCCGGGCCGTACGCCGTCACCGACCCCGACAGCTGCGGACCGGGACACGGCGACGGCGAGCTCGGGAGCGGGTTCGGGAGCTTCGGCGCGCTGAGGCCCGTCGGTGAGCGGATCTCTCGCCCTCCGCACCCCCGACCAGCGTGAACAGGCCATTCTCGTAGGCCGGTTGTGCCCTCGTAGGCGCGTCGGGCGGGCCGCCCTATGATCGGTGACCATGGAAATAACGGGTGTATTCGTCCTCGCCGCGCTCATGATCGCGAGCTTCGCCGCGCTGGAGAGCAGACTGGGCCGCACCGACCGCAGGGTCGCCCGCGTCGAACGTCAACTCGACCTGATCCTGGACCACCTGGGCGTCCGCGAGGATCCCCAGCACCTTCCCCAGGTCACCGCGCTCCTGCGCGAGGGCAAGAAGATCCAGGCGATCAAGGCCTACCGCGAGGCCACGGGCGCGGACCTGAAGGAGGCGAAGGACGCGGTGGACCGCATGGGCTGACCCGTCCGGCGCCCCGCACCCGCCGCCCCCCGGGCCTGGCACCGGCACCGGCATCCAGCACTCGGCACCTGACACCCTGGATGACCGGCCGGACCCGGAACGCCCGGACCCGGAACGCCCGGACCGGGACACGAGCCCGGGACACACCCTCCGCCCGCTCCGCCGACGGGGCGGAGCGTCCAGCACGCCGGTCTCAGAGGGGCGGTTGCGCCGGGGCCGGGCCCAGGGTCGTCGTGCCCGGGGCGGTGCGGTGGCCGAGGCCCGTGCGATAGGCGTCGAGGGCCGCCTCCACGCGGCCCGTGCGCCGCAGCAGGTCACCCAGCAGCCGGCACAGATCCGCCAGGTCACCGGCCGCCCCCGCCCGCTCCAGCAGGCTCATCGCCCGGACGTAGTGCTCCTCCGCCGTCTCGGTGTCCCGGGCGTCCTCCGCGATGATGCCGAGCAGCCGGTGCGCGGCGGCCGAGTGGATGGCGCCCCGCTCGGAGTGCAGATCGCCGAGCACCTGACGCAGCAGGACGGCCGCCTCGTCGGACTTGCCGCGCCGGTGCAGCACATCGGCCAGTTCCACCGCGACCTGGCTGGTGTAGAGCGCGGCCCGCTTGGCGGAGAGCATGGTCTGCGCCTCGCGCAACTCGCTCTCCGCACGCTCCAGTTCGCCGTTCTGGGCGTAGAGGTATCCGCGCATCCAGTGACAGTTGGCCAGCTCGGTGCGGATCTGGAGCTGCCGGTAGAGCTCGGCGGCCTTGGCGAGGGAGACGTCGGCCTCGGCGATCCTTCCCTCGGCGATCATCGTCCGGGCGACCGACCGGTGCATCCGCGCCACCAGGGCCGGGTCGCCGACCTGTGGCGCGAGGGCGAGCGCCAACTCGGCCGCCTGGGCGGCTCGGGCGTGCGCGCCCATGTCCATGTAAGGCGCGATGACGCCCGTATAGAGGAGGAGCAGCGCGTCGGGGTCGTGCAGGCCCGTCCGGTTCAGCTCGTCGAGGGTGGACTCGAACAGGTAGCAGGCGTAACGGAGTTCACCGGCGAGGTAGTGCGCGACCGCCCGGCCGCGCACGGCGGGCACCCGCTGCGGCAGCGGCGCGTCCCCCAGCCGCTGCTCGGCCTCCTCGAAGCGCCGCTGCGCCGTCTCCAGGTCCCCCATGTCCAACGCGCACTCGCCCAGCCCCAGGAGGGCCGACGCCTGCTCGGCGACCAGCCCGAGCGCCTCGGCCTCCACGAGCAGCGCGTCGTAGACACCGACGGCCGCCTCGGCCTCTCCGGTGGCGAGCGTGCGCTGCGCGTCGGTCATCCGCAGCCGCAGGTCGGTGGCGAGGTGGGCGGGCCGCCCGGTCGCCAGCTCCTCGTACGCGACCCCGAGCCGGCCGGCGATGTGCCGCAGCGCGAGTTCGGAGGCCCGCACCCGCCCGGCCTCGAGGGTGGAGATGTATGCAGGTGTGTAGGCGGGTTCCGCCAACTGCTTCTGCGTCAGCCCGCGTTCGGTTCGCAGTTGCTGCACTCTGCGCCCGATGATCTCCGGGTCGTCCCGCTCCGCCATGGGTTAAGCATGCCATTAAGCCGAGTTAACTCCGGCATGAAGCCGACTCTTGCCCAACTCCCCTTGGCCCCCTTGCGAGGTGAGGACGGAAACCTCTACGTTAAGCGGCGGATTAAGCCTGCTTAATACGCCGCTGTTGTTGCGAGGTCACCGTGCTCCGACGTATTTCCGCGCGCTACTCCAGAGGGTTTCTCGCCGCTGTCATCGCGGTCACCGCGCTGGTCACGGCGGCGAACATGGGCCCGGCGAGAGCGACCGACGCGGGCCCCGCCGTCCACACCACCCCGAGGACGGCGCAGCACCAGGACGGCTCCGCGGGCGAGTGACCCGACCCCGCCGGCCCGCGGCCGAGAGCCCCACCTCCAGGGCCCTCACCAGGGGTTGTCCGAGGTCCGGCGACGACGGACCGCCCCGCCGGGGCCGTGCGACCGCCCCGAATCCCCCTTACGACGGACACGTGCCCCCTACGCTGACCCCGTGACCTCTGCCGCAGCACGCACCGCGCTGGACCTCACCGCCGACCTTCCGGTCCCGGGCCTGGAGGACTTCTACCGGGACCTGCACCGGCATCCGGAACTGTCGCTGGACGAGCACCGCACGGCCGCCGCCCTCGCCGGCCGGCTGCGCGGCGCCGGGTACGACACGACCGAGGGCGTGGGCGGCACGGGCGTCGTGGGCGTCCTGCGGAACGGCGACGGACCCACCGTCCTGCTGCGCGCCGACATGGACGCGCTGCCCGTCACCGAGGAGACCGGGCTGCCGTACGCCTCGGCGACCGACGGAGTCATGCACGCCTGCGGTCACGACCTGCACGTCACCTGGCTGACCGGTGCCGCCGAGGCGCTCGCCGCCGGGCGCGACACCTGGTCCGGCACGCTGGTGCTGGTCGGACAGCCCGCCGAGGAGACGGGCGAGGGCGCCGCCCGGATGATCACGGACGGACTCCACGAACGCTTCCCGCGGCCCGGCGTCCTGCTCGCCCAGCACGCGGCACCCGGCCCCGCCGGGCTGTACGCGCACTCCCCGGGCCTGATCATGTCCGCCTCGACGGACATCGACATCGTCGTGCACGGGCGGGGCGGGCACGGTTCGCGGCCCGAGGCGACCGTCGACCCGGTGGTGACGGCGGCGTACATCGTGACGCGGCTCCAGACGGTGGTCAGCCGGGAGATCGCGGCCCGGGACCCCGCCGTGCTGACGGTGGGGCGGATCGAGGCCGGCACCCGGCACAACATCATCCCGTCCGAGGCCCGGATCTCCCTGAACCTGCGCACCCAGTCACCGGACGTGCGGGAACGGATGATCGCCGCCGTGCGGCGCGTGGCGGCGGGCGAGTGCGCGGCGGCCGGCTGCCCGGCCGAGCCCTCGGTCACGGTCGGCAACGACTTCCCGGTCACCGTCAACGACGCCGAGACCGACCGGCGGATCGCCGCCGTGCACGGCGAGGTCTTCGGCGCCGGGACGGTCCTCGACCCCGGTCCCGCCATGGGCAGCGAGGACTTCCCGCGGCTCGCGGCCGGCGGGATCCCGTACTCCTACTGGTTCGTGACCAGCACCCCGGCCGACGTCTGGAACGCGGCCCCCGGCGGCGACGACCTCATGACCCGGCTCTCCGCCGTCCCCAGCAACCACAGTCCGCACTTCGCCCCCGACCTGTCCACGGTCGCGCCGGGCGTACGGACCCTGGTGTCGGCGGCGCTGGCCTCCCTGTCGATCGACGGCTGAGTCCTCGGAGCCCCGCCTCAGGGCTGCGTCTGCAACTGGCGCAGCTGCTGCCGGACGTGGTCCAGCGCGCCCTCCCGGCGTCCGGGCACGCTCCGCCTCAACCGGGCCAGTTCCGAGCCGAGTTCGCGGGCCCGCGCCGGATCGTCGACGAGCCCCCACTGGTGGTGCGCGTGGTCCACGGCCGACTCGACCTCCAGGGTGTCCGGGGCCTGCCCCGCGTCCAGCCGGGCCGCCGCGACCGCCAGCCAGGTACGGCAGCTGCGTTCCGGGTCCCCGGCGAGCATCGCGAGATCCGCCCGTACCTCCGTCCAGTGCAGCACCTGCTCGGACCCGGGCCCGAACGCGCTCAGCGCCTCTGCCTCCCGGCGCCCGGCCAACGCGACGGCCTCCCCGTGCCGGCCGTCCCGGACGGCGGCGGTGATCTCCTCGTGCGGATCGACGGACGGTGAGGTCCCGTTCCGAGGCGCCTGCCCCGGGAGGGTGACGGGCATCTGCCGTGGCGGGGCGGGCCGTTGGGACTCCGCGAGAACGGTCGGCCCGACGGCGGGCGGTTCGACCGGGAGGACCGGCACCGGTGGCTCCGGTGGCGGGGCCGTGGGCGGCAGGGAACCGTCCGCCGCCGACGGGCCGTACGGACCGGCCCCCGGCGAGGGGAACGGAACGGACGGCGGGGCCCCCGGGGCCGGCGGGGGAGCTGTCACGGTCGTGAATCCCGGGGCCGGTGGCCACGGCCGACCGGCCCAGAACGGCCCCTGGCCGGGCGCCAGCACCAGCTCCGTGACCCCCGGCCGGGTGGACTCCTCGCCCGAGGTCCTCGTCAGTGCCTGCTCGTGGAGCTGGAGGAGGTCAGGACGGTGGCCGCTGCGGAGAAGGGTCGCGACGGCTCTCATGTACGTCGGCTGAGCCACCGTGCGCCGGGGCGGCGGCGGGGCGACGCGACCGTACAGGGCGGTCGCCGGACCGGCCGTGAGGGGACGCGCGGCCAGGTGGGTCCAGGTGTCCGCGTCCGCGTGCAGGTCGACGAACACGCTCGTCGACCCCGGTGGACGCAGCCGGAGTTCCTCCGTGACCCAGTGCCAGGGGAAGGCCGTGTAACGGACGGTCGCCGGGGTGGTGCGGGCCAGCGCGAGGTGCGGAAGCCGCTGGCGCCGGTCCAGTTGGAGCTGCCCGGTCACGAACATCGTCAGCGGCCCCGGTGCCGTCGCCGCGGCGCGCAGCCGGGTCAGCACGGCCTGCGGATCCAACGGGTCGGCCAGCTCCACGACGTTGGCGGTCTCGGTGCCCGAGAGCACCGAGGGGGCGACGGCCGCGAGCACGGGGAGCACCGAGGCCGCGTCCACCAGACACCCCTTGCCCACCGGCGAGGCCGCGAGAAGCAGCACGGTTCCGGGCACAGGTTCCCTCCCCCATCGATCAGATACGTCAGCACCGTAACCGCTGCGCGTGCAAAGGGGGACGCGAAAGCCGTTCGTCCCGTCGCCGTCGAGCGACGCGACGGCGACGGGAGGGAGAGACGCCGGCTACGGGAGGAGGCGGCTGCCGGGCGGCCCGCGCCCGCACGTCCAAGGCGGTCCCCACCGTCGGACGGCGCCCGCCCGTCAGGGGGACGGACGCCGTCCGGCGGCAGGGACCGCCGACGCGTCCGCGGGCGGCCGCCTCGCCGTGTCGGCGGCCTTCCCGCGATCTCGGTGCGCGACCGCTTCCCGTGCCCTCAGTACGCGACCGACATCCGGCCGTGCGGGTGAATGGGCATCTCCAGCTGGTCGACGAAGGCCATCGCGTAGTCCTCGGCGCTGATCCGGCTCTCGCCGCCCGCGTCGGTCAGCATGCGGTCGCCGCCGATCCTGAATTCGCCGGTCCGTTCGCCGGGACCGATCTCGGCGGCGGGCGAGATGTAGGTCCAGTCGAGGTCGTCGACGTCGGCCCGGTAGAAGGCGAGCGCGTCACGGTGGGCCAGCGCCTCGGGCAGATAGACCTCGGGGAAGTCGGGCTGGTCACAGGCGGCCTGACCGGGCGCGACCTCCAGGGTGCCCGCGCCGCCGACGACCACGAGCCGCCGCACCCCGGCCGTCCGGACACCGTCCACCAGGGACTCGTTCAGGGCGAGGAAGGGACCTCGGGGATCCGAAACGTCCCGGGGCGGAACACAGGCCGACCCGACCGCGTCGGCGCCGGCCGCCAACTCGGCGACCTTCGCCGGGTCCGAGGCGTCCGCCGCCACCGCGGCGATGCCGGGGACCGGGGACTGCCCGGAGCGGCTGACCGCGACGACCTGGTGTCCCCGGGCCGTCGCCTCCGTGGCGATACGGCTGCCGACCATGCCAGTGGCACCGAAGAGTACGAGCTTCATGCGCCTCAGCGAAGCACGCGACCATGATCACCGCATCCCGGCGGAGCGGACGCCCGACCTCCCGGCCGCCGGCCGGGAGGTCGGGCGTCCCCACTCACCGGCTCCCCTCCGGCGGCCGCCGGAAACCGGAGAGACCCCCGGTGGAAGAGCTCGCCACGGCCCTCGGCGACCCTCCCGTCCCGACTTGCCAGCGGCTCCGGCGAGGTGTGACCTGGAAGGCGGGGGCGAGCAGAGAGGAGTCCTCCCATGGCTCAAGCCGCACCCTTGTCAGGGACACCGACCACGTCCGGCTCCACCGACGTCTTCGGGCCGGAAATCCACACGATCGCGAAGTGGGCGGTACCCGTGGGCGGCGGGCTGGTCTACGGCTACTGGGCCGCCGCCATCAACCGAAGCGGCGGTGCCATCACCGGCTGGAACTGGCTGTTCGGCTTCGCGTGCGCCATCGCGTTCGCGGCGGCCTACATCGGCGTCCGCGCGCTGGCGCCGATGATGCGGCGCGAACTGCACGCGTTGGTGTGGGCCGCTTTCGCGGGCTGCGCGTTCGGTTTCCTGTACAGCCAGACCGGCGAGACCGTCCTGCGGTCCGTGTTCATGTCCCTGCCGGTCGCCGTGGGCGTGTTCGCGGTGGCCTTCTACCGCTACTACACGCACGAGAACGCGGAGGGAAAGGCGAGTTGATGTCGTCCCGCGCCGTTCAGGCGTCGTAGGAACACCGACGTCGTCCGGCATACGGCGCACGAGGCCCCGGCTGACCGCCGGGGCCTCGCGCGTCTCCCTCACTCACCTGCTCACCTGCCACCTGGGACCCAGTCCCAGGAGTTCGAGGAGGACACGGACACGGTCCAGCTCCAGGAACTGGAGACGCTGAAGGTCCAGCCGGAGCCGGTCGAGCTCCAGCCCGGGTCGTCGCGCAGGTTCCGTTCGCCGTCGTCCCAGTGGGCGTTGTGCCAGACGCCGTCCTTGTCGCCGGGACACGGGTCCGAGCACGTCGGCACCCACTGGCCGCCGGTGTCCACGAAGGCGGCGCTGGCCCAGGCGTGGGCGCCGACGAGCCAGTACCAGGTCGTGTCGCCGGAGACGCTCTGTCCGGTCACCGAGCACTCGACGCGGTCCTGACTCCCCGACGGGAGCGAGCCGACGACGGGCGAGTTCGTACTGGGCTGAAGCCGCAGGTTCATTTCTCCACGGGAGACGACGGTGCCCCGGACGGAGCCGCCGGAATCGCCACCGCTGCCGGTGTGCGCCGACGGAGCCGCCGCCATGGAGGTACCGGCGGCCGCGACGGTGAGTACACCGCCGCTGAGCAGGGCCGCGGCCAGAGTCCGCAGGGCCGGGGTGGTGCGCATATCGGCCTCCTTTTCCCCAGATCCAGGTAACACCCGTTCGGGTGACGGCTCCACCCGAGCGAGTGGAGGCCTTGCGGCGACTGGGATGCACACGGGGGACCACCGGGGACTCACGGCGACCCACGGGCCCGCACGACGGCCAACGGCGGGGGACGGCACCGGGCGAAGACGGGCGGAACCGCGTCGGTTCCCCGTTCGGCTTGTCGTCTGCGCCCATTTGCAGTCAACCCGCTCGCGAACGGCCCCCGGCAGGCCTTGCCTGAAGACGTGTCCCCTCGTGTCCGCAGAGCCCTGTCGGCCGTGCTGATCGTCCTCGCCTGCCTGCTCGCGCCGCTCGGCGCGCTGTCGACCTGGGCGCTGTACGGGCTCGGCGACTCCGCGCGCTACGAGGCCACCATGGCGCCGCTCGCCGCCGACGCCGACGTCCGGGACGCGATCGCGGCAGGCGTCACCGACGGCATCCTGCGCGAGGTCCACGTACGGCCGAGACTCCAGGGGCCGGTGAACCACTTCGTCCGGGACGCGGTGCTCTCGTTCACCGAGACCGAGGCGTACCGCGCTGCGTGGGAGGCCGCCAACATGGCCGCGCACGACGCCGTGATGGAGGCGCTGCGCGAGGACCGCGAAGGCGCGGTGACCGTCGACCTCGCGCCTGTCGCCGAGCGGGTCAAGCGCCGACTCACCGACGACCACATGCCGTTGGCCGACCGCATCCCCGTCGAGCACACCGAGGTCACCGTGCTCGAGGCCGAGGACCTGGCCCGGCTCCGGAAGGGGTTCCACGTGCTCGAAGTCGCCGGGTTCTGGCTGCCGGTGGCGTCCGTCGCCTTCGCTGCGGCCGGGATCGTCGTCGCCCTGTGCCGTCGCCGGGCGATCCTCGCGACGGGCCTCGGCACCGCGCTGGGCGCCACGCTGCTCGGCCTCGCGATCGCCGTGGGACGCAGGCTCACGCTCGACGACCTGCCGCCCGACGTGTCCCGCACGGCCGCGGGCGCCGTGTACGACGCGCTCACCGAGACCCTCCGGCTCGTCTGCTGGCTGCTCCTGACCATGGGCCTGACGGTGACCCTGGCCGCCGTGCTCGCCGGTGCCTACGCGCGCCGACGGGCGGCCGGCCCTCCCCGGCAGACCCCCGCGGAACCTCCGGCACAAGTCCGCGCCTGAACCGGTCCGGCGTCCGCGCCCGCCCCGGCCGGCCTCCGACACCCGAACCGGCTCAGCCCCCGCACCGGGCAACTCCCCACCGCCGCACGCCGTCTTCGAGGGAGAATCCGGACACCCCACGCGGACGAGCGGAAGGCGGACAGTTGGACACTGCGGAGGCCGAGCGGACGGGCCCGGAGGGACCGGCGTACCGGGAGCGACGGGCCGGCCGGACCCTCGCGCTCAGGACGGCCGCCCTGCTGCTGGCGGGGGTCAGCGTCGTCGTGGTGTGCCGGGCCGCCGACACCGACGGCATCACCCCCGTACCGCAACTGCTCGCGTTCCTCCCGTGGTTGCTCGCACCGACCGGACTCGCCCTGCTGCTGGCCCTGTTCGCGCGATGGCGGACGGGTCTGGTGTGGGGCGTCGCCCTCCTGGGCTGCGTCGCCTGGTTCACCGAGCCCTACGGCAGGGCCGCGGACCCCGCCGGCGGGCCGGTCGCCGAACTCCGCGTCATGACCTCCAACGTGGAGTTCGGGCGGGGCACCGACTCCCTCATCGACGCCATGCGACAGCGCCGGCCCGACATCCTGTTCGTGGAGGAGTGCGAGTACGGCTGCTCGCGGGCCCTGCGGGACGCCTTCGGAGGCAGCGGGGGCGTGTACCCGTACCGGGAGGCGGTCGAGGGGGCCGGGTCCGACGGTTCCGTCGTCATGAGCCGGTTCCCGCTGAAGGGCTCCGCCGGTGTGCGCGGGACCATGGGCATGCCCGGCGCCGTCGCCGACGTGCGCGGCCACGCCGTACGGGTGCAGCTCGCCCATCCGATGCCCCCGCTCCCGGGCCAACTCGACGTCTGGCGACGCGAACTGGGCGAACTGCGCGACTACGCGGCGGCGTCCCGTGAACCCACCGTCCTCGCCGGGGACTTCAACGCCTCGCAGGACCACGCGGCCTTCCGCCGCCTCCTCGACACCGGGCTGCGCGACGGCGCACGGCTGGCCGGCTCCCCGCGGACCCCGAGCTGGCCGGCCGGGACCACACCGGAGTTCGGCGCGCAGATCGACCACGTCCTGGTCTCCCCGGACTTCTCCGCCGCACGGGCCGCCTTCCTGCGGATCGACGGCAGCGACCACCGCGCCCTCGTCGTCGACCTCACCCTCCACCGGCGGGGCTGAACCGGGAGCCACTCGCCGGAAACGCCATACTCGGTGCATGCCCCGCGAGTTCCCCATCGGCCTCACCCCGCCCGACTGGCTGGTCAGGAACCTCCAACCGCAGCGGGCACCCGTCAACCGGGCCGCCGCCGCGCGCGCCGCCGTCGCCCTCGCGCTCCCGCTCGCCGTCGGCCTCGCCCACGACCGGCCCGCCTACGGCGCCCTCGCCTCCATGGGCGCCCTGTCCGGAGTCATCAGCGACACCGCGGACGCGTACCGCATGCGGATCTTCAACATCGCCTTCCCGCAGCTGTTCGGCGCGATCGGCGTCACGATCGGGGCCCTGGTGTACGGGCACGGCTGGGCCGCCGTCGTCGCGGTGACCACGGTCGCCCTGGTCTCCGGGATGATCTCGTCGATCGGCGCGGTCGCCTCCGTCACCGGCCTGGTCCTCCTCCTCAACTGCGTGATCGGCGCCGGACTCCCCCTGCCCGGCGCCTGGTGGCTCGCCCCGCTGCTGATGTCGGGCGGCGGACTCCTCGTCCTCGCGCTGACCCTGCTCGCCTGGCCGCTGCGCTCGGGGGTGCCGGAGCGGTCCTCCGTCGCGAGCACCTACCGGACGGTCGCCGACCTGCTCGCCGCGAGCGGCACCGACGCGTACGAGGACCTCCGCCTCGCCGTCACCGGCTCCCTCAACCAGTCCTACGACCTCGTCCTCGCCCGGCGCGCCTTCCACCACGGCCGCAGTCCGGACCTCGTCCGGCTGCTCGCCCAGCTGAACGCCGTCACCCCCGTCGTCGAGGCCGCCCCCGCGGCCCACCAGCGGGGCGAGCCGCTGCCCGCCGAGATCCCCGCCGCGCTGCGCCGTCTCGCCGAGGCCGTCGAGACCGGCGGCACCGGCCCGAGCGACCTGCGGCTGCCGGTCCCGGCCGACGAGACCGCGCGCGCCGTCGACCACGCGCTGCGGCACGCCGCCGACGTCGTGGCGGACCGGTCCCCCGACCCGCGCGCCCTCGACGACCGGCTCGGCAGGCCCGCCACGCTCGGCGTCCGCGCCGCCCGCGCCACCCGGAACGTCCTGCTGTCCGGAGCCTCCTGGCGCTACGGCACCCGCCTCGCCCTGTGCATCGGTCTCGGCCAGGTCCTGGTCTCGACCGTCGTGGTTCCGCGCTCCTACTGGGTCGCGCTCACCATCACCTTCGTCATGAAGCCCGACTACGGCTCCGTCTTCTCCCGGGCGCTGCTGCGCGCGCTGGGCACGGTCGCCGGCCTGGTGGTCGCGGCGGCCGTCCTGACGGTGGTGCCGCGCGGCTGGTGGGACGTGCCCGTGATCATGCTGCTCGGCGCGCTCATCCCGGCCCTGACCCCGCGCGGCTACGGCTATCAGACGGCCGCCATCACCCCGGTGATCCTCCTGCTGTCCGACACCCTCAACCACGAGGGCACCGGGCTCATCGTGCCCCGCCTCGTCGACTCCCTCGTCGGCTGCGCGATCGCCCTGGTGGCCGGGTACCTCCTGTGGCCGGAGAGCTGGCACGCCCGGGTAGGCGACCGGCTCGCGGACGCGGTCGCGGACACCGCCCGCTACGTCGAGCTGGCCTTCGGGGACGCCGCCGAGCCCGCGGCCCGCGCCCGCAGCCGACGCCGCCTGTACCGCGACCTGTCCTCCGTCCGTACGGAGTTCCAGCGCGCCCTGACCGAACCGCCGCCGAACGGGCGCCGGGCCGCCGCCTGGATGCCGCTCGTCGTCGCCGTCGAGCGGATCGTGGACACGACGACCGCCGCCCGGGTCCGTGTCAGACAGGGCGCGCCCGAACCGTCCGGCGCCGAGATCACCGGCATCGCGCGCCAGTTGCGGGAACTGTCCGAGGGACTGCGCGCCTCGGACGTCCTCGTCGCCGTCCGCACCGACTTCGCCGGCCCCTCGGGCAGCGTGCTCGAACCGGTGCGGCAGGAGGTCGCGGCGGCGCGGGCGATCGCCTCACCGCACTGACCGGGCCCCGTGCGGACCACCGTCCCGCGCGTCACGGGAGCGGCCGCGCTTTACCCTCCCCTTGCCATCCGTTCACAAGAACGTGACTTCGGGGGAAGCCCGGGACGTAACGCCCCTGTCCGACAAATCCGTGCGTCCGGATAGCGAACCCATGTGCGGGACAAGGGGGTTGACGAGCCCACCATCCGGTGTGCCGCCCCTGCCGAAGATCACCATCTATGGCCGCTAACCTTACGTGTCCGTCCTGGCCAGGGATTGACGGGATCAACTCACGCGAAGGGTTGCGCACATGGGCATTCTCACTCTCCTGCGGAATGCGATCGGCCGCTCACGCAAGGGTCGTGACGCCGACGCGGCGACCTCGCGAGAGACCACGGCGACCGCGACGGTTCCGGCTCCCGCCGCGGAGCCGACACTCACCCCGGAGGCCGAGCCGGCCTCCACCCCGGCGCCGGAGGCCGAGACGAAGATCCCGGCTCCCGCGTCCGAGTCCGAGCCCTCCGTGGTCGACGAACTGGTGTCGGCCGCCTTCGACAACGTGACCGTGCCGAAGCAGAGCACGCCCTCCACCCCGGCGGAGCCCTCCACCCCGGAGCCCACCCCCGAGACGGAGGCTGCCGCCGAGCCCGAGCCGATCACCCAGCCCGAGGCCGAGGCCGAGCCCGCCGCGGAGGCGGAGCCGGTCGCCGAGCCTGAGCCCGAGGCCGCCGCCGAGCCCGCCGCGGAGGCGGAGCCGGTCGCCGAGACCGAGCCCGAGGCCGCCGCCGAACCCGCCGCCGAGGCGGAGCCGGTCGTCGAGCCCGAGGCCGAGGCGGAACCCGTCGCCGAGGTCGAGCCG
>NZ_JBIAQZ010000003.1:257189-363724 GCF_042889485.1 Streptomyces sp. NPDC002580 | reverse complement strand
CGGCCACCGAGGCCGAGCCCGTCGCGGAGGCGGAGCCGGTCGCCGAGGCGGAGCCGGTCGTCGAGCCCGAGGCCGAGGCGGAACCCGTCGCCGAGGTCGAGCCGGCCACCGAGGCCGAGCCCGTCGCGGAGGCGGAGCCGGTCGCCGAGGCGGAGCCGGTCGTCGAGCCCGAGGCCGAGGCGGAACCCGTCGCCGAGGCCGAGGCAGAGCCGGTCGTCGAGGCTGAGCCCGAGGCCGCCGCCGAACCCGCCGCTGAGGCGGAGCCGGTCGCCGAGCCCGTCGCTGAGGCGGAGCCGGTCGCCGAGCCCGTCGCTGAGGCGGAGCCGGTCGTCGAGGCTGCCGCAGAGCCCGTCGCCGAGGCAGAGCCGGTCGCCGAGGCAGAGGTCAAGGCCACCCCTGAGGCCGACGTCGCCCCCGAGGCGGAGCCCGCCGCCGAGGCCGAGGTCGAGGTCGCACCGGTCACCGAGCCCGAGCCGGTCGCCGAGGTTGCGGTCGAGGCTGAGCCCGTCGCCGAGGTCGAGCCGGTCGTCGAGCCCGAGCCCGTCGCCGAGGCCCCCGTGGTCGTGCCGGTGGACGAGCCCGCAGTCGCGGAAACCGAGGCCGACCCGGAACCGACCCCGGCGGCAGAAGCCGAACCGCTCCCCGCGGCGGGAGCCGATTCCGCCTCGGCGCTGAGCGACGTCAAGGCCCAGGCCCCGGACCTGGTCACGGCCTACCAGGAGGCCGGCACCGCCCTCCAGAAGCGGAACCTCACCGGCAAGCGCGCCAAGGTCTACCTCGTCCTCGACCGCTCCTCGTCGATGCGGGCGTACTACAAGGACGGCTCCGCCCAGGCCCTCGGCGAGCAGGCCCTCGCCCTCGCCGCCCACCTGGACGCGGACGCGACCGTCGACGTCGTGTTCTTCTCCACCGAGCTGGACGGCACCGGCGCCCTCACCCTCGCCGAGCACGAGAACAAGGTCGACGACCTGCACGCCGGCCTCGGCCGCATGGGCCGTACGAGCTACCACGTCGCGGTGGAGGAAGTCGTCTCGCGCCACCGGAAGTCCGGCACCACCGACCCGGCCCTGGTGATCTTCCAGACGGACGGCGCCCCGGACGCCAAGACCCCCGCCACCCAGTCCCTCGCGGCCGCGGCGAAGGACCACCCGGACGTCTTCTTCTCGTTCGTCGCCTTCGGCGAGTACGACAACAAGGCCTTCGACTACCTGCGCAAGCTGAAGACCGGCAACACGGCCTTCTTCCACGCGGGCCCGGCCCCGCGCGAGCTGACGGACGTCGAGGTCTACGACGGCGTGCTGGAGAACTGGCGCCCGTAGCCTCCGGCGCCACCCCCACCCCGGGCCGCCCCCTTCCCACGCTGTAAAACGGGAAGCGGGCGGCCCACCCGTGTCGGCTACGATTTCAAGGTTCACCGGCGACGGGACGCCCACCGGAAATCCGACGCGGTCGTCGCCCCACGTAGCGACTTGGGAGCAGCCCGCGATGGCTCGACACCTCATCACCAGCGCCCTTCCGTACATCAACGGGATCAAGCACCTGGGCAACATGGTGGGGTCCATGCTCCCGGCGGACGTGTACTCCCGGTACCTCCGCCAGCGCGGTCACGAGGTCCTGTACATCTGCGCGACGGACGAGCACGGCACCCCCGCCGAGCTGGCGGCCAAGGAGCGCGGCGTGCCGGTCGCCGAGTTCTGCGCGCAGGCGCACGACGCGCAGAAGGCCGTGTACGACGGCTTCGAGCTGGCCTTCGACTACTTCGGCCGCAGCTCCAGCCCGGAGAACCGCGAGATCACCCAGCACTTCGCGCGCCGCCTGAACGAGAACGGCTTCATCGAGGAGCGCGCGATCCGCCAGGTGTACTCGCCCACCGACGGCCGTTTCCTCCCGGACCGCTATGTCGAGGGCACCTGCCCGCACTGCGGTTACGACAAGGCCCGCGGCGACCAGTGCGAGAACTGCACGCGCGTCCTGGACCCCACGGACCTGATCGACCCGCGTTCGGCGATCTCCGGCTCGACGGACCTGGAGGTCCGCGAGACGAAGCACCTCTTCCTCCTCCAGTCGAGGCTCCAGCACGAGGTCGAGGAGTGGGTGGCCCGGCACGAGTCCGAGTGGCCGCAGCTCGCCTCCTCCATCGCCCGCAAGTGGCTGACCGAGGGCCTGCACGACCGCGCGATCACCCGTGACCTGGACTGGGGCGTCCCGGTCCCCGCCGACACCTGGCCGGAACTGGCCGCCGAGGGCAAGGTCTTCTACGTCTGGTTCGACGCCCCGATCGAGTACATCGGCGCGACGAAGGAGTGGGCCGACCAGTCCGGCGAGGACGCCGAGAACCGTGACTGGAAGTCCTGGTGGTACGACGCGGACTCCGGCGAGAACCCGGTCCGCTACACGCAGTTCATGGCGAAGGACAACGTGCCCTTCCACACCGTGATGTTCCCGGCCACCGAGCTGGGCGTGCGCGAGCCGTGGAAGAAGGTCGACTACGTCAAGGCCTTCAACTGGCTGACGTACTACGGCGGGAAGTTCTCCACGTCCCAGAAGCGCGGTGTCTTCACCGACCACGCCCTGGAGATCCTGCCCGCCGACTACTGGCGCTACTTCCTCATCGCCAACGCCCCCGAGTCGGACGACTCGTCGTTCACCTGGGAGCACTTCACCACCACGGTCAACAAGGACCTCGCCGACACCCTCGGCAACTTCGTCAACCGCGTCCTGTCCTTCTCCAAGAAGCGCTTCGGCGAGGAGGTCCCGGCGGGCTCGGAGGCCGGCGAGGCCGAGGCGAAGCTGGGCGAGGAGATCGCGGGCCTGCTCGCGGAGTACGAGACCCAGATGGAGGCCCTCCAGTTCCGCAAGGCGGCCGCCGCGCTGCGCGCCCTGTGGTCCGCGGGCAACTCCTACCTGGAGGAGAAGGCCCCCTGGCTGGAGATCAAGACCGACCCCGAGGGCGCGGCGCTGACGCTCCGCACGGCGATGAACCTGATCCACCTGTACTCGGTGGTCTCGGAACCCTTCATCCCGGCGTCCGCCCGCGCGATGCGCTCCGCGTTCGCCCTCGCGGACGACACGGCGGTCTGGGTGAGCGCGGACGAGGCCCGTGCCCTGTCCTTCCTTCCCTCCGGCACCCCCTTCACCGTTCCCCCGGTCCTCTTCGCCAAGATCACGG
Source organism: Streptomyces sp. NPDC002580 (assembly GCF_042889485.1). Taxonomy (NCBI): domain Bacteria; kingdom Bacillati; phylum Actinomycetota; class Actinomycetes; order Kitasatosporales; family Streptomycetaceae; genus Streptomyces; species Streptomyces sp. NPDC002580. The sequence goes on along the minus strand of NZ_JBIAQZ010000003.1, from coordinate 360,555 downwards.
ACGAGGACCTGGAGTCGTACAAGGAGCGCTTCGGCGGCGCGCCTGAGTAGCGCCGGCAGCCACCGGGCGGCCACCGCCCGGTGGGCGGCGACGGTTCGGCAAGAGCCCGGGAACGAACGGTTCCCGGGCTCTTCGCGTACCCGGGGCCCTCGACCGCGCCCTCTGTCCGCACCGCGGTGCGAACTGTATATATGCCAAGATCACGTGAAGCCTTCGGCTTCCTGGTACATGAGTGGACCGAGGGTCCACCGAATGGGGGGTTCATCCATGGCGCTCTTCGGGAACGCGCACACCATCGACCCGGCCTCGGCGCGGCAGGACTTCGCCCGTCTGCTGGGACAGAACGAGCAGGTCCACGCGGCGTACCAACTCATCCGCGACGTCATGCTGTTCACCGACCGACGCCTGATCATGGTCGACAAGCAGGGCATCACCGGCAAGAAGGTGGAGTACCACTCCGTCCCTTACCGCAGCATCACGCACTTCGCCGTGGAGACCGCCGGCACCTTCGACCTCGACGCCGAGCTCAAGATCTGGATCTCCGGCACCGCGCTCCCCATCCAGAAGACCTTCACCAAGGGCGTCGACATCTACGAGGTCCAGGCGATCCTCACCCAGTACGTGGCGAAGTGACGCCGCCCGCCGCAGGTCGGCCCGACCCGGCCCACCTGCGGCGATACGGCACCCTCCCCGCCAGGGCACCGGTCAAGCCCTGGTAAAGTCCGCGCACTTGTGCGAGGGCGGGGGCCCTCGCGGGGAGGGACAGTTCACGTGGGCAGACACGCCCCGAGACGCGGCGGCCCGGCCGTCCTCGTCTCCGCACTCACGGTCGCCCTGGCGGCCGGCACCATCACGCTTTTCTCCGGCACACCGGACGGCGCCGGCAGCGCCCAGGCCGCCCCGGCGGTCGGCACCGCAGGGACGACGGAGCTCCTGCTGGACGATCCGAGCAAGGAGACCCCGCGCTCCGACCGGCTGCTCTCGGCGGGCGCGACCGGATTCCTGCACCGGCAGTCCGCGGTCGCGGGCCTGCTGTGGACGGACTACGAGGACGACACCACCGTCACCGTCCAGGGACCGACCGGGATCTACAAGCCGACCACCACCACCTGCTACGACCTCCAGGCGCGCTGCCCCTCGGGCATGTACGGGCAGGGTGCCGACACCGTGGCCCTGCCGCACGCGTCCTACGGCGACCCGGTGTCCCTGTGGAAGCCGGACGGCGGCGCCCTGCGGACCGTCGACCTCAGCCAGTCGGCCGACTACGTCGGCACCTACGGCGAGACGGTCGTCACCATCGAGTGGAACGGCGTCGTCGACGGCGAAGAGCTCGAGGGCTACCGCATGCACCTCGTCGACCTCGCCGACGGCAAGCAGCGCGACCGTCTGATCGCCGGATACCCGGGGAACATGACCGGCTCGCGCACCGGCGACGAGCACGGCTTCCTGCTGACCCACGCCGTCCACGACGAGAACGGCGACACCGAGTCGTACGCCGTCAGCTACCTCGACTTCGCGACCGCCCGGCTCACCCCGGTCTTCACCGGCCTGGACGCCTCCCCCGAACTGGTGCTCACCGGCGACCGCGTCGGCTGGTACACGGAGGCCGCCGGACTGCACCTCAAACCGCGTGCCGACCTCGCCGCCGAGGAGACGGTCCCGGTGGCGGGCGAGGAGATCGACGGCTCGCCCGTGCCCGTCCTCGTCGGCGACTGGCTGGTCCTCGCCGTGAACGGCGGCGGTGTCACGGCCAGGTCCCTCACCGACGCCACCACGAAGACCCTGCTGACCCGGTCGTACGGGACTCCGCTGGCCACCCCCGACGGCGACGCCCTCGTCACCGGTGGCGGCGGCGCCGCCGACTGGTGGGTCCAGCGCGTCTCCCCCGGCACCGACGGCACCCCGCGGCTGGAGAAGCTGCACAAGGTCGTCCCGTACGAGAACCCCAAGACCGGGCTCGCGCTCAGCCGGGGCAGCCTGCGCGTGGCGGAGGACAGCGCGAGCAGTGGCTCGGACACCACGACCGTGCGCACGCTCACCACGAACGGCGGCACCGAGCTGACCGCGTCCGCCCCGAGGACCGGCGACTCGGTACGCCCCGTGTGCCCGTACCCGGACACCAGTTGCGCGCCGATGTGGGGCAACAGCGGAACGGCCCCCGAGGACGTCTACCTCGACACCTTCTACGACGGCGACGAGGGCGGCAGCGGTCTGGAGGACGCGGACAGGCTGGTCGCCATCGGCGACGAGTGGTCCAACACCACGCTGGAGTTCGGCACTTCGGGAGGCTCGATCGTCGACGTCTCCGACGACTACGCCGTCTACAACTCCGGCGGCTCCGCGCCGGAGCAGTACGTCGGGAGGTTCGGCTACGGCCGACTGCTGAAGCGCTCGGTCCGCACCGCCGCCCTGAACGGCTCGACCCTGTGGAGCGCCTCCACCTCGGGCAAGCTCACCTCCTACAGTCTGGCCGAGGAGAAGACCCTCGCCACGGTGACGGTTCCGGGCCTCGGCTGCGTGCCGAGCGAACTCCAGGCTGCGGGCCGCTGGGTGTACTGGTCGTGCGGCACGGACTCGGCGGGCGTCTACGACTCCCAGGCCGGTACGTCCCGTTCGGTGACCCCCGGCGACGTGCTCCTCGGCGACGGCTTCACCGTCCGCCACGACCACGCCGCCGGCCGGCTGGTCCTGACCGAGACGGCCACCGGCGCCACCCGCCCGATCGCCTCCGACGTCCCCGGCACCGGTCCGGCCACGGACCGCCGCCACCGGTGGGCCGTCGACGAGTACACGGGCCTGGTCGCCTGGATCGACTCGTTCGAGCAGACGCACGTGGCCACCACCGGCATCACGCCGTCGGCGACGACCGTCTTCCGGAGCGAGGCCCCCAGTTTCCTCGAACCGGGTGCGTCCGACGCGTGGACCGGGGACTGGCAGCTGTCCCGTCCGGTCACCTCCTGGTCGCTGACCCTCACCTCGAAGCAGAGCGGCTCGGCCGGAAGGGCCACCCGCACGTTCACCGGGGGCGCGGCCTCCGCCCGGGTGTCCGCGAACTGGAACGGCAAGACCGCCGCCGGTGTCCACTTCCCCAACGGGGAGTTCGCCTGGACGCTGAAGGCGACGGGTCTGGGCACCTCCGCCCCCGTCACCCTGACCTCCGGTGAAGGCTTCCTGCTCAGGGGAGCCGCCGTGCGCCACGACTTCGGCAGCGTCGACGGCCCGGACGGACGCGGCGACCTGCTCACCCTCAACTCCTCCGGCGGTCTGACCGTCCAGCGGGGCACGGGGACGGGCACGTTCGGCGACAAGAGCACCGGCACCGGCTGGGCCACCTCCGTCAAGGCGGTCCCCTTCGGCGACGCGAACGGCGACCGCTGCAACGACGTGCTCGTACGGCTGAGCAGCGGGGCCCTGCGGCTGTACAAGCCGGGCTGCAACGCCGCCGTCAAGCCGACGACGTCGTACACCACGCTGGCGACGAGCGGCTGGACGCAGTACGACGTCCTGACCTCGCCCGGCGATGTCAGCGGCGACGGCCGCCCCGACCTGATCGCGCGCGTCGCGTCCAGCGGGACCGTCTACCTCTACAAGGGGACGAGCACCGGAACCCTGTCCGCCCGCGTGAAGCTCTACGACGGCTGGAAGGGCTACAAGAAGATCCTCGGTACCGGCGACCTCAACGGCGACGGCATCGGCGACCTGCTCGCCCAGGACACGTCCGACACCCTCTACCGCTACAACGGCAAGGGCGACGGAACCTTCGCCGCCCGCGTGAAGGTGTTCTCCGACTGGGGCTCCTCCTACAACGTGGTCGTCGGCGTCGGCGACATCACCGACGACGGCAGGGCCGACCTGGTCTCCCGGGACACCGGCGGCAACCTGTACCGCAACGACGGCGACGGCAAGGGATCGTTCGGGTCGCGCACGAAGATCGCCACCGGCTGGAGCGGTTACAAGTCACTCTCCTGAGCATCGGCACCCACGGAAGGGGGCACGGGACCAGTCGTCCCGTGCCCCCTTCCGCTGTGCCGTCCCCTTCCGTCCACATCGCCGTCGCGGGGCGCCGAAGACTCGACGGAGACCCGCTGGAGTCCTGGTGGGAACCGGTGACGACCCGGTGACAGCCCGGCGCCGAGACCGTGACGAGCGGGGAAAGATGCCTTCTGTCCGGTCCCGCCGATCCGGAATGGACCCCGGCTCCACAAGGCCTTCAATCACCCGTATGGTTTCCGCCATGGCAGTCCCCGAGGTCATTCCGATCGCCTACGAACCGAAGCACCGCACCGAGACGATCGGCCGGTACGCGGACGGTCAGTTCCTGGCGTCGATCACGTACGCCTTCCCCGAAGGGTTCCGTCCTGACGACGGCTGGGAAGAGCACAAACGTCTGTACACGGTCCTCCACACCTTCGACTCCGAGGGCCGCTACCGCGACTCGGAGGTCTGGTGCGCCGGCACCTGGGCCGAACAGCAGCGAGATCCCCATGGGGACGACTCGGTGCTCTCGCACGCCCGTGTCCACCTGGCCAAGCTGCTGCGCAGCCTGCCCCGGCGCTCGTACACGGACATCGCGATACGGCCTTTCCAGCTCACCGTCGACGGGGTGCTGTTCGGCCTGCTGACCGGCGTCGACGAGGGCGAGGCCTGGGCCGAGCTGTACCCGGACCGCCTCGGCTTCTCCGAACCGTGGGACGGCACGTACGACGTCTGAGCGGATCTCTCTTCCCGGCGTGCCCCTGACAAGCGCCCCCGACCGTTAGCATCGGGTCCCTTGAGTCACGAGCGGCTGAGGGGCACGAGTGCGGACGCAGGTGCGGGTACGGAGAAACGGGTGGCTGCTGGTGGGTGCGGCACTGACCGTGTGGGGGATCACGGCCTGCGCCGGCCCGGGCGGGGGAAGGCCCGGCTCCCCGGCCACAAGCGGTTCACCCGGCGCCGTCTCGGCCACGTCCATCGCGCCGGGACCACCGCTCTCCGCCCAGGCCCTGAAATCCATCGCCCTCACCGGTGACGATGTGGCGGGCACCCCGCACATCTCGCTGGACGAGCGGTCACCCGACGACTCGGACAGCACCTTCCCGCCGGCCTCGAACGCCACTTGCCAGACGCTGCTCGACGCGGTCGACGCCACCGACGCATCGGTCGCCGTGGACCAGAACATCAACTGGTTGGACAGCATCTGGCCCGGTGGTGCCACACTCGCCTCTTACCCGGGCACGGGAGCGGAGAATGCCTTCGACCGTGCCCGTACTTCACTGACCACCTGTCACGACTTCACCGGCGTCGGCTTCACGGGGAAGTACACCGCGCACGTCGAGCCGGAGAAGATCCCCCGGCTCGGCGACGAGTCGATCGCCTTCCGGATCACCGTCCCGGTGAAACAGGCGCCCGACCTGCGCAGCGGCCGTCGTGTCTCCGTACGGAACGAGGAGCACATCCTCGTGCGAGTCGGGGGTGTCACCGGGTACTTCACGATGCTGGCCATGGACCGCAGCGACCACTTCCCCCTGGCTCTCGTCGAGAGAGAAGTCGCCCGCATGGCGAAGGCCCAGCGCGCCTGACGCGCACCACCCCGACGGGCAGGATGGTCACCCGGCGCGGCCCACCCGGAGCCGACGCAGAAGCCCGGCCAGCCCCTGCCGGGTGACGGCGAGTATTCGTTCCGGGTCATCGCTCTCGCGGAGCAGCAAGGTGCCCTCCGCACGGGCGAGCTCCAGGCATTCGTTGCCGTCACCGGGGCCGGAGAACGAGGACTTCTGCCACTGGGTCACGATCTAGATCTCCTTCGCCAGTCGATGTATGAAGTCCCGCGACTTGGCAGGCTCCAGAGAGGCCGACTCCACCTTACGGAAGAGTGTTCGCATGGCGAGGAGTTGGGCGGGGACGTCCAGGAAGACCGAGCCGTACGGCGCGTCCCGCTGCACGGTGTCCAGCTCGGTCACCTCACCGCCCGCGTACAACATCATCGAACTGGCCCCCGCGAATCCGTCGACGTCGAACGGAATCACTCGTACCGAGACGTTGAGCAGCTCCGACGCCCGCAGCAACTCGTCGAGCTGGGCGCGCGCCACTCGCCGGTCCGCGACACGGGTGCGCAACGCGGATTCGTGCACCACCGCCTCGTAGGAAGCCGCCGCCTCTCGCGAGAGGACCGCTTTCCGGCGCATCCGGTGCGTCAGCCTGGGCTCCAACTCCGCGTCCGGAAGCTCGGGAACCCGGTAGGCGAGCACAGCGCGGGCGTAGTCCTCCGTCTGAAGCAGACCGGGTACGTGTGCGGTGGCGATCACCTGCATGAAGCGCGCGTGATGCTCCAGCTCCGCCAAGTCACGGAACACCGGCGGCAGCACCCGTGCGTACTGTTCCCACCATCCACGCGTTCGATCCGTCGCCAGCACAACGAGCGCATCGGTCAACGCCTCGTCCGCGCAGGCGTAATGCGCCGCGAGCCGACGCAGGCGGTCCTCGCTGACCCCCGCGATCCCCGCCTCCATCTGACTCATCTGCGCAGACGTCGATCCCAGGAACTGGGCTACGTCCCGAGCCGTCATACCGACGGCTTCGCGCAGTCGACGCAGCTCAGTGCCGAGGCGGACCTGACGAGCGGTCGGCTGACTCCTCGGTGGCATGCGTGCCGATTCCTCTCAACGAGCCCTGTGCGAGCGCCGGTTCGTCTCGCTCATCCGGAGTCAGATTACGCGAGCGGCTTGCATGGGCAGAAATTAATGCCCTACCGTCAGTGACACGACGCACACCCTGCGGAACACCGGGACCCCGGAAGCGCACCGCCCCGCCCTGCCACGGCGGCGACGACACTGCCACCGCCCGACGACCGCCACCCCCTCCCTGACCAGGAGTCCCGCATGCCCGAAACCGGCGAACCCGACGACCGCTGGGAGTACACCCTCTCCGTCCCCAACGACCCCCGTGCCGTCACGATCTGCCGCCGCGCCCTCCGTCTGATCCTCGCCCTGCACGGCCTGCCGCATCTCGCGGAGGTGGCCGAACTCGTCGCGACCGAGCTGGTCACCAACGCCGTGCAGCACACCAAGAGCCCCGCGGCCATACGTCTCCGCTGGGCCCGCGGGGTACTCCGCATCGGCGTGTGGGACGCGGACCCGACGCCGCCGGCCCCTGCTCCACCAGGAGCACTGTGCGAATCCGGACGCGGGCTCGCCCTCGTGCAGGGATGCGTGGACGACTGGGGCTGGTACCGGCTCGGCGGATCTCAAGCCCCCGAGAGCGCAGGCAAGTTCATCTGGTGCGAACTGGCCACGGCGGCGTGAACGTTTCCCCGGTCCCCGAATACGAGTTCCTGGACGTCAATCTCGGCGACTGGCTCGACCGGGTCGGCACGGTCGCGCACACCGAAGAACTGTTCGGCGAAGCCCTGCGCGGCCCGGAGAGCGCTTCGGAGCAGAGCTGATCAAGCCCCGCACGGGGAGGGCCCGGAACCCGTGGTGTTCCGGGCCCCTTGTGTGTCGGGAGGGGTCAGGACGCCGAGGCCGACGCGCTCGGCTGGGTGTCCGTGCTGTCGTGGGTCTCGTCCGGGGCGACGCCCAGCGTCAGACGGGCGTGGACACCCTTCGCGATGCGCTTCTTGTCGTACGTGAGGTACAGGAGCCCGCCCGCGTGACCGTTGTCCGGGTAGATCGTGTCCTCGTCCAGCGTCGTGCGGGTCGTGGTGTTCGTGGAGTACGGGGCGACCTCCGCCGACGCCAGGACCGACTTCTCGTCGAAGAAGAGCTGGCCGGTGTGGCAGGTGTGCCCGCCCTCGTAGCCCGCGTCGGTCCACGTGCCGTCCACATGGACCTTGACGTGGATGTGGACGCAGCGTCCCTGGTACCAGCCGGGGAAGACCGTCCTGAAGGTGACGTACCCGTGCTTGTCGGTCTTCCAGGTGCCCCGCAGGTACCGCTCGTCGTCGGTGGGTTCGGCGTGCCCGCCCCCGGTGCCGCCGCCGGGACCGCCCGACGGGGGTTCGCCGGTCGGAGTCCCGGAGGGCACGTCCGTGGGGCCGCCCGAGGGACCGCCACCACCTCCGTTGCTCATCGCCTCGTATCCGGAGTACACACCCAGCGCCGAGCAGTGCCACAGGTCCACGGCGGCGTTCCTGGCCGGCTTGCAGGTCTCGGCGTCGATCACCTTGAGCCTGAGGGTCAGGGGGATGCCCTCCTCGTCCTCGGTGATGTCCTGGCGGATCTTGTCCGCGTCGATGTAGTAGGGGCCCTCGGTGGTCTCGGAGGTCAGCGCGTAGCAGGCCTCCGCACCCGAGGCGGCCGAGGCGGGAGTCTTGTCGACCTCGCCCGCCGACGCGGTCGCGGCGATGGCGCCGCCCACGCCCACGGCCGCCACGGCCGCCCCGCCGGCGATGACGACCTTGCGTCGGGTCATGTTCCTTTTGTGCGCGGGTCCTTGGGTCTCAGTCATGTGCCGGAACGCTAGGGAGCCGACCTGTCAGCAGCGTGGGTGCGGACTGTGGTTTCGCGGCGGACACGAAAGCGGCCCGGAACCGACGTCGGTTCCGGGCCGCTTCGCGTGCGTGAGGCTCGCGTCAGCGCGCGACGCCCCCGTCAGCGCTCCCGCTCACGGCGGCGGGCGCCGCCCGTCCCCCGGGCGCGCCGCCTACTTCGGCTGCGGCTTGCGCACCGAGATGTGCAGCTCGCGCAGCCGGGTCTCGTCCAGCTCCGTGGGCGCGCCCATCATCAGGTCCTGCGCGTTGCCGTTGAGCGGGAACGCGATCGTCTCGCGGATGTTCGGCTCGTCCGCGAGCAGCATGACGATGCGGTCGACGCCCGGGGCGATGCCGCCGTGCGGCGGGGCGCCGAAGCGGAAGGCGCGCAGCATGCCGGCGAACTGCTCCTCGACGGTCTCCCGGTCGTAGCCCGCGATCTCGAACGCCTTGAGCATGATCTCGGGCTCGTGGTTCCGGATCGCGCCGGAGGACAGCTCGACACCGTTGCAGACGATGTCGTACTGCCAGCCGAGGATGTCCAGCGGGTCCTGGGTCTCCAGGGCCTCCAGACCGCCCTGCGGCATCGAGAACGGGTTGTGCGAGAAGTCGATCTTGCCGGTGTCCTCGTCCTTCTCGTACATCGGGAAGTCGACGATCCAGCAGAAGCGGAAGACGTTCTCCTCGAAGTTGCCCGAGCGCTTCGCGGCCTCGACCCGCACCGCGCCCATGATCTTCGAGACCTCTTCGAACTCGCCCGCTCCGAAGAACACCGCGTGGCCGGGGGCCAGCGAGAGGCGCTTGGTCAGCTCGGCGACGTTGTCCTCGGTGAGGAACTTGGCGATCGGGCCCGTCAGCGAGCCGTCCTCACCCACTCGCACCCACGCCAGACCCTTCGCGCCCTGCTCGACCGCGTAGTCACCGAGACCGTCGAAGAACTTCCGCGACTGACCCGAGACGTCCGGCACCGCGAGGGCACGCACGTGCTTGCCCGCGAAGGCCTTGAACTCGGAGCCCTCGAAGATGTCGGTGATGTCGGTGAGCTCCAGCTGGGCCCGCAGGTCCGGCTTGTCGGAGCCGTACTTCAGCATCGACTCGCGGAACGGGATGCGCGGGAAGGGGGAGGTGACCTGACGGTCACCGCCGAACTCCTGGAACAGCTCCGTCATGAGCTTCTCGATGGGCTGGAAGACGTCCTCCTGCTCGACGAAGGACATCTCGACGTCGAGCTGGTAGAACTCGCCCGGCGAACGGTCCGCGCGGGCGTCCTCGTCGCGGAAGCAGGGCGCGATCTGGAAGTAGCGGTCGAAGCCCGAGATCATCAGCAGCTGCTTGAACTGCTGCGGCGCCTGCGGGAGCGCGTAGAAGCGGCCGGGGTTCAGCCGGGACGGGACCACGAAGTCACGCGCGCCCTCGGGGGAGGTGGCGCTGAGGATCGGGGTGGCCATCTCGTTGAAGCCCAGCGCCGTCATCTTGTGACGGATCGCGGAGATCACGGCCGTACGCAGCAGGATGTTGCGGTGCATGCGCTCGCGGCGCAGGTCGAGGAAGCGGTACTCCAGGCGCCGCTCCTCGTTGACGCCGTCCTCGGCGTTGATCGTGAACGGCAGCGGCTGGGCGGCGCCGAGCAGCTCGACCTCGCCGACCTCCACCTCGACCTCGCCGGTCGGCAGCTCCGCGTTCACGTTCTCCGTACCGCGCGAGACGACCTTGCCGTCGATGCGGACGGTCGACTCCTTCGAGACCTTGTCCAGGGCCTCGTAGGCGGGAGTGCCGGGGCGGGCGACGAGCTGCGTGATGCCGTAGTGATCGCGCAGATCGATGAAGAGGATGCCGCCCAGGTCTCGGCGATTGTGCAGCCAGCCGCTCAGCCGGACGTCGCTGCCGACGTCAGAGGCGCGGAGCTCGCCGCACGTGTGGGACCTGTACCGATGCATCGTCGATCATCCAGTCTTCGCGGATTGGGGGCTCGTTTCACGTGAAACACTCCCAGGGTACCGGGCAGCCCAGGATCGCCTCTCACCATTACCGCTCGACATCCTGGACAGCATCGGTGGCAGGCACCGATCACCTGTTCCTACAGTGGGCCCATGCGCACTGGTGAGCCCCTGCCCGCCGTGGGGGACGTCCTGGCCGCTCTCGCCACCGGCGTATGGCACTGGGACAACACCGCGGGCCTCGTCACCTTCGACGCGGAAGCCGCACGGCTCATCGGCATGCCCGCCGAGCGGACGACACTCTCCGAGGCGGGCGCCCGCTCCCACGTCCACCCCGTCGACTGGAACGAGATGGACGGGGTGGTGCAACTGGCGGTGGCCGAGGGCACGCTCGCCGAGGCCAGGATGCGGATCATGGACGAGCACGGGCGGGTGCTCCGCACGGTCCGCAGCCGCTCCCGGCCGACGGTCGACCCCGAGACCGGGCAGTACGAGCTGATCGGCACCCTCCAGGAGGTCAGCGAGCAGTCTCCGGGCGCCGCCTCGCGCACCCCCGTCATCGGGGACTGGCGCCGGTCGCGGGAGGCCTTCCTGCTGGACGCGGGACGGGCGCTGGCCGAGGCGCGGTCCACGGCGGAGGTGCTGCGGGTGGCGGCGGGGCTGTCGATGCCCGGCTTCTCACCCGACGGGCTCGCCGTCTTCGGCGCGGAGGGCGACCGGCTGACGATCATCGGCCACCACGGCCACCAGCCGGGCGCCGAGGGACCCTTCAGCGACATGTCGCTGACCACGGACTACCCGGCCGCCGAGGTCGTCCGTACGGGCCGCGCGGTCTACCTCTCGTCCCCCGAGGACTACAAGGAGCGCTACCCGGCCTCCTGGCCGCTCGCCCGCCACTTCGGGCGGCAGTCCTGGGCGTTCCTGCCGCTCACCGTCGCCGGCAGCACCATGGGCGCGTGGATGGCCGCCTTCACCTATCCCGTCACCTTCACGCCCGACGAGCGCTCGGTCCTCACGACGGTCGCCCGCATGCTCGCGCAGGCCCTCTCCCGCGCCGAGACGGCCGAGACCGAACGGAAACTGACCGACGGCCTCCAGCGCTCGATGATGCCGACGCTCGGCCCGCAGATGCCGGGCATGAGCGTCGCCGCGCGCTACGTGCCGACCGGCGGCGGACTCCAGGTCGGCGGCGACTGGTACGACGTGATCCCGCTGCCGGCCGGCCGGTTCGCCCTGGTCATCGGTGACGTCCAGGGCCACGACGTCCGCGCGGCGGGCCTGATGGGACAGCTCCGGATGGCCCTGCGCGCCTACGCCTCCGAGGGCCACCGTCCCGACGCCGTGCTGTCACGGGCCTCACGCTTCCTCTACGGGGTCACGGACTCGGTGACCTACGGGTCCAGCGGCGGCACCGACGAGGGCGGCGACCCGGTGGACCCCGACGACGTGCGCTTCGCGACCTGCCTCTACGTCGAGGTCGACCCGGGGACCGGGACCCTCGACATCGCCCGCGCCGGACACCCCGACCCCGCGATCCGCATGGCGGACGGGACGGTGCTGACGCGTCCCACGGCGGGCGGCCTGCCGCTCGGCATCGACCCGGACGCCGACTACCCCACCACCCGGCTCGTCCTCGAACCGGGCGAGACCATGCTGGTCTGCACCGACGGGCTCATAGAGACCGGCGGCCACGACCTCGACACCGGCTGGCGCCGCATCCGCCGGACGCTCGAATCCCACGACGGCGACATGGAGGAACTCGCCGACGCGCTCGTCCAGGCCGTGCACGGGCCCTCCTCCCACCACACCACCGGTCCGCTGGCCGACCGTCGCGAGGACGACATCGCGGTGCTGCTGCTGTCCCGGCTGGGCGGGACGGGCGCCCACGACGACACGGACCGGGTCGTACGGACGACGGTGCGCCGCACGATGCTGAGCGTGGCGCAGGCCGAACCCGAGCGGATCGCGGAGGCCCGGCAGCAGCTGCGGGAGCTCCTGCACGACTGGGCCTCCGCCGATCAGCTCGACTCCGCGGTCCTGCTCGTCTCGGAGATGGTCACCAACGTCCTCGTGCACACCGACGCCGACGCGCTGCTCGTCGCCGAGGTGACGGGCGATCCGGGCGGGCGGCGGATGCGGATCGAGGTCACCGACGGCAGCGACGACCTGCCGCACCGGCGGCACCCCGGGGAACTGGCCTCGTCCGGACGCGGGCTGGTCCTCGTCGAACTGCTCGCGGACGCGTGGGGCGTGTACCCGCGGGGCGAGGGCAAGAGCATCTGGTTCGAGTTCTCCGAGGCTTCGCGGACGGACTCCGGGGAGCCCGGCACCTCACGGGACTCCGCGCTCCCGTCGGCCTTCGAGACGCTCGGAGAGCGACCGGACCTCAACTGACGGCCACCACCGGCGACACACCACCCGCGGCACCTCGCTACGAGTCCTCGGAGGGTCCCGGCGCCCCCGGGACCCCGGGCGTCCCGGGTCCGGGAAGACCCGGCCCCTCCGGCCCCTGCCGCGCGTAGCGCACGCGGAGTTCGTGCAGGATGCCGAACGCCGCCGCCGTCAGCGGTACGGCGAGCAGCATGCCGAGGACGCCCGCGACGGACGCGCCCGCCGTGATCGCCAGCAGCACCACGGCCGGATGCATCTGCAGCTTCCGGCTCTGGATCATCGGCTGGAGGCCGTACCCCTCCAGCATCTGCACGGCGAGGACGAGCCCGAGCGCCCACAGCGCGATCGCGAACCCCCGGTCCGCGAGCGCGACCAGCACGGCCACCGCCCCGGAGATGAACGCGCCGAGATAGGGGATGTACGCGCCCACGAAGACGAGCGCGCCGAGCCCCACCGCACCCGGGACCCGCAGGATCAGGAGCCCGACGGTGATGCAGACGGCGTCGATGAACGCGATGATCGTCGTCCCGCGCATGAACCCCTCGACGGCCTCGAAGGCGCGCCGGGCCATGGCCTCGACGAGGTCGGCGGTGCCCCGGGGGGCGAGTGACCGCAGGGTGCCGGCCACCCGGTGCGAGTCCCGCAGGAAGAAGAAGATGAGCAGCAGGGCGAGCAGGGCCATGGCGAGGGTCTGGCCGACGACGCTGACGCCGCTGATGACGTTGGACGCGGCCGTGCCGCCGAACTCGGTCAGCAGGTCCTTGGAGTTGGCGGCGAGATCGTCGAGCGAGGTGCCGACGGCGCCGAAGTGTCCGGCGACGGAATTCGCGGCCTGCCGGAGGGAGTCCACGATCTGTCCACCGGTGTGGACGAGCGCGGCGACGACGACGTAACCGGCCCCGCCGACCACCACGACCACCGCGACGCAGGTGAGGGCGGCGGCGAGGGAACGGTTGACCCGTGCCTTGACCATCCGCTGGTACAGCGGCCCGAGCAGGGCGGTACCGAGCAGCGCGAGAAGCACCGGTACCACCGCGCTGCGGAATTCCCCGCACAGCAGGACACCCACCCATCCCACACCGGCGGCCAGCAGGATCACGACACACCAGGCCGCCAACCGCCGGGCACCGTCGGGGAGTAGCTGCACCCTCCCAGCTGACCATGCGTCAACCTGATCGGCGCCCCGCGAAGGCCGAACGGGGGAGAGGCCCCGCGGGACGCCGGCCGTACCCGGCCTCGGGAAGGACCTACAGCCCGCCCTCGGACATCCCGTGCACCGCCGGGATCGTCCCCAGGCGGCCCTTCTGAAAGTCCTCGAAGGCCTGCTGGAGTTCCTGCCTGGTGTTCATGACGAACGGTCCGTAGTGCGCCATCGGCTCACGGATCGGCTGTCCGCCGAGGAGCACGACCTCCAGGTCCGGCGTGTTGGAGTCCTGCTTCTCGTCCGCCCGGACGGTCAGCGAGGAACCCGCGCCGAACACGGCGGTCTGGCCGGTGTGGACCGGGCGGCGGTCCGCCCCCACCGCGCCGCGTCCCGCGAGGACGTAGGCGAGGCCGTTGAAGTCCTCGCGCCAGGGCAGCGTGAGCTCGGCGCCCGGCCGCAGCGTGGCGTGGACCATGGTGATCGGCGTGTGCGTTATGCCCGGGCCCTGGTGGCCGTCGAGCTCACCCGCGATGACCCGCAGGAGCGCGCCGCCGTCGGGGGTGCTGAGCAGCTGCACCGAGCCGCCGCGGATGTCCTGGTACCTCGGGGCCATCATCTTGTCCTTGGCCGGCAGGTTCACCCACAGCTGGAGGCCGTGGAAGAGTCCGCCGGACAGGACGAGCGACTCCGGGGGCGCCTCGATGTGGAGCAGGCCGGAGCCGGCCGTCATCCACTGGGTGTCACCGTTGGTGATGGTGCCGCCGCCACCGTTGGAGTCCTGGTGGTCGAAGACGCCGTCGATGATGTAGGTCACGGTCTCGAAGCCGCGGTGGGGGTGCCAGGGGGTGCCCTTGGGCTCTCCGGGCGCGTACTCCACCTCACCCATCTGGTCCATCATGATGAACGGGTCGAGGTGCTGGTAATTGATCCCGGCGAACGCGCGACGGACCGGGAAACCCTCGCCCTCGAAGCCGCCGGGCGCGGTCGTCACGGTCAGCACCGGACGCTCCACGGCGTCGGCCGGCGGGGCCACACGGGGCAGGGCCAGCGGGTTCTCGACAGTCACTGCGGGCATGTCGGTACCTCCTTGTGCTTCGAGTTTAGTTGAGAGTTGAACTTTATGTCACACGTAACGACGAACGCCCGGAGGGCATTCCCTCCGGGCGTCACGCATTTCGTGGGGCACCTGGCCGCACCGGCGGCGCGGCCACCGGCGCCGGCACCGCTCGCGGCGAGCCCTCAGCCGTACATCCGGCGCATCGCGAAGTCCACCATCTGCTCCACGGCCTTCGCGTCGAAGACCATCCGGTGCTCGCCCTCCATGTCGATCACGAAGCCGTAGCCGGTGGGCAGCAGGTCGATCACCTCGGCACCGGTGATCACGAAGTACTTGGACTCCTTGCCGGCGTACCGGCGCAGCTCCTTGAGCGAGGTGAACATGGGGATGACAGGCTGCTGAGTGTTGTGCAGCGCCAGGAATCCGGGGTTGTCGCCGCGCGGGCAGTAGACCTTCGAGGTGGCGAAGACCTGCTGGAAGTCCTCGGCGGCCAGCGACCCCGTGGTGAACGCGCGAACCGCGTCCGGGAGGGACGGCGGGGACGGCTCCGGGTACGCCGGCTGCTGCTGGCCGTACCCACCGGGCATCTGCCCGCCCGGCATCTGCCCGGGCATCTGCTGCTGCGGCGGGACGTACCCCTGCTGGGCGCCCGCGTTCTGCTCGTAGCCGTACATGCGTCAAAGAGTAGTGGCCCACATATGGCCCACTCGGGGTTGCTTCTTATTACTGGCGGGTAGCATCATCGTAGTTACTTGTTGGTACGTGAACCAGGTGCGAGGACTCAGTGCCTCGCCGATCTCTCAACGGAGCCGTCGCCATGGGGCATTACAAGTCGAATCTCCGCGACATCGAGTTCAACCTCTTCGAGGTACTCGGGCGCGACAAGCTGTACGGCACCGGCCCGTTCGCGGAGATGGACACGGACACCGCCAAGAGCATCCTCGAGGAACTGACCCGCCTCGCGGAGAACGAGCTGGCCGAGTCCTTCGTGGACGCCGACCGCAACCCGCCGGTCTTCGACCCGGAGACCAACACCGCGCCGGTCCCGGCTTCCTTCAAGAAGTCGTACAAGGCGTTCATGGACTCCGAGTACTGGCGTCTCGGCGTGCACGAGGAGATCGGCGGCTCCACCGCGCCCCGCTCCCTGATCTGGGCGTACGCGGAGCTGATCCTCGGCGCGAACCCGGCGGTCTGGATGTACTCCTCCGGCCCCGCGTTCGCCGGCATCCTCTTCGAGGAGGGCAACGAGGTCCAGAAGCACATCGCGAAGATCGCCGTCGACAAGCGCTGGGGCTCCACCATGGTCCTCACGGAGCCGGACGCCGGCTCCGACGTGGGCGCCGGCCGCACCAGGGCGGTCCAGCAGGAGGACGGCTCCTGGCACATCGAGGGCGTGAAGCGCTTCATCACCTCGGGTGAGCACGACATGGAGGAGAACATCCTCCACTACGTCCTGGCCCGTCCCGAGGGCGCCGGACCCGGCACCAAGGGCCTGTCCCTCTTCCTCGTCCCGAAGTACGAGTTCGACTTCGAGACCGGCGAGCTGGGCGAGCGCAACGGCGTGTACGCGACGAACGTCGAGCACAAGATGGGCCTCAAGGCCTCCAACACGTGCGAGATGACCTTCGGCGACCGCCACCCCGCCAAGGGCTGGCTGATCGGCGACAAGCACGACGGCATCCGCCAGATGTTCCGCATCATCGAGTTCGCCCGCATGATGGTCGGCACGAAGGCGATCTCCACGCTCTCCACCGGCTACCTGAACGCGCTGGAGTACGCCAAGGAGCGCGTCCAGGGTCCCGACCTGGCGAACTTCATGGACAAGACCGCGCCCAAGGTCACCATCACGCACCACCCGGACGTGCGTCAGTCGCTGATGACGCAGAAGGCGTACGCCGAGGGCATGCGCGCCCTGGTGCTGCACACCGCGGCGATCCAGGACGACATCCAGGTCAAGGAGGCCGCCGGCGAGGACACCGCCGCGCTGGAGGCCCTGAACGACCTGCTCCTGCCGATCGTGAAGGGCTACGGCTCCGAGAAGGGCTACGAGCAGCTCGCGCAGTCGCTCCAGATCTTCGGCGGCTCCGGCTTCCTGCAGGAGTACCCGATCGAGCAGTACATCCGCGACGCCAAGATCGACACCCTGTACGAGGGCACCACGGCGATCCAGGGCCAGGACTTCTTCTTCCGGAAGATCGTCCGCAACCAGGGCGCCGCGCTGAACACCCTCGCCGAGGACATCAAGAAGTTCCTGGCGCTCGGCACCGGCGGCGAGGAGCTGTCCGCCGCCCGTGAGCAGCTGGCGAAGGCGGCCGTCGAGCTGGAGGCCATCGTCGGCCTGATGCTGACCGACCTCGCGGCCACCGAGCAGGACGTCAAGAACATCTACAAGGTGGGCCTCAACACCACCCGCCTCCTGATGGCCTCCGGTGACGTGGTCGTCGGCTACCTGCTGCTGCGCGGTGCCGCCGTGGCGGCCGAGAAGCTGGTCACCGCCTCCGCCAAGGACAAGGCGTTCTACACCGGCAAGATCGCGGCCGCGAAGTTCTTCGCCGCCAAGGTGCTGCCGGGCGTCACCGGTGCCCGCAAGCTCGCCGAGGGCGTCGACCTGGACCTGATGGAGCTGGACGAGGCCGCCTTCTAGGGGCCGCCTTCCGGCGGACCCGCCGGACCCGGCGCGGGGCCGCCGATCTCCGCGAGGAGGTCGCCCGTCCCCGCCGGACCCCGCGGAACCGGGCGGACGCCGAACCGGAACCCTGTTCATCTGTTCAGGTGTCCCGAGGTGTCCGCCCTTCACATCCCCCTTACGAGGGCCCGCTCCCAACCCCGGGAGCGGGCCCTCGCTCGTCGTTAAGGTGAACCCATGAGTGCACCCTCCCGCTTCGACCGCGGCCACACCGACGACCTCATGTCCTTCCTCACGGCGAGCCCGACGCCGTACCACGCCGTGGCGACCGCCGCCGAGCGCCTGGAGAAGGCCGGATTCCGTCAGGTCGCCGAGACCGACGCGTGGGACGGCACCAGCGGCGGGAAGTACGTCCTGCGCGGCGGCGCGATCGTCGCCTGGTACGTGCCGGAGGGCGCCGAGCCGCACACCCCGTTCCGGATCGTGGGCGCGCACACCGACTCCCCCAACCTGCGGGTCAAGCCGCTGCCGGACACCGGAGCGCACGGCTGGCGGCAGGTCGCCGTCGAGATCTACGGCGGTCCGCTGCTGAACTCCTGGCTCGACCGGGACCTGGGCCTGGCCGGACGCCTCTCGCTGCGGGACGGCACGACCCGGCTGGTGAACATCGACCGCGCGCTGCTGCGCGTGCCCCAGCTCGCCATCCACCTGGACCGTTCCGTCAGCGCCGAGGGACTCAAGCTCGACAAGCAGCGCCACCTCCAGCCCGTCTGGGGGCTCGGCGACCCCCGCGAGGGCGATCTGATCAGCTTCCTGGAAGAGGAGTCGGGGCTGCCCGCGGGCGAGGTGACCGGCTGGGACCTGATGACCCACTCCATCGAGCGCCCCTCCTACCTGGGCCGCGACAAGGAGCTGCTCGCAGGGCCGCGCATGGACAACCTGCTGTCCGTGCACGCCGGGACGGCCGCGCTGGCCGCGGTCGCGACGGCCGACGCCGGCCTCTCGTACATCCCGGTCCTCGCCGCCTTCGACCACGAGGAGAACGGCTCGCAGAGCGACACCGGCGCCGACGGACCGCTGCTCGGCGGCGTGCTGGAACGTTCGGTCTTCGCCCGCGGCGGCTCCTACGAGGACCGGGCTCGCGCCTTCGCCGGCACGGTCTGCCTCTCCTGCGACACCGGCCACGCCGTGCACCCGAACTACGCCGAGCGGCACGACCCGACGCACCACCCGCGCGCAGGCGGCGGCCCCATCCTCAAGGTGAACGTCAACAACCGCTACGCCACCGACGGTTCGGGCCGGGCGGTGTTCGCCGCCGCCTGCGAGAAGGCCGGCGTGCCCTTCCAGTCCTTCGTCTCCAACAACTCGATGCCCTGCGGCACCACCATCGGTCCCATCACGGCGGCCCGCCACGGGATCAAGACGGTCGACATCGGCGTGGCCATCCTCTCCATGCACAGCGCCCGCGAACTCTGCGCCGCCGACGACCCGTTCCTGCTGACGAACGCGCTGGCGGCGTTCCTGGAAGGCTGAGTCCGCCGTCCTGGTCCCCTCCACGAAACCGTTTGTTTTGAACCTGTTCAAAGATGGTTTCCTCGGCATACGATGCGATCCAATCTTCAACGATCCGCGTCTGAAACAGTCTCGTGGGGGGACTCGACACGTGCGAAAAAGATCCCTGGCGCTCGCCTGCGCCTCCGTCGCCGCCGGTCTGCTGCTCGGCCCGGTACCCGCCGCGCACGCGGCGGTGGCGCCGGTGCTGTACGGCGTCGGCGCCGGTGACCACCCCGGTGACGGCCAGATGTGGCTGTCCGCCTCGTCCGACACCGCCATCACCTCGATCACCGCACACCTGTACGCGCCGGGCTCCGCCGCCGACGCCCCGGAGATCACCCGGGTCGGCGACTTCACCCCTGATTCCAGCACCGGCTTCGCGAACACGTGGCGGACCACCACCCCGCTGCGCCTCGCCGACCTCGGCGCCTACCGTGTCGTGGTCGACCTGACCGACGCCGACGGGGACACCACCTCGGCCCAGGGCACCTACGTGTACGAGCTCGAGGCGAACCTCACGGATCTGCGGGCCACCCCGCAGAACCCGGACTACGAGCACCAGGACGTCACCGTCGCCGGCGGCTTCACGGTCACCGACCCGCGCACCGGCGAGACCACGCCCGCGGCGAACGAGCGCGTGGAGCTGGAGATCTCCGGCCCGGACGCGGAGACCAGGACCGGCGCCGACGGCCGTTTCACCTACACCTACCGCGTCACCGACAGCTCCTACGACAGCGTCAACGCCTGGCTGCGGCTGGACGAGCCCTGGTACCAGTCCAGGGCCAACGAGAGCGTCGAGGTCAGGGCCGTGCGGTCGGACACACGCGTGACCCTGGACGCCGCCGAACTGAGCGTCAAGGCCGGGCAGGCGGCGAAGGTCTCCGGGACCGCCGAGGTGTACGTCGGCGGTGCGTGGAAGCCGCTGGCCGGAGCCACGGTGGACGAGATCTGGTCCGACGAGTTCGGCAGCGTGGCCTCGCGGCCCGTCACCGGCGCCGACGGCCGCTTCACCGGCGAGCTGAAGATGTCACGGACGGGGAGGGTGTACGTCTCGGTCCGGAGCGGCACCTACCTCAACACGAGCCCCGAGCGGTATGTCACCGTCCGCGTCGCCCGCAAGACGTCGATCAGCGGCTTCACCGTCAGCCTGAACAAATACGCCGAACTCACCGCCGGCGGCTACCTGCACACCGGGTCGAGCATCCCCGGCGGCGCGGACAACCACGTACGACTGCAGTACTCGGCCGACGGGAAGACCGGCTGGACGACGATGAAGACGGTCACTCCCGGCAATGGCGACCCGGAGACCGGCAGTCACTTCAAGGGCACGTTCGACGCACCCGCGAAGGGCTACTACCGGGCCTACTTCGCCGGCAGCGCCAACTGGCAGGCGTCGTACAGCCCGGTGCTCCACGCCGAACGCACCAAGACCCGCGTCACCGGCGCGAACGCGTCGCCCGAGCCCGTCACCAAGGGCCGGACCATCACCGTCGTGGGCACCCTTCAGCACTACACCTCGTCGGCGTGGAAGGCGTACTCCGGCCAGAAGGTGAAGATCCTCTTCCGCCCCAAGGGTTCCGGAACCTGGTACGACAAGGGCGACACGACGACCCGCTCCAACGGCTCCTTCAGCAAGGGATTCACCGCTCAGTCGGACGGTACGTGGGTCGCGGTGCTGCTCTACCCGAACAGCACCCACCTGGTGAGCTCCGGGCGCGAGGACTACGTCGACGTGAGGTGACACGAGGTCGTGAGGGATCGCCTCCGCATGGCTCGCGAAGTCCCGGGTACCCGGAACGGGCCCGGAACTGATCCGAGTTGATGATTCAAGGAGGCGACACCCATGGGCCTGGGCGGATGCATCATCCTGATCGCCGCAGGTGCGATCCTCACGTTCGCGACCGACTGGGACATGCAGGGGGTCGACCTCCACGTGGTCGGCGTGATCCTCATGATCGCCGGACTGATCGGTGTGGCGACCTTCGGCAGTGTCGCCCGCCGCCGGCGCGTGGTCGTACCGCCGACGGCGACCGTCGTCGAGGAGGACCGCCACCAGCGCAACGGCTACTCCGACGGCTACGGCGTCTGAGCCGGACCCGGTGCCGGGCCCGGTCCCGTCGTGGCGGACCGGGCCGACTCAGTCGTCCATGCCCGCGAGGACCAGGGGCAGCCGGTCCGCACCGCCTTCGGTGAGGCGGACCGGCACGCCCCAGTCCTGCTGGTGGACATGGCAGGCCGGGTACTCCGTGGCCGGATCGTCGTCGCAGGACGCGGCCATCGCGGACACGTGCAACACCCCTTCCGGGACAGTCGGGTTCAGCTCGACGGCCCGCGAGAGACCGGTGCCGGCACCCTCGCCCGAGAGCAGCAGATCGGGCGGCGTGGCGGAGACCAGCAGCCGCGTGGAGGGGCCGTACCGGGTGTCCAGCTTCTGACCGGCCGGCGCCTGGAAGATCACGTCCAACCGGACGGCCCCCGGGGTGACATCGGTGGCCGCGCGCCGGGTGCGGTGCGCCACCGACTCCACGCGTACCGCCTCCTCCGGAAGCCGCAGCCGGGTCAGGCGGTGGCGGGCCGACTCCACCACCACGATGTCGTCCCCGACGAGCACGGCGTCGCTCGGCTCCCGCAAGTCCGTTGCCAGCGTGGTCACTTCACCGGTCGCCGGGTCGTAGCGACGCAGCGCGTTGTTGTAGGTGTCGCTGATCGCGACCGATCCGTCGGGCAGCGCGGTGACACCCAACGGGTGCTGGAACAGGGCCTGTTCGGCGGCCCCGTCGCGGTGTCCGAAGTCGAAAAGCCCGGTGCCCACGGCCGTGTGCACGGCCCCTTCGAGATCGACCCAGCGCAGCGCCGAGGTCTCGGAGTCGGCCAGCCAGAGCCGGTCCCCGGTGGCGGCGAGCCCCGACGGCTGCGCGAACCAGGCCTCGGGCCCCGGTCCGTCGACCAGCCCCTCGTTCGTCGTGCCCGCGGCGACCTCCACGGTGCGGGTCGCCGGGTCGTACGTCCACAGCTGGTGCACACCGGCCATGGCGATCCAGACCTTGCCGCCGAAGAGGGCCACGTCCCACGGCGAGGACAGATCGATCTCGCGCGCCGGCCCGGACGCCGCCGACCCCTGCCACCCCTGGCGGCCGGTGCCCGCGAGGGTGCCGACCGCGCCGGTCGCGAGGTCGACCGTGCGCAGGGCGTGGTTCACGGTGTCCGCGACGACGACCGTGTCCGCGTCGAGCAGGGCGAGCCCCTGCGGCTCGTTGAACCCCGCCGCCCCGGCGGGGCCGTCCACCAGCCCCCTGACACCTGACCCGATGCGCCGGACGACCGTCTCGCCGTCCTCCGCCAGCTCCACCAACTGGTGCCGCGTGGTGTCGCTGACCAGCAGGTTTCCCCCCGGCAGGGCGAGCGCCCGGCCCGGGAAGCGCAGCACGGTCGGCTCGGGCTCGGGTGCCACGTACGGCCCGTCGCCGCGCCGCAGGGTGCCCTTGGCCGTGTGCTCGGCCTCCAGCTCCTCGACCAGCCGCTCGATGGCGTGCGCGTGTCCCTCACCGGCGTGCTGCGCGACGACGTACCCCTCGGGGTCGATCACCACGAGCGTCGGCCAGGCCCGCACCGCGTACTGCTTCCAGGTCGCGAGCTCCGGATCGTCCAGCACCGGATGCTCCACTCCGTACCGCTCCACCGCGTCGACGACCGCCCGGTGCTCCGCCTCGTGGACGAACTTCGGCGAGTGCACCCCGACGATCACGACGGTGTCCCGGTGCTTCTCCTCCAACTCCCGCAACTCGTCCAGGACGTGCAGGCAGTTGATGCAGCAGAAGGTCCAGAAGTCCAGCACGACCACACGGCCCCGGAGGCCGGCCAGGGTGAGGTCCTTCCCACCGGTGTTGATCCAGCCGCCCTCGCCGACCAGTTCGGGGGCACGGACACGGGCACGGCGGCGGGGCGCGGGGGCGGGCGCCGGAGCTGCATCGTTCATGTTTCCAGCTTGCCATCGGGGTATGGATGGCGGATCACACCCGTGCGGCAGGGGGAGCAACGTGGACGTCCGGCGGTGCCTTCTCCCCGGCCTGCCGCTCCGGGAGTCGTCCTACCGGCCGGAGCCGCACGGCCTGGTGGACACGGCGACGGCGATGGCCCGGTGCCATCCGGACGACTGCATCCGCCACCGGGTGGAACACCAGGTCGGCGACCGAGACGGACCACGACACGCGCGAACGCCCCCGGAGGTCCCGGGGGCGTTCGCGCGTGTCGTCCAGCCGTCAGTAGCCGAGCGCCGAGCCGAAGGCCAGGCCGGTCGTGGGCGCGGGGAGCGTGAGCGTTCCCGCGGTGAAGCTGACCGCGGGGGTGCCGGTCGGGCCGGACGCGCCGGAGGTCAGGGTCCAGGCGCGGCCGTCGCCGCCGTCCTCGCCCGGTGCCCCGACGGAGAGGTCGGCACGGCCGTCGCCGTCGAGGTCCCGCAGGAAGATCCCGTAGCCGTTCGCGCCGCCGAAGGAGTCGTCGGTCTCGTTGGAGCCGGGGACACCGGCGGTGCCCTGGTTGAGGCTCCGGGCACCGGCGGTGGTCAGTCCGGAGCCGGAGCCGCGGAGCAGGACGACGTTGCCGGCGTTGACGGCGGAGCCGATGTCCTCGCCCGGGGCGCCGATCGCGAGGTCGGCGGCGCCGTCGCCGTCGACGTCCGCGGCCGAGAGGGTGTTGCCGAAGTGGTCGTCGGTCTCGTCCGTGCCTGGAACACCGCCGGTTCCCTGGACCAGGTCGACGGGGGGACGGGTGGCCGCCGGACCCTGAGCGCTGCCGTAGAGCACGCGCACGGCGCCGCCCTTGCGGGCGGGCAGCGGGTACTGCGGGACCCAGGGCTCCCACGTGTCGTGGACGCCGAACGCGGCGCCGCCGAGGGCGAGGTCCGCGTAGCCGTCCTTGTCGAAGTCGGCGACGGCCACGGTGCTGCCCGTGGTCTCCCCGTACCAGGAGTCGGCGCGGACCAGCCCGGTGGACGTGCCGCGCAGGTACGTGGTGCCGCCGCCTTCGGAGCCGTTGTACGCGGCGGCCACGTCCGTCCTGCCGTCGCCGTCGATGTCGCCGACCGCCAGACGGATGTACCCGGTGAAGTGCGGGATGCCGGCGCCGGTGACGTAGGTGAGGGCCGCCGGGGTGGTGCCCGGCGCGAACGGGCCCCGGGCGACGGAGACGCCGGAGCTCTCGTCACCCCGGTTGGCGGTGACGATGTCGGGCTTCCCGTCGCCGTCGACGTCGGCGACGGCCAGCCCGGCGAACCCGGTGCCGCCGTACAGCTCGGAGCCCTTCAGGACGGTGCCGCGGGTGAAGCCCCCCGGGCCGCTCCACAGGATGGTGATACGGCCGGTGTCCTCGCTGGTGGACGCGTCCTCACCGGGTGCCGTGACGACCAGGTCCGCGTAGCCGTCGCTGTTGAGGTCCGCGCTGGTGAGCCGGGAACCGAAGGCGTCGTCCGTCTCGGAGGTGCCGGGTACACCGCTGGTGGACTGGCTGACCGTGTAGCGCGCCGAGGTCTTCGGTCCCTTCGCGGAACCGGGCACCACGGCGACGTATCCGGCGCCCTTCTTGCCGCCGGCCGTTCCCGACCTCACGCCGATCGCGAGATCGCGGTAGCCGTCGCCGTTGAAGTCGTACGCCTTGGCGGCGCCGGCCGCGGAGGCCGGGGCCGTGGCGCAGGCCAGCAGGCCGCCGGTGAGAGCGGCTGCCGCGGCGGTCGCCAGGGTGACGCTCAGGCGTCGGTGCATGCGGGATCCTCCTGGGCATGCGGGGATGCTCGGGGCATCCACAGAATGTGGTCGCCGGTGCGCCACCCCGGGTTCACCTCGTGTCGGCTCGGCCGTGGAGCGGCGTCGGCACAGGGCAGACCGACGGAGGGCTCTCTTGGTTGCACGGAAACCACGGTTTGCTCAGGAGTCCCTCCACATCACCGATCTCCCACGGCAGTTGAGGCCCGCTGCGCTCGGGCCGGGGACCGGCACCGGCTGACCGTCGCCGCCGGCCGTCGGCCCGCCTGCGTGACCGGTCGTCAGCCGAGCGCGTGACCGGTCGTCGCGTCCACGTGGGCCGGGATGTCGTCGTGGCGGTCGCCGACGGTGAGGGTGCCGGTGGGCTCGAAGAGGAGGATCGAGGCACCGCCCGGGGCGTACGGCTTGTGCTCGGTGCCGCGCGGGACGGTGAAGACCGACCCCTTGGGGAGGACGACGGTCCGCTCACCGGCCGGCTCCCGGAGCGCGATGGTCAACTCGCCCTCCAGGACCAGGAAGAACTCGTCCGTGTGATCGTGCACGTGCCAGACGTGCTCGCCCTCGACCTTCGCGACGCGCACGTCGTAGTCGTTGACGGCGGTGACGATGCGGGGGCTCCACAGCTCGGTGAAGGAGGCGAGGGCGGCCGGGAGGGAAACGGGTTCGCCGCGGCGGGCGGATTCGCTGGTCATGCGCCCATCGTCGGCGCCCCGCGCTGGACCCGCGAGTGCTAGAAATCGCGTATGCCGCAAGGATCCTCGCACCGTCCACCCACCGGGGCACCCGACGCCGCCCCGGTGCGGGAGCCAGGCACCACTCCGGGGCGGGAGGCCGGCGCCGGCGCCGAGCCCGGAGCAACCCCGAGGCGGGAGCCCGGCTCTGGCCCGGGGCCGAAGTTCGCCGCCATCCCAGGGCGGGAGTTCGCCGCAATCCCGGGGCGGGCTCCCGGAGCGCCACCGAGGCACGAGCCCGAAGCGACCCCCGTGCAGGAGCCTCCACCCGAGACCGACTCCGCCCCGAAGCGGGAGGCCGGCACCGGCCCCTCGCTGAAGTTCCGGACGACCGCCCGGCAGGGGCCCGGCACCGCACCCGTCCGGGGTCCCGGCCCCGGACCCGGCCGAGACCCCGGACAGGGCGACCCCTCGCCGCCCCGGCCGCATCGCGTCGTCGTGATCGTCGATGAAGGGACCAACCCCTTCGAAGTCGGCGTCGCGACCGAGCTGTTCGGCCTGCCTCGGCCCGAGCTGGGGCCGGCGGAGCCGCTCTACGACCTGACCCTGTGCGCCCCCACCCCCGACGTCCGGATGAACCACGGGTTCTTCACCCTGGCCCAAGTGCCCGGTCTCGACGCGGTGGACGACGCCGACACCCTCGTGGTCCCCGGCCGGCCGGACAACCTCGTACCCCGCGGGCCCCTCGTCCTGGACGCGATCCGGCGCTCCCACGCCCGCGGGACCCGCGTGGTCAGCTTCTGCACCGGAGCCTTCGCGCTCGCCGAGGCGGGGCTGCTCGACGGACGACGGGCCACCACCCACTGGCGCTGGACGGACACCTTCCGGAAACTGCACCCCGAGGTGCTGCTGGATCCGGACGTGCTCTTCGTGGACGAGGGAGACGTGCTGACCGCGGCGGGCAGCGCCGCCGCGCTCGACCTCGGGCTGCACCTCGTGCGGCGCGACCACGGCGCGGAGATCGCCAACGCGGTCTCCCGCCGCCTGGTCTTCGCCGCACACCGCGACGGCGGCCAGCGCCAGTTCGTGGAACGGCCGCTGCCCGGCGTGCCCGACCACTCGCTGGCACCCCTGCTGGCCTGGGCGCTGGAGCGACTGGGTGAACCGCTGACGGTCGGGGACCTGGCGGTGCGCGCCGCCGTCAGCCCGGCGACACTGCACCGCCGATTCCGCGCCGAACTCGGCACGACACCCCTCGCGTGGCTGACGGCGGAACGGGTCGCCCTGGCCTGCCGGCTCATCGAGCGCGGCGAGGTCCGGCTCGACGTGGTGGCGGACCGCAGCGGACTGGGGACCGCCACGAACCTGCGCGAGCGGGTGCGCCGGGCGACCGGACTCAGCCCGTCGGCCTATCGACGGCGTTTCGGACCGGCCGCCGGGGAACCGGTGACGGCATGAGATACCTCGTACGCGACCGACTGCTCGGCTTCGGTGACGACTACTGGATCGAGGACGACCACGGGAACAAGGTCTTCCTCGTCGACGGCAAGGCCATGCGGCTGCGGGACACCTTCGAACTGAAGGACACCAGCGGACGCGTCCTGATCGACATCCACCGGAAGATGCTCGCGCTGCGCGACACGATGGTCATCGAGCGGGACGGCGACCCGCTCGCGACCGTCAAGCGCAAACGCCTGTCCCTGCTCCGCAACCACTACCGCGTCTCCCTGGTCGACGGCACCGAACTCGACGTCAGCGGCAAGATCCTCGACCGCGAGTTCGCGATCGACTACGACGAGGAACTCCTCGCCCAGATCTCCCGCCGTTGGCTCCACCTCCGTGACACCTACGGAGTCGACGTCGTACGGGAGGACACCGATCCGGCGCTGCTGATCGCGGTGGCCGTGTGCGTGATCCATCTGGCCGAGAGGGAACGGGGAGACGACTGACGGGGACGGTCGGCGAGGCCGGCCGGCCGAGGCGGCCGGCGGGGTCGGACGGCGGGCGAGAACCGGCCGGGAAGCCCCGGCCGCGTCCCCGGGCGGGAGGCGGCCGGTCAGCGGCGGGGGGTCTCCAGGCCGAGGAGCCGGTCCTTCAGGGCCGGGAACTGTTCCCTCGTCGCCGCGACCTTCGCCGGGTCGAGGTCCACCGTGAGGACCTCCTCGCCCGGGCCCGCCTCCGCGAGGACCTCTCCCCACGGGTCGACCACGATCGAGTGACCCGCCTGGGGAACGCCCGCGTGCGTACCGGCCGTTCCGCAGGCGAGGACGTACGCCTGGTTCTCCACGGCACGGGCCCGCGCCAGCAGGGTCCAGTGGGAGCGGCGGCGCTCGGGCCAGCCCGCCGGGACGACGAAGGTCTCGGCCCCCGCGTCGACGAGCCCGCGGAAGAGTTCGGGGAAGCGGAGGTCGTAGCAGGTGGCCACTCCCAGCACCGTCCCCGGCAGCGGCACGGTCACCAGTTCCGTGCCCGCGCCCATCAGCACGGCCTCGCCCTTGTCGAAGCCGAAGCGGTGGATCTTCCGGTAGGCGGCGACGAGTTCACCGGCGGGGGAGTAGACGAGGGAGGTGTTGTAGAGGGCGGCTTCCGTTCCCGGCCCGGGACCGGCCGCGGCGCGCTCGGGGATCGAACCCGCGTGCAGCCACACGCCCGCGTCGCTCGCCGCCTTGCTCATCGCCTCGTGGGTCGGCCCGTCGAGCGGCTCGGCCCACGTCCCGAACTCCTCGTAGGCGAAGGCGCCGGTGGTCCACAGCTCGGGGAGCACCACGAGATCGACTCCGGCTTGATCTCGTACCAGGTCCGCCACACGACGTCTACGGACAGAGACCGATTCGTCGTCGTTTACGTCGATCTGGAGGAGCGAGGCGCGCACACTACCACCGTCCTGGCATTCGAGCCGTCGATACGGGCCTACGATCGTCACACGAAAGCACTGCCGGGGTGCCTCACAGCAGCGTAACTTAGCGTCCCAAGACACCCGCTGCCTGTGCACTGCCCGCGTCCAACCGCCCGAGGGGTCCCGTTCCGTGAGTCTGCATCCGAGCCTTCAGTCCTACGCCGACGCCTGGGCCCACTCGATCGAAGCGATATCCGAGCTGGTGCAGCCGCTTGTGGAGGGCGAGTGGAACCGGCGGACTCCGTGTCCCGGCTGGTCGGTCCGCGACATCGTCTCCCATGTCATCGGACTGGACTGCGAGATGCTCGGCGACCCCCGGCCGATCCACACGCTCCCCCGCGACCTCTACCACGTGACGAACGAGCACCAGCGCTACATGGAGATGCAGGTCGACGTGCGCCGGCACCACACGGCGCCGGAGATGACCTCCGAGCTGGAGTACACGGTCATCCGCCGCAACCGGCAGCTGCGGAACGAGACCCGGCAGCCCGACGCCAAGGTGCGCGGTCCGCTCGGCACCGAGGTCACCCTCGAACAGGCGATGCGCAACCGCGCCTTCGACGTGTGGGTGCACGAGCAGGATCTGCGGGCCACGCTGGGCCGACCGGGGAACCTCGACTCCCCCGGTTCGCAGATCGTCCGGGACAACCTGCTGGCCGCGCTCCCGAAGGTCGTCGCGAAGAACGCCGGGGCGCCGGCCAACTCGGCCGTCGTCTTCGACGTGCACGGGCCGGTCGAGTTCCTCCGCACCGTCCGGATGAACGCCGACGGGCGCGGCTCGATAGACGGTGCCCCCTCGCTCGGACCCGCCGCCAGCCTCTCCCTCGACTGGGAGACCTTCGTCCGCCTCGCGTGCGGCCGCGTCAGCGCCGACTCCGTGGCCGACCGCATCAAGACCGAGGGCGACCCGGACCTGACGGCGGCGATACTGCGCAACTTCGCCGTCACCCCGTAACGGAGCGGGCAGGGCAGCACAGAGCTGAACAGCACAGGGGCTGGGCGGCACAAGGGCAGGGCACGACCGGGCAGGGCGGAGCGGAGAGAGCGGGGCGCTCTCCGCTCCGGCGGCTAGACCGGCACGTGCACCGTCTCCACCCGGCTGGCCACCAGCCGTTCCCGCTCCCGGCGGGCCGCCTGCTTCCTCAGGCGGAAGATCTGGCTGAGCCCGACCGCCTGGAGAACGAACACGGCGGAGAAGGCGATCCGGTAGTTGTCGTCGGTGGCGTCGAGCAGAAGACCGACGGCCAGCAACGTCGTCATGGAGGCGACGAAACCACCCATGTTGGTGATCCCGGACGCGGTCCCCTGACGCTCGGGCGGATTCGCCGGGCGCGCGAAGTCGAAGCCGAGCATCGAGGCCGGTCCACAGGCCCCGAGCACGGCGCAGAGCACGACCAGCACCCACATCGGCGCGTGCTCGCCGGGACAGACGATGACCCCCGCCCACACGAACGCCGTCGCCGCGACCGTGCCCAGCGCCAGCGGCAGCCGCGCGGTGTGATGCCGGGCGACGACCTGCCCGTACACCAGTCCGACGACCATGTTGGACAGGACGACGAGCGTCAGCAGCTCACCGGCCGTGGCCCGGGACAGGCCCTCCTCCTCGACGAGGAACGGCAGCCCCCACAGCAGCAGGAACACCATCGCCGGGAACTGGGTGGTGAAGTGCACCCACAGACCGAGCCGGGTACCGGGTTCCCGCCAGGACGCGGCGATCTGCCGGCGGACGTACGCGGCACCCCGGTGCGGGAACGGCTCCGGCTCGTGCCCCTCGGGGTGGTCCTTCAGGAAGAGCAGCAGCAGGACGAGGACGACCACACCGGCGGCCGCGCTGCCCGCGAACGCGGCGGTCCAGCCCACCCCGTGCAGCAGCCTGGCGATCACCAGCGTCGAGACGAGGTTGCCCGCCATGCCGGCCAGCCCCGCGAGCTGCGCGACGAGCGGACCGCGCCGGGCGGGGAACCACCGGGTGCCGAGCCGCAGCACGCTGATGAACGTCATCGCGTCTCCGCAGCCCAGCAGGGCGCGCGAGGTGAGCGCCATGCCGTACGACGAGGAGAACGCGAAGCCCAGTTGGCCCGCCGTGAACAGCACCACGCCGATGGTCAGCACCCGCTTGGTGCCGAGCCGGTCGACCAGCAGCCCGACCGGTATCTGCATGCCCGCGTACACGAGGAGCTGGAGGATGGAGAAGGTCGACAGCGCGGAGGCACCCACGTGGAAGCGGTCCGCGGCGTCGAGCCCGGCCACTCCCAGCGAGGTCCGGAAGATGACCGCGACGAAGTAGACCGAGACGCCGATGCCCCAGACCGCCATCGCGCGCCGGCCGCCCGGCGGATCGCCGGGCAGTGTGGCCGAGGAGCTCATCGGACCTCACCGCGCGCCAGGTTGGAGAACCAGCTGACATGTCCGTGGATGAGTTCGACGACCGCGTCGGCGTCCCCGGAACGCAGCGCCCCGAGAATCTGCTCGTGCTCGGTGAGCGTCTTGAGGATCCGGTCGGGGTGGGCGTGCATCACGGCGACCCCCATCCTCAACTGCCGGTCGCGGAGCTGGTCGTAGAGCCGGGAGAGGATCTCGTTGCCGCCGCTGCGCACGATCTCGGCGTGGAAGCAGCGGTCGGTGACGGCCGCGGCGGCCAGGTCTCCGGCGGCCGCCTGCTCCTTCTGCTGGGCGAGCAGCTCCTCGAGGCGGGCGAGGAGCCGCGGTGACGCCGGTACGGCCTTGCGCGCGGCGTGCTCCTCGACGAGCTGGCGGGTCTCGACGACGTCCGCGATCTCCTGGGCCGAGACCGGCAGGACGAGCGCGCCCTTCTTCGGGTAGAGCCTGATCAGCCCCTCGGCCTCCAGGCGGAGCAACGCCTCGCGGACCGGGGTGCGCGAGACCCCCACGGCGTCGGCGAGTTCGCCCTCGGTGAGCAGGGTCCCGCCTTCGTAACGGCGTTCCAGGACACCCTGCTTGACGTGTGCGTAGACGCGGTCGGCGGCGGGCGGCTGCTTCACGGGAGGTCGCATCGGCGCGAGAGGGGCGGAAGACATGCGCACATCATAGATACAACAGGTACGCATGCCTGAAGTCATGTCAGCATGCGGACCCCACCCCTTCCAGATGTAACCCAGGTCACAGATTTTCCACCCTGTCGCCGTACATCCCTTTACGCTCTTCATGAGTCCGAACGTGGGACGGCACTGCCATGTGCCGTTCTCCCAGGGGCATTTCGCGCATACGGAGCGTTCATTTTGATTACCGGCATTAAGGGCACGCGTTTCCGCAGGGCCGCCGCTGTGACCCTCACGACCGGCGCCGTGCTGGCAGCCGGAGGTTTCGGCGCCGCGCCCGCGGGCGCCGTCGCCACGCCCACGATCGCCGCCAAGGGCGGCTACACCATGAACAACGGAACCGGCACGACCCTCTACAAGAAGGCCGCGGACACCAAGCTGTCCACCGGTTCCACCACGAAGATCATGACGGCCAAGGTGGTGCTGTCCCAGCCGAACCTGGACCTGAACGCCACGGTCAAGATCTCGAGCGCGTACAGCAACTACATCGTCGACAGCGGCTACGTCTCCTCGGCCCACCTGATCGTCGGTGACAAGGTCAGCGTCCGCCAGCTCCTCTACGGTCTGATGCTGCCGTCCGGCTGCGACGCCGCCTACGCGCTCGCCGACAAGTTCGGCTCGGGCACGACCCGCGCCGCCCGCGTGAAGTCGTTCATCGGCAAGATGAACACCACCGCACGGAGCCTCGGCATGACGAACAGCCACTTCGACTCGTTCGACGGCGTCGGCCACGGCGCGAACTACTCGACGCCGCGCGACCTGACGAAGCTCGCCAGCAGCGCCATGAAGAGCACCACGTTCAAG
Source organism: Streptomyces sp. NPDC002580 (assembly GCF_042889485.1). Classification (NCBI taxonomy): domain Bacteria; kingdom Bacillati; phylum Actinomycetota; class Actinomycetes; order Kitasatosporales; family Streptomycetaceae; genus Streptomyces; species Streptomyces sp. NPDC002580. The sequence continues at coordinate 328,211 of NZ_JBIAQZ010000003.1, read as the reverse complement.
ACGGTCGTGAAGACCGTGACCACCAAGCAGAAGGTGACGACCGCGAGTGGCGGCTACCGCTACTACACGTGGGAGAACACCAACAAGCCGCTGCTGACCGGCTACTCCGGAACGATCGGCATCAAGACCGGCTCGGGCCCCGAGGCGAAGTACTGCCTCGTGTTCGCCGCCACCCGCAACGGCAAGACGATCATCGGCACGGTGCTCGCCTCCACGTCGGCCACCGTGCGTACGTCGGACGCGACGAAGCTGCTGAACTACAGCTTCGCCAGGTAGGGCGCACAGACAGCGACAAGGGGCCTGCCACGCATCACGCGGCAGGCCCCTTTCGTGATTTCCCGGTCAATTCACCCGCGTTGATGAACATCATTGCTCCGGCTGGCATATTCGATTTCCTCCGCCCTACGTTCCGCAGCGGAGGTGGTTCACATGAACGAACCCGGCAAGCGGCCCGACACGGGCAAGCGGAACGACGCGATCGACGCGGGCGACTTCGTCTACGCGGCTACGGGAGCCCGGGTCCGCCGGCTGACCGTGTACGGCGGGCATTGGTTCCCGGCGGTGGATGTCTGCAAGGAGTTGGGGTACGCCAACTCACGGAAGGCACTCGACGACCACGTGCCGGAAGACCACCGAGACAATCTCGAGACCGTAACTGGAAGTTACGGTCTCAGCGTTCCCGCAGGCAGGACCTGGCGCCGAGACTTGCAGATGATCGACCTCCAGGGTCTGATCCTGCTCGTCAACGGCTGCACCAAGCCCGCCTGCGCGCCGTTCAAGCAGTGGTGCGCCGAGGTGATCGAGACCGTCCAGCGGGAGGGCTCGTACACCCTGGAGGAGGCCGAGGTGCAGCCCGCCGAGCCGGGCGCTCCGATCGCGTACGCCATGCCGGAGCAGGTCGCCGAGGCGATCGTCCGGCTGGAGGAACGCAATCTCCAGGCGGACGAGCAACTCGCCGTCGCACAGAACGAGTCGCTGGCGTTGCAGCGGACCATGCTGGACATGCAACGGATCATGGTCGAGACGCAGCGTGCGTCGCTCGCCGCGCACCAGGCCATGGCTCAGGCCATGGAGCGCATCGCGAACCGGATCGACACGCTCGCCCTCGCCCTCGACCGTCCGGGACCCGCGCCCGCCGGTTCCTCCCCCGCGGACCCGACCACGGAATCCGTACTGGCCGACTGGCGGCAGCGGCTGTCCGTGACGTCGGACGTGTGGGCGGTGGCGGTGGTGATCGTCCCGGTTCTGGTCGAGACGGGTGAACTGCGTCAGCCGCTCGACTCCCTCGCGGCCCGTACCGGACTCTCGGTGCACCGGGTGAACGAATGCCTGCGCATGCTGCGCAAGCACGCCTGCATCCACTCCCGGGGCGGCGGCGAGGACGGGGCGCCGGTCTACGTGCTCGGCCGTCCCTGATCGGGCCCACGGACAGAGGGGCCGGCCGCAAGACGAAGTTGCGGCCGGCCCCTCTGTCCCGACTTTATCCGGTCGGTCCGGTTCTCACGCCCAGGTGATCAGCCGCTTGGGCTGTTCCAGGACGGCCGCGGTGTCCGCGAGGACCCGGGAACCGAGCTCGCCGTCGACCAGGCGGTGGTCGAAGGAGAGCGCCAGCGTGGTGACCTGACGGGGCTTGACCTTGCCCTTGTGGACCCAGGGCTGGAGCTTGATCGCACCGACCGCGAGGATGGCGGCCTCGCCGGGGTTGAGGATCGGCGTGCCCGTGTCGACGCCGAAGACGCCGACGTTGGTGATCGTCACCGTGCCGCCCGACATCGCGGCCGGCGAGGTCTTGCCCTCCCGCGCCGTCGCCACCAGCTCGCCCAGCGACTCGGCCAGCTGCGGCAGGGTCTTGCTGTGCGCGTCCTTGATGTTCGGCACGATCAGCCCGCGGGGCGTGGCGGCGGCGATGCCCAGGTTCACGTAGTGCTTCTGGACGATCTCCTGGTTCGCCTCGTCCCAGGACGCGTTGACGGCGGGGTTGCGCTTGATCGCGACCAGCAGGGCCTTGGCGACGAGCAGCAGCGGATTGACCCGCAGTCCCTGCATGTCCTTGTCCTGCTTGAGCTCCTCGACCAGTCGCATGGTGCGCGTCACGTCGAGGGTCACGAACTCGGTGACGTGCGGCGCGGTGAACGCGGACCCGACCATGGCGGTGGCGATCGCCTTGCGGACGCCCTTGACCGGGATCCGGGTCTCCCGCGCGCCGTCGTACGACACGGCCGGGGCCGGTGTCTGCGCCTGGACGCCGACCGGAACCTCCTGCGGGGCCGGGACCGGGGCCACGACCGGAGCCGGTGCCTGCGCCGGTGCCGGAGCCGCCGCCGCGTGCACGTCCTCCCGCGTGATGATGCCGTCCGGGCCCGAGGGGGTGACCGTCGCCAGGTCGACCCCGAGGTCCTTGGCGAGCTTGCGGACCGGCGGCTTGGCGAGCGGCCGCTGCCGGTCGGCGTGTCCGTGGCCGTTGAGCTCACCCTGGATCGCGGTGGCCGCGTAGAGCGTCTCGCCCTGCGGGGCCGGGGTCTCGGCGCCCTTGCGGGCGCGTCGCTTGGTGGAGGACACCGCCACGCCGTACCCGACGAGGACCGGCGTGCGGCCCTGGGGCTCGGCCTCCTCGGCGGGAGCCGCCTCCGCCACAAGAGCGGCGGGAGCGACAGGAGCGGCGGGTGCCTGCTCGGCGGCCGGGGCGGCCGGCGCGGGCGCCGTCCCGCCGGACACGTCCACCGCGATGATCACCTGGCCGACGTCCACCGTCGTGCCCTCGGGGAAGCGGAGCGCGGCCACCACCCCGTTGAACGGGATCGGCAGCTCGACCGCGGCCTTGGCGGTCTCGACCTCGCAGACGACCTGGCCGTCGGTGACCGTGTCACCGACCTGGACGTACCACTTGAGGATCTCCGCCTCGGTGAGTCCCTCGCCCACGTCGGGCATCTTGAACTCGCGGAGTCCCGACGCGTTCTCAGTCATCGTCGTCACGACTCTCTCCTCAGTACGCCAGCGAGCGGTCGACGGCGTCGAGCACGCGGTCCAGGCCCGGAAGGTACTCGTCCTCCAGGCGGGCCGGCGGGTACGGGGCGTGATAGCCGCCGACCCGCAGGACGGGCGCTTCCAGGTGGTAGAAGCACCGCTCGGTGATGCGGGCGGCGATCTCCGCGCCCGACCCGAGGAAGACCGGGGCCTCGTGCACCACGACCAGGCGGCGGGTCTTCTCGACCGAGGCCTGGATGGAGTCGAAGTCGATCGGGGACATCGAGCGCAGGTCCAGGACCTCGATCGACTTGCCCTCCTCCTGGGCGGCCGCGGCGGCCTCCAGGCAGACCTTCACCATCGGGCCGTACGCGACCAGGGTGAGGTCGGTGCCCTCGCGGATCACGCGCGCCCCGTGCAGCGGGCCGGGAATGGCCTCCTTGTCGACCTCGGCCTTGTCCCAGTAGCGCCGCTTGGGCTCGAAGAAGATCACCGGGTCGTCGCTCTGGATGGCCTGCTGCATCATCCAGTAGGCGTCGCCGGAGTTCGAGGGGGAGACCACCTTCAGGCCCGCCACGTGCGCGAAGAGCGCCTCCGGGGACTCCGAGTGGTGCTCGACCGCGCCGATGCCGCCGCCGTACGGGATGCGGATGACGACGGGGAGCTTGATCTTGCCCAGCGCCCGCGCGTGCATCTTGGCGAGCTGGGTGACGATCTGGTCGTACGCCGGGAAGACGAACCCGTCGAACTGGATCTCCACGACCGGGCGGTAGCCGCGCAGGGCCAGGCCGATCGCGGTGCCGACGATGCCCGACTCGGCGAGCGGGGTGTCGATGACCCGCTCCTCGCCGAAGTCCTTCTGGAGTCCGTCGGTGACCCGGAAGACCCCACCGAGCTTGCCGACGTCCTCGCCCATGATGAGGACCTTGGGGTCGGCGTCGAGGGCCGTGCGCAGCGATTCGTTGATCGCCTTGGCCAGCGCCATCTTCTCTGTCGTCATGGCTACTTGCCCTCCGCCGCGTCCGCGAACGACGCCTGGTAGGCGGCGAACTGGGCACGCTCCTCGTCGACGAGCGCGTGCCCGTCCGCGTACACGTTCTCGAAAATGGCGAAGTGGTCCGGGTCCGGCATGGCCCGGACGACTTCGCGTACTCGCTTGCCCAACGCCTCGCTCTCGACCTCGAGTTCCGCGAAGAACGCCTCGTCCGCGTACTTCGACGCCTCCAGGTAGGCGCGCAGGCGCAGGATCGGGTCCTTCGCCTCCCACGCCTGGCGCTCCTCGTCGGCCCGGTACTTCGTCGGGTCGTCGGAGGTGGTGTGCGCGCCCATGCGGTACGTGTACGCCTCGACGAGGGTGGGGCCCTCGCCCTGCCGGGCCCGCTCCAGGGCCCAGCGGGTCACCGCGAGGCTGGCGAGCACGTCGTTGCCGTCGACGCGGACGCCGGGGAAGCCGAAGCCCTGCGCGCGCTGGTACAGCGGCACGCGCATCTGGCGCTCGGTCGGCTCGGAGATCGCCCACTGGTTGTTCTGGCAGAAGAACACGACCGGTGCGTTGTAGACCGCGCCGAAGTTGAAGGCCTCCAGGACGTCGCCCTGGCTGGAGGCTCCGTCCCCGAAGTACGCGATCACGGCCGAGTCCGCGCCGTCCTTGGCGACGCCCATGGCGTAGCCCGTGGCGTGCAGCGTCTGCGAGCCGATGACGATCGTGTACAGGTGGAAGTTGTTGCTGTTCGGGTCCCAGCCGCCGTTGTTCACGCCCCGGAACATGCCGAGCAGGTTGGTCGGGTCGACCCCGCGGCACCAGGCGACGCCGTGCTCCCGGTAGGTCGGGAAGACGTAGTCGTCGTCGCGGGTGGCCCGGCCCGAACCGATCTGCGCGGCCTCCTGGCCGAGCATCGAGGCCCACAGGCCCAGCTCGCCCTGGCGCTGCAGGGAGGTGGCCTCCGCGTCGAAGCGGCGGCTCAGGACCATGTCCCGGTACAGGCCGCGCAGGTCCTCGGGGGTGATGTCGGCGACGTACGGGTCGTACGTGGCGTCCTTGACCCGCTTGCCTTCCGGGGTCAGCAGCTGAACGAGCTCGGGCTCACCGCCCGTCGCCCCGGGCGACTTCCTGGCGGCCGTGCGCTTGCTCGCGGCGCTGGTGGTACCGGTCGTACTGGCGCTCGCCGCGCTCTTCGTACCGGCGCTGCGTCGCGGCTTGCGCGCGGCAGTGCTCTCCACGGTCACGTGTGCTCCTCCGTCGGTCCGGCCCCCGGGGTTGCCGGCAGGCTGGTTCCCCCTCGCTCACTGTTTGAGCTCGGGGGAGCGGCTCGCCTGTTCCGGCACCCGTGCACGGGGTGGGTGCCACTCGGCCGGGAACAGGCGTGACAGGTGCCCCGGCGAGCGCCCTGCAACAGTCACGTTACCCAGTGCTTCACATTTCTGTGAAACCCCTCCTGACCTGGGATTTTGTAGGAAATCCAAGTACTTCGGAAGTTGGATTTCCTACTAGATCGCGCGGGTCGGGAACAGTCGCTGGTCACAGCACTGGTCGCAGCCTTGCAGGGGGCCGGAACACCGGCACGTTATCCCGGCCACCCCGGGCACGGGAAGAGCTCACCTGGGGCAATGCCCATGATCGTGTGTGACACTGACAGCGTGGGTGAAAGCGGGAAAATCACCGTATTCCTCCTCGACGATCATGAGATGGTCCGCCGCGGAGTGCACGAGCTTCTCTCGTCCGAGGACGACATCGAAGTGGTCGGCGAGGCCGGCACGGCGGCCGACGCGCTGGCCCGCATCCCGGCCACCCGCCCGGACGTGGCCGTGCTGGACGTGCGCCTACCGGACGGCAGCGGTGTGGAGGTCTGCCGTGAGATCCGCTCGGGGAACGCGGGGACGAACTGTCTGATGCTGACCTCGTACGCCGACGACGAGGCCCTGTTCGACGCGATCATGGCGGGCGCCTCGGGCTACGTCCTCAAGGACATCCGCGGCGCCGAGCTGCTCGCGGCCGTACGGGACGTCGCGGCCGGCAAGTCCCTGCTCGACCCGGTGGCCACCGCCCGGGTCCTGGAGCGGCTGCGGGACACGGGGGCCCCCAAGAGCGACGACGGACTCGCCCGCCTCACCGACCAGGAGCGCAGGATCCTCGACCTGATCGGCGAGGGGCTCACCAACCGCGGGATCGGGGAACGCCTGAACCTGGCCGAGAAGACGATCAAGAACTACGTGTCGAGCCTGCTGTCCAAACTGGGAATGCAGCGCCGCTCGCAGGCGGCGGCCTATGTGGCGCGCATCCAGGCGGAACAGCAGCACCACTGAGCGGTCCGGCGGCTCCGGGGGCAGCCCCGGACGCGACACGCGCGCGGAGCCCGTACAGGGCGCCACGCGCGTGGTGGGGCTTCCGGCAGCGTCCGTTCGGACCCTGCCGGAACGCGGTCACTGCAGGCTGTCGGGGTCCGGGGTGCCGGTGTCGCCCGGGTCGTCCGTCGGGGTCTCCTCCACCGGAGGGGACGACACCTCCGAAGGCTTCGCCGAGGTCGGCGCCGTCTTCGTCGGCTTCTCGGTCGGCTCGTACGACGGCGGCTGGCTGGTGCCGTAGCTCTGGGACGGCTCGTACGACGGGGGGTAGTCCGTGTTGTCGCCGGTGTCGGTCGAGTCGTCCGAGCCGTCGTCCGTGGACTGGTCCGTGGAGTCGTCGGTGGGCTTCTCGCTGGAGTCGTGGTCCTTGGCGGGGTGCGAGTTGGTCGGCGACTGCGTGGTGCCGGTCCCCGTCTTCCCTCCGTCACCGGTGGTCTGGAGCGCGAACGCCACACCCGCCGCGATCGCGATCACGGCGAACACCGCGAGGATCCACAGCTTGCCGCGGCCGCCGCCCCGGTTGCCGTGCCCCTCGAAGCCGCCGTCGTCACCGCCGCCCCGGTAGGGCGGGATGAGCGGCGCCGGGATCTGCGTCGTGCCGTAGTCACCGGGGTGCGGCAGCGCGGCCGTGCCGGCGAAGCCGGAGGACGGGGTGTGCGCCCCCTCGTGCATCGTGACCGGGCCGGTGTTCCAGGTGCCGGTGTGGCTGCCCTGGTCGTAGAGCATCTGGAGCGCGTACTGGACGAGGCCGCGCATCTCCTCGGCGGTCTGGAACCGGTCGTCCGGATCCTTCGCGAGGGCGCGCATGACCAGTCCGTCGAGCTCCGGCGGCACCCCGTTGGAGACCTCGGAGGGAGGCACCGGGATGTCCTGGACGTGCTGGTAGACCACCGACAGCGGCGTCTCCCCGGTGAACGGGGGCCGCAGCGCGAGGAGTTCGTAGAGCAGACAGCCGGTCGCGTACAGGTCGGAGCGGTAGTCGACGGCCTTGCCGAGCGCCTGCTCCGGGGAGAGGTACTGCGGCGTGCCCATGACCATGCCGGTCTGGGTCATCGTCGACTGCGCGCCGTGCAGGGCGCGCGCGATGCCGAAGTCCATCACCTTGACGGCGCCGTTCTCCGTGATGATCACGTTCGCCGGCTTGATGTCACGGTGCACGATGCCGTGCTGGTGGGAGTAGGCGAGCGCCTCCAGGACCCCGGAGACGATGATCAGCGCCTGCTCGGGACCGGGGTCCTCGGCGTTGATCAGCAGATCGCGGATCGTGTGGCCCTCGACGATCTCCATCACGATGTACGGGACGACGCCGTGGCCGACCACGTCCTCGCCGGAGTCGTACACGGCGACGATCGCGTGGTGGTTCAGCCCCGCGACCGACTGTGCCTCGCGTGTGAAGCGCGCCTTGGACACGGGGTCCTCGGCCAGATCGGAACGGAGCAGTTTGACCGCCACGGTCCGTCCGAGGCGTACGTCCTCGGCGGCGAACACCTCGGCCATACCGCCCCGGCCGAGTCTGTGGGTCAGCCGATATCGGCCGTCGCCGACCAGCCCGCCGTTACCCCACATCTCCGGCGCATCTGACATACCGCCGCCAGTCGCCTCGGGGTCGGACGGGCCCTGAGCGCGCTGCTGCTGTGCCATCAGTCCTCGCCGTCGTTTCTGCCCGCGGTCTGCGCGGTGGTTGTTACGGTCTCCGTCGGGCCACGCTACAGGCTCCGCGCGTGGCGCCGGTCCGAGATGCACGTGAGACGGACCGGCCATCGAACCCTCACGACGCCGTGCGCGCAAATTCCGTGTACCTGCCGTACGCCACCTGTAACGCTTCCGCGACGCTTCTTTCTCAGAGGGTCACGGATCGGGCACCGAGCTTGACGTGTCTGTGCCCTCGGGCAGACTTGGCCCGGAATAAGCCAATCGATCACGGCCGCGGGGGACGCAGAAGATGAGCCAGGACGGCGCACAGGGCCGGTACGCGGGGCGTGCGGTCGCCGGCGGCCGCTACCAGCTGCGCGATCTGCTCGGCGAGGGCGGGATGGCCTCGGTCCACCTCGCGTACGACTCGGTCCTCGACCGCCAGGTCGCGATCAAGACGCTGCACACCGAACTCGGCCGCGAGCAGGCCTTCCGCGAGCGGTTCCGCCGCGAGGCCCAGTCGGTGGCCAAGCTCACGCACACGAACATCGTCTCGGTCTTCGACACCGGCGAGGACGACCTGGACGGCATGACGACGCCGTACATCGTCATGGAGTACATCGAGGGCAAGCCGCTGGGCTCGGTCCTCGACGAGGACATCCGGCAGCAGGGCGCGATGCCCGCCGACAAAGCCCTGAAGATCACCGCGGACGTGCTGGCGGCCCTGGAGATCAGCCACGAGATGGGCCTGGTCCACCGGGACATCAAGCCGGGCAACGTGATGATGACCAAGCGGGGCGTCGTCAAGGTCATGGACTTCGGCATCGCCCGTGCCATGCAGTCCGGCGTCACCTCCATGACGCAGACCGGCATGGTCGTCGGCACCCCGCAGTACCTCTCCCCGGAGCAGGCCCTCGGCCGGGGCGTCGACGCCCGGTCCGACCTGTACTCGGTCGGCATCATGCTGTTCCAACTGGTCACCGGGCGGCTGCCGTTCGAGGCGGACTCGCCGCTGGCCATCGCCTACGCGCACGTGCAGGAGGAGCCGGTCGCGGCCTCCTCGGTCAACCGCTCGCTGCCCGCGGCCGTGGACGCGCTGATCGCCCGCGCGCTGAAGAAGAACCCGAACGAGCGCTTCCCGAGCGCCGAGATCATGCGGGACGAGTGCCTGCGGGTCGCGCAGTCGTTCCAGGCGGCCCCGCCGAACATCGTGCCGGGCGCCCCGACGCCGAGCGGCTCGGGCGTCGGATCCGCCGTCTTCCCGCCGGTCGACGGGGGCATCCCGGCACCCGGTCCGGTGCAGACCCCGTACCAGCCCGGCCCGTACGGCGCCCCGACCCCCGCCCCCGCGTACGGCTACCCGCAGCAGGGCGGCTACCAGACTCCGCCCGGGACCTCCCCGTACACCCAGCAGCACGGCGCGTCGACCCCGCCGCCGTACAGCCTCACGCCTCAGCCCGCCCCCGGCGGCTCGGGCGGTTCGGGCGGCGGCAAGAGCAACAAGGGGGTCGTGATCGGCTCGATCGTCGTCGCGCTCCTCGCGGTCGGCGGACTGGTCACGGCGCTGCTGCTGAACGGCGGGGGCGACGACAACCGGGGCGGCGGCGGTGCCAGCAAGTCCCCCACCGTGGTCGCGGGGCACCGGGGTCCGGACACGTCGAAGACGATCGACACCGAGAAGTGCACGGCCGCGGAGGAGTCGTACGACGACCCGGACAAGATCATGGTCCCCGACTTCCACTACAAGGACCTCACCTCGGTGAAGTCCTGTTTCCAGGCCGCCGGCTGGCAGATGAAGATCGTGCCCGTGGACGAGAACACGTACGGCGAGGACATGGTCATGGACCAGTTCCCCACCGCGGGCACGGACGTCGACCCGAAGAAGATGCCCGAGATCCAGCTCAAGGTGTCGACGGGCAACCCCTCCTGACGCGTTCCCCGACGATCGGCGCGCCCCGCGCGCCTCGCGCGCCTCGCGCGCCTCGCGCGCCTCGCGACGGATTCGGGAACGGGCCCGGCACGTGCGTGCCGGGCCCGTTCCTGTGGTCAAAAGACTCTGGGTCGCTGGGGTGAAGCGGCGGCTCGGTGACCCGAGCGACTACAGGTACGGTCCGCCCGAGCGGCCTCCCGTGCGAGGGTCCTCGTCACCCTCCAGGCCGCCGACACCCGGCGGAAGGGCGCGGCGCATCTGCTCCAACTGCGCCCTGGCGGCCATCTGCTGCGCGAACAGCGTCGTCTGGATCCCGTGGAAGAGGCCTTCCAGCCAGCCCACCAACTGAGCCTGCGCGATGCGCAGTTCCGCGTCGCTGGGCGTCCCCTCGTCCGTGAACGGCAGGGAGAGCCGCTCCAGTTCCTCCACGAGCTCGGGGGCCAGACCGTCCTCCAGCTCCTTCACGGAACTCGCGTGGATCTCCTTGAGCCGGACCCGGCTGGCCTCGTCCAGAGGCGCGGCGCGCACCTCCTCCAGCAGCTGCTTGATCATGCTGCCGATCCGCATCACCTTGGCGGGCTGTTCCACCATCTCCGTGACCGGGATCTCGCGGGAGTCCTCGTCCCCGGCGCCACCGAGCGTCATTCCGTCCTGGCCGACAACCAGGATCTGTGGGTTCTCCGGTGACCGTTCGTTCCTCGGCATCTCCATGCCGCCATTCTCTCGCACCCCCGCACTCCATCACGGTGGTGCCCCCCGTACACGGTGATCCACCGTGTACGGGCGGGCAGTTCGCGAACGGACGGTGTCCCGACCGCCTCCGACGTGCGCGACCGGGGTCACTTTCCGTCGAGATGCCGGGACAACGGCGTCATGTGAGGCTTGTTCCGTCGATCACGGCACCCGTCTTGGCGAACCGCACCGGGAGGGGGTCACCGGCGTGACTCCATGGCTCCGCACCCTGCCCACGGCCGGACTGCTCGCGGCCGCCCTGCTGAACTGCGGCGTCCACCTCGCCGTCGCCGCCCCCACGCCCGGGACCGCCTCGTACGCCACCGCGCCGGTTCCGTCCGCCGAGGGGACCGCCGCCGCGGGCAGTCCCCTCGCCACGGATCCCGTCCGGCCCACTCCTACGGCGGACACCTCCCGCGCGGGTTCCCTCGCGGGCGAGGGCCGCGTCCGGCCCGGCCGGTCCGAGCCGGCCCCGCAGGACCCCGAGGACATCCCGGAGGCCCTGGACACCCCCGACCCCGAGGCCACGGAGTCCGCCGCCGACACCGGGCTCACCGGGGCGAGCACGGTCCCCGAGCCCTCGCCGGACGACGCGGCCCCCGTCCAGCAGAGCGTCGTGGGACCCGGTTCCCCGCCCGAGCCGGTCCTGGAGCTCCTGCCGCTGGGCACCGGCCTGATCCTCATCGGCGTCGGCCTCGGGCTGGCCTTCGTGGCCCTGCGGGTACGCCGGAGCTGAGGAACACCCGCCGGAGGCGCCCCGGGGGGCGCCGTCCGGTGGGCGCGGGGGGACGGGGTTCCGCTGCCGGGCGGACCGTCAGGGAGCGACGAGCAGCACCTTTCCGATGTGGCCGCTGCCCTCCAGCACCCGGTGCGCCTCCGCCGCCTCGCTCATCGGCAGCCTGCGGTCGATGACCGGACGGACGTGACCGGAGTCGATCAGGGGCCACACGTGCTCGCGCACGGCCGCCACGATCGCCGCCTTCTCGCCGAGCGGACGGGCCCGCAGCGAGGTCGCGGTCACGGCGGCGCGCTTGTTCAGGAGGGTGGCGATGTTCAGGTCCGCCTTGATGCCGCCCTGCATGCCGATGATGGCGAGCCGCCCGTTGACGGCGAGGGCGCGCACGTTCGGGTCCAGGTACTTGGCCCCCATGTTGTCGAGGATGACATCGGCGCCCGCTCCGCCGGTGGCCCGCTCGATCTCCTCGACGAAGTCCTGCTCGCGGTAGTTGATCAGGATCTCCGCGCCCAGCTCGGCGCAGAAGTCGAGCTTCTCCTTGGTGCCCGCCGTGACCGCGACCTTCGCTCCGACGGCCTTCCCCAGCTGGACGGCCATGGTGCCGATGCCGCTGGAGCCGCCGTGCACGAGCAGGGTCTCGCCGGGACGCAGGTGGGAGACCATGAACACGTTCGACCAGACGGTGCACGTCACCTCGGGCAGCGCCGCCGCCTGTTCCAGGTCCAGCCCCGCGGGCACGGGCAGCAGCTGCCCGGCCGGAACGGCGACCTTCTGGGCGTACCCGCCGCCCGACAGCAGCGCGCACACCTCGTCGCCGACCGCCCAGTCCAGGACGCCCGCGCCGACCTCGACGATGCGCCCCGCGCATTCGAGTCCGGGGTAGGGGGACGCCCCGGGCGGCGGGTTGTACAGCCCCTGCCGCTGGAGCAGGTCAGCACGGTTGACGGCGCCGGCCACCACCTCGACGAGCACTTCGCCCTCGGTCGGCACCGGATCGGGGACCTCGTCCCACACCAGCGCCTCGGGCCCACCAGGTTCAGGAATCGTGATCGCGTACATGAAGAGGACGCTACTCCTGAGAGGTGGCTCCCCACTCCTGAGAGGTGGCCCCCCAGGACGGTCCGTCCCGCCGCGTGATCCGGGACGGCGGGAACCTAGCTGTTCCCCAGGGGCCGGATTCCGGGTGTCACGTGACTGCTCCGGGTGACCCGCACGATCGTGATCAGCCGGTCCGTCAACTGCAGGGGGCCGACGTCCGGGTCGTCGTATCCGAGCACGCGATGCCCCCGTACGACGCTGACCACCAGGTCCGTGGTCTCGCGGACACCCTTGCCCACCTCGGCCCTTATGACGGGCCGTTCGGCGATGTCGAGTCCGCTGCCCTGATGGATCAGGTCCTCCATCACCATGCCCGCGGCGGGGCTGAGCACCGAGAGACCGAGCAGCCTTCCCGCCGCGCTGGCGCTGGTGATGACCGCGTCGGCGCCCGACTGCTTGAGCAGCGGCGCGTTCTCCTCCTCGCGCACGGCCGCGACGATCTTCGCCCCGCGGTTGAGCTGGCGGGCCGTCAGGGCGACCAGGACCGCGGTGTCGTCCCGCTGGGTGGCGATGATGATCTGCCGGGCCTTGTGGACCTCGGCGCGCATCAGCACATCGCTGCGCGTGGCGTCACCGATCACGCCCGCGTATCCGTCGGCCGTCGCCGCGTCGACCACCCTGGGGCTCGGGTCGACGACCACGACCTGCTCCTTCTTGAGCCCGGTCGCGCAGACGGTCTCGACGGCCGACCGTCCCTTGGTCCCGAATCCGACAACGACGGTGTGATCTCTCAAGGCCGCCCTCCAGCGGTTCAGGCGCCATTCCTCACGGGTGCGTTCCGTGAGGACCTCCAGCGTGGTACCGACCAGGATGATCAGGAACAGCACCCGAAGCGGCGTGATGACCATGATGTTGATGAACCGGGCGAGGTCACTGGTCGGGGTGACATCGCCGTACCCGGTGGTGGAGAGCGTGACCGTCGCGTAGTAGAAGGCGTCGAGCAGGTCGACGCTCCCGTCCGAGTTGTCGGTGTAGCCGGAGCGGTCGAAGTAGACGATGAGCGCGGTGGCGACGAGCACCAGCAGCGCCACCGCCAGCCGCTTGGCGACCTGCTGGAGCGGACGCTGCACGACCTTCCGCGGCAGCTTCACCTGATGGGTCAGAAGATGCTCGTCCGCCTGGCGCGCGATCGCGTCCTGGCCCGGAAGTTTCACGTGAAACACACCCCGTTCGGATTCATACGACTGCCACCCTGCCCCGGCTCAGACGAAGCACGCGTCGATCCCGGCGGTGGCCCACGGCAGATCGATGAGCTCCAGCTCCTGACCGGCCCGCGAACCACCCGGCGGTACCACCGCGAGCGCGTCGGAGGCGGCGATGCCCCGCAGCATCGCCGGACCGTTGTAGTGCAGCGGCACGGCACGGTCGCCCCGCAGCGAGACGGGGATGAGCCGGGTGTCGTACGGATGCCCCTGCACGGCTTCCCTGAGGGGCAGCGTGTACGGCTCCGGGGCCGGGCGCCCGGCCAGGGTGCGCAGCAGGGGCTCAGCGAGCGTCAGCAGCCCGGAGACGGCGGCCAGCGGGTTGCCGGGCAGGCCGACCAGGTGTTGGTCCTCCCGGGTGCGGGCCAGCAGCATCGGGTGTCCCGGACGCACCTTGACACCGTCCACCAGCAGTTCGGCGCCGATACGGCTCAGCGTGGGGTGCACGTGGTCGACGGGTCCTCCCGCGGTACCGCCGGTGGTGACGATCAGGTCGGCCCGGGAGCCGGTGATGGCCTTGTGCAGCGTCCGGGCGTCGTCGCCGAGCCGGCGCACCGCGACGACCTCGACGCCGAGTGCCCGCAGCCACGGCGGCAGCATGGGACCGAGCGCGTCCCGGATCAGCCCGTCCTGGGGAAGTCCCTCGGTCAGCAACTCGTCGCCGAGCACGAGAACTTCGGCGCGCGGACGGGGAACCACGGCGAGCGTGTCGTACCCGGCGGCCGCCGCGAGACCGAGCACGACCGGGGTGACCAGCGCTCCGAGCGGCAACAGCTGGTCGCCGCTGCGGCACTCCTGGCCGCGCGGGCGGATGTCCTGCCCGTGCGCGACCACGAGGCTCCCCCGCGACCGGGCGGAGCCGGAGGACCGGGCGTCGCTCGCGTGCAGCCGGCCCTTGTCGTCGAGGCGGCCGTGCTCGCTGCGCAGGACGGCGGTCGCCTCCCGGGGGACGCGTGCCCCGGTGGCGATCCGGACCGCCTCGCCGTCGGCGAGCCGCTCCGGTGCCGCGTGCCCGGCGAGAACGCCGTCCTTCCGGACCTCCCAAGGTCCGGGTCCGGCGACCGCCCAGCCGTCCATGGCCGAGGTGTCGAAGGACGGAAGGTCCGTGAGCGCGGTCAGCGGGGCGGCGAGGACCAGGCCGAGGGCGGCGTCGAGGGGGACCGGGACGGGGGTGCGGCGGGGCACGGAGAGGGCGGCCCGCTCGGCGACGGCCCGGGCCTCGGGCCACGGGGTGGCCCGGTGATGGGCGTGCTTGCCCCTGCCGCCCTCCTGGGTCTCCGGCGCGGGGACCGCTGCCGTCCCCGCTCCCTGGGGACCGGGGACGGATCCTTCCCCGCCGCCGGGCCCGCGGGCGCCGGCCTTCTTGACCAGGGCGAGCGCCTCTTCGACGTCGAAGTCGTCGGCGTCCTGACCGCCCTGGCCGTCCCGGGTGGAACGGGCGGCGGTCATCCGGCGTCCGGTCCCGTGTCGGCGACGGGCGGCACGGCGGGGGCACCCGGTTCGGTGCCGGCCGGGCCCGGGGTGGCGGCGGTGTCCGTACCCGCGGCGGGGGTGTCCTCGTCGGCCCAGCGGAGCGCGAGTGCCACGGCCTTGCGGGCGGCCTCGGAGACCGCCTCGGGCCCTCCACCGGCCCGTGCGGCCGCGTATCCGACGAGGAACGTGGTCAGCGGCGCCGCAGGCCTCGCGACGCCGTGCGCGGCGTCGCGGGCCAGGTCGAGCAGAACGCCGACGTCGACGTCCAGGTCGATGCCCAGCTCGTCCTTGACCGCGGAAATCCATTCATCCAACACGTGTCCATGCTCCCTGATGCGTGCCCGAGCGGCGGCGATGTCGTCCCAGGTGTCGCAGTCGAAGGACGCGACGGGGTCGGAGATACGAGTGAGGTCGAGGGCGGCGACGAGGCCGCGCAGCGGCAGCCCGCCGAGTCCGCCGTGCGCGGCGGCGAGCACGTCCAGCTCACGGCGCAGCGCGTCCGCGCGATACACGGCCACGAGCGGCTGATCCCGTCCGCCGGGATCGGTGAGGAGAACACCCTCGGGACCGGGGTGCTGCCGGTCGCCGGCGGGGCGGGGCTCTGTGGCCCCGGTCGAAATCCCGTACGTGCCGCCCGCCGGGCGGCTGCCTGGGGTGATTCCCGTGCGGCCGGTGTCGGGGGCGCCGTCGGAGCCGGGGCCCTGCCCGTCGCCGGCCTGCCGGGGGTCGGCCTGCCCGGGGTCGGAGGAACCGGGCGACGTCAGACGCGTGCCGCCCGCCCGGCGGGGGTCCGGTTCCGGGGTGGTTCCCGGTCGGAGCGGGTCCGGGGGGCCGGCCGGAAGCTGGGGCGGGCTGCCGCCGGTCCGGAGGGCGTCCAGCAGGGTCCGTACCGTCCTCGCCTCCAGGAACGGCAGGTCGGCCGAGAGGACGACGACGTACGGAGCCGTGGTGCGCCGCAGTCCGGCGTCCAGCGCGGCGAGCGGTCCCCCGCCGGGCGGGTCCTCGCGGGCCCATTCCACGGGGCGCGCGGTGGTCCTGGGCGGGGCCACGACCACCGTGCGGGTGGCCCCGGCGCAGGCGGCCAGCACCCGGTCCAGCAGCGCCCTGCCGCCCACGCGCACGCCGGGCTTGTCCGCGCCGCCCAGCCGTCGCGCCGCTCCGCCCGCCAGCACGACGGCGTCGTACACGGCATCGGTTCCGGACGTGCCCGGCGGGCCGGAGCCGCCCGGTCGCCCGGTCGCGCCCTCGGACTCGTACGCGGTCATGCCCCGAGTATGGGCGTCCGAAGGATCATTGCCACCCCCGGCACCACATGGGGACGGGGGTGGCCGGACCATCGGGGCTACAGGGTCCGCAGCAGCACCGCCGGCTGTTCCACGCAATCCGCCACATACCGCAGGAATCCGCCCGCCGTACCGCCGTCGCACACCCGATGGTCGAAGGTGAGCGAGAGCTGGACGACCTGACGCACCGCCAACTCCCCCTGGTGCACCCAGGGCTTGGGGATGATGCGGCCGACGCCGAGCATGGCCGCCTCGGGGTGGTTGACGATCGGCGTGGAGCCGTCGACACCGAACACCCCGTAGTTGTTCAGCGTGAAGGTGCCGCCCGTGAGGTCACCGGGCGTCAGCGTCCCGGTCCGGGCCGCCTCGGTCAGCCGGCCGAACTCCGCGCTCAGCCCCTCGGAGTCCCGCGTGTGCGCGTCCCGCACGACGGGAACGACGAGTCCCCGTTCGGTCTGCGCCGCGAAACCCAGGTGCACGTGGTCGAGCCGCACGATCTCCCGCGCGTCCATGTCGACCGTCGAGTTGAGCTCGGGGAACCGGGCCAGCGCGGCGGTGCAGATCCGGGCCAGCAGGGCGAGCAGGGAGATCTTCGGTCCGCCGGCGGCGTTCATCGCCCTGCGCGCCCGCATGAGCTCCGTCGCGTCGGCGTCCACCCAGCAGGTGGCGTCGGGGATCTCGCGCCGACTGCGCGAGAGCTTGTCCGCGACGGCCCCTCGGACACCCCGCAGGGGGACACGGACACCGTCCGGGGCGGCGCCCCGGGAGACACCGGCCGCACCGGGTACGACCGGCGCGACGTCCCCGTACGCGGGGTACGAGGGTGCCGCGACCGGCGGGTCGGGAACGAACCCGGCCGCCGGAGCGTGGTGCGGCTCCCTGACGGCGGACCGCAGTTGCCCGGTCGCCGCCGCGCGCAGCGCGTACTCGACGTCGGCCCGCAGGATGAGTCCTTCGGGGCCGGAGCCCTCCAACTCCCGCAGATCCACGCCGTTCTCTCGGGCGAGCCGTCGCACGAGGGGCGAGATGACCGGCACGGGGCCGTCGCTCCGTGCAGCGGTCACGCCGTTCCGGGCGGATTCCGCGGGGCCGGCCGAGGCGGGCCGTGCGGCACCGACGGGCTCGGGACGGACCGTCCCGGGCCGGCTTGCCGGAGTCTCCGTCACCGCCGGGGACGGTGTCCCCATGGGTGCGTCGGCCGTCCGTCGGCCACCGGCCGCGAGACCGCCGGCCGGGCGGACCCTCCGGCGCCGTGCCGGGGGTGCTCCCGTGCCGTAGCCCACCAGCACGTTCCCGGAGCCCTCGGCGTCCGTGCCGTCCGCGCTGTCCGTGACGGTCTCACCGACGTCCGGCGAGCCGACGGCGACGGTCAGCAGCGGTGCCCCCACGGGCATTTCCGTGCCCTCCTCGCCGAAGCGGGCGGTGACCACGCCGCCGTAGGGGCAGGGGACCTCCACCATCGCCTTGGCCGTCTCGACCTCGACGACGAGCTGGTCGACGGCGACGACGTCGCCGACCTCCACCAGCCAGCGGACGATCTCCGCCTCGGTGAGTCCCTCCCCGAGATCGGGGAGCTTGAACTCCAGAACCTGTGCCATCAGCTGTCCGCCTCCCACTGCAGACGCCCCACGGCGTCCAGGATCCGGTCGACACCGGGCAGGTGGTGCCGTTCCAGCATCGGCGGCGGATACGGGATGTCGAACCCCGCGACGCGCAGCACCGGCGCCTCCAGGTGGTGGAAGCAGCGCTCCGTGACGCGGGCCGCGATCTCCCCGCCCGGGCCGCCGAACCCGCCCGACTCGTGCACGACGACCGCTCGTCCGGTCCGCCGCACCGACGCCGCGACCGTCTCGTCGTCGAACGGCACCATCGAGCGCAGATCGACGACTTCGAGGTCCCAGCCCTCGGCCCGCGCCGCCTCGGCGGCTTCGAGGCACACGGGTACGGACGGCCCGTACGTGATGAGCGTGGCGCTCCGGCCCGAGCGCCGCACCACCGCGCGGCCTATCGGCTCAACGGCCGGCGGCTCGTCCGGGTTCCAGGAATCCTTCGACCAGTACAGCCTCTTGGGCTCCAGGAAGACGACCGGATCGTCGGAGGCGATGGCCTCGCGCAGCAGCCCGTAGGCGTCGGAGACGGTGGCGGGCATGACGACGTGGAGCCCCGGGGTCGCCATGTAGTACGCCTCGGAGGAGTCGCTGTGGTGCTCGACACCGCCGATGCCGCCGCCATAGGGGACGCGGATCGTGATGGGCATCGGCATGGCGCCCCGCGTGCGGTTCCGCATCTTCGCCACGTGCGAGATCAGCTGCTCGAACGCCGGGTAGGCGAAGGCGTCGAACTGCATCTCCACGACCGGCCGCAGGCCGTACATGGCCATGCCGACCGCCGCGCCGAGAATGCCGGCCTCGGCGAGCGGGGTGTCCGTGCAGCGGTCCTCGCCGAACTCCTTGGCGAGCCCGTCGGTGACCCGGAAGACGCCGCCGAGGGCGCCGACGTCCTCGCCCATGACGTGGACCGCCGGGTCGGCGGCCATGGCGTCCCGCAGGGCGCGGTTGAGCGCCTGCGCCATGGTGGCCGGCTTGAGGGCAACGGTCGTCATCGCCCGGCTCCTTCCGGGCCGTGCGGGCCCGCTTCGTGCGAGCCGTCCGCCTCGGCGTCCAGCTCCGCTCTCAACTGGGTCTCCTGCTCGAGCAGTTGAGTAGTGGGTTGGGCATACACATGGGCGAACAGGTCCATGGGGTCGATCACCGGGTCCTGGTTCATGCGCTCGCGCAGGTCCGCGGCCATCTTCTCGGCGTCGTCGCGCACCGCCTGCAGGGCGGCCTCGTCGAGCAGACCGCGCTCGGTCAGCTCGCGCTCCAGGAGCAGGATGGGGTCGTGGCCGCGCCAGGTCTCGACCTCGGAGTCGCCGCGGTAGCGGGTGGCGTCGTCGGCGTTGGTGTGGGCGTCGATGCGGTACGTCACGGCCTCGACGAGGGTGGGACCGCCGCCGGCACGCGCGTGGGCGATGGCCTCGCTCAGCACCTGGTGGACGGCCACCGCGTCGTTCCCGTCGACCAGGCGGCCCGGCATCCCGTAGCCGACGGCCTTGTGGGCCAGCGACGGGGCGGCGGTCTGCTTGGCGAGCGGGACGGAGATCGCGAACCCGTTGTTCTGCACGAGGAAGACGACCGGCGCCTGCCAGACCGCGGCGAAGTTGAGCGCTTCGTGGAAGTCGCCCTCGCTGGTGCCGCCGTCGCCGACCAGGGCGAGCGCGACCACGTCGTCCCCCTTGAGGCGGGCGGCGTGCGCGAGGCCCACGGCGTGCGGGAGCTGGGTCGCGAGGGGGGTGCACAGGGGGGCGATGCGGTGCTCGTGCGGGTCGTAGCCCGTGTGCCAGTCGCCGCGCAGCAGCGTCAGGGCCTGGACGGGGTCGAGCCCCCGGGCGACGGCGGCGAGGGTGTCGCGGTAGCTGGGGAAGAGCCAGTCGCGCTCCTCCAGGACGAGTGCCGCGGCGACCTCACAGGCCTCCTGTCCCGTGCTGGAGGGGTATACGGCGAGACGGCCCTGCTTGGTGAGCGCGGTGGCCTGCGTGTTGTACCGGCGGCCACGCACCAGCTCCGTGTGCAGACGGCGCAGCAGGGCCGGGTCGGCCTTCGCGGCCGCCTCGGTGCCGAGGACGCGGTGGGGCAGCGCGTCGGGCAGCAGCGGCGCGGGGTCGGTGCGGGGCTGCCAGGCGGGCGGCGGCGTGGGCCGGTAGGCCCCTCGCTGCTCCATGACCGTCATGACGGCACCTCCTCGTGGGAGCGGCTTCAGACGCGTCACGGGTGTGACGGGCCTCACCTACCGATTGTTCGGTCGTCGGCACATTTTGGCTACAGGCGCCGCCAGGCTGTGGACAAACGGTTCTGCAGAGCCTGAGATGGACGCAGTACGTCCATGGTAGAGAGGCGGGGGGACATGGCACCTGAACAAATGGCCGAGCCGCCGGAGGCCGGCTCCGTCGCGCCGCCCGCCCGTCCGCTCGACGCGATCGACCAGGACATCCTGCACATGCTCCAGGCGGACGGCCGCGCCTCCATACGCTCCGTGGCCGAACGCGTCCATGTGTCACGGGCCAACGCCTACGCGCGGATCAACCGCCTCATCGACGACGGCGTGATCCGCGGCTTCGGTGCGCGGGTCGACCACGAGCGGGCCGGGCAGGGCACCTCGGCGTACATCACGCTCAAGATCGTGCAGAACTCGTGGCGCACGGTGCGGGAGCAGCTGAGGGTGCTTCCCGGGGCCTCGCACATCGCTCTGGTGGGCGGTGACTTCGACGTGCTCCTGCTGGTCCACACGCCGGACAACCGGTCGCTGCGCGAGTTGGTGCTCACCCGGCTGCAGGCCATCCCGGAGGTGCTCAGCAGCCGGACGCTGCTGGTCTTCGAGGAAGAGGACCTGGAGCCGGAGGGCTGAGCCTCCCGGACCCGCCCCGGGACCTCCCCGCCGACCGGGCCGACAGGCCCCCGAGCCGCGCGGCTGCCCGACTCCCGGTTCTCGACCCCCGCCGAAGCCCGGCGGAGGCCCGCCCGGCCGGCTCCCGGCGCCTCACGACTCCTTCCGGAGCCCCCCGAACACCAGCAGCACCACGGCGTCGGCGACCTCACGCGCGCCCATGCCCCGCGCGTCGGGCCGGTACCACTCCACGAGCGAGTTGATCATTCCGAAGACCAGCCTGGTGACGAGCCGGACCTCCACGTCACCGCGTACGTCCCCGTCGGCGGCCGCGGCCTTCAGCAGCTCGGCGACCCTGTGGTCGAAGTCGCGGCGCCGCTCCAGGGCCCATCGCTCGGCGTCCGTGTTGCCGCGGACCCGGAGCAGCAGCGTCACGTAGGGCAGCTCGGAGGTGAGCACCTCGACCATGCGCCGTACGACGTACTCCAGGCGCTCCACGGCACGTCCCTCGCGCGCGTGCTCCTCGTCGAGGATCTCGAAGAGGCCGTCCAGTGCCCGGCTCACCGCGCGCCGCAGCAGCTCCTCCTTGCCCGCGACGTGGTGGTAGATCGACGACTTGGAGATGCCCGCCGCCTTGGAGAGGTGCTCCATGGAGGTGCCGTCGTAGCCGCGTTCGTTGAAGACCCGGACGGCGACGGAGAGCAGTGTCTCGGGGGTGTACGTGTCCCGCTTGGCGGTGGTCACGCGGTGCCCTCCCGCTTCCCGGTGGCGTACGCGTGACGGTAGAGCGCCAGCGACGGCGCGTAGCGCCCGGAGGGGTCGCGCACGTGGAGTTCGTCCAGGACGTCGTACGACCAGTTCGTGCCGAGCCTGCGGCTCCACTCGAAGGGGCCCAGGGGGTAGTTCACGCCGAGACGCATCGCGGTGTCGATGTCCTCCTCGGTGGCCACCCCCTTGGCGACGGCGTCGTGCGCGAGGTCGACGATCCGGGCCACCGTGCGGGCCACGATCATCCCCGGGCAGTCCCCGATGACGCTAACGTCCTTGCCCAGCGCCTGGAAGAGGCCGATGGCCTCGGAGAGCGTCTGGGGGGCGGTGTCCTGGGAGGCCGACAGGGCGATCCGGGTGGCCTTGCGGTAGTCGAGCGCGAGGTCGAAGTAGACGACGTCGCGGAACTCGACCGAGGTCTGGCCGTCGGCGAGGACCAGCTGGCCGCCGCTCGGCAGCACCAGGCGGGTGCCGTGGTCCTCCTCGTCCTCCCGGACCTGGATGCCCGCCTCGCGGATCAGGCCGAGGACCTCGGCCGCGGGTCCCAGGTCGCCCTCGGCGACGACGTAGGCGGGTGGCTGCGCCTTCTCGGCGGTGTGCGGCTCGGCCCGCTCGGCGTCGTCCCCGTGGTCGTACCAGCCGTGTCCCGTCTTGCGGCCGAGCCGGCCCGCCTCGACGAGCCGCCGCTGGGCGAGCGAGGGCGTGAAGCGGACGTCCTGGAAGAAGGCCTGCCAGACGGAGTGCGTGACCGCCTCGTTGACGTCCTGGCCGATCAGGTCCGTGAGTTCGAAGGCGCCCATCCGGAAGCCCCCGGACTCGCGCAGGACGGCGTCGATGGTCGCGGGGTCGGCGGCCTGGGACTCGTGGACCGCGAAGGCCTCGGCGTAGAAGGGCCGCGCGATGCGGTTGACGATGAAGCCGGGGGTGTCCGCGCAGGCGACGGGCGTCTTGCCCCAGGCCCGGGCCGTCTCGTACGCGCGCGTGGCCGACGAGACGTCGGTCGCGAACCCGGAGACGACCTCCACGAGGGGCAGCAGGGGCGCCGGG
This sequence comes from Streptomyces sp. NPDC002580, assembly GCF_042889485.1. Classification (NCBI taxonomy): domain Bacteria; kingdom Bacillati; phylum Actinomycetota; class Actinomycetes; order Kitasatosporales; family Streptomycetaceae; genus Streptomyces; species Streptomyces sp. NPDC002580. The sequence goes on along the minus strand of NZ_JBIAQZ010000003.1, from coordinate 305,582 downwards.
TTGAAGAAGTGCAGCCCGACGAGGCGGCCCGGGTTGCGCAGGGCGCCGCCGATGGCCGTGACGGACAGCGAGGAGGTGTTGGTGGCGAGCAGGCAGTCGTCCCCGACGATGTCCTCGAGGTCGCCGAACAGCCGCTGCTTGACGTCGAGCCGTTCCAGTACCGCCTCGACGACGAGTACGCAGTCGGCGAGGTCGGCGAGGTCCGTGGCCGGGTGGAGCCGGGCGCGGGCGGCGTCCCGGTCGGCGCCGGTGAGCCGGTCCTTCGCCACGAGCCGGTCGAGCCGGGCGCCGATGGCCTCGGCCGCCGCCTCGGCACGCCCGGGCACAGCGTCGTAGAGCCGTACGGGGTGGCCCGCGACCAGCGCGACCTGGGCGATGCCCTGGCCCATGGTGCCGGTTCCGACGACTGCCACGGGGCTGCTGAGGTCGATAGCTGTCATGTGCGCGATCCTCCCGCACGGGGATTTCCACAGATGCGGCGGACCCCCTTGTCCCGACCGATCGTTCGGTTACTCTAACCCTGACTGTCCCTTTCTGCCCAGCTCGCGAGCCCGATGAAGAGCTCTTGAGACGAGGAGTTGGTCCTTGATGGCCGCCGAACTCACCGCGCACCAGCTGATCGCACAGCACCGGCCCACCCTGGATCAGGCGCTGGAAGCGATCCGCACGCGCGCGTACTGGTCCCCGCACCCCGAGCACCCCAAGGCGTACGGCGAGAACGGCAGCCTGGGCATGGCCGAGGGCAAGGCCGCCTTCGACGCCCTCCTGGGCACGCGCCTCGACCTGGGCCAGCCCGGCACGGACGACTGGGTCGGCGGCGAGGTGTCGCCGTACGGCGTCGACCTGGGCGTCACGTACCCGCACGCGGACATCGACGCCCTGCTGCCCGCCATGCGCGCGGGTCAGCGTGCCTGGCGCGACGCGGGCGCGGAGATCCGCGCGATGGTCTGTCTGGAGATCCTCAAGCGGATCAGCGACCGCACCCACGAGTTCGCGCACGCGGTCATGCACACCAGCGGCCAGGCCTTCATGATGGCGTTCCAGGCGGGCGGCCCGCACGCGCAGGACCGCGGCCTGGAGGCGGTGGCGTACGCGTACGTGGAGCAGGTCCGCACCCCCGACACCGCGGATTGGAGCAAGCCCCAGGGCAAGCGCGACCCGCTCGTGCTCACCAAGCAGTTCACGCCCGTCCCGCGCGGCATCGCGCTGATGATCGGCTGCAACACCTTCCCGACGTGGAACGGCTACCCGGGTCTGTTCGCCTCCCTGGCCACGGGCAACGCCGTGCTGGTGAAGCCCCACCCGCGCGCGGTGCTGCCGCTCGCGCTGACCGTCCAGGTCGCGCGCGAGGTGCTCGCCGAGGCGGGCTTCGACCCGAACCTGGTGGCACTGGCCGCCGAGCGTCCCGGCGAGGGCATCGCGAAGACGCTGGCCACCCGTCCCGAGATCCGGATCATCGACTACACCGGCTCCACGTCCTTCGGCGACTGGCTGGAGACCAACGCCCGCCAGGCGCAGGTCTACACGGAGAAGGCCGGCGTCAACACGGTGATCGTCGAGTCGACCGGCGACTACAAGGGGATGCTGTCCAACCTGGCGTTCTCCCTGTCGCTCTACAGCGGCCAGATGTGCACCACCCCGCAGAACCTGCTGATCCCCCGCGACGGCGTCTCCACGGACGAGGGCCACAAGTCCTACGACGAGGTGGTCGCCGACCTCGCGAAGTCGGTCGGCGGACTCCTCGGCGACGACGCCCGCGCGAACGCGCTGCTCGGCGCCATCGTGAACCCGGACGTGAAGGCCCGCCTGGAGGCCGCCGCCGGACTCGGCGAGGTCGCCCTGCCCTCACGGCAGATCGACAACCCGGAGTTCCCCGGCGCCGTCGTGCGCTCACCGGTCATCGTGAAGCTCGACGGCGCGCGCAAGTACTGGGACCACCCGGACGGCGGCACGGACGCGGACGACGAGGCCGCGTACATGAGCGAGTGCTTCGGCCCGGTCTCCTTCGCCGTCGCGGTCGACTCGGCGGCGGACGCCGTCGCGCTGCTGCGCCGCACCATCAGGGACAAGGGTGCGATGACCGTCGGCGCGTACACCATCGACGAGGCGGTCGAGCGCGACATCCAGGAGGCCTGCCTGGAGGAGTGCGCCCAGCTCTCCCTGAACCTGACGGGCGGGGTCTACGTCAACCAGACGGCCGCGTTCTCGGACTTCCACGGCTCGGGCGGCAACGGAGCGGCCAACGCGGCCCTGTGCGACGGAGCCTTCGTGGCGAACCGCTTCCGGGTGGTCGAGGTACGCCGCGAGGCGTGAGCCCCGGCGCCCGTGAGGGCGGCCAGGGCGAAACACGCCCTACGCCGGTGCGCCCCCGGTGGCACTCCAGTGGAACAGCGTCATGGCCACACTGGTCGCGAGGTTGTAGCTGGAGACCTGGGGGCGCATCGGCAGGGACACCAGATGGTCGGCGCGCGCCCTCAGCGCGGCGGACAGACCGCTGCGTTCCGAGCCGAAGGCGAGCAGGGCGTCGTCGGGAAGCTTCGACCCTCGGATGTCCTCGCCCTCCGGGTCGAGCGCGAACACCGGGCCCGGCGGCAGTTCGTCCACCGTCAGCCGCTCCACCGCGGTCGCGAAGTGCAGTCCGGCCCCGCCGCGGACGACCGTGGGGTGCCAGGGGTCGAGCGTGCCCGTGGTGACCACCCCGGTCGCGCCGAAGCCCGCCGCGAGCCGGATCACGGCGCCGGCGTTGCCCAGGTTGCGCGGATCGTCGAGGACGACGACGGGCGCGCTGCGGGGCATCCGGCCCAGCGTCTCCAGATGGGCGGCCCGGGAGGGCCGTACGGCGAGCGCGGCCACCGAGGTGGGGTGCGGACGCGGGACGAGCGCCGTGAACGCCGCCTCCGGGACCTCGGTCAGAAGCTCGTCGAGAGCGGCGCGCACATCGGGGGCGAGTCCGTCGGCCAGTTCGAGGGCCGCCCGCCGGTCGGTGGTGACGGCGACCTGGACGCGCGCTCCGAAGCGCACCGCGTGCTTGAGCGCGTGGAAGCCGTCGAGCAGGACCGCGTCCTCGGCGAGCTGACGCCATGCGCGTACCGGGTCGTTCATGCGGTGAAGCCTACGTGCGTGTGCCCGGGCTCCCCCTGAACACGCGCCTCGGGCTCCCGCGGCCCGGGCACCGGCACCTCACGGCCGCGGCCGCGACCGCGGAACAGCCCGCCACGCGCGCGTGCCACGCGTCCGCCGAGTCGCCGCAGGAAGGTCGTCGGCAGGAACACCGCGTCCGCGGCGATCATCGCGAGCGAGAAGAACGGCAGCCCGAGAACCACGGCGATCACGGCGTGCTCGGTCATCATGGCCGCCAGCAGGACGTTCTTGACCCGCCGGTTGAACAGGGTGAACGGGAAGGCGACCTGTACGGCCACGGTCCCGTAGGTCACCAGCATCACGATCGTGCCGTGCGCCGAGAGCAGATCGGACAGGGCCGGCCAGGGCGAGAAGGACTCCAGGTGGAGCGGGTAGTAGACGGCGGTGCCGTCCTGCCAGCGCGAGCCCTGGATCTTGTACCAGCCTGCGGTCGCGTAGATCAGGCACGCCTCGGCCATGATGATCATCAGGGCCGCGTTGTGCATGAGGTTGGCGAAGACGTCCAGCAGGATGTGCGGCTGCGCGGTACGCGCGATCCGGCCGGCGACCCACCAGAGGGCCTGCGCCGTCCACAGCACCCAGAAGAACGTGAGCCAGCCGCCGAGCAGGCCGCTCCCGTCGATCCGGCCCGCGCCCGTCGCCGCCGCCAGCAGGAAGCCGAGCACCCCCCACAGGACGGGCCCGCCGCGGTCGGGCCTGGGCCACTCTCCTCGCGCGAGGGCCTCGTCGGCGCGGCGGAACCGCCGCGCGTCGAGGGACCACACCTGGCCGCACCGGGTGAACACCAGGTAGATCGACATCAGGTGGAGGACGTTGTCCCCGCCGTCCCCCATGAAGACGCTGCGGTTCTGCAGGGACAGCACGCCGATCATGAAGAGCACGGACATCGCGCGGGTCCGCCAGCCCACCAGAAGCAGGGCACTGGAGAGGACGGCGACGAGATAGACGATCTCGAACCACACCTGGCTGTCGGACCACATCAGGACCGTGAAGGCGTGGTTGCTCGCCACGAGCTGCTGGGCGAGGTCCCAGCTCCACGGGCCGTCCGGCCCGTACATCTCCCGGCGGTGCGGGTACTCCCGCAGCAGGAACAGCAGCCAGGTGACGGCGAAGCCGATACGGATCACGGCGCTCTGGTACGGGCCGGCGGCGGTCTCGGTGACCCGGGCGATGCCGCGCGAGACCGTCGGAACGATGCGGCTCATCAAGCACCCGCCTCGGTCCGCGCGTCCGCGCGGTCCCTCTCGGGAACCGTCCACCAGGGCAGCTCACGGACCACGGGCCGGCCGGACACCTTCTCGTCGCTCCACTCGGGCGGCGGCACGTCGGTGGTGCTGGAGCGGAACTGGACGCGCTCGACGACGGCACCCTCGCCGGCCGCGTGCTCGCGGGTGAGCCGCAGCACGGCGATGCGGCGCAGGTAGCGCTCGGAGAGGTCGCCGCGCAGGCCCGTCGGCCGGTTCTCGCCGTCGTGCGTGCCGATGTAGAAGTCCCAGGCGCGGCGCAGCTCGTTCTGCTGGGTGTGGCTGGGCAACGGATTCCCGTCGATGGCGAGGCCGTCGAGCGCGGAGAGGTCGTACCAGCCGGTCTCGCGGCTGGTGCCGTCCGCGCCGCGGATCATCGCCCGGGCCTGGATCGCTATGTCCAGCTGCAACGGGTTGGGGGCGAAGAGCTTCCAGTTCTGCTCGAACTCGGGGTAGATCCAGTCGTCGATCGCGCGGCCGTGCTGCTTGGTCAGCGTGTTCGACGGCGCGATGTGCAGGAACACCACCCCGAGGTGCACGCAGGCGGTGACGGCGACGACGGCCAGGGCGAGGGCGGCGGCGATCTGACAGGGGAGGGAGAGCGCGGCCAAACCGACAGGAGTCTCGGGACACGGGCCCGCCACGATCTCGGGACCCTCGGACTCCGCTCCCGCGGACCCCGTTCCCTCGGGCACAGCCCGCGCCGCGAGGTGGGGAAGGGTCGGCGGCTCCACCGCCCCGGACCCGGGACGAGGAACCACCGCCCCGGATTCCGTCCCCTCGGACTCCGCGGGAACGGCCGGCACGGGCGCCGGGTCTCCGGCATCCGACCCGTCGGGGAACGGCCTGCCGCCGGCGCCCCCACCAGGCACGGAACCGCCGGCCCCAGCACCATCGGACTCGGCACGACCGGACCCATCGACTTCGGACCCAGCACCACCAGACGCAGCACCATCAGACGCAGCGCCATCGGACCCGGCGTCTTCGGACGCCGCGTCATCGGACGCCGAACCCTGGACCCCGGCCCGCTCGGGCGCGGCACCGTCGGGCGTGTCCGGCCCGGGCGCCGGCTCCGGCTGCGAGCCCTCGTCGTTCACGTCCATCCCGCCCCGATCCACGATCCCGAACCGACTGCCGGCCGCCGGGCTGCGGGCACCGCCACCTGGCGCCACTCCACGACATTCGCAAGCGAACCGTACTCATCCGCGCCCGTCCGGCACAGCCCCGTGTGCCACAACGGCCACGCCGACGCGCACGAGGTCATCCACAGCGGTTGACACCATACGGCGCTCGACCGACCATTGATGCGAGCGGACCGAACGATCGGTCGGTCGGGAGAGAGAGGTCGAGGGGGACCGCATGGCGACAGCATCAGCGCACCACACGGCCCGCACACAGGCGGACGAATCCGCCGACGAAGCGGCGCGCACAGCGGCATACGAGGTCGTCTTCGACGCCGCGGTGGCGGCCGACGAACGCATCGAGCCCCGCGACTGGATGCCCGACGCCTACCGCTCCACCCTGGTCCGGCAGATCGCGCAGCACGCCCACTCCGAGATCATCGGCATGCAGCCGGAGGCCAACTGGATCACCCGCGCGCCCTCGCTGCGCCGCAAGGCGATCCTGATGGCGAAGGTCCAGGACGAGGCCGGCCACGGGCTGTACCTGTACAGCGCGGCCGAGACCCTCGGCACCAGCCGCGACGAGCTGCTGGACAAACTGCACTCAGGCCGCCAGAAGTACTCGTCGATCTTCAACTACCCGACGCTGACCTGGGCGGACGTCGGCGCCATCGGCTGGCTCGTGGACGGTGCCGCGATCACCAACCAGGTCCCCCTGTGCCGCTGCTCGTACGGCCCGTACGCCCGCGCCATGATCCGCGTGTGCAAGGAGGAGTCCTTCCACCAGCGCCAGGGCTACGAACTGCTGCTGGCCCTGAGCCAGGGCACCCCCGAGCAGCACGCGATGGCGCAGGACGCGGTCGACCGCTGGTGGTGGCCCTCCCTGATGATGTTCGGCCCGCCCGACGACGAGTCCTCGCACTCCGCCCAGTCGATGGCGTGGAAGATCAAGCGCCATTCGAACGACGAGCTGCGCCAGCGTTTCGTCGACATCGCCGTGCCCCAGGCCGAGTCCCTCGGCCTGACCCTGCCCGACCCGGACCTCGTGTGGAACGAGGAGCGCGGGCACCACGACTTCGGCGCCATCGACTGGACCGAGTTCTGGGACGTCCTCAAGGGCAACGGCCCGTGCAACGACCAGCGGATAACCCAGCGCCGACGCGCCCACGAGGAGGGCGCGTGGGTACGGGAGGCGGCGTCGGCGTACGCCGAAAAGCAGACGAGGTGGACCGGCGGCTCCGCGAGCACGACCGGTGAGACAGGAGCGACCCGAGCATGACGAACACCGACTGGCCGCTGTGGGAGGTCTTCGTGCGCTCGCGCCGCGGGCTCTCGCACACCCATGCCGGCAGCCTGCACGCGCCGGACGCCGACCTGGCCCTGCGCAACGCCCGCGATCTGTACACGCGGCGCGGCGAGGGCGTCTCGATCTGGGTCGTCCCGTCCACCGCCGTCACGGCCTCCTCGCCCGACGAGAAGGACCCGTTCTTCGAACCCTCCGCGGACAAGCCGTACCGCCACCCGACGTTCTACGAGATCCCGGAAGGGGTGAAGCACCTGTGACTCTCACCGTGAACAGAGCGGCCGTTCTGGCCCTCGGCGACGACGCCCTGGTGCTCTCGCACCGCCTGGGGGAGTGGGCGGGCCACGCGCCCGTCCTCGAGGAGGAAGTCGCCCTCGCCAACATCGCGCTGGACCTGCTCGGCCAGGCCCGGGTCCTGCTGTCGATGGCCGGGGACGAGGACGAACTGGCGTATCTCCGCGAGGAACGCGCCTTCCGCAACCTCCAGCTCGTCGAGCAGCCGAACGGCGACTTCGCGCACACGATCGCCCGCCAGCTGTACTTCTCCACCTACCAGCGGCTCCTCTACGCACAACTGGCGTCCGGGGAGAGCGAGTTCGCGCCCCTCGCCGCGAAGGCGGTCAAGGAGGTCGCCTACCACCAGGACCACGCCGAGCAGTGGACGCTGCGCCTCGGCGACGGCACGGCCGTCAGCCACGAGCGGATGAACCGGGCGTGCGAGGCGCTGTGGCGCTTCACGGGGGAGATGTTCCAGCCGGTCGACGGCATCGACATCGACTGGGAGGGGACACAGGCCGCCTGGCTGGAGTCCGTGGAAGACGTCCTGCGCCGGGCCACGCTGTCGGTCCCCGAGGGACCCCGGTCCGGGGCGTGGGCGGCCGGCGCCGGACGCCAGGGCCTGCACACCGAGCCGTTCGGGCGGATGCTCGCCGAGATGCAGCACCTCCACCGCAGCCACCCGGGGGCGTCGTGGTGACGACGACCGAACTCGAGGAGGAGCTGCGCAGGCTGGCCGGCTCCGTGCTCGACCCCGAGCTTCCCGTTCTCACCCTGGAGGACCTCGGCGTGCTGCGCGCCGTGCACGTACGCACCGCGGACTCCGTCGAGGTCGAGCTGACACCGACCTACACCGGCTGTCCGGCCGTCGAGGCCATGTCCATGGACATCGAGCGGGTGCTCCACGAGCACGGCATCCGCGAGGTGTCCGTGCGCACCGTGCTCAGCCCCGCGTGGTCGACCGACGACATCTCGGACGAAGGTCGCCGCAAACTGCGGGAGTTCGGGATAGCGCCGCCGCGCGGCGGGCGCCCGGCGGGCCCCGTGACGCTGGGCCTGGGCCCGACCCGGACGCTCACCCTCGAAGGGGAGCCGCAGGAGCTGGAGCCGGTCCGCTGCCCCGCCTGCGGATCGGCCGACACCGAGTTGCTCAGCCGCTTCTCCTCCACCGCGTGCAAGGCGCTGCGCCGTTGCCTGTCCTGCCGCGAACCGTTCGACCACTTCAAGGAGTTGTGATGGCCCGCTTCCACCCGCTCCCGGTGGCCGCGGTCGACCGGATCACCGACGACTCCGTGGCCCTGACCTTCGCGGTGCCCGCGGAGCTGCGCGAGGACTACCGGCACTCCGCCGGCCAGCACCTGGCGCTGCGCCGCACGGCCGACGGCGCGGAGATCCGCCGTACGTACTCCATCTGCTCCCTTGCACCCGCCCCCGACGGCGAGGGCCCGCGCACGCTGCGGGTCGGCGTGCGTCTGGTCGACGGCGGCGCGTTCTCGACCTACGCGCTCAAGGAGATCGCCGTGGGCGACGAGGTGGAGGTGATGACTCCGGCGGGGCGCTTCACGCTGGAGCCCTCGGCCGGCCTGTACGCGGCGGTGGTGGGCGGCAGCGGGATCACCCCGGTGCTGTCGATCGTCTCGACCCTGCTGGCGCGGGAGCCGGAGGCGAGGTTCTGCCTGGTCCGCAGCGACCGCACGTCGGCCTCGACGATGTTCCTGGAGGAGGTCGCCGACCTCAAGGACCGCTATCCGCAGCGGTTCCAGCTGGTGACGGTCCTGTCCCGGGAGGAGCAGCAGGCCGGGCTGCCGTCCGGCCGGCTCGACCAGGAGCGGCTGGCCGGACTGCTGCCGGCGCTGCTGCCCGTGGACCGGGTGGCGGGATGGTTCCTGTGCGGGCCCATGGGGCTCGTGCAGGGAGCCGAGCGGGCGCTGCGCGGGCTCGGGGTGTCCCGGACACGGATCCACGAGGAGATCTTCCACGTGGACGCCGGTGCCGCGACCGCTCCCGCCGTACCCGCCCCGGCGCACAGCACGGTGACCGCGCGGCTCGACGGACGCGGAGGCACCTGGCCGGTCCAGGACGGTGAGTCGCTGCTGGACGCGGTGCTGCGCAACCGTCCGGACGCGCCGTACGCCTGCAAGGGCGGCGTGTGCGGCACCTGCCGGGCGTTCCTCGTCTCGGGCGAGGTGCGGATGGACCGCAACTTCGCGCTGGAGCCGGAGGAGACGGAAGCCGGGTACGTACTGGCCTGCCAGTCGCATCCGGCCACGGAGAAGGTGGAGCTGGACTTCGACCGCTGAGCGGCCGTTCCCTTCTCATAGAACCTGTTCTATCTTGACGCACCGTCAGATCAGATGCCTTGTCTGGTCGTTGGTCCGACGCGTGTGCGGGAGGACGGGATCGTGGATTTCACCTTCACCGAGGAGCAGCAGGCGGCGGTCGAGGCGGCGAAGGCGGTGTTCGCCGGGGTCTCGCCCGACGGGGTGCCCAGTCCCGCGCTCACCGCGGGCGCCGTCGCCGAGGACCTCGACCGCGCCCTGTGGGCGAGGCTCGCCGACACGGACCTGCTGAGCCTGCTGCTCGACGAGGAGTGCGGTGGGGCGGGCCTCGACCCGATCGCGTTGTGTCTGGTGCTGCGGGAGTCGGCGAAGGTGCTGGCGCGGGTGCCGTTGCTGGAGCACAGCGCGGCAGCGGCGGTGGTGCGGCGGTACGGCGGCGAGGAGGCGCGGGCGGAGCTGCCGGCGCGGGCGGGCCGGGGCGAACTGGTGCTGACCGTCGCCGCCAACGGCAGGACCGGGCACGACCCGGCCGAACGCGCCGTCACCGCGCGGCGGGACGGCGCCGGCTGGGTGCTGGACGGTGCCCAGACAGCCGTCCCCTGGGCCCACGACGCCGACTTCGTCGTCGTCCCCGCGCACACGGACGCCGACCGGACCGTTCTCGCGCTGGTTCCCCGCGGTCACGGGGGGACCGTCCTCGCCGAGCAGATCTCCACGACCGGTGAGCGGCTCGGTGAACTCCGCCTGGAGTCCGCGCGGATCGCCTCCCGCGACGTCATCGACACGGAGGGGGCGTGGGAGTGGCTGCGCGAACTGCTGGCCACCGGGACGTGCGCGCTGGCGCTCGGGCTCGGGGAGGCTGTGCTGCGGATGACGAGCGCGTACACGAGCGAGCGGGAGCAGTTCGGGTTCCCGATCGCGACCTTCCAGGCGGTCGCCGTGCAGGCCGCCGACCGCTACATCGACCTGCGCGCGATGGAGGCGACGCTCTGGCAGGCCGCCTGGCGGATCGGTACGGGAGCCGGGGGCGCGCTCCCCGCCTGCGGTGACGTGGCCGTCGCCAAGATCTGGGCCTCCGAAGGGGTACGCCGCGTCGTGCAGACCGCGCAGCATCTGCACGGAGGGTTCGGCGCCGACACCGACTACTCGCTGCACCGGTACCACGCCTGGGCCAAGCACCTGGAACTGTCGCTCGGCCCGGCGGCGGCCCACGAGGAGGCCCTGGGCGATCTGCTGGCGGCACACCCCCTGGGCTGAGGGGCGCTCCGTCGGCCACCCGACGGAGCGGCCCCTGCTACAGGACGAAGCCGGACTCGCCCTTGGCGTTCTCGACGGGTCGGCCCATGGCCTCCCAGGTGTGCATGCCGCCTTCGACGTTCACGGCGTCGATGCCCTGCTGGACGAGGTACTGCGTCACCTGGGCCGACCGGCCGCCGGAGCGGCAGATCACGTTGACCCGGCCGTCCTGGGGGGCCGCCTCGGTCAGTTCGCCGTAGCGGGCGACGAATTCGCTCATGGGGATGTGCAGCGCCCCGTGGGCGTGACCGGCCTCCCACTCGTCGTCCTCGCGGACGTCCAGCAGGAAGTCGTCGACCGCGAGGTCGCCGACCTCGACCGTGGGCACACCGGATCCAAAACTCATGCCTCCGACGCTACCCGACGCCGCGGGCGGGAAGACTCAGGGAGCCTGGGAGATCAGCTCCACCAGCTCGGCCTCGCGCACGCCGACCTGGGTCAGCAGTTGCTCGGCGATCTCCTCCAGAAGACGGTCCGGGTCCTCCGGCGCCATCTTGAGCATGGCTCCGATGGCGCTCTCCTCCAGCTCACGGGCGGCGAAGGTGAGCATCTCCTTGCGCTGGGCGAGCCATTCGAGGCGGGCGTAGAGCTCCTCGCTCCGGCTCGGCTTCCACTCCTCGGGCGCGGGCCCGGCGGCCCACTCCGCGGCCAGTTCCCGCAGCAACGGCTCGTCGCCCCGGGCGTACGCCGCGTTCACCCGGGAGATGAACTCGTCACGCCGCTTGCGCTCGCCGTCGTCCTGCGCCAGGTCGGGGTGGGCCTTGCGGACCAGTTCGCGGAAGAGCTTGCGGGCCTCCTCGCTGGGGCGGACCCGCTGCGGAGGCTGCACGGGCTGGTCCGTGAGCATCGCCACGGCCTCGGGGAACAGACCGTCCGAGTCCATCCAGCCGTGGAAGAGTTCCTCGACACCGGGCATGGGCATGACCCGAGCCCGTGCCTCGTGCGCCTTCCGTATGTCCTCCACGTCGCCGGTGCGCGCGGCGCGCGCCTCGGCGATCTCGGCGTCCAGTTCGTCGAGACGGGAATACATCGGACCGAGCTTCTGGTGGTGCAGCCTGGAGAAGTTGTCGACCTCGACCCGGAAGGTCTCCACGGCGATCTCGAACTCGATCAACGCCTGCTCGGCCGCCCGCACCGCCCGTTCGAGCCGCGCCTCGGGCCGGGTGTCCTCACCCTGCGCCGCACCGGCCGGCGCCTCGCTCCGCACCCCGGCGTCACCCTCGTCGCCCGCGGCGTCCTCGGCACGCGAGGCCGCTTCCGCGCCCTCCGTGTCCGCGATGCCTCCGGCGTCGCCGAGGGAGGCTTGGGGCGTCCCGCCCTCGGGGGCACCGGACTGTTCCCGGCCTCCCTCGTCGGTGGGCTCGGACTGACTCTGATCGGCTTCCGGGGTCGTCACCCGACCAGCGTAGGCCACACTCCCCCGAAGCTCACCGCCTTCCCCACCTCCGCAACCACCTGACCGGCCACAACGGCCCCAAAGACCCCAACCACCACGGTCACCCCGGTCACACGGGTCGCCACGGTCACACCCCCGGTTCGGAAGCGATCCGCCCGCTCCGGACCGCGGCCACCAGTGCCGCGTGATCCGCCTCCGTACGGTCGGCGTAGGCGACGGCGAAGGAGGCGATGGCCTCGTCCAGTTCCTCCTTCTTGCCGCAGTAGCCGGAGACGAGACGCGGGTCGGCGCTGTGGCTGTGGGCGCGGGCCAGCAGGGCGCCGGTCATACGGCCGTAGTCGTCGATGTGGTCGGCGGCCAGGGCCGCGGGGTCCACGCTGCCCTTGCGGTTGCGGAACTGTCGTACCTGGTAGGGCCGGCCGTCGACCGAGGTCCAGCCCAGGAGGATGTCGCTGACGACCTGCATGCGCTTCTGGCCGAGGACGACCCGGCGGCCCTCGTGCACCGGCTCGGGCATCCGGTGGCCGGCGGTCGCGAGGTGCGGGAGCAGCGCCGAGGCGCGGGCCTCCTTGACCTGGAGGACGAGGGCCTCGCCCCGGTGGTCCAGGAGCAGCACGACGTACGAGCGGGTGCCGACGCTGCCGGTGCCGACGACCCGGAAGGCGACGTCGTGCACCGCGTAGCGGGCGAGCAGGGGGTGGCGGTCCTCGGAGAGCGTCGTCAGATAGTGCTCCAGGGACGCCGCGACCGCGGCCGCCTCCTGGTCGGGAACGCGGCGCAGGACGGGCGCCGCGTCCACGAAGCGGCGGCCACCGCCCTCCACGGCCTCCGTGGACCGGGCGGCGAACCGCCCGCTGGTGTTGGCCCGCGCCTTCTCGGAGACCCGCTCCAGCGTGCCGAGCAGGTCGTGGGCGTCGGCGTGGGAGACCAGCTCCTCGTCGGCGATGGCGTTCCACGCGTCCAGCGCCGGCAGTCTGGCCAGCAGGCGCATGGTGCGGCGGTAGGCGCCCACGGCGTCGTGCGCGGCCGCTCGGCAGGTGTCCTCGTCCGCTCCGGCCTCCCGGCCCGCGAGCACGAGCGAGGTGGCGAGCCGCTTGAGATCCCACTCCCAGGGGCCGTGCACCGTCTCGTCGAAGTCGTTCAGGTCGATGACGAGACCGCCGCGCGCGTCCGCGTACAGACCGAAGTTCGCCGCGTGCGCGTCACCGCAGATCTGGGCGTCGATGCCGGTCATGGGGGTGCGGGCGAGGTCGAACGCCATGAGGCCCGCGGAGCCGCGCAGGAACGCGAAGGGCGTGGCCGCCATCCTGCCCACCCTGATCGGGGTCAGTTCGGAGAGCCGGCCGCGGTTGGACTCCTCGACGGCGGTCACGGCGGCCGGCCGGTCGGCGTCCATCGTCAGCTCGGCGTGCGCCCGGCGCGGCACCCGTCCGCGCAGGGCCTTTCCCTCGTCCTTGGGCGAGCCCTTCACCGGCCAGGCGGCGAACCCCGGAACGGTCAGTCCCCGGGCGTCGGACGCCCCGGACTCCGACCGGCTTCCGGGCATGGGCCGCCTCTCGGACCCCGGCTCGGACCCGGCCCCGGGCCGTAGGCCTTCACGGTCCTCCTCGCGGGCCCCCTCGCCCCGCTCGACGGGCCCGGCCCGCTCCACCAGTCCGGCCCCCGCGGACGGCATCGTCTGCCGCTCCGCGCCCACCGCATCCGCCATACCGATCTCGGCCATCACGACCGCCTCCCCCGCACACGAACATCAACTCGTGCTGACCGTACCGCCGGTCGGGAAAACGCGTCAGACCCTGTGGAAAACCTTGGTATCGCCCGGGGAATCGCCGCGGCCGTGACGGCGGACGAGGGACGCCCGGCCGCGCGGACGCCCGTCCGGCACCGCCGGTCCCTGGCCGGTTCGCGCGGGTCCGCCCTCGTCCCGGGCTACTGATTCCGCGGTCGTCCCGCGCACGGTCCGCTCTCCGGCAGATACCTCTCCGCCCAGGAGCCCAGCTCCTTGAGCGCGGGCTCCAGCGCCTCGCCCGCCTCGGTCAGACGGTACGAAACCCGCAGCGGGGGGCCCTCGTCGACCTCGCGCACGACCAGTCCGGCCGCGCCCAGTTCGGTGAGCCGGTCCGAGAGCATGCGCTCGCTGATGCCCGGGATCGCCCTGCGCAGATCGGCGAAGTGGACGGGGTGCTGCATCAGAACCGAGACGACGAGGCCCGTCCAGCGCTTCCCGAGCAGCGTGAAGACGCGGGTCATGCCGTCGTCGACCTTCTGACACGGCCCCGCGTCGTGGCTTCCCGGTTCTGGCATGTCCTCAGGGTACTGCGTCCCCACAAGGGGATGAAAAAAAGTAAGTAGCTGTGTTATCTCTAGTTAGGAACGAAAGAGAAGCCCATCACGGGCGGCTCCCTGGGACAGCCCTGTCCCGAGTCCCTGCTCACGGCCCCACCCGGCCGCGACCGAAGAACATCCCAGGACGGGTTCCATTGCGAGGGCCCCACGCCCCCGACCCACCGTCCGACCCGGGGCCGACCGCCCCGAAGAGCCACGCCCAGCACCTCCCCATCCCCTGGAGATCCCCATGGCCACCCTCCTCCACATCGACTCCTCCGTCTCCCCGGACGGCGTCTCCTCCTCCCGCGCCGTGACGGACGCGTTCCGCACGGCCTGGCAGGAGCAGCACCCCGACGGCACGGTCGTCTACCGCGACCTCGCCGCGCACCCGGTGCCGCACATCACCGCCGACGCCCACACGGCCGGCTTCGCCGCCCCGGACACCCACACCCCCGAGCAGGCCGAGGCCTTCGCCGCACGCGTGCGGCTCATCGAGGAACTGGAGAACGCGGACGCGATCCTGATCGGCGCCCCCATGTACAACTTCGCCATCCCCTCGACCCTCAAGGCCTGGCTGGACAACGTCGTCCTCATGGGGCGCACCGCCATGGCCGAGGACTCGAAGGCCAAGGGCACCCCGGTCACGGTCGTCGCCAGCCGCGGCGGCTCGTACGCGCCGGGGACTCCGCGCGAGGGCTACGAGTACGTGCAGAACTACCTGGAGGCCGTACTGCGGGACATGCTCGCCCTCGATCTCGACTTCATCGTCCCGGAGCTGACCATGGCCCCGCACAACCCGGCGATGGCCGAACTGGTCCCGCTTTTCGAGGCGTCCCGCAGCAAGGCCCTCGACGACGCGGCGACCAAGGCCAAGGAGGTCTCGGAGCGCCTCGCCGTGTAGCCGCGGCAGCCGGCGACACCGGCGACCACCGTCGCCGTGTCCGGAGACTTCCGACCCTCGTGGAACCCAGTTCCGCCCCTTGCCGCCCGGGTCCTGCAACGCGGTGGTCGGGCGGCAGGTGCGGCAGACCGGTCCGGGCTCCCCGGAAGACCTCGCCGGCGATCGCGGGACCATCGGTCGCGGCTCTGCCGCTCGCCCCGCCCCTCCGATCGCCCGTCGCACAGGCCGTCAGCGAAGCCGGACGGCGTCCGCGCTCGCGGCGCAGCGAGCCACCATCGGCGTCGGCTGAGGTGATGTCGCCCTGGAGCGGGCCGCTCTCGCGCCTGCTCCGTTCGAGGGTGACTGCCTCACTGCCGAACACGAGAAAGTCTGTGTTGGCTGGAGTAGACATTGGGTGGTGGGCGTGGTTATGGTTTCTCTCGTAACGGAGATCGACAAGGGCCGGGCAGAGATGAACTGCCGGGCAGCGGTAGCGCAGTTGCAGGGCGGTGCGGCGGTGGAGTTCCGAAGCCAGAGCGGTTGCAGGACGGCGACGGGACTGACGGCCGGACCGGGTGGCCCGCAGTGTTCAGGGGCCGCCACCAGCAGGACCGAAGTAGCAGTTCAGTAGGTTGCAGTTCGCAATACCAGCAGTGCGGTGAGTGGTTCCTCGGTGAAGGCGTCGGCTGCGGACGCGCGCGCCGGGAGGTTCGGCAGTGGGGTTCCAAGCCAGAGCAGACGCAGGACGGGCGACGGGGCTGGCCGCCGAAGAGTGGCGCTGCCACAGGCCACCAGCAGTACACGTTCGGCAAGTGATCGGTTCATCAGAGGGAAAGAACGGAGGGACCAGGCGCCATCAGGATCGCCCGGGCGGAAATCTGAGCCCGGGTACCGCAGGACATCGATAGTGAGGTGGTCTCCGGTCAAGCAACTGCGATCCCCGCACCCCCGACAGGATGTCGGTCGGGTCTGCGGAAACAGAGAGCCGGCGCACAACCAAGCCGGCAGATGGTGTTAGCAGTTCCTTCGGGGCCCCGGTGCCACAGCACCGGGGCCCCTCCACGCGTTTTTCCAGAGAGGTGCAAGTGACAGCAGACGATTCCTTCGGCCGTCTCGACGACGACGACTACCCCGCCTACACCATGGGCCGGGCCGCCGAACTCCTCGGCACCACCCAAGGCTTCCTCCGCGCCATCGGAGACGCCCGCCTCATCACCCCACTGCGCTCAGCAGGCGGCCACCGCCGCTACTCCCGCTACCAACTACGCATCGCCGCCCGCGCCCGCGAACTCGTCGACAGCGGCATGCCCATCGAAGCCGCCTGCCGCATCGTCATCCTCGAAGACCAACTCGAAGAAGCCCAACGCATCAACACCGAACACCACCGCACCACCGAAACCAAAAACCCCTGAACCACAGAACACCCACCCGGAAACGGGTCGTCCAAGATGCCTGCGAAGCCCACACTGAGATGATCTTGAAGCCTTGATCCCCTGTCCGGGGTCGCCCTGAGCGGATCAACATCACCTGACGAGCTGTCGTGTCATGGCTTGGGGTGTGCCGCCCCCTCCCGGCCTGACCGAGAAGACCAGAGGTTCGGTGAGTACTCGACCCACGAGCCGGGCCTGCCCCGGAAGGCGGGCCTGGGGTTTCGGTGGCAGGGGTTTTGTCGCCAGGCGGGCGAGTGGCCGATTCCCAGGCGGCCTGGGCCGGGAGTTGCCGTAGCGGGCGGCTGCTCCGACCGGCGTTCCCGACCGCGCCCACGGCAACCACCCCGGTCGGCCCTCACCTACCCGAAATCGTCAGCCTCACGGGGAAACCGCGAGGAAGGACGTGCTGCGCTTCCTGATTTCCCACGGATACGGCGGCGGGGGCCCAACCCTGAGGAAGGGCCCCCGCAGGGCCGGGTGTCTGCAGGTCGCGCCGCTACCAGCGATACCAGCGTCCGCTGCCGCCCTTGGGGCGAGCGACGAATCCGACCAGCCACAACACCAGGACGGCGATCGCGACCCACCACAGGATCTTGACCGCGAAACCGGCACCGAAAAGGATCAGAGCGAGCAGAAGAACGAGAAGCAGGGGAACCATGGTTATCAACCTCCGAGCAGCCGTGTGCCCTGGCGATCCCCGCTCATGCGCTTGAGATTTACGTTCTTCTTATTCTCTTGGACGGGTCCACTCGGCCCCGTATCTGCCGGTGACCGAGAAGGGAGCCGGGTACAAGCCCGCCCGCCAGGGCCCGGCCTGCGACCGTCCGCGATGGTGCGCACATGACTGTCCGGCCGACACGCGCGGTCTGGAACAGGCGCCCCGAAGTCCGGTCAGGGACGCTGCCCGCCGTGGCCGAGAAGGGTGTCGAGTCGGGCCGCGAGGCCGGGATGGGCGGCGGCCAGGTGGGGGAGGAACGCGGTGAGGGGTGGGACGAGGGCGGCTGGGTCGTCGTGGGCGAGGGCGGCGTCGAGCCGGCCGGCCGGGATGCGGGAGGCAGGGGGGAGGTCGGTCAGGGCGGTGATCTCGCCGGCGAGGCGGCGCAGGGCTGCGGCGTTGTCGCGTGCCCAGGCGGCGACGGCACGGTCGGTCGCGCGGCGGTCGCGGGTGGCCTGGACGCGTTGTTCACCGGTGGTTCCTGCGGGTCCGGGGTGGCCCCGCAGGTAGCGGCGTTCGGCGGCCTGACGGCTGGCCACGCCGAGGGGGTGGGCGAGGTCGGCCCAGCTCGCTCCCGCGTGACGGGCGGTTTCGATCAGGCCGGTTTCCCATCCGACGAGCTGCTCACGAACCTGCCGCAACAGCAGCAGGGAGGCCAGGGCCTGCTCGGGTCCGGCGCCGCGAGCGTCTGGGGCCTCCTGCCGGGCGGCGCGCAGTTCGGCGTCCATGGCCTCCAGGGCCGCCGTCGCGGCGAGAAACGATGCCGGACTCCGGGTGTCGGTACAGGCGGAGGGCGGCTGGTCGGCTGCTGTCATGGGACCTCCGTCAGAGCTGTCAGCCTTTGGACGACACTCATGTTTGTCATCCATTGGATGACATGCTACAACGGTGGCAGTGAAGCGCATTGGCGGGTACAGCCCGAACCTTCTGGAGGTGTTTTCGCGATGTTGATGCGCACCGACCCCTTCCGCGAGCTCGACCGGCTCGCCCAGCAGCTGACCGGCTCCGGCACCTGGACGCGGCCGTCCGCGATGGCGATGGACGCCTACCGCGAGGGTGACGAGTACGTGGTGGCCTTCGACCTCCCCGGCGTCAGCGCGGAGGCGATCGACATCGACGTCGAGCGGAACATGCTGACCGTCAAGGCCGAGCGCCGGCCCGCGGCGAAGGCCGACGGCGTCCAGATGGAACTCTCCGAGCGTCCGCTGGGTGTGTTCTCCCGGCAGCTCGTGCTGGCCGACAGCCTGGACACCGAGCGCATCAAGGCCGACTACGACGCCGGGGTGCTGACCCTGCGCATCCCGATCGCCGAGCGCGCCAAGCCCCGCAAGGTCTCCATCGGCGGGGAGTCCTCCCGCAAGCAGATCTCCGGCTGAGCCCCCGCCGACCGGAGCCGATGCGGCGGAGGACGGGCGCCCGACCCCCTTCACCCCGTCCTCCGCACCGGATGCAGAAGGGTGGCGGCTGATATGACCTTGCGTTGGGAAGCGTTCCTGGACCAGGTGAGGGAACGCGGCGAGTACGGGAGCCGGCAGGAGGCGGAACGCGCGGCCCGCGTGGTGCTCGCCCTGCTCGGCGCACACCTGGTCGGCGAGGTGCGCGCCCAGCTGGCGGCGCGCCTGCCGGAAGGCTTCGCCCTGATCCTGCTCAACCCGCTGCAGAGCGCCGAACCCCTCTCACCGGAACGGTTCCTGCGAGCGACGGCGGCCTGGATCGAAGGCGCCACCGAAGCGACCGCGGCCTGGGACGTCAGCGCCGTCCTCAGCACGGTCGCCGACGCGGCCGGCGACGACCTGATCAAGCAGGTCCTGCTCCAGCTGCCCGCGGGCTACGACCTCCTCTTCGGCCGCCTCCAGCCCCACTGACCCCACCCACCGGTGCCCGCGCCCCCGCCGGGCACCACCATCTCGGATACAGAAAGGCAGCCACCGCAGTGATGTCCGACCTGCGTGTACCGCTCGAGCACCTGCCCGTGATGACGTTCGAGCAGATGCTCGAGAGAGTCCGCTACGAAGGCGCCTACCCCACCCGCGAACGGGCCGCAGAAGCCGTCCACCTGATCCTTTCGGGACTCGGACGGCGACTGACCGGCGACGAACGCGTCGAACTCGCCGCCCGTCTGCCCTTCGAGGCGGCCTCCGTCCTCACCGCCCAGATCCCCGACCCTCAGCCCATCACCGGCTGGGCCTTCGTCAAAGACCTGGCCGACCGCTCCGGCGCCACCCCCGCCACCACCCGCTGGGACACCGGCGCGGTCCTCGCCGTCGTCGCCGCCATGGCCGGCCCCGACCTGATCACCCGCATCCTGAGCCGGCTTCCCTCCGGCTACCCGCTTTTGTTCGGCCGCGCCGAACTCATCCAAGCCGCCTGAGAGGACACGCAGCCCCCGCACGGCGCTCTCCAGGACGGAGTCGCAACTCCGATTCGGCGGCGCTGCCGGGCGAGAACGGCCCTCACGGTCTTCCCGTCGGCCGTCCAGGGGCGAGACGGTTGACCCTGGGCCGGCCGCATCCTCCCGGTACCGCCGTTCAGGCCTTCGTCCAGGCTTCGAGGAAGGCTTTGCGTCCATCGGGATCGTCCGACCTGCGGTCGGCGTGCAGGACGTGCCAGGCGGTCAGTTCGAGATCTCGGAGCCACAGTTCTCCGATGACCTGTGTCTTGAGGTCCGGTAGATGGTCGGACTCGACGAGGGCCTGGCCGATCACCTCCCCGACTGCGACGCGTTGGGGCGGGGTCATCTCATCGACGGCCGAGAGGATCTGTCGGGCCAGGGCGGTTCCTTCGCCTGCCAGGGATTGCAACACCGCCGGCTTGATGTTGGCGGGTAGCAGATAGGCGGTGCCCGAGGCCCTCCACAGGTCCGACCAGAAGCGTTCTCCGGTCTCGGTGGGGCAAGGAAGCGCGGCCAGCAGTCCGAGGAGATGACCGATGGCGGCGTACCCGCCGGAGTGGGCGGCTGCGACGACTGCGATGCCGGCGACGCGCTCCACGTCGAGATGGCCTGCTCGGAGGTCTGGAGCCAGGCCCAGTCGGCGTTCCAGCTGGTCGGTGAGGGGCGCGGATACGTGGGGGCGGACCTCAGGAAGCATCGGCGATCCTTGCGTGCAGGCGAGCGGCGGTACCCGTGCGGAAGCTCTGATCGTTCCCACGCCCAGCGGATCTACTCGGTTTCGGTCGTCCCCATCGGCGGCAGCACCGACGGCGGGGCCGGAGGTCACGGTGGCGAACCAGCCTGTACCCGGCGACGCGACCCGGGGTCCTGGACCGACCTCCTCCTGTCATGCTGCCGGAGGGAGATCTTTTAGCATGACCGCATGGTTGCCAGTGACTCTCAGGAGCCCAGAGGAGGACGAGCAGCTGTGTCCCGCGACGCCGCCGAAGTCGAATCTGGTCACGTCGCCTCAGGGCGTGGAGAGCTTCGTGAAGCCGGGCCGGCCGACGGATCACGAGGCGACCGTGCAGGGGAGACGGTTCACTCGGTTGCCGCACTGGTGGGGCGGGCGGGCGACCTGGTGGAGCCGGTCAAGCCGAGGTTGCGCGGCTGGCTCCACGCCTCCATGGTGCCCGCCGCGCTGATCGCAGGCATCGCACTCATCTGCCTGGCCCGCACCCCGCAGGCGGCCGTGGCCTGCGCCGTGTACTCGATCACCGCCTGGCTGCTGTTCGCAACGAGCGCTGTTTACCACCGCGGTACCTGGGGTCCGCGCGGGGAGGCTCTTCTGCGACGGCTGGACCACGCCAACATCTTCCTGATCATCGCCGGCACCTGCACCCCCCTGGCCGTTCTCCTCCTCCCGCCGGACCAGAGATCAGTGCTGTTGTGGATCGTGTGGGCGGGCGCGTTGGCCGGCATCGCGTTCCGGGTCCTGTGGGTCGGGGCCCCGCGCTGGCTGTACACCCCCTGCTACCTGGCCCTGGGATGGGCACCGGTGCGCTACCTGCCCGACTTCCTGCACACCGGCGGAGCGGCCGTACTCACCCTGATCGTGGCCGGCGGTCTCCTCTACAGCGCGGGCGCGGTCGTCTACGCCCTGAAGCGCCCTGACCCCTCACCCCTCTGGTTCGGCTTCCACGAGGTCTTCCACGCGCTGACCGTGGCAGCCTTCACCGCGCACTACATCGCCATCTCCCTGGCCGCCTACTGACCGCGAACCCGTACGGCTCACGCCGCTCGTCACACACGTCACACGACCAGGGCGGTCTCCCTGTCCTTCACGGGGAGTGGGAGTCAACTGTGCGGCGGCCCGGTCGTCTTCGGGCGCTGCCTCGCGATCGGCTCCCCGGGCCGGCGTGAGTTCCAGGAAGGCCAGGCGGTGACGTTCGACTCCGCCCGGGCGGAAAGTCCCCAGGCCGAGAACATCAACTCCGTCCGGCCTTCCCGTCCGCACCGGCAGCATCCGGCTGCCTCAGGACCGCCTGTGCGGGTTCCCCCCGAGAGCGGGGCGCCGACCCGCTGGCGACGGTGGCGGATCCTGGGCGGCGCGTGATCGGGGCCGCCCAGCTGCTGCCGGGCGGCCCCGATGGTGTCGAGACGGGCCGATGGGGCTGATGCCGAGGAGGATGCCGATCACCGGAATAGTTGTTCCTTTGAGCCGGGAAACAGGTCCGCTCTTCCTGAGACGCTGCACTTCGGACGGGGCAATATCTATGACGGTGAGGTGAGGGTTTGACGTGTCGTGCGGGGAGTGTTTTTGCCCCATCTAATAGAGTGGGGTTATTTATCGTACGCGGGCCGCTACCCCATGCTACTGTCGATCTCAGTTGCAGTTGTGGTTCCCAGACTTCAAGCACCTTCGCCCATATCTTCTGGCCGTTGGAAGCTTTTTTGTAATTCCGGTCGCTTCCGGGGCGGGGCATCATCTCAGCGACCCGGTATCCGCGTTTCGCGGGTCCCGGCGCACTGCCCTAAGGAGATATACCGTGGCGTCAGGCACCGTGAAGTGGTTCAACGCGGCCAAGGGTTTCGGATTCATCGAGCAGGACGGCGGGGGTGCCGACGTGTTCGCCCACTTCTCGAACATTGCCGCCCAGGACTTCCGCGAACTGCTCGAAGGCCAGAAGGTCACCTTCGACATCGCGCCGAGCCAGAAGGGCCCGACGGCCGAGAACATCGTTCCCGCCTGACGCCGACGCGCACTTCATGGTTGGGGCCCGCACCCTCGGGGTGCGGGCCCCAACCACGGCATTCCCACAGTGGTGTCACCTGAACACTGCCCGCATCCCGGGCCCGTGTTCCTTATCTTCAGGGATCCGAGCGGCGCCGCAACCAGCCGATGTCCGGGTTCTACGCCCGTATGACGTCACCTGTTTCGCTTCTTGCGCCCCTCGCTGGATCCACTGCAAGCAAAATTCCTTTTCGCATTCCATTCGGCCCGTTCTTGTGATTCCCTGCGCCGCTCTTTTGCTGCGGGAATTCCTTGGTACGTGCCGTGTATCAAGGAAGGTTCTCGATGAACCCCACACGTACGAACAGCCGTTCCTCCAGTCGTTTCTCCCGCTCCCGCCGGACCGAGGTCTCCGCTTTCGACTCCAGTGCCGGGTCGGGGCGGGGCGCGCGCTTCGGCTCGTCCGCCCCGAGCCGTTCAGGGGGTCAGAGCCGTTCAGGGGGTTCGAGCCGTTCGGGCGGCCAGGGCCGGCGGCCCGCAGCGGTGCAGGGTGAGTTCGCCCCGCCGAAGACGATCACTCCCGCCCTGCCCGCGGTCGAGACGTTCGCCGCTCTCGACATGCCAAGGCCGCTGCTGGCCGCGCTGACGGCGCAAGGTGTGACCGTCCCCTTCCCGATCCAGGGCGCGACCCTGCCCAACACCCTCGCGGGGCGTGACGTACTCGGCCGGGGCCGCACCGGCTCGGGCAAGACCCTGGCCTTCGGCCTCGCCCTGCTGGCCCGCACCGCCGGACAGCGCGCCGAGCCCCGCCAGCCGCTGGCCCTGATCCTCGTGCCCACCCGGGAACTGGCCCAGCAGGTCACCGACGCGCTCACTCCGTACGCCCGCTCCGTGAAGCTGCGCCTGGCCACCGTCGTCGGCGGCATGTCGATCGGCCGGCAGGCCGGTGCCCTGCGCGGCGGGGCCGAGGTCGTCGTCGCGACGCCGGGCCGTCTCAAGGACCTCATCGACCGCGGGGAGTGCCGGCTGAACCAGGTCGCCATCACCGTCCTGGACGAGGCCGACCAGATGGCCGACATGGGCTTCATGCCCCAGGTCACCGCGCTGCTCGACCAGGTCCGCCCCGAGGGCCAGCGGATGCTCTTCTCCGCCACCCTCGACCGCAACGTCGATCGCCTGGTCCGCAGCTACCTCACCGACCCGGTCGTCCACTCCGTCGACCCGTCCGCGGGCGCCGTCACCACGATGGAACACCACGTCCTGCACGTCCACGGCGCCGACAAGCACCGCACGACGACGCAGATCGCGGCGCGCGAGGGCCGGGTGATCATGTTCCTGGACACCAAGCACGCCGTCGACCGGCTGACGCAGGATCTGCTGAACAGCGGTGTCCGCGCCGCTTCCCTGCACGGCGGCAAGTCCCAGCCGCAGCGCACCCGGACCCTCGCGCAGTTCAAGACCGGGCACGTGACGGTCCTGGTGGCGACGAACGTCGCGGCCCGCGGCATCCACGTCGACAACCTCGACCTCGTCGTCAACGTCGACCCGCCGACCGACCACAAGGACTACCTCCACCGCGGCGGCCGCACCGCCCGCGCCGGAGAGTCCGGCAGCGTCGTCACCCTGGTCACCCCCAACCAGCGCCGCGACATGACCCGCCTCATGAACGCCGCCGGCATCGTGCCCCAGACCACCCAGGTCCGCTCCGGCGAGGAGGAACTCAGCCGGATCACCGGTGCCCAGACCCCCTCCGGTATCCCTGTGACGATCACCGCCCCGGTGACCGAGCGGCGTCAGCGCAGTGCCTCCTCACGGGGCCGGCGCAGCCCCGCTTCGGCTGCCCGGCGCGTGAGCGGGCGCCAGACCTCCTTCGACGCGGCGGCCTGAAGACTTCGTGTTCCGGATGTCGGCCCACTCATGCAGGAGGCACCTTTTGACGCTGGTTCAGATGCAGCCCGGCCCCACGAGTGCCACCCCCGTGCACAGGACGGTCGCCGACGTCATGGACGCCGCCGGACCACAGGTGTGTGACGACATGACCGTAGAGGTGGCGCTGTCCGTCATGACCAGTGCCCGCACCGGGCACCTGCTCGTCTGCGACGACAGCGGCCTGTGCACCGGACTGCTCACCCAGGCCCAGCTCACCGCCGCCCGTGACAGCTCCGCGTACCCGGACCGGGTCCAGCTGCGCGACGTCCTCGGCGACCGCGGGCCGTTCACCTCGCCCGTGACCACCATGGCCGAAGCCGAACACGCGATGCGCCGCAGCAGAATCGATGCCCTGGCAGTGGTCGACGAACACGGCAGCGCTTTGGGCGTCCTCGCCCTTGCCCGGTGAACCGCCTCACCGCGGCAGCACCGTCCCCCTCTCGTTCTTCTCCCTGTGAGGCTTCATGCGCTGTGTCATCGCCCGCTTCCCGTTCGACCTCACCAAGAGCGGCGTCCTGCAATCGATGAAGGGCATCAAGCCCGAGCAGGCTTTTGGCAAATCCGTGATCATCGGCCGCCGCACCTACCCCGTCAAACAGGTCGGCCAGGTCATCACCCGCCAAGACCGCCGCGACTTCAGTGCCGGCGAAGTCCTGCGGGCCATGGCCCAGCTCGGCTTCACCTGCCGCGACCTTTCCCAGGCCCCCACGCCCACGCGCGGCCTCACCCCCTTGCAACTGGCGTCCGCCATGCTCGGGGCCCCCGCGGCCGCCTGACCGACGGGCCGGCGCGAGCCGCCATCGAAGCAACGCCGAGGGTCCGACCGGAATGCCGGTCGGACCCTCGACGCGTACCCAGGACTCTCGGCGCGAGGGCGGGTCAGTGGCTGGAATAGCTGAAGTCGCCCATGGTCCAGGCACTGACGTCCTCGATCGCGACGCGGTACATCCCGCCCGTCTCCGGGATCCCCACCTCGCCCTGCAAAATCCGCGCCACATGGAAATGCAGATGCGTAGGCGGCCCTTCCGCGCGCGTCCCAGCGGTGAACGCGGCGGAGAAATCGCTCAGGCGGGCCGAGTCCGCCAGAACCTCCGACACCCGCTGCCTCCAGACGGCCTCGGGAGCCAGCCGCCCCGTGATGACAGCACCGCCGGCGACCACGGTCACAGACATCTGATTGCTGCGCCCGGACTCCACCAGGGCGACAACGTCAACAAGCAGTTCGTCAGGCTTCGACATGAGAGAGGATTTTAATCAGCGCCGCGGTCCGCCCCTCCCGCCTCCTGAGCTCCGGCCTGCCGTCTCGGCCTTTGGTCCGGTCGGCCGGCGCCGTTCGCCGCAGGACGGTCACCGGGACGCTGGACCGTGCCGGCCGGAGCACGGCATCCCCCTGCGAAGCCCGAACCGATGACGAAGACCCGGTGTCTCCCGGGGCAGTGGGATGCAGGCCCCGGTGCGGCGCGCGCCCAAGAGCTGCGACGGCGCCCACCGCGGCGGCCGAAGCGAGACGGGTACGCCTGGTCGTGAGCGCCAATCAGCCATGCTGTGGCCTGCTCCCGAGGACGCCCCGCCCGTCTCCATGCCACGAAACGCCACCCGATCCGCCCAGGCCTTCGCTCACATCGATCGCAGCCGGCCGGTTGGGGTCAACGCGCCCGCACCGACTCTCGCGGATGAAATGAACTGGAGGCGCTGCCCACCCGGCCGGGTGGGCAGCGCCTCCGGCGTGTTGTGAACAAGTGAGGTCAGTTGGTGGTGAGCATGCCTTCGCGCAGCTTGGCCAGGGTGCGGTTGAGCAGGCGGGAGACGTGCATCTGGGAGACGCCGAGGTGTTCGCCGATCTGAGCCTGGGTGAGTTCGTCGACGAACCGCATGTGGATGATCCGCCGTTCGCGGTCGTCGAGTTGGGCGATCATCGGCGCGAGGGCGTTGAAGTCCTCGACGAGTTCGAAGGCGTGGTCGTCGGTGCCGATGAAGTCGGCCAGCGCGGCTTCGCCGTCTTCGCTCGAGGTGATGGCGGCGTCCAGCGAGGAGGAGTTGTAGCCGTTGGAAGCCAGACGCGCTTCGTTGACCTCCTCCTCACTGAGGCACATCAGCTCGGAGAGTTCCTTGACCGTAGGCATGCGGCCGAGCCGGCAGCGCAGTTCCTCGGTGGCCTTGGCCAGGGCGACGCGGGCTTCCTGGAGGCGGCGGGGCACGTGGACGGCCCAGGAGGTGTCGCGGAAGAACCGCTTGATCTCGCCGACGATGTAGGGAACGGCGAAGGAGGTGAACTCGACTTCGCGGGTGAGGTCGAAGCGGTCGATGGCCTTGATGAGCCCGATCGTGCCGACCTGGACGATGTCCTCCATCTCGTCCTGGCTGCGGCTGCGGAAGCGCGCGGCGGCGAAACGGACGAGGGTGACGTTCATCTCGATGAGGGTGTTGCGCGCGTACTGGTACTCGGGCGTGCCCTCTTCCAGCACCGTGAGCTGGTCGAAGAACAGCCGGGACAAGTCGCGGGCGTCCTTTGGAGCGACCTGCGCGGGGTCGGCTATCTCCGGAAGCGCCGCCACCGTGCGTGCTTGCGTTGTCTCGGTCACCGTCATCTCAGGACCCCTCCCTACGTGCGTGATCCAGCCCATGCCGCCGGCCGCTGCTGGCCGACCAGCGCACCGTATACCCGCGTTGGGGGAAGGCATGCCACGCTCCCTGAACGAGTTCGGCCCGTCCTGGACCGCCTCCCCCTCCGTCCCACCCGGCGCGACACCCTCATCGGGCACCGTGCCCGACCCGAGGCGCTCGCGCGCGGAGCCACAAACGGCGCAGGCCCTGGCAGCGGTGCAGCCCATGCGGATGCTCCCCCTTCTCCTGCTCCGTTCGAGGGTGACTGCCTCACTGCCGAACACGAGAAAGTCTATGTTGGCTGGAGTAGACATTGGGTGGTGGGCGTGGTTATGGTTTCTCTCGTAACGGAGATCGACAAGGGCCGGGCAGAGATGAACTGCCGGGCAGCGGTAGTGCAGTTGCAGGGCGGTGCGGCGGTGGAGTTCCGAAGCCAGAGCGGTTGCAGGACGGCGACGGGACTGACGGCCGGACCGGGTGGCCCGCAGTGTTCAGGGGCCGCCACCAGCAGGACCGAAGTTGATTCAGTGGCAGTACCGCAAGTGCAGTTCGCAATACCAGCAGTGCGGTGAGTGGTTCCTCGGTGAAGGCGTCGGCTGCGGACGCGCGCGCCGGGAGGTTCGGCAGTGGGGTTCCAAGCCAGAGCAGACGCAGGACGGGCGACGGGGCTGGCTGCCGAAGAGTGGCGCTGCCACAGGCCACCAGCAGGACAGGTTCGGTAAGTGATCGGTTCATCAGAGGGAAAGAACGGAGGGACCAGGCGCCATCAGGATCGCCCGGGCGGAAATCTGAGCCCGGGTACCGCAGGACATCGATAGTGAGGTGGTCTCCGGTCAAGCAACTGCGATCCCCGCACCCCCGACAGGATGTCGGTCGGGTCTGCGGAAACAGAGAGCCGGCGCACAACCAAGCCGGCAGATGGTGTTAGCAGTTCCTTCGGGGCCCCGGTGCCACAGCACCGGGGCCCCTCCACGCGTTTTTCCAGAGAGGTGCAAGTGACAGCAGACGATTCCTTCGGCCGTCTCGACGACGACGACTACCCCGCCTACACCATGGGCCGGGCCGCCGAACTCCTCGGCACCACCCAGGGCTTCCTCCGCGCCATCGGAGACGCCCGCCTCATCACCCCCCTGCGCTCAGCAGGCGGCCACCGCCGCTACTCCCGCTACCAACTACGCATCGCCGCCCGCGCCCGCGAACTCGTCGACAGCGGCATGCCCATCGAAGCCGCCTGCCGCATCGTCATCCTCGAAGACCAACTCGAAGAAGCCCAACGCATCAACACCGAACACCACCGCACCACCGAAACCAAAAACCCCTGAACCACAGAACACACTCGGAAACGGGTCGGCAGCCCCCCAGCGTTTCCTCCCCCGCTCCACCAGCCTGGGACGTGACCGTCCGGGCTACCGGCCACTCGATCCACCGACCGGTGGTGACCGTCTTCAGAGCGGTTCATGATCGCCGGCCCGGATACGTGGGCACAGCTACCGGCGTCGGACGAAGCGGCAGCTCACCGTGCGGGAGTCCCGCCACGGGCCGGCCCGGGACGTGTGCCGCGGCAGGCGCGGCAGCATCCACCAGGCGTACCGCGACGGCTGGAGGACCCACTCGGCGCGCTCGGCCTGGTCCTCGACGCCATCGTGTTCTGGACGACGAAGTACATCGACACCTCCGTCGCCCAGCTCCGGCCGAGATCCGCGAGATCCCCGACGACGACCAGGGTTGCGAAGCGGGCTGTGCCGTCGTGCGCCGCCTCTTGCAGCGATGCGCAAGGGGCCATGGCCCCCTCACCACCGCCGGCCGACGAGCACCTGTCCCACGAGGAGGCGGACCGTCTCACCGCTGCGGCCGATCCCGATGTGCCGGCCGCACGAGAACACCGCCTCGCCCTGGTCACCGAAGGTCCTCAGCCGCCTTCGGGAGCGCGGCTGCGAGCCTGGCTGCCTCGCCGGGGCTCGATCCGGGTCGAAGGCACCTGGTAGTGCACCTCGATGCCACTGCCCCTCATCGACGCCACAAAGATCTCTACGCCGAGCGCATCGACCGCGGCACCTGGACGCGGCTCATCGCCGCCCACGGGACCGCTCAAGGTCTGCCGCCGGCGCAGCATCACGCTCGCCCCGGCAGAGGGGGCCAAGCACTGGCAGTCCCTCGGCTCCGGAGACGCCGGATGGGAGAAGGTCTGCTTCCGGCTGCGCGACAGACGCACTCACCGCCGGCGCCGCACGAGGCCGATCGGCCGCCGGACCCCCACCGGCCACCTGAAGCCAACCGGTTGATCACCCGTCACAGCCACACAAATCGACGATCAAGAAATGAGGCTCGCTCCGTGACGTTTGTCACGTAGCGAGCCTGGCCGCGCAGTGGTCGCCCCGAACCGCAACACCCCGACGACACCCGGGGCCAGCTGGGCAACCGATCAACGAGAAACGGGCCCCACCAGGACTTTCGTCTCTGGTGAAGACCCGTTTCATCGGTCCTTCTTGGTGCGCGAGGGGGGAGTTGAACCCCCACGCCCTTGCGGGCACTGGAACCTGAATCCAGCGCGTCTGCCATTCCGCCACTCGCGCAGTGAGTATGTCGTCCGTCTCCCACCGAGTGGTGCGAGCGCCTGCCGACATCCAGAAGATTAGCACGCTGTCAGGGGTGGGATCACATCCCTTTCCACCACCCCCGGGACCCGCCATTCCCCGCCTCCGCACCCCGCATCCCCAGGCCCGGCGCCTTGCCCCGCCCGGCCTCGCTCCCCGCGCGGTCCCAGCTCCGGCACCGGCCGCCGCCCTCCCGGCGCCCCCATGCGCACCATCCGTCCCGGAACACGTCGCGGACGGAACCTGTTCACGTATCAACCTCGTACCGGTCCTGCGCATCTCCCCATGAGCAGGACGGGCCGCACAGTCAGGTGCGGGACACTGGTCACGAGGCGCCTCTACGATCCATGGCAGGAGCAGTGCCGGGAAGAGTTCGAAGAGGGGCCTCTCAGGGAACGTGCGGAGGGGACTTCGGAAGGCGTCGACAACCCGTCGACCGTGCCGACAGGGGGAACCAGCCGATTTCCCGACGCGTGGATACGATCAGTAAGCAGTACCAGCAAGGCCCGCAGGATCAGGAAGACGACAGCAAGCTGTACCAGGACGGCTACGCAGGAGGAGGTGCCCCATGGGAGTCCTGAAGAAGTTCGAGCAGCGTCTCGAAGGTCTGGTCAACGGCACCTTCGCCAAGGTGTTCAAGTCCGAGGTCCAGCCCGTGGAGATCGCCGGAGCGCTGCAGCGCGAGTGCGACAACAACGCCACGATCTGGAACCGCGACCGGACCGTCGTCCCGAACGACTTCATCGTCGAGCTGAGCACGCCGGACTTCGAGCGTCTCAGCCCCTACTCCGGCCAGCTCGGCGACGAGCTCGCGGGCATGGTCCGCGACTACGCCAAGCAGCAGCGCTACGCCTTCATGGGACCCATCAAGGTCCACCTGGAGAAGGCCGACGACCTCGACACCGGTCTGTACCGCGTGCGCAGTCGTACGCTCGCCTCCTCCACGAACCAGCAGTCCCCCGAGCGCGCCCCCGCGGGCCCCGCCCCGGCGGCTCCTCGCGGAGCCCAGGGCGGCTACGGCTACCCGCCTTCGGCCGCTCCCCCCATGCCGTCCGCGCCGCCGCCAGGCGGTCGCGCGGGCGCGGCACCGATGGGTGCCCGGCCGCCGGCCGGCCCGGCGGCGGGGGGCCGTATGCGGCACTGGGTCGAGATCAACGGCGCACGCCACCAGATCTCCCGCCCGACACTGGTGCTGGGCCGCAGCACCGAAGCCGACGTACGGATCGACGACCCCGGCGTATCGCGCCGGCACTGTGAGATCCGGACCGGAACGCCCTCGACGATCCAGGATCTCGGGTCCACCAACGGCATCGTGGTGGACGGGCAGCACACCACCCGCGCTACGCTCCGCGACGGCTCGCGGATTGTCGTGGGCAGCACCACCATCATTTATCGGCAAGCCGAAGGGTGAAGCGGGGGCAATGTCAGAGCTGACCCTCACGGTCATGCGGCTGGGTTTTCTGGCCGTACTGTGGCTGTTCGTGATCGTGGCCGTGCAGGTCATCCGCAGCGACCTGTTCGGAACGCGTGTCACACAGCGCGGCGCGCGCAGGGAGGCCGCGAGGCCTCAGCAGGCCGCGCGGCAAGCCGCGCCGCCGCAACAGCGCCAGCAGCAGCCACCGTCCGGTGGCGGCGGCCGGCAGCGCCGCGGCGCCCCGTCCAAGCTCGTCGTCTCGGAGGGCACCCTCACGGGCACCACCGTGGCGCTCCAGGGGCAGACCATCACCCTGGGCCGCGCGCACGACAGCACCATCGTGCTGGACGACGACTACGCGTCGAGCCGGCATGCCAGGATCTACCCGGACCGGGACGGCCAGTGGATCGTCGAGGACCTCGGCTCCACCAACGGCACGTATCTCGACCGGAACCGACTGACGACTCCCACGCCCGTTCCGCTGGGCGCGCCGATCCGCATCGGCAAGACCGTCATCGAACTGCGGAAGTAGTGCCACGTCATGATTGAGCGCGAGCGGAGCGAGCACGCAGCGGCGGTCCACACGACGGACCCCGGCGCGCTCCCGACCGGAGGGTGGGCACCGTGCGGATGTACCCGGAGCCGACGGGCGAGGTGCGCATGAGTCTGTCACTGCGCTTCGCCGCCGGATCGCACAAAGGCATGATCCGCGAGGGCAACGAGGACTCCGGCTACGCCGGTCCTCGCCTGCTCGCGATCGCCGACGGGATGGGCGGTCAGGCCGCCGGTGAGGTCGCCAGTTCCGAGGTGATCTCCACCATCGTCGCGCTCGACGACGACGTACCCGGATCCGACATCCTCACCTCGCTCGGCACCGCCGTGCAGCGCGCCAACGACCAGCTCCGGATGATGGTCGAGGAGGACCCGCAGCTCGAGGGCATGGGCACCACGCTCACCGCCCTGCTGTGGACCGGCCAGCGTCTGGGTCTCGTCCACGTCGGCGACTCCCGCGCCTACCTGCTGCGCGACGGCGTGCTGACGCAGATCACGCAGGACCACACCTGGGTGCAGCGCCTCGTCGACGAGGGACGCATCACCGAGGAGGAGGCCACCACCCACCCGCAGCGCTCCCTGCTGATGCGCGCGCTGGGCAGTGGCGACCACGTCGAGCCCGATCTCTCGATCCGCGAGGTCCGCGCCGGCGACCGCTACCTGATCTGCTCCGACGGCCTCAGCGGCGTCGTCTCCCATCAGACGATGGAGGACACCCTCGCCAGCTACCAGGGCCCGCAGGAGACCGTGCAGGAGCTCATCCAGCTCGCGCTGCGCGGAGGCGGTCCGGACAACATCACCGTCATCGTTGCCGATGTCCTCGACATCGACTCCGGGGACACGCTCGCCGCGCAGCTCTCCGACACCCCTGTCGTGGTCGGCGCGGTGGCCGAGAACCAGCACCAGCTGCAGGACAACGGCGCCATGCAGACCCCCGCGGGCCGCGCGTCCGGCCTCGGCCGGCCCGTGCCCGGCCAGGGCGGCGGCGAGTTCGGCCCGCCCGGCAGCGGCGACACCACCGGCTACGTGTCCACGGGCGGCTTCGACGACTACTCGGACGAGGACTTCGTCAAGCCGCGCACCGGACGCAAGTGGCTGAAGAGATCCTTCTTCGGCATCCTGACGCTCGCCGTCATCGGCGGCGGCCTGTACGGCGGCTACCGCTGGACGCAGACGCAGTACTACGTCGGCACCAAGGGCGAGCACGTCGCGCTGTACCGGGGCATCAGCCAGGACCTCGCCTGGGTCTCGCTCTCGAAGGTGGAGAAGGATCACCCCGAGATCGAACTCAAGTACCTGCCGCCGTACCAGCAGAAGCAGGTCAAGGAGACCATCGCCGAAGGCGGTCTCAGCGACGCGAAGTCGAAGATCGCCGAGCTCGGCGTGCAGGCGTCCGCGTGCAAGAAGGACTCCGAGCGCCGCTCCGCCGAGAGCGACAAGAACGCGAAGACCGGTGAGGGCGAGGCCGGTGGGACCACGGGAACCACAAAGACCTCCCTGACGTCCAAGGCCACGTCCACCCCGAGCCCGACCCCGTCGGGCTCGGCACCCTCGTCCTCCAAGTCCACGACCGCACCCACTCCCACACCCGGCCCCAGCCTCTCCGACGAGGAGCAGAAGCTGGTCTCGCTGTGCGGTAAGCAGTAAGAAGCCGTGAGGGGCCCTGTCACACGATGAGCAGTACGAACACGCCGACGCACCACACGTCCACGATCGGATCGATCGGCGCACCCAGCAGACGTAACACCGAACTGGCACTTCTGGTGTTCGCCGTCCTCATCCCGATCTTCGCCTACGCCAACGTGGGCCTGGCCATCGACGACGAGGTGCCCACCGGCCTGCTCGGCTACGGCGTGAGCCTCGGCCTGCTGGCCGGCGTCGCCCATCTCGTCGTACGGAAATTCGCTCCGTACGCGGACCCGCTGCTGCTGCCGCTGGCCACGCTCCTCAACGGGCTGGGTCTGGTGGTCATCTGGCGGCTCGACCAGTCGAAGCTGCTCCAGTCGATCAACCAGGCGGGCAACGCGGCGCCCCGCCAGCTGCTGTACACCGCGCTGGCCATCGGCCTGTTCGTCGTCGTGCTGATCTTCCTCAAGGACCACCGCGTCCTGCAGCGCTACACCTACATCTCCATGGTCGGCGCCCTGGTGCTGCTGCTGCTGCCGCTGGTCCCGGGCCTCGGCGCCGACATCTACGGCGCCAAGATCTGGATCTCGGTCGCCGGATTCTCCATCCAGCCCGGTGAGTTCGCGAAGATCGTCCTCGCGATCTTCTTCGCCGGCTACCTGATGGTGAAGCGCGACGCGCTCGCCCTGGCCAGCCGCCGTTTCATGGGCCTGTACCTGCCGCGCGGCCGTGACCTCGGGCCGATCCTGGTCGTCTGGTTCATCTCGATCCTCATCCTGGTCTTCGAGACGGACCTCGGTACGTCGCTGCTGTTCTTCGGAATGTTCGTCATCATGCTGTACGTCGCCACCGAGCGGACCAGCTGGATCGTCTTCGGTCTGCTGATGTCCGCGGCCGGCGCCGTCGGTGTGGCGAGCTTCGAACCGCACATCCAGACGCGTGTGCAGGCCTGGCTCGACCCGATGCACGAGTACCTGCTCAGCCAGGCCGGCACCAAGGACGGCATCATCCACTCCGAGCAGGCCATGCAGGCCCTGTGGGCCTTCGGTTCCGGCGGCACGCTCGGCACCGGCCTCGGCCAGGGCCACTCCGAACTCATCCGGTTCGCCGCCAACTCCGACTTCATCCTCGCCACGTTCGGCGAGGAACTGGGTCTGGCGGGCGTCATGGCGATCCTGCTGATCTACGGCCTGATCGTCGAGCGCGGCATCCGCACCGCCCTCGCCGCCCGCGACCCCTTCGGAAAGCTCCTCGCCGTCGGTCTCTCCGGCGCCTTCGGGCTCCAGGTCTTCGTGGTCGCCGGCGGCGTCATGGGCCTGATCCCGCTGACCGGTATGACGATGCCGTTCCTGGCCTCCGGCGGTTCCTCCGTCATCGCCAACTGGGCGCTCATCGGCGTGCTGATCCGGATCAGCGACACCGCCCGCCGGCCGGCCCCGGCCCCCGCTCCCAACCCCGACGCCGAGATGACCCAGGTGGTCCGCCCGTGAACAAGCCCCTGCGCCGGATCGCGATCTTCTGCGGGCTGCTCGTCCTCGCCCTGCTCATCCGCGACAACTGGCTCCAGTACGTGATGGCGGACGAGCTGCGGACCGACACGGCCAACCGCCGCGTGAACATCGAGCGGTACGCCACCCCGCGCGGCGACATCATCGTGGACGGCAACCCGATCACCGGTTACGTGAAGTCCAAGACGGGCGACTACGAGTACAAGCGCACCTACAAGGACGGCGCCATGTGGGCGCCCGTCACCGGGTACGCCTCGCAGGCCTTCGGCGCCAACCAGCTCGAGAAGATCGACGACGGCATCCTCACCGGCAACGACGACCGGCTCTTCTTCCGGAACACCCTCGACATGATCACGGGCAAGAAGAAGCAGGGCGGCAACGTCGTCACCACCCTCAACGGCGCCGCGCAGAAGGCCGCCTTCGAGGGCCTCGGCGACAAGAAGGGCGCCGTCGCCGCGATCGACCCCAAGACGGGCGCGATCCTGGCTCTGGCCTCGACGCCGTCGTACGACCCGTCGACGTTCGCCGGCAACTCCACGAGCACGGACGCCAAGGCCTGGAACAAACTCCAGAAGAAGAACAACCCCGACGACCCGATGCTCAACCGGGCGCTGCGCGAGACCTACCCGCCGGGTTCCACCTTCAAGGTCGTCACCGCGGCCGCCGCCCTGGAGAACGGGCTCGTCCCGGACGCGGACACCGACACGGACTCCCCGGACCCGTGGATCATGCCGGGCACCACGACCAAGCTGCCCAACGAGGGCGACCTCCCCTGCAAGAACGCCACCCTGCGCGTCGCGCTCAAGGTCTCCTGCAACACGGTCTTCGGCAAGGTCGGCGCGGACCTCGGCAACGACAAGATGCTGGAGCAGGCCAAGAAGTTCGGCTTCGGCACCGAGCAGTTCACCCCGATCCGCTCCAGCGCCTCGGTCTTCTCCGACGACATGAACACGTCGCAGACCGCGCTGTCCTCGATCGGCCAGTACAACACCGCGGCCACCCCGCTCCAGATGGCCATGGTGGCCTCCGCGGTCGCCAACGACGGCATCCTGATGAAGCCGTACATGGTCAGCGAGCTGAGCACGCAGGACCTGGACGTCATCGAGCAGACCGATCCCGAGGAGCTGAGCCAGCCGCTCTCCAAGGAGAACGCGCAGGTCCTCCAGTCGATGATGGAGACGGTGATCAAGCCGGGTGGCACGGGCACGAAGGCCGCGATCCAGGGTGTCACCGTCGGTGGCAAGACGGGCACCGCCCAGCACGGCGTCGACAACAGCGAGAAGCCGTACGCCTGGTTCATCTCCTACGCGAAGCTCGCCGACAACAGCTCGCCGGTCGCCGTCGCCGTGGTCGTCGAGGACGGCAGCGCCGACCGCGGAGACATCTCCGGCGGTGGTCTCGCCGCCCCCATCGCGAGAAGTGTGATGAAGGCGGTCATCGACAGCAAGAAGTGACCCCGCTCACGTCCCCATCACATCGGTGCACGTTGCGATACCGGTCCTGTCACGGGTGATGGTCTTGGCCAGGTCACAGAAGGCGATCCGGGTACGGTATGCCCGGACGGCACGCCGGACCACACAAAGGTGCGGTCGGGACCGACGGAGAGGGCTGGTAGGTAGCTATGGAAGAGCCGCGTCGCCTCGGCGGCCGGTACGAACTGAGCCACGTGCTCGGTCGTGGTGGCATGGCGGAGGTCTACCTCGCACATGACACCCGGCTCGGCCGTACGGTGGCGGTGAAGACGCTGCGGGCTGACCTCGCACGCGACCCGTCGTTCCAGGCCCGGTTCCGCCGGGAGGCCCAGTCGGCCGCCTCGCTCAACCATCCCGCGATCGTCGCCGTGTACGACACGGGTGAGGACTACATCGACAACACCTCCATCCCGTACATCGTGATGGAGTACGTCGACGGGTCCACCCTGCGCGAACTGCTGCACTCCGGGCGGCGACTGCTGCCCGAGCGGTCCATGGAGATGACCATCGGCATCCTCCAGGCCCTCGAGTACTCCCACCGCGCCGGCATCGTGCACCGCGACATCAAGCCCGCCAACGTCATGCTGACGCGCAACGGCCAGGTCAAGGTCATGGACTTCGGCATCGCCCGCGCCATGGGCGACTCGGGTATGACGATGACGCAGACCGCCGCGGTCATCGGCACCGCCCAGTACCTCTCGCCGGAGCAGGCGAAGGGCGAGCAGGTCGACGCCCGCTCGGACCTCTACTCCACCGGCTGCCTGCTGTACGAACTCCTGACGGTGCGCCCGCCCTTCGTCGGCGACTCCCCGGTGGCCGTCGCCTATCAGCACGTCCGCGAGGAGCCCCAGCCCCCGTCGGTCTTCGACCCCGAGATCACGCCCGAGATGGACGCGATCGTACTGAAGGCCCTCGTCAAGGATCCGGACTACCGCTACCAGTCCGCCGACGAGATGCGTGCCGACATCGAGGCCTGCCTCGACGGCCAGCCCG
The DNA here is from genome assembly GCF_042889485.1 of Streptomyces sp. NPDC002580. Lineage (NCBI taxonomy): Bacteria > Bacillati > Actinomycetota > Actinomycetes > Kitasatosporales > Streptomycetaceae > Streptomyces > Streptomyces sp. NPDC002580. The sequence continues at coordinate 268,376 of NZ_JBIAQZ010000003.1, read as the reverse complement.
TCGCGGCCTCCGCCTCCATGGGCTCGGTCGGCTACGGCGGGTACGGCGACGACCAGGCGACCACGGCCATGCGCGCCTCGGACGCCCAGGCCACGTCGATGCTGCCGCCGATGAACCCGGACGACGGCGGTTACGGCTACGACGACCGCCCCGACCGCCGCCGCCAGAAGAAGAACAACACCTCGACGATCCTTCTTGTCGTCGCGGGTGTCCTGGTGCTCATCGGCGCGATCCTGATCGGGAAGTACGTCGTCTCGGGCAAGGACAAGAACGACGAGCCGTTCGGCGCGCCGAACTTCGTCGGGCAGACCCTGCCGGTCGCCAAGGAGATGCTGGCCAACAGGGAACTGGAACTCGGGACTGTCACGAAGAAGGCCTGCAAGGACCAGAAGACCGGCAACATCTGCACGCAGGACCCGGCGGTCGGCACCGAGGTCAAGAAGGGCGACACGGTCAACCTGGTGGTGTCGACGGGAGCGCCCAAGGTGGCTGTTCCCAACGTCACGGGCAAGGATCTGGCCGAGGCAAAGAAAATCCTCGGGGCCGAGAAGTACGGGTTCCAGGTCGAGACGAAGCAAGAGGAATCGACGGAGAAACCGAACACTGTCCTGGAGCAGGACCCAGGTCTCGGTGAAGAGGTGCAGAAGGGGTCGACGATCACCCTGACCGTCGCCAAGGCGAAGAAGCAGTCCACCGTCCCCGACGTCTCCGGCAAGACCTGTGACGAGGCCAAGGCGCAGATCGCGGAGAACGACCTCGTCGGCGAGTGCACCGAAGTGGAGACCGACGACCAGAACCTGGTCGGCAAGGTCATCGGGACCACCCCGGCGGCCAACGCACAGGCGGACCCCAACTCCAAGGTGGCCATCCAGATCGGCAAGGCCAAGGAGCAGCAGAAGTCGACCGTGCCGGACGTCAAGAACAAGACGTTGAAGGACGCCAGGCAGATCCTGCAGCAGGCCGGCTTCAACAACATCCAGTTGACGAACGGCAGCAGTCAGGACGAGAACGCGCTCGTGATCGGCCAGAACCCGAACGGCAACAGCCAGGTCGACAGCCCCGACAACACGACGGTGATCCTGACGACGGTCGGCCTCAACAACAACGGCGGTAACAACAACGGCGGTGGCGGCTTCTTCGGCGGCAACAACGGATAGCCCCACCGAGAACCCTGGTCGGACGACCGACGGAAGGGCCCCGGCACTCTTGAGTGCCGGGGCCCTTTCGGCTGAGCTGTTCGGAAGGACGGTCGCGGTCAGCGGGTCAGCGCAGTTCCTTCGGAGGCGTCCGGGCCTCGTCCACCTTGTCCACCCGCACCAGTTCGCCCCACACCACGTAGCGGTAGCGGCTCGTGTAGACCGGCGTGCAGGTCGTCAGGGTGATGTAGTGACCCGGCTTCTTCTTGCCGGACTGCGCCGGGACCCTCTGGAGGACCTTGACGTTGTACTTCGAGGTCTCCGGGAGGATGCCGAAGACCTTGTAGACGTACCACTTGTCCCTGGTCTCGAAGACGATCGCGTCGCCTCTGTCGACCTGCTGTGCGAGATTCGACCGTTTCTTCATACTTTCCGCCTCGTTGAAGGCATGGGTGGGGAATCGAAGTTCTGCCCCGGCCGCAAGACCGCGACACGAGTAAAAGGGGCAGTACGTGATCAACGAATCGGCTCTGCTGGAATCGAAGGCTCTACGGGATAGTGCACTGGAGCGCACAGAAGTACTCGACAGGGTCAAGGCGCTGACTCTGCTGCCGGACGGTATGCATGTGACGACGGCGATGGTCGCGGCGTACTTCGGCGCCACTACGGAGGCCATTCGAGCCCTCGTACACGACCACCGAGCGGAGCTGGAAGCGAACGGGTATCAAGTTTTGGCAGGTTCAGAACTGAGTGACTTCAAGCAACTCAGTGGCATTCAGTCACGCACCCGGTCGCTTGCTCTCTTCTCTCGGCGAGCCGTCCTCAACGTCGCCATGCTGCTCCGGGACAGCGAAGTTGCGCGTCAAGTTCGTGTGTACCTCCTCGACATGGAGTACCTGGCACGCACGCAACCTGTGGATAACCCCGTCCCCGGGGACACCGTCGCACTCGACGACCGCATCGACCAGCGCATCACCCACGTCCTCGGCAAGACCGTCGTCCCGATGTTCAACGCCCTGATCGAGACATCAGGCGAGCACCGCAGGGAACTGATCGCACTGCGAGCAGGGGTCCAGACCGTCGAACGGCGGCTCCGCCAACATCACGCCCGGCTGCAACGGCTGGAAAGCCCACGGGAGGACCGCGCCCTCGCCGGAGCCATGGCCTCAATCGACGCCATGAACGGCCGCGAGTTCGAGGAGTACGTCGCCGAGCTACTGCGACGCGACGGCTGCTCCGCCGTCGTGGTGCGGGGCGGCAGCGGAGACCGAGGAATCGACATCACCGGTCGTACGGCTGACGGGCGAACCCTCGTCGTCCAGTGCAAGAGATTCGCGCCCTACCTCTCCGTCACCAGCCCCGACGTCCAGAAGTTCATCGGAGCGGCCAAGGTTCTGCACACGTCGGAGGTTGCCCTCTTCGTGGCGACATGCCCTTTCACACGTGACGCCCTGAACATCGCCACCGCCGGCGGCATCACCGCCGTACACCGCGGCCTGCTGGAGGAATGGAGCACCGGAACAGCACTGGCGGTTCTCGAGTAACCGCTCCGCGACGCAGAAGGACCCGAAGTCGCAAGGGCTGTTTGCGACTTCGGGCCCAGTTCATGCCGGGAGTGACAACGTGTCACTCCCGCACACCAGCTCCGACGACGCTAACGCAGTTCCTTCGGGAGCGTCCGGGCCTCGTCCACCTTGTCCACCCGCACCAGTTCGCCCCACACCACGTAGCGGTAGCGGCTCGTGTAGACCGGCGTGCAGGTCGTCAGGGTGATGTAGTGACCCGGCTTCTTCCTGCCGGACTGCGCCGGGACCCTCTGGAGGACCTTGACGTTGTACTTCGAGGTCTCCGGGAGGATGCCGAAGACCTTGTAGACGTACCACTTGTCCCTGGTCTCGAAGACGATCGCGTCGCCCGTGCGCATCTTGTCGATGTTGTGGAACTTGGCGCCGTGGCCGTCCCGGTGCGCGGCGAGCGTGAAGTTGCCGTCCTTGCCGCTCGTGGGCAGGGACGACTTGACGGGTTCCGTGTAGTAGCCGGCGACCCCGTCGTTGAGGATCTTCGTCGCCGTGCCCTTCTCGACGAGGACCTCTCCGTTCCTCATCGCCGGAACGTGCAGGAAGCCGATGCCGTTCTTGGTGTCCAGGGCACCCGGACCGCCCCTGCCCTGCGCCCAGTTGTCGCGGACCTTGTCACCCTGCTTGTGCGCCTCGCGGTCGGCCATGACGTTCGTCCACCACAGCGAGTAGACGACGAACAGGCCGAGCACCAGCCCCACGGTGATGAGCAGTTCACCGAAGACGCTGAGCGCCATCGCGAGCGGCCCCATGCTCCGGCGCCCCACGGGTGCTCCACCGGTGGCCGCAATTCGGGCGCGCGATCCGGCGCGCTCGTCGTGGTCGGTCCTCGCTGCCACTGTTCATCTGCCCCGTCTGGTCTGTCTCAGGTTGTCTCACGTGCCCGTGGCGCGCGCACGCTCCGCGCGTGCCTCGGCGCCTGTCCTCAGCCGATCAGCGCGTCCGGTTTGCCCTTGCTGCGCGGCCGGTCCTCGACCATCTTGCCCCAGACGATCATCCGGTACTTACTGGTGAACTCCGGTGTGCAGGTGGTCAGTGTGATGTAGCGGCCGGGCCCGGTGAATCCCGAGCCCTTGGGGATCGGGTCGAGCACGCTCGTGTTGCTCGGACTCGTCACCGGCAGGATCGACGCCATCTTGTAGACGTAGTAGTCGTCCTGCGTCTCGACCACGATCTCGTCGCCCGGCTTGAGCCGGTTGACGTAGCGGAACGGCTCACCGTGGGTGTTGCGGTGTCCGGCGACCGCGAAGTTGCCCGTCTTGGCGTCCGGCATCGCCGTCTTGAGCTCACCCTCGCCGTAGTGACCGACCATTCCGCGGTCGAGCACCTTCGTCTTGTCGATGCCCTCCGCGATCGGCGCGACCACGTCCAGCTTTGGTATGTGCAGGATGGCGAAGCCCTGGCCGGGCGAGAACGTCCCCGGATTCCGCTTGCCGTTCGCCCAGTCCTGCTGGAGGTTCTGCGCGGCATTGCCCGCCTGCTGGTGCGCCCGCACGTTCGACCACCACAACTGGTAGGTCACGAACAGCAGCATCAGTACGCCGGTGGTGATGAACACCTCGCCGACCATCCGGCTCGCGAGGACACCCGCGCTGGGTTTCCGCTCACGTGCCGCACGCCGGGCGCCCATACGGCTCAGAGGGGCCTCGGCGGCCCCCTGCGGCGTCTCCTGGGGCTCATGGGGCTCCTGCGCGCCTCCGTGCCGTCCCTGGCTCCTGGCCGCCTTACGACGGGCCGCACGGCCACCGGCGGCGGGTACGGCCCCGCTCCCGGCCGCGCCCGCGTTCCGCTCCCCTGTCCGGGGTGGCTCCTGGAGGTGTTCCTGGAGACGCAACGCGACCGTCTCGTCGTCCCGAGGCGGACGCGCGGCGATCGGTTCCGCCCGGGCGGCGGCGACGGGCCCGCCGTACGGAGCGGCCGTCGGCGCTCGGTAGGGGGTGGCCCGGTCCTCGTACGGCGGCGAGTACGTCTGCTCGTACATCTGCGCGTAGGGCGGCGCCTGCGAGGACGCGGACGGCATCGCCGACGTCCGGGCGTGCCCCCGAGCCGCCTGGACCTGAGCTGCGGCCTGGGCGTGGGCGTGGGCCTGCGCCGCCTGGGCTTGGGCCTGCGCCGCCTGGGCTTGGGCCGCTTGCGCCTGGGCCTGTGCCGCCTGGGCCGCTTGAGCCTGGGCCTGTGCCGCCTGGGCCTGGACGGCCTGTGCGTAGGCCGCCGCCTGGGCCTGCACGGCCTGGGCATGGGCTGCCTGTGCCTGCGCGGCCTGCACCTGGGCCGCCTGCGCCGCGTACCAGTCGGATCCGTACCCTTCGGCGCCGTAGCCCTGCTGCTGTGCGCCCTGTCCCTGGCCGGGCAGCGGATCCGTCAACGGGTCCGCGAGGCCCCCGACCGCCGTCTCGTAGGCACCCGCGCCCGTATAGGCCTGGGCCTCCGCGCCCTCGAACGCCCCAGCGCCCCCGTACGCGGCCTCGCCGCCGTAGGGGGAGCTGTCGCGCTCGGGGCGCAGCGCGGTCACGCCGTGGCCCTGCCCACCACCGGGGCGAGCCCCGCCGATCTCGCCACGGCCACCTTGTCGCCGCACTCCAGCAGCCAGTTGGCGAGCATCCGGTGGCCGTGCTCGGTCAGCACCGACTCGGGGTGGAACTGCACACCCTCGACGGGTAGTTCCCGGTGTCTGAGCCCCATGATGATCCCGTCGTGCGTACGGGCCGTGACTTCCAGTTCGGCCGGAACCGTCTCGGGTTCGGCGGCCAGCGAGTGGTAGCGGGTCGCGGTGAACGGCGAGGGCAGACCGGCGAAGACGCCCTTGCCCTGGTGCTCGACGAGCGAGGTCTTCCCGTGCAGCAGCTCGGGCGCCCGGTCGACCACACCGCCGTACGCCACCTGCATCGACTGCATGCCCAGACAGACACCGAAGACGGGGACCCCGGTCGCGGCGCAGTGCCGGACCATGTCGACGCAGACACCGGCCTGTTCCGGAGCGCCGGGTCCCGGGGACAGGAGCACCCCGTCGAATCCGTCCTGGGCGTGCGCGGTCGACACCTCGTCGTTGCGCAGCACCTCGCACTCGGCGCCCAACTGGTACAGGTACTGGACCAGGTTGAAGACGAAGCTGTCGTAGTTGTCCACGACGAGGATGCGCGTGCTCACTGGTTGTCCACCGTCACATCGTTGAAGGGCAGCAGCGGTTCGGCCCAGGGGAAGACGTACTGGAAGAGCACGTAGACCACGGCCAGGACGAGGACGAGCGAGACCAGTGCCCTCACCCATGCGCTCCCCGGCAGATGCCGCCAGATCCACCCGTACATGCCGTCCCTTCCGTCGCCGTACGCCAACAGACTAACGGCGCAGGGCCGCCGGTTTCCCTGCCTCCACAGGCTGCGTGGAATCGAGGTGAGCCCAGACGATCAACCGGTGGCTGTGCCCCCACTCCGGATCGCACGTGGTCAGCGTGAGATAGCGACCCGGACGTGTATACCCCGACTTACGTGGCACAGGGTCGATCACCTCAATGTCGGACGGCACCGTTTTGTAGGGGCCTTTGTCGATCCGATACGTGAACCAGGTCGTCCCGTCCGTCAGCACCACCGCGTCACCCCGCCGGAGCTCGGGAAAGTCCTTGAAGGGGTCGCCATACGTACGCCGGTGGCCGGCGACCGGGAAGTTTCCCTCCTGGCCGAGCTGGGCCGTGCCCCGGTAGTGCCCCAGCCCCTTCTTCAGGACGTCCGTGGCGGTGCCTTCGAGCACGGGCTTGTTCCATGTGGAACCCAGCCGTGGGATGTACATGACCGCGAAGGGGCCGCCGTACTTGTAGGGGCCCGGCGCTCTAGGGCTCGCCGAGGCGGGGGTGCCGGTTCCCCGCGGCGTGGGCGGGGCGGTCGCGGCGCCGGAGGGTGCCGAGGAGGCCGAGGGGCCCGGTGCAGCCGTCGGAGACGCCGGCTCCGGGGTCGGCGTCGCCTCGGCCCACTGTTTCCGGAGCAGGTCGATCTGGTGCTCCATCGCGCTGTCGGCCTTCACTCCGGTCCAGAACAGCACGTAGACCACGAAGAGCACGATCAGGGCGCCGACGGTGACGCACAGCTCGCTGATCGTCCTGACGACCACTCGCACCGACACAAGGTCCCCCCGGCGGCAGTTCGCTCCACAGGATGCGCCCACTGCTCCACGAAGCCGGGCGGCTACTCCACGGGCTTCGCGTAGTGGAGATCCACTGTGCCCGAGTACCCGGGAAGAGTCACCGTCCCGTTCTCCTCGACTTTCCAGCCGAGTCCGTAGACGTTGACGTACACCATGTAGTTCTGGATCGCCGGCGAGGTGGCGAGTGCCCTCTGGAGCTTCTTCGGGTCACCGATGGCGGTGATTTTGTAGGGAGGCGAGTAGACACGGCCCTGGAGGATCAGGGTGTTGCCGACGCAGCGCACGGCGCTGGTGGAGATCAGCCGCTGGTCCATCACCTTGATGCCCTGGGCGCCGCCCTGCCACAGGGCGTTCACCACCGCCTGGAGGTCCTGCTGGTGGATGACGAGGTAGTCGGGCTGCGGCTCGGGGTAGCCGGGAAGCTTCGCCGTCGCGTTCGGCGGGGCGTCGTTGAGCGTGACCGTGACGGCCTCGCCCTTGAGCTTCTGGGTGCCCGCGTTCTTCTCCAGCGCCGCGAGCGCGGCGTCGTCCGCCCCGCCGCTGCCGTCCTCGCGGTCGGCGAGGGCATCCACGTCGTCGCGCAGGGTGCCGTTGGACTCGTCCAGCGTCGCGTTCTTGTGGCTGCGCTCATGGATCAGGTCGGAGAGCTTCAGCATGGACGCGTCCGTACGGATGTTCGTACCCTTGGCGGTGTCGAAGCTCATGAAGAAGATGAGACCGGCGAGGGCGAAGACGGCGGCCGTGAGGACACGTACGGGCCGGAAACGGCGCGTACCGCCAGGACTGGATTCCGTCCTGGGTGAGTCGGCAGAATTGCTCAACGTACCCTTATCTCCTTCGGCGCCGCGGAAGCACTACGCTAACGGACGCCCGGGGGAGCACTCAGTGTCCCCTTGTACGCTGCCCCGGAGCCCGCCCCAGTTCCCTGCGCGGCCACGCAGCGCATCGACAGGAGAGACCCTCGTGCCGAAGTCACGTATCCGCAAGAAGGCCGACTACACGCCGCCCCCGGCGAAGCAAACGACCAACATTAAGCTGACCAGCAATACCTGGGTCGCCCCGGTCATGCTGGCCATGTTCCTCATCGGTCTCGCCTGGATCGTCGTCTTCTACGTCACGGACGGCACCCTGCCGATCGACGCGCTCGACAACTGGAACATCGTGGTCGGTTTCGGCTTCATCGCTGCCGGTTTCGGCGTCTCCACGCAGTGGAAGTGACCGTCCCCGCTCACGCGGGAACGGCCGGTCCTGCAGCTCTGCCCACGGTTATCCACTGAGTTATCCACAACAGTTGTCCACAGGTGGAAAAGAAAGACGATCTGTGGATAACCCATCGGTGGTTGACGCTGGTGTGATTGATCCGACAGGCACCCGCAAACCTGTTCGCCCCCTGTCCTACCTGCGAAAACTCGGGTCAGTGACAGGGGGCACAGTTGTTCCCGGACACGGTGCACAACAACCGCCCCGGTCTGTGGACAACATCACTTCTCACGTGAGCCGTACGGGTTCTCAGGTGAGCTGGGTGGTCCTGATCAGTGTCGTGACGACGACCGCGACCAGCACCAGCGCGCACACCCCGTACTGGACGAGGTTCCGTCGCTCACGCGGCGCGTGGACCATCGCGTAGCCGACCAGCACCCCGGCGACCAGTCCGCCGATGTGCGCCTGCCAGGCGATGTTGCTCCACCCGAACGTGAAGATCAGGTTGATCACCAGCAGGGCGATGACCGGGCGCATGTCGTAGTTGAGCCGGCGCATCAGGACCGCGGTGGCGCCGAACAGACCGAAGATCGCGCCGGAGGCGCCGAGCGTCGGCTGACCGGGAGCGGCGAGGAGGTAGCAGAGCGCGCTGCCGGCGAGTCCCGAGATGAGGTACAGGGCGACATAGCGGGCGCGGCCGAGGGCCGCCTCCAGGGGACCGCCGACCCACCACAGGCCGAGCATGTTGAAGATGATGTGCATGGGGTTGTCGGGGTCGTGCAGGAACATCGACGTCAGCATCCGGTACCACTGGCCCTCGGCCACGCCCTGGATCTCACCGGACAGGAACGCCCGGCCGAAGAGCAGGAAGCGGTCGGTGAAGGCGTCGCCCACCGCGAGCTGGACCAGGTAGAAGGCCAGGTTGAGGCCGATCAGCACCTTGGTGACGAGTCGCGGGTCCCGGGCGACCGTGCCGCCCGCGAGCGTGCGGGGCTGGGTGGCCGTCGGAGGGTGGCCGGTGCCGGAGCCCTCGCGGACACAGGCGGGACACTGGAATCCGACGGAGGCGCTGACCATGCACTCGGGGCAGATCGGGCGCTCGCAACGGGTGCAGCGGACGCCGGTCTCACGATCCGGGTGCCGGTAGCAGCCGGGCAGGTCATCGGCATCCCGCGGTCCCTGATTCCGCGGGCCCTGCGGGCTGCCGGGCGGCTGGTTCATGGGGTCCCCTCAATCTCCGTAAGACGACTGGCACACGGTCACGCCGGGCCCGTGCGCACAAGGCACCGCCCCGCCCATCCTTACGGATGAACGGGGTGTTTGGTTCCCTGCGGGAGTCTTCGGGATCAAGGACGGAAATGCCCCGGGCGGGATCAGTTCCCGCGGGTCTCGACGACGACCGACTCGATGACGACGTCGTTGACCGGACGGTCGGTGCGCGGATTGGTCTGGGCGCCCGCGATGGCGTCCACGACCTTCTGACTGGCCGGGTCGGTGATCTCACCGAAAATGGTGTGCTTGCGTGTCAGCCAGGCCGTCGGGGAGACGGTGATGAAGAACTGCGAGCCGTTGGTGGCCGGGCCGGCGTTGGCCATGGCCAGTAGGTAGGACTTGTCGAAGCGAAGGTCCGGGTGGAACTCGTCCTCGAACTGGTAGCCGGGGCCGCCGGTGCCGTTGCCCAGCGGGTCACCGCCCTGGATCATGAAGCCGCTGATCACCCGGTGGAAGACCGTGCCGTCGTACAGCTTGTCCGTGGACTTCACGCCCGTCTCGGGGTTGACCCACTCACGCTCGCCCTTGGCGAGTTCGACGAAGTTCCGGACCGTCTTGGGCGCGTGGTTCGGCAGGAGCCGGATTTCGATGTCGCCCTGGTTGGTCTTCAGGGTGGCGTAAAGCTGCTCGGCCACGATCTGCCTTCCGTTGCCTTCTCTTGACATTCTGATCCTCGCACGGTCCGGCCCGCTCAGCTCCCGACCGGCGCCTCCGCACGCACATGCGGACAACGCGCTCGGAGAAAACCGGTCGAGTCGCACCGGGACGGGAGCGAGGAGAGGCGATCCGTGGCATTGTCGACGACAAGCTCCCGTTGCCCCGTATTAATCCGCTATCTCACTTGATCGACACCTGACCGGCTCCGCCTCGGGAGTCCCCGGAGGTCGGCACCCGTGACACGGATGCCCGCCCTCACATGCCCCGGCCTCTTTGGACGGGCATGATCCGCATAGGGGCGGAAAGGTGAACTGTGTGTCATGGGGGGTACCCGATGCCCCCGACGTACGCCACCGAGGAGGAGGAAACCCGTGACCCGCATCGACAGCGTGCGCGCCGCGACCGGCTCGGCGAAGGACAGCGTGCTGCACGCCGCGGAAGTGGTGGCGCCCTACGCCGACACGGCCAAGGACAGGGCCTCGTACTACGCGAGCGAAGCGCGCGTACGGCTCGCGCCGAGGGTGTCGCAGGCCGCCGAACAGGCCCGTGTCCAGTACGACGCCCATCTCGCGCCGCGCATTGAGCAGGCCCGCACGCATGTGCCGCCCAAGGTCGACCAGGTCGCTCAGGAAGCGGCCGTCCTTACCCGCAGGGCGGCTCGTCAGGCCGCCGACTATTCCAAGCCGAGGATCGAGCAGGCGGTGGCCGCGGCCCAGCCCGTTCGGGACGAAGCCGCGGCGCGTGGCGTGGCGGCGATCGCCGCACTGCGCGGTCAGGTCACGCCCCAGGAGATCCAGAAGCTGCTCCGCAAGCACGAGCGGCGGGCGAGGACCGGCCGTCTCGTGAAGGGCCTGGCCGTGCTGGGGATCCTGGCGGGCGGCGCTTTCGCCGCCTGGAAGTGGTGGGACAAGCAGGCCAACCCCGACTGGCTCGTCGAACCGCCGGCCGCGACCGAGGTACCCGAGAGCGGACACCTCGCGTCGGTCGACGGCAGCGGCCAGTCCGCCCTGGACCCCGAGGTCCAGGCCAAGGAAGCCGAGGAAGAGGCGGCGGAGCGCGACGACCGCCACTGATTCCGACTCAACATCGCCGCGGGGGGGGGGGCGGGGGGGGGGGGGGGCCCCCCCCGGGGGGGGGGGGGGGGGGGGGGGGGGGGGCCGGCGGGGGGGGGGGGGGGGGGGTGAGGAACCCCCCCCCCGGGGGGGGTGGTA
>NZ_JBIAQZ010000003.1:203188-257179 GCF_042889485.1 Streptomyces sp. NPDC002580 | reverse complement strand
GGCCCCCGGGGGACCCGCCCACGCACGGCGTGTAGGGGGGGGCGGCGCGCCCCCCCCCCAATTTATCCCCACACACCACCCCCGGGGCGGGGGGGGGGGGCGGGCCCCCCCCCCCGCGGCGATGTTTCACGTGGAACAGCCGGGCGGGACCGGCGGTGCCCTGCGGGCGATTTACCCGAACCGCTCACGGTGACGTTTGCAACGGTCTTCATGTGCGGCATCCGTGGAGATGTTGTTGACGGAATGCGCCGACCCGGTTACTCGGCAGCCCGCACGGCAGCTCACACAAGGGCCCTGGCCGGACCCGTCGCGCGCCGGTGGCGCCCCGGCCGACCGCGCGGCGGATCCCCGGGCCCCGCGCCGGCCATCCGTTTGCGCAAAGAAATGCAACGACTGCAAACCCCCTCTTTGTGACGCACGTCACCGAGGGCCGGCGCATGGGTCTCCGGCCTGCCCGACGACCACCTCACGGCAGGTCCGCACACGGTCGAAAGGGGGACATACGAAAACCGGCCAGACGCCGTTGTCGGGCGTCTGGCCGGTCCGAGGTGTGGAGCCTAGGGGAGTCGAACCCCTGACATCTGCCATGCAAAGACAGCGCTCTACCAACTGAGCTAAGGCCCCGTAAGGGGAGCGTCCGACCACAGAAACCATCCGTCGACGGGCGCCGCAGACCAGAGTACCGGGTCACCCCCGGGATCTCGCAAAAAAGATGGGGGTCCCCGTGGACGACCACTCTCCGTAAGATGCTCGACGTGGTTCGCTGTCGCGAACCGCGGTACTTGGGGAAGCGATGGGGAGACGCAATGGACGCCGCACAGCAGGAAGCAACCGCGAGAGCCCGGGAGCTGCAGCGGAACTGGTACGGGGAGCCGTTGGGGGCGCTCTTCCGTAGGCTCATAGAAGACCTGGGCCTGAACCAGGCGCGTCTTGCCGGGGTGCTGGGGCTCTCCGCGCCCATGTTGTCGCAGCTGATGAGCGGCCAGCGGGCCAAGATCGGCAATCCCGCGGTGGTCCAGCGCGTGCAGCTCCTGCAGGACCTGGCGGGGCAGGTCGCCGACGGGAGTGTCAGCGCCGCCGAGGCCACCGAGCGGATGGACGAGATCAAGAAGTCCCAGGGGGGATCGGTGCTCAGCAACACCACGCAGTCGACGACGAGTTCAGGAGCTCCGACGGTCAAGCGGGTCGTCCGCGAGATCCAGTCGCTGCTCCGCTCGGTCGCGGCGGCCGGGGACATCATCGACGCGGCGGACACCCTCGCCCCGACCCACCCGGAACTGGCAGAGTTCCTCCGGGTCTACGGCGCCGGCCGTACCTCCGACGCGGTCGCGCACTACCAGTCCCACCAGAGCTGAGCCGACCGCCCGGCCGTCGACCGCCCGGCGCTGGAGGCCCGAACAACCTTCCAGCCGCCGCACGTCAGGCAGCCGGGCGCCTCGGAAGAGGTCTCCGGACCGACCGCCGAAGGGGAGCGACGCACGACCATGGGTGAGGTCTTCGCAGGCCGGTACGAACTGGTCGACCCGATCGGGCGCGGGGGAGTCGGTGCGGTGTGGCGCGCCTGGGACCACCGACGGCGCCGCTACGTGGCCGCCAAGGTGCTCCAGCAGAGCGACGCGCACGCGCTGTTGCGCTTCGTGCGGGAACAGGCGCTGCGCATCGACCATCCGCACGTACTGGCTCCGGCCAGTTGGGCGGCCGACGACGACAAGGTCCTGTTCACGATGGACCTGGTCGCCGGGGGCTCCCTGGTCCACCTGGTCAACGACTACGGCCCGCTGCCTCCCCTCTTCGTCTGCACCCTGATCGACCAGCTCCTGGCGGGCCTCGCCGCCGTGCACGCGGAGGGGGTCGTCCATCGCGACATCAAGCCCGCCAACGTGCTCCTCGAGGCGACCGGCACGGGCCGGCCGCGGTTGCGCCTGTCCGACTTCGGCATCGCGATGCGGCTCGGTGAGCCACGGCTCACCGAGACCAACTACGTGGTGGGAACCCCGGGTTACTTCGCGCCGGAGCAACTGCTGGGCTCCGAACCCGATTTCCCCGCCGACCTGTTCGCCACGGGTCTGGTCACCCTGTACCTCCTGGAAGGCGCCAAGCCCGACGCCAAGGCGCTGATCGAGTACTTCGCCGAGCACGGCACGCCGTCCGCCCCACGAGGGATACCCGAGCCTCTGTGGCAGGTCGTGGCGATGCTCCTCCAACCGGACCCGGACGCCCGCTTCCGCACCGCCACAGGGGCGCGCAAGGCCCTCGCCGCGGCAGTCGAGTTGCTGCCCGAGCCCGGCCCCGACGACGAACTGATCGAGGTCTTCGACCAGATCGGCCCGCTGCCGGAGGGATTCGGCCCCACGGGCCCTTCGGAAGGGGGCAACGCCTCCGCGATCGGTCCACGAGCCGTGTCCTCCCGTCGCCGTCCGGAGACCGGAACCGGAACCGGCACAGGCACAGGCACCGACACCCGGACCGACACCGGGGTCGACACCCGAACCGGTACCGGCATCGAGCCCCGTGCCGGTACCGAGTCCGGTGCGGCTGTTGAGTCCGGTGCCGCTACCGACTCCGCCTCCCTGTCGGCCTCCCGCCCGCCTTCCCGCTCCACCTCAGGGTCCGGTTCCGACTCCCGCCCCCACCCCGATTCCGGTTCGAGCCCCGTCCCCGACCCCCGCTCCGAAGTCTTCCGCGCCCCGGATCCCTCGCCCGCCCCTGACGAGGGATCCAGCTCCGGACAGGTCCCCGGAGTGGGGAAACCCGTCCCGGGGAACGTCCGGCCCGGTCCCGGGGCCGAAGCGGAGAGCGCGGATCTCGGCGCCGAACGCGGGCTCCCGGAATTCCGCCCCGGAGACGAGGGGCAGGCCCCCGCCCAGGGCGCCGTGGACCCGAGGCCCGCCGAGGACGGCGTACAGCCTCGGCCCGCTCCCGTCGACGCGCGAGTTCAGCCCGCCCCTGAGCCTCCGCGGCCGCTGGCCGCCCCCGCCGCCGTCCAGCCCCTGCCCGCTTCCGAGGACGCCGGGCTTCTCACCGCCCCGGGTGCCACATCCCCGGACCCCGTCGTCTCCAGGACCTCCGCTCGACCCTCGTCGATGTCGGACACCGGCAGTTTCCATCTGCCGCCGCCGCGCTCCGAGACCGGCACCGGCTCCCCGCGCCGGCCGCGGGCCGAGGCTCCGCCCCGCCTGCCCCCGTACCCCCCGGAACAGCGGCACCACCAGGCGGCGCCGGAGACGCCGCCCAACCCGCCCGCCTCCGTACCGCCCCCCGCCCCGCTCTATCCGCCGCCCTTCGACCCGACCCCGACGCCCACGACCGCTGCCACACCCGTACCCGCGCGAGCGGCGGCCCCCCATCGGCTCCCGGCCCCGTCCCCCGACGTCCAGCAGCACACGTACGCCCCCACCGCCGCGTACACCGCTCGGTCCGTTCAGAATCCGCCTCGGACGACGGTGGTCACAAAGGGCCGCAGAAGGCGCGCCCGACCCCGTCCGGGGCCATCCGCCAAGATCGCGGTGCCGATGCTCCTGGTCGCCCTGGCCTGTTTCGCGGTGGGGTTCTGGGCACTGAGCCAGGTCTGAGGCCACGGGTGGGGCGGCCGAGGGCCGAGAGGCACCACGGACGGGGCGGCCGGGTACTAGCCGCTCCGTGGTGCCCCGTGCTCCCAAGGCGCCCGCACCGGTGCCGACGGCCGGCCCGAAGCGGTCTCCGCCTCCTCCGGCGCGGGCCCGTAGGCCGTCGCCGCCCGCCGCCTCGCGACCAGGGTCCACAGGCCGAGCGTCAGCGTCAGTACGGTGCCGGTGCCGATTCCCCCCGCAGCGACCAGCTTCATGGTCCCGCTTCGGCCCTGGCCACCACTCCCACCGTCCCCCGTGCCCTCCGTACCGTCGCCGTCGGCGTCGTCGGAGTCCCCCGTCGGCACCGCGAAGACGTCCTGGGGCCTCGCCGGTCCCGCGTACTCGGGGCCCGCACCCGCCGCTCCGGCCGTGCTCACCCGCAGGGTCAGCCCGAACGGTCCCTCGCCGAAGTGGTCGCCCACCTGCGCGGCGAGATGGACCACCAGGTAGTAGGAACCCGCGAACCGCATTCCGCTCACACGGTCGCTCAGGGCGTAGCGGTTCTCGTAGGCGACGGGAGGAAGGGGGCGGAACGCGGCGGAGCGCTGGCCGCCGGCGTATCCGGTGGCGACGTCGTCGACGAAGCCGCGTACCGGGTTGTAGAGGGACATCGTCATGGCCGTGCCCACAGAGCCGTCGCCGCCGCTCGAACTGCCCAGGGACGCGGTGGCGTAGAGCTGCTGGCCCCAGCCGACCGGCACCTTGTAGAAGCGCGTCTGCCCGGGGCCGATGGCGTCCTGCCAGACTCCCTGTCCCAGTGAACCGGCCCTGCTGAATCCCGCCCCGCCGACGCGGTGCTTCGGGTCCCCCGCCACGGCCTCGGGCGACGCGGAGTTCCAGGCCTCCGGAGCGCTCGTCGAAGCGGGCGCCTCCTTCAGACCGGGCTCCGAGACGCAGCTGAGTTCCAGGTCCCACACGCGGGACGGGGAGGACGTCGTGGCGGCCGGATCCGTCCCGCCCGCCGCACCCGGCGCTCCGGTGCGTTCGACGACCACGTAGTACGTTCCCGCCGTCTGGCAGGCGTACCGCTTACCGCCCGTCTCCCGGGAAGCCCCGGCGGCGATGGGATGCGGGCTCTGGGTGGCCCCGAAGTGAGCCGTTCCGGAGGAGCCGCAGTTGCGGCCGTCGGCGTCCTGGAGGGAGACCTTGAGGCCGTCCGAGTAGGAGACCCGCACGCCGGGCCGCGGGATCGCGGTGGCGGCCACGTACGCGGTGGACACGGAGTCGAGTTCGAGACGGTAGTAGAGCCTGCCCTCCCGGCCCGCGGGTCCTACGGAGCTCTTGTACGTGTGGCCGGGCTCGAGGCGCTCGGAGTAGGTCGTGTCCACCGCGCCCTCGACGGTGGTGGCGTCCTCGGCGAAGGAGTACGGCCCGGGCGTCCCCTCGACGGCCGTCCTCGTGCCGGCCGCCGCGGTCCGGACCCCCGCGGGCTCGGAGGCGGCGGCCCGGTCCACCAGCGTCGGGGACCCGCACAGCGCGGCCGCCGCCATGACGGTGAGCACCCGGCCGTGCCACGACCTCGCGCCCCGGCCCTCGGCACGCCGGCCCCCTGTGCGCCGCCCCATCACGCGCCACCCCTCGTCGCAGCCCTGAGGCGGACCATCCTGCCCCGTCGGCCTCCGCGGCACCCGCGCTATCGGCGGGAGCGGCCGAAAGGCAACGGCCGCCCGGCCGTCATTGTCCGCGGGTCCGCCCGTTTCGCACGCTTTCGCGATGCGTCCGGGCTCCGGAAAACACAAAACCCCGACCGCGAGGGCGGCCGGGGTCTGGTCCGAGACTGTTGTCGGTACTCACGAACCCGTGGGCACGGAGTCAGTTGCCTCCGTCCACAGGTCCTGCTCGGCGCGATCCGCCTGGATCTGGCGGTACACGAGGAGCCCGCCGATGGCAGCCAGTGCGATCAGGAGAAGCTTCTTCACCGCGCGACCTCGTCTTTCGTTGATTTAGGGGACCTCTGCCGCCCGACTATACACACCGACCGATATCGATCGGTGACCTGGATCGGCCCTCAACTACGGCCCCTCACGCAGCAGTAGACAGGGATCCGACCGCTCCGATCTCAGGGTGATCACGCATCGCGGAAAGTAACTTCCCCTGTCATCCATGGACTTTTCTTGGCTTTTACTGCCAAACGGGTGGTGTTCATCTGAACATCAACGCGCCACGTGCGCAGGTCCACCACTTCGCGGCCCGCATACACATGATGAGGAAAGTACGCAAATCGCCCGACCCGAAAGTGAGGGGCCATGACCCAGAACAAGGTCATGAAGCTGTGGACCGCCATCGTCACCGCCTTCCTGGCGCTGTGCACGACGCTGGGACTCATCACGACCACCGCGGCCGCCGCGGTACCGCAGGCCGGCCCGGTCCGCAACGCCGAGGTGTCCGTGACGGCCCCTGCGCCGACTCAGGGAACCTGGTCCCACAGCCGGGCACTGCCCCCCACCATGAAGCAACGCATCCGCGCCGAGGCCCACGGCTCCTCGCCGAGCTGCCGCCACCGCACACCGGCGGACGACGCCCTGACGGACCCCGCCGCCCCCGCCGATCCGGAGGCCGCCGTCGGCCCCGAAGCCTGCTCCGGCCCCGAGGCCCTCACAGCGCCCGCCACGGAGCCCCTGACCCGCCTCGCAGCCTCGGCACCCCTCCAGCGCTGAGACCCGCGCGGGGAGCACCGTACGAGGTCGGCACGAGAAGTCGGCACGAGCGGCGAGCACCCTGAGAGAAGTCGGTACGAGAAGTCGGTACGAGCAACAGGCACGGGACCCGGTCCTCCGCCCGGGGCCTCCAGCACGGGACGCCGTCCCTCGCCGGTCACCCGCGGTCGACACAGCGCGCCTCCCCGGCCCCTTCCCGTCCTTGCGCCCCTCTCCTCCCCTTCTCCCCCTCACAGCTCCTCCCGGTCGCGCACGCGCCCCTTCATGCGGCCCAGCGCGTGACCCACACCCCTCACATACCCTGACGTAGCGGCGAACTTGCGTACAAAGCACCCAGGGCGAAGGCCCGGCGACTCGGACGAGTCGCCGGGCCTTCGACGTTTCACGGAGCCAGGACCGACCTTCTCTTCAGAGCCCGGTGGAACGGTCAGCCCGAAAGGGCTCCTCACGGACCTTCAGCCGCCCGGTGGGCCTCGCGGTCTCCACCCGATCGGCGTCCGGCGGGCCCGCCACCGCGGCGGCACCCTGCGGCCACCGCCACGGGACACAGCCCGCCGGAAGTCCCCCGCTTCGACCGGCGCGCCCCGAACGCCGCCACCGACCGGATCCACACCGGCCCTACGAGGATGGGCGCGCCCTGGAGGATCCAGGGGCCGGTTCCGGCCCCTGGAAGCCCGCTCCAGGCTCCCGCGTCCCAAAGAGACCGTCATGGCCGGGGCGGCGCCGTCTACTCCGACTCCATCAGGATCGGGATCGGTCATCGCGCCGCAGGACGGATATCAGCCGTGGACGCCGAAGAACCCCGGTCCAAAAGGACCGGGGTTCTTCGTACTGGTGGGGCTAACAGGATTTGAACCTGTGGCCTCATCCTTATCAGGGATGCGCTCTAACCAACTGAGCTATAGCCCCGCCGCGCTTTGCGGTGTGTGTCCCGCGCGCTGACCTCTGAAGATTAGCGCACGACGCGGCCAGTCCCAAAATCGATAGTCGGAGGGCGTTTGAGCGGACCCTCACTCGTCCTCTGCGAGCGTCAGCTCGACACCGCCGACGAAGCCGGCGGAGAGGTTGTAGATGAACGCTCCGAGGGTCGCCAGAGCGGTCGCGAGGACCACGTCGATGACCGCGATGACGGACGTGAACATCAGGACGTGCGGGAGCGAGAGGAACGACTGCAGGTCGAAGCCGTTCGACTCGTTCGAGCCCGTCGCCTCGGAGATCGTGCCGCCGACGGTCGAGAAGACGCCCATGGCGTCCATGACCATCCACAGCACCGCGGCCGCCACGATCGTGCAGATGCCGAGCGCGATGGAGAGCAGGAAACTGACCTTCATCACCGACCACGGGTCGGCCTTGGCCACCCGCAGCCGAGCCTTGCGCGTGCGCGGCGTCGTGCGGGCCCCCGTGCGCGGTCGGCGGACCGCGCCCGACGGCGGCTGCGCCGGATACGCCTGCGGCGGGTGGTACGGCTGCGTGGGCTGCTGGCCCGGTCGCTCACCGGGCAGCGGCGACGGCGACACCGGCGCCGGACCTGCCGACGGCACGCTCGGCGGCGTGGGCGCCCCGACCGGAGCCGCCTTCCCGCCCGCGTACTGCTGGGCCTGCTGGTCTCGGGTGTCCGTCACAGTTCCCCCCTGGGATCCATGAGAGTCATGGGAGTCAGTCGCCTCCGTGGCGGTGCCACGGCCGCCGTCCGTTTCCGTACCGGTCGATCCGGCGCCCGTGGCTCCGCTCACGAATACTCACTCCTCGCGCTACTCGGCCGAGGACGACTCGCCCTCTTCCGTACCGACAGCCTCGATGCCTTCGGCGTTCTCGTCCACGGCGTCACCGCCGTCGACCTCTTCCGCCTCACGACCGGCCTCGGCGTTACGAGCGATGCCGACCACGGCATCGCGCTTGCCCAGGTTGATCAGTTGGACGCCCATGGTGTCACGGCCCGTCTCCCTGACCTCGTTGACTCGCGTACGAATCACACCACCGGACAGTGTGATGGCGAGGATCTCATCGGTCTCCTCGACCACCAGCGCGCCGACGAGGGAACCGCGGTCCTCGACGATCTTGGCGGCCTTGATACCCAGGCCACCACGACCCTGGACGCGGTACTCGTCGACGGCGGTCCGCTTCGCGTACCCACCGTCTGTCGCAGTGAACACGAACGTACCGGGTCGAACAACATTCATCGAGAGAAGCTCATCGCTCTCGCGGAAACTCATGCCCTTGACGCCCGAGGTCGCACGGCCCATCGGTCGCAAAGCGTCATCCGTCGCGGTGAACCTGATCGACTGAGCCTTCTTGCTGATCAGAAGCAGATCGTCCTCGGCCGAGACGAGTTCGGCTCCGATCAGTTCGTCGTCGGATCCGTCCTCCGTCTCACGGAGGTTGATCGCGATGACGCCACCGGCGCGAGGCGAATCGTAATCCTTGAGCGGGGTCTTCTTGACCAGTCCGCCCTTGGTGGCCAGCACCAGGTAGGGCGCCGCCTCGTAGTCACGGATGGCGAGGATCTCGGCGATCGCCTCGTCCGGCTGGAAGGCCAGCAGGTTCGCCACGTGCTGTCCACGCGCGTCGCGTCCGGCGTCCGGGAGCTCGTACGCCTTGGCCCGGTAGACGCGGCCCTTGTTGGTGAAGAACAGCAGCCAGTGGTGCGTCGTCGACACGA
Source organism: Streptomyces sp. NPDC002580 (assembly GCF_042889485.1). Taxonomy (NCBI): domain Bacteria; kingdom Bacillati; phylum Actinomycetota; class Actinomycetes; order Kitasatosporales; family Streptomycetaceae; genus Streptomyces; species Streptomyces sp. NPDC002580. The sequence goes on along the minus strand of NZ_JBIAQZ010000003.1, from coordinate 248,255 downwards.
AAAAGTGGTCGACGATGTCGTCCTGCTTCAGCTTCGTACCGCGGACGCCCTTGCCGCCCCGCTTCTGCGAGCGGTAGTCCTCCGTCTTGGTGCGCTTGATGTAGCCGCCGCGCGTGATGGTGACGACGATGTCCTCTTCGGCGATCAGGTCCTCGATGGACATGTCACCGTCGAAGGGCACCAGCTTGGAGCGCCGGTCGTCACCGAACTTCTCGACGATCGCGGCGAGCTCGTCGCTGATGATGCCGCGCTGGCGCTCCGGCGAAGCCAGGATCGCGTTGTACTCGCGGATCTTGGCCTGGAGCTCGTCGTGCTCCTGGATGATCTTCTGGCGTTCCAGGGCGGCCAGTCGGCGCAGCTGCATCTCGAGGATCGCGTTGGCCTGGATCTCGTCGATCTCCAGGAGGCCCATCAGGCCCTCTCGCGCGATCTCCACGGTGTCGCTGCGCCGGATCAGGGCGATGACCTCGTCGATGGCGTCCAGGGCCTTCAGGAGGCCCCGCAGGATGTGCGCGCGCTCCTCGGCCTTGCGCAGCCGGAACTTCGTCCGGCGGACGATGACCTCGATCTGGTGCGTCACCCAGTGGCGGATGAACGCGTCCAGGGAGAGGGTGCGCGGCACTCCGTCGACGAGCGCCAGCATGTTCGCGCCGAAGTTCGTCTGCAGATCGGTGTGCTTGTAGAGGTTGTTCAGGACGACCTTGGCGACCGCGTCCCTCTTGAGCACGATCACGAGCCGCTGACCGGTACGCGAGCTGGTCTCGTCACGGACGTCCGCGATGCCGCCGACCTTGCCGTCCTTGACCAGGTCGGCGATCTTCTGCGCGAGGTTGTCCGGGTTGACCTGGTACGGGAGTTCGGTGACCACCAGGCACTGGCGGTTCTGGATCTCCTCGACGTCGACGACCGCGCGCATCGTGATGGAGCCGCGGCCCGTGCGGTAGGCCTCCTCGATGCCCTTGCGGCCCACCACGAGGGCGCCGCTCGGGAAGTCGGGGCCCTTGATGCGCTCGATCAGCGCGTCCAGGAGCTCCTCGTGGGAGGCCTCGGGGTTCTCCAGGTACCACTGGGCGCCGGCCGCGACCTCGCGCAGGTTGTGCGGCGGGATGTTGGTGGCCATACCGACCGCGATGCCCGCCGAGCCGTTGATCAGCAGGTTCGGGAAGCGGGCCGGCAGGACCGTCGGCTCCTGGTTGCGGCCGTCGTAGTTGTCCGTGAAGTCGACGGTCTCCTCGTCGATGTCACGGACCATCTCCATGGACAGCGGCTTCAGCTTGCACTCGGTGTACCGCATGGCGGCCGCCGGGTCGTTGCCGGGAGATCCGAAGTTGCCGTTGGAGTCCACCAGCGGCATCCGCATCGACCACGGCTGCGCGAGGCGGACCAGCGCGTCGTAGATCGAGGAGTCGCCGTGCGGGTGGTACGTGCCCATGACGTCGCCGACGACGCGGGCGCACTTGTAGAAGCCCTTCTCGGGCCGGTAGCCGCCGTCGTACATGGCGTACAGGACGCGGCGGTGGACGGGCTTGAGACCGTCCCGTACGTCGGGCAGCGCGCGCGACACGATGACGGACATCGCGTAGTCGAGGTACGAGCGCTGCATCTCGGTCTCGAGCCCGACGGGCTCGAGACGCAGGACGATGTCGCCGTCTTCAGGAGTGCTCGGCGTGTTCTCGTCGGTCATTGCTGGTGAAGATCCTTTCTGACGCGGTCAGCTGAGACCGACTCAGATGTCGAGGAAGCGGACGTCCTTGGCGTTGCGCTGGATGAACGCGCGGCGTGCCTCGACGTCCTCGCCCATGAGGACCGAGAACAGGTCGTCGGCCTGGGCGGCGTCGTCGAGCGTGACCTGGCCGAGCACGCGGTGCTCCTGGTCCATGGTCGTGATGCGCAGTTCCTCGGCGTTCATCTCGCCGAGACCCTTGAAGCGCTGGATCGAGTCCTCGCGGACCCGCTTGCCGGCCTGGCGGCCGAGCTCGATCAGCGCGTCGCGCTCGCGGTCCGAGTACGCGTACTCGAAGTCGTCCCGGCCCCACTTGATCTTGTACAGCGGCGGGCGGGAGAGGAACACGTGCCCGGCCTCGACCAGCGGCCGCATGAAGCGGAACAGGAAGGTCAGCAGCAGGGTGTTGATGTGCTGGCCGTCGACGTCGGCGTCCGCCATCAGAATGATCTTGTGATAGCGGAGCTTCGCGATGTCGAAGTCCTCGTGGACCCCGGTACCGAAGGCGGAGATCAGTGCCTGGATCTCCTGGTTCTGCAGGATCTTGTCGATCCGCGCCTTCTCGACGTTGAGGATCTTTCCTCGGATCGGGAGGATCGCCTGGTACTGCGGGTTGCGGCCGGACTTGGCCGAGCCGCCGGCGGAGTCACCCTCGACGATGAAGATCTCGCACTTGGTGGGGTCGTTCGACTGGCAGTCGGAGAGCTTGCCCGGCAGCGACGCCGACTCCAGGAGGCCCTTGCGGCGGGTGAGGTCACGCGCCTTGCGGGCCGCCACGCGCGCGGTGGCCGCCTGGATGGACTTGCGGATGATGTCCGCGGCCTCGTTCGGGTTGCGGTCCAGCCAGTCGTTGAGGTGCTCGTAGACCGCCTTCTGGACGAAGGTCTTGGCCTCCGTGTTGCCCAGCTTGGTCTTGGTCTGGCCCTCGAACTGAGGCTCGCTCAGCTTCACCGAGATGATCGCGGTCAGACCCTCGCGGATGTCGTCACCCGTGAGGTTGTCGTCCTTCTCGCGAAGCAGCTTCTTGTCGCGCGCGTACTTGTTGATGAGCGAGGTCAGCGCCGCACGGAAGCCCTCCTCGTGCGTACCGCCCTCGTGGGTGTGGATGATGTTGGCGAAGGAGTAGACGCCCTCGGTGTAGCCGCTGTTCCACTGCATCGCGACCTCGAGGGACAGGCTCTTGTCCTTGTCCTCCGCCTCGAGGTCGATGACGGTGGGGTGCACCGCGTCTCCCTTGCGGGAGTTGAGGTACTTCACGAAGTCGACGATGCCGCCTTCGTAGTGGTACGTGACGGTCTTGACCTCGTCCTTCTCGTCAGCACCCGCCTCGTCCGCCCCGGCGGTGGCCTTCGCCGAGTCGCGCTCGTCAGTGAGTTTGATCGTCAAACCCTTGTTGAGGAACGCCATCTCCTGGAAACGCCGCGAGAGCGTCTCGAAGGAGTACTCCGTGGTCTCGAAGATGTCCGCGTCGGCCCAGAAGGTCACCGAGGTGCCGGTCTCGTCCGTGGCCTCGTGCTTCGAGAGCGGGGCCGTCGGAACGCCCAGCTTGTAGTCCTGCGTGTACCGGTGGCCGTCCGTCTTGACCTCGACGGAGATCTTGCTCGACAGGGCGTTCACGACGGAGACGCCGACGCCGTGCAGACCGCCGGAGACCGCGTAGCCGCCGCCGCCGAACTTGCCTCCCGCGTGCAGGACGGTCAGCACGACCTCGAGGGCCGGCTTGCCCTCGGACGCGACGATGCCCACCGGGATGCCGCGGCCGTTGTCGACGACGCGTACGCCACCGTCCGGGAGGATCGTGATCTCGATCGTGTCCGCGTGGCCGGCGAGCGCCTCGTCGACCGAGTTGTCCACCACCTCGTACACGAGGTGGTGAAGTCCACGCTCGCCCGTCGAACCGATGTACATGCCGGGTCGCTTGCGGACCGCGTCCAGACCCTCGAGGACGGTGATGGCACTGGCGTCGTACGAGGCTGTGACCTCGCCGTTCGCGCCGATGTCGGTGGACGGGATGTTCTCGTTGGGGTTGCCGGAATCGGCCACGAAGCGCCCTTTCTGGCACAGCACAAGCCGAACTCCCGGCGGGTGGCCGGAGCGGCTGCGGCGTGATGCGTTGGTAAGCCTTGGTCAGCGTTGCTCGGTGCGTCCCACAAGTGGGGCGGGATTATCTTCCAGTCTACCGGTAGCGCCGACAGTGATGGGGGTTTGCCGGTACCTGAGTCCGCATGTGCCGCCCTGAACCGGACTCGTCCGACTCCCCATATACGGACCAGGGCCCAAAGAGGCTTACAGCGGCACTCAGCGCTTCGAGGTGTCAACCCTTGGCTACTGACGAGTCAGGGCGAGGTCCGGCACCGCGCGCGGTTGACCTCGGCGGTCGTCCGGAGCCTCTCCGAAGAGACCTCGCGGGACGGGCGGAGCGGGTTCCTGGCGGCGTCTGACATGGCTCTGACCAGGGACGATCGATGGTGGGGCGCTTCCGGGAACGGGGCCGGCGAAGTGCCGGGACGGCCGCGGTCGAACGCACCCGCCGACCCGAGGGATCGGCGGGTCGTCCGCGGGCGGGGGCCCCGACAGGGGCGAAGCCGCGGCCGACGCCGACCGCCCCTGACGTACGGCGACCGCGCGCGGGCCGAAGGGGCCCTCGAAGCGCTCGTTCTCGGCCACGCACGACCGCCCGAAAACATTCCTCGTCGATCGGCTCCACGGTCGGGCGCGGCCACGATCACCGGGCTCGGCGACCCGGCTCTCCCACCGCCCGACGGAGCGAACGGCACCACGCCGGCAGGGTCGTTCGCGGTGGAGGGCGGAACATGGCCGGAGTCGCCCGCCCCGAGGTCGCCGCCGCCGACGGCGGCGTCCGTCACGGCCTGCCGGGGGCGGGACCGGGGCGTCGTTCCGGGTGCCGCCGCGAACGGTCGCCGCCAGGGGAGCCGAGGTTCGCCGAGGGCCGGGTGGACGGTCCTCCGCAGGGACTCAGGGACGACCGACACCGGCGACCGCGGGTACCGGGTCGATGCGCCTACGGAGGCGAACGACAGGTGTGGCGCGGGCCGGTCGGGCTCCGACGCGCACGGCGGACCTTACGCGGCCCGCCGGTCACCGTCGGCCGGTCACCCGTAGGTGTCGCCGGGGCCCGTGCTGCCCGGGGCGCGCAGCGGCCCGAAGCGGCGCGGCGGGCCTGCGGGCCCCTGGACCTTGATCAGACGTACCGCGCCGTGACCGAGGTCCTGGTTCAGCCGTGCGACCAACTGCGGTGCCAGCAGGCGCAGCTGGGTCGCCCAGGCGGTCGAGTCGCACTGGACCGTCAGCACCCGCTCGGCCGGGTCGTCGTCGTAGCGCAGCGGAACACAGTGGTTGGCCAGGTCCTCGCCGACGATCTGCGGCCAGCGGCCCATCACGCCGCCCACCGCGGCCGGGGTCTCCCAGCCGCGCTCGGTGAGCAGCCGGTTGATGGCGGCGCCGAGCGCCAGGGGGTCACGTCCGTCGGCACCCGAGCCGGAGCGCAGACCGCCGCCACGGCGGGCCTGCTTCTTCTGCTGGGCCGCGTCCCCACGCGCGCGTGCCTGCTCCTTCGCGGCGCGCAGCGCCACGCGCGCGAGGTCGACGCCGGAGTGCTCGGGGGTCTTCCCGCGGGGTGCGGCGCCGGAACCGCCCTCGGCTCCGGCTCCCGATGTGTTCTCCGTCATACGCGCTCCACCGTTCCTTCGGACACGGCGTACCGCGTCCCGGTCAGAACATCCGGCACGTCGTCGTCCACGGCGGCCGTCACCAGCACCTGCTCACCGGGGGCGACGAGCTCCGCGAGGCGTTCCCGGCGGCGGCTGTCCAGCTCCGCGAAGACGTCGTCGAGGACCAGCACCGGCTCGTTGCCCTCCGCCCTGAGCAGGTCGTACGAGGCCAGCCGCAGCGCCAGCGCGTACGACCAGGACTCGCCGTGGGAGGCGTACCCCTTGGCGGGCAGCTGCCCGAGCCTGAGCACCAGATCGTCCCGATGGGGCCCTACGAGGGTCACGCCCCGCTCGATCTCCGGCTTGCGGGCCTCTTCCATGGCGGCCATCAGCTGCGCGTAGAGCTCCTCGCGCGCGTGGGCCGTGATGCCGGGCGAGGACGGCTTGTACTCCAGGGCCACGGGCCCGCCGCCGGGCGCCAGCTGTTCGTAGGCCTTGTCGGCCAGCGGTTGGATCGCGGCGACCAGTTCGAGGCGCTGGGCGAGCAGTTCCGCGCCCACCCGGGCGAGGTGCTGGTCCCACACCTCGAGCGTGGACAGGTCCATGGTGCGGCCGCCGTGCCGCCGTGCCAGCGCGGCCGACTTCAGGAGGGTGTTGCGCTGCTTGAGGACCCGGTCGTAGTCGGACCGGACGCCCGCCATGCGCGGGGAACGGGCGGTGATCAGTTCGTCGAGGAACCGGCGCCGCTCACCGGGGTCGCCCTTGATCAGGGCGAGGTCCTCGGGGGCGAACAGCACGGTCCGCACGATGCCGAGCACGTCGCGGGGCCTGACCTGGGAGGACCTGTTGATACGGGCGCGGTTGGCCTTGCCGGGATTCAGCTCCAGCTCGATGAGCTGCTGGCGCTCGCCCTGGCGGACGTTGGCCCGGACGATCGCGCGGTCGGCGCCCATGCGGACGAGCGGCGCGTCGGAGGAGACACGGTGGCTGCCCAGGGTCGCGAGGTAGCCGACCGCCTCGACCAGGTTCGTCTTGCCCTGTCCGTTGGGGCCCACGAACGCGGTGACGCCCGGGTCCAGCGGTACCTCGACCCGGGCGTACGAGCGGAAGTCGGCCAGCGACAGATGCGTGACGTGCATGGTCGTTCGCCGACCTCCCCCAGCATGGTGTTTCCGGTGTTACGGGTTCTCCCCGGGATCCGTGCGGACCCCGGTCCTCAGCTTCTTCCCCCGGCTGTGGACAACCGGGTCACCCGGGTGTGGAGAACCCGGGGCGTCGATCAGGCCTTCTCGACGGCGTGGCCGCCGAACTGGTTGCGCAGGGCCGCGATCATCTTCATCTGCGGCGAGTCGTCCTGCCGCGAGGCGAAGCGGGCGAACAGCGACGCGGTGATCGCCGGGAGCGGCACCGCGTGGTCGATGGCGGCCTCCACGGTCCACCGGCCCTCGCCGGAGTCCTGTGCGAAGCCCTTGAGCTTCTCCAGGTGCTCGTCCTCGTCCAGCGCGTTGACGGCGAGGTCGAGCAGCCAGGAACGGATGACCGTGCCTTCCTGCCAGGAGCGGAAGACCTCGCGCACGTCCGTGACGGAGTCGACCTTCTCGAGCAGCTCCCAGCCCTCGGCGTAGGCCTGCATCATGGCGTACTCGATGCCGTTGTGGACCATCTTCGCGAAGTGGCCCGCACCGACCTTGCCGGCGTGCACCGCTCCGAAGTCACCCTCGGGCTTGAGGGCGTCGAAGATCAGCTGCACCGCGGCGACGTGCTCGGCGTGGCCGCCGTACATCAGCGCGTAGCCGTTCTCCAGGCCCCAGACACCGCCCGAGACACCGCAGTCGACGAAGCCGATGCCCTTGATGCCCAGCTCGACGGCGTGCTTCTCGTCGTCCGTCCAGCGCGAGTTGCCGCCGTCCACGACGACGTCACCCGGCTCCAGCAGCGCGGCCAGTTCGTCGACCGTGGACTGGGTCGCGGCGCCCGCCGGGACCATGACCCACACGACACGCGGGCCCTTGAGCCTGCCCACAAGTTCTTCCAGGCTGTGGACATCGGCGAGGTCCGGGTTGCGGTCGTATCCGATGACGGTGTGGCCTGCGCGGCGGATCCGCTCGCGCATGTTGCCGCCCATCTTGCCGAGGCCGACGAGACCGAGCTCCATCAGTTGTTCCTTAGGGGTTGCGACGTGGCGTGAGGGCACTCTCGTACCTGGTCCGAGCCTAGACCTGGGGGTACCACCCACGCCTTTCGGGCACCTGGGGAACTCACGCACATCTGTGGGCATAGCCGCTCAGACGTATGCCCGCCCACGGTGCGGCCCGCCGGACCCCTGGGGACCGGCGGGCTCCGAAGGTCAGCCCGACAGGCGCACCGGCATGATCAGGTACTTGTAGGCCTCGTCCGCCTCGGCGTCCACGGCGGGCTTGCCGCTGAGCAGCGCGGGCTTCGTGGACGTCGTGAAGGAGAGCTGGGCCACCGGCGAGTCGATGGCGCTGAGGCCGTCGAGCAGGAACGTCGGGTTGAAGGCGATCGAGACGTCGTCGCCCTCCAGCTGGGCGTCGACCCTCTCCACAGCCTGTGCGTCGTCGCTGGAGCCGGCCTCCAGGATCAGCACGCCCTGCTCGAAGCTCAGGCGCACCGGGGTGTTCCGCTCGGCGACCAGGGCCACGCGCTTGACGGCCTCCACGAAGGGGGCGGTCTCGATGACGGCGATCGAGTTGAACTCCGTCGGGAACAGCGAGCGGTACTTCGGGAGGTCGCCTTCGAGCAGACGGGTGGTCGTACGGCGCCCGGCGCCCTCGAAGCCGATCAGACCCTCGCCCGCGCCGGAACCGGACAGGGCCAGGATCACGCTGTCGCCGCTCGTGAGGGCCTTGGCGGTGTCCAGGAGCGTCTTGGCGGGCACCAGGGCGACCGCGGACGCCTCCGGGTTCTCCGGCTTCCACAGGAACTCACGGACCGCGAAGCGGTAGCGGTCGGTGGACGCCAGGGTGACCCGGTCGCCCTCGATCTCGATCCGCACGCCGGTGAGCACGGGGAGCGTGTCGTCGCGGCCGGCCGCGATGGCCACCTGGGCGGCGGCGGAGGCGAAGACCTCACCGGGGACGGTGCCGGTCGCCGACGGCATCTGTGGAAGGGCCGGGTACTCCTCCACAGGCAGGGTGTGGAGGGTGAACCGTGAGGAGCCGCAGACCACGGTGGCCCGTACACCGTCTGTGGAAATCTCAACCGGCCGGTTGGGGAGGGCGCGGCAGATGTCGGCGAGGAGGCGGCCGGACACGAGGACCGTGCCCTCCTCGTCGATCTCCGCGTCGACGGAGACCCTCGCCGAGACCTCGTAGTCGAAGCTGGAGAGGCTCAGGGCGCCCTGCTCGGCCTTCAGCAGGAGGCCTGCGAGCACCGGAGCCGGCGGGCGGGCCGGGAGGCTGCGTGCCGCCCAGGCCACTGCCTCCGCGAGTACGTCGCGTTCCACCCGGATCTTCACCGTTGCCGCCTCCGTCTGTTGCCGGCGCTCTCGCCCTGCTGGCCTTCGTCGTCTGTCGCGGTGTCGTTCGGTCCTGTGAGGGGAAGGACACCGGGGACCAGTCTGACGCACCGCGCTGACAGTCGGTGCCCCTCGGGGTCAAGTCGTGCCGAGCGGCACCTGAGCCGCCGAGAGCGAGTTGTGCACAGCCCCCACTTCGAAACGGTTTCCAGGCTCTCTCTAGTTGGTCTTAGTAGTAGGCCCTGTGGAAACCGTGGATAACCCCGTTTTCGCAGCTCAGAGGCGTTTTTTTATCCACCGAGCCTGTGGGTGGAGGCGGTGGACAACCGGGGCTGTCTGTGGACGACGAAAAGTTCTGCACACTCGATGCACAGGCAGGGGCCAGTTCTCCCCAGATCCGTCCCCAGCTTTACCCGCGTTCCCCACAGGCCAACCCGGCGCCTTGGTGTGACGCCTTTCACTCGACGCAGTGAGCGGACGCGTTGTGTTGCCGAACAGTGGACAGAGGTGTGGAGAAGCCGAGGATCACTGGGGACAACCGGCTCGAGCCTGTGGGCCGCCAGTGGACAACTTCGTGCACGGCCTGTGGATCTTTTCTTTGTCCACAGCCTGTGGAGAATCTTCGTCCACGAATCCACAGGCGGTTGACCTGGTCTGATGCTCTTTCAACAGTGCTGCCTGTGGACACTATCTGGACAACTTCGCAGTCCCCAGGGTGTGGACACCAGAAAGTCACCACATCTGTGGAGAGAGCCCGTAACCAAGCGCGGATTCGAACAGCAGGTGTCGGGCCGGTAGCGGTGCGGACGGGACGGGAGACCCCTGAGCGGGTGTCAGAACCCCTCGGGAAGCGTTTCCGGACCCCTCGGAGGGGGTCTTCGGACCGCTCCGATGCCGCGGCTGAGCCGTTCCGAGCGCGCGCCAGGACTCGCGGAACGTGGGGGGAACCGGCTCCGCGCGTACGGCGATCCGGCCCTCGGACGGTGCGGGGCGGCCCGGAGCGTGTGGAGTTGCCCGGAGCGCGCGCCGGGACGGGAACGGCGAAGGGCGCCCCGGGACGATGTCCCGGGGCGCCCTTGCCTGGTACGGCAGCCTCCGACGTCGGCCGAACCCGCCGACCGTGCCGGCGGCGTGAGCCCTGTCAGCCGTTCTTGATGCGGTTCGTGAGTTCGGTGACCTGGTTGTAGATGGAGCGGCGCTCGGCCATCAGCGCGCGGATCTTGCGGTCCGCGTGCATCACGGTCGTGTGGTCGCGGCCGCCGAACTGCGCGCCGATCTTCGGCAACGACAGATCGGTCAGCTCCCGGCACAGGTACATGGCGATCTGCCGTGCCGTCACCAGGACGCGGCTGCGCGAGGACCCGCACAGGTCGTCCACCGTGAGCCCGAAGTAGTCGGCGGTGGCCGCCATGATCGCGGTCGCGGTGATCTCCGGGGACGAGTCCTCGCCTCCGGGGATCAGGTCCTTGAGGACGATCTCCGTCAGACCGAGGTCCACCGGCTGCCGGTTGAGCGACGCGAACGCCGTCACCCGGATCAGCGCCCCTTCCAGCTCGCGGATGTTCCGCGAGATCCGGGACGCGATGAACTCCAGCACCTCCGGCGGAGCGTTGAGCTGCTCCTGCACCGCCTTCTTGCGGAGGATGGCGATACGGGTCTCGAGCTCGGGCGGCTGGACGTCGGTGGTCAGACCCCACTCGAAGCGGTTCCGCAGACGGTCCTCGAGCGTCACCAGCTGCCGGGGCGGCCGGTCGCTGGAGAGCACGATCTGCTTGTTCGCGTTGTGGAGCGTGTTGAACGTGTGGAAGAACTCCTCCTGCGTCGACTCCTTGTCCGCGAGGAACTGGATGTCGTCGACGAGCAGGATGTCCATCTCCCGGTACCGCTTGCGGAAGCTGTCGCCCTTGCCGTCCCGGATGGAGTTGATGAACTCGTTGGTGAACTCCTCCGAGCTCACGTACCGGACCCGTGTGCCCGGGTAGAGGCTGCGCGCGTAGTGCCCGATCGCGTGCAGCAGGTGCGTCTTGCCGAGTCCCGACTCCCCGTAGATGAAGAGGGGGTTGTACGCCTTCGCCGGCGCCTCGGCCACGGCCACGGCGGCGGCGTGCGCGAACCGGTTCGACGCGCCGATCACGAACGTGTCGAAGAGGTACTTCGGGTTCAGCCGCGCGGTGGGCTCGCCGGGGCCCGGCACCGCCGGGGACTGCGAGGCCTTCGGCCCGGTGGCACCGCCCCCGGACGGCAGCGGGGAACCGCCCCGGCGCCCCGGACCGCCGCCGGACGGATCCTGAAGATCACGGCGGTCGGGACGCTGGTCGTAGTCCTGGCGCTGCTGCTCGTAGGGCGAGCGGTCCATCGACTGCGGCCGGTAGTCCTGCGGCGGCGAGGCGTAGGGGTCCCGCTCGGGGAAGCCGAGGCGCTGCTGCTGCCAGCCGTAGTCGTCCTGGGCGTGACGCGGCCAGGCACCCGGCTCCGGGCGCTGGTAGTCCGGGTAGGCGGGACGGGCGGTCGGCAGCTGGTCGCCGGGGTCGCCGGGAAGCGGTTCGGAGCGGCCACCGCGGTGGTCGTCGGCGCGGTGCCGGCCGTACCCCTCGTATCCCTCGCGGCGCGGGGAGTCGTACGGGTTGCGGTCGTCGCGCCCCTGACCGCCGTCGTAGCCGCCGCGGGAGTCCTCACGGCTCTGACCGTCGTAGGCGCCGCGCTCGTCCCGGCCCTGGCCGTCGTACGCGTTCCGGTCGTCGCGACCCGGTCCGCCCTCGTACGTGCCGCGCTCGTCCCGTCCCTGACCGCCGTCGTAACCACCGCGGTCCTCGCGGCCCTGGTTCTCGTAGGAGTCACGGCCCTGGCCCGCTCCGGCCGGGATCTCGGGTCCCTCGTAGCGGGGCGGCGCGGGAGCCGCGGGCTCGCCGGCGGAGTCGTCGACGGTGATGGCGATGCGGATGGGGCGGCCGCACTCGCGGCTCAGCGTCTCGCTGACGATCGGGGCGAGCCGGCCTTCCAGCACGTTCTTCGCGAACTCGTTCGGGACGGCGAGCAGGGCGGTGTCCGCGACCAGCGCCAGGGGCTGACAGCGTTTGATCCAGTGCTCGTCCTTCGCCTCGACACCCTGCCCGCGGCCCTCGCCGAGAAGTTGTTCCAGTACGCGTGGCCACACTGCGGCAAGATCGGCAGGTACGTCAGCCACAGGGCACGCTCTCTCACGGGTCCCACGAACGTGTGGTTCTGGGAACAGGTTGGGAAGTCAGTCGGGTGGGGCGGGGACAACAAAACCGCTGGCGCGGTGGGTGAAGGGAACGAATCGGAGTTCAGCCACGGTAGTCAGGGCGACCGGTGCGGTTCAAGTTGTTGTCCCCAGCCTGTGGATAGTGTCTCCCGGCAGAGGCCGGTTTGACCGGATGGCGTAGCCGCGCGTACCGTAACCAGGTCGAGTTGTCGATGGCTGCTGCCGCCTGCCTCCGATGGGCACAGATCGCGAAGAGCGATCGGGAAGCGGTGCACTCGGGCGTAATACGAGTTTCCTCGTGGGCGCACGGTGACAGCCAGGACGGCACCCCGCCACCACCGATTCTTTCTGGAGCCCCCTAGTGAGCAAGCGCACCTTCCAGCCGAACAACCGTCGTCGCGCCAAGACCCACGGCTTCCGCCTGCGGATGCGCACCCGTGCCGGCCGCGCGATTCTCGCGAACCGTCGTGGCAAGGGTCGCGCCGAACTTTCCGCCTGATCACAAACAGGTCATGATCTCGTGCTGCCTACCGAGCATCGGCTGAGGCGGCGCGAAGACTTCGCGACCGCGGTACGCCGAGGACGCCGGGCCGGACGCCCGCTTCTCGTCGTCCATCTACGTAGCGGTGCACCGGACCCGCACGCGCCTGGGGAGAGCGCTCCCTCGACGCGTGCGGGTTTCGTCGTGAGCAAAGCCGTGGGTGGGGCTGTCGTCCGCAACAAGGTGAAGCGCAGGCTTCGCCATCTGATGCGGGACAGAGTCGACCTCTTGCCCCCCGGTAGCCTGGTAGTCGTACGAGCGCTGCCCGGTGCGGGCGACGCCGACCATGAACAGCTGGCCCGAGACCTGGATGCCGCCCTGCAGCGGCTGCTGGGAGGGGGCGCGCGATGAAGTACCCACTGCTTGCTCTCATCAAGCTGTATCAGTGGACGATCAGCCCGTTGCTCGGGCCGGTCTGCAAGTACTACCCGTCGTGCTCCCGATACGGCTACACCGCCATCGACCGGCACGGTGCGATCAAGGGAACGGCACTGACCGCCTGGCGCATCCTCCGGTGCAATCCGTGGTCGCTGGGCGGTGTGGACCATGTTCCGCAGCGCAAGCGTCCACGGTGGCACGAATTGCTGCGTAACGCCTGGCGTGCACGCAAGGGCGGGACCTCCGCCGCCGAACCGGCCACCGGGGAGACCACTGCCCCGGGTCCGGCCGCCGAGACCCCGTCCCATGCTCAAGGAGCCTGATTAGTGGACACGATTGCCGGCCTTTTCAGCTTCATCACGACACCCGTTTCCTGGGTCATCGTCCAGTTCCATGCTGTGTACGGGAAGATCTTCGGTCCCGACACGGGCTGGGCCTGGGGCTTGTCCATCGTGTCCCTGGTGATCCTGATCCGTATCTGCCTGATCCCGCTCTTCGTGAAGCAGATCAAGGCCACTCGGGCCATGCAGACGCTGCAGCCCGAGATGAAGAAGATCCAGGAGCGCTACAAGAACGACAAGCAGCGCCAGTCCGAAGAGATGATGAAGCTGTACAAGGAGACGGGTACCAACCCGCTCTCCTCGTGCCTTCCCATCCTGGCCCAGTCGCCGTTCTTCTTCGCGCTGTACCACGTGCTCAACGCCATCGCCACGGGCAAGACGATCGGTGTCATCAACGAGGACCTGCTCGCCAGCGCCCGTCAGGCGCACATCTTCGGTGCCCCGCTCGCTGCCAAGTTCACCGACAGCGCCGCGAAGGTCGAAGCGCTCGGTGCCACGCTGACCGACGTCCGTGTCGTCACCGCGATCATGATCGTGATGATGTCGGCTTCGCAGTTCTACACCCAGCGTCAGCTGATGACGAAGAACGTCGACACCACGGTGAAGACGCCCTTCATGCAGCAGCAGAAGATGCTGATGTACGTCTTCCCGGTCATGTTCGCCGTCTTCGGCATCAACTTCCCGGTCGGTGTCCTCGTCTACTGGCTGACCACCAACGTGTGGACCATGGGTCAGCAGATGTATGTCATCCGCAACAACCCGACCCCGGGTTCGAAGGCTCAGGCCGCCTACCTGGATCGCCTGCAGAAGAGCGTCACGCAGCACGGCAAGACGCGTCGCCGCGGCGAGAAGGCCATCGTCAAGGCGATTGTCGCGAAGGGCCGCGACCGTAACGAGTTCGAGCGCAAGTTCATCAACGGCCTGACCAAGGCGGGCCTCGTGGCCCAGCCGGACGGTGCCGTGACGACCGGCGAGAACACGACGGTCGTCGAGACCGAGGACGGCACCACGACGACCACGGCGGCCCCCGCTCCCAAGCGGCAGCAGCCGAAGCGGCAGTCCAAGTCGCAGCGTCAGTCGGGTGTGGTGCCGGCCGGTACCGCCAAGCCGACGGACGAGGCCGAGCCGAAGACCTCGCTGACCAAGTCCGACGAGCCGCAGGACGCCAAGCCCTCCGCCGCACAGCCCGCCACCGGAAGCGGCAGCAAGCCCGCGACCGGAAGTGGCGGCAAGCCCGGCGCCGGTACCCGCAGCAAGGCCCAGTCCGGACAGCGCAAGGGCCCGCAGCGGCCCAAGTCCCCGTCCAAGAAGTAAGAAGGAGTCCATCCCGTGACGGAAGGCACCACCACCTCCGCCGCCGCTGAGGGCGACACCCTGACCCGCCTGGAGCAGGAAGGCGAGATCGCCGCGGACTACCTCGAAGGTCTGCTCGACATCGCCGATCTCGACGGTGACATCGACATGGACGTCGAGGCCGACCGCGCCGCTGTCTCGATCATCAGTGATTCGGGCGGCCGCGACCTGCAGAAGCTGGTCGGCCGGGACGGCGAGGTGCTGGAGGCGCTCCAGGAGCTCACGCGCCTGGCCGTGAACCGGGAGACCGGGGACCGCAGCCGGCTCATGCTGGACATTGCGGGCTTCCGCGCCAAGAAGCGCGAGGAGCTCTCCGAGCTGGGTGCCAAGGCCGCCGCCGAGGTCAAGAGCTCCGGCGAGCCGGTGAAGATGGACCCGATGACGCCCTTCGAGCGCAAGGTCGTGCACGACGCGGTCAAGGCCGCGGGCCTGCGCAGCGAGTCCGAGGGCGAGGAGCCGGAGCGCTTCGTCGTCGTGCTCCCCGCCTGATCGGTACGTACATTCCTTCGGCCCCGTCTGTTGCGCAGACGGGGCCGAACTTTGTCAGCCTGATAGTCCCCACAGCTGTGGTCCCCGACCTCGATCACTGACCCTGGTTCCCGAACCCTCGGTCCTCGACAGCTGTTGGCCCTGATAGTCCTGGTGATCAGCGCTCAGTGCGCTTATGCGGTACGGAAGGACGGTCCCCCGTGACGGAGGCAGCGGAGCTTCCCCCCACGCCCGAACAGGCGCGTGAGGTCTTCGGCGATCGCTTCGCGGACGCGGTCCGGTACGCGGAACTGCTGGCCGAGGCGGGAGTGCAGCGTGGCCTGATCGGTCCTCGCGAGGTCCCACGGCTGTGGGAGCGGCACCTGCTGAACTGCGCGGTGCTCTCCGAGGTCGTTCCCGAGGGAGTGACCGTGTGCGACGTCGGTTCCGGTGCAGGGCTGCCCGGTATCCCGCTGGCGCTCGTCCGGGACGATCTCAAGATCACGCTGCTTGAGCCGCTCCTGCGCCGGACCACCTTCCTCACCGAGGTCGTGGAGATGCTCGGTCTCGACCATGTGACCGTCGTGCGAGGCCGCGCCGAAGAGGTCATGGGAAAGCTCCAGCAGGTCCACGTGGTGACGGCCAGGGCGGTTGCCCCGCTCGACCGGCTGGCGGCCTGGGGTATCCCCCTGCTGCGCCCGTACGGGGAGATGCTCGCCCTCAAGGGCGACACCGCGGAGGAGGAGCTGAAAGCCTCTGCCACGGCCCTCAGCAAGCTCGGCGCCGTGGAGACGTCCATCCTTCATGTCGGTGAGGGCATCGTGGACCCGTTGTCCACCGTGGTGCGCGTGGAGGTGGGCGAGAGCCCCGGCGGTGTGCGCTTCGCGGCGAAGCGGGCCAAGGCCGCCCGGACCGGCCGGACACGTCGTCGGCGCTGACACCAGGTGAAGTGAGCATCATCGCTCCCGGTCCCCGCTCGTGGGGCCGGGAGCTTTCCTGTCGGCACGGCGGGTTCCGGGAGTTCTTTCTCACTCCGTCGGGACAACCCTGATCGTGAGCCGTACTCCACACAAGCAGGCGAACCTGTACATATCGGAGTGTCGCGCCGCGTTGGGCCGAGGGGCTGGGCATCGTGTTTCACGTGAAACGTCGCTCACTGTTGCACGGCATCATTGGTCGCGGCCGCGCCCCGGCCGAACCTCGCGACCGGAGGCCTCTCGGTTCGCTCGGAGAGGGGGCGGAGTTGTCCACAGAGGTGGATTTCTCCACAGAACAACGGGCCTCGCTGGTTCACCACCCCGATGGCATGGGAGGCTCTGTTCATTGCGAGCCTGAAGTCGAGGAGAGTGAATCCTTGCGGTCCGACGCCAACATCGCGGGACCGATGACCGATCCGGTCCCCGGTCCCCGTACCGAGTCGATGGGGGAGGATGTTTCACGTGAAACACCGCCCCCGATGGACGACACTCCGATTGGTCGTGCTGCCCAACTTGCCGTGGAGGCGCTAGGCCGCGCCGGGGAGGGCCTGCCACGGCCCGAACAGACCCGAGTCATGGTGGTCGCCAACCAGAAGGGTGGGGTGGGGAAGACCACGAGCACGGTCAACCTGGCCGCCTCGCTGGCCCTTCACGGCGGGCGGGTCCTGGTGATCGACCTCGACCCCCAGGGCAACGCCTCCACCGCGCTGGGCATCGATCACCACGCCGAGGTTCCGTCGATCTATGACGTCCTGATCGACAGCAAGCCACTCTCCGAAGTCGTGCAGCCGGTACCTGACGTCGAGGGTCTCTTCTGTGCCCCCGCCACGATCGATCTCGCCGGTGCGGAGATCGAGCTGGTCTCGCTGGTGGCCCGAGAGAGCCGCCTGGAACGAGCGATCCAGGCGTACGAGCAGCCGCTGGACTACATCCTCATCGACTGCCCGCCGTCGCTCGGTCTACTGACGGTCAACGCGCTGGTCGCCGGCGCGGAAGTCCTGATTCCCATCCAGTGCGAGTACTACGCGCTGGAAGGGCTGGGGCAGCTCCTGCGCAACGTCGACTTGGTGCGGGCCCACCTCAACCCGAGCCTCCACGTCTCGACGATCCTGCTCACCATGTACGACGGCCGGACACGCCTCGCTTCCCAGGTCGCGGAGGAGGTACGCACCCACTTCGGTGAGGAGGTGCTGCGGACGAGCATTCCTCGCTCGGTCCGTATCTCGGAGGCTCCGAGCTATGGACAGACGGTCCTGACCTACGATCCGGGTTCGAGCGGTGCTCTCTCGTATCTTGAGGCCGCGCGGGAAATCGCGCTCCGAGGGGTCGGAATGGCGTACGACGCGCAACATGCCCATGTGGGCGGACAGAACGATCAGAACATGGTGGAGGGGATCCAGTGAGCGAGCGACGACGAGGTCTGGGGCGGGGCCTTGGCGCACTGATCCCTGCGGCTCCCACGGGTGAGCGTTCGGGCGTTTCGGCGAGTGGGAATTCCTCCTCGGCTGCCGCACCCGTACTCACGGCGGAGCGCGGGGTGGCGGCGGCCAAGGTGACCACGCTGCCGCCTGTTTCACATGAAACGGAGGAGCCGTCGTCGAGCGGAGTTCCCGACGGGCTCCAGGAGCCCGTCGGTGCTCACTTCGCCGAGCTGCCCCTCGACTACGTCACGCCGAACCCGCGCCAGCCGCGTGAGGTCTTCGACGAGGACGCCCTTGCCGAGCTGGTCACCTCCATCAAGGAGGTCGGGCTTCTCCAGCCTGTCGTCGTACGACAGGTCGGTCCGGCGCGCTACGAACTCATCATGGGTGAGCGGCGCTTCCGCGCCTGCCGCGAAGCGGGCCTTGAGGCCATTCCCGCGATCGTTCGGGCGACGGAGGACGAGAAGCTCCTCCTGGACGCGCTCCTCGAGAACCTGCACAGGGCCCAGCTGAACCCGCTGGAAGAGGCGGCGGCCTACGACCAGTTGCTCAAGGACTTCAACTGCACGCACGACCAGCTGGCGGACCGCATCGGCCGGTCGCGTCCACAGGTCTCCAACACGCTGCGTCTGCTGAAGCTCTCGCCGTCCGTTCAGCGTCGTGTCGCCGCCGGGGTCCTCTCTGCGGGGCACGCGCGGGCACTGCTCTCCGTCGACGACTCGGAGGAGCAGGACCGCCTGGCCCACCGCATCGTGGCGGAGGGGCTCTCCGTGCGTGCCGTGGAAGAGATCGTCACCCTCATGGGGTCCCGTCCGCAGACTGCTCAGCGCTCCAAGGGGCCGCGAGCCGGCGGTCGGGTCTCTCCGGCGCTGACCGATCTGGCGACGCGTCTCTCGGACCGCTTCGAGACGCGGGTGAAGGTCGATCTGGGCCAGAAGAAGGGCAAGATCACTGTCGAGTTCGCATCGATGGAAGACCTGGAGCGCATCCTCGGTTCCCTCGCCCCGGGCGAGGGACCGGTTCTTCAGAAGAGTCTTCTGGACGACGACTCCGACGACGCGGAGGCCTGAGCAGGCTCTGGGTGGACCGGTCGCCGATCGATCCACCCAGGAGAGCGGGCCGTGTCCGGGGCGCACCGGGACACGGCCCGCTCTTTGCTTTCTGACGGTACCGACGCCATCGCATCGTGGATACGATGCGATGGGTATGGCGCATCCACCTGGCAGCACCTTCATCGGGGAGGCAGGGGCCATGCAAACCGTCAGCCGTACCGGACTGGTGACCGCAGCACTGGGCTTGGGAGCGGTCGGCGGATTCGTCGGCAGCCTGCTCAAGGAGCGGAGCCGACTGACAGCCGCCCGTGACGCCGCGGGCGAAGGAAGCGAGGAACATCCTTCATGGGGCGTCGGCTCGTACCGCTCACGCTGGACAACCTTCCGGACCTTCCCCAGCGTTGTCGCACGTGTGTCTTCTGGGAACTGGACCCCGTCAGCAGCGAAGCCGCGGTAAGAGCGGGCACACCCGCTGTGGAGAAGGAAGCCTGGATCTCCTCGGTGCTGCTGGACTGGGGATCCTGCGGTCGGGTCGTCTACGTGGACGAGGTGCCGGTGGGCTTCGTTCTCTACGCGCCACCCGCTTACGTTCCCCGCTCCACGGCGTTCCCGACGAGCCCGGTGTCGCCGGACGCTGTTCAGTTGATGACCTCGTTCATCATGCCCGGCTATCAGGGACAGGGACTGGGCCGGGTGATGGTTCAGACGGTTGCCAAGGACCTGCTCCGCCGCGGGTTCAAGGCGATCGAGGCTTTCGGGGACGCTCGCTGGAAGGAACCCGCCTGTGTGCTTCCTGCCGACCATCTGCTCGCGGTGGGCTTCAAGACCGTGCGTCCCCACCCCAGATACCCCCGGCTGAGGCTGGAACTGCGTACGACGCTCTCCTGGAAGGAAGACGTGGAGATGGCGCTGGACCGCCTCCTGGGAGCGGTACAGAAGGAACCGGCGCTCCGTCCGCTGTGACGGTCGGCCAGCCGCTCCGTGATCTACGGCCGGAGCTTCCTCGATACGCGAAATGGGCCAGCCCGGAGGGGCTGGCCCATTCGTGTTTCACGTGAAACACACGCGGCGTGTGCCGCCTCGACTGCTAGGCGATGAAGTCCTCGAGGTCCCGCACGATCGCGGCCTTCGGCTTCGCACCGACGATGGTCTTGGCGACCTCGCCGCCCTGGTAGACGTTCAGGGTCGGGATCGACATGACGCCGTACTTGGCGGCTGTGCCCGGGTTCTCGTCGATGTTGAGCTTGACGATCTCGATCTTGTCGCCGTACTCGGCGGCGATCGCCTCGAGCGAGGGAGCGATCTGGCGGCAGGGTCCGCACCAGGCGGCCCAGAAGTCCACCAGGACAGGCTTGTCGCTCTTGAGGACGTCCTGCTCGAAGGAGTCGTCGGTCACGTTCTTCAGAGTGCCGGCCACGGCGGGCTCCTTAGCTTGTTGGTGCGGTGGGGAGGACGGGAGGATCAGACGGTGGCGGTCGCTGCGGCGGTCTCGCTGTCCGCAAGCGAGGCGAGGTAGCGCTCGGCGTCGAGAGCGGCGGAGCATCCCGTACCGGCGGCGGTGATCGCCTGGCGGTACGTGTGGTCGACGACGTCACCGGCACCGAAGACACCGGTCAGGTTGGTGCGGGTCGAGGGCGCGGCGACCTTCAGGTAGCCCTCTCCGTCCAGGTCGAGCTGACCCTTGAAGAGCTCGGTACGGGGGTCGTGACCGATCGCGATGAACAGACCGGTCACCGGCAGCTCCGAGGTCTCGCCGGTCTTCAGGTTGCGCAGGGTCAGACCTGCCAGCTTCGGGTCGCCCTTGATCTCGGCCACCTCGCTGTCCCAGACGAACTTGATCTTCGGGTCGGCGAAGGCACGCTCCTGCATCGCCTTGGAGGCGCGGAGGCTGTCCCTGCGGTGGACGATCGTCACGGACTTGGCGAAGCGAGAGAGGAAGGTCGCCTCCTCCATCGCTGTGTCGCCACCACCGATGACGGCGATGTCGTGGTCCTTGAAGAAGAAGCCGTCACAGGTCGCGCACCAGGAGACGCCTCGCCCGGAGAGGGTGTCCTCGTTGGGCAGGCCGAGCTTGCGGTGCTGCGAGCCCGTGGTGACGATCACGGCCTTGGCGCGGTGCACGGTGCCGGCGGTATCGGTGACGGTCTTGATCTCACCCGACAGGTCGACGGCGACGACGTCGTCCGGAACGAGCTCGGCACCGAAGCGCTCCGCCTGGGCGCGCATGTTGTCCATGAGCTCGGGGCCCATGATGCCGTCCTGGAAGCCGGGGAAGTTCTCCACCTCGGTGGTGTTCATCAGCGCACCGCCGGCGGTGACGGCGCCTTCGAAGACCAGCGGCTTCAGCGACGCGCGCGCGGTGTAGAGCGCCGCCGTGTAGCCGGCGGGCCCAGACCCGATGATGATCACGTTACGGACGTCGCTCACGACTTGATTCCTCGTCTCTGGAGACTGCTGCGTACTGGTGGGAGCCTCGCTCAGTACTCTCACCCCACCCAACGGATCCTAAGGGGCTTCAATTCCCGTTGTGTCAGGGCACACGGAGACCGGACTCCGGACAGCGATGCCAAGCGGCACCCGGGCAGAACACTGCCGGGCGTCCTGGCGTCGGAGAGGGTGTCTCACGCCCTCGGGACGGGGGCGGCCGACGTGGTCGGAATCCTGAGTCCGACGCATTCAGGGGCGGGCGTACGACCGCTTCAGCAGGAGCTTGCCGGGCGCCGAGGCAGCCTGTTTCGCGCAGGAGGAGTCGACGATGTACGCCGTGACCTTCGTGTTGTCGGAGACATCGGACAGTACGAGGAGATAGGCACCGGTCCCTTGGTACGACCCCTCCTTGGAGGCCAGCACCGTTCCCTCGTCTCCGGTCCCCTGCTCCACACACTCAGGGACGTGAGGCACCGGGGAGATCAAGGTGCTGATTCCACCCGAGTCCGCTCCGGTGCCCTGTGATTCGGCTCCCCAGGGTTTCGCGCTACCCGAGTCGTGGCCCGACTTCTTGGTCTTCTCGAGAAGACCGGAGACCTCGGTCCTCAGCGTCTTCTCGGAGAAGGTGCCCCGCGCCTCGGACTCCTGCTGGGTCGCTGTCTGGGGCCCCTTGCCGGAGCTGTCGCCGCCCAGCGTCTGGACGAGGATGGCACCCAGCCCCAAGGTGGCGGCGGTGAAGGCGGTGGCGAGCAGGGCGGTCCTGCGGCGCCCGTGGCGCACCCGGTGGGGGCGGCCAGGTCCGGTGGTGGCACGAGGGTGTCCCGACGGGCGGCCGGTGGTCGATGTTTCACGTGAAACACGAACGTGGTCGACGTCCGCGTCCGTTGTCTCCTCTGTCTCCTCGGAAGCCGGGGCATTCGACAGAGCTTCCGCGGCCAGAGCGGCGTCGATCCGGTCGGCGACATCGTCGGGCATACGGGGAGCGTCCGGCATGCTGCCCAGCAGGCCGCGGATCTCTTCCAGGGACTCGTAGGTGTCGGCGCAGGGCGCGCACTCATCGAGGTGCTGTCGTACGTCCTCGGTCCGTGATGGCGAGAGCAGGCCTTCGGAGAGGTCGGAGATCTCGGCGACGTCCGGGTGCCCGGCCTTGTCCGTCGTGGATGTCACGCTCGCCCACCTCCGCCCTTCACAGCCGCTGAATCGCTTGGCCCTGTGTCACGAGTTGCCGTCCCGTGTGGTCCCGCTGCGGGTGGGACGGATGTCCCCTGCGTCCGGTTCCGTCCGCCGTCCGGCTTCTTGGTTCTGTCGCCGCCGGCGTTCTCCGGTCTGAGATGGGTGAGCAGGGGGAGGAGCCTGGCTCTGCCGCGCGCGCAACGGCTCTTCACCGTGCCGGTCGGCACATCGAGGATGCGGGCCGCCTCGGCCACGGGGTAGCCCTGCATGTCCACCAGGACGAGGGCCGCGCGTTGGTCGGTCGGCAGAGTGTTCAGTGCCTCGATGAGCTCGCGATGGAGGTCATTGCGTTCGGCGGGAGCGGAAGCCGACTCGTGCGGTTCGAGGAGCTGTTCCATGCGCTGGGTGTCATCGACGGGAGACGTCTTTCTGGAGGCCGTCTTACGGGCGCGGTCCAGGCAGGCGTTCACGGTGATGCGGTGCAGCCAGGTTGTGACGGCCGACTGGCCCCGGAAGGTGTGGGCGGCCCGGTAGGCCGAGACGAGGGCGTCCTGGACCGCGTCAGCGGCCTCCTCCCGGTCGCCCAGGGTCCGCAGGGCCACCGCCCAGAGGCGGTCGCGATGGCGCCGCACGAGCTCGCCGAAGGCCTCAGGATCGCCCGCGACATGCCGAGCCAGAAGATCCTCATCAGGTGCTTCCTGCCGCTGGTCGCGCACGTACCCGGCCCCCTCCCGACTCCCCGAGGGAGTATATCTCGCACGCGTTTTGCCCGATTTTGTCGTCTGGGTGAAGAGTTCTTCGAGTGAGGCAAGGCTCTTGAGAGGCCGACGGCGATCGGTGAGCGCAGTGTCGGTGGCGTCTCAGCGCACCCTTCCTGTCCCGCGGCTGAGGCAGAGGTGATGTGCCGGAGGACCGTACGACGCGGCGAAGCTCCTGGCGCACGCGATTCTCGATCAAGATCGTCCGTGTGCGCCAGGAGCTTCGTGAGCTTGTCCACCCCACCTGCGGCTCAGGCTTTCAGCTGGTCACCTTGATGTCCGCCACCCTGCCCCGGTAGGTGCCTTCCTCCGTCAGGGGCAACTCGGTCAGCCACACCAGGACGTACCGGGTCCGCAGGGTCTTGCCGGGCTTCAGTTCCACCGTCGTGCCTGAGCCCTCGGCCGCCTTGGTGTAAGCGGAGAAAGAGGTCGGCCTCGAAGGGGCGTCCGCACCCGCTCCGCGCAGTTCGACCGAAGTGTTGCCCAGGAGGGTGACCGTCACCTTCCCCACCCGCTGCACCTTGCCCAGGTCCAGGATCAGACCGAGGCCCGGCTTCAGGTTGCCGAAGTTCGCGCCCTTGTAGAAGTCGGTCTGCCAGTAGGTACCCGAGGCGTTGTCATAGGCCTTCCCCACGTCGGCCGGCTTCTCGGACTGATCGCCGAACGGGTCGAAGTCCCGGGCTTTGGTGATCGCGATCGGTTTGCCGGACGCGGGCTTCTTCGGGGCCTTGCCGCCGTCGTCCGTCGTCTGGGCTGTCGGGGTGTCCTCGGACTTGTCGCTCTGGTCCATCAGCGCGTCCGCGAGCTGCCAACTGCCCAGGCCGAGAGCGGCGATGAGGAGAGCGGAAACAGCCCACTTCAGGGCCTTGCCCGTACGACTCTGCAGCGGGGGCGGCGGATTCGGCACGGGCGGGGTGCCACCCGGACGCGGTGACTGGCGGCCGTACGTGCCCTGTTGGTACGTCGTGCGCTGGTACTCGGGCGGTGCGGTGAACGTCGGCTCCGGCGGGCGGATGCGGGGCATCTCGCTGATCGCCTTCACGAGCTCCTCGGGCGTGGTGCACGGGGACTCGTGGCGCGAGGCGGTCGCACCGTCGTTGGCGAGCGCGCGCATGGCGAGCTCCGACAGGCCCCGGTGGACACCGGCCCGCACCTGGTCGGGTGCGATGAGACCGACGCCCTTGGGCAGACCCGACAGACCGTAGGCGTCGTTGTCGTACGGCCAGCGCTGGGTGAGGGCGGCGTACAGGAGTGCGCCGATCGCTTCCGTGTCCGTGCGCTGCGGGGTGTCGGAGCTTATGCCGCGAAGCGCGGCGTTCACGGCGAGCCCGCGCAGGCGCCACTGGCCGGACGACGTGCGGAGCACGGCACCCGGAGTCAGCTTCAGATGTGCGAGGCCCTCGCGATGCGCGGCGGCCATGGCCTGGGAGACCTGACTGACCATCTGGTAGGCCTCGTGCACCTCAAGGGGAGCCGCGGCCAGGAGAGCAGTCAGTTCGGTGGCGTCCGGCAGCCACTCGTGCACCACATAGACGAGGTCGTTCTCCTCGACCGCGTCCAGGACCTGGACGAACCGGGGATCGCCCAGCAACGCGGACGAGCGGGCCGCCGCGAGTACCGAGCGTGCCCGCGGATGATCGGCGGGCAGCAGATGCACACCCACGGCGCGACGGAGCTTCTCGTCCATCGCGCGCCAACTGCTGAAACCGTCCAGACGGGTGACGCACTCTTCGAGACGGTATCGCCTGGCGAGTTTGTGACCGCTGTGCAGTTCGGGCGGTGAGGCCTTTCCGGGACTCTCGGTCCCGCCGCTCCCCTGTGCCTCTTCGCTGTCCGTTTCCTGCTCCCAGTTCTGGGCCACCCCGT
The DNA here is from genome assembly GCF_042889485.1 of Streptomyces sp. NPDC002580. Taxonomy (NCBI): domain Bacteria; kingdom Bacillati; phylum Actinomycetota; class Actinomycetes; order Kitasatosporales; family Streptomycetaceae; genus Streptomyces; species Streptomyces sp. NPDC002580. The sequence goes on along the minus strand of NZ_JBIAQZ010000003.1, from coordinate 223,405 downwards.
CGGACGTGGTTTGGTCCGCCTTGGCGGTCAGCGGTTCGTCACCGCTGTTGTCTGCCACGTCGACGGCAGCCGTGCTCCGTTCCGCCACCGTCGTCCCTGCCTCCCCATCCGTTGCGCGCTGTCCGACGCAGAAACCAATTGTGCCCACAGTCCGACGCTATGCACGACACACGACGACGGACGATGGTTGTGCGCGTACCCCCGCCTCAGCGCCCCAGGCGCCCGCGGACCATTCCGACCATTGAGTTGAGTTCCTCGATGCGCATCTTGCGCGCCGCGATGTAGAAGACACCGAGCAGGGCGATCGAACCGACGACGATCGCCGCGATCGAACCGACCACTCCGTACCCGAGAGCCTGCGTGATCGCGAAGCCTACGGCGCCGCCCACGACGGCACCCGGGACGGACGCCAGGCAGAGCCGCGCGTACGTGCGCAGTACACGGGCGCCGTCCAGGTCGCCGCCCAGTCGCCTGCGCAGTCGCTGCCAGGCCACTCCGACACCCACCGCGTACGCCAGGCCGTACGCGCCGGCCATGCCGACGACCGCCCACTGCGCGGGCAGCACCACGTAACAGAGGGCTGAGCCGGCCGCGTTGACGGCGGCCACGATGACCGTGTTGTAGAAGGGGGTCCGGGTGTCCTCGTAGGCGTAGAAGCCACGCAGGACCACGTACTGCACCGAGAACGGGATCAGGCCGAGCGCGAAGGCCATGAGGACGTAGCCCTGGGACTGGGCGGCCGGGATGCCGCTCGAGCCGAAGAGCAGGGTGCACATGGGGATGCCCAGGGCGATGAACAGGAAGGCGACCGGGACGATCGCCACCGCCGAGGTCCGCAGACCCTGCGAGATGTCGTCACGGACGGCTCCGGGATCCCCGTCGTGGGCCGCTCGTGAGATCCGCGGAAGCATGGCCGCCATGACGGAGACCGTGATGATCGCCTGCGGCATGCCCCAGATCAGTTGGGCGTTGGAGTAGGCCAGGATGCCTGTTCCGCCCTTGCCGGAAGCCTCTTGCGCCGCGGTCGCGAGCTGGGTGACGACGAGGACGCCCGCCTGGTTGGCGAGGACGAAGAGCACGGTCCACTTGGCGAGCTGGATCGCCTTGCCGAGACCGTGGCCCCTCCAGTCGAAGCGCGGACGGAACCGGAACCCGGCCTCGCGCAGATACGGGACCATCGCCGCGGCCTGGACGACCAGGCCGAGCAGGGTGCCCACGCCCAGCAGCCGGATGCCGTCCGCAGGGATGTTGTCCTCCGACATGCCGGAGTGCCGGGCCGTTCCGTAGACCCAGAGGAACAGGCCGAAGGTGGAGATCATGACGATGTTGTTCAGGACCGGGGTCCACATCATCGCGCCGAACTTCCCGCGGGCGTTGAGGATCTGTCCCATCACCACGTGGACGCCCATGAAGAAGATCGTGGGCAGGCAGTACCGGGCGAAGGTGACCGCCACGTTGTTGGCCGCCGGATTGCTCGCGATGGAGTCCGACATCAGCTGGATCAGCAACGGCGCGACGAAGACCGCGGCGGTGACGATCACGGCGAGGGCGACCATGACGAGCGTCAGCAGGCGGTTGGCGTACGCCTCGCCGCCGTCCTCGTCGTCCTTCATGGACCGCACGAGTTGGGGCACGAAGACGGAGTTGAGCCCGCCGCCGACGGTCAGGATGTAGATCATCGTCGGCAGGGTGTACGCGACGGTCCAGGCGTCACCGAGTGTCGCGGCACCCAGGGCGGCCGTGATGATCATGGTGCGGACGAAGCCCGTGAGGCGGGACACCAGCGTGCCCGCAGCCATCACGGCGCTCGACTTCAACAAGCCGGAGGCGCGGCCGCCGGACTTGGCCGGAGCGGAGGCCGGTGGCTGAGCGGCGACCGGGGCCGGTTCAGGGGCCGGCGTCGGTGCCGGGACGGCCGGGGAGGCATAGGCGTGACGGACACCGCCCTGCTGCTGGTCCTGGAAGAGGTGGGCGAAGGCGTCGGGTTCATGCTGCTCCTCGCCCGCCTGGGTGACCAGATCGTCCACTCCCACGAACTGGGTGGTCCGGGCGTCCTCGCCGTAGGGCAGGTGCCGTGTCGGTCCGGCCGGCTCCGGAGGGGGCGTCTGGGCCCACACCCGCGGATCGGGGGCGTACTGCGACGCGGGCGGCTGGCCGTAGAGCGGTTGCTGGGGAGAGTAGGTCCCGGGCGCCGGCGGAGGGTGCGCGGCGCGGTCGTAGAGAGCCTCCGCCACGGGGTCCTGTGCCGAGAGGTCCTGTGCCCGGTAGGGATCCTGGTCGTAGGCGTCCTGGAGGTACACGTCCGCGGGAGAGCCCGGAGACGGCTGACCGGCCTCCGGCGTGGCCTCGGGGTAGCCGGAGCGGCCCGCGTCCTGGTCCGGGTAGTCCTCGGGGTAACCCGAGGATCCCGCGCCCTGGCCGCGGTCACCGTCGTACGGCGCGTTCATGGTTACCCCACCTCATCGTCCCCGGGCCCACCGGCCACGACATCGCTCAACGGTCCACTCTCTCACCCGTGCCGGACGGGTCGGCGCTTTCCGGTGCGGTGTCCGGTGTTGGGTCACTCGGGTGCTCCGGGTCGTCTGCCTCGGGCTCCGAGTCGGAAGCCCGTTCGGGACCGTCCTTGGAGTCTTCGGTGTTCACAGTGTCCACGGTGCCGTCCGTGTCCTTGCTCACGCCCCCCTCCTTGGGCCCGTTGTCCGGTTCCTCCTCCGTCTGCAGAGCCGCGGCGCGCTTGCGCTGCGTGTACATACGGAAACCGGCGAGCACGAGGAGCAGGACGCCGCCACCGATGACCAGCATCACCGTGGAGGTGATCTCGGTGACCTTCACCTCGAAGGTGACCGGACTGCCGTAGGGCTGCCCGTCCTCCGTGTAGAGCTGGGCGACGACCTTGACCGGCCCGTTGGCCTTGGTGGAGGTCGTGAACTTCACCGACTGGCTGTGCTCGCCCGCGACCTGGATCTGCTGCTCGGCATTGCCGATCTTGAGGCGGGTGGGCTGCTGGGACGTCAGGCGCAGCACCAGATGGCCGACACCCTGCACGAGGTTGTTCTGGACGGTCACCGGGATCGTGGCACTGCGTCCCGAGAGCTTCGCGTCCGACTTGGGGATCAGGTGGACCAGGTTCATCAGCCCGTCCAGGTACGTCTCCACACCCTGGCGGAAGGACGCGGCCTCCGTGGGGCGACCACGCCAGGACAGGGACATGCCCCGGTCTATGGCCCGGCCGAACGGCGTGACCACGCGGGACTCGTCGGTGAGGATCAGCCGGAACTTGTCGAGCTTGCTCTGCGTCTGCTGGATCCGCTCGAAGGCCGCGCGCGGCAGCTCGCGGTTGCGCAGCGCCGAGGGGTACGCGGAGGTGGGCGGCACCTTCGTGGTGGCGCCCGGGTCGGGCTTGGCCTTGGCGGCCTCGGCCAGTCCCTGGGACTCCGTCCAGTTCCCCTGCTGGAGTACCCGCAGGGCCGCAGCCATGGACTGGGCCTGGCTGGCGGTGGGCATGCGCTGCGGAGCGACGACGATGCTGCGTTCGTCGTCCGTGTCCTGCAGGTTGATCATCAGGCTCTGCGCGAGGAACTTCTGGACGGCGAGTGTGGAATTGTCGGCCCGCACCATGTCGCCCTGGAACGCGGTCGACAACCGTTCGTCCGCGACCACCGCGGTCGTTCCGCCGCCGATGGGACGGGCGGCGCTCGGTGTGTACTGCAGGCCGCCCGTCTCGCGCAGGCTGTCACTGCGGACGAGCACCTTGTCCGCGCCGGCGGAGGTGGCGACCTGGACGATCGAGGGGTCCACCGCGCCGTCCACGGGCCAGGCGAAGTCCGTGCTCGGCTTCACATGGGCGATGGTCTCCACCGTCTCGGCGGCCACGTCGGTGGCGTCCTTGAGGTGACTCAGGGAGCCGGTGACGTCCTTGCCGCGGTGGGCCAGCGACGCGAGGTCGGGGTCGGCGAAGGGCAGGGCGACGACGTTCTGGTTCTGGACCGCCTTCTCCAGTTTGGCGAGCCAGGCGGTGGCCACGGCCCGGTTCTCCCCGGGGATGGTCGTGCCGTCCTCCTGCTGGATCCGGTAGCCGCCGTGCATCGCGTCGACGGAAGCCAGCAGGTCCGGGTCGAGCACCCACGTGACATCGAGCCCGCTGCCGAGCGACAGCAGCTGGTCCAGACGTCCGCCGGGGGAGATCTCTTTGGCGAGGTCGTCGTTCTTGAAGACAGGTGTCTGCTGCTCGTCGGAACCGGTCTCCGCCGTGAGGTGGACGGTGGAGATGAGCGGCCAGAGATACGTCGTCTTCGTCTTCGTGTCGGCCGCGTCGGGCTGCCAGGGCAGGAACGTCCGCTTGATGCCCAGGATCTGGTCCCACTGCTGAGCGGTGGTCCGGCCCGTCAGCGAGACGCCGAGCTGGTAGACCCCGTCGGAGCCGAGGTCCAGTTCCTTGACGGGCACCGAGATGCTGAACCGCTGCGAGCTGCCGGCCGCGAGGCGTGTGACCTTCGCGACGTACTTGCCCCCGACCTCCGCGGCGTCGAGACCCGGCTGGAAACTCGTTCGCCTAGCGGCGGTGTCGATGGCGGAGCGGGAGCTCAGGGACGGTCCCACGCGGATGCCCACGTGGCCATCCGTGATCGTCTGCCTGCTCTTGTTGGTGACGGAGCCGGAGACCGTGACGGTGTCGCCGTCGGTGGGGGCGCTGGGGCTCAGGGAGTCGAGGTGGATGTCCACCGCGCCCGATCCCGTGGCGTCGGCCACGGCGGCCGTCTCAGCGGCTTGAGCGGGCACGCCCAGGGGCAGCTGGAACAGCCCGGCCAGCAGCGGCGCCCCGGCCAGCAGTGCACCGCTGCGCCGGAGCCACCGGCGGGCAGGTGAGGGACTCGTCCCTTGGAAGTCTGCCGCCTCGGCCACGCGCTCGCCCGTCCCTCGTCGTCGTCAGTGGTCGTCGGAATGTGCGTCCACGCATGGTAACGATGTGCGCTGAGAGGAAGTGCCGCGGAGTGGTCCACAAGATCGGCGCACGGCGCCGGCTGCCCCGTATATGCGCGTATTGGTGCCCGTGAGGAGTGCGGGCGCAGAGGTGTGAATTTTATCGAGGCGCTCTCGGTGGCCTCGGCCACGTACCCTTTTTTGTTGTGCCGAACGCCAATGAAGACAATTCCAGTGCCCTGAGCCAGGTGCAGCGCCGCGCGGTGAGTGAACTGCTGCGGGTGTCCCCTGTCGCCGACGAGCTCGCCCGCCGTTTCCAGGAAGCCGGGTTCTCGCTCGCCCTGGTCGGCGGCTCGGTCCGGGACGCGCTCCTCGGCCGGCTCGGCAATGACCTGGACTTCACGACGGACGCCCGACCCGAGGACGTACTGAAGATCGTCCGGCCCTGGGCGGACGCGGTGTGGGAGGTCGGGATCGCCTTCGGCACGGTGGGCGCACAGAAGGACGCCCGCGTGGACGACGGGGAGCAGTCGTTCCAGATCGAGATCACGACCTACCGCTCCGAGGCGTACGACAGGACCTCGCGCAAGCCGGAGGTGTCCTACGGCGACTCCATCGAGGAAGACCTCGTCCGTCGTGACTTCACGGTGAACGCGATGGCTGTCGCTCTGCCGGAGAAGGAGTTCATCGACCCGCACGGCGGCCTGAACGACCTGTCCGCTCGTGTTCTGCGGACACCGGGCACGCCGGAGGCGTCCTTCTCCGACGATCCGCTGCGGATGATGCGGGCCGCGCGGTTCGCCGCCCAGCTCGACTTCGAGGTGGCTCCCGAGGTCGTCACCGCCATGACGGACATGGCCGGGCGCATCGAGATCGTCTCGGCTGAGCGGGTGCGGGACGAGCTGAACAAGCTGATCCAGTCCGTCCACCCGCGCAAGGGGCTGACGCTGCTCGTCGACACCGGGCTCGCCGACCACGTGCTGCCCGAGCTTCCCGCGCTGCGGCTGGAGAGTGACGAGCACCACCGGCACAAGGACGTCTACGAACACACGTTGATCGTCCTGGAACAGGCGATGGCGCTGGAGGAGGACGGGCCGGATCTGGTTCTCCGGCTCGCCGCGCTGCTCCACGACATCGGCAAGCCGCGGACGCGCCGCTTCGAGCAGGATGGTCGGGTCTCGTTCCACCACCACGAGATGGTGGGCGCCAAGATGACCAAGAAGCGGATGACAGCGCTCAAGTACTCGAACGATCTGGTGAAGGACGTCTCACGTCTGGTCGAACTTCATCTGCGCTTCCACGGGTACGGCACCGGCGAGTGGACCGACTCGGCTGTTCGCCGCTACGTCCGTGACGCGGGCCCGCTCCTCGGGCGTCTCCACAAGCTGACCCGATCCGACTGCACTACGCGCAACAAGCGCAGGGCGATGGCGCTCTCCCGCGCGTACGACGGCCTTGAGGATCGCATCGCACAGCTCCAGGAGCAGGAAGAGCTCGACGCGATCCGCCCCGATCTCGACGGCAACGAGATCATGGAGGTCCTGGGCGTCGGGCCGGGCCCCGCGATCGGCCAGGCATACAAGTTCCTGCTGGAGCTCCGGCTGGAGAACGGCCCCATGGAGCGTGATGCCGCCGTGACGGCACTCAAGGAGTGGTGGGCCGAGCAGGGCTGAGGAGTAGTCGGTCACTCGATGTTTCACGTGAAACATCGAGGCCGGGAAACGCGAAGGGGCGGTGTTTCACGTGAAACACCGCCCCTTCGCGTCACCGGCTTCCGCCGGCTACTTGCTGTCTCCCAGGCAGAGGGTGAAGGAATCACCCGTCTCCTCCCACGTCAGCGTCGCCGTGGTGCCCGCGACGCTCTGACAGGTCAGCTGGGCGAGCGAAGCGCCGTCCGCCTTCTTGAGGACCTTGTGCGTGGCCTTGGAGTCGGCGCAGTCGACCTGGACCACGTCCGGGTCGTTGGCGCTGCCCTTGTTGTACAGGCAGTCGCCGACCGCCAGCTTCTTGGCGTCCTCGCTGTCGCTGATCAGCCAGCCGCCCACGACGACGGCCACGCCCGCGATGGCCAGGACTATGCGCAGGTACTGCCGGAAGCCCCGCTTCGGAGGCTGCGGCGGGACCGGGGCGTACCCACCGGTCGGCTGCGGCGGCAACCCGGGCTGACCCGGCTGCTGCGGGTACCCCTGAGGGGGCTGCTGGGCGAACGGGTTCTGGCCCTGGGGCGGCTGACCCTGGGCGTACGGGTTCTGGCCTTGGGGCGGCGGAGTTGTCACTTGGGGGTCCCCCTGGAACGTAAGTCCGTGTCGCGAATAAGACGCACATAAGCTATCGGGACCCTGTGACAGCGCAGGGGTGAGAAAGGGCTCTGTGGCACTGATGTGACACTTACTGAAGTTCAAATCGCCCTATAGCAGCCGCAATTGAGGCGTAGACCAACGCTACTGTCACGACCAGGGCAACCGACTGCCCGTCAGGGGGCAGCATCAGGGCGGCTATCGCGGCGGCACCGACGAAGGCGACGTTGAACAGGACGTCGTAGACGGAGAAGATCCGACCGCGGAATCCGTCGTCCACGGAGACCTGGACGATGGTGTCCGTCGCGATCTTCGCGCCTTGTGTGGTCATGCCCAGCACGAACGCGGCGAGCAGCATGAGAGTGGGGGTGAACGGGATGCAGAGCGCCGGCTCCAGGACCGCGGCGGCTCCGGCGCAGACGATGATCCAACGGCCCGGACCGAGTCGCCCGGCCGCCCAGGGCGTCACCACGGCGGCCACGAAGAAGCCTGCCCCCGAGACGCCCACGGCCAGCCCCAGGAGCGCGAGACCGTCGTCCGAGCCGGATGCCCAGGAATAGCGGCAGAGCATCAGCACCATGACCGTCAGGGCGCCGTAGCAGAAGCGCATCAGCGTCATGGCCATCAGGGCCCAGGCCGCCCTCCGTCGGGGGTTCCCCGCGAGATGACGCAGACCCGCCGCGAGGCCACGCGCAGTGCCGGAGAGTGCCGTGGCCAGCCGTGGCGGGCCCAACTTCTGCTCAGGCCCCAGTAGTTCCGGCGCGATGCGCAGAGCGGCCAGGGCCGCACACAGGTACAGCGTCGCGCCCATGAGAACCACCACCGCGTCGGAGTCCGCGACGAGGAGGCGTACGGCGAACGCGAGGCCTCCCCCCGCGGTCGCCGCGAGTGTCCCGGCGGTCGGCGAGAGGGAGTTGGCCAGCACCAGACGGTCGGCGTCGACGACACGGGGCAGCGAGGCGGAGAGCCCGGCCAGGACGAAGCGGTTGACCGCAGTGACAGCGAGAGCGGAGGCGTAGAAAAGCCGGTCGGGGACGTCGCTCAGAATCAGGGCCGCCGTCACACACGCCAGCGCGGCGCGCAGCAGATTGCCGTACAGGAAGACCTGCCGCCGCCGCCAGCGGTCCAGGAGGACCCCCGCGAAGGGGCCGACGAGGGAGTACGGGAGCAGCAGCACGGCCATCGCGGAAGCGATCGAGGCCGCCGACGTCTGCTTCTCCGGTGAGAAGACGACGTAGGTGGCCAGAGCGACCTGGTAGACGCCGTCGGCGCCCTGGGACAGCAGCCGCACGCCGAGCAGGCGTCTGAATCCCTGGAAGCGCAGGAGGACGCGCAGGTCACGCACGACGGCCATGGGGAACAGCCTCACATACGAGGAGGGTCCCCGGGCACAATGCCCGGGGACCCTCCTCGGCAAGCGCGAAGCGCGGCTTTAGCGCTCGACCTCGCCCTTGATGAACTTCTCGACGTTGGCGAAGGCCTCGTCGTCGAAGTACTGGACCGGCGGGGACTTCATGAAGTAGCTCGACGCGGAGAGGATCGGGCCGCCGATACCGCGGTCCTTGGCGATCTTCGCGGCGCGCACGGCGTCGATGATGACACCGGCCGAGTTCGGGGAGTCCCAGACCTCGAGCTTGTACTCCAGGTTCAGGGGGACGTCGCCGAAGGCACGGCCCTCGAGGCGGACGTACGCCCACTTGCGGTCGTCCAGCCAGGCCACGTAGTCCGAGGGACCGATGTGGACGTTCTTCTCGCCCAGCTCGCGGTCGGGGATCTGCGAGGTGACGGCCTGCGTCTTCGAGATCTTCTTGGACTCGAGGCGGTCGCGCTCCAGCATGTTCTTGAAGTCCATGTTGCCGCCGACGTTGAGCTGCATGGTGCGCTCAAGACGGACACCGCGGTCCTCGAACAGCTTCGCCATCACGCGGTGCGTGATGGTCGCGCCGACCTGCGACTTGATGTCGTCGCCGACGATCGGGACGCCCGCCTCGGTGAACTTGTCCGCCCACTCCTTGGTGCCGGCGATGAAGACCGGGAGAGCGTTGACGAAGGCGACCTTGGCGTCGATGGCGCACTGGGCGTAGAACTTCGCCGCGGCCTCGGAACCGACGGGCAGGTAGCAGACGAGGACGTCGACCTGCTTGTCCTTGAGGATCTGGACGATGTCGACCGGGGCCTCGGCGGACTCCTCGATGGTCTCGCGGTAGTACTTACCGAGACCGTCCAGGGTGTGACCACGCTGGACCGTGACGCCCTTGTTCGGGACGTCGCAGATCTTGATGGTGTTGTTCTCGCTGGCACCGATGGCGTCGGAGAGGTCGAGGCCGACCTTCTTCGCGTCGACGTCGAACGCGGCGACGAACTCGACGTCACCGACGTGGTAGTCGCCGAACTGGACGTGCATCAGGCCGGGCACCTTGGCCGCCGGGTCGGCGTCCTTGTAGTACTCGACGCCCTGAACCAGCGAGGCGGCGCAGTTGCCCACGCCGACGATGGCTACGCGAACCGAACCCATTCCGGTTGCTCCCTGTGTCTATCGGTGAAACCCCGAATGGGTCTCACGTTGCGGTGTCGTCGGACGGATCCGGCCGGGTGCTGTCCCGGTGCCGGGGCAGGCCGCCCGTCTCTCCAGATGTGTTGTCCTGCTGAGCGGAGCCTTCGGGGGCGGAACGCTTGATGTCCCGTCCGGCCCGCTCGCTCTCGATGAGCTCGTTCAGCCAGCGCACTTCGCGCTCCACGGACTCCATTCCGTGGCGCTGGAGCTCAAGCGTGTAGTCGTCGAGGCGCTCCCGGGTGCGCGCCAGCGAGGCGCGCATCTTCTCCAGGCGCTCCTCCAGACGGCTGCGGCGACCCTCTAGTACGCGCATGCGCACATCGCGTGACGTCTGCCCGAAGAACGCGAACCGAGCGGCGAAGTGCTCGTCCTCGTAGGCGTCGGGTCCCGTCTGCGCGAGAAGTTCCTCGAAGTGTTCCTTACCTTCGGCCGTCAATCGATAGACGATCTTGGCCCGGCGCCCCGCGAGCGTTGCCGTGAGGGCGTCTTCGGGTGTGGATCCTGATTCCTCGATCAACCAGCCGTTGGCGACCAGCGTCTTGAGGCAGGGGTAGAGCGTTCCGTAGCTGAAGGCGCGGAACACTCCCAGTGACGTATTGAGTCGTTTGCGCAGCTCATAGCCGTGCATCGGAGACTCGCGGAGCAGGCCGAGTACGGCGAACTCGAGGATCCCGGCACGCCGGCTCATCGTCGCCCCCTCCCTGTCGCTGCCTCGTCGGCACGGTGTTTATGCCGTGCTGATGTATCGACTCGATACATCAGCACGATAGAACGCTCCTGCGGATGCGACAAGAGGGGCCAGGGTGAACGGCGTCACATCACCGATTCATACGAAGCAAGTTGCCTGATTTGGGGTGAACTTCGGTGCTAGGTGGGTTTTGACGGTGCGTAGTCTGTGCGGCATGCACACCACCGGGAACCGAGTGACGTTTGAGAACGTCAACGTCTTTGGTGCAGTACGGGTGAATGCGCAAACGACCGCATCCGTACTTCGGGGGGACCGGAAACCAGCCGCCGTTTCCAGGCGCGCAAAGGTGCGCCTGCCCGAGGAGTAATCGTTCGATGAGCGAGCACCGTCGCAAAACGCCGCAGCCGCAGGGCGGCGGACGTGCCGCGGCCCGCCGCGGCCAGCCCGGCCCGTCCGAAGGCCGCCGTGAGGTACCGCGAGGCGCCACCGGGTCTTCTTCCGATTCTTATGACTCGGGGGGTGCAGAGAGCCCGTTCGGTAGCCGTGCCGAGGCACGGCGGGCCACACAGAGAGGCAATGCCGGAGGCCGGCGCAGAGCCGCCGACGGCGCCGGAAGCGGTGGCCCCGGAGGAGGGGGCGGCCGACGTGGTGGACCCCCGGGTCCGAGCGGGCCAGGACGCGGTCGAGGCCGCGCGCCCGAGCCTGCGCGGAAACGCGTCATCGACTACCCGCGCGCGGGTAAGTACGGTGCCGCGCGTTGGGTGCCGTCCTGGAAGCTGGTGACCGGACTCTGCATCGGCTTCTTCGGCAGCGTGGTCGCGGCCGCGAGCGTCGCGTACGCCCTGGTGGGCATCCCGGTCGTCGGCGAGACCGCCCAGGCGCAGAACAACGTCTACTACTGGAACGACGACACCCAGATGGTCGCCTCGGGTGGTGAGGCCAACCGACAGATCATCGACTACGCGCGGATCCCCAAGGAGATGCGGTGGGCGGTGATGTCGGCCGAGAACAAGACGTTCGAGTCCGACAGCGGTGTCGACCCGATGGGCATCGCCCGGGCCTTCGTGAACATGGCCAAGGGCGGTCAGACGCAGGGTGGCTCCACCATCACCCAGCAGTACGTGAAGAACGCGATGCTGGAGGACCAGTCCCAGACGGTCTCCCGCAAGCTCAAGGAGCTGTTCGTCTCGATCAAGGTCGGCGCCTCGGTGCCCAAGCCGCAGATCATGGCCGGCTACCTGAACTCCGCGTACTACGGGCGCAACGCCTACGGCATCCAGGCGGCGGCGCACGCCTACTTCAACAAGGAGGCCGAGAAGCTCGACGCGAGTCAGTGCGCGTTCCTGGCGGCGGTGCTCAAGGGCGCCACGTACTACGACCCCGCCGGTGCCCCTTCGATCGACCCGGCCGCCACTCCTGAGGCCAACCGCAAGCGCGCCGAGTACCGCTGGAAGTGGATCCTCGACGAAGAGGTCAACGACAAGCGTCTGACCCAGGCGGAGCGGGACAAGTTCAAGAAGTTCCCCAAGATCGAGAGCCCCCGGTCCAACACCGCGCTGAGCGGGCAGGTCGGCTATCTGGTCGACCTGGCCAACACGTACCTGACCACGAACAGCGACACGACCGGCATCACCGAGACCAGGCTTCGCAAGGGCGGCCTCGAGATCCACACGACCTTCGACAAGAACAAGATCAAGGCGCTCGAAGCGGCCGTGAAGAAGGTCCAGAAGGCCAACATCAAGCCCAAGCTGCGCCCGAAGTATGACAAGTACGTCCAGTTCGGTGGAGCTTCCGTCAATCCGGACAACGGTGCCATCGAGGCCATCTACGGCGGTGTGGACGCGACCAAGCACTTCACCGACAACGCCGACGCGACCGGTGCCCAGGTGGGTTCGACGTTCAAGCCCTTCGTCCTGGCGGCCGCCATGCAGTGGGGAGTACGCGATCGTGACGGCACCCCGGACCAGCCTCAGGACGAGCGGACGAAGGTCTCGCCGAAGAGTCTCTACAGCGGCAAGAACAAGCTGAAGATCAAGGACTACGACGGCACCGACTGGACGGACGACAAGGGCAAGGAGTGGCTGCAGACGAACGACGGTCAGCGGTCGTACAACCCGCCCAGCTACAACATCGACCTGCGTGAGGCGATGCGCGAGTCCGTCAACTCCGCCTATGTCCAGCTCGGTATGGATGTCGGCCTGGACAAGGTCAAGGACTCCGTCCTGAGCGCGGGCATCAAGGAGTCCAGCCTCGCCAGTGCCAGGTTCCCGTCGTTCTCGCTCGGCACCTCGTCCCCGAGCGCGATCCGTATGGCCGGTGCGTACGCCACGTTCGCCGCCAGCGGCAAGCAGCGCGATCCGTACTCGGTCGAGAAGGTGACCGACAAGGACGGGAACGTCTTCCAGCACGACACCGTGAAGAAGACGATCACGGCCTTCACCCCGGCGGTCGCCAACAACGTCACCGACGTGCTCAAGACCGTGGTCGAGAAGGGCACCGGTACCAACGCCCAGCTCAGGGGCCGTGAGGTGGCCGGCAAGACCGGTACGACCGACGGCAACAAGTCCGCTTGGTTCGTCGGGTACACCCCGCAGCTGGCCACGGCGATCGGCATGTACCGCCTGGACGACGACGAGACCAAGAAGAACCGCAAGTTCCTGCAGATGTACGGCACGGGCGGCGAGCAGACGATCCACGGAGCCTCGTTCCCGTCCCAGATCTGGCGGGACTACATGGAGGTGGCGCTCAAGGGTGTGGCGCCGAAGGCCTTCCCGGAGCCTGAGGACATCGGTCAGATCATCAACGACGTCCCGAGCCCGACGCCCACGCCCTCGGCCACCGAGAGCGTGACGGAGAGCCCGTCGCCGTCTCCGACTCCGAGCGAGACCCTGATCTCTCCCTCGCCCTCGGCGAGCGAGACCTGCAGGAGGTTCGACTTCGACTGCCAGAACAACGGCGGGACCGACAACGGCGGGACCGACAACGGCGGGACCGACAACGGCGGCGCCGGGGGAAGTGCCAGTCCCTCGCCGACGCTATCCGCCTCCAGCGGGACCACCAGAGGCAATGGCGGAGGCAATGGAAGCGGCGGCCTCTTCGGAGGGTCGAGTGGATAGCCGCCTCCGTGTGCGTTTCACGTAAAACGCACTGTTTCACGTGAAACGAGGGCCGCCGCACCGACAAGGTGGGGCGGCCCTCGGCCTATTCCCAGACACGTACGGCAGGATGTGCGGCATGCCCAGTGCAGAGACCACGCGAGCGAGCGTGCACGAGCCGGAGCTGGTGCGGCCGACCAAGGATGACGAGGTCGCCGCCAGCGGCAGTGAACTGATCGGCGGCCCCATCGGGCGACGGGCCCTGCTCGGGACGTCCTGGTGGACGCCTGTACGAGTCGTCGCGCTGTTGGCGATCGGCATGTTCGCCCTCGGCATGGTCCAGAAGCTCCCCTGCTACGACGGCGGCTGGTTCTTCGGGGCCAGCTCGCAGTACACGCACGCGTGCTACTCGGACATCCCGCACCTCTACCAGGGGCGGGGCTTCGCCGACGGCCTGGTGCCGTACTTCGACAAGCTCCCCGGCGACATGGACTACCTCGAGTACCCGGTGCTGACCGGCGTGTTCATGGAGGTCGCGGCCTGGCTCACCCCGGGCAGCGGAAGCATCCAGGACCAGGAGCAGATCTACTGGATGGTCAACGCGGGGATGCTGATGGTGTGCGCGGCGGTCATCGCCGTATGCACCGCGCGTACCCACCGTCGTCGCCCCTGGGACGGTCTCCTGGTCGCCCTCGCACCCGCTTTCGCGCTCACGGCCACCATCAACTGGGATCTCCTCGCCGTGGCCCTGCTGGCGGCCGCGATGCTCATGTGGTCCCGGGGGCGCGTCCTGGCCTTCGGCATCCTGATCGGGCTCGCCACGGCCGCCAAGTTCTACCCGTTCCTCCTGCTGGGGCCGCTGTTCCTGCTGTGCTGGCGGGCCGGCAAGTGGCGTGAGTTCGGAACGGCGCTGCTCGGCGCCGTGGGCGCCTGGCTGGTGGTGAACCTTCCGGTCATGTACTTCGCGCCCGAGGGATGGGCGAAGTTCTACAACTTCAGCCATGACCGCGGCGTCGACTTCGGTTCGGTCTTCCTGTTCGTCTCGCAGTGGCTGAAGCTCACGATCACCCCCGACGCCGCCAACGCATGGGCGCTGATCATGATGCTGATCATCTGCGCGGGACTGAGCGCCGTCACGCTCACTGCTCCGCGTCGCCCCCGCTTCGCCCAGCTCGCCTTCCTGATCGTCGCGGCCTTCATCCTCACGAACAAGGTCTACTCGCCGCAGTACGTGCTGTGGCTCGTCCCGCTCGCCGCGCTGGCCCGGCCGCGCTGGCGCGACTTCCTGATCTGGCAGGCGTGCGAGGTCGGGTACTTCCTGGGCATCTGGATGTACCTGGCGTACACGACCAGCGGGGACGCTCACAAGGGTCTGCCGACCGACGGCTACCAAGTCGCCATCGCCGTACACCTGCTGGGGACGCTGTACCTGTGCGCGGTGGTCCTTCGGGACATCTTCATGCCGGAGCGCGACCCGGTACGCCGTGCTGGGGACGACGACCCGTCGGGCGGACTGCTGGACGGTGCCGAGGACGTCTTCGTTCTCGGCACGGCCGCCCGTCCGCCGCGGCACGCCGCACACTTCGACGGGTATCCGCCGGTCGACTGGGGCGACCGGAACGCGACCTCCGGGGACAGTTCGCTCTGAGCGAACAGAGTGGGGTGGAGCCACGGAAAAGGCCGTACACGGTGTTCGTGTACGGCCTTTCGGCTGGGTCGGAGTGGTTCGGGCGTGACGTCAGTGCTCGACGACGCGGTCGAACTGCGTGGTGGTGTGCCGCAGGTGAGCCACCAGCTCGTCACCGACCTTCGGCCCCGTGGCCTCTGAGGGCACGAAGAGGATCGACACCTGCATGTGCGGGGGCTCGGCGAACCAGCGCTGCTTGCCCGCCCAGACGAACGGAGAAAGGTTCCGGTTGACCGTCGCGAGGCCGGCGCGGGCGACACCCTTGGCGCGCGGCATGACGCCGTGCAGCGCCTTGGGGGCCTCCAGGCCCACCCCGTGCGACGTACCGCCGGCCACGACCACGAGCCAGCCGTCCCCGGCCGCCTTCTGCTGCCGGTAGCCGAAGCGGTCCCCCTTGGAGACGCGTGTGACGTCCAGGACGGCCCCGCGGTACTCGGTGGCCTCGTGGTCCCCGAGCCACAGCCGCGTGCCGATACGGGCGCGGAAGTGGGTCTGGGGGAACTGCTGCTGAAGTCGCGCGAGTTCAGAGGCCTTGAGGTGGCTGACGAACATCGTGTGCAGGGGCAGGCGGGCCGCACGGAGCCGGTCCATCCAGCCGATGACCTCCTCGACGGCGTCCGAACCGTCGGTGCGGTCCAGCGGCAGATGGATCGCGAAGCCCTCCAGCCGGACGTTCTCGATGGCGGAGTGCAGATGCGGCAGGTCCAGCTCACTCACTCCGTGCCGCTTCATCGAGGACATGACCTCGATGACGACACGGGCGCCCACGAGGCCGTACACGCCGTCGATGGACGACACGGATCGGATGACGCGGTCGGGCAGCGGCACGGGCTCCTCGCCCCGCCTGAACGGCGTCAGGACCAGCAGATCGCCGCCGAACCAGTCCTTGACCCGGGCGGCCTCGTACGTGGTGCCGACCGCGAGGATGTCCGAGCCCAGGCGGGTGGCCTCGTCGGCGAGCCGTTCGTGGCCGAAGCCGTAGCCGTTGCCCTTGCAGACGGGGACCAGCCCCGGAAACTGCTCGGACACCTGCTTGTGGTGTGCCCGCCAGCGCGCGGTGTCGACGTAGAGCGTGAGCGCCATGGCCGGTCCCGGAACCTTTCTCGTGGCTGCGGTGTAGCAGAGGTGTGAAAAGGGATTGTCGCCGATCCGCCGGACCGATGGGGAGATGCCGGGCTGGAACAGCGGCTCGGCATGCGGTTCGGACCGACTCAGCGGCGCGACATGTACATGTCGAGCGCCTTGTGGAGCAGCTTGTTGAGGGGGAAGTCCCACTCGCCCAGGTACTCGGCGGCCTCTCCGCCCGTGCCCACCTTGAACTGGATCAGGCCGAAGAGGTGGTCGGTCTCGTCCAGCGAGTCGGAGATGCCGCGGAGGTCGTAGACCGTGGCTCCCAGCGCGTACGAGTCGCGCAGCATGCGCCACTGCATCGCGTTCGAGGGACGGACCTCGCGTCCGATGTTGTCCGAGGCGCCGTAGGAGTACCAGACGTGTCCGCCGACGACGAGCATCGTCGCGGCGGAGAGGTTCACCCCGTTGTGGCGTGCGAAGTAGAGCCGCATGCGGTTGGGGTCCTCGGTGTTGAGGGCCGTCCACATGCGCTGGAAGTACGAGAGCGGGCGGGGCCGGAAGTGGTCGCGGGTCGCGGTGATCTCGTAGAGCCGCTGCCACTCCTCCAGGTCCTGGTAACCGCCCTGGACGACCTCGACGCCGGCCTTCTCGGCCTTCTTGATGTTGCGGCGCCACAGCTGGTTGAAGTTCCGGTGCACCTCTTCCAGCGACCGGTTGGCGAGCGGCACCTGGAAGACGTAGCGGGGCTGGACGTCACCGAAGCCGGCACCGCCGTCCTCGCCCTGCTGCCAGCCCATGCGGCGCAGCTTGTCGGCGACCTCGAACGCGCGCGGCTCGATGAAGTCGGCCTCGATGTCGCGCAGGCGCTTCACGTCCGGGTTCTGGATGCCGCCCTTGATGGACGTGGCCTCCCAGCGCCGGATGATCACCGGCGGGCCCATCTTCACGGAGAAGGCGCCCTGCTGCTTCAGGTGCGCGAGCATCGGCTGAAGCCAGTCGTCGAGGTTCGGCGCGAACCAGTTGATGACCGGTCCCTCGGGCAGGTAGGCGAGATAGCGCTTGATCTTGGGCAGCTGGCGGTACAGCACCAGGCCCGCGCCGACGATCTCGCCGGTCCTGTCGTCGAACCATCCGAGGCTCTCGGAGCGCCACTCGGCCTTCACGTCTGCCCATGCGGGGACCTGCATATGGCTGGCCGCGGGCAGGCTCTGGATGTATGCCAGATGCTGCTCTCGGCTGATGGTCCTCAGGGTCAGGCTCATTCGGGGCGCTCCTCGGGCTGGTGTGTCCCCATGGGTACAAGGGCTCCGGCTCTCGCGCCGAAGCCTACTGCGCCCTGAGAGCGCCTCGAATGGCCGCATGGAACCTGGACCCCGGGGGATCGGGCGTGAGGCACCCCGAGGTCAGGGGAAAACGGGCGTTCGTCTCAGATCACACCACCGAACAGGCCGCCGTGGGCCAGACCGAGGTAGAAACCGACCCCCGAGAGACCCAGTCCGAGGATCAGCCCGAAGCGTTCCCGGGTCGTCTCGGAGATGAACTGCCCGTAGGCGCCGGCGAGGATCCCGACCAGACCGGCCCAGGAGCTGAGCAGATGGAGGCTGTGGAACATCGACGTGACGAAGGCCAGGACTCCGCAGACCAGGGTCACCACGAGCAGGGTGTCCTGGAGCGGATGAGGCTTGCCGTCGGTGGCCAAGAGTGAGCCGGTGGAGCCGGTGGTGTTGGGTCGCATTGCCTGTGCCATAGGGCACCTCCTGCGGAAGGCGGCGCATCGTAGCGCCATACACACCCGATGTGTACAGATTGACGGCCAACCCGGCCGGATTTCAACCGGAAGCCGGTGTGCAGGTAGTCTGTACCCTCTGCACCGGTGTCTGCCCAGGCTCATGGCCAGGTCACGACCGGGATTGCCGTTCGATTTCGAGCGGTGGGCCCGATTGTCAGTGGCGGCCGATACCGTTGCGTACGCATCACAACCCTCCTGCCACGGAACGACCGTGGCCGCTGAGTCCAAAGGAGGTGGGTTTCACATGCGTCACTACGAAATGATGGTCATCCTCGACCCCGATCTGGAAGAGCGCGCTGTCGCCCCCCTGATCGAGAACTTCCTCTCCGTCGTCCGTGAGGGCAACGGCAAGGTCGAAAAGGTCGACACCTGGGGCCGTCGTCGTCTCTCGTACGAGATCAAGAAGAAGCCCGAGGGCATCTACTCGGTCATCGACCTGCAGGCGGAGCCTGCGGTCGTCAAGGAGCTCGACCGCCAGATGAACCTGAACGAGTCGGTCCTCCGGACCAAGGTCCTCCGTCCCGAGACCCACTGAGCTCTCCAGCTCAGCTGATCTCGGGCATCGAGTAGCAGCACCAGCAGCCAGCAGCAAACCCGCCGAGAGGTTCCCCCATGGCAGGCGAGACCGTCATCACGGTTGTCGGCAATCTTGTCGACGACCCCGAGCTGCGCTTCACCCCTTCCGGTGCGGCGGTCGCGAAGTTCCGTGTCGCGTCCACCCCCCGCACCTTCGACCGTCAGACCAATGAGTGGAAGGACGGCGAGAGCCTGTTCCTGACCTGCTCGGTCTGGCGTCAGGCGGCTGAGAACGCCGCCGAGTCGCTTCAGAAGGGCATGCGCGTCATCGTGCAGGGCCGGCTGAAGCAGCGGTCCTACGAGGACAACCAGGGCGTCAAGCGCACGGTCTACGAGTTGGACGTAGAGGAAGTCGGCGCCAGCCTGAAGAACGCGACGGCCAAGGTCACCAAGACCACGGGCCGAGGCGGTCAGGGCGGTTACGGCGGCGGCGGTGGCGGCGGCCAGCAGGGCGGCGGCTGGGGCGGAAGCTCCGGCGGTGCTCCGCAGGGCGGCGGCGCTCCGGCCGACGACCCCTGGGCGACCGGCGCTCCCGCCGGTGGCAACCAGGGTGGCGGCGGTGGCGGTGGCGGCTGGGGCGGAAGCTCCGGCGGCTCCGGCGGTTCCGGTGGCGGCTACTCGGACGAGCCCCCCTTCTAGGCCCTCAGGGCCGAGGTGGGCCGTACCCCCACTTCTTGATCACACAGGAGATACACCATGGCGAAGCCGCCTGTGCGCAAGCCGAAGAAGAAGGTCTGCGCGTTCTGCAAGGACAAGGTCACGTACGTGGACTACAAGGACACGAACATGCTGCGGAAGTTCATTTCCGACCGCGGCAAGATCCGTGCCCGCCGCGTGACCGGCAACTGCACGCAGCACCAGCGTGACGTCGCCACGGCTGTGAAGAACAGCCGTGAGATGGCGCTGCTGCCCTACACGTCCACCGCGCGATAAGGGAAGGGTGACCGACTAATGAAGATCATCCTCACCCACGAGGTCTCCGGCCTCGGTACCGCGGGCGACGTCGTTGACGTCAAGGACGGTTACGCTCGCAACTACCTGATCCCGCGGAGCTTTGCGATCCGCTGGACCAAGGGCGGCGAGAAGGACGTCGAGCAGATTCGTCGTGCTCGCAAGATCCACGAGATCGCGACCATCGAGCAGGCCAACGAGATCAAGGCCCGCCTCGAAGGCGTCAAGGTCCGTCTGGCCGTTCGCTCCGGCGACGCCGGTCGTCTCTTCGGTTCCGTCACCCCGGCCGACGTCGCTTCGGCGATCAAGGCTTCCGGTGGCCCCGAGGTCGACAAGCGCCGCATCGAGCTGAACGCGCCCATCAAGACCCTGGGCGCCCACGAGACGTCCGTGCGTCTGCACCCCGAGGTTGCCGCGAAGGTCAACATCGAGGTCGTCGCTGCCTGAGTGCAGCGCTCGGCATAGCTGAGAGAAGGGGCGCCCCCCGCGGGGGGGGGGCCCTGTGCGTGCCCCCCCTTAGTTTGGCCCCGCCCGGTCACCCGGTCCCCGGGGGGTCGTGGGTTTACCTGTAACCAACCCCACCGGGGGA
>NZ_JBIAQZ010000003.1:198277-203178 GCF_042889485.1 Streptomyces sp. NPDC002580 | reverse complement strand
GTCCGGGCGGCCCCCCCGGGGGGGGCCCCGCTTCAAAAATTGGTTGGTCGTGGCCGCCTTGGCCCGCGGCGCGCATTGCCTTAGTGCGGGCCCCCCCCCGGGGGGGGGCCCCCCTTCTGCGTCCCCCTCATGAGTTGGCCCTCGCACGTTCACCGTGACCGCGGGGGATCGTCGTTTCACGTGAAACGACGCCTCGCGTGAGACGGACCCTCTACGTCAGCGCGTCGCGCCCGTGACGATCCAGCCGCCCGATCGTGAACGCAGCCACAGGGTCAGCAACCGCATGGTCATCATCAGCGTCATCGCTCCCCAGAGCGCGGTCAGTCCGCCCCCGAGGAGGGGAACGAGCAGGGCGACGGGAGCGAAGACCGCCAGCGTGAGCAGCATGGCCCAGGCCAGGTAGGGGCCGTCCCCCGCTCCCATCAGGACTCCGTCCAGGACGAAGACGATCCCGCAGACCGGCTGGGAGACAGCCACCATCACCAGTGCGGGAAGCGCCGCGTCCCGGACTCCCGAGTCCCCGCTGAACAGCGGGAGGAACAGTGGGCGGGCCGCGATGACCAGCAGGCCCAGGACGACTCCGGTGACCAGGCCCCACTGCACCATGCGGCGGCACGCCTCACGGGCCCCTCGGGCGTCGTCCGCGCCGAGGTAGCGTCCGATGATGGCCTGTCCCGCGATGGCGATGGCGTCGAGTGCGAAGGCGAGCAGACTCCAGAGGGACAGGATGATCTGGTGGGCCGCCATGTCGGCGTCCCCGAGCCGGGCGGCGACGGCCGTCGCGATCAGGAGGATCGCCCGGAGCGACAACGTCCGGACGAGCAGTGGGGCGCCCGCCTGGGCGCAGGCCCGTATTCCGGTGGAATCGGGCCGAAGGGAGGCGCCGTGCTTACGGGCCCCACGGACGACGACGTTCAGATAGACGGCGGCCATGCCGCATTGAGCGATGACGGTGCCCCAGGCGGAACCCGCGATGCCGAGACCGGCGCCGTAGACAAGGACCGTGTTGAGGACCGCGTTGGCGACGAAGCCTCCGACGGCGACGTACAGGGGGGTCTTCGTGTCCTGGAGCCCACGGAGCACTCCGGTGGCGGCCAGCACGACGAGCATGGCGGGGATGCCGCACGCCGAGATCCGCAGGTAGGTCGTCGCGTAGGGGGCGACGGTGTCGGAGGCGCCGAGCAACTCCATGAGGGAGGGTGCCGCGGGCAGGGTGACAGCGATGACGGCCGCGCCGATGAGAAGGGCGAGCCAGATGCCGTCCATGCCCTGGCGGATCGCGGCTCGCAGATCGCCGGCGCCGACCCGGCGGGCGACGGCTGCCGTGGTGGCGTAGGCGAGAAAGACGAAGACCCCGACGGCCGTCATGAGAAGCGCCGAGGCGACGCCGAGTCCGGCCAGCTGCGCGGTGCCGAGATGGCCGACGACGGCGCTGTCGGCCAGCACGAAGAGAGGCTCGGCGACGAGTGCGCCGAAAGCCGGAACGGCCAGCGCGACGATCTCTCGGTCGTGGCGGCGCCGGGCGGCCCTGGGTGCCGGAGGAGCCTGTGTCATGAGCGCCAATCTAATCTTCCACAGGTAAGAGATGCAATGTGCTAAAGACCCTTACTTTGCGTTGAGTGGGCCCTGTCACGCCGCGCCGTTTGCAGCGATCTTGATCCCACCGGGAAAGTTTTTCTTCTGCACAGCCGGTGGATGGGGAAATGCCAGGTCAGGGCATGTGCGCGAGAGGAGGTGAGGGCTTGTTCACAGGCCTGTCCACCGGGTCGTGCACAGGTTTCGCGGAGTTCTCCACAGCATCGGGGCCGTCGTCCACATGGCCTGTGGATAACCAGATTGGCTGACGGTGCCTGCGGGCCTACCGTGGTGCGGCGCCCGTTCTCTTTTCCGTCATCGGAAACCATGCAAAACCGACGCGTGAGAACTGGAGTTGGGCCGCTCAGATGTCAGTGCCGTGCCGTAGAAATTAAGGGCACTGCTAGGTCCGCTCCGCGGACGGGAGGAGGTGGCTCGGTGAGTATTTCCGAGCCCTTGGACGACCCCTGGGCGGACAGTGGTCCCAGTGATCGTCTGCCCTCGTCCCGCCGACGCGGGGGCGGTGGGCGTGGCCGGGACGAGCAGCACGACCGCGACCAGGACAACGGGTCATGGGAAAGCGGCGGCTCGTCCTTCGAGCGGGTTCCTCCGCAGGACCTCGATGCCGAGCAGTCCGTCCTCGGCGGCATGCTCCTGTCGAAGGACGCCATCGCCGATGTCGTCGAGGTGCTGAAGGGCCACGACTTCTACCGGCCGGCGCACGAGACGATCTACGGAGCCATCCTCGACCTGTACGCGAAGGGTGAGCCGGCCGACCCCATCACGGTCGCGGCCGAACTCACCAAGCGCGGCGAGATCACGAAGGTCGGCGGCCCGCCGTATCTGCACACGCTGGTGCAGACGGTTCCGACCGCGGCGAACGCCGAGTACTACGCGGAGATCGTGCACGAACGGGCGGTCCTGCGCCGCCTGGTCGAAGCGGGCACGCGTATCACCCAGATGGGCTACGCGGCCGACGGTGACGTCGATGAGATCGTCAACAGTGCCCAGGCGGAGATCTACGCGGTCACCGAGCAGCGCACCACCGAGGACTATCTGCCGCTCGGCGACATCATGGAGGGCGCGCTCGACGAGATCGAGGCGATCGGATCGCGTTCGGGCGAGATGACCGGTGTGCCGACCGGCTTCACCGACCTCGACTCGCTCACCAACGGTCTGCATCCCGGCCAGATGATCATCATTGCGGCTCGTCCCGCCATGGGTAAGTCGACGCTGGCCCTGGACTTCGCCAGGACCTGTTCGATCAAGCACAACATGCCCAGCGTGATCTTCTCGCTCGAAATGGGCCGCAACGAGATCGCGATGCGTCTGCTGTCGGCCGAGGCGCGGGTGGCCCTGCATCACATGCGCTCCGGCACGATGACCGACGAGGACTGGACCCGGCTCGCCCGCCGGATGCCGGACGTGTCGGCCGCCCCTCTCTACATCGACGACTCCCCGAACCTGTCGATGATGGAGATCCGTGCCAAGTGCCGCCGCCTCAAGCAGCGTGCCGACCTCAAGCTCGTCGTCATCGACTACCTCCAGCTGATGCAGTCGGGCGGCAAGCGCTCCGAGAGCCGCCAGCAGGAGGTGTCCGACATGTCGCGAAACCTGAAGCTGCTGGCCAAGGAGCTGGAGCTGCCGGTGATCGCGCTGTCGCAGCTCAACCGTGGTCCCGAGCAGCGTACGGACAAGAAGCCCATGGTCTCCGACCTGCGTGAGTCCGGGTCGATCGAGCAGGACGCGGACATGGTCATCCTGCTCCACCGCGAGGACGCGTACGAGAAGGAGTCACCCCGCGCCGGCGAGGCCGACATCATCGTCGGCAAGCACCGTAACGGTCCGACGGCCACGATCACCGTGGCCTTCCAAGGTCACTACTCACGCTTCGTGGACATGGCACAGACCTGATCCGGCGCCCTGTGGGATCTCAAGTTCGGCTGCACAATCTCGCCGCCCGCTTCATATCGACTGCACTCTCCGTGTTCCTCGACGAACTCGCCCACCGCACACGGCACATCGAACTGGCCGGCGAGCCCCGCCGCAGCACCTCCCACCGTGTCTGGGGCCAAGCCTCCCTGCCCCTTTCACTCTCCGCGCGCGGATCCATGGGTTAGCCTGCGCGCATGCGCGGACAGTTCACCGGCTGGCCGGAGCAGGCCATGGACGTGTTGTGGCAGCTCCAGGGCGAACCGACCCACGCGACCCGCGAGCGCTACCGCGTGGACCGCGAACGCCTGGTCCGGCAGCCGATGATCGCCCTGCTCAACGAGGTCGCGGACACCGACCCCCGGTACGAGGACTTCTCCGTCTGGCACTACCGCACCAACTCCTGGTGGTGGCAGCACCAGGGCGCGGTGATCCGGCTCGGCCGCAAGATCGAGATCGGTCTCCGGTTCTCCCTGGACGGCCTGCGGATCCAGGGCGCCTGGTGGTACCCCGATCCCGGCCAGGTGGACATGTTCCGCAAAGCCGTGGCCTCCGAGGGGAGCGGACGCGAACTGTCCGCCATCGTCGAGGACGTACGGAAGAAGGGCTACGACATCTCCGGGGACGTGATGAAACGCTCCCCGCGCGGCTATCCGACAGACCACTCCCGTACGAACCTGCTGCGCCACCGTTCTCTGATCGCCGCCCGTCCCCTCGGCTGCGAGGAGTGGCTGCACACCCCCGAGGCGGTCGACCGAGTCCTCTTGGCCGCCGCTGACCTGGACGCCCTGCTGTTGTGGCTGGTCCGCCACGTGAAGCGCGCCGCCTGACGTCAGAGGGCCCCGCGCGGCACGGGAGGAACCAAACCCGTGCCATCGGCCCCCGCGCTCAGAAGGTGACGCGCACCTTCAGCGCCGACCGGTGGTCCATCGCCCGATGGCCGTCCGGCACCTCGGGCAGGGAGACGGCATGGTCGAAGAGCGGCCCCGGATCGAGGACCTCGGAGAGCACATCCGGCAGGAGTTTGGGAATGTAGAGGTGGCCTGGGGCGATGCCCCCGCGCAGCGCGATGATGCGGTCGAACATCCGGCGCAGAACGCCCACCGCGTTTCCGCCGTACGGCGCCACCGCACAACCGACCGCACCGCCGTCCTGGGTGATAGCGGGCCGTGAGACACCGCAGGTTAGCGGTCTGCCCGTCCGGAGCGGCCTCAGTAAACCCGGCGGGGATGCACCGAGAGCTGAGACAACCGCAGATGAAGCAGCGTGAGACACCGCGAGAAGTTGCAGGTCATAGCCTCGGCGTATGCAACGAAGCGGGGGGGGGGGGGGGCCCCCCCCCGGGGGGGGGGGGGGGGGGGGGGGCGGCGGGGGGGGGGCACAGCACAGGCGGG
>NZ_JBIAQZ010000003.1:31900-198267 GCF_042889485.1 Streptomyces sp. NPDC002580 | reverse complement strand
CGTCTTTTTTTGGATTCTCACCGCGGCGTTTCCCGCCCCCCCCCCCCCCCCCCCCCCGGGGGGGGGGGGGCGGCGGGCCCCCCCGCTTCGTTGCCGAATCCTACGAACGGCCAGTGGGTGGGTGCCGCTGCTCAGTGCCTCGTCTCGTACCTGGTCAGGACCACGCCGCCGGGGAACGTCCGCGTCTCCACCAGCTTCAGGTTCACCCAGCTGTCCAGCGCCGTGAAGAACGGCGTGCCGCCGCCCACCAGGACCGGACAGGTGACGATCGCGTACTCGTCGATCAGCCCGGCGCGCATGGCCGTCCCGGCGAGCGTCGCGCCGCCGATGTTCATCGGGCCGCCGTCCTCGGCCTTGAGCCGGGTGATCTCGGCGATCGCGTCGCCGGTGACCAGCCGGGTGTTCCAGTCGACCTTGTCGATCGTCGAGGAGAACACCACCTTCGGCGTGTCCCGCCAGTTCCGCGCGAACTCGATCCGCGCCGGGGTGGCGTCGGGCTGCTGGTCGCCGGTCGGCCAGTAGGAACTCATCGCCTCCCACAGCTTGCGCCCGTACAGCGACAGGGCACTCTTCCGCTCGTGGTCGAGCCACCACTGGAACAGCTCGTCGCTCGGCACTCCGCTCCAGCCGATGTCGTCGCCGGCCGCGGCGATGTAGCCGTCCAGGGTCAGGTTCATGCTGTAGATCAGTTTCCGCATGGTCCAGCCTTCCGTCCGTGGGGGCCCGGCGTATGGACCAGCGCGGCGCGGAAAACTCATCGGTGCGCGATCTGGGCTCGCCGGTGGTCCTCGTGCTCGGGGCTCAGCGTGGGGGACTCGGCCGGCTCGGGCAAGTCGCCTGCTCTCGGCCTCGCCCGCGCGAGGAAATGCCACGGATTCGAGACCGATCGTGGGTGACAAGGCCGTGAGACGGCCAAGAACGCCCCGGTCACGCAAGATCTACATCTCTCGAGCGGCGAGATCCTCCAGCCGCCCCGCGGGGCGGCTTCGGTCTATTCCGTTCGACGTTCGCGGGCCGGACCGGTGGACTGGTGTCATGACGACACCCCATGATGACCTGCTTCCCGGTACGCGCCGAGCTCTGCTGCACCGCATCGCCGTCGCGCAGAGCGAGGGGCGGACGCCGTCGCTCGTCGCGACGGTGGTCCGAGGCGGAAGGGCGGTCTGGAACGGAGCACGCACCTCGGTGGAGGGCCACGGCCCCGACGAGAACGTGCAGTACCGCATCGGCTCCATCACCAAGACCTTCACCGCCGTTCTCGTCCTGCGACTGCGTGACGAGGGGGTCCTGGACCTCGGTGACCCGCTGGAGAAGCATGTGCCGGGCACCGGCGCGGGGGAGGTCACCATCTCCCAACTGCTCGCACACACCGGCGGGTTGGCCGCCGAGTCGCCCGCGCCCTGGTGGGAGCGCACACCCGGTTCGCTGCGTCCCGAACTGGCGGACGTGCTGGGCGCGCAGCCCTTCCGGCATCCGGTCGGCCGGCGGCACCACTATTCGAATCCTGGCTACACACTGCTCGGGGCGCTGGTCGAGGAACTGCGGGGTGCTCCCTGGGAGGAAGTGCTGCGCCGCGAGGTTCTGGAACCGCTCGGACTGCACCGGACGAGTGGCCGCCCGCAGGCACCGCACGCGGGGGGATGGGCGGTCCATCCCTGGGCCGACGCGATGATGCCCGAGCCTGTGGAAGACCTCGGCCGGATGGCTCCGGCCGGACAACTTTGGTCAACCACCGGAGACTTGGCGCGCTTCGCCGTCTTCCTCGCCCAGGGTGACGAGCGGGTGCTGAGCGCGGAGTCCGTGAGAGAGATGCGTGCGCCTGCCGCGCCGCCCGAGCCCGCGGAGCAGGCCGCGGGGTCCGCCTACGGGCTCGGTCTGCAGATCGTGCGCCGTGACGGCCGAACCCTCGTAGGACACTCGGGTTCGCTGCCGGGCTTCCTCGCCGGGCTGGTGATCAGCGTGGAGGACGACGTGTCGGCCGTCGTGCTGTCCAACTGCACTTCCGGACCACCGGTGTTCACCGTGGCCGCCGATCTGCTGCGCATCGTGGCGGAAGCGGAGCCGCGGGTCCCCGAACCATGGCGCCCACTGGCCGAAGTCGAACACGACGTGCTGGAGTTGGCAGGGCAGTGGTACTGGGGGACTCAAGCCTTCGGCCTGCGGTTGCCGGCCGACGGAGGGCTTGTGCTGGGCCCGCTCTCGGGCGCCGGCCGGGGTGCTCGCTTCCGGGCGAACGGCGACGGGACATGGACGGGACTCGACGGCTATTACGCGGGCGAGCTTCTGCGGCCCGTACGGCGGCCCGACGGATCCGTGAGCCACCTGGACCTCGGGTCGTTCGTGTTCACGCGTCAGCCGTACGAGGAGGGAGCCTCCGTGCCGGGTGGAGTGGCCCCTGAAGGCTGGCGAGGAGTTCAGTAGGCGATGAGCGGCTGGAGGCGGTGTGTTTCACGTGGAACACACCGCCTCCAGCCGTACGGCGAAGCGCCGCACGGGGAACGGTGTCCCTTGGAAGCTGTTGAAGTGTGTCGTGCGCCGAGGGAGGCGACGACAGGTGGCTCGGTTCGGCCCGCGTCAGAGCGGAAGCTTGAAGCCGATGTGTGAGGACTTGAAGCCGAGCCGTTCGTAGAAGCGATGGGCGTCGGTGCGGGAGGCGTCAGAGGTCAGCTGGACCAGCTGGCAGTCCTGACGGCGGGATTCCTGGATCGCCCACTCGATGAGCTCCGTCCCGAGTCCACTGCCGCGTTCGTCGGTGTGGACGCGCACGGCCTCGATGACGGAGCGGGTCGCGCCCTTGCGGGACAGTCCGGGGATGACCGTGAGCTGCAGGGTGCCGACGACGGTCTCCTCGCGGACCGCGACGACCAGGTGCTGGTTCGGGTCGCGCCTCAGACGTTCCAGGGCGCTGAGGTACGGGGCCAGGTCGTCAGGAGATTCCCGTTGGGCGCCCAGTGGGTCGTCGGCGAGCATCGCGACAATGGCCGGCACGTCGTCGGCGACCGCGGCTCGTATCTCAAGATCTGCCATGAGCCCACCCTACGAGGGCACGCCCGCGGGGGGCATGGGATGCGCGGGGGCGCTCGCCGACTCCACGACCCGGACCAGGGGAGCCAGTTGAGGATTCTGGGCCGCGGCGTCGAGGGCCTCGCGCAGAGCGGCGTCATTCGTGGGCCGCGCCTCGGCGAGGAGTTTCAGTCCGGCCTCGCTGACATTCGTGTAGATCCCGCGACGGTCGGTCGGGCAGAGGTAGCGGGCGAGCAGCCCCCGGTCCTCGAGGCGGGTGACCAGCCGAGTGGTGGCGCTCTGGCTGAGCACGACCGCGTCCGCCACCTGCTTCATCTGGAGATGACCGCCTTCGCCGTCGTGCTGTCGGCTGAGGACGTCGAGCAGGGAGTACTCGCGCACGCTGAGTTCGTGCCCGGCCTGCAGGGCCCGCTCGATATGGGCCTCGATCCTCCCGTGCAGCAAGGAGAGGGCGCACCAGCCCTGAGAGAGGGCGGTGAGAGCGGGGTCCGTGGCTGTCATGACGTTTCCTCCGTCCCGGAGCGGCAGAAGCCAGGATAGAGCACGGGCGCAATAGACCGCTGTTGCATGTAACCCGCGTCTGCAACTATTGTTGGCGCAGGCAAAGCGCCCGTGCAATTTTCTGGAAGGTGTACCCCACCATGCCTCTCGCGCTTCTGGCCCTCGCGATCGGGGCCTTCGGAATCGGAACGACCGAGTTCGTGATCATGGGCATCCTGCCCGAGGTCGCCGGAGACTTCGGTGTCTCCATCCCCACCGCCGGACTGCTGGTGACCGGCTACGCCCTGGGCGTGGTGGTCGGTGCGCCGATCATGACCGCGCTCGGCACGAAGGTGTCCCGCAAACGGATGCTCATGGTGCTGATGGGGCTGTTCGTCCTCGGCAACCTGATCTCCGCTGTGGCTCCGGTGTTCTGGCTGATGTTCGTGGGCCGGGTGGTCGCCTCTCTGGCGCACGGTGCCTTCTTCGGCATCGGATCGGTCGCCGCCGCCGAACTGGTCGCACCGGACAAGAAGGCCGGCGCCATCGCGATGATGTTCAGCGGGCTCACGATCGCCAATGTCGTCGGCGTCCCGCTGGGCACGCTGATCGGACAGTCCGCCGGATGGCGGGTCACGTTCGCGGGGGTCGCCGCACTCGGTGTCATCGGGCTCCTCGGCATCGCCAGGCTGGTGCCGGAAATGCCGAAGCCCGAGGGTGTGCACCTGCGGCACGAGCTGGCCGCCTTCAGGAACGTCCAGGTCCTGCTCGCCATGGCGATGACGGTGCTCGGATTCGGCGGTGTCTTCGCCGCCATCACCTACATCGCGCCGATGATGACGCACGTCGCGGGCTTCGCCGACGGATCCGTCACCTGGCTGCTGGTCCTCTTCGGACTCGGCATGGTCGGCGGGAACCTGGTCGGCGGCAAGTTCGCCGACCGCGCGCTGATGCCGATGTTGTACGTGTCGCTGGGCGGCCTCGCCGTCGTGCTCGCCCTCTTCACGGTCACCGCGCACAACAAGATCCTGGCGGCTGTCACGATCGCCCTGATCGGCGCTCTGGGCTTCGCGACCGTGCCTCCGCTGCAGAAGCGCGTTCTCGACCAGGCACACGGCGCGCCGACCCTGGCCTCGGCCGTGAACATCGGCGCCTTCAACCTCGGCAACGCCCTCTCGGCCTGGCTCGGCGGCCTAGTCATCGCCGCGGGTCTCGGCTACACCGCGCCCAACTGGGTCGGCGCGGTTCTCGCCGCGAGCGCGCTCGTCCTGGCCGTTCTCTCGGCCGTTCTGGAGCGCCGTGCGGCACTCCCCAGCGCCGTGTTCGCCGGTGGCACCCCGGCCGAACAGCGCACAGCCGTCCACCACTGAACGGAACCGGGTCCGCCGCGGAGACAGCCCGTCCCCGCCGCGTCCTGGCCCGCAGCACCTCACCGACTCGGAACACCACATCCCGCAAGGAGAACACCCCTGATGAGCACCACCGTCGCCGTCGCCCCCCTGACCATCGAGGACGCGGAGCACCTCGTCACCGCGGCTCGTCGTGCCGCCGAAGCCGCCGGCGTTCGGATCAGCGCCACCGTCCTCGACGCGGGCGGTCACCTGCTCGCTTTCCGGCGGGACGACCAAGCTGTGCTGATCTCGGGAGAGACCAGCACGCGCAAGGCCTACACGGCACTTCAGCTGAACTCGGCCACTGCCGACCTGGTCGACGCGGTCCAGCCCGGCGGCCTCTTCCACACGCTGCCCACCGCGCTCGACCGTCCTCTGCTGTTCATCGCGGGCGGTGTACCGGTCCACCGTGACGGTCGTCTGATCGGTGCGATCGGAATCGGGGGCGGCATGCCCGACCAGGACCACGGCTTCGCCGTCGCGGCCGCCGAATCGCTCGTCTGACGCTCACCGGTCGCGGCCTCCGCCCGGCGTACGTCAGTCCGGAAGTGTCGCCGGTCCCCGGACTGTCCGGGGACCGGTCCTTCGTCCGAGGCGGGAGCGGAGCCCTAGCCGGCCGCGACCGTCAGTGGTGCGAAACGGCGCGTCCAGTCGCCGGGCAGTTCCGGAATCCCGTACGTCATGACCGTATTGAAGGCGACGGAGGCGAGTCCGCGCTCCTTCAGCCACGACAGCAGCTCCTGGTGCCGCACATCGACATCGGTGCGCAGCGGGCGGTCGGTGTGGGCGGCGAGCGAGGAGACCAGTGCTTTCGCCGTCTCCGTGTCGCGGGCGATCAACGGGCCGACGACATGGTCGTTCATGTTGGGCCAGGCGGCCGCGTAGCCGATGATCCGGCCGTTCTCCTCGGCCACGCGCAGCTGGTCCGCGAAGGAGGGCAACCGCGTGATCACGTGAGTGCGGTCGCTGCCGAAGATCTCTTCATCCAGCCGGAGGATGACGGGGAGGTCCCCCGCGGTCGCCGGGCGGGTGAAGACCGCGGACCCAGGGGCATCAGGGGTGAACACCCCACGGACCATCTCGGCCCTGCCGGTGGCCTCGAACCCCAAGCCCTCGTACAGCGGGCGCCCTGACACGGTCGCGTGCAAGGTCAGCGGGGTGGCGCCCAGCTCCTTGACGACGTGCCGCATCAGGCGACGGCCGATCCCTTTCCGGGAGTGCCGTTCGGCGACGAGAACCATGCCGATCGCACCCAACTCGGCGCGCTCGGGTGGTCCGTATTCGGTCACCACGCACGCGGTGACGAGACCACCGGCGGGATCGTCGATGCCGTATCCGGTTCCCGCCGTGAGCAGCAGCCCCCACTTGTGTTCCTCACGGGGCCACCCCCGGTTCTCGGACAGGTCGGCGCAGGCGAAGAGGTCGCGAGGCGTCAGACGGCGAACGGGCAGATCAGTGGAGAAGGGTGTCGACACACGGGCCAGGCTCTCTGACATGAGTCACTGCCGTCCACCGTTTTCCCGGTCGTGCCACCCGCATCCGGCCATGCCCTGGGCGGCCGAGCCGCGGGCATCTGTTTCACGTGAAACCTCGGCCGCCGCGTGGCCGGCGCTCCAGTAGCCTCGGCTGACATGGCGAGACTGCATCTCTTCGACCTGGACGGGACTTTGCTCCACGGCAGCACCGCGCCCTTGGAGATCTCCCGGCAGCTGGGGCTGGAAGCCGAGACCATGGAGCTCGAAAGGGCCATTTCCGCAGGGGCCATCGGACCTCCGGAGTACGCGGCGCACGTGCGCGCCCTGTGGACGGAACTCACCGAAGCGCATGTGGCGGCGGCATTCGACGGCGCTCCGTGGATGTCGGGAATCGAGGATGTCTGGAGGGAGATCCGGGGGAACGGCGATTACTGCGCCGTCGTCTCTCTGTCACCCTCGTTCTTTGTGGAGCGACTGTTGTCCTGGGGCGCCCACGCGGCGCATGGCTCACGTTTTCCCGCCGTCCCGTTCGTGGAACCGGTGGACCCGGCGGGCGTACTCAACGCAGCGGCCAAGGTGGAGATAGCGGATCGGCTCTGCGATGAGTTCGGGGTGGGGCGAAGCGACTGTGTCGCTTATGGCGACTCCCTCTCGGACAAGGATCTGTTCGGCGTCGTGCCGGTATCCGTCGCGGTCAACGCGGATCGGCATGTGAGCGGCCTCGCCAGTCACGCCTACGTGGGACTGGACCTGCGCGACGCCTACCAATTGGTGCGCGAGGCAAGGTAATCGAGGCGACCGGTACGCCGGTCCCGTGTCTGTTCGGCCCGGTGGAAGTGGCCCCATTGCGCCGAGAACCGCCGGCGATACGACCGACTCCGGTTCAGGTCGTCGTGATGCGCACACGCCTGGGCGAAACGGACGACCGGCAACAGAGGTCAGGAAGCCTAACCGGATCGAAAGATCGAAAACCCGCATTTTCCGTAATGCGGTCGGGTGTCGATCCGGAGTGGGATGCTCGGTCAGAGCACTGCGGCCAATGTCCCGTTCTCTCCTTGCTCATCCGTGAAGGGTGGAAAATCCCGGCTCCGAAGTGGCCGCGTCGGGCCGGCAGGAACCGAACCGGGAAAGAGGGCAAGCCGTCCGCGGGGGAAGCACGCGTCTTCCGGCTGCGGGTGTGCGCAGACCGAGCGAAAGATGTTCGAGGCGAGGCAGACCATGGACGCTCCGACCACCGCGTCGGCCGACAACGGCACCTCAAGCGGCAACGGCGGGAGCGGTTGGTTCACACCGCACAAGGAGACGCCGACCTCCAGCGGTGACCAGGGACCGTCGGGCGGCCGCCGACTGGCCGCGATGCGCCCGGTCGGCCGGTCCACGGTGGCGAGTGAGGAACCGGGCCCGGGCGTCCCTGAGCAAGGGGCGCCCGGGCAGGAACGAATATCCCCGGTCGTAGACGTGACCACGATGCCGCCGGGAACGGCACCGGTCTTCCTCGGGCCGGCCCCCGCGGAGATGCAGGATCACGGGACTCCGCTCCCGCAGCTACGCCCGCACGAGGCCGCACCCGCCGGAATGTGGCCTACCGCGGCCGAGCCGGTACCGCTCCAGGCGCGGTCCCATCCGCCCGTACGGTCCGAGGCGCGCCACCTCGAGCCCGAACCCGCTCACGAAGCCCTCCGAGCGCGGTCCGGCTCCGGAGACCGGCCGGAGTTCGGTTCCTCACGGCCCTTGCGGTCCTCCGCGCCCGAGTACGGGTCCGTGCAGCCTCACCGCGGCTCTCCGGGGTCTGACGGTGGCCCAGGCGCGCCTGTGACGGCAGGGTGGCTCCCGTCCGCGCCCCAGGCGTCCCCCGACGCCGTGCTGATCCGCCGGACCATGGCCGCGGTGGGCGAGATCGCCGACAAGGTCACCTCCTACTTCTACGCACTGCTCTTCGTGCGCCATCCGGAACTGCGCTCGCTGTTCCCCGCCGCGATGGACACCCAGCGGGACCGGCTCCTCAAGGCGTTGCTCACCGCCGCCGAGCACGTCGACAACACCGAGGTCCTCGTCGCGTATCTGCAGAACCTCGGCCGTGGACACCGGAAGTACGGAACCCGGCCCGAGCACTACCCGGCCGTCGGGGAGTGCCTCCTCGGCTCGCTCAGCCGCTACGCCTCCGCGGTCTGGGACGCCGAGACGGAGGCGGCCTGGGTCCGCACGTACACGACGATCTCCCAGGTCATGATCGACGCGGCGGCCGCCGACGAGCTGTGCGCTCCGGCCTGGTGGCACGCCGAGGTGGTGTCCCACGATCTCAGGACGACGGACGTCGCGGTCATCACGGTCCGGCCCGACCAGCCGTACCCGTTCCTCGCGGGGCAGTACACGAGCCTGGAGACACCGTGGTGGCCACGGATCTGGCGGCACTACTCGTTCGCCTCGGCGTCCCGCGCGGACGGGCTGCTGACGTTCCATGTGAAGGCGGTTCCGGCGGGCTGGGTCTCCAACGCGCTGGTGCACCGTGCGCGGCCCGGTGATGTCATCCGGCTCGGGCCGCCGTCCGGCTCGATGACCGTCGATCACACCACGGACAGCGGCCTGCTCTGTCTGGGGGGCGGCACCGGCATCGCCCCCATCAAGGCTCTGGTGGAGGATGTCGCCGAACACGGAGCGCGCCGCCCGGTGGAGGTCTTCTACGGGGCTCGCACCGATCACGACCTCTACGACATCGACACCATGCTGCGTCTCCAGCAGAGCCATCCCTGGCTTGCGGTGCGGCCTGTCGTCGACCGCCGAGCCCATCTCCAGCTGCCGGACGTCGTACGCGAGTACGGGCCCTGGAACGAGTACGACGCCTATCTCTCGGGCCCGCCCGGCATGATCCGCAGCGGTTTCGACACGCTCACGGACCTGGGTATCCCGTCGGACCGCATCCGTCACGACTCGGTGGAGGAACTCGTCGCGGCAGGTGACTGACCGACGGCGACGCTTGTCCGGGTCAGCCCAGGTCGGGTGCGTGCATGGCTCGTACGCCCTCGATGTTGCCGTCGAGGTAGTGCCTCAGCGAGAGCGGGACGAGGTGGACAGAGGCGATCCCGACCCGGGTGAACGGGACACGGACGATCTCGTACTCACCGCAGGGCTCGTCCATCTCAGGCCCATGGCGCAGAGCAGGGTCCATGGACTCCAGCCGGCAGACGAAGAAGTGCTGGACCTTCACGCCGGTCGCACCACCGTCGTCACCGATGTGCTCGACGGTGTCGACGAAGCAGGGCACCACATCGATGATCTTGGCGCCGAGCTCCTCGTGCACCTCGCGATGCAGGGCCTCGACGACAGTCGTGTCCTCGGGTTCGACTCCGCCACCCGGTGTGAGCCAGTAGGGATCGACGCCGGGCTTCGTGCGCTTGATCAAGATCAGGTCGTCACCATCGAGCAGAACGGCACGGGCGGTGCGCTTGACCACGGGTCGGACGGTCATGGGAGAAATGTGGCCCGGTTGGTTCCACGTGAAACATCACGCGACGGCGATTCCGTGTGAGGCGCCCTGGAGCCCTTCCAGGAGAACGGGGGAATCGGGCGACCGTGTTGCCCGAACGGCCGCCCGTGTTCCCTCGGCGGCAGGGGGCGCCGCCCTGTCCCCCGGCTCCGTCCCTGGGCCGGTCTCAGCTCCAGCGGGCGGCCGCCCGAAGCAGCCACTCGTGCGCCCGGGCGATGTGCGGCATCGCGAGTGTCCCGGTCCGGACCACGAGGAAGTACGTGCGCAGCGGGGGCACCGCAGGGTCCATGAGCGCCACGACGTCTCCGCGTTCGATGGCATCGGAGCACAGGTACTTGGGCAGGACGGCGAGGCCCGCGCCCGCGGACGCGCAGGCGAGCACGGCCCGCAGATCCGGTACGACGACCGTGCCGGAGGCGGCCGGGCGGCAGTCGAAGACGGAAGCCCAGTAGCGGGCGACGAGCGGCAACGACTCGTGGACCTCGACGATGGGGAGGTCCTTGAGCGCGTGAGCGCCTCTGCGGCGGAGTTTGCCCGGGCCGACTTCGGCCGCCCAGCGGGGAGCGGCGACCAGGACGTGCTCTTCGTCGCAGAGCGGAGTCGCCGTGAGGAGCGCACCGCGGGGGCGGGCCGTCGTCATGGCCAGATCATGATGTCCGGCGGCGAGTCCTTCCAGCGTCTCCTCGGCGTTGCCGAAGGACGCGCGTAGCGCGAAAGCCTGGCCGTCGTCGCCGGTCAGCTCCGTGAGAGCCGGCAGGGCGCGCTCCGCGGTGAACTCCGGCGGACCCGCGAGGTGCAGCGTACGAAGGGTGGAGTCCTCTTCGAGACCGGTCTCGGCTATCTCCACGAGGGCGTCGAGATGCGGAGCCGCCTTGTGGGCGAGTTCGTCGCCGATGGTCGTGGGGGTCACCCCGCGCGCCTGGCGCAGAAACAGGGGCCGCCCCAATTGCCGTTCCAGTGTGCGGATCTGTGAGGTGACGGCCGGCTGCGAGAGCCCGAGCAACGCGGCGGCGCGAGTGAAGGAACCGGACCGGTGCACCGTCACGAACGTGCGCAGCAAGGCCAAGTCCATGGTGCCCCTCCCCTTTCAGCGCCCTGCGCGAGCCCCAACTATAAATAAGTCGATAGGTCTCTGTCGCTACGGTGATTGGACACTGACACAGAGTCAACTAGCCTTGTTCGCGCGGTTCTTCGCGCGCGGAACCGGGGCGGTCCGAGCCACGAGGGGGGAGGCTCGGACCGTCCGTTGTGCGTAGCGGGGGCGCTGATCCCGCCCCCACCGCCCCTTCACTCCGCGGATGCGTCGAGGGCCCCCAGCACGTCCGCCACCAGGTCCTCCGGGTCTTCCGCGCCGGCGGAGAAGCGGATGAAGCCTTCCGGGACCGCGTCCCCGCCCCACCGGCCGCGCCGCTCGGCCGTGGACCGCACCCCGCCGAAGCTGGTGGCGTCGTCCACCAGGCGCAGGGCGTCGAGGAACCGCTCCGCACGCTCGCGCGTGGGCAGGGTGAAGGACACCACGCATCCGAAGCGACGCATCTGCTGCGACGCGATCTTGTGCGAGGGGTCGTCGGGCAGCCCCGGGTAGCGGAGTCCCGCCACCTCGGGCCGATCCCGCAGGGCCTCGGCGATCGTCCTGGCGTTCGCGGTCTGCCGGTCGGCCCTCAACTGGAGCGTGGCGAGCGAGCGGTGGGCGAGCCAGGCCTCCATCGGACCGGGGATCGCGCCGACGACCTTGCGCCAGCGTCGTACGGGAGCCATCAGCGCGGCGTCCCGCCCGGTGACGTACCCGAGGAGGATGTCGCCGTGTCCGGTGAGCATCTTGGTACCGCTGGCCACGGAGAAGTCGGCGCCCAGCTCGAGCGGGCGCTGTCCGAGCGGGGTGGCCAGGGTGTTGTCGACGGCCACGAGCGTGCCCTGCGCGTGCGCGGCGGCGACGAGGCGTCGCAGATCGCAGACGTCGAGACCCGGGTTGGACGGCGTCTCGATCCACAGCAGCTTCGCGCCGTCGAGCACCTCCAGCTGGGCATCGCCCGCGGTGGGTGCCGTACGCACCTCGACGCCGAACGCGGTCAGCTGCTCACGCACGAGCGGAAGCACCTGATAGCCGTCGTCGGGCAGGACGACGACGTCGCCGGCGCGCACCTGGGAGAACAGCACCGCGGAGACGGCGGCCATGCCCGAGGGGAAGGAGAGCGTCTCGGCGGAGTCCTGCCCCGGCGCCTCCAACTCGCCGATGGCGCGCTCCAGGAGCGTCCAGGTCGGGTTCTCGTCGCGGCCGTAGGTGTACGGGCCGGTGGGTTCACCCGGCAGATGGAAGTGGGCGGCGAAGACCGGTCCGGGAAGAGTGGGCTCGTACTTGACGGGCTCGGGAAGCCCGGCGCGCACCGCGCGCGTGCCGTCCCCCCGCTCGGCCGCGCGCGCGCCCTCGCTCTGTCCCGTCGGGCCCGCGCCCTCATGGCTCGCCGTGCCGAATTCCCGTGACGTCATACCGCTCGTCCCTCCACTTGCTCCCGTACCGCGGCGAGCAGTCCGGGGCTCGCCGCCTCCACCATCTCAAGACATGTGTCGAAGCCGTCCATTTGTCCGTAATACGGATCGGGGACGTCCAGTTCGTCGCCCGCGGCGGGATCGTACGAGCGCAGCAGCCGGACCTTGCCCGCGTCCTCGGCGGTCGTCGCGAGGTGCCGCAGAGCCTTGAGATGGCTGGCGTCGAGGGCGATCACGAGGTCGAGACGGGAGAACCACGAAGCCCGGAACCGCCGGGCCGCGTGGTCGCTCTCGTAGCCGCCCGCCTCCAGTACCGCGACGGTGCGCCGATCGGCGCCGTCGCCCTCGTGCCAGCCGTCCGTACCCGCGCTGTCGACCTCCACCAGCTCGTCGAGCCCCGCTTCCGCCACGTGGGCGCGGAAGACGGACTCGGCCATCGGGGAGCGGCAGATGTTGCCCGTGCAGACGAAGCAGACGCGGTAGGGCATGGAACTCCCTCAGTCGTTGTCGCCGTCGGGCAGGACGACATTGAGCGCCCAGGAGACGACGGAGATGATCAGGCCGCCCAGGACGGCGGTCCAGAAGCCGTCCACGTGGAAGCTCAGGTCGAGCTTGTCCGCGAGCCACGAGGTCAGCAGCAGCATCAAGGCGTTCACCACAAGGGTGATCAGGCCGAGGCTGAGGACGAAGAGCGGGAAGGTCAGTACCTTCACGATCGGCTTGACCAGGAAGTTGACCAGTCCGAAGACCAGTGCGACGACGAGGAGCGTGCCTATCTTCTTGCCCGTGCTGTCGCCCGTCAGGGTGATCTTGTCGAGCAGCCAGACGGCGACGGCCAGGGCCCCCGCGTTGGCGAGCGTCTTGACTACGAAATTCTTCATGTGTCTGATCGTGGCAGAAGAGATCGACTTCAAGACAGGGGCTGTGGACACGGCCTTGGGCGGACGAGAGCGGACGAGGGCGATGAAGGCATTCCGGCTGGACGAACTGGAGGCGGAACGCGCCGCCAACGATGGTGCCTACCTGCAGTTCCTGCGTGAGCGGAACATGTCGGTCGGCCTGTACGCGCTCGACGCGGGCGGGCTCGACCCGCAGAAGCCGCACGCCCAGGACGAGGTGTACTTCGTGGTGAGCGGGCGGGCGTCGATCACGGTGGGTCTGGAGACCACCCAGGTGGCGCGGGGCAGTGTCGTGTACGTACCCGCCGACGTCGCCCACAAGTTCCACCACATCACGGAGGATCTGCGGGTCCTGGTGATGTTCTCTCCGCCCGAGAGCTGACCCCCGTCTCAGGGTTCCCTAGGGGGACGGTCAGGGGAGGACAAGGGATGCGGGGTCACCGCACGGCACCCTGTCCGCCATAGCATCGGATACGAGACATCAGAGAACCCGGAATCAGTGTCCCGGTGTCGGGACCACGGGCGATGAGAGGTAAGGACAGGGCGATGCAGGAGATCTTCAACGGTATGCCGTGGTGGGTGAAGTGGGTCGCGGTGCCGGTCATCGCCCTGGTGGTGTTCGGGGGCCTCATAGCGAGCGTCGTCGGCTTCGTCATCGGTCTGCTCTTCAAGCTGCTCGTCTTCGTCGCGCTGGTCGGTGGGCTCATCTACATCGTCCGGAAGTTCATGTCGAGTTCGTCCTCGCGCAGCGACTGGTGAGGCGCGAGAGGGTGCGCGAGAGGTAACGGCGAAAGGGGAAAGGGAACCCAAGGTTCCCTCGGCCGAGGGAAGTTTTCCGGTGAGGCCGTCTGCCGGCGGCGGGCGACGGTTAAAGTCCGGAATTCGACGCGGGGCCGACCCCCGCGGGCAGCGCACAGCCCCCTCCCGTGTTTCCCCGCACGGGTGGTCCTCCTCGCGCTTCGGGAGTGCCCCTTGGCCACGGTTGACACCGCACCCGCACCATCCGTCGCTCCACCCTTCCGACGCTCGGGCACGCCCGCGTCGGCACGCGTTCCACCGGTCCAGCCACGTTCCTCGCCGGGTGAGCCGCCGCTTCCACGTACCGCGCCGGTTTCGCCCGGGGAACCGACACCGCCGCGCACTCCGACCGCGCAGGCTCCCGCCCGCCGCGGCCTGCCGGCGGCCGGGCTCACCGGACGCGCGGAGCCGTCGGTGGCCCGCGGTCAACGCTCCACGGTCCCCGGAGCCGCACGGCTCGTCCGCGCCTCTCCGGCGGAGCCCGAGGCGGCCTCCCTGGATGCTCACCCCACCACGCTGATCGGCTCGGTGCAGCGCGCGATGCGACTGCTGGAGGCCGTCGCCTCACGGGAGCAGGGCGCACCGGCCAAGCAGCTCGCCCGGGAGGCCGGGCTCGCGCTGCCGACCGCGTACCACCTGCTGCGCACCCTCGTCCACGAGGGCTACCTGCGCCGTGACCGGGGCCTGTTCTTCCTCGGCGAGGCCGCCGAGCGGCTCAGCAGCAGCGGAGCCCGGCAAAAACGTCGCAGCACGGTGAGCGACATGCTCGGGCAGTGGCGCGACGCGATCGGGGCCCCCGTGTACTACGCGATCTACCGTGAGGGCGAGATCGAGGTCATGTGCGTCGCCGACTCCCCGGCGAACCCCGCGGTCGTGGAATGGGCCGACTTCCGTGAGACCGGGCACGCCCATGCGATCGGCCAGTGCCTGCTGTCCCAGCTGGACGAGAAGTCCCGGCGCGAGCACCTCGACCGCTACCCGGTGAAGTCGATCACCCCTTACACGGTGCGTGACAAGGACCGACTTCTGAGACGTCTGGAACGGACGGGGCGGATGGAACCGGTGGTCGAGCGCCAGGAGTACGCGCTCGGTACGGTCTGTGCCGCGATCCCGATCACAGCGGGCAGCACGGCCGCGACGATGGCCTTCTCCCTGCCCTCCCACCAGGTCGACCGACTGCTCCCCGCGGCGCGGAAGTTGCAGACCGAGATCGGCAGGCTGCTAGGGACACTCGCCAT
Organism: Streptomyces sp. NPDC002580; assembly: GCF_042889485.1. NCBI lineage: Bacteria > Bacillati > Actinomycetota > Actinomycetes > Kitasatosporales > Streptomycetaceae > Streptomyces > Streptomyces sp. NPDC002580. The sequence goes on along the minus strand of NZ_JBIAQZ010000003.1, from coordinate 182,991 downwards.
CTCTATCAGTATCTGAAAACTCACTCCTTGTGATCTGGTGTGCACGTTGAGCAAGATTTCCAGCAGTGTCAGGGGGATGATTCCTGGCCAGTAGAGGGCAAACGACGGGGTAGGCGATGCGCGAGTCGGTGCAGGCAGAGGTCATGATGAGCTTCCTCGTGTCCGAGGAGCTGTCTTTCCGCATTCCGGTGGAGCTGCGATACGAGACCTGTGATCCGTACGCCGTGCGGTTGACCTTCCACTTGCCCGGAGACGCGCCCGTGACCTGGGCGTTCGGGCGGGAACTGCTGATCGACGGGGTGGGCAGGCCCTGCGGCGACGGCGATGTCCACATCGCTCCGGCCGATCCGGAGACGTTCGGTGAGGTGCTGATCCGGCTTCAGGTCGGTGGAGACCATGCGCTGTTCAGGTCCGGTGCCGCGCCGCTCGTCGCGTTCCTCGACCGTACGGACAAGTTGGTGCCGCTCGGCCAGGAGCGCTCCCTCGCGGGTTTCGACACATCCCTCGACGAAGCGCTCGACCGCATCCTGGCGGAGGAGCAGAGCGCGGGATGAAACCCCGCCGTCCCCGAGCGGAGTAACGCTTCCTCACCGCGGCCTGAGCGCCGGACGGGTTCGGCGCTCCTGGTGGACGGTTCAGCGCTTGCGGCGGCGGCCCTTCCCGCTCCGCGCGGGAGTACCGGCTCCGACCGGCTCGACCGGACCGGCGACGGACCCCTCGCGGTCCGCGGCGACCACGAGGGCGGCCAGCGCGGTCGTCACCGGCACCGCGGCGACCAGGCCGATCGAGCCGACCAGGGTGCGCACGATCTCCTCCGCGACCAGTTCGCTGTTCGCGACGGTGCCCACGCTGCTCTGAGCGATCGAGAACAGCAGAAGCAGGGGCAGCGCGGCGCCGGCGTAGGCCAGGACGAGCGTGTTCACGACCGACGCGATGTGGTCGCGGCCGATACGGATGCCCGCGCGGTACAGGCCGCGCCGGCCCATAGTGGGATTGGCCTCGTGCAGTTCCCAGACCGCGGAGGTCTGGGTGACCGTCACATCGTCCAGCACGCCGAGCGAACCGATGATGACTCCGGCCAGCAGAAGACCGCTCATGTCGATGGACGGGTAGAGACCGTGGATCAGGCCGGTGCTGTCGTCGGTGTTGCCGGTCAGCACGGCCCAGTCGATGAAGACCGAGCCGAGGATGCCGATCAGCACGAGCGAGAGCAGGGTGCCGACCACCGCCACGGAGGTCCGGGCCGACAGGCCGTGACACATGTAGAGCGCGATCAGCATGATCGCGCTGGACCCGACGACGGCGACGATCAACGGGTTCGAGCCCTGCAGGATCGCGGGCAGGATGAAGAAGTTGAGGATCATGAAGCTGATGGCCAGGGCGATCAGCGCCATGACGCCGCGCATCCGGCCGACCACTACGACGACCACGGCGAAGATCCCCGCCAGCAGGGTCAGGGGCAGCTTCCGGTTCGCGTCCGTGACCGAGTACTGGAGGTCCTTGGGGGCGGAGGGCTCGTACGCGACGACGACCTTCTCGCCCTGTTCCAACTGCCGTGTCTGGTCCGGCTGAACGATCTCGGTGAACGTGCGGCCCTCGTCCTTGCCGGTGTCGATCCGGACCGTGGCCTTCTTGCAGTCACTCTTCGCCCGCTGTCGGGCGGAGGAACCCTCGGCGGTGGACGTGTCGCCCGCCGGGGCCTGCCCCGAGGCGTTCACCGACTTGCAGTCCACCTTGTCGATCTTTGTGACCGTCGCCTGCTGGGTCTGCCGGTCGAAGCCGACACCGGTCCGCTCGTGAGCGGGGGTTCCACCGGGCCAGAGCACCACGAGACCCACCGCGACCGCGGCCGCGAAGGGGATCAGTACCGCGGCGATGACCTTGCGCAGACGTTTGGAGACCGGCGCGGCGGGACCGTGACTGTGGCTGTGCCCGTGTCCACCGCCGGGAGCGGGGCTGTGCCCGTGACCGTCGCCCGCGTCCGGCCCGCGCCCCTCGCCGGAGCCATGTCCATGGCCGTCGTCGGAGCCACGCCGACGTGGCGGCTCGGAGGGGGGGAACGAGGGCTGCTGGGTTGTCGTCACCGAGCGATCATCGCAAGGAGGTCAAGGGCCCTCTGTTCACCGCGCCAGCCCGGAGGCTAGCGTAGAGCCACCTTTGCACACGCGGGAGCTCGGAGCACCGGGCTGAGAGGACGCTGACCTCCGTCTTCGCGATGTTTCACATGAAACATCGACGAACGGAATCCGCTGCGTCGACCGCTGAACCTGTTACCGGGTAATGCCGGCGTAGGGAGTAGGTCTCATGACCAACAAAGACATGCGCACGCCTGCCTCCAGTCAGACGGACGGAGCATCGTCACCGCCGCCCGGCGGGGAGACGGGGAGGTCCATCGGCTGGCACAAGGCGTACGTCGGGGGCACGCGCCCCGATCTGCGGGTGCCGGTCCGTCAGGTGCACCTCACCAACGGGCGCTCCGTGACGCTGTACGACACCTCCGGCCCGTACACCGATCCGGCCGTCGACACCGATGTACGCAGGGGCCTGATGCCGCTGCGTGAGAACTGGATCATCGCCCGCGGGGACACCGAGGAGTACGCGGGCCGTCCCGCCCGTCCCGAGGACGACGGGATCAAGCACACGGCCCCGCGCGGGGGACTGCGCAACCTCGACGCGGTGTTTCCCGGAAGGCCCCGCCAGCCGCGCCGGGGGCGCGCCGGGACGGCGGTCACCCAGCTCGCCTACGCGCGGCGTGGTGAGATCACTCCCGAGATGGAGTTCGTCGCGGTCCGGGAGAACGTGGACCCCGAAGTCGTGCGCCAGGAGATCGCCGCGGGCCGCGCGGTACTGCCCGCGAACGTCAATCACCCCGAGATCGAGCCGATGATCATCGGTAAACGGTTCCTGGTGAAGGTCAACGCCAACATCGGCAATTCCGCGGTCACCTCCTCCATCGAGGAGGAGGTCGACAAGATGGCGTGGGCCACCCGCTGGGGCGCCGACACGGTCATGGACCTGTCGACCGGCCGCAACATCCACACCACGCGCGAATGGGTGCTGCGCAACTCCCCGGTTCCCATCGGCACGGTGCCGCTCTACCAGGCGCTGGAGAAGGTCGACGGCCGAGCCGAGGAGCTGACCTGGGAGATCTACAAGGACACGGTCGTCGAGCAGGCCGAGCAGGGCGTGGACTACATGACGGTCCACGCGGGCGTGCGCCTGGCGTACGTGCCGCTCACGGCGAACCGCAAGACCGGCATCGTCTCGCGCGGTGGCTCGATCATGGCGGCCTGGTGCCTCGCGCATCACCAGGAGTCGTTCCTGTACGAGAACTTCGAGGAACTCTGCGAGATCCTCGCCGCGTACGACGTCACCTACTCGCTCGGCGACGGGCTGCGGCCGGGCTCCATCGCCGACGCTAACGACCCCGCACAGTTCGCTGAGTTGAGGACGCTCGGGGAACTCAACAAGGTCGCGAAGCGTTTTCACGTACAGACGATGATCGAAGGCCCGGGACATGTCCCGATGCACAAGATCAAGGAGAACATCGACCTTCAGCAGGAGATCTGTGATGAAGCTCCGTTCTATACGCTCGGTCCGCTGACGACGGACATCGCGCCGGCGTACGACCACATCACCTCCGGCATCGGTGCCGCGATGATCGCCTGGTGGGGCACGGCGATGCTCTGCTACGTCACGCCCAAGGAGCACCTGGGCCTCCCCGATCGTGACGACGTCAAGACCGGCGTCATCACCTACAAGATCGCCGCCCACGCGGCCGACCTCGCGAAGGGGCACCCAGGCGCGCAGGACTGGGACGACGCGCTGTCCGACGCCCGCTTCGAGTTCCGGTGGGAGGACCAGTTCAACCTGGCCCTCGATCCGGACACGGCACGGGAGTTCCACGACGAGACGCTGCCGGCCGAGCCCGCCAAGACGGCCCACTTCTGCTCCATGTGCGGGCCGAAGTTCTGCTCGATGAAGATCAGCCAGAGCATCAACGAGCGGTTCGGCGGTGACGCGGCCGAGGGTGCCTCCGCGGAGGAGATCTCCGAGGGCATGCTGCGGAAGTCCCGGGAGTTCGCGGAGGCGGGCAACCGCGTGTACCTGCCGTTGGCCGACTGAACCACTCCGCAGGGCGCGGTCCGGGTGCTGATCCTCCCGGACCGCCGCCCTCGGTCGGGCCATGGCCGGTCACGCCCCGGCCATGCCCGGTCAGGTACGGATGTCCTGCGGGTACCAGCGCAGTTCCACCGTGTTGCCGTCGGGATCCTGGACGTAGACCGAAGTGGCGGTGCCCCGTGCGCCGAAGCGTTCGACCGGGCCCTCGAGCACGGTGAAGGATCCCGACGCGATGACCTCGTCCCAGTCCAGCGGCTCCACGGTGAGACAGATGTGGTCCACGTTGGACTCTCCCCGGGCACTGCCCACCAGGTCGATGATGGTTTCCTCGGTGACCCTCACCGAGGGGAAGGGCGCCCGGCCGGCCCGCCACTCGGCAAGGCGTACGGGGGCCAGGCCGAGCGGTCCGGTGTAGAAGGCCACGGACCGCTCGACGTCCTCGACGTTGAGGACCAGGTGGTCGAAGGCCTTCACGCGCAGCGCGGTCATTTCGCCTCCAGGGCGACGGCGTGCCGGAGCCACTCGCTGAACAGCGCGGGATCGACGTCTTCGGAACGGCCGAGCTTCACGGAGGCCATCTGCCGGGCTCCGGCGACCAGTCGGCCCGATGGATCGGCCACCTCCTGGCCGCGCCAGAGGCCGAAGGTGACATGGGACGTGTAGGCCTTGAGCAGACAGACCGGGGTCCGACCGGGCCGGTCGCCGAGGCTCCAGGTGGGATGGCCGTGCCAGATCGCGCCGGAGCCGTCGGGGAGTACCGAGTCGATGACGGGCCGGAGCCTCTCGCCGATGTCGTGCGGCGGGCCGTCGAGCCCGTTCAGGTAGGAGGTGATGTCCACGGCGCTCATGTGGGTTCCGTTCGGGAGGTGGAGGGGCGATCGGCACCGAGCGCCGCAGTGCCGGGGCGTTCCGCGCGCTCGCGTGTACGAGGGGTTCGTCGATGTGGTGCCGAGGGGCCGGCCGGTCGCTTCCCACGATCCGCTGCGGGACGGTCGCCATCAAGACAGGATCGGGAGACGACCGTTGAGCCAGATTTAACGCCGGAGGTTTCATGCTGGAGAGACTGGAGATCGAGACGTTCCTGACGCTGGCCGAGGAATTGCATTTCGGCAGGACCGCCGAGCGGTTGCTGGTCACGACCGGGCGGGTCAGCCAGGTGATCAAGAAGCTCGAACGTACGGTGGGCAGTCCGCTGTTCGAACGTAACAGCCGTTCCGTCCGGCTCACCCGGATCGGCCGTGACCTGGCGGACGACCTGATACCGCTGGTCGCCGCGATGGAGACGGCGCTGCGGCGGGCGGTCGACGCGGGTCGCGGAGTCACAGGAGAGCTGCGGGTCGCCTTCCTCGGCGAGTGGACGGCACCGGCACTGCTCAGGGCGGTCGGACTGTTCGGCGAGCGGCACCCCGACTGCCGGGTCGACGTGCGGGAGGTACAGCTGTCCAACTCCCGGGCGAGTCTGGTGGACGGTTCGGTCGACATCCTCCTCGCCTCGTTCCCGTTCGACGGAATGGCCTGCGGGCCCGCGCTGCTGACGGAGAGACGGGTCCTGGCCGTGGCGGCCGGTCATCCGCTGGCCGGCGCGGACCGGGTGTCCGTCGAAGTGCTCGCGGAACACCCCGTGGTGCAGTACCCGGAGGTGACCTCGGTGGGTTTCAAGAAAGACCGCACTCCGGACCGCACGCCTTCGGGCAGGCCCGTTCCCAGGGGCCCGGTCGGCGGGTCGTTCTCCGAGATGCTGACCCTGGTCGCGATGGGCAAGGGCGTCCTCCCGGTCGGGGAGCACTCCCGGCGCTACTACCCCCGTCCCGACGTCGCCTACGTGCCCCTTCACGACGCGCGCCCGATCGAACGGGGACTGGTCTGGAAGGAGGGCAACACCACCGAGCGGGTTCGCGAGTTCGTGCGCGCCGCGACGGACGCGGCCTCGGACTTCCCTTGATGCCGCTGACGTCCTTGAGGCCTTCGAGGTCCTTGAGGATCTGAGCTTCGAGCAGGGTGTTGGATCCGGGAGCGCGGACCAGGCTTCCGGGAAACCAGCCAGGCCCACGGATCCGGCAGCCAGCCCCGGGGCCCGTGCTCGGACTGCTCGCAGGGGCGGTCGGTCCGACGTGGACGAGTGGGGACCGAGCGCCGCCCGACGGGGGTGTACGCGTCTCGGACGGTCCCTGCGCCGGGTTCTCTGGGCAGACTGGGCGTATGACAGCGACATCGATGAGCAAGGGCGCCAACCTTCCCGTCGCCGCGGAGGAGGTGCAGGTCGTGCTCGGCTGGTCCGGGGGTTCCGGTGCGCCGGACGCCGACGCCTCGGCTCTGCTGCTCCGTGCCGACGGACGGGTGCGGAACGACGGTGACTTCGTCTTCTACAACCAGCCGCGGCATGCCTCGGGTGCCGTGCGGCACCTGGGGAAGCGGACGGACGGCGGAGGGACGACGGACACCGTCGGAGTGGATCTGCGTGCGCTGGAACCGGACATCGAGCGGGTCGTCCTGGGCGCCTCCGCCGACGGCGGCACCTTCGGCCAGCTCTCGGGGCTGCGGCTGACGCTGCTCGACGCCGGGACCGGAAAAGAGCTGGCGCTCTTCGAGATGGAGGCCACGACGGAGACGGCGTTCATCGGGGGTGAGCTCTACCTGCGAGGCGGCGTGTGGAAGTTCCGCGCGGTGGGCCAGGGGTACGACTCAGGACTGGCGGGCCTCGCCACCGACTTCGGGATCAGTGTGGACGAGGAGCCGGGTGCCTCCGGAAGCACGGCCCCCGGCACGGTCCCCGGGGGCGCGGTGCCCGCGGCGGGTACCTTCGGAAGCGTCTCGTCCGGGGCGGCGGCCCCAGTACCGGCGCCCCCTGTTCCGCCCGCGCCCGTCGTTCCGCCGCCGCCCGCGATGACGCCTTGGCCGGCCCCGACGCCTCCGTCCGCCCCCACGTCCCCTTACGCACCGGTCCCCCCGTCGGTTCCGCCCGTCGGCTCCGCCCCCCGCCTCGTCAAGGGCGAGGACCGGTTGCCCGTGGACATGCGCAAGCGGCTCTCCCTGCGCAAGGAGCAGGTGGCCGTCAGTCTGCGCAAGCACGGGGCGGTGGATCTCACCGCCCGGGTCGTCCTGGTCCTGGACGCCTCCGGATCGATGTCGTTCCTGTACTCGAAGGGCGTGGTGGCCGATGTCGTGGAGCGGATGACCGCGGTGGCCGCCCAGCTGGACGACGACGGGGAGATGCAGGCGTGGACCTTCGCGTCGAACCCCGCCCGGCTGCCGGACCTCGCCGTGGGAGACCTGCCGGAGTGGCTGGAGCGTCATGTCCGAGTCGGTGAACTGACCCTGTTCCGGCGGAGCAGGAAGCCGCGGAAGGGGATGCTGCCGGGCCAGGTGGACATGCGGGCGGTCGGCATCCAGAACGAGGAGCAGAAGGTGATCGCCGAGGTCCGGGCGTACGTCCGCGAGCGACCGGCCGCCGATCCCACGCTGGTGCTCTTCTTCTCCGACGGTGGTGTCTACCGCAACAAGGAGATCGAGAAGGAGCTGATGGAGGCGGTGGACGAACCGATCTTCTGGCAGTTCGTGGGCCTGGGCCGTTCCAACTACGGCGTGCTGGAGCGGTTCGACACGCTGCCGGGCAGGCGCGTCGACAACGTCGGTTTCTTCGCGGTCGACGACATCGGCGACGTACCGGATCCGGAGCTCTACGACCGGCTGCTGTCCGAGTTCCCGTCGTGGGTGCGCGAGGCACGTCGGTCGGGCATCCTCTGAAACGCCGTCACCAGGGCAGGGACGCCGCCGCGAGGCCACGGACGGCGTCGGGGTCGGGGCACCCCGAGGCGGCACCCAGGGGCCCCTTCCCGGCCGTGCGGACCGTACGTGGCCCGTCACCGGCCCGTACCGGCTCAACTCCCGCAGCCGACTGCCCGGACGCGTGGCCACAGGACGTTCAGCCGCACAGACGCGTTGCCACACGGCGGAACGGCGGAACGGCCGTGCGGGCCCGCACGGTGGCGCGGGCCCCCGGACCCGGCGGTCGGTCCGACCGGGTCACTCGGGCTGGTGTTCCGGCCCCCCGAAGTCCGGGCTGGTGAAGTCGGGGCTGGAGAAGCTCGGCCGCGGGCCGGCGGCGGGTCCGCCGTCGGGGCTGGTGAACCCGGGCCGGTCGTATCCGAGATGGGGGATGCGGCTGGGCGCGGGTGCGGTCCGGCCCAGTGCGGCCGAGCCCGGATCGGCCAGGGCCTCCTGGAAGAACGGCAGAATGCCGCGCTCCAGCAGGGCATCGCGCCAGGCCTCCCTGGCCCGGGTGACCTGTTCGGACAGTTCGCCGCTCGTTCCGGCCTGGAGCGAGGAGGCGCCGTTGCGCAACGCGGTCAGCAGCAGTCCGGCCGCGGCGACCAGGATCGCGGCCGCCGTGACCGCGCCGAAGACCCATCCGGTGGTCAGAAGGGTCTGGGCGATGGCCGGCTCGGGGTCGAGCATCTTCAGGGCGTAGCCCACGAGCAGGAATATCGCCGCGGCCGTCCCGGCGAGGACGGGGGCGAGCACCGCGACGACGGCGACCGCGCCCGCCCCGGCTGTCTCGGTGACCTCCCCGACGGTGGTGGCGAGCCCCATCGCGGTCGTACCCGACTCCGCCGAGCCGACGTCCTCGTTCACGACCTGCGCGGACCGCGCCGGGCGGCGCAGTTCCTCGCGGGCCTTCACATAGCGCGCGTACTCGTCCGCCGCGGCCGTCGTGATGAGGACCGTGGCGCTGAGCGCCATGGTGCGCAGCTGTTCGAGGTTGAGCCGCTGACCGACAGCGGCGAGTTCCGGGCGGTGTGGTGCGGAGCGCAGCGCCTCATCGAGGATCCGCTCGTAATCCTGGCGGTCCTCGTTCAGCAGGTGCTGCGGAACGCTGTTCATCTGCATCCCCCGATGCTCCGTAGGGCTGGTGGCTCGCACGCTGACGAGCCGTCGGGCAGAAACGGAGGGGAGCCTGCTACGGATAAGCCGATGGTAGAGCGGCGACGGCACGCCGTGACAGGGGCTTTCCAGAAATTGCCCCCGGGCCGACGGGGTCGGCCCGGGGGACACCTGCCCGGCGAACGATCAGATATCCAGCGGAAGTTGTTGCACCAGCAGCTTTCCGGCCATGGTCACTCCGCCGTCCATGGCGATGGCCAGCCCGTCGGCGTAGAGGTGCGGCCCTTCGACCACCGGCCCCGCGCTGTCCTCGCCCTCCTCCGCGCCGACCTCGCCCAGCAGATACGGAATGGGGCTGTGACCATGGACGACGCGCGAACCGCCGTACACGCCGAGCAGTTCGTGGACGGCCTCCGCGCCGTCGTCGCGGAAGGCGAAGCGCTTGGTGAACTTGCGGAAGAGGTCCCAGCACTCGTCCGCGTCGTTGCGCGTGAGGGTTTCGCGGACGGTGTCGTTGACCGCCTCGATGGAGTCGCCGTAGTCGAGGTAGGCGGTGGTGTCGGAGTGCACCAGAAGGTGTCCGTCGACCAGCTCCATGGCGTCCAGGCGGGCCATCCACTGGAGATGGTGGTCCTGGAGACGGTCCATGTCGGTCTTCTGGCCGCCGTTGAGCAGCCAGGCGGCCTGGAAGGTGGCGGTGCCGGCGCCGGAGCTGACGGGGGTGTCGGAGAACCGTCTGGCGCCCAGCAGCAGCAGCTCGTGGTTGCCCATCAGCGCCTTGCAGTAGCCGCCGGCCGCGGCGGCCTCGGCGGACAGGCGCATCACGAGGTCGATCACGCCGATGCCGTCCGGGCCGCGGTCGGTGAAGTCGCCGAGGAACCACAGGCGTGACGTACCCGCCGACCAACTGCCCGCGGCGTCGATCAGGCCCTTCTCCTGGAGCGCGGCGACGAGCTGGTCGAGGTAGCCGTGCACGTCGCCGACGACGAACAGCGGACCGGGACCCGCGCCGGGCGCCGTGGCGGCCGCGAGGGCCGGGTCGACGACGACCTGCAGGGTGTCACCCCGATTGATGACCGGCAGATCGCGCTGCGTGGGGGTGTACCCCTCGGGATACTCCCCCGGGAACTTCTCCGGGGAGTCCATCGACGCGTACGGCGGGGACTCTCCCACCGCGTACCGGGCACTCTCCCCGACCGGTCCGGCGCTCTCGCCGTGAGGCGGGTTCTGCGCATACGGACCGGTCTCGTGGACGTACCCGGGAACCCGGAAGTCGCGCAACGTCGCCGTCCGCACCGCCTCGGGTCCCTGACCGGCCCCCTGAGTCATCGACCCCTCCACCACCATCGCGCCGCATCTGCACCGGTTCGGACTGCCTGGTCGCAGCGGCCCGCGGTGTCGTCCGCCCATCATAGGAATGCGGATCGCGCCATGTGATGACCCAGGGGTGGTGAATCGGAACAGGAGCCCGGTTCACCGAGGTTTTCGCCCGAATTGGGCGGGGCTCGCCCCGCTCCGTGGCTACGGGCGTCAACCCGATTCGGGCGATCGGGGCGGACTGACCGTCGTACGGGACGGGCGGCGCTGCGACGAGGTCCGCACGATCAGCTCCGTCGGTATCACCTGCTCGACCGGTTGGTCCGATTCGACCCCTTCGATCGCGTCGATCAGCAGCTGGACCACGGCCGTGCCGATTCTGCGCGGTTTGAGGGAGAGCGTCGTGACGGGCGGCTCGGTGTTGGCGTAGACCATGGACTCGCTGCAGCAGACGAGCAGCAGGTCCTCGGGTACGCGCAGACCGTAGCGGCGGGCCGCGGCCAGCAGGTCTGTGCCGTTCGGGTCGAAGAGGCCGTAGACGGCGTCCGGGCGGTCGGGCCGGGCGAGGAGCCGGTCGGCGGCGACGGCGCCCGCGCAGGGATCGTGCGCCGGATAGGCCTCGTACACCGGATCCTGGCCCACGCGTTCGCACCAGCGCAGGTAGGCGGTGGTGGAGAGGTGGGTGTACGTGTCCGTGGTGGTGCCGGTGAGGAGGCCGATGCGGCGCGCGCCCGCGGCGGCCAGGTGGTCGAGGATGCCGAGGACGGCGGCCTCGTGGTCGTTGTCCACCCAGGCGGTGACCGGGAGCGATCCCGCGGGGCGGCCGTCGGAGACCACCGGCAGCCCCTGGCGGACCAGTTCGCTGACGACCGGGTCGTGGTCGGACGGGTCGATGACCACCGTTCCGTCCAGGGCCACGTTCGACCACACGTCGTGGCGGGAGGTCGCGGGGAGGATGACGAGGGCGTATCCCCGGGCGAGCGCGGCCGAGGTCGCGGCTCTGGCCATCTCCGCGAAGTACGCGAACTCGGTGAAGGTGAAAGGTTCATCCCCGTACGTGGTCACGGTCAGGCCGATCAGGCCCGATCTGCCGGTACGGAGGGTTCTGGCCGCGGCCGACGGGCGATAGCCCAGCCGGTCGGCGACTTCGCGGACATGGCGTCGGGTGGCGTCCGGGAGCCGGCCCTTGCCGTTGAGGGCGTCGGACACGGTTGTGATGGAGACCCCTGCTGCCGCGGCCACGTCTCTGATGCCCGCCCGGCCCGGCCGACCGCCTCGGCGGGAGGTCTCCGCCCGGCTCACCTGGTGCTTCCCTGCTGCTGTCATGGCGAGCCGATAGTAGGGCTCATGCGGTGGGGTAGCGCGGACGCATATGCACACGTTGACAGGCACGTTTCTGCATGATCGAAACATGCTAACTTCCTTTGAAGTGAAGGTAGTTGAGCGATCCAATGCCAGGACGTGACTTGTCGACGCGCATGGGCCTGCCAAGTGGGCCATGTTTCGAAGAGGTCTCAACTCACCTGTACGGGGGATGCGCGCCACGGCGTGAGCCACCGGCGCATGTGGTGGCGGTCGCCGCGCCCCCCATTTCGTACGACTTCGTACGAGGGCGACCACGGGTCACGCGACACCGGGGGCCGGGACCAGGGTGCGGAAATGATCACCTGGCCGGACACGAGGTTGCGGTCCGTTGTCCACAGGCCATTCGCAGCGGCGCCGAATCCTCATAAGGTGAGGAGTATTGGTAGCCGGTGGTGGTCATGAGCCGCTGGTGGTCACGAGGAGGACTGCGGTGAGCGAGACCAACCCCAAGCTGCGTGCGGAGCTGGCGGGTATTCCCACCTACAAGCCCGGCAAGCCCGCCGCGGCCGGTGCGGTGGCGTACAAGCTGTCCTCCAATGAGAACCCGTATCCGCCGCTGCCCGGGGTCATCGAGAGCGTGACCGCGGCGACCGGTTCGTTCAACCGATACCCGGACATGGCGTGCACCGGGTTGATGAACGAGCTGGCGGACCGGTTCGGCGTCCCGGTGTCCCACCTGGCGACCGGCACCGGCTCGGTCGGCGTGGCGCAGTCGTTGCTGCAGGCCACGAGCGGCCCCGGCGACGAGGTCATCTACGCCTGGCGGTCCTTCGAGGCCTACCCGATCATCACGCAGATCAGCGGGGCGACCTCGGTGCGGGTGCCGCTGACCCAGGGCGAGGTGCACGACCTGGACGCGATGGCCGACGCCATCACCGACCGGACCCGGCTGATTTTCGTCTGTAACCCGAACAACCCCACCGGCACCGTGGTGCGCCGTGCGGAGCTGGAACGGTTCCTGGACCGCGTGCCGAGCGATGTGCTGGTCGTCCTGGACGAGGCGTACCGCGAGTTCATCCGTGACGTCGAGGTGCCGGACGGTGTGTCGATCTACCGCGACCGGCCCAACGTCTGTGTGCTGCGCACCTTCTCCAAGGCGTACGGACTCGCCGGCCTGCGGGTCGGTTTCGCGATCGCTCACGAGCCGGTGGCGGCGGCGCTGCGCAAGACGGCGGTGCCGTTCGGCGTGAGCCAGCTGGCCCAGGACGCCGCCGTGGCGAGCCTGCGCGCCGAGGACGCACTGCTCGGCCGTGTCGGCTCGCTGGTCTCCGAGCGCACCCGGGTGGTCGACACGCTGCGCGGTCAGGGCTGGACGGTGCCCGAGACGCAGGCCAACTTCGTGTGGCTGCGGCTGGGGGAGCGCACCCTCGACTTCGCCGCGCACTGCGAGCAGGCCGGTGTCGTCGTGCGTCCGTTCGCCGACGAGGGCGTTCGCGTCACCATCGGTGAGACCGAGGCGAACGACATCTTCCTGAAGGCGACCGAGGTGTTCCGCGAGGAGCTGTAGCCGTCCCGCCGAACGCCGGGCCCGGTTCTTCGGGACCGCGTCCGCCGAGCCGGGAAGGGCCCCCTGCACGTCCCACGTGCAGGGGGCCCTTCAGCGTGTGCGGCGGACGCCGCGGGGTCGACCGGTTCGAGGTCGGGGGCGGTGTGGCTGGATCGGACCCCCCACCCCTCACGCCTCGAACGGGCATGCGTCATAATTGCTTGTGAATGTGAACGCGTTCACAAGCGTGTCCTATTGCTCCCGTGATGTCTGTGACCAAGCGGGCAAACTGCCACTGTTACCACGGCGATGTAAGGAGACTGACGACGTGGAATTGGCTTTGGCGCCGGAGACATTGGCGCGATGGCAGTTCGGCATTATCACCGTCTACCACTTCTTCTTCGTCCCTCTGACCATCTCGCTCGCCGCGCTCGTCGCCGGCCTGCAGACGGCCTGGGTGCGAACGGAGAAACAGAAGTACCTCAAAGCCACCAAGTTCTGGGGCAAGCTCTTCCTGATCAACATCGCGATGGGCGTCGTCACCGGAATCGTGCAGGAGTTCCAGTTCGGTATGAACTGGTCCGCCTACTCCCGCTTCGTCGGTGACATCTTCGGCGCCCCGCTCGCCTTCGAGGCTCTGATCGCCTTCTTCTTCGAGTCCACCTTCATCGGGCTGTGGATCTTCGGCTGGGACAGGCTGCCCAAGAAGATCCACCTGGCCTGCATCTGGATGGTCTCCATCGGCACGATCCTGTCGGCGTACTTCATCCTCGCGGCCAACTCGTGGATGCAGCACCCCGTCGGCTACCGGATCAACAAGGCGAGGGGGCGCGCCGAACTCACCGACTTCTGGCACGTCCTGACGCAGAACACCGCGCTCGCCCAGGCGTTCCACACCCTCACGGCGGCCTTCCTGACGGGCGGCGCCTTCATGGTGGGCATCGCCGGGATTCATCTGGTCCGCAAGCGGCACGTGGCCGTCATGAAGACCTCGCTGCGGCTCGGCCTGGTCACGGTCGTCATCGCCGGCCTGCTCACGGCGATCAGCGGCGACACCCTCGGCAAGATCATGTTCAAGCAGCAGCCGATGAAGATGGCCGCCGCCGAGGCACTGTGGGACGGTCAGGAGGCCGCGCCGTTCTCGATCTTCGCGTACGGGGACGTCAGCAAGGGCCACAACACCGTGGAGCTGTCCATCCCCGGGATACTGTCCTTCCTCGCCGACGACGACTTCAACTCGTACGTTCCCGGCATCAACGACACCAACAAGGCCGAGCAGGAGAAGTACGGTCCCGGCGACTACCGCCCCATCATCCCGGTCACCTTCTGGGCGTTCCGCTGGATGATCGGCTTCGGGATGGCGTCCTTCCTGATCGGCATCGTCGGGCTCTGGCTGACCCGCAAGAAGTTCTTCCTGCCGCAGCATCTGAGGGTCGGTGAGGACGAGCCCCCGCATCTGGTCCTCTTCAAGAACAAGGCTCTCGGCCCGAAGCTCACCAAGTGGGGCTGGCGCATCGCCATCTGGACCCTGGCCTTCCCGCTGATCGCCAACTCCTGGGGCTGGATCTTCACCGAGATGGGCCGTCAGCCATGGGTCGTGTACGGCGTTCTGCAGACCCGGTTCGCGGTCTCGCCCACCGTCTCGCAGGGCGAGGTCATCACGTCGATGACCGTCTACTCGACGCTCTACGCGATCCTCGCCGTCGTCGAGGTCAAACTGCTCGCGAAGTACGTCAAGGCCGGACCCCCGGAACTCACCGAGTCCGACCTCAATCCGCCCACCAAGATCGGCGGCGACCCCGGCGACGCCGACAAGCCGATGGCCTTCTCCTACTAGGCTCAGGGAGCTGCTGAGTCATGGAACTTCACGACGTCTGGTTCGTCCTCATCGCGGTCCTCTGGATCGGCTACTTCTTTCTGGAGGGCTTCGATTTCGGAGTCGGCATCCTGACCAAGCTGCTGGCCCGCGACCGCACCGAGAAGCGGGTGCTGATCAACACGATCGGCCCCGTGTGGGACGGCAACGAGGTGTGGCTGCTCACGGCGGGCGGTGCCACGTTCGCGGCCTTCCCCGAGTGGTACGCCACGCTCTTCTCGGGCTTCTACCTGCCACTCCTGATCATCCTCGTCTGCCTGATCGTGCGCGGTGTCGCCTTCGAGTACCGGGCGAAGCGGCCCGAGGAGAACTGGCAGCGCAACTGGGAGACGGCGATCTTCTGGACCTCCCTGATCCCGGCCTTCCTGTGGGGTGTGGCCTTCGGCAACATCGTGCGCGGGGTGAAGATCGACCGGGACTTCGAGTACGTGGGCGACTTCTGGGACCTGCTCAACCCGTACGCGCTGCTCGGCGGTCTGGTCACGCTGACGCTGTTCACGTTCCACGGGGCGGTGTTCGTCGGGCTCAAGACGGTCGGCGACATCCGTGAGAGGGCACGCAAGCAGGCGCTGTGGATCGGCCTGGCGACGGCCGTGCTGGCGCTGATCTTCCTGTTCTGGACCCAGGTCGAGAACGGTGACGGCGCGTCGCTGGTCGCCCTGGTGGTGGCCGTGGCGGCTCTCGTCATGGCACTGGTGGCCGTCAACGGCGGGCGCGAGGGCTGGGCCTTCATCCTCTCGGGGATCACCATCGTGGCTGCCGTCGCGATGCTCTTCCTGGCTCTCTTCCCGGACGTCATGCCGTCCTCGCTCAACGAGGACTGGAGCCTCACGGTCTCCAACGCCTCGTCGAGTCAGTACACCCTGAAGATCATGACCTGGTGCGCGGTGGTCGCCACGCCGATCGTCCTGCTTTACCAGAGCTGGACCTATTGGGTGTTCAGCAAGCGCATCGGTACGCACCACATCGCCGTGGACGTGTCGCACTGAGTCCGAGATAGCGGCATGTTTCACGTGGAACGTGCCTGATGAGCCAGGGGTGTGTTTCACGTGAAACCAATCGATCCGCGTCTGCTCCGGTACGCCCGAGCCACTCGCTTCTTCCTCGGGGCGGTCGTGGGGCTCGGCGTCGCCGGAGCGGCGCTCATCATCGCCCAGGCGATGCTCATCGCCGAAGTGGTGGTCGGCGCCTTCCAGCACGGGCTCTCCGTCGCCGAACTCCGTACGCCTCTGGTGCTGCTGGCCGTCGTGGCGATCGGGCGGGCGACGGTGGCCTGGCTCACCGAACTCGCCGCGCACCGGGCGAGTGCGGCGGTCAAGTCGGAGCTGAGGGGGCGACTGCTGGAGCGGGCCGCGTCTCTCGGGCCCGGGTGGCTCGGCGGCCAGCGGACCGGCTCGCTGGTCACCCTCGCGACGCGGGGAGTCGACGCGCTCGACGACTACTTCTCGCGCTACCTGCCACAGCTGGGGCTCGCCGTGGTGGTTCCGACGGCGGTGCTGGCGCGGATCGTCACCGAGGACTGGGTGTCGGCGGCGATCATCGTCGGAACGCTCCCCCTGATCCCCCTGTTCATGATCCTGATCGGCTGGGCCACCCGCACCCATATGGACCGCCAGTGGCGGATGCTGTCCCGTCTGTCCGGGCATTTCCTGGACGTGGTGGCGGGACTGCCGACCCTCAAGGTGTTCGGCCGGGCCAAGGCCCAGGCGGAGTCGATCCGGAAGATCACCGGGCAGTACCGGCAGGCGACCATGCGGACGCTGCGGATCGCGTTCCTCTCGTCCTTCGCCCTGGAACTGCTCGCCACCATCTCGGTCGCCCTGGTCGCGGTGACCATCGGAATGCGGCTCGTCCACGGTGAGATGGACCTGTACGTCGGTCTCGTCATCCTCGTGCTGGCCCCCGAGGCCTATCTGCCGCTGCGACAGGTGGGAGCCCAGTACCACGCCGCCGCCGAAGGCCTCGCGGCCGCCGAGGAGATCTTCTCGGTGCTGGAGACCCCGGCCCCGAGGTCCGGTTCGCGGCAGGTGCCCGAGGGGGAGATCGCCTTCGAGGGAGTGACCGTGCGCTACCCGGGGCGTTCCACGGACGCGGTCCGGGACGTCTCCCTCACGGTCGGCCCCGGCGAGACGGTCGCCCTGGTCGGACCCAGCGGCACGGGCAAGTCGACGCTGCTGAACGTCCTGCTCGGGTTCGTCGAGCCCACCTCCGGCCGGGTCCTGGCCGGGGGCGTCGATCTCGCCGAAGCGGAACTCGCGCAGTGGCGTTCACGGATCGCCTGGGTGCCGCAGCGACCGCACCTGTACGCCGGAACGATCGCCGAGAACGTTCGACTGGCCCGCCCGGACGCCGACGACGCGGCGCTGCGCCGGGCCCTGGCCGACGCGGGCGCGGCCGGATTCGTCGACGCGCTGCCGGAGGGGGCCGACACGGTCCTCGGCGAGGACGGCGCCGGGCTGTCGGCCGGCCAGCGTCAACGCCTGGCCCTCGCCCGGGCGTTCCTCGCGGACCGCCCGGTGCTGCTTCTCGACGAGCCGACGGCCTCGCTCGACGGGGCGACCGAGGCCGAGGTCGTGGCGGCGGTGCGCCGGCTCGCGGTGGGCCGGACCGTCCTGCTGGTCGTGCACCGGCCGGCCCTGCTGGAGGTGGCGGACCGGGTGGTGCGCCTGGACACGGCCGTGTCGGCCGAGCCGCGGCCGGAGCCCGCGGGCCTCGTCGGTCATCCCGGGCTCCCGGAAGCCGTCCGTTCGGCGCCGGCCAGGGAAGTCGAGCCGGAAGGCGCGGCCCCGGCCGACGGCGAAGGACGTGTCCCGGCGCCCCGGAACCGGACCGACGTACTCGCCCGTATCCGTGCCATGGCGGTCCCCCGGCGCAGGCCGCTCGCGCTCGCCCTGCTCCTCGGCAGCCTCGCGCTCGGCAGCGCGGTCGGCCTGATGGCCACCTCGGGATGGCTCATCTCGCGGGCCTCCGAGCAGCCGCCGGTGTTCTATCTGATGGTCGCCGTGACGGCCACCAGGACGTTCGGCATCGGGCGCGCGGTGTTCCGGTACGCGGAGCGGCTCGTGTCGCACGACGCGGTGCTGCGGATGCTGGCCGACACGAGGGTGGCCGTGTACCGGCGACTGGAGCGGCTCGCACCCGCCGGACTGCGGGCCACCCGGCGCGGCGACCTGCTGTCGCGGCTCGTCGCCGACGTGGACGCGTTGCAGGACTACTGGCTCCGATGGCTGCTGCCGGCCGGGGCGGGCGCCCTGGTGTCCGCCGCCTCCGTCGGATTCACCGCCTGGCTGCTGCCCGAGGCCGGTGCCGTTCTCGCCGCCGGTCTGCTCGCGGCCGGTGTCGGTGTTCCGGCGCTGACCGGTGCCGTGGCGCGCCGGGCGGAGCGACGGCTGGCGCCCGCACGCGGTCTGCTGGCCACCCAGACGGCCGATCTGCTCACGGGGACCGCGGAGTTGGCTGTCGCGGGTGCGCTGCCCGCCCGTATCGCGCGGACGCGGCGAGCCGACACCGTCCTCACCCGCATCGCCTCGCGGGCCGCGACCGCGACCGCCCTCGGTGACGGGCTCACGGCACTCGTGTCCGGGCTCACCGTGGCGGTCACCGCTCTCGTGGGCGCCCAGGCGGTCCTCGCCGGGCGTCTGGACGGTGTGGCGATGGCGGTTGTCGTCCTCACCCCGCTCGCCGCGTTCGAGGCGGTCATGGGACTCCCGCTCGCCGTCCGGTACCGCCAGCGGGTGCGCAGGAGCGGGGAGCGCGTGTACGAGGTGCTGGACGCCGCCGATCCCGTACGGGAACCCGAACCGTCACGGCCGGCGCCCGCGTCGCCGTTCCCGCTCCGGGTGGAGGGGCTCCGGGCTCGTCACGCGGGACAGGACCGGGACGCGCTGGCCGGCGTCGACCTGACCCTCGAGGAGGGCCGCAGGATCGCCGTGGTGGGTACGTCCGGCGCGGGCAAGACGACGCTCGCACAGGTGCTGCTGCGGTTCCTGGACGCGGAAGCGGGTTCGTACACGCTGGGAGGCGTGGACGCGTGCGCGATGGACGGGGACGCCGTGCGACGACTGGTCGGGCTGTGTGCCCAGGACGCGCACCTCTTCGACAGCACCGTGCGCGAGAACCTGCTGCTCGCCCGCCGGGGCGCGACCGAGGCCGAACTGCGCGACGCGCTCGGGCGGGCCCGGCTCCTCGACTGGGTGGACGGGCTGCCCGCCGGGTTCGACACTTTGATCGGCGAGCACGGAGCACGGCTGTCCGGGGGCCAGCGGCAGCGGCTCGCGCTGGCCCGCGCGCTGCTCGCCGACTTTCCCGTACTCGTTCTCGACGAGCCGGCGGAACACCTCGACCTGCCGACGGCCGACGTGCTCACCGCGGATCTCCTGGCCGCGACCGAGGGGCGTACGACCGTTCTGATCACTCACCGGCTGGCCGGCCTGGAGACGGTGGACGAGGTGATCGTGCTCGCGGAGGGACGGGTGGTCCAGCGCGGGGCGTTCGCGGAGCTGTCGGTGGTGGAGGGTCCGCTGCGGGAGATGGTGGAACGCGAGACCGCGGGAGACCTGCTGGTGGGCGCGGTGCAGGGCTGAGCACGGTGCGGGGTGGGGCGTGCGTGCGACGCTGAGCGCGGTGCGGTGCGGTGAGGTACGGGGCGTGGTGATGGGCGGGGCGCGACCTCCGGCCACTCCTGATCTCGACTTTCCCGTACAAAGCCGACTTATTAGGCTCAAGGCATGTCAGCAGCTTTGGACTCCCCCGGCGCGGACGCGAGCAGGAGTGCGGCGGCCCGGGAGGGCCGTGGCCCGGGCGGGCTGTCCGCCGAGCTGACCGAACGGGTGACGCGGCTGCTGGAGGCGGTGCGGTCGGTCGGTTCGGGGCTGGAGCTGCATTCCACGCTGGACCGGATCTGCGAGACCGCCGCCGAGCTCACGGACGCGCGCTACGCGGCCATCGGGGTCGTGGCCGAGAAGGGGGAAGGCCTCGCGGACTTCGTCCATCACGGCGTGGACGAGCGGACCGCCCGACGGATCGGGCGATTGCCCGACGGCCGTAAAGGGCTGCTGGGGGCGCTCGCCCACGGTCCGGAGCCGGTGCGGCTCGCCGACCTGGCCGAGGACCCGCGCTCCTGCGGGTTCCCGCCGGGGCATCCGCCGATGCGCAGCTTCCTCGGAGTGCCGATCCGGGTGCAGGGGGAGATCTTCGGGAACCTGTACCTCACGGAGAAGCGCGGCGGCGGTGCCTTCGGCGACGACGACCTCGGCATGGTCCGGGTGCTGGCCACGGAGGCCGGCATCGCGATAGGCAACGCCCGGCTGTACGAGGCGGCGAAGCAGCGTGAGCGCTGGATCGACGGCTCGGTGGCCGTCACCACCGCGCTCCTCTCGGGCGGCGACGCCGAGGAGGCGTTGCAGGTCGTCGCCGAGCAGGCGCGCCGGCTCTCCGGTTCCGCCGCGGGGATCGTGCTGCTGCCCGCCGAGGAGGGCGGCCTGGAGATCGTCGCGGTCGCCTCGGAACAGCCCCCGAAGACCCTCGGCATGGTCTTCCCGCCGGAGAGCGAGCTGGTCGCCGAACTCCGCGCGGGAAGGCCCGTGTTCGTGGAGGACGCGGCGCTCGACCCGCGCATGCTCACGGACAGGGCCAGGGACTACGGGCCCGTCATGATGCTTCCCCTCCAGAGCGACGGGCGGGTCATCGGCGCCCTCGTCACCCCGCGGCCTCGCGGAGGACGCCCGTTCACGGCGAGTGAGCGGGACCTCGCCGCGCGGTTCGCCTCGCAGGCCGCGCTGGCGCTGATGACGGCCGAGACCCAGCGGGACCGGGAACGGCTCGTGGTCTACGAGGACCGCGACGAGATCGCCCGAGACCTGCACGACCTGGTCATCCAGCGGCTGTTCGCCACCGGGACGATGCTGGAGGGCGCGCAGCGCCGGTCGAACGTGCCCGAGGTGCGCCGGGGCATCGGCAGGGTGGTGGACGAACTCGACGTCACCATCCAGGAGATCCGTACCGCGATCTTCGCGCTCCAGCAGGCGCCCGCCGAAGTGCCGTCCGGGCTGCGGGCCCGCGTCCTGCGCGAGGTCAACATGGCCGCCGTACCTCTCGGTTTCACACCGGGACACCACTTCACCGGGCCCGTGGACACGCTGGTCGGCGATCTCACCGGCAAGAACCTCATAGCGGCGCTGCGAGAAGCACTGTCCAACGCCTTCCGGCACGCTGGGGCCTCCCGTATCGAGGTCTCCGTCGACGCCGGCGTCCGGCTGCCGGACGGCCGGCCCGGGGTGCGGCTCTCCGTCGCGGACGACGGGGTGGGCATCCCCGACGGCGGCAGGCGCAGCGGCCTGAAGAACCTGGAGCGACGCGCCGAGTCACTGGGCGGGGCCGGCTGGTACGGGCCGGGGATCGGCGAGAACGGCGGCGGTACGGAAGTGGTGTGGCAGGCGCCGTACTGAGAGCCCCGGAGCGGGAAGCCCCGATCCCCCTGTGTGGAGAGCCCGTTCGGCCGCTTCTCGCGTAGGCCCGGCGGGCGTCCCGAGCGGTGTTCCGCGTTCGGTGCACGTTCGGCACCCGCGGCGGCACCCGCGCCGCGGGCAGGCCACCGGTACGCGGCTGTCCGGCCCCCTCACTGAGCCATTCGTGACGTCCCGTCCCCCAGGTGTACGCCTTGAACGGGCCGAGTCCGAAGGCGCGGGCCACGATCGCTTGCATGCGCCCCTCTCGTCGCCGTTCCCTGTTCGTACCGGCGCTGTTGTGCGCGCTCGCGGTCCTCGCGCCCCGGCCGGCGGTGGCCGAGGGGGACGGCGCGGATCCCGGCGTCAGCGCTCAGGTGGCGCGGCTGTACGAGGACGCCTCCGTGGCGACGCGGCAGTTCGAGGACGGACGGCTGGATGCCGAGGCGCAGCGTGACCGGGCCGAGCGGTCCGAGCGGCTCCTGGCGCGGGAGCGGCGGGAGACCGAGGTGCTGCGCCGGGACCTGGGCCGTATCGCGCGGGCCCAGTACCGGCAGGGCGGCGGGCTGCCGTACACGGCCCAGATCCTGTTCGCGAAGGACCCTGGCGACCTGATGCGTGGTCAGCACGCCGTGTGGAGAGCCGAGGTGGCCGTCGCCAACGCCGTCGCCAAGAGCCGGCGCGCCGAGGGCCGGCTCGCGGCGGTCGACGCGGAGGCGCAGGCCGCGTGGCGGACGCTGGAGAAGCGGAACGGTGAACTCGCCGAGATGAAGCGGACCATCGATGCGAAGCTCGACGAGGCGCGGTCGGTGCTCCAGGGCCAGGCGGACGTCTCGGTGGCGGCGGGCGCCTGCCGGGGTGCCGTCCGCCTCGACCAGCCGCCGCTGGACTCCGCGCGCGCCTGGGTCGCGCCCGTGGAGACGTACGAACTCTCCGCGGGCTTCGGCAGCGGGGGCGAGCGCTGGGCGCACCGGCACACGGGGCAGGACTTCGCGGTGCCCATCGGCACGCCGGTGCGGGCGGTCGGCGCGGGCCGGGTGGTGAAGGTGTCCTGCGGCGGTGCCTTCGGCATCGAGATCGTGATCGAGCACCCCGGCGGCTACTACACGCAGTACGCGCACCTCGCGGCGGTCGCGGTCGACCAGGGGCAGCGGGTTCCGGCCGGGCAGTGGATCGGGCAGTCGGGCACGTCCGGCAACTCGACCGGCCCGCATCTGCACTTCGAGGTGCGGGTGACGCCGGAGCTGGGATCGTCGATCGACCCGGTGCCGTGGCTCGCGGAGCACGGCGTGGACGTGTAGGTCCGTCGGATCCGCGGGCCGGTCCTGCGGGGCGGTCGCCCCGGGACCGTCGTCCGGCCCCGGGGAAGCCCTTGTCTTGGCGCGATGCCGATGATGGACCCGGGGAGGCCTGCCGGCCACCCGCGGCGGTGCCGCGAAGCGACCGCCGCCGTGCCCGCGCGGCAGGTCCGCGCAGGCCCGGCGGTCGGACCACCGGGCCGCAGGACCTGTCGCGACAGGTCCTGCGGCGGTCCTACGTCCGGTCCGCCAGGATCCGCTCGATGACGACGGCCACCCCGTCCTCGTTGTTCGCGACCGTGCGCCCGGAGGCCGCGGCGATCACGGCGGGGTGGGCGTTGCCCATCGCGTAGGACCGGCCGGCCCAGCTGAGCATCTCGACGTCGTTCGGCATGTCACCGAAAGCGACGACCTCCTCGGGGGAGATGCCGCGCTCGGAGCAGCACAGCGCGAGGGTGCTGGCCTTGGAGACCCCGGGGCCGCTGATCTCGAGCAGGGCGCTGGGGCTCGACCGGGTCACGTTGGCCCGGTCGCCGATGGCCGGCCGGGCGACGGCGAGGAAGTCGTCCGGGTCCATGTCCGGGTGGAACGCGAGCACCTTCAGCACCGGCTGGTCGGCGTCCAGCGCGTCCTCGGCGAGGAGCTTCTCGGCCGGCAGGACGATCTCCGGGGGCTCCATGTGCATCAGGGGGTAGCCCGGTTCGAGGTGGAGGCCGAACGTCCGCTCGACGGCGCAGACGGTGCCGGGCGCGGCGGAGCGCAGGATCTGGATGACATCGAGGGCGATGTCGGGCGCCAGTTCGCGGATCTTGACGAAGCGGTGGGCGCCGGGGCCGCCGTGGAGGTCGACCACGGCGGCGCCGTTGCCGCAGATCGCCAGGCCGTGCCCGTGGACGTGGTCGCTGACGACGTCCATCCAGCGGGCGGGGCGGCCGGTGACGAAGAAGACCTCGATGCCGGCCTGTTCGGCGGCGGCGAGGACGGCGATCGTGCGGTCGGACACCGATTTGTCGTCACGCAACAAGGTGCCGTCGAGGTCCGTGGCGATCAGCCGGGGCGGGACGGTGGAGGCCGGAGTCTCGGGCCGGCGAGTCGCTGAGGTCACGTGCCCATTCTCCCGCATATGCGCGCACGGCCGTGCGGCGGTCCGCACAGTTGAGTGGTTACCGTCCTCGGCGGTGCGGCACGCCCTGTCCGGCCACGGCCCGGCGCCGGGTCTCAGGCCAGCTGGGCGACCGCCTCCGTCGCGATCCGCTCGAAGACCTTCTCGTCGGCCGCGAAGTCCGAGTCGGGGATCGGCCAGTGGATCACGATGTCGGTGAAGCCCAGCTCCTTGTGCCGGCCCGCGAAGTCGACGAACGCGTCGAGGGACTCCAGGGGGCGCCCCCGGTCGGGGGTGAAGCCGGTCAGCAGTACCTTGTCGAGCTCCGCGACGTCCCTGCCGATCTCGGCGCAGGCGTCGGCGAGCTTGGCGACCTGTCCGCGAATGGCTTGAACCGACTGCTCGGGGGTGCCCGTCTCGAACAGCTTCGGGTCGCCGGTCGTCACCCACGCCTGTCCGTGCCGGGCGGCGAGCCGCAGGCCGCGGGGACCGGTGGCGGCCACCGCGAACGGCAGCCGGGGACGCTGGACGCAGCCCGGGATGTTGCGTGCCTCGTGCGCGGAGTAGAAGTTGCCGCCGTACGAGACGGAGTCCTCGGTGAGGAGCCGGTCGAGCAGCGGCACGAACTCGCCGAAGCGGTCGGCGCGCTCCCGTGGGGTCCAGGGGTCCTGGCCGAGCGCGGTGGCGTCGAAACCGGTCCCGCCCGCCCCGATGCCCAGCGTGACCCGGCCGTTCGAGATGTCGTCCAGGGAGATCAGCTCTTTGGCGAGGGTCACCGGGTGCCGGAAGTTCGGCGAGGTCACGAGCGTGCCGAGGCGCAGCCGGTCGGTGACGGCGGCCGCCGCGGTGAGGGTCGGCACGGCTCCGAACCACGGGCCGTCGCGGAAGGTCCGCCACGACAGATGGTCGTAGGTGAACGCGGTGTGGAAGCCGAGCCGCTCAGCGCGCTGCCACGCGGAACGCCCGCCCTCGTGCCAGCGGACGTACGGCAGGATCACGGTGCTCAGGCGCAGACTCATGCATCGAGCGTAAGCGGAGCCGGGGCGTGGTCGTGGCCACCGCCGGGCCGTTCCCGTCCGCCGCACCCGGGATCAGTGAGCCCCGGGAAACCGCACGTACCGCGGAGGCACGGACGCCGCCAGCCAGACGCCGTTGGCACTGACCCGGAACTCGTGGCCGTCGCGGTGCATGGCGGCGGCGTCCACGGACAGCACGACCGGGCGGCCGCGGCGGGCGCCGACGCGGACGGCGGTCTCCCGGTCCGGTGAGAGGTGCACGTCGTGCCGGTTCATGGGCTTGAGGCCCTCGGCCCGGATCGCTTCCAGGTTGCGGGCCACGGTGCCGTGGTAGAGGTACGCAGGCGGGGTCGCCGGGGACAGGCCGAGGTCGATCTCGACGGAGTGGCCCTGGCTGGCCCGGATCCGGGTCCCCTCGACGGCGAATCGGCGCTTGTCGTTGTTGGCCACCACGTGGTCGAGCTCTTCGCGGGTGAACCGGAAGCCGTGCGCCGTCGCCGCTGCGATCAGGGTGTCGATCTCGACCCAGCCGCCCTCGCCGAGCGTGAGGCCGATGCGCTCGGGCTGGTGCCGCAGGTGCTTCGAGAGGTACTTCGACACCTTCACGGTGCGTCTGTCATCCATCGGTTCATCCGTCCGTCCGGAGGTCGGTCCGTCCGGCTGTCCGATCTTCCGGTCATCGGTTCGCTCATCGGATCGGTCCTCGTTCCGATCGCCCGCCTGTTCCTCCGCCTGTTCCGGCGCTTGTTCCTTCGTCTGATCGTTCATCCACCCAGCCTGCCTGGCGAGAGGTGTGTCACGCATTTGATTTTGATTCGGAGGTTTGATCCACAGCCAAGTTCGTTTATCCACAGGTGAATTGACGAATCTGTGGACAACGCGCATGCGCTTTAGGGTAGTTCGTCAACAGTTTCGGGATTGGCGGCATTTGCCGTGAGGCGGTCCAACGTGCGTGTCTGCAGCTCTCGTTCGGCGGCGGCCGCGACGAACGCGGCGGCGTGCTCGGCGCCAACGAGGTGTTCCACCGCGCGCATTGTCCCGCCCGGCATCTCCACCGTGCGCACGCCTTCCCGCTCCGGCAGGGGCGCTCCCGCCGAGAGGTGTCGGCTCAGGTGGCGTGTGGCGAAGATCCGTATGGCGCGGGCCAGTTCGGCGTCCACGGTCTGCTGCGCGAGCGGCCGCAGGCGTCGGACGAGTGCGGCCGCCTCGGCCGCCTCGGCGTCACTCGGCGGACGCTCTCCGAGATAGCGCGCGAAGACATGCTCCGTGGTGAACTCCAGGAAGCGGGAGGCGATGTGCTCGACCTGCCCCCTCAACTCCCGCAGATGAGCGGAGATCGCGGACAACGGGACGCCCGCCGCGTACAACTCGACCGCCGCGGCCAGCTCTTGGGGGCTCGGGACGAGGAAGGACTCCTCCTCGCCCGGAACCGGTTCGAGCACGCCGAGCTCCACGGCCTCGGCCACTGCGGCGTCGTCGGGGCGAGGGCCGAAGCGCTCGTCCAGCTCGGCCCGGGAGATCCGGGCGGGCTCCTCGTCGGTCCAGGGCCCGTCGACCTCCGCGACCAGACCGAGTATTCCGCCGAGGCCCCGGCCCGCGTCCCAGGCCTCCAGGAGCTCCTTGATCG
Source organism: Streptomyces sp. NPDC002580 (assembly GCF_042889485.1). Classification (NCBI taxonomy): domain Bacteria; kingdom Bacillati; phylum Actinomycetota; class Actinomycetes; order Kitasatosporales; family Streptomycetaceae; genus Streptomyces; species Streptomyces sp. NPDC002580. The sequence goes on along the minus strand of NZ_JBIAQZ010000003.1, from coordinate 156,458 downwards.
AGGCCAGCGTGTAGCCGCGGTCGAGGAGATCGGCGATCTGCCGCAGCCGTGCCAGATGGGCGTCCGCGTACACGTTCGCGCGTCCGCGCCGCTCGGGACGGGGAAGCAGCCCGCGGTCCTGGTAGGCGCGGATCGTCCGGACCGTGGCTCCGCTGTGGTGTGCCAGGTCCTCGATGCGGTACGCGATCCCGCCCGGCTCCTCGCTCATCTCTTCCGCTCCCGCCCTTCCGGCCTACGAGGCCGCCGCCCGCCCGATCGCCCCCACCGCCGACCGCGCCGCGGGCGACTGCGCCAGGTACTCGAGGGCCCTGAGCAGCGAGCCCTCCTTCGACGGATGGTACGACCGGCGCAGATAGCGCGGAATCGCGGCGCCGAGCTCCTTCCAGGTGGGCAACAGCCCCTTGCGGACCGCCTTGTCGTGGCCGGCGAGCGAGTAGCGCAGCCGGCCGGCGAGCTGCGGGTCGTGGCGGATCAGATAGGCCGCCCCCCACACCCACATGTAGAGCATCATCGGCGCGGTGACGGCCATGCCCGCGATCCGCCGGGCGTACCGGGGCACGCCCTCGCCGCCGCAGTGCTGGTACAGGTCGAAGGCGACCGAGCGGTGCTCGACCTCCTCCGCACCGTGCCAGCGCAGCAGGTCGAGCATGACCTCGTCGGCGTCGGCGAGATCCAGGCCGTCCGCCGTCAGTACCCAGTCGCCCAGCACCGCCGTGAACTGCTCGATCGCCGCGACCATGGACAGCCGGAAACGCAGCCACTCGCGCGCCGGGACCGGCATGCCCAGGGGCGGTTCGTCGCCGAGGAGCCGCTCGAAGAGGAAGTCGACGTACCGGGTGAACGCGGTGGTGTCGAGCCGCTGGGCGGCGAGGTGGTCGAGGACGTACGCGTGCTGCACGCTGTGCGTGGCCTCCTGCCCCATGAACCCCTTGACGTCCTTGCGGAGTCCGGGGTCGCGGACCAGCGGCAGCGCCTCCTTGAGGACCTTCACGAACCACCGCTCCCCGGTCGGCAGCAGCAGGTGCAGCACGTTGATGACATGGGTGGCGACGGGCTCGTCCGGGATCCAGTGCAGCGGGGTGTTCTCCCAGTCGAAGGACACCCGTCTCGGCACGATCGCGTGCTGGTCACCGCTCACGGGGCCGTCGGCCGGTCCGTCCGTCGCGTCGCTGGGTCGTTCGGTCACGGCTTCGGCTCCATTCGGGCGAGGGCACGCAGCGCCCTGGGGGCGAAGCGGCGCATGAGGTGGGCGCCGCGTGCCTCCGGGGTGACCGGCACGAACGCCTCGTCGCGGACGACCGCGCGCAGGATCGCGTCGGCGACCTTCTCCGGCGGGTAGTCGCGCAGCTTGTACAGGCGCGCCGCCCTCTTGCGGCGGCGCTGCTCCTCGGCCTCGGCGACGCCGGCGAAGCGCGTGGCCGAGGGGATGCCGGTGTTGACGAAGCCGGGACAGATCGCCGAGACACCGATGCCCCGCCCGGCCAGCTCCGCGCGCAGACACTCGCTGAGCATCAGGACGGCCGCCTTGGAGGTGCTGTACGCGGGCAACGCCTTCGACGGCTGGTACGCGGCCGCCGACGCGATGTTGACGATGTGGCCGCCCTGGCCGCGTTCGGCCATCTGCCCGCCGAACAGCCGGCAGCCGTGGATCACGCCCCAGAGATTGACGTCGAGGACCTGCTTCCAGTCCTGCGGGGTCGTGTCGAGAAAGGAACCGGCCAGTCCGATCCCGGCGTTGTTCACCAGCACGTCCACCACGCCGTACTCGGTGGCGACCTTCTCGGCGAGCTTCTCCATGGCCTGCTCGTCGGAGACGTCGACCGTCTCGGCCCAGGCCGCGGGCGAACCGATCAACCGGCACATCCGCGCGGTGTGGACCGCCGTCTCCGCGTCCCGGTCGACGGCCACCACCCGGGCGCCCGACTCGGCGAAGGCGAGTGCCGTCGCCCGCCCGATGCCGCTGCCGGCGCCGGTCACCAGCACCAGCTGACCGCCGAAGCGGTGGGCGTACCTGCCGGTGGCCGCCGGTTCGGGTGCGGGCGTCCCGGCCTCGCGCCGTTCGTTGGCGGTCACGAACTCGGATACCCAAGCGGCCAGTTGGTCGGGGCGGGTGCGCGGAATCCAGTGCTTGGCCGGGAGGGTGCGCCGCACCAGCCGGGGAGCCCACCTCTCCAGGTCGTCGTAGAGGCTCTCGGAGAGGAAGGCGTCCCCGAGGGGGGTGACGAGCTGGACGGGCGCGTGCGCGTACGCGTCCTCGCGGGGGCGGCGGAGCCGGGGCCGTACGTTGTCGCGGTAGAGCCATGCGCCGTGCGCCGCGTCGGAGGGCAGCGACCCGGTCGGGTAGTCGCCCGCGGGAACCTTCTCCAGCCGCTGGAGGATCTTCGGCCACCGCCTGCCCAGCGGCCCGCGCCAGGCCAGCTCGGGCAGCACCGGCGTGTGCAGCAGGTACACGTACCAGGACTTCGCGCCCTGGCCGAGCAGTTGGCCCACCCTGCGCGGGGTGGGCCGGGTCGCCCGCCGCTTGATCCAGTGGCCGAAGTGGTCGAGGGACGGCCCGGACATCGACGTGAAGGAAGCGATCCGGCCCTTGGTGCGTGCGACCGTGACGAACTCCCACGCCTGCACCGAACCCCAGTCGTGGCCCACCAGATGCACCGGCTCACCGGGACTGACCGCGTCGACGACCGCGAGGAAGTCGTCGGTGAGCTTCTCCAGGGTGAACCCGCCGCGCAGTGGCCGCGGCGCGGTCGAACGACCGTGTCCCCGGACGTCGTACAGCACGACATGGAAGCGGTCGGCGAGGCGTACGGCGACCTCGGACCACACCTCCTTGGAGTCCGGATAGCCGTGGACGAGCACCACGGTCGGCTGTCTCCCGTCGCCCAGTTCGGCGACGCACAGCTCGATCCCGCCCGTCCGCACCCGCCGCTCGCGCGCGCCCTCGAGACTCACCTGTCCTCCTCCCGGCGCCGCGCGTGCGCCGCCTCGCGCTCGGTGACACCGGGCCCCGGCCGGGCTGCGACTGCTCCCGCGCGCGCGAGGCGCCCCACCTGTCCGAACCCGCTTGGTTCCACGGAGAGTTCGCCTGTCACTGCCGTCGTCATGCCACCGCCCACCCTGTCCCCATCGACCGCGGTACGTGCCCGAAACGTGACACTGGTGAATGTGACAGTTGTCGGAGGTCGCGTCAATGGGCCCGTGGGAGCCTGTGGACAACCGGTCGGAGCGGGACGGTTCCGGCTCGGGGTACCTGAGGGGGACCCCTACGGGCACGTACGACTGGAGGCTGACGCGCATCCCACTCCGTGGGTTGACGACCTCTGTGTCCCGCGCCACTACCTTCGAAACGTGACTGTGATCGCGACCGAAAGCCTGAGCAAGCGGTTCCCCCGGGTGACCGCGCTTGACCGGCTCTCCGTGGACGTCGGGCCCGGTGTGACCGGACTCGTCGGAGCCAATGGAGCCGGCAAGTCCACCCTGATCAAGATCCTGCTGGGTCTGTCCCCCGCCACCGAGGGCCGCGCCACCGTGCTCGGCCTCGACGTCGCCACCGAAGGCGGCGCCATTCGCGAGCGGGTCGGCTACATGCCCGAGCACGACTGCCTGCCGCCCGACGTGTCGGCCACCGAGTTCGTCGTCCACATGGCGCGGATGTCCGGGCTGCCGCCGGCCGCGGCCCGCGAGCGCACCGCGGACACCCTGCGCCACGTCGGTCTGTACGAGGAGCGGTACCGCCCCATCGGCGGCTACTCGACCGGCATGAAGCAGCGCGTCAAGCTCGCGCAGGCCCTCGTCCACGACCCCCAGCTGGTCTTCCTGGACGAACCGACCAACGGCCTGGACCCGGTCGGCCGCGACGACATGCTCGGACTCATCCGCCGCATCCACACGGACTTCGGCATCTCGGTCCTGGTCACCTCGCACCTCCTGGGCGAACTGGAGCGCACCTGCGACCACGTCGTGGTCGTCGACGGCGGCAAGCTGCTGCGCTCCAGCTCCACCACGGACTTCACCCAGACCACCACCACCCTCGCCATCGAGGTCACCGACACCGACGAGCACCCGGACGGCACGGCCGCCGTGCGCGAGGCGCTCCACAAGCGCGGGATCGAGACCCACGACGGCAGCGGGCTGCCGGGCGCCGGACACATCCTGCTGCTGACCACCGAGAGCGAGGACACCTACGACCTCGTCCGTGACGTGGTCGCCGACCTCGGCCTCGGCCTGGTCCGCATGGAGCAGCGCAGGCACCACATCGCCGAGGTCTTCAAAGACAGCGACGAGCAGCGGGCCAGGGAAGAGCGAGCGGCGAGCGGCGACCCGCGAGCCGAGGACGAGCAGCGGAAGGAGGCGGTCGGCCATGGCGGTTGAGCAGCCCCTCGCCCCGGCGGGCGAGCAGAGCCGGATCCACAACATCGGCTACCGCAACTACGACGGCCCGCGGCTCGGCCGCGCCTACGCGCGCCGCTCCCTCTACTCGCAGTCCCTGCGCGGCTCCTACGGACTCGGCCGTTCGGTCAAGTCCAAGGTCCTGCCGATGCTGCTCTTCGTGGTGATGTGCGTCCCCGCGCTGATCATGGTGGCCGTCGCGGTCGCCACCAAGGCGAAGGACCTGCCCGTCGACTACACGCGCTACGCGGTGATCATGCAGGCGGTCATCGGCCTGTACGTCGCCTCGCAGGGCCCCCAGGCGGTCTCCCGCGACCTGCGGTTCAAGACCGTGCCGCTGTACTTCTCGCGCCCCATAGAGACCGGCGACTACGTACGCGCCAAGTACGCGGCGCTGGCCTCGGCGCTCTTCATCCTCACCGCCGCCCCGCTGGTCGTGCTGTACGTGGGCGCGCTGCTGGCCAAGCTCGACTTCTCCGACCAGAGCAAGGGCTTCGGGCAGGGGCTCGTCTCCGTGACGCTGCTCTCGCTCCTGTTCGCCGGCATCGGCCTGGTCATCTCGGCGGTCACCCCGCGCCGCGGCTTCGGCATCGCGGCCGTCATCGCGGCCCTGACCATCTCCTACGGAGCGGTCTCCACCGTCCAGGCCATCGCCTACGAGCAGTCCAGCGGCTCAGCCGTCCCGTGGCTCGGGCTCTTCTCGCCGATCACCCTCATCGACGGAGTGCAGACGGCGTTCCTCGGTGCCTCCTCCGCCTTCCCCGGAGAGGTGGGCCCCTCGTCCGGACAGGGCGTCGTCTACCTCGTCGTCGTCCTGGGTCTCATCGCCGGCTGCTACGGACTCCTGGTGCGCCGCTACCGAAAGGTCGGGCTGTGACAACGCTCCACATCGACCACGTCTCACGCTGGTTCGGCAACGTGGTGGCGGTCAACGACATCACGATGACGATCGGCCCCGGCGTCACCGGCCTGCTCGGCCCGAACGGCGCCGGGAAGTCCACCCTCATCAACATGATGGGCGGCTTCCTCGCCCCCTCGACGGGCACGGTCACCCTCGACGGCCGGCCGACCTGGCGCAACGAGGACATCTACCGGCACATCGGCATCGTCCCCGAGCGCGAGGCGATGTACGACTTCCTCACCGGACGCGAATTCGTCGTCGCCAACGCCGAGTTGCACGGCCTCGGCGCGAAGGCCGCCGGGCGGGCCCTGGCCACCGTCGAGATGGAGTACGCGCAGGACCGCAAGATCTCCACGTACTCCAAGGGCATGCGGCAGCGCGTGAAGATGGCGTCCGCGCTGGTCCACGACCCGTCGCTGCTGCTGCTCGACGAGCCGTTCAACGGCATGGACCCGCGCCAGCGCATGCAGCTCATGGACCTGCTGCGCCGCATGGGCGACGAGGGCCGCACCGTGCTGTTCTCGTCCCACATCCTCGAAGAGGTGGAGCAGCTGGCCGCCCACATCGAGGTGATCGTCGCCGGACGGCACGCGGCGAGCGGTGACTTCCGGCGCATCCGCCGGCTGATGACCGACCGGCCGCACCGCTATCTGGTCCGCTCCAGCGACGACCGGGCGCTGGCCGCCGCGTTGATCGCCGACCCGTCGACGTCCGGCATCGAAGTCGATCTGGCCGAGGGCGCGTTGCGCATCCAGGCCGTCGACTTCGGCCGGTTCACCGTCCTGCTGCCGAAGGTCGCGCGTGAGCACGGCATCCGGCTGCTGACGGTGTCGCCGTCCGACGAGTCCCTGGAATCCGTCTTCTCGTATCTTGTCGCGGCGTAGGAGGCCGAAGATGTACGACCCCACAGTCGCCCGGCTCACCTATCGGGGCCTGCTCGGCCGCCGACGGGCCCTCATTCTCGGCGCCCTGCCCGTCCTGCTCATCGTGATCTCCGCGGCCGTCCGCGGCTTCTCGGGGACCGACGACCAGGTGGCCTCGGACCTGCTCGGCGGGTTCGCGCTCGCCACCATGGTGCCGATCATCGGCGTCATCGCCGGCACGGGAGCGATCGGACCCGAGATCGACGACGGCTCGGTGGTGTATCTGCTGGCCAAGCCCCTGAAGCGGCCGACGATCATCTTCACCAAGCTGATCGTCGCGATCGCCGTCACCATGGCGTTCTCGGCGGTCCCGACCTTCATCGCGGGCATGATCCTCAACGGCAACGGCCAGCAGATCGCCGTCGCCTACACCGTGGCCGCGCTGGTCGCCTCGATCGCCTACGCGGCGATGTTCCTGCTCCTGGGGACCGTCACCCGGCACGCCGTGGTCTTCGGACTCGTGTACGCGCTCGTCTGGGAGGCCCTGTTCGGGTCCCTGGTCTCCGGCGCGCGCACCCTCAGCGTCCAGCAGTGGGCGCTCGCGGTGGCCCACAAGGTGACCGGCGGTGACCTGGTCACCTCGGACGTGGGCCTCCCGACGGCGACGACCCTGCTGGTCGTGGTCACCGTCCTCGCCACCTGGTACGCGGGGCAGCGGCTGCGGTCGCTGACGCTGGCCGGCGAGGAGTGAGCCGGGGCTCTTCGCGCGGGCCGCCGATCGCCCGGCACCCGCGCGAGGAGCCCCTTCCCTTTCTTGACAGTGACTTCACTCCGGCCCGGGCACACTGGGCGAACGGGGACGCACGGCCAGGAGGACGGGGATGGCAGCCGAGGAACCACGGGGTGACGGTCGCGAAGAGGCCGGGGGCGCGTCCGGGGACGGGCTCGGAGACCCGGCCGGGGAGCCGTGGGACGACCTCGTCCTGGACGAGGACTTCGTACGGTCGGCGGAGACGACCGAGCCGTCGGCCCGGGCCCGTATGCTCGCCGCCCGCTGGCGCGAGGGAGGCCCCGACCCGCAGCCCTGGCGCTCGGACGAGCCGCCCGCGGGGTGGTTCTTCAGCAGGGCGCGCCGCCGCCGGTGGCGTCGCAGGTGAGGGCCGCCGCGAGCGGCGATTAATCAGTGGCGCCCAAGTCGGCGCGGGGGCACAGTAGTTCTGTCCGCGCCGCCGCACAGAGCAGGCGCCACGTTCTGGGAGAGGAGCGCGACGATGTTCATCAGGAGCAGTTCGTCGAGCTCCCGACAGGACAGCCCGCGGCGGGTTCCGGAGTAGTCACTACCTCCGTCGAACCCGCTCCGCACGGGGAGCTGTCCGGGGCGGCCGCTTCGAGCGCGCGTCACGCGCGGGCCGCCCACCCGGAGGATTGGCCGAGTGGAAAGGCAGCGGCTTGCTAAGCCGTCGTCGGGGGTGAGACCCCGCGCGCGTTCGATCCGCGCATCCTCCGCAAGACGTTCCGGCCCGGCCACCGATCAGCGGTGGTCGGGCTTTAGCCGCCCCGCCGCGGGGTGGAGCGGCGTCCGCTACGCCTGCGCCAGCAACCGCTCCAGCACCACCGCGATGCCGTCCTCCTCGTTCGAGGACGTCACCTCGTCCGCGATCGCCTTGAGGTCGTCGTGGGCGTTGGCCATGGCCACCCCGTGCGCCGCCCAGGCGAACATCGCGAGGTCGTTCGGCATGTCGCCGAAGGCGATCGTGTCCGAGGCCCTGACGCCGAGGCGCCGGGCCGCCAGCGACAGTCCCGTCGCCTTGGAGAGGCCGAGGGGGAGGAGTTCCACGATCCCCGCGCCGGCCATCGTCACACCGACGAGTCCGCCCGCGACCCGCAGCGCCACAGCCGCGAGCTCGTCGTCGGAGAGCGTCGGATGCTGGACGTACACCTTGTTCAGCGGGGCCGACCACAGGTCCGACGCGCCCCTGATCGGGACGACCGGGAGTGAGCCCTCCAGCCTGCGGTAGCCGGGGCCGACCAGCACCTCGCCGTCGAGCCCGTCGCGGCTCGCGGCCAGCAGCAGCGGGCCCACCTCCGCCTCGATCTTGGCGAGCGCGAGACCGGCCAGCTGCCGGTCCAGCGTCACCGAGGTGAGCAGGCGGTGCTCCCCCGCGTGGTAGACCTGCGCGCCCTGACCGCAGACCGCGAGTCCCTCGTAGCCGAGGTCGTCGAGGATGTGCCGCGTCCAGGGCACCGCGCGCCCGGTGACGATGATGTGGGCGGCGCCTGTCGCCGTCACGGCGGCGAGCGCCTCGCGCGTACGCGCCGAGACCGTCTCGTCGGAACGCAGCAGTGTTCCGTCGAGATCGGTCGCGACGAGCTGGTACGGGAAGGCCGCCGCCCTGCCGGCCCTGGAGGATCCCGTCGGCCCGGTGGCGCTGCTCACTTGGAGATCGGCTCCAGAAGTTCACGGCCGCCCAGGTAGGGGCGCAGCAGCTCGGGAACCCGTACCGAACCGTCGGCGAGCTGGTGGTTCTCCAGGATCGCGACGATGGTGCGCGGAACGGCGCACAGGGTGCCGTTCAGTGTGGCCAGCGGCTGGATCTTCTTGCCGTCGCGCATGCGGACGGAGAGCCGGCGGGCCTGGAAGCCGTCGCAGTTGGAGGCCGACGTCAGCTCGCGGTACTTGCCCTGGGTCGGGATCCACGCCTCGCAGTCGAACTTGCGTGAGGCCGAGGACCCCAGGTCACCGCTCGCCACGTCGATCACCTGGAAGGGCAGTTCGAGGGCGGTCAGCCACTGCTTCTCCCATTCGAGGAGCCGCTGGTGCTCGTTCTCGGCGTCCTCGGGGTCGACGTACGAGAACATCTCGACCTTGTCGAACTGGTGCACGCGGAAGATGCCGCGGGTGTCCTTGCCGTAGGTCCCGGCCTCGCGGCGGAAGCACGGGGAGAAACCGGCGTAGCGCATCGGCAGCTTGTCCGCGTCGAGGATCTCGTCCATGTGGTACGCGGCGAGGGGGACCTCGGAGGTGCCGACCAGGTAGTAGTCGTCCTTCTCCAGGTGGTACACGTTCTCCGCGGCCTGGCCGAGGAAGCCGGTGCCCTCCATCGCGCGCGGGCGGACCAGCGCGGGGGTCAGCATCGGCGTGAAGCCGGCCTCGGTGGCCTGCGCGATCGCCGCGTTGACGAGGGCGAGCTCCAGGAGCGCGCCGACGCCGGTCAGGTAGTAGAAGCGCGAGCCGGACACCTTGGCGCCCCGCTCGACGTCGATGGCGCCCAGCGCCTCGCCGAGCTCCAGGTGGTCCTTGGGCTCGAAGCCCTCGGCGGCGAAGTCGCGGATGGTGCCGTGCGTCTCCAGGACGACGAAGTCCTCTTCGCCGCCGACCGGGACGTCGGGGTGCACCAGGTTGCCGAGCCGGAGGAGGAGCCGCTTGGTCTCCTCGTCCGCCTCGTTCTGTTCGGCCTCGGCGGCCTTGACGTCGGTCTTGAGCTGCTCGGCCTTCTTCAGCAGCTCGGCGCGCTCATCAGGGGTGGCCTTGGGGATCAGCTTGCCGAGCGCCTTCTGTTCGGAGCGCAGCTCGTCGAAGCGGACGCCGGACGACCTGCGCCGTTCGTCGGCGGAGAGGAGGGAGTCGACGAGCGCGACGTCCTCTCCACGGGCGCGCTGGGAGGCGCGAACACGGTCGGGGTCCTCACGGAGCAGGCGAAGGTCAATCACCCCTCAAGGCTACCGGTGCGGGCTCGCGGCCAACGACCTCATATTCCGGAGCGTGAGGTCTGTGCCGTTATGGGTGAAATGTCGGACCGAATCCTTGATCGCCGAAAGCCGTCAAGGAAAAGCGTCCCGCCCCCTGGAAGGGGCGGTGGTGCCTCACCGGTTGACTGGATTTCCTTGCGGGGGAAGGGACTTGCGAGTCGGGTTGTCCACAGGAATCCACCCTCAGGGGTAGTTATCCACAGGCTGTGTGGAAGATCTGTGGATGCTGGAATTGATCATTCCGAGCGCCCCTCTGCGGCAGAGGAATTCCCGGTTCAAACCCTCTGTACGCCCACTTTCGGGTGTAAATGATTCGCCCTATAGGGTTGATCAATGGAAAAGGGTAGACGAAGGGTGTCGTACGAGGGTGTGGAAGGACTTGGGTCCAGTAACCGATTTGTCGATGATGTAGCGCTTCGTTGTCGACTTGTCCCCAGGTCGAGAAGCGTGCCTGTGGATAACCTCTGTGGATGAAGAAAATCAGCAGGTAGGACCGTGGGGACCTGCTCGGGCGGGTGTGGACCGGCCGTTCAGGGCCTCTCCTGGAACCGGCCGTCCTCGCAGCGGGCCAGCCAGTCCGACGCGGCGGAGAACTCGTCGTCCGAGGTCCCGGGCCGCAGGGGCCGCACGTCCCGCAGGGCGACACCGGCCCGCGGATAGGAACCGAGGAAACGCACCTGGGGGCAGATCCGCTTGAGGCCCATCAGCGCCTCGCCCATCCGGCGGTCGGTGATGTGTCCTTCGGCGTCGACCGAGAAGCAGTAGTTGCCGATTCCGCGGCCGGTCGGCCGGGACTCGATCCGCATGAGGTTGACGCCGCGCACGGCGAATTCCTGAAGCAGTTCGAGCAGCGCGCCGGGGTGGTCGTCGCCGAGCCAGATGACCACCGAGGTCTTGTCGGCACCGGTCGGCGCGGCGGGCCGGGCCGGGCGGCCGACCAGCACGAAGCGGGTCTCCGCGTTCGCCGCGTCGTGGATCTCGGTCACCAGCGGTTCGAGGCCGTACGTCACCGCGGCGAACGCACCCGCGAAGGCCGCGTCGTACCGGCCCTCCTGGACCAGTCGGGCACCGTCCGCGTTCGACGCCGCCGACTCCCACAGGGCGTCCGGCAGGTGCGCGGCCAGCCAGTTGCGCACCTGGGGCTGGGCGACCGGGTGTCCGGTGACCGTCTTGACGTCCTTCAGCGCCGTGCCGGGCCTGACCAGCAGGGCGAAGGCGATCGGCAGGACCACCTCGCGGTAGATCATCAACTGGTCGCCCTTGGCGAGTTCGTCGAGCGTGGCGGTGACGCCGCCCTCGACGGAGTTCTCGATCGGGACGAGCGCGCCCGCGGCCTGGCCGCCACGCACCGCGTCGAGCGCGGCCGGGACGGACACCATGGGCACCAGTTCCCGCGTCGCGGCTTCGGGGAGGGTGCGGAGGGCGGCCTCGGTGAACGTTCCCTCGGGGCCGAGATAGGTGTAGCGCGTCGCCGACATACCGTCACCCTAATGGGCCCCGCCGCACGCGGCTCCCGCCCGCGGAAGGCGATGACACCTCGGCACTCGGCTGCTCGGACGCCGGTGCTCCAGGGGTTCGGACGGTTGTCCGGCACCGCGCCGGGCCCGGGAGGTTCCCTCAGCCCTCCAGCAACCGCTGCCCCACGTACTCCCCGTCCGCCGCGCCGCCCGGAACCGCGAACAGCCCGCTCGACTCGTGGCGGACGAACGCCGAGAGCGCGTCGCCGCGGTCGAGTTTGCGCTGGACGGGGACGAAGCCGCGCACCGGATCGGCCTGCCAGCACACGAACAGCAGACCGGCGTCCGGCACCCCGTCGGCGTCGATGCCGTCGTGGAAGGAGAACGGGCGGCGCAGCATCGCGGCCCCGCCGTTCTGGTCGGGCCGGGTGATGCGGGCGTGCGCGTTGACGGGTACGACCAGGTTGCCGTCGGCGTCGGTCTTCTCCAGGTCCATCGCGGTCGTCTCGGTGCCGCCGCTCAACGGCGCCCCGGTGGACTTCCTCCGCCCGATGACGTCCTCCTGGGCCTTGTCCGAGAGCTTCTCCCAGTCGTCGAGAAGCATGCGGATGCGGCGGACGACGGCGTACGAACCGTCGGCCATCCATTCCGGGTCACCGGAGGCCGGTACGAAGACGCGCGGGCCGAAGTCGGGCTCGGACGGTTTCGGATTGCGGGTGCCGTCGATCTGGCCCATCAGGTTGCGCGCGGTCATCGGTTCGGCGGTGGCGCCCGGGGAGCGGTTGAAACCGTTCATCTGCCAGCGCACGCGCGCCGCGCCGCCCGCGTCCTTCTGGACGGCCCGCAGGGCGTGGAAGGCGACGAGGGCGTCGTTCGCGCCGATCTGCACCCACAGGTCGCCGTCGCTGCGGGCCCTGTCCAGGTGGTCGGAGGAGAAGGCGGGCAGCGGGTCCAGCGCGGCCGGACGCTGCTTCTCCAGGCCCGTACGCGCGAAGAAGCTGTGTCCGAAGCCGAAGGTGACGGTCAGGGACGACGGACCGGCGTCGCGCGCGACGCCCGTGTCCCCGTGCTCGGCGGCCTCGCCCGCCATGAGCCGCCGGGCCGTCACCGACCAGCGGCGCAGCAGCGCGCCGGCCTCCTTGCGTCCCGCGCCCGCCGCCAGGTCGAAGGCGACGAGGTGGCCGTGCGACTGGAGCGCCGTGGTGATGCCGGGCTGATGTTTCCCGTGAAACATTGCCATGTTCGCGCCGACCGAGGTCAACGCGGTGGTCTTCTCGGGGGACGGCGCCGCCGCGTAGCCCACGGCCGCCCCGGCCGCGCCGAGGGCGAGCCCGGTGGCACCGGCGGTGCCCAGCAGGCGGCGCCGCGACATGACCCCCGCGGGAGCGGCGTCCCTCGGGACGCCGTCGGGGGCGGACGCGTCCGGAGGGACGACGCCGGAGGTCAGGCCGGAGGAGGCGGACTGGTCAGGCATGGTCAGGTTCAGCCGATCTGCGCGTTCTTGGTCACGGTGGCCTGGTCGATGTCCGAGGTGCGCACGGTCACCGCGATCTTCCAGTCGCCCGCCATGGGGAGCTGTACGCCGATCGCCGTCCAGTGGCCGGTGGCGATCCGGTCGGGGGTGACGGGCAGCGGGCCGACATCCTTCGAGGCGAGCGTGAAGGCGACCTTCACCTCGGGGACGTCGAAGGCCTTGCCGTTCGGCCGGACCACGAAGACGTGCATCTCGTTGCCGCCGACCCGGGCCGGATCGAGGGTGACCTCCACCGTGCCCTTGCCGTCCTCGCCGCCGGTGTCGAACGGGAGCTTCAGGGACATCGGCCCGGACCGCTGCGAGGCGGACGCGGTGGCCGACCGGGCCGCTTCCTCCGTACGCCCCGGCTCGGTGGCCGTCAGAGCGGTCGTGACCGCGAGCAGGACGATCGCGACCCCGGCTTCGGCGAGCACGGAGCGGCGCAGACCCGACCGGTGCGGGTCGGCGTCGCGCACCCGCTTCTCGCGCGCCAGGTCCACGGCGGCCCGCTGCCGGGCGAGCTGAGCGGCCCGCCGTGAGTCGGAGGGGACGGAGTCGGCGGGGACGGTGGCCGGCGTCCTGCGCGCGGAGCGCTGTTCCACCAGGGCGGCGGCGACGGCCTCGGGAGCCGGTGCCTGAGCCAGTCGGCCCGTCCAGCGCCGCGAGATCCACGCGATGCCCACGAGAAGGGCGACCAGGCCGACCTTGACGAGCAGCAACCGCCCGTACGTCGTGTCGGTGAGCGCCGACCAGGAGCCGAGCTGCCGCCAGGACTGGTAGATCCCGGTGGCGACCAGGAGGAGGACACCGCCGAACGCGAGGCGGGAGAAGCGGCGTACGGCCGCCGCCTCGATCTGCGCTTCCGGCGGCGCCTTGAACAGGGCCACCAGCAGCGTCGAGAGGCCGCCGAGCCAGACGGCGACGGACAGCAGGTGCAGGATGTCCACGGGCATCGCGATGCCCGTCTGGACTCCGGTCGAGGCGTGCTCGGACATCGCCCAGGTCGCGGCGAGCCCGAGCGCGACGACCGCGCCGCCGACGGCGAGTCCGAAGGTGAGGTCCTTCTTCTCCGCGGCCGGGTCGGCGTCCGGGGCGGCGTCCGGATCCGTGACCCGGGCATCGGTGTCCCCGGCCTCGGCCGCGGCCCGTTCGTCCTCGTCCCGCTTGGCGTAGGCGCCGAACAGCACCGCGATGAACATCGCGGCCGCGGCGAGCAGCAGCAGCCGTGACACCAGCGCCGCGCCCGACTTGGTCTGCAGCACCTGCCCGAGCAGGGTGAGGTCGAAGATGTCGCCGACGTCTCCCGAGGTGACGTACGAGCCGCGCAGGAGCAGCAGGGCGAGGGTGGAGGCGGTCAGCGTCAGCCATCCCGAGACCACGAGCCGCTGCACCGGGCGCACGCCGGAGCCCCGCTGCCAGCACGCCAGCACGAAGGCGGCACCCCCGACGAGCAGGATGAATCCGGCGTACGAGAAGTAGCGCGCGGCTCCGTAGAGGAAGCCCACCACGCCGCCGCCCGCCGCTTGGTCGGACAGGGCGACGGAGGTCTGCGAGGGGGCGCCGATGGAGAAGGTGAAGGCGCCGGCGACGGGGTGGCTGTCCGCCGAGACCACCTGGTAGGTGACGGTGAACGTGCCGTCGGGCAGCCCCGCGTGCAGCTTCACGCCGTACTGGTTGCCGCCCAGGCCGCCGGCCGCGCCGGTGTCGACCCGCTTGCCCCGCGGGTCGAGCACGCGCAGCGAGTCGGCGTTCAGCGAGACCTGTTCGGAGAAGGTGAGCGAGATCCGGGCGGGTGCCTCGGCGACCACCGATCCCTGCTTCGGGTCGCTCCCGGTGAGCGCGGCGTGCGCGGACGCGGGCCCCGCGCCGGCCAGGAGCACGCCGAGGACGGCGAGGAGCAGCAGCGGAAGGGTCCGGAAGCGGGAGGCGATGGTCGGTTTCACGGTGATGCCTCCTCAGTGCCCGGTCTTCGGGCTGTACGTCGCGGACTTCACGGGCATGGAGATCCTCACCGTGCCGGACTTGGCGAAGTGCAGTTCCACGGACACCTTCTCGCCCTGCTCGGGCTTGTGGGTGAGTTTTGCGAACATGAGGTGGTCGCCGCCGCTCGCGAACTCCAGGGTGCCCCCGGAGGGCACGGTGAACGACGTCTGCTCCCGCATCGCGCCGCCCTCGGTCGAGTGCAGCGTCACGTCGTCGGAGAGGTCGCTGGTGACCGAGGTCAGGGTGTCGGTGCCGCCCGAGTTGGTGACGGTGAGGAACCCCGCCGCCATCGTGTCCATGCTCGGGGCGGGCATGTAGGCGCCGCTGACCTCGATCTCGGGCGCGGCCGAGGACGACGGGGAGCCGTCGTCGCCCGAACCGCAGCCCGTGAGCACCCCCCCGGCCAGGAGCAGCACGCCGGCTGAGAGGAGCCCCGCGGATCGGCCAGGGCGACGCCTCACGGGGTCGCCCCTTCGGCGATCTTGGGAAGGTCCTCGGTGTAGTCGTCGACGGTGGCGCTCTCGCCGTAGAGCACGTAACCGCCGTCGGTCTTCGGCGAGAAGGCGATCACCTGGGTGCCGTGCACGGAGACGGCCTTGCCGTTCTTGTCCTTCGTGGTCGGCTCGATGGTGATGCCCAGGGTGCGGGCGCCGGCCTGGATCGTGGCGAAGTCGCCCGTCAGGCCGACGAAGTCGGAGTCGATGCCCTTGAGCCACCTGCCGAGTTCGGCGGGGGTGTCGCGGTCCGGGTCGGTGGTCACGAACACGACGCGCAGCTTGTCCCGCTCGGCCTTCGGCAGCTGCTTCTTCGCGACCGCGAGGTTGTTCATCGTGAGCGGGCAGACGTCGGGGCAGTG
Organism: Streptomyces sp. NPDC002580; assembly: GCF_042889485.1. NCBI lineage: Bacteria > Bacillati > Actinomycetota > Actinomycetes > Kitasatosporales > Streptomycetaceae > Streptomyces > Streptomyces sp. NPDC002580. Next base: position 140,746 of record NZ_JBIAQZ010000003.1, on the reverse strand, counting down.
GGTGTAGCCGAAGTAGACCAGCGTCGGCAGGCCCTTGGTCCGCGCGCGCAGGTCGTACTTCTTGCCGGTCGTGTCGGTGAGCACGAGGTCCGGCTTCGTGAACGGCTGGTCGAGGACCGTCGCGGCCTTGTCGGAACCGGCCTCGGCGGACACGTCGGCGACCGGCTTGCCGCTGTCGTCGCCACCGCCGCAGGCGGAGAGGGTCAGGGCGGCGGCGGCGAACAGGGCGGCCATCGCGTACGTCTTCTTGCGCATAGAAAAATGTCCCAGATGTGAGTGCTCCGGTGCGCACCGGGGGCCGTACGAGGGCGAAGGGCCAGGTCGGACGTGACCGGAGCCGGTCCGGACGGGACCGGGCGGTGCGTCCGCCGGTTCCGTCCGGACCGGTCCCTCCGGTCCGGAGAGCCGCGTTCCGCGGCCCTCCGGTGCGCGCCGGGAGCGGGTGTGTCTCAGTACTTCAGGTGGCTTCCGGCAGCTCAGGCGTTCGTACGCCGACGGCCGGCCAGTACGCCGTACGCCACGCCCGCCAGGCCGACGACGATGCCCACGACGCCGAGCACGCGGGCGGTGGTGTCGCTGCCGTCCGTGGCGGAGGCCGCCTCGGTGGTCTGCGCGGCGGCCTTCTCGGTCTTCTCGTCGTGGTCGGCGTCCTCCGTGGCGCCGGCCCCGTGGTGGCCCCCTTCGGCGGCGGCCGAGAGCGCGAGCACCGGAGCCGGGTTCTCGGGCTCCTCGGCGCCCTCCTTCTGCGGCTCGATCCAGCGCACGACCTCGTCGTTCGAGTACGTCTGGACGGCCTTGAAGACGAGCTCGTCGGTGTCCTCGGGCAGCGCGCCGATGGAGAGCGGGAACTTCTGGAAGAAGCCCGTCGCGATGCCCTTGCCGTCGGCGGTCCAGGTGACCTTGGTGACGGCCTCGTCGATCTTCTGGCCGTGCAGGGTGAGCGGCTTGTCCAGCTTGGACTTGGTGACCTTCACGTTCCAGCCGTCGAGCTTCTGCGGCATGACGGAGGCGAGCGGGTGGTCGGCCGGGAAGGTCACCTCGACCTTGGTGGTCGAGGCGTCGTCGCGCTCGTTGGGCACCTTGAAGTTCACGACGGCGTAGCCGCCCTTGGCCGCCGCGCCCTCCGGCTGCACGCTGACGTGCGCGAACGCGGGGACGGAGGCGGCGAGAACGGCCGAGGCGCCGACGGTGCAGGCGGCGGCGATGCGAGAAACCTTCATGTAGGGAAACACTCCACTTTCGGTCCAGTGACGAAGGGGGAGCGCGTGTGCCGCGGTGACCCCGGCAAGGGGTGGATCCGCGTCCGGGAGAGGTCCGGCGGGCACGCGCGCGTGCGGCCCGACCCGCGTCCCCTTCGAGAGGTCCGGGAAGCATGGGAAGCCCGAGGGTCCGTGAGGCGTGGACTCGGTACTTCCGCTGCTTCCGTGGATTCCGTGAAGCGGCGCGTCGTGTCAGGCGGCGAGGACGAGTGCGGTGGAGGCGGGCGGCCCGCGGCGGACGACGCTGTGCTGGAGGGCGGTCGTCCGCGGGGTGGGAGGCGCGAGCAGCTCGGTGAGAGGCGTGCGCGCGACCTCGGGCGTCCTGGGAAGTCCCGTGCGCAGGGCGCGTACGAGCGTCAGAGCAGCGCGCAGGGACCGTACGAGCGCCCCTTCGGCGACTCCCTGCGCCGACAGCCGCATGAGCCGCAGGAGCGCCAGGTCGCCGCGGCGCAGCACCCAACCGGCGGCGACGGCCGCGAGGACGTGACCGAGCAGCATCGGCAGGGAGGGCAGCACGGACATCGGGGTGCCGGTGACGGCCGGGACGACGTCGGCGGCGTGGTGCATGGCGGTCATGTCCGCCGTGCCGGTGTCGATCCGCGCGTCGGCGAGGATCTTCTGGGCCTGTACGGGGCTGATCGCCGCCGCGGTCGTCCCGCACACCAGGCGGGTGGCCCGTGCCACCAGCGAGGCGTCGGACATCGCCATGTCCGAGGCCATCGAGCCCATGGACCCGTTGGCCGTCGTACCGGCGTGCGTGCCGAGCCCGAACAGCGTGTGGAGCACGGTCTGGCCGAACGCGAGGGCCACCACGATGCCCGGCAGCGCGCGTTCCCGTCCCGCGAGTGCGGCGGCGACGGCGAAGACCGCGAGGAAACCCGCCCCCAGGGTCCACAGCGGGACCATGGCGCAGGAGGCGATCCCATGACCGGCCGCGGCCAGCACGACGCAGACCGCGGCGAACACCGCGGCCCTCAGGGTCCGGAGTCCGGCTCCGGAGCGCGCCGAACGCTGGTGGGGGGCAGTCATGGCGGGCTCATCATCGCACTGGGCGCATCCGCCCCCGACGGCAGGTCCGATTGACGGCATACAAGCGATTCATCCGCAACACGGCGTACGGCCGAAAGGTCCCCGTGCGGGGCCGCTCCGCCCTCGCATACACCGGCCCCTCAGGTGAGCGCGTCCGCCGTATGGGCGGCATCACGTCCCGTAGGCGATTGCACACGGGTGGTTGCGGCAATACGTAACGGTATGTCGAGCCGCGTCCAGGAGGCTGGAGCATGAGCATCTGGTGGTCACTCCATCTGCGGCGCGACGCTGCGAGTGTCCCGCTCGCCAGACGCCTGCTGCTGGGCACGATGGAGAGCGCGGGCGTCGACCCGGACATCTCGTACGACCTCTCCGTCGCCCTCACCGAGGCCTGCGCCAACGCCGTCGAGCACGGCGGGCACACCGGGCGGGGCACCCCCTGTGAGGCGTACCGCGTGACGGCCTACCTCGACGGGGACCAGTGCCGCATCGAAGTCGTCGACTCCGGGCCCGGTTTTCCGGCCGGGAACGCCCGCACCCTGCTCTCCCCGGCCGGTGAGGAGGCCGAGCACGGCCGGGGGCTGTGTCTGATCCAGGAGCTCGCCGACCACGTCCACATCGGCAACGAGCCGGGGCGGGGCGGTGCGGTGGTGAGGTTCGACAAGGTCCTCAAGTGGAAGAGCGTCCCGGCGCTGCTGCCGGTCTGACGCGCCGGGCCGGGTGCCGCCCGCCCCGCTCTCCCGCGGCCAGGAGCACCCGGAGTGTCCGGTGCCCGACGGGATTCCCGCCCGGCCGCGGCTCCCGCTTCCCCGGATCCCACAGGCCCGTCACAGCGTCCCCCCAGGTTCTTGACGGCCGGCGTCCGTAGATTCCCTTCGTACGAAGCCGGGTTCGTCCAGGGGCGCCTCAACGGTCGGTGTCCTCAGGAGAAGGGGGACGTCCGTGAGCCGCGAGGACGACGAGGCGCTCGCGCGGGCCGCCGTGGCCGCGCTGACCCGGCAGCTGGAGCTGGCCCCCAAACCGGGGCTGCCCGACCCGCGCGACCTCCGCGCCCGGACCACCCGGCGGGACCTCTGCTCGCTGCGCTGGTCCGCCAGGGCACTGACACCCGGCCTCGCGGCCATGGCGGCCGCCGCCCGCCGGACCGGCCGGGCCACTCCCGGACTCCGCGCGGAACTCGGCGCGATCGGCCGGTGCGCCGAGCACACGGTGGCCCTCACCGGCGGTGGTCACCGCGGAGCCCTGTGGGCGCTCGGACTCCTGGTCGCCGCGGCGGCCCTGGATCCCCGGGCCACCGGGGCCGACGTCACCGCGAACGCCAAGCGGATCGCCGCCCACGCCGACCGGCGGGCACCGCGGCGGCCCTCCCGCGGCTCGTCCGTCTCCGCGAAGTACGGCGCGGCCGGCGCGCGCGGTGAGGCGCGTGCCGGATTCCCCCATGTGCGGCGGGCCCTGGACGCGCTCGACACGGCCCGCTCGGCCGGCGCGCCCGAACCGTGCGCCCGCCTCGACGCCCTCCTCACCGTCATGTCCACCCTGCAGGACACCGAGTTGCTGTACACGGCGGGACCTCACGGCCTGCGCCATGTCCAGGCGGGCGCCCGAGGCGTGCTGGAGGCGGGGGGCGCGTCCACCGAGGCAGGGCGTGCGGGACTGTCCGCCCTCGACGACGATCTCCACGCGCGCGGGTGGAGTCCCCGGGGCAGTGGCGCCCTTCTGGCGGGGGCGTTGTTCGTGGACTCCCTGCCGGTGCGGACCGGCTCCCCGGCCCGTATCGCCTGAGGGGCCGCCCGGCGTCGGCCGCACGCGGGGGCGGGCACACCGTGCGGGATCCGAGTGGGCTCCGGGCCGCCCCGACTCCGACTCCGGCCCTGAGTCCGGCCCGGGTACGGCAGTTGGGCGGCGTGCCGTCCGAGCCCGCCTCCGACCGACCGTACTCAGGAGGGACCGAGGGTCCGCGGGGCGCCGGTACCGGACGCACCGACGGCCGGGCGCCCTGGAGGGCGTCCGGCCGTCGGTCTCGTGTCGGCCCTCGCGGGCACCGGGTCAGCTCTTGAGGGACGCCATCCAGGCCTCGACCTCGTCGGAGCGGCGCGGCAGACCGGCCGACAGGTTCCGGTTGCCGTCCTCGGTGACGAGGATGTCGTCCTCGATGCGGACGCCGATGCCGCGGTACTGCTCGGGCACGGTCAGGTCGTCCGCCTGGAAGTACAGGCCCGGCTCGACGGTCAGGCACATGCCCGGCTCCAGCGTGCCCTCGACGTACGTCTCGGTGCGCGCGGCGGCGCAGTCGTGGACGTCCATGCCGAGCATGTGGCCGGTGCCGTGCAGGGTCCAGCGGCGCTGGAGGCCGAGCTCCAGGACACGCTCGACCGGCCCCTCGACAAGGCCCCACTCGACGAGCTTCTCGGTCAGCACGCGCTGCGCGGCGTCGTGGAAGTCGCGGTACTTGGCGCCCGGCCGGACGGCCGCGATCCCGGCCTCCTGGGCCTCGTACACGGCGTCGTAGATCTTCTTCTGGATCTCCGTGTACGTGCCGTCGATCGGGAGCGTGCGCGTGACGTCGGCGGTGTAGAGGGTGTGGGTCTCCACGCCGGCGTCGAGCAGCAGCAGGTCGCCGGAGCGGACCGGGCCGTCGTTGCGCACCCAGTGCAGCGTGCAGGCGTGCGGGCCGGCGGCGCAGATGGAGCCGTAGCCGATGTCGTTGCCCTCGACCCGCGCGCGCAGGAAGAAGGTGCCCTCGATGTAGCGCTCGCTGGTCGCCTCGGCCTTGTCGAGGATCTTCACGACGTCCTCGAAGCCGCGCACGGTGGAGTCGACGGCCTTCTGCAGCTCGCCGGCCTCGAACGCGTCCTTCACGAGCCGCGCCTCGGAGAGGAAGACGCGCAGTTCGGCGTCGTGCTCCAGGGTGACCTTGTCGGTCAGGGCGGCCTCGATCGCGGCGTCGTAGCCACGCACGACGCGGACGGGACCGGTGGCCGCCGCGAGCGCCGCGGGGAGTTCGCGGACGTCCGACGCCGGGATGCCGTACAGCTGCTCGGCCTCGGCGAGGGAGTGACGGCGGCCGACCCACAGCTCGCCCTGGCCGGACAGCCAGAACTCGCCGTTCTCGCGGTCGGAGCGCGGCAGCAGGTAGATCGTCGCCCTGTGGCCCTCGGCGGCGGGCTCCAGCACGAGGACGCCGTCCTCGGTGAGGTTGCCGGTGAGGTACGCGTACTCGACCGAGGCGCGGAAGGGGTATTCCGTGTCGTTCGAGCGGGTCTTCAGGTTGCCCGCCGGGATCACCAGGCGCTCGCCCGGGAAGCGGGCGGAGAGCGCGGCGCGGCGGGCCGCGGTGTACTCGGCCTGCGCGATGGGCGTGAGGCCGCGCAGTTCGGTGTCGGCCCAGCCGGACTTCATGCTGGCGGCCAGCTCGTCGGACACGCCCGGGTACAGGCCGTTCTTGCGCTGCTTGATGGGCTCTTCCTCGCCCGCTTGGTCAGCGGCTTCGTCGAGCACGGTTTCCGGGGTCTCCGGGGTGAGCGCCTCCGACACGGTCTGCCTCCTAGTTACGACTCTGGACCTCTCCCATCGTACGGTCGTACTGAAGGGGGCCCAGGGCCGGAAGGCCTGTTACACGAAGTGGCAGATCCCTCACAGGTCCCTCACTCGAAACGGGCGGCCAGCAGGACGACGTCCTCGGCGCTGTCCGCCTCGTCGAGACCGTCCGGCAGCACACACCGCAGGACGTGGTCGGCGATCGCGCCGGGGTCGTCGCGGACGGCCCTTGGGACACTCGCCGCCGCCGCGTGCAGCCGGGTGAAGGCGCGGTCCATCGCGTCCCCGGTGCGGTGCAGCAGGCCGTCGGTGTAGATCAGCACGGTCTCGCCGGGTCCGGCGGTCAGCTCGACGCTCGGGGCCTCCCAGCAGGCGAGCATGCCCAGCGGCGCCGACAGGGAGGTCTCCACGAACTCCGTGCGCCGCGGGCCGATCACCAGGGGCGGGCTGTGTCCCGCGCCGGCGAGGGTGAGCTTGCGCAGGGCGGGCTCGCAGTAGGCGAACAGCGCGGTCGCGGAGCGCGCGGGCTCGGTCAGCCGCAGCAGCAGTTCGAGGTCGGAGAGCACGGCGACGGGGTCCTCGCCCTCCATCACGGCGTACGCCCGCAGGGAGGCGCGCAGCCGGCCCATGGCCGCGACCGCGCTGGGACCGGACCCGGTGACCGAGCCGACCGCGAGGCCGAGCGCCGCGTCGGGCAGCGGCAGCGCGTCGTACCAGTCGCCGCCGCCGCGCGGGCCGGTGCGGTGCCGGGCGGCGAGCTGGACGCCGGGCACCCGGGGGAGCCGGGCCGGAAGCAGCTCGGCGGTGATGGTCGAGATGGACGCGCGGGCGCGTTCCAGTTCCAGCAGCCGCGCCAGGTGTTCCGTGGCGTACTGGGTGTAGAGGCCGATGAGGTGGCGCTGGCGCTCCACCGGTTCGGCGGGTTCGTCGTAGAGCCACACGGCGGCACCGAGGCGGCCCGCGGCCTCGGTGGACAGCGGCAGCGCGTAGCTCGCGGCGTAGCCGAGACGGGCGGCCACCTCGCGGTGGCGCGGGTCGAGCCCGTCCTCCGAGAGGAGGTCCGGTTCGGTGATCTCGCCCTCGCCGCCCGGCAGCCCGTCCAGGATCTTCCCGTACGACAGGGAGCTGCGCGGCACCGTCTCGATGTGGCCGAGATCGGAGCGGGCGAGGCCGAGGCCGATCGTGGTGTCGGGGCCCAGTCCGTCGCCGGGTTCCATGACGACGAGACCCCGCCGGGCGCCGACGAGGGCGGCTCCGGCACGCAGCAGTTCCTGCAGCGCCTCGTCGAGGGTCGCCGTGCGCGCCAGGCGCTCGGTGAGTTCGTGGAGCGTGGTGAGGTCCGAGACCCAGCCCGCGAGGCGGTCCTGGAGAACGGCCCCGGGACCGGTCGGGGCCGCGGCCGAAGCCGAAGAGGCACCCGCGGGTGCGGGCGTCGGCGCGACAGTGTGTGCGGGCGCTGGAACCGTCGAATCGATTCCAGCCACTTTCGGAAGGTGAGGGGCGTTCATGACGTCCGGCTTTCCGACCGGTGCGTATTGCTCAATAGCATCGCAAACCCCCATGTCGTTCTGCGCCGCTAGCGCTGTCTCCACATGTACACGTACTCGTGATGAGATGTCCAGCATTGTCCTGCCGGGATTACTGGTGTCCGTGAGACCGTCGGTAACCCTTGCGTGAAAACCAAGTTGGCCTAAAACTGACTCGGGCAACGGCTTATTGAGGTCGACTGGCCTCGTTCGACGGAGCGTCACAGCGGTCGTGGTGGGTACGTACTCGGTGAAGGCCAGGGGTGGTTTCGAGATCCGCCCGGAACCTGGCGACGGACCCGGGCGTCTTAACCACTGACGACCGTGCCCCATCCTCCCCGTGGCGGAGGCGGCAAGAAATACGCGGGACGTAAAACGCCAGGCGCCGCCACCCCACGCCATGCCCATGCTGTCGGTACACGCGGTGTGGGCGCGAACGCAGCCACATGCTCGGCCCGGAGGGGTTCCCCTTGTCTCCAGCAAGGGTGTGATGCGCCCGCAGGTACGCACAGTGAAGTGATCGACACATGGTGTGATTGTGATCCTCGGTGTTGCCAGGCGTGCAACGGAAAGGAACGAGCGCTCATGCGCGAGATCCTCGGAAGGCGACGCAGGCTCCTGTCCCGGCGGAACAACGGGAGGCCTGAGATGCTCAGCGCGGCCCTGACCTTCGCGACCGAATGGCGGTGGCCCGTACTCCCGGGTGTGGCGGCGGACCCGCAGGGGCGTGCCCGCTGCGGATGCCCCGACCCGGAGTGCACGGTGCCCGGCGCCCATCCCTTCGACCCCGGCCTCCTCGCGGCCACCACCGACGAGCGCATGGTGCGCTGGTGGTGGACCAACCGGCCGACAGCCCCCATCGTGCTGGCCACCGGGGGCCCGGCGCCCTGCGCGGTGAGCCTGCCGGCCCCCGCGGCGGCCCGCGCGCTCGACGTCCTCGACCGCAAGGGCACGCACCTCGGCCCGGTCGTCGCCACCCCGTCCCGCTGGGCGATCCTCGTCGCCCCGTACTCGATGGAACAGCTCGGCGAACTCCTCTACGCGAAGGACTTCGTCCCCGGCTCGCTGCGCTTCCACGGCGAGGGCGGCTACATCGCGCTCCCGCCGTCCGAGACGGGCCAGGGCCAGATCCGCTGGGAGCGTGCTCCACTGCCCGGTTCGGCCGTCCCCTGGGTGCCGCACGTGGAGGCGGTGGTGGACGCCGTGGTCGAGGCGCTCACTCGTACGGGTGTGAGCGCGCCCGAGTTGTAGGGGCGTCCGGCGCGCGGTGGGCCGCGCGCCCGTCCGGGCTCGTTATCGTCCGCGTATGCAGCGTCATTCTGGGGGGCGCGGAGCCTCGTCGCCCCCGTCCGGCGGGCCGGACCCCCGAAGAGTCCGTCTCGTGGCGCTGGCGGCCGTCGTGCTGTGCGTCCTCGTCCTGCCCCTGGCCGTGGCGTCGGCCGGCCCGGTCGGCGAAGGCGACTCCGCGGCCGCGGCGCGCGGGCCGGCCGGCGCCGACGACCGGCCGCCGGCGCCCGAACCCGGGAGCTCCCCCCTGCTGCTCGGCCTCGGTCTCGCCACCGCGGCCCGGTGCGGCCCCGAGCTGTCCTCGCCCGAGGGCGTCGAGGCGCAGACCTGTGTCCTGACCCAGGGCGACGAGACCTGGGCGCGGACGTACTACCGCAATACGACCGGTGACGCGCTGAGCTCCGACCTGAGTCTGATGGGTCCCGGCGGCCGGACGGTGCAGATGAAATGCGCCGTGGACGCGGAGGACGATCCGGGGTCGTGCGAGACGCCCAGAGAACGCACGGCGGGGGACGCGGGGGCCTACACGGCGGTCGCGGAATTCGCGAAGGGCGCCGGATCCGACGGTCCGCTGCTGCTGCGCTCGGGGAGCAACTCGGGCCAGTAGCAAGGCCGTTGACGTCGTACGAGATTCCGGACATGAAAAGACCCGGTTGCTGGCGACGGGGGATGCACCAGCAACCGGGCTACTCGAACGGTAACAAGAGATCGGCGGTTCGCAAATTCGATCTCGGCTATTCGGACACGGATTTACCTGTCACAACGGGGAGTTGTGACAGGAGTCACCCGGTTCCGAAGTCCCGGCCGGCTGACTGGTCGGTCAGTTTCCGGGCCTGTGGGTCCGCTGTGCGTCAGCTGAGCGTCACCTGGCGGTTGGTGAGCCCCCCGCGTGCGCGGCGCTCGTCCGCCGTGAGCGGCGCGTCCGTGGCCAGAGCGGTGGCGAGACGCTCGGCGAACTCCGCCGCCGGCTTCTCGATGTCGTCCGCCGAGACTCCGGTCGGGAGGTCCCAGACCGGCACGGTGAGCCCGTGCGCACGGAAGGAGCCGACCAGCCTGGTGCCCTCCCCGAGGCTCGATCCGCCCGCCGCGTGCAGTCGCGCGAGGGCGTCCAGAAGCTGCTCCTCCGGGTACGGCATGACCCAGCGCAGGTGGTTCTTGTCGGGCGTCTCGCACCAGTAGGCGGCGTCGACCCCGGAGAGCTTCACGGTCGGGATGGCGGCGGCGTTGGCCCGCTCCAGCGAGGCGGTCACCTCGGCCGCCGCGTTGTCCGCGTCGGGGACCCAGAACTCGAAGCCGCTGTGCACAACTGGCTCGAACGAGCCTTCGGGGTCCAGCAGGTCCTGGAGCCGGGGCCCGTCGGCCGGGGCGCGCCGGCCCTCGACCGGGGTGCCGGGCGGCGCGACGAGCGCGCGCCGGAGGGTGTCGGCCAGGTCGCGGCTGATGTCGCCGGACGCCGTGTCGTTCTGCAGGCCGAGCAGCACCGAGCCGTCCTCGCGGCGCAGCGCGGGCCACGCCATCGGCAGGACGGTGGCGAGGGTGACCGAGGGAACGTCCTCGGGCAGCGCCTCCTTGAGCTTCAGTTCCACGGTCGCGGCGGGCACCAGCTCGCGCAGCGCGACCCAGTCCCCCTCGCCCCGCAGGCCCTCGAACGGGCGGTGCACCAGCTCGGTCACGGCGTGCGCGGCCGCCCGGCCGTGGCAGGCCTTGTAGCGGCGGCCGCTGCCACAGGGGCAGGGCTCGCGAGCGCCGACAACCGGGATCTCGCCGCCGTCCTTCGGCTGCGGCTGCTTGGCCTTCGTCTGGGGTCGCTTCTTGGCCATCGTGGGTGTCTCCCGATCACGGCTCGTCTCGTACTGGCGCGAGCCTAGCCGTTCGTACGGGGGCCGACGGGACCCTGTGGACAACGCATCGCGGCGTCGCTGAACCCGCGGTTCGGTTCGCGCGCGCCTCAGTCCAGGTCGTCGAAGGCGTCCGTGAAGTCCAGACCGGACATCCCGGACACCCTCGGTGATGCGACGCGCGTAGCGAAGTCGTCGTGCCGGTGCGCCGTTTCCACGTCCTCCTGGACGACCACCCACACCGTGACCTCGCCGTGGATGTCGTCCCGCACACCCCAGTCCTTGGCCAGCGCCGTGATGATGTTCAGTCCGCGACCGCCGCGCGCGGTGACCGAAGGGGTGGCGGGAACGGGGCGTGTCGGGCCGCCGCCGTCCGTCACCTCGACCGTCAGCCGCCCCGCCGGGTCGACGCGCCAGGCCGCGCGCACGTCGCCGTCGCCCGCCAATGCGTCCCCCAGGGGCCTGCCGTGCCGGCAGGCGTTGCTGAGCAGTTCGGAAAGGATCAGCACGGCGTCGTCGATGACCGTTTCCGCCACGCCACCGGAGCGGAGTTGATCACGCATCCGGTGTCTTGCTCGTCCCACGCCCGCAGGGCCATGGGGTACGGCCATGCTCGACGACGTGGGCACCTCTTGTGCCACCACCAACGCCACCCCCGAGACCTCCTTTGCCCCACGCCACGGTGTGAATGCCCCTTTGAACTGGACCGGAAACCGGCCAATCACCGTCTGCTGACGCACTCGTAACGGTCGAATGCGGAACGAACGCGCCGGAGCACACCCTGTGATCGGACGGCTGGTTCTCGATGGTTTCCGAGGGGCGATCGTGGTGTTCTCCGTCCGCTTCCCCTGCGCTTTCCGCCACGGGACACGGCCGGTCAGCGGCCCAGTTGGCGGAGCACCGCGCGCGGGCGGTTGGTGATGATGGCGTCGACGCCCAGCTCAACGCAGAGATCGACGTCCTCGGGCTCGTTCACGGTCCAGACGTGCACCTGGTGTCCGGCTCGTTTCAGTCGCTCGATGTATCCGGGCTGACCACGCACGATCCGCATCGAGGGGCCCGCGATCCGGACACCCGCGGGCAGTCGTCCGTCCCGCAGCCGGGGTGAGACGAACTGGAGCAGATAGACCGTCGGCAGGGTCGGGGACGCGGCCCGTACGCGGTGCAGCGAGCGCGCCGAGAAGCTCATGACGCGTACCGCGGAATCGGCGGAGGGGTCGGGAGAGTCCAGTCCGAAGCGCTTCAGGAGGTGCAGCAGGCGTTCCTCGACCTGGCCCGCCCAGCGCGTCGGGTGCTTCGTCTCGATCGCGAGCTCGACGCGGCGGCCGGCGTCGGCGACGAGTTCGAGCAGTCGCTCCAGGGTGAGGACGGAGGTGTCCTCCAGGTCCCCGGGAGCGTGTTCCCAGTCGGGTGACTCCTCGCGGTTCTTCCAGGATCCGAAGTCCAGGGCGGCGAGTTCGGCAAGCTCCAGTGCGGAGACGGCCCCGCGGCCGTTGGAGGTGCGGTTCACGCGGCGGTCGTGGACACACACGAGATGGCCGTCGGCGGTCAGCCGTACATCGCACTCGAGGGCGTCCGCACCGTCCTCGATAGCCTTCTTGTACGCGGCCAGCGTGTGCTCCGGAGCCTCTTCCGAGGCTCCGCGGTGGGCGACGACCTGAATTCGGTGCTGTGGTGCGAGGGTCACCGCGTCATGGTGCCACCGTCTCGCGGCAGGCGTGAGGTGAGATACGTCGCATTGCGACCCTTTTGATGTCAAAGGTCCGTTATAAAGGATGGTCTTGGACGCACAGCCACCGCTTATGGTGCCCTGACGCCTCGTGGGAAAAGCTGACGGCGTACAAAAGCACATGCACAGCTGCATCGCGCCGGGCCATCGAACCGTGTGAGTGGGCGTGACCGAGTGCGACCGAGAACAACAGCCGTGGATCGAGGAGAAGAGCTGTGAGCACCGAGAACGAGGGCAACGCAGTACCCCCGGCCCCGTCCGCACCTCCCGTGCCGGTGGAAACTCCCGCTGCTTCCGCGCAGGGCGTCTCGCACACGGGGAACGAGCCGACCGCTCCGATTCCCCCGGTGCCCAGCGCACCGGAGCACGCGTCGGCGCCCGCCGGGATGCCGGCGTACGCGTCGGCCGGAGCCGGACACGGGGCCGACCCCTACGGACCGAACGCCGGGGTCCAGGGCTCCGCGCCCGAGGCGGGCTGGCCGCCTCCGCCGCCCGCCACTCCCTCGTACGCCGACGGCGGCGCGGGGCACGGCGGCTGGGGCTCCTCCTACCAGCAGCAGCCCACGCCCAAGCCGAAGAACGGGCGCGGCGGTCTGGTCGCCGCGATCCTGGTGGCCGCGCTGGTCGCCGGCGGCGTGGGCGGCGGGCTCGGCTACTCGCTGGCCAAGAACAACGACGACACCACCGACTCGACGACGGTCTCCGCCCCGAGCAGCAGCGGTGACGTGAAGCGCGCCTCCGGCACGGTCGCGAACGTGGCCGCCACGGCGCTGCCGAGCACCGTCACCATCGAGGCCCAGAGCACCAGCGGCGAGGGTGGTACCGGCACGGGCTTCGTCTTCGACAAGCAGGGCCACATCCTCACCAACAACCACGTCGTGGCGGACGCGGTCGACGGCGGCAAGCTCTCCGCGACGTTCCCGAGCGGCAAGAAGTACGAGGCCGAGGTGGTCGGCCACGCGCAGGGGTACGACGTCGCGGTCATCAAACTGAAGAACGCGCCCTCGGACCTGAAGCCGCTCCAACTCGGCGACTCGGACAAGGTGGCCGTCGGCGACTCCACGATCGCGATCGGCGCGCCCTTCGGCCTGTCGAACACGGTGACCACGGGCATCATCAGCGCGAAGAACCGTCCGGTCGCCTCCAGCGACGGCAGCAGCGGCAGCAAGTCCTCGTACATGAGCGCCCTGCAGACGGACGCCTCGATCAACCCGGGCAACTCCGGCGGTCCGCTGCTGGACGCCTCCGGCGCGGTCATCGGCATCAACTCCGCGATCCAGTCGTCGAGCAGCGGCGGCCTCGGCGGCTCCGGCCAGTCCGGTTCCATCGGCCTGGGCTTCGCGATCCCGGTCAACCAGGCCAAGTACGTCGCCCAGCAGCTGATCAAGACGGGCAAGCCGGTCTACGCGAAGATCGGCGCGGCGGTCTCCCTGAACGAGGGCACGGGCGGCGCGGAGATCACCGAGCAGGGTGCGAGCGGCTCCGCCGCGGTCGAGTCCGGCGGCCCCGCCGCCAAGGCGGGTCTCAAGTCCGGCGACGTCATCACCAAGCTCGACGACATGGTGATCGACAGCGGCCCGACCCTCATCGGCGCGATCTGGACCCACAAGCCGGGCGACACCGTCCAGCTCACCTTCACGCGCGACGGCAAGACCCACACGGCCGACGTCACCCTGGGCTCCCGGGAGGGCGACAGCTGATCCACCGGTCCCGGCCCGGACCGGGTCGCACCGCGGGCCGCTGAACAGACGAAAAGGGGTGTCTCCCTCGGGAGACACCCCTTTTTCGCGTGCGGTCCGGAGGAGTCCGGGACGAATCAGGCACGTGGTGACTTCGGGGTCGCCGGACGGCTCTTCGCGGTGCCGCGCTCCGGAGCCGTCGCCGCCGGACCGGGACGCTGCCGGTGGCGGGACGCGCTCTGACGCGGCGGCCGGGTCAGGGTGATCTGCCGGACCAGTTGCTGGAAGCAGGTCAGGGACGCGAGGGCCGGGACGACGGCCGCGGCGACACCGGTGATGGTCTTGTGGGCGTCGGCCACGCAGAACATCACGGCGATGGAGGAGAACAGCAGGACGACGTACCAGGAGTGCACGGAACGGCGTTGGTGGAGGGCGGCCCGCAGGATGGAGAGCGAGGCCACCATCCAGGGGCCGTAGACCAGGAGCGGCCACCAGGAGCTGGTGCCGCTCCGCGTGGTGGACGCGATGTGCCGCAGTGGCGCGTAGGCGGCCATGCCGCTGCAGACGCTCACCATCGACATGATGACGGCGGCGAGCGCGGCGATCACGAAACTGACGGTCTGGAACCAGCTGAAGCGGGGCGTGCGGACCCGTACCTTGCGGTGCCCGGCCGAGGAGCGTCGAAGGGGAGGCAACTCGGCCGTGAGCTGCACCAGGTTCTCCATCGGGTCACCGCTGAACTGCTCGCCGTACGACGGTTCGCCGCGCGGTGGCGGCACGTAGGCCTCCTGCTCGACCGCCACGGCGTCCTGCAGGAGGTGGGTGAGTTCCTCCACCGGGTCCCAGTCCTGTTCCGGCAGGGCGTCGACCGGATCGCCGTAGCGGCCGCCGACCGTCCCGAGGGGGTATCCGGGATGCTGTTCATATTGAGCGAAGGTGAGATCCGGATATTCGTCATTCACAGAATTCCCGCCCCATCAGGTGAAAGTCGTACGGCGGCCCGAGCGTTCCTGGTCGCTCCACCGCCGGTTGAGTTCCTCCTGGAACACGTCCAGCACCGTCAGGAGGGCGTCGAGCGGCGACTCGCCGCCCAGCGGCTCGGCCCGCGGGCCGTCTGCCCACGGGGCGCCGGGGGCGGTGGGGGCGGTGGGTGACGCGTGTGCGGCGGCAGGCGGCCAGATGTACCGGCCGGACGCCACGGCACGGGACGAGGCCGCGCTCTCCGCCGTCGCTCCGGGGACCGGTGGGCCAGGGTGACTTGCTTTCGCCATGTTTCCCTAACGCCTTTCCGCCTCCTTCAGATGTGTGGCAATCGAGTGAGCACGGGTTGGCGGAGGTATTCACGAAAGCGTCCTTTCGCGAACCCGGGTCGGCGGTTTCTCTCGCGTCGGCGGGCGGGTCCGGACTTCACGCGGTCGACCGGGGCGCGATGTCCGGCGAGTCCTCCGCCCGCTGTCGGCACCGGCTCCGCCCCGGACCCGCGCCCGCCCGCACCGGTCCCGCACCGGTCCCGCGCCGGGCCGACCGGCCGCCGGTACCCGGCCGTTGGAGCCGCTGGGCGGAGGTGCGCCGGTGGACCCCGTGCGGGCCGCGCCTCCGCGGGACGCCCGCGGCCGGGTACGCTGTACCCGCTCCACTCCAGGTGGACGGGAGCGGGGTGGGTTGCCCGAGCGGCCTAAGGGAACGGTCTTGAAAACCGTCGTGGCGCGAGTCACCGTGGGTTCAAATCCCACACCCACCGCAGGTGAACGGCCCTCGACCGGGTGAACCGGTCGGGGGCCGTCCGCGTGCCCGGCGAGCGGGTGGCGCGTGGCCTCAGGGGCGGCGGGACGGCGGAGCCGTCATCCGGGCCGCGGAGGCGATCGTCGAGCGGGCCTCGCGTTCGGTGAGGCCCGTCCGGACGGCGGCCCGGACGAGCGGGGTGATCAGCTGCGGGCCGATGCCGTTCTCGTAGGCGCGGCAGGCGGCCCAGAAGAGGCGGGTGTTGCGCTGGCCCTCGTGCGCGGCGAGGACGAACTGGACCAGCCCCTGGCCCTGCCCACCGGTCGTGATGGTCGCGGCGGGCGCCGGGCGCTGGGTCGTGCGGGGTGGGGGCAGCAACAGGTGCAGGAGCTCGGGCGGGCAGGGCGCGGGCGCGAGCCGGGCGGTGCCGGGGGCCGCTTCGTACACGCCGTGCGCCGTGCGGGAGCCGGGGCCGACGAGGTAGCCGCCGGCACCGCGGATGTCGATGCCGGGGGCGAGCCGGCTCGCCGAGTTGGGGACGACGACGTCCGGCGGTCCGGTCAGCCACAGGTGACGGCCGCCGCTGGGGGTCAGGACGACGACCGTGGCCGGGATCGTGAAGAGGTGGCGCAGCGCCAGTTCGCGCAGGGCCGCCGAGGAGTCCGTGGCGGATTTGGTGTCGAGGTCGATGCCGATGAGGTGGTGCGGGTGCAGCCCGCAGGCGATGCCGTAGCCGGTGGACCAGGGGGCGGCGGCGAAGAGTTCGCGGATGCGGCGGGGCTCGGTCGACGCGTCGTACACGCCGTGCCCGAAGCGGCCGCACTCGCCGTGGCAGGGGGCGGGATCGGGTTCGTCGCGGTGCGGGGAGCGCAGGGCCGGAAGCTTCGTCCGGGACAGCGGGATCACCGCGAGTCCGCGCTCGGCTGCGGACAGGGCATGGGCCAGGGCCAGGGTGGTGGCCCGCCGGTCGATGGTGGCCATGCCTCCATGTTCGTACGGGTGTTCGAAAAAGGGAAGGGCTCCTCAGGGGGGTCGGGCCTCGCGACGGGTGTTGGGCGGGATCGGCTGAAAACGTGCCGTAACGCTTCACCTGTTGCGGCGCCTGGAATTGAGCGGCCGTCAGGTCCTGGCCAGGGACTTTGTGCGCGTGAGGCTGGTTTATCGACATGTCCTCACGCTTCAGGGCGAATCACGGCTTTAGGGGTGGTTCAGAGTGATTCGGTGGGCAACTCTGGACTCGCGACGTCGTGGACCACGACGGGGCGGTCGGCCGACCGCCCCCGGAAACAAGCCGTATTCAGCGTGCGCCCCGGTCCACCACCGGTGTGCGCAACCGGTTCTGGAGGAACTCACATGGCAAGCATCCGTACCGCTCGCGTCCTCGCCGCCGTCGCGTCCCTGTCCTGGCCGTCACCCTCTGCCCCGGCGTCGCCGCGGCGGACAACGGCGTCCTCGCGGACAGCGGTTCGGACGCGGGGGTGGCGACCGCCGGCGGCGGGGTGGGGTGCGACAGCAGCGGCAACTCCGCCACCACCCGACAACAGGCGGTCGGTTCCGGAGCCTCGAACCGGAGCGGCACGGCCCAGATGAGGGGTTCCGCGTTCGCGGCCGTCGATCAGGGCGACTCCAGCGTTCTCGCCGACTTCGGCAACCTCTGGTGAGACGTGGGCCGATGCGTCGGCGTCGGCCCGGGGGCAGGGGGCAGGGGGCAGGGGGGCCTGGGGGTCGGGGGGCATCGGCCCGGGGCTGGGGGCGCCGTGTGGGGCGGCGGTCTGTCGGGGGCGCGCCTGTCCGCGCGACGGCGCTTCGGCGCTGTCGCGCGGACAGGCGGGGGTTCGGGGGTGGAGGGCGCGGAGGTGTCGGGGTCCGGAGGCGGGGTGCGCGGACGGGGCGGGGGTCCGGGCGCGTCGGGGGTTCGGGGTGGAGGTGTGCGGGCGCGCCGGGGGGCCCGAGCGGGGGTGCGCGGGCGGCCGGGGTGGTCGTGTCCGGATGGTGTCGAGGGGGTCCGGACTACCTTGACAGGGCTTGGTATCTGACGGACAGTCAGAAAACCTTGTTCGTACGAGGTCCGGGAGGGCCGCCGCCGTGCACCTCGCCCCCACCGCGCGCCAGCAGCGGCTGCGCGCCGAACTCCGCGCGTACTTCCGGGATCTGCTGCCGGACGGGCCGCCCTCCGCCGACGATCCGGCGCGACAGCGGGCGCTGCTGCGCCGCATCGGCGCGGACGGGCTGCTCGGACTCGGCTGGCCGATCGCCCACGGAGGGCAGGGGCGTGGCGCCGACGAGCAGTTCGTCTTCTTCGACGAGGCCTACCGGGCCGGTGCGCCCGTCTCGATGGTCACGCTGAACACCGTCGGGCCGACCCTGATGAAGTACGGCAGCGAGGAGCAGAAGACCCGCTTCCTGCCCCGGATCCTGAGCGGCGACCTCGTTTTCGCGATCGGGTACTCGGAGCCGTCGGCCGGTACCGACCTCGCCTCCCTGCGGACCCGTGCCGTGCGGGAGCCCGGGCCCGGGGACGGTGCGGGTCCGGCCGACGCCGAGGGCGGGCACTGGCGGATCGACGGGCAGAAGGTCTTCACGTCCAACGCCCAGAACGCCGACTGGATCTGGCTCGCCTGCCGCACCGACCCCGAGGCTCCGAAGCACCGGGGCATCTCGATCCTGCTCGTCCCCACGGACGCCCCTGGCTTCTCGTGGACCCCGATCGAGACGGTGGGCGGCCAGATCACCACGGCTACCTACTACGACGGGATCCGGGTCCCGGCCGGGAACCTGGTCGGCGAGGAGAACGGCGGCTGGGGGCTCATCACCAGCCAGCTCAACCACGAGCGGGTGGCCCTGGCCGCGATCGGCATGCAGGCCGAGGACTTCTACGCCGCCGCGCTGGAGGCGGCCCGCACACCGGATCCGGTGACCGGGCGGCGTGGGGTCGACGAGCCGTGGGTGCGTTCCCGGCTGGCCGAGGTGCACGCCCGGCTGGCGGCGTCCCGCCTGCTCAACTGGCGTCTGGTGGGGGACGTGGGAGCCGGGGGGCCGGCGCCCGGGGACGCGAGCGGAGTGAAGGTCATGGGCACCGAGTCGGCGGTCGCGGTGTACCGGATGTGCCAGCACGTCGTGGGAGGCGGGGCGCTGATCCGCTCCGGATCCCCGGGGGCGTTCGGGGCCGGCGAACTGGAACGGATGAACAGGGCGGCGCAGATCAACACGTTCGGGGGCGGGGTGAGCGAGGTGCAGCGCGAGATCGTCGCGACGATGCGGCTCGGCATGAGGAGGGAGCGGCGATGAGCGCCCGGGGAGCGGCCGGAGATGAGGCCGCAGGGGGCGGTGGCGCCGCGCGCGACGGGGACGGGGTCCATGACGAGAGCGACCTCCCGGCGCGTCTGAAGGAGTACGAGGGACGCGCGGCCACCGTCGGGGGCGTCGGCCGGGACCTGGTCAACGCGCCGATGATCCGGCACTGGTGCGAGGCGATGGGCGACACCCACCCGGCCTATCGCGGCCCGGACGCCGTGGCCCCGCCCACCATGCTCCAGGCGTGGACGATGAGCGGCCTCTCCGGGCACGCCGACCGCCCCGGCCGCTCCGGGGCGTACGACGAACTGTTCGGCCTGCTCGACGGCGCCGGGTGCACCTCCGTGGTCGCCACCGACTGCGAGCAGGAGTATCTGCGTCCGCTGCGCCCCGGGGACGAGATCACCTTCGACTCGGTGATCGAGTCCGTCTCGGAGCGCAAGACCACCAAGCTGGGCACCGGGTACTTCATCACGACGCGCATGGACATCCGGGCGGGCGGCGAACTCGCCGGAACGCACAGGTTCCGCATCCTCAAGTACGCCCCGGCGCAGCGGAATCCGAAGGGTCCGGAAGCGGAAGCGGGGACGAGGTCGGGGGACGGGACGAGTGCCCCGGGGGCGGCGACCGCGAAGAGTCCGGTCCCCGCGGAGGCGAAGGGCAGGCGTCCGCGCCCGGTGGTCAACCGGGACAACGCCGGCTTCTGGGAGGGCGTCGCGCACCACCGGCTGCTGATCCAGCGCTGCGCGGCGTGCGGAACGCTGAGATTCCCCTGGTTGCCGGGGTGCGGCGCGTGCGGCGGCCCGGACTGGGACACCGTCGAGGCGGGCGGCGAGGGGACCGTCTACTCGTACGTCGTCATGCACCATCCGCCGTTCCCGGCCTTCGACCCGCCCTACGCCGTCGCGCTGATCGAACTGGCCGAGGGCGTGCGGATCGTGAGCAACGTGGTGGGCGTGCCGTACGACGCGGTGCGGATCGGGATGCCCGTGCGGCTCGCGTTCCAGCGGTACGACGACGAACTGGAACTGCCGGTGTTCCGGGCGGCGGAGGGCGGCTGACATGGACTTCACCCCCACCGAGGAGCAGACGGCCGCCCGGGACCTGGCCGCGCGGATCTTCGGCGATCTCTCCACCCACGAGCGGCTCACCGCGGCGGGGACGGGTGGTGACGCCGGGCTGTGGAAGGAGCTGTGCGCGGCCGGTCTGGTGGCGGCCGTCGAGGACATCGGGCTGCTCGGTCTCGTCCTGCTCCTGGAGGAACAGGGACGGACCACGGCGCAGGTGCCGTTCGCGGCGAGCTGTGTGTACGGGCTGCTCGCGGTGACGGCCCACGGGTCGCCCGAACAGCGCGAGCGGCTGCTGCCGGGGATCACCGACGGCACGGTGGTCGTGGCCGGCGCGCTGTCCGGACCGGCGCCGGGGCGAGGGGCGGTGCGGGCGGAACCCGGGTCGGGTGCGCGGGACTCCGATGGCGAAGCCGGTGCCGTGTCCGGTGCCGGTGCGGTGCGGGAGCGGGGGCCGGGGAGGCTGACCGGTGCGGTCCCGGCGGTGCCCTGGCTGCGCGAGGCGACCCATGTGCTCGTCGCCGACGACCGGCGCCGGCTCTGGCTGGTCCGCACCGCGGAGGCGGCGCGCGAGCCGGTCGAGCTGACGGCGCCCTGGTCGGCCGGGCGCCTGACGCTGGACGGGACGCCGGGCGAGGCACTGGGCACGGTGGGGGCGTACGACGACCTGCTGGCCACGGCCCGTATCGCCTTCGCCGGACTCCAGGCCGGGGTGTGCGCGGGGTCGCTGGCCCGGGCCGTGGAGCACACGAACACCCGGGAGCAGTTCGGGCGCCCGCTCGCCGCCCGGCAGGGGGTCCAACTGCGGGCCGCCGACGCGCACATGGACATCGAGGCGATACGGGTGACGGCGTACGAGGCGGCATGGCGGCGCGACGCGGGACTGCCGTTCGCGACGCACGCCCTGACGGCCGCCTGGTGGGCCTCCGAGGCCGGGCAGCGGGTGGTCCACACGGGGCAGCATCTGCACGGCGGCGCGGGCGCCGACCTGGAACACCCCGTGCACCGGCACTTCCTGTGGGGCCGTCAGCTGGACGCGTATCTCGGGTGCGGCGGTGAGGCGCTCCAGGAACTCGGGGAGTTGATCGCGAACGGAGAGGCGGGACATGGGGACGGGTGAGGGCATGAGAGTGGGCGACGCGCTGCCGCCGCTGGAGATCGCGATCACCCGCACGCTGATCGTGGCGGGGGCGATCGCCTCGCGGGACTACCAGGACGTGCACCACGACGCCGACCTGGCCAGGGCGAAGGGCTCGCCGGACATCTTCATGAACATCCTGACGACCAACGGTCTGGTCGGACGGTACGTGACCGACCACTTCGGCCCGGCCGCCGTGCTGCGCGGGGTGGCGATACGGCTGGGAGCCCCCAACCACCCCGGAGACACGATGGTGTTGACCGGCACGATCGAGAAGGTCGCCGGCGACACGGTCACGGTGCGGATCCTCGGCGTCAACGGCATCGGCCGGCACGTCATGGGCACCGTGACCCTCACCGTGGCCGGACCGGCCGCGACGACGGCCACGGTGACGGCCGCGACGACGGTGAGTGCGGCGGCCCCCGAGGCGGTGGGGGTGCCCGAGGCGGTGCCGGGTCCGGGCGCCGCCGTGCCGGCCGAAGGCGGTGTCGCGTGAGCGTGCGCGCGAGGGACGCCCTCGGCGGGCGGGCGGCGATCGCCGGGATCGGGGCCACCGAGTTCTCCAAGGACTCGGGGCGCAGTGAACTGCGGCTGGCGGTCGAGGCGGTGCGGTCCGCGCTCGACGACGCCGGTCTGACGCCGGGGGACGTGGACGGGCTGGTGACGTTCACGATGGACACCAGCCCGGAGATCACCGTCGCGCAGGCGGCCGGGATGGGGGAGCTGTCCTTCTTCTCCCGCGTCCACTACGGCGGCGGGGCGGCGTGCGCGACCGTCCAGCAGGCTGCGCTCGCGGTCGCCACCGGGGTGGCCGAGGTCGTGGTCTGCTACCGGGCGTTCAACGAGCGGTCGGGCCGCAGGTTCGGTTCGGGCGTGCAGCGGCGCGAGCCGTCGGCGGAGGGCGCGGCGCTCGGCTGGGCGCTGCCGTTCGGACTGCTCACCCCGGCCTCCTGGGTGGCGATGGCCGCCCGGCGGTACCTGCACACCTACGGGCTGACCCCCGAGGCGTTCGGCCATGTCGCGGTGGTGGACCGCGAGCACGCGGCGACCAACCCGGCCGCGTACTTCCACGGCAGACCGATCACGCTCGCCGAGCACGCGGCCTCGCGGTGGATCGTGGAGCCGCTGAGGCTGCTGGACTGCTGCCAGGAGACCGACGGCGGCCAGGCGCTGGTGGTGACCTCCGTGGAGCGGGCCCGCGATCTGCCGCACCCCCCGGCGGTGATCGCGGCCGCCGCCCAGGGCGCGGGCCGGGGGCAGGAGCAGATGACCAGCTTCTACCGGGACGACCTGACGGGACTTCCGGAGATGGGCGTGGTGGCCCGGCAGCTGTGGCGGACTGCGGGGATCGGCCCGGCGGAGATCGACGTGGGGATCCTGTACGACCATTTCACCCCGTTCGTGCTGATGCAGCTGGAGGAGTTCGGGTTCTGCGGGCCGGGGGAGGCCGCGGACTTCGTCGCCGAGCGGCGGCTGCCGCTGAACACGCACGGGGGGCAGCTCGGCGAGGCGTACCTGCACGGGATGAACGGCATCGCGGAGGGCGTGCGGCAGTTGCGGGGCACGTCCGTGAACCAGCTGGCGGGTGCCGGGCGCGTCCTGGTGACGGCGGGCACCGGGGTTCCCACCTCGGGCCTGGTCCTCGGGGCCGACGGCTGAGCCCGCCCCGGGGCCGTGCCGCGCGTGGCTCCGGATCCCGGATCCCGGATCCCGGGTCCCGGTTTCCCCGCGCTCCCGCGAGCTGCTCCGCGCAGGCGGCTCGCACCTCCGCGTCCCCCGGCGCGCCTCTCCTGCGTCCCGGCGCCCCGCCGACGACTCCCGCGGGCCGCTCCGCGTACTCCCCCGGGAGTCGTCTCTCAGGGGTGAACCCTCAGGGGGCGGGCCTCGCTCCTCCACCTTCAGGAGGTGGCGGGGACCCCATTTCTACAACCTGAGGCGGACACGGCTTCGGGACCTGCGGCCGATCCGCCGGAGGAGGGGGCGAACCTAGCGTGGAGCCATGACCACACTCGTCTGCACCAGCGCCTCGGACGCCGCCACAAGGGCGACGCAGACCCGTTCGTACCCGTCGTTCTCCTCGTACGTGAAGGCCCGCCAGCCGGTGCTGCTGCGTACCGCCCGGTCGCTGACCGCGAACCCGAGCGACGCTGAGGACCTGTTGCAGACGGCGCTGACGAAGACGTACGTCGCCTGGGACCGGATCGAGGACCACCGGGCGCTGGACGGCTACGTGCGGCGGGCGCTGCTGAACACGCGGACGTCGCAGTGGCGCAAGCGCAAGGTCGACGAGTTCGCCTGCGGCGAGCTTCCGGAGCCGGAGGGCACGCCGGCCCCGGACCCCGCCGACCAGCAGGCGCTGCACGACGCGATGTGGCGGGCGATCACGAAACTGCCGGACCGGCAGCGGGCCATGGTGGTGCTGCGCTACTACGAGGACCTGAGCGAGGCCCAGACCGCGGAGGTGCTCGGGGTCTCCATCGGCACGGTCAAGTCGGCGGTGTCCCGTGCGCTGGGCAAGCTGCGCGAGGATCCCGAGCTGGTTCCCGCCCGCCAGGGGGCGTCCCGGCAGGCGGCGGAGCAGGCACTTCGGTGATCGATCATTCCTGCCCCTAGTGACATACCGCGCGGTATGTGCGCAGAATCAGCGCAACCCATTACTACCGCGTAGGCAATGTCGCCCCCGGGAGGACGCCGTGCTGAGCACGATGCAGGACGTACCGCTGACTGTGACCCGCATTCTCGTGCACGGGGCGCTGGTGCACGGAGGGTCGCAGATCACGACCTGGACGGGAGAGAGCGAGCCGCACCGCCGCAGCTTCCGCGAGGCCGGGGCCCGCGCGAACCAGCTCGCCCACGCCCTGCGCGACGACCTCGGCGTGACGGGCGACGAGCGGGTCGCGACCCTGATGTGGAACAACGCGGAGCACGTCGAGGCGTACTACGCGATCCCCTCCATGGGCGCCGTCCTGCACACCCTGAACCTCCGCCTCCCGGCCGAGCAGCTCGTCTTCATCGTCAACCACGCAGCCGACCGCGTGGTCATCGTCAACGGTTCGCTCCTTCCGCTGCTCGCGCCGCTGCTCCCCCACCTGCCGACGCTGGAGCACGTGGTGGTCTCCGGTCCCGGTGACCGTTCGCTGCTCGACGGGGCGGCCGTGCGGGTGCACGAGTACGAGGAACTCCTCGCCGGGAAGCCGACGGTCTACGACTGGCCGGAGATCGACGAGCGGCAGGCCGCGGCCATGTGCTACACCTCCGGGACCACCGGGGACCCCAAGGGCGTCGTGTACTCCCACCGTTCGATCTACCTGCACTCCATGCAGGTGAACATGGCCCAGTCGATGGGGCTCACCGACCACGACACGACCCTCGTCGTGGTCCCGCAGTTCCACGTCAACGCCTGGGGGCTGCCGCACGCGACCTTCATGTCCGGCATCAACATGCTGATGCCGGACCGCTTCCTCCAGCCGGCGCCGCTCGCCGAGATGATCGAGAGCGAGCGGCCGACGCACGCCGCCGCCGTCCCGACCATCTGGCAGGGCCTGCTCGCCGAGCTGACCGCCAAGCCCCGGGACGTCTCCTCCCTCACCCAGGTGACGATCGGCGGCTCGGCCTGCCCGCCCTCGCTCATGACCGCCTTCGACGACCTCGGCATGCGCGTCTGCCACGCCTGGGGCATGACCGAGACCTCCCCGCTCGGCACCATCGCCCGCCCGCCGGCCCACGCCGAGGGGACGGACGAGGAGTTCGCCTACCGCCTCACCCAGGGCCGTTTCCCGGCGGGCGTCGAGGCCCGCCTCTGCGGCCCCGCCGGCGAGCGGCTCCCGTGGGACGGCGAGTCCGCGGGCGAGCTGGAGGTCCGCGGCCCCTGGATCGCCGGCGCCTACTACGGCGGCGACGGCGCGGAACCGCTGCGTCCCGCCGACAAGTTCAGCGAGGACGGCTGGCTCAAGACCGGTGACGTCGGCACGATCAGCGCCGACGGCTTCCTGACCCTCACCGACCGCGCCAAGGACGTCATCAAGTCGGGCGGCGAGTGGATCTCCTCGGTCGACCTGGAGAACGCCCTCATGTCCCACCCGGACGTCACCGAGGCCGCGGTCGTGGCCGTACCCGACGAGAAGTGGGGCGAGCGCCCGCTGGCCACCGTCGTGCTGAAGGAGGGTTCCACCGCCGACTTCGCGGCGCTGCGCGCCTTCCTCGCCGACGAGGGCAAGATCGCCAAGTGGCAGCTCCCCGAGCGCTGGTCGATCGTCGAGGCGGTCCCGAAGACGAGCGTCGGCAAGTTCGACAAGAAGGTGATCCGCAGGAAGTACGCGGACGGCGACCTGGACGTCACCAAGCTCTGAGGCGTCACCCGGGGACGGCCACGGCCGCCCCGGCGAGACGTCACACGCAGGCCGGGCGGGGCGCCCCAGGGCTCCCCGCCCGGCCGCGCGCCGTTCACGGCCGTACGGCGGGACGGCGCCCGTCCGTCCCCCGACGGGGCGGGCCACGGCCGTACGGCGCCGCCCGGTCCGGGCGGGTGCCCGACGGCGGCCCGCCGGACAGTGACCCGCCGGACAGGGCCCTAGTTCGTGCCGATGCGGGTCAGGAGTTCCACGATCCGGTCCTGGACCTCGGGGGCCGTCGAGCGCTCGGCGAGGAACAGCACGGACTCCCCCGCGGCCAGCCGCGGCAGCTCGGCCGGACCGACGGCCGCGGTGTAGACGACGAGCGGCGTGCGGTTCAACTGCCCGTTCGACCGCAGCCAGTCGACGATCCCGGCCTGCCGGCGGCGTACCTGCGACAGGTCCATCACCACGAGGTTGGGCCGCATCTGCGAGGCCAGCGTGACGGCGTCCTCGTCCGTCGAGGCCCGCGCGACCTGCATCCCGCGCCGCTCCAGCGTCGCCGTCAGGGCCAGCGCGATCTCCGCGTGCTCCTCGATGAGCAGGACGCGCGGCGGGTGCTGCTCGGAGTCCCGGGGCGCGAGCGCCTTCAGCAGTACGGCCGGATCGGCGCCGTACGCCTCCTCGCGCGTCGCCTGTCCGAGTCCTGCCGTCACCAGGACGGGCACCTCGGCGGCCACGGCGGCCTCGCGCAGCGACTGCAGGGCCGTGCGGGTGATCGGGCCGGTCAGCGGGTCGACGAACAGCGCGGCCGGGAACGCGGCGATCTGCGCGTCGACCTCCTCGCGCGAGTTCACGATGACGGGCCGGTAGCCGCGGTCGCTCAGCGCCTGGTGGGTGGCGGCGTCGGGCGCGGGCCAGACGAGCAGCCGTCGCGGGTTGTCCAGCGGCTCCGGGGGCAACTCGTCGTCCACGGGCCGCGGCTGCGGCTGGTCGGCGACCTCCACGGCACCGCCGGGACCGTCGAGCGGCTCGGGGCCCTCGGCGGCGTTCTCGTCCGGTGCTCCTATGGCGTACGACCGTCCGGCGCCCTCGGTGGTGCCGGGGCGCCGGGGTCCGGTGCCCGGCTGACCGCCCGTCGGGAGCGGGCGCGCGGCCGTCTCCGGGCGCTCGGCGACGGGCTCCGGCGGGTTGCCGAGCTTGCGGCGACGGCCACCGTTCGTCGCGTACGGGGGAGGCGTCGCGGCCTGGACGCCGGCGCCCGGGTGGGCCGCCGCGACCTGACGGGCGAACGGGACGCCCTGGCCGAGCGTGCGCACGCTTATGGCACGGCCCTGCGTCGTGTTGGAGTCCGCCGCGGCGGACACGGGCGCCTCGGCGGGCAGCGGCTGGGCGACCCGCGGAGCCGGGCGCTCGGGAGGGAGCGGGGCGGGGACCGGCTGGGCCGGGGACGCCGCGTTCGCCGCCGGAAGCGCGGGCTGCGCCGCTCCGGGCGGCACCGGGGCACCGGGAGCAGGAGCGACCCCGGCCGGCGCGGCCACGCCGGGGGCGTTGTTCGCGTCGGGCCACGGCTGGGGTGCCGGAGCGGGCACGGCACCGGGTACCGCGGGCACGGCACCGGGCGCGCCCGGAACGCCCTGGGCGGGAAGCGCCTGAGCGGGAAGTCCCTGCGCCGGAACGGCCTGCCCCAGCGCCGGTACCGGCTGTGCGGGTACCGGCTGTCCCGGAACGACCTGTGCCGGGAGCGCCTGCGCGGCCGTCCCGGCCGCCTGGTCGGGATCCGCGATCTGGCGGGCACGCCGGCGGCCCGTCGGGGCCGACACGGGGTGCGGCTGCGGCGGTGTGTGATCGTCCTCGGGGCTGTGCGCCATCACGTCGTGGCGGCCGTCGTGGTCCTGGCCGTGACCGACCGAGCCCCGGCCGGCGGACTGCTGGGCGAGGGCGACCTGTGCCTGCGCCGCCTGCGCGACCTGTGCCTGAGCGGCCTGCGCCTGGGCCGCCTGCTCCTGAACCGCCTGTGCCTGGGCGGCCTGTACCTGGGCCTCGGCCTGGACGTACTCGGGCGAGCGGTCCGCCTCGGCCGGCGGCAGGGCGAACACCGCGCGGGCGCCCGAATCCTGCGCGGCCGCGGCCCGCTCGGCCGCCGCGGCCAGCGCCCGGCGGCGCCGTCCGGACGGCTGCCCCGCGTCCTCGCCGGTGCCGTGGTCCTCGGCGCCCCCGTCGTCCGGGACGCCCGTCCCCGCGGCCGGAGCGGCCTGCGCACCGGGCGCCGCGGGCAGTGCGTTCTGTTCGCCGTCGCGGCGCGCGCGTCGTCCGGAGGGCACCGGCACCCCCTGCGGAGGCACCGTTCCGCCCAGCCCGGTTCCCACGGCCGCGGTCCCCGCACCGTGCTCGCCCGCCTTGACGACAGCGCCCTCGGAGACGCCCTCCGCCGAGGCGTCGCCCGTGCCCTCGACCGGGCTCGGACGGCCACGGCGTCGCCCGGTACCGCCGGAACCGTCACCAGCACCCTCGGACGCCTGCGCCTGCGCGGGAACCTTCGGCTCCTCGGCCGTCTGCTGTTCGGCGGCACGCCGTCGACGGCGCCCGGTGGGGGCGGTCGCGTCGGATCCGGCCGGCTCGAGAGCCCTCGGGCCGCTCTCCGCCGCCGCGCCGCTCTCCAGGAAGGCGTCCACGGAGGACCGCCGGGCCCGCCGCCTGCCACCGGTCTGCTGCGACGCCTGCTCGGGAAGCGCGACCTCGGTGGAGACCACCGGTCCGGTGGGGAGCGGAACCGAGCCCGCCCCGCCCCCGATGGGCACCTCCAGCACGTAAGCGCTGCCGCTCATGCCCGGCACCTCGTGCGTCTGGAGCACACCGCCGTGCGCGCGCACGATCCCGCGCACGATCGGCTCGTGCACCGGGTCTCCCCCGGCGTACGGTCCGCGCACCTCGATACGGACCACCTCGCCGCGCTGCGCCGCCGCCACGACGACCGTGTTGTCCATGTAACCGCCCGCCGACACCGGCGCGTTGCCGGTCGCGTCGACACCCGCGACGTCCGCGATGAGGTGGGCGAGAGCGCCCGCGAGACGCCCCGGGTCGACCTCGGCCTCGATGGGCGGCGCGTGCACGGCGAACTGCACGCGTCCCGGGCCGATCAGGTCGACGGCCCCGTCGACCCCGGCCGCGACCACCGCGTCGAGCATCACGTTCGTGCGGTAGATCGTCTCGACGCCGGCGTCCAGCCGCTGGTAGGCGAGGACGTTGTCGACCAGCGCCGTGATGCGCGAGTAGCCGGCCGCGAGGTGGTGGAGGACCTGGTTGGCCTCGGGCCACAGCTGCCCGGCGTCGTCGGCGGCGAGCTTGGAGAGTTCGCCGCGCAGCTGGTCGAGCGGCCCGCGCAGGGACTGGCCGAGGACGGCGAACAGCTGCTCGTGCCGGGCGGTCAGTGCCTCGTACCGGTCCTTCTCCCGCTCGCCGAGCGCGGCGTACCGCTCGTCGCCGGCGGCGAGTTCCTCCTCGTGCCCGTCGCTCAGCTCGGTGAGTTCGGCGGCGTGCCGTTCGCGCAGTTCCTTCAGCTCGGCGGCGTGCTCCTCGCCGAGCCGCTCCAGCTCCTCGGCGTGCCGGGCGGCGGCCGTGTCCTTCTCCTCGACCAGGGTGTCGTACGGACGCCGGTCGGTGAACGTCATGACGGCGCCGACGAGCTGGTCCCCGTCCCGCACCGGAGAGGTCGTCAGGTCGACGGGCACCTTGTCCCCGGACTTCGACCACAGCACCTGCCCGCGCACCCGGTGCTTGCGCCCCGAGCGCAGGGTGTCGGCGAGCGGCGACTCCTCATAGGGGAAGTCCTCGCCGTCCGCGCGCGAGTGCAGGATCAGCGCGTGCAGGTCCTTGCCGCCGAGGTCGCTGGCCCGGTACCCGAGGATCTGGGCGGCGGCGGGGTTGACGAGGACGACCCGTCCCTCCGTGTCCGTCCCGACGACGCCCTCGGCCGCCGCGCGCAGGATCATCTCGGTCTGGCGTTGCGAACGCGCGAGTTCGGCCTCGGTGTCGACGGTGCCCGAAAGGTCGCGTACGACGAGCATGAGCAGCTCGTCAGGGGTGGGGCCCTGGTTGTCGTAGGCCTGCTGGCCGTTCTCCAGATTCGCACTGGTGACCTCGACCGGGAACTCCGTGCCGTCGGTCCGCCGCGCGATCATCCGGGTCGGCTTGGTCCGCCCGCGCTCGTCGGTGGTGTCGGGCCGCCGCATGGAGCCGGGGATCAGCCGGGAGTCGAATTCGGGCAGCAGATCGAGCAGCCCGCGGCCCACCAGGGCGGTGCCCGGGGTCTCGAAGGCCTCCAGGGCGATGGTGTTGGCGTTGACGACGGTCCCGTTGGCGTTGACCAGGACCAACGCATCGGGCAGCGCGTCCAGTATGGCTGCGAGGCGAGCAGCGCCTCGGGATGGCCTGCTGCTCACGAGACGCTTCCTCCCTGTTACCGCACCTTGCCGACCGCGGATGCCATCTTGCCAACCGTCCCGCGGCGTGTCACGCGACGGAGTCTACGGGCAGTGGTTGCGCTCGCGACGCCGGATGAGAGGGAGGTCGCACACAGAAGAGACGCGGAACAGGCGGAGAACCTGTGACCACGCCCTTCCGTCTGCGCAACCGTGAGATCACCGTGACTCCGCCGTGTCCTGCCCGGGCCCCGACGGGGTCCGGACGGGTCCTGCCCGAGTCCCGTCGGTGTCCGCGCCGGGGTCCGTGCCGGGTCGACGGGGACCGGTCCCGTCGTCGCGTTCCCGCCCGCCGCGGGCGACGACGGGCGGATGCCGGCAGGACCTGGGGGCCTGTGCCGGACAGGCCCTGGGGACCTGTAGTCGGGCGGGTGCCCGACAGGACCTGGGGCGGGGTGCCGAAAGGACGGAGGGAGGACCTGGGGAGGACCTAGGAGCGGGTGCCGGGCAGCAGCGGCACCAGGGCGTTCCAGCGGGAGATCTCGCACCCGTCGGAACGGTCGTAGCGCGCGTCCACGGGGCGACCCGCCCAGGTCCCCGTGACCCGCGCGGTGGCCGGACCTCCGTACTGCATGGTGCAGAGGCTGCGCGGAGGCGTGGGGGCGAAGGTGTCCTTGCCCCAGGTGGTCATCCGGTCCAGCCGGTCGCAGGCCTCCGCCGCGGCCGGGTGGTTCCCGCCCGCGGGGTGGCACTCCAGCTCGAAGGTGCCGTCCGCGTCGCCGCTCACGCCGTGGACGGTCACCGTCAGCCGGTCCGCGGAGTCGTCCGGGCGGGCGGGCGGGGGCATGAGCGCCCGCAGGGCGGCGGCGTACGCGGCGGTGGCCGCCGCGGCGGAGGATCCGGCGGGCGCGGGAGAGACCAGGGGGGCGGGGAGTCCCGCGGGGGCGGCGGCCGGGGTGCCGGCGACGGCGCTCGGTACGGCGGCGAGCGCGGCGGTGGCGGACACGGCGGCGGTGAGGAGCAGTCGGCGCAACATGACCTGCCTAACGCGGCCCGACCCGGCCGGTTGCGTGCCGGTGCGGGGCTTTGCCCTGCGGGCCGCCTGCCTAGTACCGTGGGGGGCGATTGGTGACACCGCGCTCGTCTGTGTCATCATCTGCACGCACCACTCGCGCTCGCGAGAGTGGTTGTGCGGGAGGCGTCGCCTAGTCCGGTCTATGGCGCCGCACTGCTAATGCGGTTTGGGCCTTCAAGCCCATCGAGGGTTCAAATCCCTCCGCCTCCGCGCGAAGATCCGAAACCCCGGTCCAGTGGACCGGGGTTTCGGCGTTCCCGGCGTCCGGGAGATCCGCGGAGCGGGTCGGTGTCGAGGGTGTCGCCGAGCGGCCGGAAGGGCGTTTGCCCAGCTCACAAGGGGTGAGGCAAACGGATTTCACATGGCGGCGGCAGTCATGTAATGTTCTTCCTGTCGCCGCGAGCGGGGGAAAAGCCCGGGAAGCGAAGACGAAAGCACAACAGAACAAGCACTCGTAGCTTAACGGATAGAGCATCTGACTACGGATCAGAAGGTTGCAGGTTCGAATCCTGCCGAGTGCACACAGGTGAGAGGCCCCGGAGAGATCCGGGGCCTCTTGCGTTTCCGTGCCGTACAGCAGCGAAGTACAGCAACCGGGTCAGCCGGAGGGGGAGTCGTGGCCGAGAGCGCCGAGCCGCTTGAGTTGATCCACTTGGCCGACGGGACGCAGAGCGTGGTCGTGCGTGTGTTGTCGACGCAGCCCGGCTACTACGACGCCGAGATCGTCATCCACAGCGACTTCGTGAACGCCACGGTGCGAACCGACTTCGACGCCGACGACATCGGCGAGTGGGGCGACCTCCTGGATGCGGTCGAGGATGACGACGCAGACATCGAGCAGGACGAGGACGATGTGTTCGCCGGGAACTGGCCGAGAGAGGGACGCGCCGCGTACCTCACGTTCGTGGCCGATGACCCGTACGTGGTCGAGGTTCACGACGCGCCCGGCACACAGATCTGTGTCCGCGTGCCTCTTGACCTCAAGCCCGACTGGATCGCCGATTCCAGGGCCCGGCTCGCGGCAGTCCGACGAGCGCTCGGGATCTAGCCGCGGGGTCATACGCGCCCCATAGCGTCTGACAGCTCGCCGATCGCCGCCCGTACTTCTTCCTCGCTCGCCTCGGCGTAGACCTCCATCGTCATGGCGATCTGCGAGTGCCGCAGGATGCGCTGCGCCACCTTCGGGTGGACCTTCAGCGCGACCAGCAGCGAGCTGCACGTGTGCCGGGTGTTTCGCAGAGGGATCATCCGGAGGCTGGCGCGGCGAGCCCGCAGCGCGAACATGCGGGTCAGGTTGCCGGGCTCGATCGGAGTTCCGTACTTCGTGGTGAAGATCAGGCCGTGGCTGTCCTGCCAGAGCTCCCCGGCAGCTTTCCGGCCTCCGGCCGAGTTACCTGGTCAGGGACCGTTCACCTGCGGTGGGTGTGGGATTTGAAGCCACGGTGACATCGCTCGTGGTACCAGCTGGGGTACACGGGCCGGACGGCCACGTCGTAGCCGTTGAGGACGTCTCCACGGCGCTGGTCGGGCTCCAGTGGTTTGCCGTCCCGTATCGCTGCCCCGGCGGCGTTCGCCACGTGCATCGCGGTTTGCGAGGGAAGGCCGAACACGCTTACCTCGGGGCTGCGCAGGGTGTGCCAGAGGTCGATGGAGTAGCCCCGATCGCCGAGGGCGTCACCGCCGGCCACGCCCATGACGTGCCGGCCGAAGTCCTCGACGCTCTTGGTTGTGCGGCTGTCCCGTTCCTCCCATACAGGGCCGCCCCACTCCGTCGGGGCGCAGAGGAGGCAGAAGCAAGAGCGTCGTCCATCCGAGGAGAGCAAGCCTGCTCGCACGCGGAGCCGTCTCTCGGGGCAGGCGTACAGCAGCGGAGTGCCGCAACCCCGGTGGCCACCCCGGACCGGTCGCGTCTCTCTGGGGCCGTGAAGCGATCGGAACGGCCGTCGTTGACCGATCCGGACCGATCCGGCTGGAGCCACGGATCAGAAGGTCGCGGGTTCGAATCCTGCCGGGTGCGCAGCAGACCAGAGGTCCCGTGGAGGGATCCACGGGGCCTCTGGCTCTGGCGTTGACGGCGGTGATCGACGGCAACCGGGTTCGAGAGCGGGACGGGGATATCCGGTGGATCTTGGGGCAGCGGCCCGGATCGGTCTGAGGCGACGCCACTAGGATCCTTGCATGGACATAACAAGGGGTGGGGGCTCCTCGCAGGAGGACACGGACCGCGGTGCGGCCGTCGAGCTCAACTATCGACTGACGGCTGAGGACTTCGAGGAGGCTCTCCGGGCGCGAGCCTGGCGGTCACGGGCGGGCCGGACACAGATGCTTGTGGTGCCGCTGGCAGTGGTAGTCGCGATGGTCGTTTTCTGGACCTTCGAGGACACGACACTGCCGGTGGGAATCTTTACGCTGGTGCTCAGCGTCGCAGTCACTTCCTGGAGTGCTGTACGGGGGCTACGCACCGCGGGCCGCCGGATGTTCAGTGTCACGGAGTCGTCGTACGGGCAGTGTCACGTGGTGGCCGACGAGCGGGGCTTGGTCACCACAGGCGAGCGGGCGTCGAACACCGTCGAGTGGACGGTGCACCGGGAGTATCTGGAGACACCCGGGCTCTTCGTGTTGCTGAGCGGTGACCTCGTGATCGGAGTCGCGGTACTGCCCAAGAGGGGGGCGCGGGACGATGCGGACGTGGACCGGTTTCGGGCGATCCTGGACCAGAACCTGAAGCGGCTCTAGGCGGTCGCAGGGCGCGGACTCGAGGACTTGACATCGGCCCCAACCCGTCGTGCCACGGCCGTAGTTCGAGCCGGTGGGGTGAGCGTGGGCAGGGAGCCTGACGCGTTACCGAAACGCCGGTTCAGAGTGCGTTCCTGTGTGAGACTCTGCCCCTGCATTTGTGATCTATGAGGTGGGGCAGAGGGATGCGCGGAGCGGGGGCGGCTGCGGTCGTGGCCGTGGCGGCCGTGGTGCTGACAGCGTGCGGCGGCGAAGAACGCGATTCAGGCGCGGAAGCGAAGGGTAAGGGCCGGGCGGCCGTGGCAGCGGACCGGGCCGCGGCGGCCCGCGAGGCGGTGCGGGCCGACATCCGGGCGGCGGTCGACGCCGGGGACTTCGAGCCGTTGCGCTTCATCGGCGCTGACAATCTGCTCGACGGCTCTGGCTGCGAGGTGGGTGCCCTCGTGCGGGTCGGCACCGAGCCGGATCCTGAGGCCGTCGCCGACGTGGTCGCCGAGCTGAAGGATCGAGGCTGGCGCCAGAGGAGGCGGAACTCGGGCGGCGTCAACGACGCTTGGAGTCTGGAGAGGAGGGGGTGGATGCTGAACTTCGTCGCCGGAACGGTCTCGGAGAAGGCCGTCTCCTTCGGACCGGCCACCGATGACCGACCATTCCAGGGGTTGGTGTTCCGAGGGCTGGGGGAGGGCACTTGCAGCGCGCCCTCCGCTACCGCGTCACCCTGAGTCACCTGTGGTCTGACACCAGTGCTTGACATCAGCGTGGGCGTGCAGCGGAGTACCCCAGGCGCGGCCGGCGGTGCTGTGGGTGCGCAGGCAAGGCATTGGTGCTGCGAGGCCGCCGCGGGCCAGGGTCACGTACACCCGCCTACGGATCAGAAGGTTGCAGGTTCGAATCCTGCCGAGTGCACACAGGTGAGAGGCCCCGGAGAAATCCGGGGCCTCTTGCGTTTCCGGGCCGGACGGCGGTGGAGTACGGCGATCGTGTCGGCCCGCGGGGGGTGGGGCCGGTCCGGCAGGTTTCGGCGCCGGGCTCTGGCAATGCCGTGCAGAGGTCATCTCTGGGTCCGTGCATGCGTCCTGGAGACGAACTCATGTCCCGGACGGGAGGGGGCACCGGAGGATTCCGGTGCCCCCTCCCGTCGTGCCGGTGCCCGGTCCGAGGCGGGATCCGGCTCAGTCCGTGAGGGTCCAGCCGCGGTTCGCGTACCAGTAGTGCGGCAGACCCTCGGTCCCGCTCGTGCGGAAGGGGACGCCGTCGTCGTCGATGCGCTCGGTGCCGGTACGGCCCTGCGAGGACCAGTCGAGCTCCAGGTACCAGCGGCAGTCGCAGCCGCCGGTCCGGGCGTCGACCATCAGGACCTCGGGATCCTTCGCGGACACCCGGTAGGGCATCTGCAGCGCCGGGGTGGTCGTGCCGCCGGAGCTGCCCGGGACCGAGCGGGCGATCGGCCGGTCCATGTCCAGATCCACGATGAACGAGTGGGGAGCCAGGTCGCTGCCGCACCCCTGGCCGGTGGCGTAGACGTTGCCCTTCACCGGGGCGGCCCGTCCGACGACACGGACCCGCAGTGCCTCCAGGACGACGGCCGTGTCCGTACGCCCCTGCACGGAGATGTCCACGAGCATCTCGCCGCCGTGCACCGCGTCCTGGGTACGCGCCCACGGGGAGGCGTCCTGCGGGGCCGGGGGCGGCGGCACCTCCTCGGGTGCCTTGTCGATGACGTAGTCGTGGAAGCAACCGGTCGCCCAGCGATGGGAGTTCGCGGTCCAGGTGAGGGGCGGGACGGTGGAAGCGCCCTTGGAGGAGGGCTTCGCGGACGGGCTCGACGAGTGGTCGCCCGCGGCGGACGCCTTCGGCGAGGGCGAGCCGGACGACCCGCCGCGCGTGGCCGAGGCGGAGGTGGACGGCGTCGGGGAGCCGCTCCGGCCGCCCGCGGTCCTCGCGGTCGGCGTGCCGGACGCCTTGTCGTCGCCGGTGGCCGCGGAGTGCCCGGTCTCCAGGAGGGACAGGCCGCCCAGGATCGCGAGCGTCGCGGTCACCGCGGCCGCGGTGACCGCGACGCGGCGCCGGTACCAGGGCTTCCGCGGCGCGGGGCGCCGCGCTCCGATCCGCTCGGGCGACGAGCCGACGAGGCCTATCGCGGCGATCTCGGAAGGATCGGGCGAGGCGTCGGGCGCCGCCGCGGACGAGGAGCCGGCGGCCACCGCCGAGGGGGAGTCCGCGGTCTCGGCCTCGCCGGATCGGGCGGGCGGGGCGACGGGGGAGCCGTCGGGGGTGGACGTGCCGGAGGCGGTGGCCGTCGGAGGCGCAGACGCGGCCGCTTCCTCGGTCACCGGCGCCGGACCGGTTGCCGCCGACGAGGGCGCGGGCGCCGGAGCCGGAGCGGTCTCCACGGGGGTCCGGGACCTCTGCCGTGCGGCCACGGCCAGGACCCACCACCGGTGCAGTTCGACCCGTTCGGCCGGACTCGCCCCGCACATCGCCGCGAACCGCTCGACGGGTGCGAAGTCCAGGGGCACGGTGTCCCCGGAGCAGTACCGGTGCAGCGTCGAGGTGTTCATGTTCAGCCGGCGTGCGAGTGCGCCGTAGCTGCGGTCCGTGCGCGCCTTCAGGCGCCGCAGCAGCGCGGCGAACTCTTCCACGTCGTCCTGGGACGGCACCTGGCTCCTCCTGTCTCGCGTCCCAGGACGGAATGAATCCCAGGAACTCCCTAGTAGCAGGGAGTCCGGAGGGCTCCTCGCGGTTCCACCCTCGCGGATCGGGCGCCGCCCGGCCGCTGTTCCGCCTGGTCGGACGGTTGTCGGTGGGAGGCCCTACTGTCGTCGGGATGCGGCGGGTGTGGACGTGTTCGGGGTTGCGGTGGTCCGGGGACGGACCCGTGCTGGTGTGGGGCGGTGGGCGGGTGAGCCCGCTGGCCCCGGGGCAGCGGGTGGCGTTCGGTGTGGTGGACGGGGGTGCGCGGACGTGCGTCGGGGCACGGGGGAACGCGTGTCCCGTACGGGCCGCCGTGTCGCCGCGGGGTACGGGCGCGCGGTGCGAGGAGTGCGCGAGGCTGGACCGGGCGCACTCCGTGGCCGCCGACACGCTGGCCGACGATCCGCGGCCGTACCACGTGTATCTGGCGTGGTTCGGGCCCGGCATGGTGAAGGTGGGGATCACCCGGGTCGAGCGCGGTTCCACCCGCCTCCTGGAGCAGGGCGCCCTCACCTTCAGCTGGATCGGGCGAGGGCCGTTGATGGCGGCCCGGCGCGCCGAGGAGCTGCTGCGGGCCGCGCTGAAGGTGCCGGACCGGATTCCGTACGCCGACAAGCGGGCCGTGCGGGCGGAGCTGCCGGGGGCCGGGGAGCGCGTCGCCGAGATCCGGGAGCTGCACGCGCGCGTCGGGCGGCTCGACGGCTGGCCCGAGTCGCTCCGGCGCGAGTCCTTCGAACCCGTCGACCACACGGACGTGTTCGGCCTCGCCGGACTCCCGCCCGCGCGGGGGGTCGTGAGCGAGCTGGCCGCGGGCGGGGTGATCGACGGGGAGCTGTGCGGTGCCGCCGGCCCCGACCTCCATCTGGGTACCGGGCGGGGAGTGGTCGTCCTGGACACGCGGCTGATGACGGGCTGGGACCTGACCGGGGTCGGGGACCGGCGAGATCCGGGAGACGGGCACGTACCCGGGCGGGTGGACGGGGATGCCGGGGTCACCTTTCCCGTGAGGGAGTTGAAGGCGACGGACCCGGTCATCCAGGACGGACTCTTCTGAGCGGGCGCGGGAGGGGATCGAGGCAGGGAGGTCGGGGACGGGAGGCCGGGAGTGGGCGGGCGGAGCGACGGGCGCGCGGTGGCCGGTGAAGGGTCAAGACTTGGATCCCTTTCGGATCCCGTTCGGCAAGGTGCTGGACGACGGGGACGGCCCGGAAGGACAGTGGCGGTCATGAGCGATCACTCTCAAGCCCCTGTCGCAGCCCATGAACCCCCCTACTACGTCGCCGTGTTCACCTCCGTACGGACGGAGGACGAGACCGGGTACGGGGAGACCGCCGAGCGCATGGAGGAACTGGTGGCGCGGATCCCGGGCTACCTGGGAATGGACCACGCGCGGACGCCGGGCGGACTGTCCATCACCGTCGGGTACTTCCGTGACGAGGACGCCAT
Source organism: Streptomyces sp. NPDC002580 (assembly GCF_042889485.1). Lineage (NCBI taxonomy): Bacteria > Bacillati > Actinomycetota > Actinomycetes > Kitasatosporales > Streptomycetaceae > Streptomyces > Streptomyces sp. NPDC002580. The sequence continues at coordinate 102,938 of NZ_JBIAQZ010000003.1, read as the reverse complement.
CAAGGAGTGGAGCGCGACGACCGAGCACCGGGCGGCGCAGCGGCGCGGCCGGGCCGAGTGGTACGAGCGGTACACCCTGCACATCGCCAAGGTCGAGCGCAGCCATGGGTACGAACGTGCCCGCGGTTGAGCCGGAGGACGCGGCCGCCGCCGGGGAGACGCCCGATGAGGCTCCCCCGGCGGCGCGGGCCGGGGCGGGCGGCGGACACGCCGAGGCCCGGGAGGTGCGGGAGTTCTGGGAGGGTCTCGGACTGCCCGGACTCGTCGACGTCCACACGCACTTCATGCCCGAACGGGTGCTGCGCAAGGTCTGGGAGTACTTCGACCGGGTCGGTGAGCTCACCGGTGGCCTCGAGTGGCCGATCACCTATCGCGCGGACGAGGACGAACGACTGGCGCTGATCCGGGAGTTCGGGGTGCGCGCCTTCACGGCGATGCTCTACCCGCACAAGGCCGGCATGGCCGAGTGGCTCAACTCCTGGGCGGTCGACTTCGCCCGCCGCACCCCGGACTGCCTGCACACCTCCACCCTCTTCCCCGAGCCGGGTGTCGAGCGGTACGTGCGCGAGGCGGTGGAGGCGGGTGCCCGGGTCTTCAAGTCGCACGTCCAGGTGGGGGCGTACGACCCGGGGGACGAACTGCTCGACCCCGTCTGGGGGTTGCTGGCCGAGGCGGGAGTCCCGGTCGTGATCCACTGCGGATCGGGGCCCGCGCCCGGCAAGTACACCGGGCCGGGACCGGTCGGTGCCGTCCTCGGGCGCCATCCCCGGCTGCGGCTCGTCCTCGCGCACATGGGGATGCCCGAGTACGAGGACTTCCTCGCCCTCGCCGACCGGTACGAGGAGGTGCGGCTCGACACGACCATGGCGTTCACCGACTTCAGCGAACGGCTCGCGCCCTTTCCGCCCGGGCTGCTGCCCCGGCTCGCCGACCTCGGGGACCGGGTCCTGCTCGGCACCGACTTCCCGAACATCCCTTACCCGTACGTCCATCAACTGCGCGCGCTGGAACGGCTCGGGCTGGGCGACGACTGGCTGCGGGCGGTCTGCTACGAGAACGGCGCACGCCTCTTCGGCCGCGGCTGAGCCGACGGGAACGGCGGCGGGCACGGGCGGGCCGCCGGGCGCGGGAGAGGGAAGGGAGCGGGTGCCAGAAGCGGGTGCCGGGGCGGTGAGGAAGCGGGAGCCTTGGCGGGGAGGGGAGCTGAGACCGGGGCCGGGCGCCGGCTCGGCTCCTCGCGCGGGAACCGCGTGGGCCTCCCAGGAGTTTCCTGAGAGGTACCTGTGTGTTTCTCAGGAAAATCACAGGTTGCCGAAAGGATGCTCTCAGCGGCGCCCACCAAGGTGTCCGCTATGACCACGACCTCGCCCCAGGGGCGCACCGAACTGCTGAGGCCGGACGGGAGCCCCGTCAGGGTGCTTGTGGTGGACGACGAGCTGTCGATCACCGAGCTGCTGTCCATGGCCCTTCGCTACGAGGGCTGGCAGATCCGCAGCGCGGGTGACGGGACGGGCGCGGTGCAGACCGCGCGCGAGTTCCGGCCCGACGCCGTCGTCCTCGACATGATGCTGCCGGACATGGACGGGCTGACGGTGCTCGGCCGGCTCCGCCGCGAGCTGCCCGACGTCCCGGTCCTGTTCCTGACGGCGAAGGACGCCGTCGAGGACCGGATCGCGGGGCTCACCGCCGGCGGCGACGACTACGTCACCAAGCCGTTCAGCCTGGAGGAGGTCGTCGCCCGGCTGCGCGGTCTCATCAGGCGTTCGGGCGCCGCCGACCGGCGGTCCGAGTCCGTGCTCCTCGTCGGCGACCTCACCCTGGACGAGGACAGCCACGAGGTGTCGCGGGGCGGCGACAACATCCACCTGACCGCGACCGAGTTCGAGCTGCTGCGCTTCCTCATGCGCAATCCGCGCCGGGTGCTGAGCAAGGCCCAGATACTCGACCGCGTGTGGTCGTACGACTTCGGCGGGCAGGCCAATGTGGTCGAGCTCTACATCTCGTACCTGCGTCGCAAGATCGACGCCGGGCGCGAGCCGATGATCCACACCCGGCGTGGGGCCGGATATCTGATCAAGCCCGCCGTGTCATGAGCGGACGGCGACGGACGCGTACGCAGAAGAGACGGGCGGGACAGCCGCGGACCCTGCGGACGCGGCTCGTCGTCGCGTCCGTCGCGCTGATCGCCGTGGTGTGCGCGGTGATCGGCACGGTGACCACGATCGCGTTGAGCAACCACCTGTACGACCAGCTGGGCGACAACGTCAAAGAGGCGGCGATGCGCGCCGGGGGCGGCCCGATGGGCGGCCCGAAGGGCGCCGGGAACCTGCCGCCCCCGAACACGGGCGGCAACGGCAAGGACTCCCTGGACAAGGATCCCCTGGAGTTCGTCACCCGGGGGCAGCCCATGGGCGCCATCGGCGCGATCGTGAAGAACGGCGAGGTCACCGAGGGCATCGTCAGTGTCGGGAAGAAGGACTCCAACGGGGTCCCGCAACCCGTCACCGTCAAGCTCAAGGACAGCCAGCTGGCCGCCCTGGCCTCCGTCGCCAAGGACGACAGCCCGCACACCGTGGACATCCCCGGCAGGGGCGAGTACCTCGTGCGGTACACGGAGGGCGGGAACGGCAAGTTCTACGTGGCGCTGCCGACCGCCGAGGTCACCAACACCCTCACCACGTTGGTCTACGTCGAGATCAGCGTCACCGCCGCCGGTCTCGTGGCGGCCTCCCTCGCGGGCGCCGCCATCGTGACGCTCGCCCTGCGCCCCCTGCGCAAGGTCGCCGCCACCGCCACCCGTGTCTCCGAACTCCCCCTGCACACCGGCGAGGTCACGCTCTACGAGCGGGTCCCGGAGTCCGAGTCCGATCCGCACACCGAGGTCGGGCAGGTCGGGGCGGCGCTCAACCGCATGCTCGACCACGTCCACGGCGCGCTGCACGCGCGGCAGCAGAGCGAGACGCGCGTACGGCAGTTCGTCGCGGACGCCAGTCATGAGCTGCGCACCCCGCTGGCGTCCATCCGCGGCTACGCCGAACTGACCCGGCGCGGCCGGGAGGAGACCGGTCCCGACACCCGGCACGCGCTCGGGCGGATCGAGTCCGAGGCCGGGCGGATGACCCTGCTCGTGGAGGACCTGCTGCTGCTCGCGCGCCTCGACGCCGGGCGGCCGTTGCAGTACGAGCAGACCGACCTCGTCCCCCTGGTGATCGACGCGGTCAGCGACGCGCGGGCCGCCGGGCGGGCCCACAACTGGCGGCTCGAACTGCCCGAGGAGCCCGCTCTGGTGTCGGCGGACGCCGCGCGCCTGCAACAGGTCATGGTCAACCTCTTCGCGAACGCCCGCACCCACACACCGCCCGGGACGACGGTCACCGCACGGGTGCACCGGCACGGGCCGTGGCTGTGCGTGGACGTCCAGGACGACGGGCCCGGCATTCCCGCGGATCTGTTGCCCCGGGTGTTCGAGCGGTTCGCGCGAGGTGACTCGTCGCGTTCCCGGTCCTCCGGCTCGACCGGTCTCGGGCTCGCCATCGTGCAGGCCGTCGCGGCCGCGCACGGGGGCGCGGTGACCGTGGACAGCGTGCCGGGCAGGACCGTGTTCACGCTGCACCTGCCCGCGCTCGCCCCCGAAACCTCGTGGTCATCGCACTCACAGGCACAGCACAGCGCCACCACATGGGTGCGACAGGGGGTCTGACGAGAGTCGTTCCCATGCGAACCGACTCTTCTCCCGGCGATCTGCCGGCGCGGGAGCACCTCCCGGCCACAGACGCCGGTACGCCTGTCCTGGACGTAGTGATCCCCGTCTACAACGAGGAGAAGGACCTCCAGCCATGTGTGCTCAGACTGCACGAGCACCTCGAGCGCACGTTCCCGTACGCGTTCCGCATCACGGTGGCGGACAACGCGTCGACGGACACCACCCCCCAGGTGGCCGCGCGGCTGGCGGCCCGGATTCCGGAGGTCACGTCCTTCCGGCTGGAGCAGAAGGGCCGCGGCCGGGCGCTGCGGACCGTGTGGTCGGCGTCCGACGCGCCGGTCCTCGCGTACATGGACGTGGACCTGTCCACCGACCTGAACGCGCTGCTGCCGCTGGTGGCCCCGCTGATCTCCGGTCACTCGGACCTCGCGATCGGCTCACGGCTGTCCCGCTCCTCGCGTGTGGTGCGGGGCGCCAGGCGGGAGTTCATCAGCCGCACGTACAACCTGATCCTGCGCGGGTCGCTCCAGGCCCGCTTCTCGGACGCGCAGTGCGGCTTCAAGGCGATCCGCCGCGACGTCGCCCAGGTGCTGCTGCCGCTGATCGAGGACACCGGCTGGTTCTTCGACACCGAGATGCTGGTGCTGGCCGAGCGGGCCGGGCTGCGCATCCACGAGGTACCGGTCGACTGGGTCGACGACCCGGACTCGACCGTCCACATCGTGAGGACGGCGACCGACGACCTCAAGGGCGTGTGGCGGGTGGGGCGTGCGCTGGCCACCGGTTCGCTGTCGCTCGACCGGCTCGCCCGGCCCTTCGGGGACGACCCGCGCGATCGTGAACTGACCGACGTGCCCAAGGGGCTGGCCCGCCAGCTCGTCGGCTTCTGCGTCGTGGGCGGCCTGTCCACGCTCTTCTACCTGCTGCTCTACAGCGGCTTCCGCTCCTTCTCCGGATCGCAGGTCGCCAACGCGCTCGCGCTGCTCGTGTCGGCCGTCGCCAACACGGCCGCCAACCGCCGGCTGACCTTCGGCGTACGCGGCCGGAGCGGCGCCGTCCGGCACCAGGCGCAGGGTCTGGTCGTCTTCGGCATCGGACTCGCCCTGACCAGCGGCTCCCTCGCCGCCCTGAACGCGGCGACGAGCGAACCCGCGCACTCCACCGAACTGGCGGTGCTCGTCGCCGCCAACCTCGCGGCGACCGTGCTGCGCTTCCTGCTCTTCCGCGCCTGGGTCTTCCCCGACGGACAGGGCGGGCCGCCGTCGCCCGTGGTGGCCTCGCACCGGCCGCCGTCCTCGCCGGCCTACGCGAGCGCCGCACGGCACGGACAGGACGCGTACGCGCCGCTGCCGCAGCGCCCGCCGACGCCCCCGGCCCCGTACGACACGGCCCGGTACGACACGGCCCCGTTCCGCGCCGGTGAGGCCGCGGACCGCGCCTGGGGGGACTCGACCATGCAGTTGCAGGCGGTGCGCCCGCACGATCACGACCACGACCCGAGGAACCCGCGATGACGACCCGGCCGGACACGAGCCCTGATACGGGCACCGAGGCGAGCCCCGATACGAGCCCCGATACGAACGTGAGCCTTCCGGGGGGTGCGCGTTCCGCCGGCGGCGCCGGCTCCACGGTCGGAGCCCCTCATGCCCCGGGTTCCGGTCCCGGCTGGGGACCGCCCGCCCCGACGCTCCCCGCGGAGCCCGCCGCCCCGGTGGCCGTTCCCGGGGCCGGTGAGACCGGGCGGCCCCTCCTCCGACGGGTCTGGAGAGGCCGGCCCGAGGACCCGCGCTGGGCGCGCCCCGCCCTCCTCGGCCTGCTGCTCGCCACCGCGGTGCTGTACCTGTACGACCTGAGCGCCTCCGGGTACGCCAACTCCTTCTACTCCGCGGCCGTGCAGGCCGGCAGCCAGAGCTGGAAGGCCTTCTTCTTCGGCTCGCTCGACTCGGCCGACGCCATCACCGTCGACAAGCCCCCGGCCTCGCTGTGGCCGATGGCCCTGGCGGTACGGATCTTCGGCCTCAACTCCTGGGCGATCCTCGTCCCCGAGGTGCTGATGGGCGTGGCCACGGTGGGCGTCCTGTACGCGGCCGTGCGCCGCCGGTTCGGCCCGGCGGCCGGACTGATCGCGGGCGCGGTGTTCGCGCTCACCCCCGTCGCCGCCCTGATGTTCCGGTTCAACAACCCGGACGCGATGCTCGCACTGCTCATGACCGTCACGGTCTACTGCGTGATCCGCGGCCTGGAGGACGGCCGGACGAAGTGGCTGCTGTGGGCGGGCGCCGCCGTCGGCTTCGCCTTCCTCGCCAAGACGCTCCAGGCCTTCCTGATCCTGCCGCCGCTGGCCGTGCTGTACGCGGTCTGCGCCCCCGTGAAGGTGCGGAAGCGGTTCGCGCAGCTGGGCCTCTCGGCGGCCGCGATGGTCGTCGCGGGCGGCTGGTGGGTCGCGATCGTCGAACTGTGGCCCGCGTCCTCCCGCCCGTACATCGGCGGCTCGCAGAACAACTCCTTCCTGGAGCTGACCTTCGGTTACAACGGCCTCGGCCGCATCAACGGCGACGAGACCGGCAGTGTCGGGGGTGGCGGGGGCGGTGGTGGCACCGGGATGTGGGGCGAGACCGGCTGGGACCGGATGTTCAACTCCGAGATCGGCGGCCAGATCTCCTGGCTGCTCCCGGCGGCCCTGATCCTGCTGGTGGCCGGCGTCGTCCTCACCCGGAAGGCGAAGCGGACCGACCTGGCCCGTGCCTCCTTCCTCGCCTGGGGCGGAGCGCTGCTGATGACCGCGCTGGTCTTCAGCTACATGGCCGGCATCTTCCACCAGTACTACACGGTGGCCCTGGCCCCCTACATCGCCGCCGTGGTCGGCATGGGCGTGACGGTGCTGTGGGAGGAGCGGGGCAGGGTGTGGACGTCGCTCACCCTCGCCGGCGCGGTCACCGCGTCCGCGGTCTGGGGATACGTCCTGCTCAACCGCACCTCCGACTATCTGCCGTGGCTCAAGTGGCTCGTCCTCGTCGGCGGTCTGGCCGGCGCGCTCGGCCTGGTCTTCGCGGGCCGGCTCGGTCGCAGGGCGGCACTCGCGGCGGTCGCGCTGAGCTTCGTGGCGGCGGTCGCGGGTCCGACGGCGTACACGCTCTCGACGGTGAGCACCGGGCACACCGGGTCCATCGTGACGGCGGGTCCGTCCGGGTCGGGCATGGGCGGCGGGCCCGGCGGAGGCGGTGGCGGCATGCGGGGCGGTTTCCCCGGTGGCGGCCAGAACCAGCAGAACGGCAACGGCGCTCCGCGGAACGGGCAGCCGGGTGGCGGCACGGGACAGCCTCCGACGGGCGGTACCGGTGGTTTTCCCGGCCAGAACCAGCAGGGCAACGGGAACGGCAACGCCCAGGGACCGAACCAGCAGGGCGGCCTGCCCGGTGGCGGTACGGGCATGGGCGGCATGGGCGGCGGCGGAGGCGCCGGCGGTCTGCTGAACGGCGCGAGCGTCAGCTCCGCGGCCGGGAAGCTGCTGTCGGAGAACGCCGGGGACTACACCTGGGCCGCGGCGGCCATCGGCTCGCAGAACTCCGCGAGCTACCAACTGGCCACCGGGAAGCCGGTGATGGCGATCGGCGGCTTCAACGGCACCGACCCGTCCCCGACGCCGGCCCAGTTCAAGAAGTACGTGGGCGACGGCGAGATCCACTACTTCATCTCCGGCGGCGGGACGGGTGGCGGCGGAACCTCCGGCACGACCTCGGCCTCCTCGCAGATCAGCTCGTGGGTCACGGCCAACTTCAAGAAGGTGACGGTGGGTTCGGCCACGTTCTACGACCTGACGCAGCCGACGAACGGCGGCTGACCGGCGGTCTTCCGCAGGTTCCGCGGGACGGGTGGGCCCGGAGCGACGTTCGGGATGGGCGGCGCGCTGTTCCTGCTCACGCAGCACCTCCGGTTCGTGCTCGGGCACGGGCCGTTGGAGGCGGGGCTGCGTACGGCGCTGCTCGCGCTGTCGGTCGTCGTCCTGAACTTCACCGGCCTGTCCGCCAAGGGGACCGCGCGCCTCGGGACCCCGTGTCCACAGGGCTCGGGAGGACGCTGATGTCGGCGGGGCTCGTGTCGATCGCGACACTCGCCGCACGGGGGTACGCCGGGACGCCGGCCGGGCTGGTGCTCATCGGCGCGGGGTGCGCCGTGGCCCGTCCGCCATGGCGCACGCGATCATGAGCGCCATCCCGCGGGAGAAGGCGGGAGTGGGCGCCGGGATCAACGGCACGCTCGCCGAGTTCGGGAACGGCCTGGGGGTCGCGGTGCTCGGCGCGGTGCTGATACCGGTGGCGGCGGGCCCGCTGCCACCGGCGCCGGCCTCCGCCGGGTCGGCGCGGGAGCGGGGACGGATCACCGACGCGTTCTCCTCCGGGCTGGAGACCAGCCGACTGGTGGGCGCCGTCGCGGTGCTCCTCGGCGGACTCCTCGCCGCCGCGGCGGGCGGAGAGGGCGGACTCCGCGGCGGCGGTCTCCGCGTGAGCGTCGGGCGGAAATCCGGCGGAAATCCGGCGGGCGTCGCGGTACGGGGCCCCGCTTAGCATCGTGAGGGAGGGGAACCGGACGCGTACCGGCCCGTTCCGTTGTCCGTTGTCCGTCGTCCGATCTCCGAGGAAGGTGCGCCATGGCGAAGGCAGCCGACAGGGCCGAGCGGCCGGCGCGGACCAGTGTCTGGCTGGAGGGCAAGGCCGCCCGGGGCGGGGCGGCCCGGGGCACCGGCCAGCCGTCCGGTCTCGACCGGGAGCGGATCACCGGGGCCACGGTGCTGCTGCTGGACGCGGAGGGCCTGGCGAAGTTCTCCATGCGGCGCCTCGCGGCGGAGCTGAACGTCACGGCGATGTCCGTGTACTGGTACGTCGACACCAAGGACGACCTGCTGGAACTCGCGCTCGACGCCGTGTTCGGTGAACTGGCCCTGCCGGACGCCGAGTCGGGGGAGGGCTGGCGGGAGCAGTTGCGGACGCTGGCCGTCGGGTACCGGGCGCTGCTGGTGCGCCACCCGTGGGTGTCGCCGCTCATCGGCAACTTCCTGAACATCGGCCCGCATTCCATGGCGTTCTCGTTGCGTGTGCAGGAGGTGGTCCGGCACACCGGGCTTCCGCCGCACGGGCAGATGGGGGCGATGTCGGCGGTGTTCCAGTTCGTGTACGGGTTCGGGACGATCGAGGGTCACTTCGTGCAGCGGTGCGCCTCGGCGGGGATGACGCAGGACGAGTACTTCCGCCAGGCCATGAGCACGATCAGCGAACAGCCGGCGCTCGCGGCGAGCTTCGAGAGCGCGGCGGATCTCTTGGAGGCACGGGCCGGCGACACCGTGTCGGAGATGCGGGAACGGGACTTCACCTTCGCCCTGGAGACCCTGATCGCGGGGATCGAGGCGATGGTGGCGCGGGGCTGAGGTCGCGCTCGCGCCGGCGATCGCTGTTCGGCTCGGGGCCGGTGGTGAGTCGGGGCCGTGTCGGTACATCCGCCCGTTGCCGTCGCCGTCGCCGTCGGGTGAGGTGTGGGCGTGGGGGGCGACGGGCTGGTGATGTACCGACGCGGAGCCCCGGGTGCGGGGCGGCGGGGGCGGAAGAAGGTTGGTGTCGGGCCGGCCCGGCTAGTCCTGGGGGGCCAGATGGGCCGGGAAGCCGCCGGTGGACACCGGCCCCCAGCGGGTGGGGGTCACACGGATGATCGACTTGGCCTGCTTGCGCATGGCGGCCCGGTACTCGTCCCAGTCGGGGTGCTCACCGGCGATGTTCCGGTAGTACTCGACGAGGGGCTCGACGGAGTCGGGCGAGTCGAGGACCTCGGCCGTGCCGTCGATCTGGACCCAGGGGCCGTTCCACTCGTCGCTGAGGACGATGAGGCCGACCCGTTCGTCCCGCTTGGCGTTACGCGTCTTGGCCCGCTCGGGGTACGTCGAGACGACGATGCGGCCCGAGTCGTCGACACCGCAGGTCAGCGGTGACCCTTGGGGGCCTCCGTCGGCACGGCGGGTGAGCAGGACGGCCCGGTGCCGGGGGCGCACGAAGTCCAGCAACTCGTCCAGGGAGACAGAGGTGTTCGTCGCGATGTGGGGTGCCATGCGATCAGCCTAGGCCGCACGTGCCGGTGCCGCCCGCGGGCCGTTCCGGCACGTGCGGCACCGGTCCGTTCCGATCGGTAGGGCGGGCGGGCCGGAGGGCCGTGGACGCCGGAGGGCCGGCAGGGGGCGGCAAGGGGAAACGGAGCGCGCGGATCGGGGTGCGCGCGCTCACGCGGCCGGCAGCGTCTCCCCCCGCACCGCCTGGACGTCCAGCTCCACCTTCAGGGTCGTACCGATGGCGGATATGCCGGCCTGGACGATCTGGTTGTAGTGCATCGCGAAGTCCTCGCGCTGGAGCACGGCCGTCGCGCGGAACGCTGCACGGGTCCCGCCCCAGGGGTCGGCTCCGGTGCCGAGGTGGGCGAGGTCGAGGTCGACGGGACGCACGACGCCGTGCAGGGCGAGTTCGCCGTGCACGGTCCAGCGGTCGGTGCCGGCCGGTGTCAGGCCCGTCGAGCGGTAGGTGATCCGCGGGTACCTCTCGACGTCCAGGAAGTCCGGCGACCTCAGGTGGGTGTCGCGCGCGGCGTTGCCGGTGTCGATGGAGGCGGCCGGGATCGACGCCTCGACACGTGACTTCGTCACGTCGTCCGGGGCGATCTCGATCCGGCCCGCGAAGTCCGTGAAGCGGCCGTGCACGCTGGAGATGCCCAGGTGCCGGGCGACCACGCCGACGGAGGAGTGCGCCGGGTCGATGGTCCAGGCTCCCGGCGGGGGCAGCTCGGTGCCGCCCCGGCGGGCCAGGGTCACCGGACCGACCTCGGCGTGGCCGGCCGCCGTCACGATCGCTCCGGCCGCGGCGGGCGCGTACCCGACCGCGGTCACGATCACCGTGTACGCGCCGGGCGCGAGCGCCGCGGTGTCGCGCACGGCCCCGTCGGTGTCCGCCTCGGCCCGCAGCACCTGCGCGCCGGTCGCGTCGGTCATCGTGACGACCGCGTGCGACACGGCCCAGCCGTCCCGCGTACGGATCCTCGCGGTCAGTCCCATGTGCAGTACTCCTTGCGACGAAGCGATGAAAACCGGCCCGTGGGGGGCGCACCTCCGCTCAGAGCGCGCGCATCCCCACGGGCCGGGGCTCGGACTACTCGCCGGGGTGGGCGAGTTCGACGTCGTGGCCGTCCACGCCACGGCCGGCGACGGTCAGCGCCGTCGCCACCGGCGGGTAGCCGGTCGCGATGACGGTGTACTCGCCGCCGTCCAGGTCGGTGAAGGCGTACGCCCCGTCGCCGCCGGTCCTGGCCGTGCCGACCACGTTGCCGGCCGCGTCCACGAGCGTCACGCGGGCGTCCGACAGGGGGCCGTGCGGCGCCCGTACGACACCCTGGACCCGGGCGCCCGACTCGAGGGCGACCTCGACCCGGGTCACCCCGGCGCCGCCGACCTCCACGGGCAGCGCGCGCGGCCGGTGACCGGCGGCGTTCACCGCGACCGTCACCGTGCCGGGCACCAGCTCGGCGAAGGCGAACTCGCCCTGCTCACCGGTGGTCCCGGTGGCCAGCACGTCACCGCGGACGTCGGTCACGATGACCATCGCGTCCTCGACCGGCGCTGCGCCCTCGGCGGTCCGGACGACACCGCTCAGCCCGCTCGTGCCGCTCAGCAGGATGTCGTGGGCGAGCGGCTCCTCGTTCACGACGATCGTCGAGGCCTGCGGCTGGAAGCCGTCGGCGGACGCGATCAGGACGTAGGAGCCCACACCGGGCGCGTCCACCGCGTAGGACCCGTCGGCCTGGGTGACCGAGCGGCCGAGCTGGCGTCCGGCCAGGGAGATCAGCGTGACCGCGGCCTGCGGTACGGGCGTGCTCTCGGCGCCGCGGACCTGGCCGCGCACCGGGATGCCGGCCGACGCGGGCTGCGGGGCGCCCTCCCGGGTCGCGGTGGCCACGGCGCCGAGGCGCCGGGTGCCCTCGGTGTCCGGCTCGCCCGCCTCGGCCGCCGGGGCGGCGACGGACGGTGTGGGGACCTGTTCGGCGGCGGCCGGAGCCCCCGCGGCCTCGGCGAGCGGCGCCTCGGCGACCGTGGTCCCGACGGCGGGTGCCTCGGTGCCGGACCCGCCGGACTTCTCCGTGGCGGCCTGGGCCATCGCGCCGGACGTCCGCAGCGGGACCTCCTTGATGAACAGCACGATGAGGAAGGCGATCAGTGCCATGCCGGCGGCGATCAGGAAGACGTCCGCGATGCCGTGGCCGTACGCGCTCTCCATCACGGTGCGCAGCGGCGCGGGCAGCGCGTCCATGTCCGGGATGCTGGAGCTGGAGTCCGAACCGGACGCCAGGGAGGCGTACTTGGGACCGAGGTCGGTCAGTCCGTCCTTGACGTAGTCGGTGATCCGGGTGGCCATGACCGCGCCGAGCGCGGAGACGCCGATCGCACCGCCGAGGGAACGGAAGAACGTCACCGTGGAGCTCGCGGCACCCAGGTCGGAGGGCGCCACCTGGTTCTGCGTGGAGAGCACCAGGTTCTGCATCATCATGCCGATGCCGAGGCCCAGCAGCGCCATGAAGAGCGCGATGTGCCAGTAGGCCGTGTCGTAGCGGATCGTGCCGAGGAGGCCGAGACCTGCGGTGACCAGGAAGCCGCCGGCGACCAGCCAGTACTTCCAGCGTCCGGTCTTGGTGATGATCTGGCCGGAGACCGTCGACGAGACGAAGAGGCCGGCGATCATCGGGATCGTCATGACGCCCGACATGGTCGGGGACTTGTCCCGTGCCAGCTGGAAGTACTGGCTGAAGAAGACCGTGCCGGTGAACATCGCGACGCCGACGAAGAGCGAGGCGAGGGAGGAGAGGGTGATGGTCCGGTTGCGGAACAGCCGCAACGGGATGATCGGCTCGCTCGCCCGGGACTCGACCAGGACGAAGAGCAGGCCGAGGACGACCGCTCCACCGATCATCGTGTACGTCTGCCACGAGACCCAGTCGTACTTGTCACCCGCGAAGGTGACCCACAGGAGCAGCAGCGAGACCGCGGCGGAGATGAAGAACGCGCCGGCCCAGTCGACCTTCACCTCCCGCTTCACGACGGGCAGGTGCAGGGTCTTCTGCAGCACGATCAGCGCGATGATCGCGAACGGCACACCGACGTAGAAGCACCAGCGCCAGCCGAGCCAGCTGGTGTCGGTGATGACACCGCCGAGCAGCGGGCCGCCGACGGTTGCGACGGCGAACGTCGCGCCCAGGTAACCGGAGTAGCGCCCGCGCTCACGCGGGGAGATCATCGCGGCCATCACGATCTGTGCGAGGGCGGACAGACCGCCGACGCCGACGCCCTGCACGACACGGCAGGCGATCAGCATGCCGGCGTTCTGCGAGAGACCGGCGGCGGCCGATCCCAGCACGTAGATGACGAGCGCTATCTGGACGAGCGCCTTCTTGCTGTACAGGTCGGACAGCTTGCCCCACAGGGGCGTGGTCGCGGTCATCGAGAGCAGCGCGGCGGTGACGACCCAGGTGTAGGCGGACTGGCCGCCGCCCAGGTCTCCGATGATGCGGGGGAGCGCGTTGGAGACGATCGTCGACGACAGGATCGCGACGAACATGCCGAGCAGCAGCCCGGAGAGGGCCTCCATGATCTGCCGGTGCGTCATCGGGGCGCCGTCGGCGGCGCCTCCGTGCTTGGCGTGTGAGCCCCGCACACCGGCTGGTGTGGTGGTTGCCATGGGCTTCCTTTTCTTACGTACTTACGCGGGTGTACGGGTGGTCGGTTCCGAGACGTCTGTCGCGTACGGGGGAGGGTGCGCGGGCGTCCGGTGCGGGGAGCGGCAGTCGCCGAAGCTCTCGCGCAGCCGGCCCATCAGCTCGATGAGCAGTCCGACCTCGTGGTCGGACCAGTGGCTCAGTCGGTCGGCGAGCAGCCGCGACGTGCGCAGCGAGAGCTCGTCGAGCTGCTCCCGGCCGTCGTCGGTGAGGCGCAGGATGCGCGAGCGTCTGTCGGCCGGGTCGGGGAACCGTTCTATCCAGCCCCGGACGGCGACATGCGCGACATGGCGGCTGGTCACCGACATGTCCACGGAGAGCAGCTCGGCGAGCCTGCTCATCCGCATCTCGCCGTACCGGCCGAGGAGGGTGAGGACGGCGGCGGAACCCGCGGGGCAGTCGGACGGCAGGATGCGTCCCATGTCCCGCTTCACGGCACCGATGGCGCTGAGCCGACGGGCCAGTTCCTCGTACTGCGCCTGCTCGGCCATCACACCTCCCGTATTCGTTGCTTAGGGCAACCATAAAAGAAGTTGGTTGCTGCAGGCAAACGAATGGAGGGGCTTCAGGTCTAAAAACTTGGCAAAGGCAAGCATTGGCGAACGTAAACGCGCACGTGGGAGGGGGTGGCGGACCCGTTCCGGCGCTCGCCGGGGCGCCGGAACGGCAGGAGGCGGCGGAGCGAGGGCAAAGGTGGGGAGGCGGGGCGAAAAGGCGTCGCGGGCGGTGTGAAGGGGGAACCCGGCACTTGGGCAGCCCCCGCGCATTCGCTAGTGTCCTGGCCTATGGCAAACACCCAGGGCCCCGAGGGCAACTACGACCCCGCGGGCAGCACCCAGATGTTCCGTGCGTTCGTCGATGAGGCCCCCCAGGGCCGGCAGCAGCAGGCGGTCGCTCCCGCGGGTCCCCGCGTCGGACTGATCGTCGGCGTCGTCGTCGCCGTCGCGGTCGTCGTCGCGGTGGCGTGGCTCGCGCTCATGTGACCGGGTGGGCCGTGTCGCCACAGTGGAGCCGCGGCCTACTTCCACCGCACGGAGACGTCCCGCGTCTCGATGTGCATGCCCAACGGCACCCGCCACGCGTCGACGCACACCGTCCAGGTGCCGTCCTTCCCCGTGCCGGCGGCGATCGGTGCGGGAAGGGCCTCGGTCGACCCGATGGTCGCCCAGTCGATCCCGAGCGCCCCGATGATGTGCGTCCCGAACGTCACCGTGCCCGAACGCGCCGCCGTACCACCGGTGTTGCGGAAGGAGACGGTCACCTTCTCGCACCAGCGCCGATCGGCGGCCGTGCGCGAGACGTCGCTCACCGCGAGCACGGCGGGTCCGGCGCTCGTCGTCGGCGCGGGCGCGGACGGCGTGGACGGATGTCCCGAACTCCCGCCCGTACGGCCGGAGTCGCCACCGGAGGACGAAGAGGACCCGCCGCCGGACGACGCTGACGACCCGCCGCCGGTGCCGCTCCCCGAGCCTCCCGGGCCGCTGCCCCCGGCCCCCGGTCCGCCTTGATCGGCCGCCGTGCCTCCCGGACCACCGGGACCGTCGGCCGGGGCCGAGTCCCGGTCACCGGACGACGCCGTTGCGGAGCCGGAACCCCCCTTCTCCCCCGAGGCGTCGGGACCTTCGGTCGACGCGCCGCGCAGGGGCACCAGGGACACCTCGCCCGAAGGCGCCACCGCGGCCCCCGACGCCGGCGGGGAGCCGCCCGCGGCCCCGACCGCGACATGGCCGCCGTCGCCTCCGCCGCTCCCGCACGCGGCCAGCGTTCCGCCCAGACACAACGCGGCCGCCGAGGCCCCCACCAGGGCGCCTCGGCGGCCGCGTATCGACTCGTGACGCATCGCGCCAGTGTGACTGACGAGTCGTCAATTATGAACCCCGCGTGGGGCGGTCAGTCGGAGATGAGTCCTTCCCGCAGCTGGGCCAGGGTGCGGGTGAGGAGGCGGGAGACGTGCATCTGCGAGATGCCGACCTCCTCGCCGATCTGTGACTGGGTCATGTTCGCGAAGAAGCGGAGCATGATGATCCGGCGTTCGCGGGGCGGCAGCTTGGCGAGCAGCGGCTTGAGCGACTCGCGGTACTCCACGCCCTCCAGGGCGGTGTCCTCGTAGCCGAGGCGGTCCGCGAGGGAGCCCTCGCCGCCGTCGTCCTCCGGGGCGGGCGAGTCGAGCGACGACGCCGTGTACGCGTTGCCGACGGCGAGGCCGTCGACCACGTCCTCCTCGGACACCCCCAGCACCGCGGCGAGTTCGGCGACCGTCGGCGAGCGGTCGAGCTTCTGCGAGAGCTCGTCACTGGCCTTGGTGAGGGCGAGACGCAGCTCCTGGAGGCGGCGCGGGACGCGGACCGACCAGGACGTGTCGCGGAAGAACCGCTTGATCTCTCCGACCACGGTCGGCATCGCGAAGGTCGGGAACTCGACGCCGCGTTCGCAGTCGAAGCGGTCGATCGCCTTGATCAGGCCGATCGTGCCGACCTGGACGATGTCCTCCATCGGCTCGTTGCGGGAGCGGAAGCGGGCCGCCGCGTACCGGACGAGCGGGAGGTTGAGCTCGATGAGGGTGTCCCGGACGTAGCCGCGCTCCGGGCTGTTCTCGGCGAGTGCGGCGAGCCGCAGGAAGAGGGAGCGGGACAGGGTCCGGGTGTCGATGGCGCCGGAGGACTCGGGTGCCGGAACGGCTTCCGGGGCCTTGACGGCAGGGACATCGTGAAGCGCGGCGTGCGCCTCGGGCACTGCGTCGCCCTTTGTGAGCGTGAGCACCTTCGAGCTGCCCTGATCTGCGGACATGCCACCCCCTTTGGGTCGCGGACGGTCGCGGCAATCGCTCCCGTCGGAGGAACGCAGCCTCCACCTGAATACCGGAGGCGAGGCCGCGGCAAACGCGCTTCCGGAAGAATGTCACATGTCAGCAACGCGATGTAGTGACATGTCGACACGGGGAGGGTGAATCGGCCCTGGAAAAAGGGGGTCTGACGGAGTTTCACCTCTGAACCGCCAGAAAAAGAGACCTTGAGCGATTCGCTCTTTTCGGTTACGCCTCGATCCTGTTTGCGGATCGAAGGCGCGCGAAGCTGCGGGCGAGGAGCCTTGACACGTGCATCTGGGACACTCCCAGTTCCGCGCTGATCTGTGACTGGGTCAGATTGCTGTAGTAGCGCAGCAGCAGGATCCGCTGTTCGCGCTCGGGCAGCTGTACGAGCAGATGCCGGACGAGGTCGCGGTGTTCGACCCCGTCGAGCGCGGGGTCCTCGTAGCCGAGCCGGTCGAGCAGACCCGGCAGTCCGTCACCCTCTTGGGCCGCTTCGAGCGAGGTGGCGTGGTACGACCGCCCCGCCTCGATGCAGGAGAGCACCTCGTCCTCGGAGATGCGCAGCCGTTCGGCGATCTCGGCGGTGGTGGGCGAGCGTCCGAAGGCGGTCGTCAGGTCCTCCGTCGCGCTGTTCACCTGCACCCACAGCTCGTGCAGCCGGCGCGGTACGTGCACGGTGCGGACGTTGTCGCGGAAGTACCGCTTGATCTCTCCGACGACCGTCGGCATCGCGAAGGTCGGGAACTGCACGCCCCGCTCCGGGTCGAAGCGGTCGATGGCGTTGATCAGGCCGATGGTGCCGACCTGGACCACGTCCTCCATCGGCTCGTTGCGGGAGCGGAAGCGGGCCGCCGCGTACCGGACGAGCGGAAGGTTCGCCTCGATGAGGGCGCCGCGGACCCGGTTGTGCGCGGTGGTGCCCGGTTCCAGCGTCTTCAGCTCGCCGAAGAGCAGTTGCGTCAGCGCCCGGGTGTCGGCGCCCCGGCGGCGCTCCGGCGTGACCTCCTGGATCGGCGCGGTGCCGGGCGCGGGGTCCGTCGCCGGTTCCGTCGTCGGGCCCGGCCCCTTGTCCGCCCCCGACGCCGGGGCGGACAAGGGGCCGGGGGTGGCCGGGTCCTGCAAGGGGTCTGGGGCGGCGCTGGGCGCGATACCGGGCGTCGGAGTGATCGTGGGGCTCGTCGGGGCGCTCGGGGCGCTGGGGGAGGCGTTCGGGGCCGTGGTCTGCGCCGGGGCCCGGTCCGTGGGCGGGGCGGGCGGGAGGGCCGGGGCCCGGTCCGTGACCGGGACTTCCTCCTGGGGCGGCGCAGTACTGGCCGACACGGTCAACGCCACCTCTTCATTCGCCAACGATCCGTCAACGTATCCGTCAACTCATCCGTCAAAAGCGGTCATAGCATCACAAGACATGTGCACTGTGTGCAAGCACCGCATAACGCCGTGTTGGAGGTGGGCGGGAGGCGAGTTGGGGCGTAGGACGGCGAAAACCCCTGACCGGTTGCGGGCAGGGGCTCCGGAAAGGAGTGCGATCAAGAACGGTCAGAACGGGTAATCGGCGATCACCCAGGTGGCGAACTCCCGCCAGAGCGCGACGCCGGCCTGGTGGGCCGGGTGCTCCAGATAGCGCTGGAGGGCGTCGGTGTCGTCGACCGCCGAGTTGATCGCGAAGTCGTACGCGACGGGCCGGTCGGTGATGTTCCAGTCGCATTCCCAGAAGCGCAGTTCGGGGATCTGCCCGCCGAGCGCGCGGAAGGCGGCGACGCCCTCGACGACGCGCGGCTCGTCGCGCCGGACTCCGTCGTCGAGCTTGAAGAGGACCAGATGGCGGATCACGGGGACTCCCTGGTGGTGCGGTTCGCTGCTCGGTCGCGCCGTGTCCGGGCGCGTCCTGGTCGGTCCCGCCCGCTCGGTGGCGGGCGCGCGGAACGCCTGCCGGGCGGAGCCGACAGATCGGTCCGTACCGAGCGGCCCGCGCGGATCGGGACTCCGTCGTGCGGGACCGTACCGTGCCGTGCGGGCGGGGTGGTGCGCGACCGGGCCGGGCGGCCTTCGGTGCCGCGTCTCAGTTCTGGGCTCCGTCGGCGATCCAGCTCATGAAGTCGCCGATCGCCTGGGCGGCGCTGGATATGCCCTCGAACCCTATCTGGACGTAGTCGGCGGCCGTTTCCGGATCTGTGATGATCACGTAGAGCACGAAGACCACGAGTGCGTAGATGGCGATTTTCTTCCCGTTCACCGCCATCGCGGCCTCCCCTGTGACTGCTGCGCCCGGTGGGTCCCCTGTTGCCGGCGGTGAGTGTAACTTCACGCCGCCTTTAAGGACCAATGGCCCGCAGGTCGAGGCCCTTTGCCGGGTCCGCAGGGTGCTCCCTAGGCGCACGATGGAAGGGAGCCCCGGCGGAATCGGCAACGGTCCACGAGGCTCGAAGGACCCACACTGCGGGGTCCTCGCCGCGGACTTCCCCCCGAGACCGCGGTGTGGACTTGAGGGTCCTTCCCCTCGGGGGAGGCGGTAGTCCCCCGATGACTCCGTCTCCCCCGTCCTCTGCGGGGAGCGGAGAACCTGTGCGGGTGCGCGGGAGCCCCGGCGGCTGAGCGGCGCCGGGGCTCCCGAGGCGGGCCGCACGTCCTTGCTGACCGGCCTCCGGACACGGTCGCGGTCTTCTCGGACCGGCGCCCGCCGGCCGCCCCGGCCCGTCTTCCCGCCGGTCTGCGCCAGAGAGATCAACCGCCGCGTCGGCACCTCCGAGCCCTTCGCGCTGGTCCTCGCCGTGGAGGACGCGGACGGTTGCATGCCCCGTCCCAGGATCGTCGCCCAGGAACACTTCACCCAGGTCTTCCGCGACTGATACGCCGTTCGCCGAGGAACTCGCCGGAAGGCTCCGGGGGCTCACGAAGAGCGAAGAGGCCTGGCCGGGACGCGGACACCCAGGAGCGGCCCGGGTCGGCAACGCCGAAGAGGCGCCCGGTTCGATGAACCGGACGCCTCTTCCAAGTGCGGTAGCGGAGGGATTTGAACCCTCGGTGACTTGCGCCACACTCGCTTTCGAGGCGAGCTCCTTCGGCCGCTCGGACACGCTACCGAGGGAGACCCTACCTCAAGGTGGGCCGTGGTCTGAAATCCGTTTCGGCGCTACGGGCTCCGGCGTGGGACCCGGCCGTGCGGACACCGCGCCCCGCCCCGGAGCCCGGTCAGCGGTCGCGGAAGAAGGAGGTGAGCAGCGCCGCGGACTCCTCGGCGAGGACGCCTTCGATCACCTCGGGCCGGTGGTTGAGCCGCCGGTCGCGGACGACGTCCCAGACGGAGCCGGTCGCGCCCGCCTTCTCGTCGCGGGCGCCGTAGACCACCCGCTCGACACGGGACTGCACGAGCGCCCCCGCGCACATCGTGCACGGCTCCAGGGTGACGACGAGGGTGCAGCCGGTCAGCCGCCATTCACCGAGCCCTGCGGCGGCCCTGCGCAGCGCGAGGACCTCGGCGTGGGCCGTCGGGTCGCCGGTGAGTTCGCGTTCGTTGTGCCCGGCGGCGAGCACGGTCGTCCCGTCCGGGGCCAGCACGACGGCGCCGACGGGAACGTCCCCGCCCCGAACGGCCAGCCGCGCCTCGTCCAGAGCGAGCAGCATCGGCGCCCGCCACCGGTCGCGTACGGGATCGGGCGGCCGGGGTGCCTGGTGCGGGGTGCTCACCAGGGGAACCTAGCGGAACGCGGCCGGAGCCGACGGCCGGGAGCCGCATGGACGGGAGCCGCATGGACGGGGCCCGCCGCACGGCTGCACGTGGGCATGGCTCATCGGCGTGGGAGTTCGTCCAGAGGCAGGGGGACCGGGTCCTGGTGGCGGGCTCGATGCCCCTGCCTGAGACCAGGACCTGCGCCCGCCCCGTACCTACGAGGTCCACCGGTGAGGGGCTCGTTCCACAGGGTGTGGGCCGACCCGCCGGCATCGGGCAGGTGCTCACCGACACGGCAGGCCGACCCGCGGACGTGCGGGCCGGTCCACCGGTGGGGAGCCGGGCGGCCGGCACAGGGCCGGGCCGACCGGTACGAAGGCGAGGGTCCATCTCTCGGGGGGGCCTAGCGCACCATCTCCAGGACCTCTGCCGCTCCCAGGGCTTCGGCGATCGTGTTGAGCGCCTCGCCTTCGTCCAGGGCCAGCAGTTCCTTCTCGCTCACCCCGAGGTCCGCGAGGATGTAGCGGTCCCCGACGGGGCTGTGCGACACGGCGTCGCCGGACACGCTTCCCTGTTCCTCCTCCTCGTCGTCGGAGTCACCGGGTTCACCGTCCTCCGTGCCGTCCAGGTCGAGGGAGTCCAGGTCGGCGTCGTTGTCGCCCGGCTCCCGTCCTAGCAGTTCGTCGGTGAGCAGGATCTCGCCGTACGAGCTGCGGGCGGCCGAGGCGGCGTCCGAGACGTAGATACGAGGGTCCTCCTCGCCGTCCACGCGGACGACGCCGAACCACGCGTCCTCCTGCTCGATGAGTACGAGCACCGTGTCCTCGTCCGAGACTTCACGGGCCAGGTCGGTCAGATCCGACAGGGTTTCCACATCGTCGAGCTCTGTATCGCTCGCTTCCCACCCGTCTTCGGTGCGCGCGAGCAGTGCGGCGAAGTACACCGTGACTCTCCCACTGGTCATAGGTGTGCCGGTTGGGGTTCCCCCCGGCGGAGGCTGTGGGCGGGGAGTGCTGCTCCGACCCTGCCCACTCGGAATCGTGGCAGAAACAGGGCGCTCAGGGGTACGTCTTCGGCCTGCTGTGTCTGCCTCTTTTGATCGCTATCAGCGGATCGTACGCGGCTGCCCGCGCCGCGTAGTCACCTCGCGGCACGACACGGCCGCCCGCGCGAACCTCGTGGGCCGTGCGGCGCCCCGGCTCCACGGCGGTCGGGCGAGCGGTTCCCACGGGCGTGCCATCGACCGAGGTGCGGGCGCGTCCCGCCTCCACGTGCGGCCGGGTGGCGGACTCCGCCGGGGGCGTGGCGGCGAGGGTGGTGCGGGCGTGTCGCGGGAGCGCCGTGGACAGCCGCAAGCGTGTCGTCCGCCGGGGTCGCCGCGATGGGATCGAGCACCGCGTGGCCACGAGTGAGGGATCACCGGGCGGTCCCGGCGGGGTGGACCCTGGGCGGGCTACCGGCGGACATGTGCCGGCGGACGTGGGCCGACTACCAGCGGAAGGTGCGCATCCGCATGGCGTGACGCAGGCGGGCCGTCTTGGCGCGGCGCGGCTGGACCCGGTCGCGCAGCTCGCGGGCCTCGGCGAGGTCCCGCAGGAACTGGGCCCGCCGCCTCCTGCGCTCGGCCTCGCTCTCCGGCTGCTCGGAGAACTCCTCTTCCGGGTTCCGCATTGGCACACCACCCCAGGTCCGTCCCTCCCACCTTCCCCCTGATGGGCGGTTTGATGCCAGCGGACGGGTGACGTCGGCCACCGGCACCCGGTCGGGCGGGGCAGTGGCGGGGAGCGGTGGCCCGGCTACTGTTGTGGACATGCGTCTCCACGTCGTCGACCACCCCTTGGTCGCCCATAAGCTCACCACCCTGCGCGACCGGCGCACCGACTCCGCGACCTTCCGGCGGCTCGCCGACGAGCTGGTCACCCTGCTCGCCTACGAGGCCACCCGCGACGTGCGCACGGAGCAGGTCGACGTCGTGACCCCGGTCTCCCCGACCACGGGCGTCAAGCTCTCCTACCCGCGCCCCCTCGTCGTGCCGATCCTGCGCGCGGGCCTCGGCATGCTCGACGGAATGGTCCGGCTGCTGCCGACCGCCGAGGTGGGCTTCCTGGGCATGGTGCGCGACGAGGAGACGCTCGAGGCCTCCACGTACGCCACCCGCATGCCCGACGACCTCTCCGGCCGTCAGGTGTACGTGCTCGACCCGATGCTGGCCACCGGTGGCACGCTCGTCGCCGCGATCCAGGAGCTGATCAAGCGTGGCGCCGACGACGTCACCGCCGTGGTCCTCCTCGCCGCCCCGGAGGGCGTCGAGGTCATGGAGCGCGAGCTGGCGGGCACGCCGGTCACCGTCGTCACGGCCTCGGTGGACGAGCGCCTGAACGAGCACGGTTACATCGTGCCGGGCCTCGGCGACGCCGGGGACCGGATGTACGGGGCCGCCGAGTAACCGCTGCTCCGGGCTCTAGTCGCCCCGGGGTCGCTCCACGCGACTCCGGAGCGACCGCGGGGTCAGCAGCTCTTCTTCGAGGCGGAGGGCGTCGGACGGGGCTGAGTCAGGACGGTCAGCGCCTTGTCGGCGTCCTCCTTCTTCGTCAGCGCCTTGAACTTGGTGCCGATGATGAGGTCGACCGTCGTGGCCTTCGTCCGGCCGTCGGTCTTCAGCTCGGCGCCGGACAGCTGGGTGTTGAGGACGGGGAGCGCGGCCCGGTCGGCCGTCTTGGCGCCGAGCAGTATCCCGGCGCCCGCGACCTTCTTGTCGTACGCGGCCGTCGCGTTGCCCACGTCGCCGATCTTGAAGCCGCGTTTCTTCAGCTCGTCGGCCGTCTCCTTGGCGAGCCCGCCGCGGGCTGTCGCGTTGAGGACGTTCACGGTGATCTGGCCAGGCTTGGGCAGGGTGACCGCGAGCTCGGCGGCCGCCGCGGCGGCTTTCGCCGAGGGCGTGACCTTCGAAGCGCAGTCGGCCTTGGCACCCGCGGCGGCCTTGCCGCCACCGCCGGTGAAGACGTCGATGAGCTGCAGGGTTCCCCACCCGATCAGCCCGAGTGCGGTGACGGAGGCGACGACCAGGAACGCGAGCCTGCGACGTCCACGGGGTCGGCGCATCCGCGGGTACTTGTCCCCCGTGATCCGGTACTGGCCACCCATGCCAGGGGGAGTAAGCATGCTCATGGGCGCAGCGTAGTGCGCCGAGGCCTCGATGCCTACTAAATGATCATTGCTCGGCGTTCAGTTCAACCCATTGGGGTCAAGCCGTGGCCATTAGTCCAGTTCAAGGACGCGTGCGTGCAGCACCTGGCGCTGCTGGAGCGCGGCCCGGACGGCACGGTGCAGGCCGTCCTCCAGGTACAGATCGCCCTGCCACTTGACGACGTGAGCGAAGAGGTCGCCGTAGAAGGTGGAGTCCTCGGCGAGGAGGGTCTCCAGGTCCAGCTGGCCCTTGGTCGTCACGAGCTGATCGAGGCGGACCGGGCGCGGCGCGACGTCCGCCCACTGCCGGGTGCTTTCCCGGCCGTGGTCGGGGTACGGCCGGCCGTTTCCGATGCGCTTGAAGATCACACGGAAAGCCTACCGGTCAAGACCTTCCGGGCGCATCCATGGCGACGCAGTGCGACGCTGGAAAAGATGCCGTAATTCCTTGCAAAACGGGAACAGGGGTCCGACATGAGTGACAGTGAGACCGTGCCGTCGGCTCCCGCGGGGACCGCTTCCGAGGTGACGGCCCCCACTCCTTCGCTCCCGCGGGAAGCCTTGGAGATCGCCTCCGGCTACGCCTTCGAGGGTCCCGCTCTCGACCTGGGCGCCTTGCTCTGGGACGGGGCGTGCCTGCCCGACGCGCGGATCCGGATCCCGTTGCCGATGCTCAACCGGCACGGCCTGGTCGCGGGCGCCACGGGCACCGGAAAGACCAAGACGCTCCAGTTGATCGCCGAACAGCTCTCGGCGCAGGGCGTCCCCGTCTTCCTCGCCGACATCAAGGGTGACGTCTCCGGGATCTCGGCGCCGGGCGAGCCCGGCCCGAAGGTCCGGGAGCGGGCCCGGGAGGTCGGCCAGGAGTGGACACCGGGCGGGTGCCCCGCGGAGTTCTACGCGCTCGGCGGCCTCGGCCACGGCATTCCCGTACGGGCCACGGTCACCGGCTTCGGGCCGGTGCTGCTGTCCAAGGTGCTCCAGCTCAACCGGACCCAGGAGCAGTCGCTCGGCCTGATCTTCCACTACGCCGACGGGAAGGGCCTGGAACTCGTCGACCTCAAGGACCTGCGCGCGGTCGTCGCCTTTCTGACCTCGGACGAGGGCAAGCGGGAACTCAAGGGGATCGGCGGGCTGTCCACCGCCACGGCCGGGGTCATCCTGCGTTCCCTCACGGCCTTCGAGGCACAGGGCATGAGCCCCTTCTTCGGGGAGCCGGAGTTCGACACGAGTGAACTGACGCGTACGGCGCCGGACGGACGGGGAGTGGTGTCGCTCCTCGAACTGCCCGCCGTGCAGGACCGGCCCCAGCTCTTCTCGACGTTCCTGATGTGGCTGCTCGCCGACCTCTTCCACGACCTTCCGGAGGTCGGTGACGCCGACCGGCCGAAGCTCGTCTTCTTCTTCGACGAGGCCCATCTGCTCTTCCAGGACGCGTCGAAGGCGTTCCTGGACTCGATCACGCAGACCGTGCGGCTCATTCGCTCGAAAGGAGTCGGCGTCTTCTTCGTGACGCAGACGCCGAAGGACGTCCCCGCGGATGTCCTCGGCCAGCTCGGCAACCGCGTGCAGCACGCGTTGCGCGCCTTCACCCCGGACGACCAGAAGGCGCTGAAGGCCACGGTGAAGACGTTCCCCGACTCCCCGTACGACCTCGAAGAGGTCCTCACCGGCCTCGGCACGGGTGAGGCCGTCGTCACCGTGCTGAGCGAGAGGGGCGCTCCGACGCCGGTCGCGGCGACCCGGCTGCGGGCTCCGCGGTCCCTGATGGGGCCGGTGGACGCGGACGCGCTCGACCGGGCGGTGAAGGCCTCCGAGCTGTACGGGCGGTACGCGCGGGAGGTGGACCGGACATCGGCGTACGAGAGGTTGACGGCCGCTCGGTCCGACGACGCACCGGACGCCGGTCCCCCGCCGTCCTCGGCCACCGCACGGCCGAAGGACGGGCGGGACGCGCCGGAGGCCGAGCGCTCCGGGGGGCGGAGCCGGCCGAAGGAGGAGCCTTCCGTCGTCGAGCGGGTCGTCGACAGCGGGATGTTCAAGTCCCTGGCCCGGTCGGTGGGTACGCAGATCGGGCGGGAGATCACCCGGTCGCTCTTCGGGACGGCCCGGAAGCGGCGGTAGCGGGAGAGTCCGCGAGCGGGCGGCCGCCCCTGGTGGGACGGCCGCCCTCGTGCTGTCGCCTGTCCGCGGCCGGCTGTCCCCCGTCGGCCGCCTGCCGGCGTTCGCCGTCCGCTCCGCGGGGTCAGGCGCGCGGGGATTCCGGAGGCGTGCCGCGGAACGGTTCGTCCGGATCGGGGCGGGGGACGGGGCGGGGTTCGGGGCGGGGGTTCGGTTCGGGGGTGTGGTCGCGCGCGGCCTCCGCGCGCAGGAGGGCGCGGAGGACCGCGTAGGGGTCGCCGGGCATGCGTGTGTCCTGTTCCTTGTGTCCGGTGTTCGCTGACGAATGGCCGTGGGCCGGTGCGCCCGGGGGCGGGTCGGCCGGGTCTGTCAGCAGCGCAGGACCACGCAGCGCAGTGCGGA
Organism: Streptomyces sp. NPDC002580; assembly: GCF_042889485.1. NCBI lineage: Bacteria > Bacillati > Actinomycetota > Actinomycetes > Kitasatosporales > Streptomycetaceae > Streptomyces > Streptomyces sp. NPDC002580. The sequence goes on along the minus strand of NZ_JBIAQZ010000003.1, from coordinate 77,258 downwards.
AAGGTCGGGTGCGACGGACGGGGTCGCGGGGACGGGTGACGCCGGTGGGCGCCCGAGGCCGGGTAGCCGGCCCGGGATTCCAGGGGTGGGACGCCGCGGGGCGAGGGGGCGGTGCTCCTGGCGGGGCGGTGGGCGCAGGGCGGTGTCGAGCACGTCGTGCTCGGCGGCCCCGGTGGTGCCGGTGACGGCCGACGCGGTGAACGCCCCCGGGTGCGGGCCTGTCGCGAGCAGGGCGACGACGAGCACCACGAGGATCCGGAGCCACCGGCTTCCCCCCGGACGGGGGTGCGGGTGGCGCGGGGCGCGGCTCATGAGCGTCATGTCCCCACCTCGGGCGGACGGCTCACTCCCGGCGGAAAGATCCGCCCTGTTGGCGTAGGGGCCCGGCGGCACGACCCCCTCCGCCGGATCCCGGCCGGGGGCCCACATTCAGCTCCTCCGCCGGATCCCGGCCGGGGAGCCAGGATTTAGCCCCTCCGGCGTTTGCGGAGCGGGGTCCGGGGCGGGGCCCCGGGTACGGGACGGGCAGGGGCGGCGAGGGCGAAGAAGGGTCGTGGGACCGGCGTCCGCGCCGGGGAGGGGACGCCGGGTTCCATGTCCCCCGGGTCCCAGGCCCCGGCGAAGGCCCACTCCATGGGCACCGGCTGGTCCAGCGGCATGCCGACCAGGGCCGCCGGCGGGCTGCGGCCCGGCAGTTCGCCGGCCTCGGGCTGCTGGGCGAGGCGAAGAGTGGGGGTCCACGCGCCGATGCTCTCGCGTGCGGGGGCGGGACGTGCGGCCGTGACCGCCCGGGTCCCGCGGGATCTCACCCCCGTACGATCACCCAGACGTTAATTAGGTTAGCCTAACCTGACAAGAATGGGGATGGACCGTGACCGCCGAAATCTACCGTGACACCTGGGGCATCCCGCACCTGCGCGCCGCCGACGCACGCGAACTCGCCCACGCCCAGGGCCGGGTCACCGCCCACGACCGGGCCTGGCAGCTGGAGGTCGAACGGCACCGCTCGCAGGGCACCTCCGCCGCGTTCCTCGGCGCGGAGGCCATCGGCTGGGACCGGTTCGCGCGGCAGGCCCGGCTCGACGACACCGCACGGCGCTGCTTCGAGGCCCTGACGGAATCGGACCCGGAGACCGCCGCGTGGATCGTCGCGTACGTCGACGGGGTCAACGACGGGCTGGCCGAAGGGGCGGCCCGGGCGCCCGAGTTCGCGGCCGCCGGGCTCGTTCCCGGGCGCTGGGAGCCCTGGAGCCCGCTGGGGGTCTGGCTCGGTACGCACATCCTGTTCGCCGGGTTCCCCGCCAAGCTGTGGCGCGAGGAGGTCGTACGACGGCTCGGCGCCGACGCGGTCGGTCTGTTCGCCATGGACGGCCCCGGCACGGCCGGGAGCAACGGTTGGCTGGTGAGCGGCGAACGCACCGCCACGGGACAGGCGTTGGTGGCCGGCGATCCGCACCGCTTCATCGAGGACCCCGGCGTCTACCAGCAGATCCGCCTCTCCTGCCCGGAGTTCGACGTCGTCGGCATCGCCGTCCCCGGCGTCCCCGGCATCGCGCACTTCGCCCACACCGGGACCGTCGCCTGGGCGATCACCAACGCGATGGCCGACTACCAGGACCTCTACCGGGAGCGGCTGCGCCACGTCGAGGGCGGGGCCGTCGAGGCCCTCGACCCCGACGGCGTCTGGCGGGCCGCCGCGCGGCACGTGGAGCGCGTGGAGGTGGCCGGAAGCGAACCCGTCGGGGTCGAGGTGATCGAGACGGCACGCGGGCCCGTGGTGATCGGGGGCGTCGGCGCCGAGGAGACCGTCAGCCTGCGCTACCCGCCCCGCGTGACGAGGGACCTCGGGTTCGGCGCGCTCCTCCCGCTGCTGCGGGCCCGCCGGGTCGCCGACGTGGACCGGGCGTTCGACGCCTGGGCGGAGCCGGTGAACGTCGTGCAGGCCGCCGACACCGAGGGTGGACTGCTGCACCGCGTCGCGGGCCGGGTCCCGGTCCGGGACCCGGCCAACCGCACCCGGGTCGTGCCCGCCTGGGAGCCCGGGCACGAGTGGACCGGCTGGCACGAGATGCCGTACGGCCCCGTGGAGGACGGCCTCGCCGTGATGGCGAACCAGCGCGGCCCCGCGGCCCCGCTCGGCGTCGAGTTCGCGCCACGCCACCGGGCGGCCCGCATCCGGCGGTTGCTCGACGCCGGGGAGAACTGGTCGGCGGGGGACATGCCGGCCGTCCACATGGACACCCACGTCGGCTCGGCCGCCGCCCTGCTGGACCGGCTCGCCGCACTGGAACTGTCCGGCCCCGCGGCCGCCCTCCGGGACCGGCTCGCGCGCTGGGACCGGCGCATGGACGCCGACAGCGCCCTGGCGGCGGAGTACGCGCGGGTGCGCGGCGCGCTCGTACGCCGGCTCGCGGCCGAGCCGGCCCTCGCCGTGCTGGCGGACCCGCCCGCCCGTCCCGACGTCTTCCTGCCCTGGCTCGCGCTCGTCCCGCGCGTCGCCTTCGCCCTCGAGAACCTGCTGACGGAAAGGGAGTTGTTCGGCATCGACCGCGACGAGCTCCTGCGCGCGTCGGTCGAGGAGGTGGCCGCCCGGCCCCCGTCGGGCACCTGGGGCGACACGCATCGTCTCGCCCCCTGGCGGGCGCTCACCGGCACCGCGTACGACGAACCGGCCCTGTCCGGCGACAACGACTGCGTCCTGAGCACGTCGTCGGTGCCCGGACTGACCGACCTGAGCGCGCGTGGATCCGCGGCCCGCTACGTCTGGGACCTCGCCGACCGGGACGACAGCCTCTGGGTGGTCCCCTTCGGCGCCGACGGCGTTCCCGGCACGGCCCACCACCGTGATCAACTCCCCTTGTGGACGAAGGGAGTTCTCGCCCCGGTGACCACCGACTGGAACACGCTGACCAAGGAGAGCGATGACGACTGAAGCGAAGACGGCCGAGACGTACGACGGTTCCCGCGAGGCCGTGCACGAGCGGACGGTCGACGGTTTCGGCACGCTCCGGGTGCTGCCCGTCGACCCGCGCGCCGACCTCGACGTCCTGCACGGCTGGGTCACCGAGGAGCGCGCCGCGTACTGGGGCATGACCGGGTTCTCGAAGGAGCAGGTGCTGGAGACCTACCTGCACCTCGACTCGCTCGACACCCACCACGCCTTCCTCATGGTCGGGGACGGCGTACCGGTCGCGCTCTTCCAGACGTACGAGCCCGGGGCCGACCGGGTCGCCGAGTGCTACGAGGTGCGGCCCGGCGACATCGGCGTCCATCTGCTGATCGGACCCCCGGCCCCCGGGGGCGGAGGGCGGCCGGGCTGGTCGTCCACGCTGCTGGCCGCGTTCCTGTCGTACGCCCTGACGGGCCTCGGCCGGCAGCGGGCGGTGGTCGAACCCGACGCCCGCAACGCCAAGGCCATCGCCCGTCTGACCGGCCAGGGCTTCGTTCCCGCGGGGGAGATCGTGCTCCCCGAGATCGACCTGCCCGAGGTCCGACTGCCCGAGAAGCGCGCTCTGCTCGCCTTCCTCACCCGAGAGGCCTTCGAGGAGGGTTCGCGAACTTCCGGGTGAGCAGGACCCGGCCCCCGTTCGTACGTATTCGTACGTGACCGAGACTCTGGACATGCGAATACGGAGACGGCGTGTGAACGAGAGCGGGCAGCGAGACCGACGGTGGCGCGGCGTCCGGGCCCTGGCCCTGCTGGGCGGCGTCCTGGCGCTGGTGCTCTTCGGCGGTGCGGGCGGCGCGTCCGCCCACGCCGCGCTGACGAGCTCCGACCCCGGGGACGGCAGCGTGCTGAAGTCGGCGCCGCGCCAGGTGACCGTGACGTTCAGCGAGTCCGTCGGCCTGCTCGACGACTCCCTCCGCGTGCTCACCCCGGAGAACCGGCGCGTCCACACCGGTGAGGTGAGCCACGCCGACGGCCGCTCCGACACCGCCCGGGTCACCCTGCCGCGCGGCCTGGGAACCGGCACGTTCACCGTGGCCTGGCGGGTCGTCTCGGCGGACAGCCACCCGATCTCCGGTGCCTTCACCTTCTCCATCGGCAAACCCTCGCCGACCGCCCCGCCCGTGCCCTCCACCGGCGGGAACCCCGCCTCCACCGCCCTCTACGACATCGCCCGCTACGCCGCGTACAGCGGTCTCGCCCTGCTCATCGGCGCGGCGACGTTCGTCCTGGCCTGCGGCTTCCCGGGCTCCGTCCGGCGCCTGCTGGTGACCGGCTGGTGGACCCTGCTCGGCTCCACGCTCGCGCTGCTCCTGCTGCGCGGCCCCTACGAGCGCGGCACCGGCCTGGGCGACGCCGTCGACCCGGCGGTCCTGAGCGACACCCTGGCGGGCCGCCCCGGCATCGTGCTGGTCGCGCGGCTCGCGTTGCTCGCCGTGGCCGCCTTCCTGCCCCTGCGGGCGCCGGTACGGGACCGCGAGCCCCGCGGTGTCCTCGTGCTCGGCGGACTGCTCTCACTGGGCCTCGCGGTCACCTGGGCCGCGGCCGAACACGCCTCCGCCGGGATCCAGGTCCCGGTGGCGATGGTCTCCTCCGTCCTGCACCTGCTCGCCATGGCGGTGTGGTTCGGCGGCCTGGCCGCCTTGCTGGCGGCCCTGCACCGTCCGGCCGAGCCGGTCTCCCCGGCCGTCGTCACCCGCTTCTCCCGGCTCGCCCTCACCTCGGTCGCCGTCCTCGCGGTCACCGGGGTCTACCAGTCCTGGCGCGGCCTCGGCTCCTGGGACGCCCTGACCTCGACGTCGTACGGCAGGCTCCTGGTCGTCAAGCTCGGCGCGGTGGCGCTGCTGCTGGTGGGAGCCGCGTACTCGCGCCGGTGGACGGCCCGCCTCGCGGTGCCGGAGACCTCGGTCACCGTTCCGGCCGAGCGGGCGGCGATCGCGGTGACGGTCGGCGCCCCGGCGGAAGCGGACGCCGAGACCACGGCCGTCGCGGCCACCGCCGAGGACACCGGCACCGGGACCGGCACCGACTCGGGCGGCGGACAGGAGGACGCCCCCGAACGGGAGCCGGCGGCCGGGCGGACGGACGGTCGGCGGGACGCCGGGGGAGACGGGCCGGCCGACGGCCCGGACGGCTCCGCGTACCACCGGGGCCTGCGCCGTTCGGTGCTCGCCGAGGTCACCGTCGGCATCCTGGTGCTGGTGGTCACGACGATGCTGACCGGGACGCAGCCGGGCCGCGCCGCCACGGAGACCGCCGCCGCCGTCGCGGCCACGAACCGGCCGGCCGCGTCGGCGGTCGTGGTGCCCTTCGACGTCGGCACCCCCGGCGGGCACGGCAAGGTGCAGGTCGAGCTGGCGCCGGGCCGGGTGGGCGAGAACTCGGTGCAGGCAGTGATCATCGGCCCCGACGGCGGCCTGGCGACCGTCCCCGAACTGCGCCTCACCTTCACCCTGGAATCGCAGGACCTCGGCCCGATCGACGCGGAGATCACCGACAAGGGCGGCTACTGGACGTCCGACGGCCTGACCCTTCCGGTGGCCGGCACCTGGACGATGAAGGTCACGATCCGCACCACCGACATCGACCAGATCACCGTCTCGAAGACCGTGAAGGTCGACTGAGACCGGCAGGGCCACGCGCGGGGTTCTTCCCGGACCTGCAGGTCAGGACCGGGAAGAACCCCGTCGAGTCCGGGCGGGCCGAGGAGAACCGCGACCGCACACGAAGAAGGGCCCCACCGCGAACGGTGGGGCCCTTCGACATCGTGCCCGGTGAGGCACTGGCGGAGGATACGAGATTCGAACTCGTGAGGGGTTGCCCCCAACACGCTTTCCAAGCGTGCGCCCTAGGCCACTAGGCGAATCCTCCGGGGCAAACAATACAAGACGTTGAGGAGTGCTCGCGAACTCGTTCCTCCCTCCAGGATCCTGTACTCTTTGCGGAGCCCCTCACGTGGCGCTATCTGACTGAACTCCCCCAGGGCCGGAAGGCAGCAAGGGTAGGTTGGCTCTGGCGGGTGCGTGGGGGGCGCTTGCGTTCCCGGACGGCCGCCAGGCGGGCGGGGGACCGCATGCCGCCGGGGTCGCGCCCGGGATGCGCCCGGGACGGTCCTTGTTGTCAGCGGGCGCCTATAACCTCGTAGACGTGTCGTCTCTCGCGCTGTACCGCCGCTATCGCCCGGAGTCGTTCGCCGAGGTCATCGGGCAGGAGCATGTCACCGACCCGTTGCAGCAGGCGCTGCGGAACAACCGGGTCAATCACGCGTACCTGTTCAGCGGTCCGCGCGGATGCGGAAAGACCACGAGCGCGCGCATCCTGGCCCGCTGCCTGAACTGCGAGCAGGGGCCCACGCCGACGCCCTGCGGGGAGTGCCAGTCCTGTCAGGACCTCGCGCGCAACGGCCGCGGCTCCATCGACGTCATCGAGATCGACGCGGCTTCGCACGGTGGTGTGGACGACGCCCGTGACCTGCGGGAAAAGGCCTTCTTCGGGCCCGCGAGCAGCCGGTACAAGATCTACATCATCGACGAGGCCCACATGGTCACGCCGGCCGGCTTCAACGCGCTGCTGAAGGTCGTCGAGGAACCTCCGGAGCACCTCAAGTTCATCTTCGCCACGACCGAGCCCGAGAAGGTCATCGGGACGATCCGGTCGCGGACCCACCACTACCCGTTCCGGCTGGTGCCGCCGGGAACCCTGCGCACCTACTTGGGCGAGGTCTGCGGGCAGGAGGGGATTCCCGTCGAGGAGGGCGTGCTCCCCCTGGTCGTGCGGGCGGGCGCGGGCTCCGTGCGTGACTCCATGTCCGTGATGGACCAGCTGCTCGCGGGCGCGGCGGACGCCGGTGTGACGTACGCCATGGCGACCTCCCTGCTCGGGTACACGGACGGTTCGCTGCTCGACGCCGTCGTGGAGGCGTTCGCGGCGGGGGACGGCGCCGCCGCCTTCGAAGTGGTGGACACCGTCATCGAGGGCGGTAACGACCCGCGGCGGTTCGTCGCCGACCTGCTGGAGCGGTTGCGCGACCTGGTGATCCTGGCGGCCGTCCCGGACGCCGTGGAGAAGGGGCTCATCGATGCTCCGGTCGAGGTCGTCGAGCGCATGCAGGCCCAGGCCGGCGTCTTCGGCGCCGCCGAGCTGAGCCGGGCGGCCGACCTGGTCAACGACGGGCTGACGGAGATGCGCGGAGCCACCTCTCCGCGCCTGCAGCTCGAGCTCATCTGCGCCCGCGTCCTGCTGCCCGCCGCCTACGGGGACGAGCGGTCCCTCATGGCCAGGCTCGACCGGATCGAGCGCGGGGTGAACTTCTCCGGCGGTGCGGCGGCGCCCGCCATGGGGTACGTCCCGGGACCCGAGGCGCACGGCCCGGCGCCGGTCCCGCAGGGCGGCCCGGCGGTTCCTGCCGGGTCCGGCCCCGCGGCGGCCCGTGCCGCGGCCCGGGGGACGACGGGTCAGGGACCGGGGCAGGGGGCAGTGGCGCAAGGGGGTGCCGGAGCGATGCAGGCCGCGCCCCCCGGGCCGCCCGCGCCCGCCGCCCCCCTCGCGCCCGCGGCATCCGTGACTCCCCCGGCTCCGACGGGCGCGCCCGTGGCGCCCGAACAGCCCGCGGCCCCGGCCGGCGCTCCCGCCGGGGGCGCGCCCGGCGCCTGGCCCACCGCGACGGCCGCCGGCAGCGGTCGTCGCCCCGGAGGCTGGCCCACGGCGGCGCCCGCGGGCGGCGGGCAGGCTCCGCCGCCCTCCGCCGCTCCGGTCTCCGCGCCGGCCTCCGCGCCGGCCCCTGCCGCCGCCGCTCACGGTGTGCCGCAGGCGTCGTTCGCGCCCCAGGCCGCGGGTGGCGTCGACCCCCGCGCGCTGTGGCCGAACATCCTGGAGGCGGTGAAGAACCGCCGCCGGTTCACCTGGATCCTGCTCAGCCAGAACGCGCAGGTCACGGCCTTCGACGGAACGACCCTGCAGATCGGCTTCGTCAACGCCGGAGCGCGGGACAACTTCGCGAGCAGCGGCAGCGAGGACGTGCTGCGGCAGGCGCTCGCGGAACAGTTCAACGTGCAGTGGAAGGTCGAGGCGGTCGTGGACGCCTCCGGCGGCTCCGCGCCGCCGGCCGCTCCGGCGGGCGGCGGGTTCGGCGGAGGCGGAGGCGGTGGCTACGGAGGTGGTGGCGCCGGTGGTGCCGGTGCCGGCGGTTACGGCGGGGCTCCCGCCGGCCAGCGGCCCGCGCCCCAGCAGTCGTCCGGCCCGGCCGCACCGCCCCCGGCCGCCCAGTCCGGCCCCGCCGGGGGCCACGCCCAGGCGCACGGCATGGCCGCGCCCGCGTCGGCGCGGCCCTCGCACGAGCCGCCGCCGGTCGCCCCCGAGGACGACACCCCGGAGGACGACGACCCCGACCTGGACGAGTCGGCCCTCTCGGGACACGAACTGATCGTCCGTGAACTCGGCGCGACGGTGATGGAGGAGTTCTCGAACGAGTGAGGGTCGGGCCTGCCCGCCCCAGGACGCCACCGCCCTCCCAGCGCTGCCGTGATCCGGGTCGCGGCCGCAGGCCCGTCGGGTGACCGCGTCCCACCATCACCCTTCGGCGCCGCCTCCCGAGGCGTCGGGCCGGCCCTTTTTGGAGGATCGCACCGCCGCCGCGCCCCGCCCGCTTCGGAAGCCCGCACAAAGGGCGCCCTCGCGCGGCGGCTAGGCTGAGCCCCGTGAAGGTCCTTGTCATCGGCGGTGGCGCCCGCGAACACGCCCTGTGCCGCTCCCTGTCCCTCGACCCCGACGTCACCGCCCTGTACTGCGCTCCCGGTAACGCCGGGATCGCGGAGGTGGCGGAGTTGCGTCCGGTCGACGCCCTCGACGGCTCCGCCGTGGCCGCGCTGGCCACGGAGCTCGGCGCCGAGCTGGTGGTCGTGGGCCCCGAGGCCCCGCTGGTCGCCGGTGTCGCCGACGCCGTGCGCGCGGCCGGCGTCCCCTGCTTCGGCCCCTCCGGGGAAGCCGCGCGGCTGGAGGGCTCCAAGGCGTTCGCGAAGGACGTGATGGCGGGTGCCGGCGTCCCCACGGCACGCTCGTACGTCTGCGCGACGCCGGAGGAGGTCGAGGAGGCCCTCGACGCGTTCGGGGCGCCGTACGTCGTGAAGGACGACGGACTGGCGGCCGGCAAGGGCGTCGTCGTGACCGACGACCTCGACGCGGCGCGCGCGCACGCAGGCGCCTGCGACCGCGTCGTCATCGAGGAGTTCCTCGACGGCCCCGAGGTCTCCCTCTTCGCGATCACCGACGGCACGACCGTCGTCCCGCTCCAGCCCGCCCAGGACTTCAAGCGCGCGCTGGACGGCGACGAGGGGCCGAACACCGGCGGCATGGGCGCCTACTCGCCGCTGCCCTGGGCCGACCCGAAGCTCGTCGAGGAGGTCATGGAGACCGTCCTCCAGCCGACCGTCGACGAACTGCGCCGCCGCGGCACACCGTTCTCCGGACTTCTGTACGCCGGTCTGGCGATCACCGGTCGCGGTGTCCGGGTCATCGAGTTCAACGCCCGCTTCGGCGACCCCGAGACGCAGGTCGTCCTCGCCCGGCTGAAGACCCCGCTCGCGGGTGTCCTGCTGGCGTCCGCGAACGGCACCCTCGCCGACCTGGAGCCGCTGCGCTGGAGCGAGGACGCGGCGGTCACCGTGGTCGTGGCCTCGCACAACTACCCGGACACCCCGCGCACCGGCGACCCGATCACCGGGCTCGACGACGTGGCCGCCGAGGACGCCCCGCACGCCTACGTCCTGCACGCCGGAACCCGGCTGGACGGCGGAGCCGTGGTGAGCGCCGGCGGCCGGGTCCTGTCCGTCACCGCGATCGGTTCGGGACTCACCGAAGCCCGGGAGCGCGCCTACGCGGCGGTCGCCCGGATCGGTCTCGACGGTTCGCAGCACCGTACGGACATCGCGGCCAAGGCGGCGGCGGAGGCGTAGCCGCGGATCCCCATAGCATCACAGGGCCCCGGATTCCGTACGGAATCCGGGGCCCTGCCGTGTCCCCTCCGACCGCTTCCACCTGCGGAATCGCCCACGGAACCGAGGGGCTGATCCTGGCTCACCGCCATTCACCTTTCCCCAGAGCCATTCGATCGAGTGACCGATGCCGTATCCGGCTGACGAGGGGCGGGGCCACAACTAGGGTGCGGCGAAAGCATTCCGGCACTTGGCCCACCGGCATTGCGATGTCGGCGGCGGGTGCCACAGTGGGGGAGTGACCAACGCCAGGGTTTCCGTCGGCACCGGCAGTGGAAAGGCCGGAGCGAGGCGGACAATAGGGGGTGACATCCGGTCGTGACCGGTATGGGTGTGGAGGTGGGCGCGCAGGCCGCGCGCTCCCGGGCTCTCGCTGTGCTGCGCGTCCGCAGCAGGGCGCTGGCCGTCGCCCTGGTGCCAGCGGCCGTGGCGGTCGTGCTGCTCGTCGGCGGCTCCACCGGCCGCATCACCGGTGAGCCGTGGGGGACCGCGCGCTGGATCGTGACGGTCCTCGCCGTTCTCGTCCTCCTCGCGGCGGCTGGCATCGCGCTCGTCGTGGCCAGGGCCCGGCCGGCGATGAGCCCCACGGTCCCGATCTCCGAGGAGTCGGCCCCCGATCTCTACCGGATGGTCCGCGACCTGGCGGACCGGCTCGACGTACCGGCCCCCTCGGCGATAGCCCTCACTCCGGACTGCGACAGCTGGCTGGAGGACCGGTCCCACCGGGCGCACGGCGGATCCTCGCCGGGCGGCCGTGACGAACCGGACGGCAGGGACGACGGGCGGGCCGCTCTGGCCGGAGGCCGTGGGGTCCCCGGGCTGGCGAACCGCGCCGGCCGGGTCCCCGTCTCCCCCGTCCTCGTCATCGGTTCCCCCTTCATGTGGTGGATGAGGGTCGGTGAGCTGCGGGCCGTCCTCGCCCCGGTGGTCGCCGGTACGGGCCCCTCCGCGCACCCGGACATAGCCGCGGCCCGCCGGTTCGTACGGGGGCTGGACGCGGCTGTGGCCGTGACCTCGGCACCCGGCCGGGGACCGCTGTCCCGCACGGTCCTGGCCGGTGCAGGCTGGGTGACCCGTGTCCTGCTGCGCAGCTGTCGGGACCATGCCGCCGAGATGGAGCGCGGTGTGGCGGTGGCCGCCGCCGAGCGCGCCCAGGCGGTGGACTACGGCGTGCGGATCGTCGCCCAGGAACAGGTGGGTCTGGCGTACGCGGGCTGGGACCGCCTGCTGACCCGCGTCGCGCTGCCCGCCTGGCGGATGGGCCGCTGGCCCTCCCGGCTGGACGTGGGCGTGGTCGCCGCGCTGACCGAGCTGTCCCGCCGCGACCGCCTGGCCGAGGGCTTCACCTCCCGTCTCGGTGAACGCCCCGCCTGCGATCTCCTCGAAGAGCCCGGCACCGTGGACGAGGCGGCCTCGCTGCTCGCCGCCCGGCTCTTCCACGGCGGTCCCGCCGAGCCCGGTCCCGACTGGGCGCCGGTCGACTGGCAGGACTATCCCGACGAGGTGGTCGACCGTAAGTGGCGGACCGACGCGGCCCGTCTCCACCGCGTCCTTGACTCGCTCGGCGTCCGGCACCCCGCCGACCCCGCGCTCCCCGAGGCGGACGGCCCGACGCTGGCCCGGGTGATGGACCATCTGTCCGCGCCGGCGGAGACCGGGCCCGCCCCGGCCCCGGCCCGACCGGACGCCGTCCTCGCCGAGCACCGCACGGAGGCCTACGGGGAGATGGGCATCGCCGAGACCGACGACCCGGAACTCTCCGTGGGCAATGAGCGGTCGGCGGCCCTCGCGGCCGGACTCACCGCGGAAGTGGCCCGGGAGGAGGCGTCCGCCCCGGTGTCGCACGCGCTCGCCGGCGGCGCCGAGCAGGGAGGACCCGAACAGGCACTCTGGGGGGACGGGATGCTTCCGCTGTTCCCCCTCCAACCACCCCGGAGCGGTCGCGAACTGCTGGCCGACCATGTCACGGCGATGGTCTGCTGCGCCGCGATGGACACCGCCGGAGCCGCCCCCGGGCTCGACTGGCTCGACGGCCCGTCCCTCCTCGTCGGCGGTGAACGAGCCGGCGACCTCGGCCCCCGGGTGCTCACCCTGATAGAGACCGGGGACCCCGCGCCCCTGCGGGACTGGCTCCGCCACCTGGGCGTTCGTCCGGAGAAACCGGTCCGCCTGGTCTGACGCCCCTCCGATGGAGAGGTCCGCGGTCACCCCGGCCCGGTCGGAGGCAGCCGTTCCACTCACGTCAATTCGCGACGAACGGTGACGGAGTGCGTGCGTAATGTGATGTGCTGGGACCGATCGCGCACGGGCAAGGGCTTACCGACGGGGGCACCAGGGAGGGGAGCAGGCATGGGGTCTGAGCAGATCCGCCGCTGGGAGTCGGGAGCACTCGCGCACGCCGTCACGGACCCCTTCGGTCAGGGTCCCGTTCCCTGGCTGCGCGGCAGCGAGACCTACTTCGACGACACCGGCCACGTCGTCCCCTGGTACCTGGACTCCGACGCGGCCCAGCCGCCCAGGTCGGCGGCCGACGCCTCCAGGATCCCGGCGCCGCGCGCCAACTCCGGCACCCGCGCGCGCTCCGGCACGGTGGGCCCCCGCTCCGCGGACGACGTCCACCGGCAGATCAAGGGCTTCACCACCACGGGGGCCGCCGCTCCCGGCGAGTCCATCGACTTCCACGTGACGGTCGACCCGCCGCAGGAGTTCAGCGTCGACATCTACCGCATCGGCCACTACGGCGGCGACGGCGCCAGCAAGATCACCACGAGTCCCCGCCTCTCCGGCATCGTCCAGCCGCAGCCGCTCGCCGCCGACCGGACCGTCTCCTGCCACCACTGGTGGCTGTCCTGGCGCCTCCAGATCCCGTCGTACTGGAACGTCGGCGCCTACGTCGCCGTCCTGACCACCGTCGACGGCTACCGCTCCCACGTCCCGTTCACCGTCCGCAACCACCAGACGGCCGACCTGCTCCTGCTGCTCCCGGACATCACCTGGCAGGCGTACAACCTGTATCCGGAGGACGGCCGCACCGGCGCCAGCCTCTACCACGCCTGGGACGAGAAGGGCCGCCTGCTCGGCGAGGCCGACGCCGCGACGACCGTCTCCTTCGACCGCCCGTACGCGGGTGCCGGCCTGCCCCTGCACGTGGGGCACGCCTACGACTTCATCCGCTGGGCGGAGCGTTACGGCTACGACCTCGCCTACGCCGACGCCCGCGACCTGCACGCCGGCCGCGTCGACCCCACCCGCTACCGCGGCCTGGTCTTCCCGGGCCACGACGAGTACTGGTCGCCGCAGATGCGCCGCACGACGGAACTCGCCCGCGAGCACGGCACCTCGCTCGTCTTCCTCTCCGCCAACACCATGTACTGGCAGGTGGAGTTGGGCCCGTCCCCGTCGGGCGTCGCCGACCGGCTGCTGACCTGCCGGAAGCGCCGCGGCCCGGGCAGGCCGGCCCTGTGGCGCGAGATCGACCGTCCGGAGCAGCAGCTCATCGGCATCCAGTACGCGGGACGCGTCCCCGAGCCGCATCCCTTGATCATCCGCAACGCCGACCACTGGCTGTGGGAGGCGACCGGCGCGAGCGAGGGCGACGAGGTGGCGGGCATGGTCGCCGGTGAGGCGGACCGTTACTTCCCGCGCACCCCACTGCCGGAGCACCAGGGCCGGATCCTGCTCGCGCACTCCCCGTACCCGGACGCCGAGGGCACCGTCCGCCATCAGGAGACCTCGCTCTACCGGGCCCCGTCCGGCGCCCTGGTCTTCGCGTCCGGAACGTTCGCCTGGTCCCCGGCCCTCGATCGCCCCGGCCACGTGGACCACCGGATCCAGCGCGCGACCGCCAACCTCCTCGACCGCATCTGCAAGCACCACTGAGCACCGCCGAACACGCCGTATCGCTCAACACGCCGAGAGCGGCTGACGCGCCTCGGACGTGGCCGACGCGCGACCGGGGCCCGGCTGAGGCGCGACCGGGGCCCGGCTGAGGGTGCCCGCCCACGCGCCCCGCCGGAGCTCCTCGCACCGCGGGCACAGCCGTGTCCGCGGCCGCGCCGTGCTCGTGTCGCCCGCGCCCATCCCCGCTCCCGCACCCGCTCGGCGTGCCTCGCGCGCGCCCCCTGTCCGAACCCGGTCGTCCGGTACGGGAGAATCGAGGCACTTGGACAGAACCACGGGGAGGCACCGTGTCCGGATTCGTCGAAAAGCCCGAGCCGCTTCAGGTGCCGGGTCTGGTACATCTGCACACCGGCAAGGTGCGCGATCTGTACCAGAACGAGGCGGGCGACCTCGTGATGGTCGCCAGCGACCGCATCTCCGCCTACGACTGGGTTCTCCCCACGGAGATCCCCGACAAGGGCCGCACTCTCACCCAGCTCTCCCTGTGGTGGTTCGACCAGCTCTCCGAGTTGGCGCCCAACCACGTGCTGAGCACGGAGCTCCCGCCGGGCGCCCCCGCCGACTGGGCGGGCCGCACCCTGATCTGCAAGTCCCTTCGGATGGCCCCGGTCGAGTGCGTCGCCCGCGGCTATCTGACGGGCTCGGGACTCGTCGAGTACGACGCGTCCCGCACGGTCTGCGGTCTCGCGCTCCCCGAGGGCCTGGTCGACGGCTCGGAACTCCCCGCGCCGATCTTCACCCCCGCCACCAAGGCCGCCGTCGGCGAGCACGACGAGAACGTCTCCTACGAGGAGGTCGCCCGTCAGGTCGGCGCCGAGACGGCCGCCGAACTGCGTCAGGCGACCCTCGCCATCTACGGCCGGGCCCGCGACATCGCCCGTGAACGCGGCATCATCCTCGCGGACACGAAGTTCGAGTTCGGCTACGAGGGCGAGACCCTCGTCCTCGCCGACGAGGTGCTGACCCCCGACTCCTCGCGCTTCTGGCCGGCGGACGCCTGGGAGCCGGGTCACGCGCAGCCGTCCTTCGACAAGCAGTACGTCCGCGACTGGCTGACCTCGCCGGAGTCCGGCTGGGACCGCAAGAGCGAGCAGCCGCCGCCGGCGCTGCCCGAGCACGTGGTGGAGGCCACCCGGGCCAAGTACGTCGAGGCCTACGAGCGCCTGACGGGCGTCAGCTGGTCCTGACCGCCGCTCCGACCCCGCCGCCGGGCCCGGCCGACTTCCGCGCCCGGCGGTGACACGGCCACGCGGTCCGGCGGTCCCCCGGGGGCCCGCCCGCCCGTCCCCGGTTCCCGCCCCTGAGGCGGCTGCCCGAAGGTCTTCCATCCCGGCGGACGCACACGAAGAAGCCCCCGACCTGAGGCCGGGGGCTTCTTCTTTCTTGAGCGGACGACCAGGTTCGAACTGGCGACCTCAACCTTGGCAAGGTTGCGCTCTACCAACTGAGCTACGTCCGCATGCGCCGTGGCGCGAGAGCCACTATACCCAACCTCGCGCCCGTGCGAGACGCACCGCGGCGTGCCGATTCTCCGCCCCCAGTTTCGCGGCGGCCGACGAGAGGTAGTTCCGCACGGTCCCCTGGGACAGCGCGGCCCGCTCCGCGATCTCCGTCACGGGGGCCCCGTCGGCGGCGAATTCGAGCACCTCGGTCTCGCGCGCGGTCAGTGGCGAGTCCCCGGCGGAGATCGCGTCGGCGGCCAACTCCGGATCCACATAGCGGTTTCCGGCGTGGACGGTACGGATGATCTCCGCGAGCCGCTGTGCGCTGACCGTCTTGGGGACGAACCCGCGCACCCCTGCCGCCAGTGCCCGCTTCAGATGTCCCGGCAGCCCGTGACTCGTCACGATCAGCACCTGGCAGCCCGGCAGTTCGGCCCGCAGGGATGTGGCGACGCTCACGCCGTCGGCTCCCGGCATCTGAAGGTCCAGGACGGCGACATCGGGCACGTGCGCCCGTGCCATCGCCAGGGCCTCCGGTCCGGTCGCCGCCTCTGCCACGACGACCAGGTCGTCCTCCAGACCGAGCAGCGCGGCCAGCGCACCCCGGATCAGATGTTCGTCGTCGGCGAGCAGCAGCCGTACGGGGGGCGTGACCGCGCCGGGCGACACGGACATCATGAGGTGGCCTCCCTCACCTGACGCGGAACGGACGAGGGAGACACCCATGGCGCCGCCCCACCACGCCCCGGATCGACTCCGGCCTCTGCCTCCGGGCCGGCCCCGACCTCTGTCCTCGGAACAGCCCCGGTCCCCGTCTCCGGGCCGGCCCCTGTCCCCGGGCCGGCCCCGGCCCCTGTCCCCGGGCCCGCCGCTCTCCCGTCGGCCGTGGAGCACGGCAGCGGGATCTCCGCCGTGAGCCGGAAGACTCCGCCGCTCGCGCCGGCCCGCAGCACCCCGTCCACCTCGCCCAGCCGTTCCCGCAGGCCCGCCAGCCCGGAACCCCTTCCCTGCCCGGAACCCCCGGCTGGCGAGAGGGTCTGGCCCGCTCCGTCCGGAACCCCGTCGTTCTCGACGGTGAGCGTCACCCGCTCCCCGTTCACCCGGAGGGACAGCGCGCACCTCCCGGGGTCCCCGTGCCGCAGCACATTGGTGGTCGCCTCCCGGACGACCCAGCCGAGCGCGGACTGCACCGGTGCGGGCAGCCCCGTGGCGGTGCCCGTGATCGCGCACTCGATGCCCGCCGCGGTCAGCACGCCCTGAGCTCCCGCCAGTTCGGTGGTCAGGTCGGCATCGCGGTATCCCCGTACGACCTCGCGCACCTCGCGCTGGGACTCGCGGGCTATCCGCTGCACCTCGGTCATCTGGTCCACGGCCTCGCTCCGCCCACGCCGGGCCAGCTGTACGGCGAGCTCGCTCTTGAGGGCGATCACCGCGAGGTTGCGGCCCATCACGTCGTGCAGATCGCGGCCGAAGCGCAGGCGCTCCTCGGCGACGGCGAGCCGGGCGCGGGTCTCGCGGGCCTCGTCGAGTTCGAAGACGGCGTTGAGCAGCCAGACGGAGAAGGCCGCGGTGAAGGTCAGGAAACCGGCGGTGAGCAGGATCAGCACGGCGGTGATCAGCGCGGCGGGGCCGGAGAATCCGAGGGGGAGGGAGACCGCGCCGCCGCCCACCGCCGCACCGAGCACGGCGTACGCCATCCGGCGCTTGTCACGCGTCCCGAGCGCGAGGGTGCCGGTGCCGAACGACGTGACACCGACGAACAGAGAGGAGGCGACCAGGAACTCGCCGTCGTCCACGGGGCGCCACGGGGAGCCCGAGAGGACGACGCCCAGGACGGCGATCACGGCGGTCCCCACGACCAGCGTGAGCAGCGTCCGCCGGGGCTGCTCCCTGGTGCCGCGCGCCCAGTCCAGCGCCCGTGAGGCGGCCACCCCGCAGAGCACGGAATGCGCGCACACCAGCAGGAAGAGGGACCAGGACCGGGCCGGCGACACCTGTCCGAAGACGGGCAGACCGATCGCGACGGCCTCGAGCACGGTGAAGAAGTGGAACGACCACCGTGTGTACGTCTCGACCTTCGCCGGCGTGTTCTTGCCCCGCCACCAGCCCGCCGGTCCGGTCATGCCCACCCCCGTGTCCGTGGTCATCGCCGCGGCTCCCAGCGGAACCACCGTCGTACAGCAAACACCGCGATCACGGTCCAGGCCAACGCCGTGACGAGGGCGCCCGTCGCGTCGTGGGCGGAGAGCTGCCCGGTCCAGCCGCCGCGGATCAGAGTGATCACCGGGGTGAGCGGCAGCAGTTCACAGAACGACGCCACGCCGTCGGGCAGCGTCTCCAGGGGGACGAAGGTCCCGGAGCCGGCCAGTGACACCAGCGTCAGGGGCGCCGCCGCTATCTGGGCGCCCTCGACGCTCTTGCTGAAGCTCGCTGTGACGGCCGCGAGCACGGGCCAGGTGAGGAACCCCAACAGCAGTCCCAGCAGGACGAGATGGGGTGCCTCGGGCACCCCGATCCCGAGCGTCACCCAGCAGGCGACGGTCAGGACCAGGCACTGGGCCAGACCCGTCGCCACCGAGGGCAGGGCGGCGCCCGCGAGGATCTCCGCGTCCCGCAGCTCCCCCGTGCGCAGCCGCTTGAGGACGAGTTCCTCGCGGCGGGCCGCGTACACGGTCACCAGGGAGCCGTAGACGGCGAAGAGGAGCGCGAAGCCGATGGAGGAGGGCAGCAGGATCGCGCCGACGGTGAGCCCGGTGCCCTTCAGGTCCATCTGCTCCACGGTCGAGCGGAGCGTGAACGGCAGGGTCAGCGGGACCAGCAACGCCGCGGCCAGTGTCGCTTTGGTGCGGCTCAGCAGGGTCAGCTCGGCGCGGGCCAGCGCGGCCGTCCGTCGCAGGGCCGTGGTCCCGCTGCCGGCCCCGACGCCCGCGTCCCTGCCGGCACCGGTGCCCGCTCCCCTGCCGGCACCGGCACCGGTCGGGATCGTCGTCCCGCTCATCCCGCCGTCCCCCTTCCCCGCGTCTGCGCGACCGACTCCCGCGTCTTGTCTCCCGGGTCCACCGCCCGCCCGCCCGGCGGACCCGTCGGCTGTGTCCCTGCGACGCCGTGCGCCGTCGCCTCCCGGGAGATCCGCAGGAACGCCTCCTCCAGGGAGGCCGATCGCACGTCGAGCCCCCGCAGCTCGACCCGTGTCCGCTCGGCCCACACCAGCAGGGCGGTGGCCGTCCGTTGCAGTTCGTTCGTGCGCAGCCTGATCGACCGGCCCGTCGTCTCATGGCTGTTCACGCCGAGCTCGGCCAGCGGGGGGAGATCGCCGGGAAAGCAGCCGTCGGGCAGTTCGAACGAGACGTGCGACGGCTGGGAGGCGGTGACCTCGGCCGGAGTGCCGATGGCCGCTGTCCGCCCTTCGTGCAGGATCGCCAGCCGGTCGGCGAGGATCTCCGCCTCTTCCAGATAGTGCGTGGTCAGCAGGACCGTGGTCCCGCCGTCGCGCAGCTCGCGCACCAATTCCCAGGTGTTCCGGCGGCCTTCCACGTCGAGTCCGGTCGTGGGTTCGTCGAGGAAGAGGACCTCGGGCCGGCCGAGGAGGGCGAGCGCCAGGTCCAGGCGCCGCTTCTCGCCCCCGGACAACTGCTTCACGCGGACGTCCGCCCGGTGCGCGAGGCCGACCAGGTCCAGTGCTTCTCCGGTGGGCCGGGCGCCGCTGGTGCAGGACGCCCACATGCGGACGGTCTCCGCGACCGTCAGCTCGGAGGGGAAGCCGCCTTCCTGAAGCATCACGCCGATCCGGGGCCGCACGGCCGCCCGGTCCGCGTACGGATCGTGCCCGAGGACCCGCACCCGCCCGCCGTCCGGAGGGGCGAGACCCTCGATCAACTCGACGGTGGATGTCTTTCCCGCGCCGTTGGTACCGAGGAGGGCGAAGAGCTCACCTCGGGCCACGGAGAAGGTGACTCCGCGCACCGCCTCGAATTCTCTTCCCTCACCCCCGTACACCCGCCGCAGATCGGTGACCTCGATCACGTCATCGTGCTGGTTCGCGTCCATGAAGTCAGCGTCGCCGCGTACGGGCTCCCCCGGCAGTGCGCGATGTCATCACTCCGCATGACAAATGTCAGACGTCATCTCCGCGCGAGTGCGCGGTGATGAGGATGAGGCGGGCGACGAGAGGAGATGAGCGGCCGTGGGTGAGGCTGCGGACGCCGGAGCCGGGCGGAGACTCCGGCGGGGGCGAACACGAGAAAGGCCCCGGTCGATTGACCGGGGCCTTTCCTTGCTGAGCGGACGACCAGGTTCGAACTGGCGACCTCAACCTTGGCAAGGTTGCGCTCTACCAACTGAGCTACGTCCGCATTGCCTCCGACCGGCTTTCACCGATCGGCGCGAGCACCACCCTACCTGATCGGTAAGGGATGCAGAGCGGGTGACAGGAATTGCACACTGCGCCTTCCCCCTGGAAGGGGGATGTTCTGCTACTGAACTACACCCGCAAGACT
The DNA here is from genome assembly GCF_042889485.1 of Streptomyces sp. NPDC002580. Taxonomy (NCBI): domain Bacteria; kingdom Bacillati; phylum Actinomycetota; class Actinomycetes; order Kitasatosporales; family Streptomycetaceae; genus Streptomyces; species Streptomyces sp. NPDC002580. The sequence goes on along the minus strand of NZ_JBIAQZ010000003.1, from coordinate 57,484 downwards.
CCTCGGGGTTCGGGCCTTCCGGCCTTGCCCCTCGGCGTGCTCCAGACTCTAGCTGACCAGCGGGGGGTCAGCGCAAGTCGGTTCTCCCGGGGGTCCGCCGGAGGGCCGGCGGCGGGGTCCTTCGGCGGACCCCGCGCGAGGTGCCGGCTCAGTGCGACTCGGCGAACGCCTCGTAGACCTTCTTGGGGATCCGGCCTCGCGGCGGCACGTCCAGCTTGTTGGAGCGGGCCCAGGCGCGGACCGCGGCCGGGTCGGGCGTCAGCGCGGTGTGCGTGTACGCCTTCCCGGACTTCGACTGCTTGCGGCCGGCGTCCAGGTAGGGCGCGAGCGCCTTACGCAGTTTCTTGGCATTGGCTGGATTGAGGTCGATCTCGTACGACTTGCCGTCGAGTCCGAAGGCGATCGTCTCGGCCGCTTCCGAGCCGTCGATGTCGTCAAAGAGAGTGACCACGACACGCTGCGCCACGAATATCGGTCCCTTCGTGCGACACCTCCGCGATCAACGGCCATGACGTGCACGGACGTCATGGAGTTGTCGGGGAGTTGTCGGCTGTCCGGCTGTTATCGAGCAAAGTATCGGCTATTGCCAATTCCTTTGTACAGTGCCCGGCATTGCATTGTGAAGCCCGACTAAAACCTTGCGCGTGTCCGAAGGCAATCGGGCCCTGCCGCTCTTCTGCGGTTTTTCCCAGGATTTTCCGTCCACGCCCCCGCTCCGATGCGGGATCGTGATCGGGGTCACGTAGGATTCTACGAATCTACGCGAGTAGAAATTTCGTGCGGGTAGTCTGAAGCGACCTGCTCAGCACCACACACCGGGAGTGCCAGTGGCACGCGTCGTAGTCGACGTCATGCTCAAGCCGGAGATCCTCGACCCCCAGGGCCAGGCGGTGCAGCGTGCACTGCCGCGCCTCGGTTTCGAAGGTGTCTCCGATGTCCGTCAGGGAAAGCGATTCGAACTGGAAGTGGACGGACCGGTGGACGACGCCGCGCTCGCCCGCATCCATGAACTGGCGGAATCCTTCCTCGCCAACACCGTGATCGAGGACTTCACCGTCAAGGTCGAGGAAGTCGCGGAGGCCGGAAAGTGACCGCTCGTATTGGAGTCGTCACCTTTCCCGGCAGCCTGGACGACCGCGACACGCAGCGCGCGATCAAGCTGGCGGGCGCCGAACCCGTAGCCCTCTGGCACAAGGACAAGGACCTCAAGCAGGTCGACGCCGTGGTGCTGCCCGGCGGATTCTCGTACGGCGACTATCTGCGGGCGGGCGCCATCTCGCGTTTCTCGCCGGTGATGGAGACCGTCATCGCGCAGGCGAAGTCCGGAATGCCGGTTCTCGGCATCTGCAACGGCTTCCAGGTCCTCACCGAGGCGCACCTCCTCCCCGGCGCGATGCTCGGCAACAACCACCTCCACTTCATCTGCCGCGACCAGAAGCTGCGGGTGGAGAACGCGGAGACCGCCTGGACCGCCGACTACGAGTCCGGCCAGGAGATCCACATCCCGCTGAAGAACATGGACGGGCGGTACGTCGCCGACGAGCACACGCTCGACATGCTCGAGGCGGAGGGACGGGTCGCGTTCCGTTACCTGGACGTCAACCCGAACGGCTCGCTGCGGGACATCGCCGGCATCACGAACGAGGCGGGCAACGTCGTCGGCCTGATGCCGCACCCGGAGCACGCCGTCGAGCCGCTCGTCGGGTCCGGCCGCACCGACGGCCTCCCCTTCTTCACCTCGATCCTCAAGAAGCTGGTCAACGCATGAGCCGCACGCCTCTGGACACGGTCGAGAACGCGGCCGCGACCCCCGACGTCGAGCTGCCCTGGGCCGAACTGGGCCTGAAGAAGGACGAGTACGAGCGCGTCGTCGAGATCCTCGGCCGCCGGCCCACCGGCGCCGAGCTCGCCATGTACTCCGTCATGTGGTCCGAGCACTGCTCCTACAAGTCCTCGAAGGTCCACCTCCGCCAGTTCGGTGAGAAGGCCCCGCAGTCGGACGCCCTCCTCGTCGGCATCGGCGAGAACGCCGGCGTCGTCGACGTCGGCCAGGGCTACGCGGTCACCTTCAAGGTCGAGTCGCACAACCACCCGTCGTACGTAGAGCCCTACCAGGGCGCGGCCACCGGCGTCGGCGGCATCGTCCGCGACATCATCGCCATGGGCGCCCGCCCGGTCGCGGTCGTCGACCCGCTGCGCTTCGGCGCGGCCGACCACCCCGACACCAAGCGCGTCCTGCCGGGCGTCGTCGCGGGCATCGGCGGCTACGGCAACTGCCTGGGCCTGCCGAACATCGGCGGCGAGGTCGTCTTCGACGCCTGCTACCAGGGCAACCCGCTGGTCAACGCCGGTGCCATCGGCGTCATGCGGCACGAGGACATCCACCTCGCGAAGGCGTCCGGCACGGGCAACAAGGTCATCCTGTACGGGGCCCGCACGGGCGGCGACGGCATCGGCGGCGCGTCGATCCTCGCCTCGGAGACCTTCGACGACGCCAAGCCGTCGAAGCGTCCCGCCGTCCAGGTCGGCGACCCCTTCCAGGAGAAGCTCCTCATCGAGTGCACCCTGGAGGCCTTCGCCGAGAAGCTCGTCGTCGGCATCCAGGACCTCGGCGCGGCCGGTCTGTCCTGCGCCACCAGCGAGCTGGCGTCCAACGGCTCCGGCGGCATGCGCGTCACCCTGGACGACGTGCCGCTGCGCGACTCCACGCTCTCGCCCGAGGAGATCCTCATGAGCGAGTCGCAGGAGCGCATGTGCGCGGTCGTCGAGCCGGAGAAGGTCGACCGGTTCCTGGAGATCTGCGACAAGTGGGACGTCATCGCCACCGTCATCGGTGAGGTCACCGACGGCGACCGCCTGGAGATCTTCTGGCACGGCGGCAAGATCGTCGACGTCGACCCGCGCACCGTCGCGCACGACGGCCCGGTCTACGAGCGCCCCTACGCCCGCCCGTCCTGGCAGGACGCGCTCCAGGCCGACGACGCGAACAAGCTGCCCCGCCCCGCGACGGGCGAGGAGCTGAAGGACCAGGTCCTGAAGCTGGTCTCCTCCCCGAACCAGGCCTCCAAGTCCTGGATCACCTCCCAGTACGACCACTTCGTGCAGGGCAACACGGTGCTGGCCCAGCCCGAGGACTCGGGCATGATCCGCATCGACGAGGAGACCGGGCTCGGCGTCGCCATCGCGACCGACGGCAACGGCCGTTACGCCAAGCTCGACCCGTACACGGGCGCGCAGCTGGCCCTCGCCGAGGCCTACCGCAACGTCGCGACGACCGGTGCCAAGCCGCTCGCCGTCTCCGACTGCCTGAACTTCGGCTCGCCCGAGGACCCGGCCGTCATGTGGCAGTTCGTCGAGGCGGTCCGCGGTCTCGCCGACGGCTGCCTCCAGCTGGGCACCCCGGTGACCGGCGGCAACGTCTCGCTGTACAACCAGACCGGCGAGGCCGCCATCCACCCGACTCCGGTCGTGGCCGTGCTGGGTGTCATCGACGACGTCGCCCGCCGCACCCCGGTCGCCTTCCAGGAAGAGGGCCAGCTCCTCTACCTGCTCGGCGACACCCACGAGGAGTTCGGCGGTTCGGCCTGGTCGCAGGTCGTCCACGACCACCTCGGCGGTCTGCCGCCGAAGGTCGACCTGGAGCGCGAGCGGCTGCTCGCCGAGATCCTCATCTCGGCCTCCCGCGACGGCATGGTCGACTCCGCGCACGACCTGTCCGACGGCGGTCTGGTCCAGGCCGTGGTCGAGTCGGCGTTGCAGGGCGGCAAGGGCGCGCGGCTGATCGTGCCCGATGGTCTCGACGCGTTCACCTTCCTGTTCTCGGAGTCGGCGGGCCGCGCGGTCGTCGCCGTCCCGCGTTCGGAGGAGCTCCGCTTCAACGACATGTGCGGTGCCCGGGGTCTGCCCGTCACCCGCATCGGCGTCGTCGACGGCACCGAGTCCGAGGGGACCGCGGTGATCGACGTCCAGGGCGAGTTCGTCCTCCCCCTGGCCGAGCTGCGCACGGCGCACGAGGCGACGATCCCGGCGCTGCTGGCGTAGTCAGGGACACGTACGAGCGAAGGCCCCGTCCGGGTTCCGGGCGGGGCCTTCGCCTGTCCCCGCGCGCTTCGACGCACTTCGGTCCGACCGGTGAGCCGGGCGAGGACGTGGACGTCCGCTTCGGATCCCCCGCGTTCGACGGCCGCGTAGGGGCGGTCCGGTCCGGCCCGCGCACCACCGGCGGCTCGTTCTAGGCTGAGGACCATGCCTCCGGCCAAGAAGCGCGCTCGCACGTACGACTCCGCCAAGATCCGTGCCGCGGTCCTCGCGCAGTTCGGGAACGTACGGGACGGCGTCCGCACCCTGAGCGAGGAGCAGTTGGCGCTCCCCGCGCACCTCGGGGAGTGGACCGTGCGCGACCTGGCAGCCCACCTCGGCGCGGCCGTCGAGTCCGTCAGCCGCAACCTCGACCGGCCGGAGCCCGCCACCAGGGAACTCGCACTGCTCGACTGGCCGTTCGCCACCGCCGCGCGGGCCGGGGCCATCGCCGACGCCGGCCGGGAACTCGCGGAGCGGAATCAGGACCTCGACGCGCTGTACGCGGACGCCGAGCGACGGATCACCGAGCGCCTGGCCGCAGCCCCCGACGGCCGGCTGCTCGCCACCCGCACCGGGTCCATGACCCTCGCCGACCACCTCGTCACCCGGACCGTCGAACTCGTCGTCCACACCGACGACCTGAACCGCGCGGTGCCGGGCCTCGACATCCCGTACGACCGTCAGGCGCTCGCCGCCTGCACCCGGTTGCTCGCCGACGCGATCGCGGTGAAGGCGCCCGGCGCTTCGACGGAGGTCAGGATCCCGCCGTACGCCGTCGTGCAGTGCGTGGAAGGGCCCCGGCACACCCGCGGCACCCCGCCCAACGTCGTCGAGACGGACCCGTTGACCTGGATCCGGCTCGCGACGGGACGCACGCTGTGGAAGGCGGCCCTGGACGACGCGAAGGTCAGCGCCAGCGGGGAGCGCGCCGACCTCGGAGCCCTGCTCCCCCTGATGCGCTGAACCCTCCCGACCCGCACCGGCATCCGTGCCCGGGCGTGCCCCCGGCGGGTGGGAGCTCTGCGCCCCGGCATCCGTGCCGAGCATGCCCCCGGCGGGTGGGAGCCCTCCGCACCGGCATCCGTGCCCGACAGGCCCAGCAGGCGGCAGGCGTGGCCCCACCCGCACACCCGCACCCCGCGTTCGTCCCAGCCCCGCCCAGCCCCCACCCGGCGGTGTCCTCCCCGGCCACGCCCCCGCGGGGGCATCCGGGCCCCCCCGGGGGGAACCGACCTTCCACCCCTCCCGTCACATCGGCATGGACAAGCAGCGAACGACCGTCAGCGTCCTGACCCTGCTTCCCCTCGCCGTTGCCTGCGGCGGTCAGACGGCGGGGAGTGGTTCCGCGGGGGTCGGGTCGTCCCCGGTGACCGGTGTCCACTGGAGCGTCGACAGCCTCACCGTGGACGGGAGGACCGCCCGGGCACCCTCGGGCGCGTATCTGCGGATCGGCGAGGACGGCCGAGCCGGTGGCAACCTCGGCTGCAACGGATTCGGTTCGACGGCCACCGTCGAGGGCGACCGCGTCCGCTTCGGCGAGATGCGGGCGACCGACATGGCCTGCGCGAAGGGCCCGATGAGCTTCGAGCGGAGTCTCGGCCGTACGTTCGCGGACGGGAGCGCGCTCACGGCGAAGACCGACGGCCACCGGCTGACGCTCACCGCGGACAACGGCGACCGCGTGGCTCTCACCGAGGAGAAGGACGCGCCCCTGCGCGGGACGAAGTGGACGGTCACGGCACTCGGCGACGAGAACGTGGCCCGGCCGCTCCCGAAGGGGACCGAGGCGTACTTCGTCCTCGGCGAGGACGGCCGCCTCGAAGGGCGCCTCGGCTGCAACCGTGTGTCCGCCCGGGCCACCGTCGGCGACGGACATATCACCCTCGGCCCGGCCAGGACCACCCGGATGGTGTGCGACGGCTCACTCATGAGGACCGAGAAGGCGCTGCTGAAGCTCTTCGACAGCAAGGTCGCCTACGCGCTGGATCACCGCGGCATCGCCCTGACCAGCGCAAACGGCACTGTCGTCAGCGCGGTGGCCGCAGAGTGATCCATTAGGGTCCCGTATCCCCAATTCGGACCAGTGGTCGATCTCGCCTACACTCGGTGCCGTGCCACGTGGTGACGGTCGACTCAATCATGATCTGCTCCCCGGTGAGAAAGGCCCCCAGGACGCTTGCGGCGTCTTCGGTGTCTGGGCTCCGGGCGAAGAGGTCGCCAAGCTCACTTACTTCGGGCTCTACGCCCTCCAGCATCGGGGTCAGGAATCCGCGGGAATCGCGGTCAGCAACGGCTCCCAGATCCTCGTCTTCAAGGACATGGGCCTCGTGTCCCAGGTCTTCGACGAAACCTCTCTCGGCTCGCTCCAGGGTCACATCGCGGTCGGTCACGCCCGCTACTCGACCACCGGTGCCTCCGTCTGGGAGAACGCCCAGCCGACGTTCCGTGCCACCGCGCACGGTTCCATCGCGCTCGGCCACAACGGCAACCTCGTCAACACGGTGCAGCTCGCCGAGATGGTCGCCGACCTGCCCAAGCAGGAAGGCCGCACCACCCGTGTGGCGGCCACCAACGACACCGACCTGCTCACCGCGCTCCTCGCGGCCCAGGTCGACGCCGACGGCAAGCCGCTGACCATCGAAGAGGCCTCCGCCGAGATCCTCCCGCAGGTCCGCGGAGCCTTCTCGCTCGTCTTCATGAACGAGACCACCCTCTACGCCGCCCGTGACCCGCAGGGCATCCGCCCGCTGGTCCTCGGCCGCCTGGAGCGTGGCTGGGTGGTCGCCTCCGAGTCCGCGGCCCTCGACATCTGCGGCGCCAGCTATGTGCGCGAGATCGAGCCGGGCGAGTTCGTCGCCATCGACGAGAACGGCCTGCGGACCTCACGATTCGCGGAAGCGAAGCCCAAGGGCTGCATCTTCGAGTACGTGTACCTGGCCCGCCCCGACACGGACATCGCCGGTCGGAACGTGTACCTCTCGCGTGTCGAGATGGGCCGCAAACTCGCCAAGGAAGCCCCTGTGGAGGCCGACCTGGTGATAGCGACCCCGGAGTCCGGGACGCCCGCCGCGATCGGTTACGCGGAGGCCTCCGGCATCCCCTTCGGCGCCGGCCTGGTCAAGAACGCGTACGTCGGCCGGACCTTCATCCAGCCGTCGCAGACGATCCGACAGCTCGGAATCCGCCTCAAGCTGAATCCGCTCAAGGAAGTCATCAAGGGCAAGCGCCTGGTCGTCGTCGACGACTCGATCGTGCGCGGCAACACCCAGCGCGCCCTGGTCCGGATGCTCCGCGAGGCCGGTGCGGCCGAGGTCCACATCCGGATCTCCTCCCCGCCCGTGAAGTGGCCCTGCTTCTTCGGCATCGACTTCGCGACCCGCGCCGAGCTGATCGCGAACGGCATGACCATCGAGGAGATCGGCACCTCGCTCGGCGCCGACTCGCTCTCGTACATCTCGCTCGACGGGATGATCGAGGCGACGACGATCGACAAGCCGAACCTGTGCCGCGCCTGCTTCGACGGCGAGTACCCCATGGACCTTCCGGACCCCGAACTGCTCGGCAAGCAGCTCCTGGAGACCGAGCTGGCCGCGGGTCCCGCAGCCACGGCCGCGGCTGACGCCATCCGTCGCCCGTAGCGCCGCAGAGCCCCGTTTCACCAAGCGAAAGATCCCAGGCAATGTCTTCTTTGTCCGATCAGTCCCCTCCGGCGACGGGCAGTGCCTCCGGTGCGTCCTACGCCGCCGCCGGAGTCGACATCGAGGCGGGCGACCGCGCCGTAGAGCTGATGAAGGAGTGGGTGAAGAAGACGCAGCGCCCCGAGGTCCTCGGTGGCCTCGGCGGCTTCGCCGGCCTCTTCGACGCCTCCGCCCTCAAGCGTTTCGAGCGTCCGCTGCTCGCCTCCGCCACGGACGGTGTGGGCACCAAGGTCGACATCGCCCGCCGGCTGGGCGTGTACGACACCATCGGCCACGACCTCGTGGCGATGGTCATGGACGACATCGTGGTGTGCGGCGCGGAGCCGCTCTTCATGACCGACTACATCTGTGTGGGCAAAGTCCACCCGGAGCGGGTAGCGGCCATCGTGAAGGGCATCGCCGAGGGCTGTGTCCTCGCGGGCTGCGCCCTGGTGGGCGGCGAGACGGCCGAACACCCCGGTCTGCTGGGTCCGGACGACTTCGACGTCGCGGGAGCCGGTACGGGCGTCGTCGAGGCCGACCAGCTGCTCGGCCCGGATCGTATCCGTACGGGTGACGCGGTGATCGCCATGGCGGCCTCCGGTCTTCACTCGAACGGGTACTCGCTCGTCCGGCATGTCCTCTTCGACCAGGCGAAGCTGAGCCTGGAGACGCACATCGAGGAGTTCGGCCGCACGCTCGGCGAGGAGCTCCTGGAGCCCACCAAGATCTACTCCCTGGACTGTCTGACGCTGACGAAGAGCGCCGAGGTCCACGCCTTCAGCCACATCACCGGCGGCGGTCTCGCGGCCAACCTGGCCCGTGTCATCCCGGACGGTCTGCACGCCGTGGTGGACCGGGAGACCTGGACCCCGGCGCCGGTCTTCGACCTGGTCGGCAGGACCGGCGGCGTCGAGCGCCTGGAGCTGGAGAAGACGCTGAACATGGGCGTCGGCATGATGGCGATCGTGCCCGAGGAGTCCGCGGAGGTCGCCCTCGCCGTCCTCGCGGACCGCGGCGTGGACGCCTGGATCGCCGGCGAGATCACCGAGCGCGGGGACCACGCGACGGGCGCGGCGCTCATCGGCGACTACGCGGGCTGAAGCCCCTGAGGCAGCACAAAACCCGGTCCGGTGGTGAAACCCCGGACCGGGTGAGGTGCAGTCGCTACTACGAGAAACACGCCAGGCGATCTACCAGTAACCCACGCCAGGAGATCCGCTAAGAAGAAGAGATCGCGGAAACTGCGAGGGACGCTGTTGCGTCAAGCGCCGCGACGTTGCGACTGAGGGCCGGACTGGTCGTCCTCGTCCTCGTCGTCGTCGTTATAGAGATCCGCGTACTGTGCGTACGGGTCGTCTTCCTCGTCGTCGTCCTCGAACGGCTCGCCATTCGGCGGCTGGCTCGAAGTCGAAGCGCCCAGCTCATTGGCCAGACGCGAAAGGTCAGTCCCGCCGCTGCTGTACTTCAGCTGGCGGGCGACCTTCGTCTGCTTGGCCTTTGCCCGGCCGCGCCCCATGGCTCGACCCCCTCGGATACGGGGCTCGACGGCCCCAGAGTCTTGACACGCGTTCATGATCTGGAACGGACTCTCCATGGAGAGACCGGTCCGTAGGGCTTCCACGGTACCTGAGCCCGCGCCCATACGGTACGTCGCCCGCAGCACGCGCCTCCACCCAGAACCCGCGAGGTGCCCTGTCCTCGCTGGTCAACCGCGATTTTAACCTGTTCTTCGCCCACGACCCGCCGACAGACGTGAGAGTTCTCTCCCAGTCGACTGCCGACGGGTCCCTGACAAGCGCCTTCGGCCTCGGCAGGCGTCAGTGACGCCGCGCCTCCGCCATCCGCTGCTCGGCGATCCGGTCGGCCGCCGCGGCCGGCGGAATTCCGTCCTGCTTCGCACGTGCGAAGATGGCCAGCGTGGTGTCGAAGATCTTCGCGGCCTTCGTCCTGCACCGGTCGAAGTCGAAGCCGTGGAGCTCGTCGGCGACCTGGATGACACCGCCGGCGTTCACCACGTAGTCGGGGGCGTACAGGATCCCGCGGTCGGCGAGGTCCTTCTCGACACCCGGGTGGGCGAGCTGGTTGTTGGCCGCGCCGCACACGATCTTCGCGGTGAGGACCGGCACGGAGTCGTCGTTGAGCGCTCCGCCCAGCGCGCACGGCGCGTAGATGTCGAGGCCCTCGGTGCGGATGAGCGTCTCGGTGTCCGCGACGGCGGTGACGCCGGAGGGATGCCGGTCCAGGATCCGCCGCACGGAGTCGGCCCGTACGTCCGTGATCACGACCTCGGCGCCGTCCTCGCGCAGGTGGTCGACCAGGTGGTGGCCCACCTTGCCGACGCCGGCGACGCCGACCTTGCGGCCGCGCAGCGTCGGGTCGCCCCACAGGTGCTGGGCGGAGGCCCGCATGCCCTGGAAGACGCCGAAGGCGGTCAGGACCGAGGAGTCGCCCGCGCCGCCGTTCTCCGGGGAGCGGCCGGTCGTCCACCGGCACTCGCGCGCCACGACGTCCATGTCGGCCACGTAGGTGCCGACGTCGCAGGCGGTGACGTACCGGCCGCCGAGCGAGGCGACGAACCGGCCGTACGCGAGGAGCAGCTCCTCGGACTTGATCTGCTCGGGGTCGCCGATGATGACGGCCTTGCCGCCGCCGTGGTCGAGTCCGGCCATGGCGTTCTTGTACGACATGCCGCGCGCGAGGTTCAGGGCGTCGGCGACGGCCTCCGCCTCACTCGCGTACGGGTAGAAGCGCGTGCCGCCGAGGGCCGGGCCCAGAGCGGTGGAGTGGATGGCGATGACGGCCTTCAGGCCGCTGGCGCGGTCCTGGCAGAGCACGACTTGCTCATGACCCCCCTGATCCGAGTGGAACAGGGTGTGCAGTACATCAGCAGGCGCGCCGGTTACGTCGGTCACTGTGGTGACTCCCAGGTAAAAAACGGCGGTTGGGTGCGGGGCCCGTGCGGATGGCGGGCTCCGTGGGAATGAGACTAGAGCCTGGGCCGATCCGGCCTCGGCACAGTGGTCAGGATCACCTACGGGCGGGTCACCGCCATGGTTCGATTTGCATAGATTTCTTGTCAGGTCGTGAGCGGTTCTCGCTGGTTTTCCCGGTGGTCGACGGGGGAGGGAGCAGGCGTGCCCAAGGTGTCCGCAGTGATCGTCCCGTACACGTCGTACCTGCGGGTGTACGAGCCGCTGGCCGCGTTCCCCGAGTCGGAGCGCGGGCACTGGGCGCGCTACGCCCGGCGCACCGAGCGCCCCTCGTACCAGGACGAGCTGCGCCGCTCGCTGGCCGACCTGCTGCCCACCCCGCCGGTGCCCGTGCCGGTGCACGAGAGCGCCGACGCGTTCGTGGCCGAGGTCGACGGGGTGGTGTGCGTCTGCCCCTGGCGCACCCGGCTGCGCGGCTGGCAGGCCCTGGACGAGCTGGGTGAGGAACTCCCCGCGTCCGTCCTGGACGCGGTCCTGCCGCCGCTGGTGCGCCGTCAGGCCGCGCTGGACTACGAGCGCTGGCTGACGCGCAACCCGGACGCGCGGCCGTGGATCCGCACCTCCACCTGGCAGGTGCCGCTGAACTGGTTCGTGCTCGTCACCGACCAGGAGCGGGAGTACGAGAAGGGGGCGGGCCCGGGCGGGGCCGAGCCGCTGCTGCGCTACCGGACGCCGATGGTGCAGGCGCGGCGGCGCACGGCGCGGGCCCTGCGGACGCTCCGGGACGCGCTGGACGAAGGGCCGCTCATCGAGGGCCTGGTGGACGTGGGGCGCTGGCTGGAGGAGTTCCATCCGAGTTCGCTGGTCGAGCTCGACTACGGAGGACTCGTGCACGCGCTGCCGGCCGGTCAGCTGGAGGACGACCACTCCGCCGCGGATGTCGCCGAGGGCATCGAGGCGCTGCGCACGGGTGACGGGGCGAAGGCGGGCGAGGCGTACGGGCGGCTGGTGGAGCGCTGGCGGTCGGTCAGGGACCGGCGTTCGTCGAACTGAGGTCCGTCCAGGGCGAAGCGGGGCCGAGCGGAGACCGAGCCGAAGCCGAGCCGAGGACGCCTTGAGGTCGGTCCTGGACCGAGCGATCGGTGGGTGGGCCGGGAAGGCGGGCTCCGGGTGGTTCACATGGGACGGGAGTTGCCTCTGGGGCTGCTGTCGAGTGTGATCTGCTTCTCACTGGATGCGGGTCGAACTCGCGTATGGTCCTCACACGCTGAAGAACCCTCACTCCAGGACGTAGGTCCTGATCCGGGCTTATGCGTCAACGGGTGCCAAGCGTGATGGATGGCACTTACCTGGCTCTTGCGTCTCTTGCCCTTCCTCGTGCCAAAATAGGACAAGGAGTCCGGGGGAGGACTCCCTCCGTCCGCATATGGGCGGAACCTCCGCATTGCACACTATGGGGGGTCTGGTGACTCCTGATCGCCCTGTGACTGATCGTCACAGTGGCGTGACTGTCCGCTATGGCATGGTCCATCGGCTTCCGTCGCTGATGAACACCTGGGAGGGCAATTCCATCGGTTTGGCCGACGCGGCTGGACGGATGGTGTAGTTGTAGTGCCGAGGACAAGCCGTTCGTCCTATAACCGACTCGACCCGCGTCCGCCATTTCGGGCAACGCGGGTCAAGGTGCAGAATTTAGAGGAAAGAACCGAGAAGGTTCGGTTCTCCCGAGGAGGCCGCTCATGACCGCTCGCACCCCTGATGCCGAGCCGCTGCTGACCCCGGCTGAGGTCGCCACGATGTTCCGCGTCGACCCCAAGACGGTCACGCGGTGGGCGAAGGCCGGCAAGCTCACATCCATCCGCACACTCGGCGGACATCGCCGCTACCGCGAGGCTGAGGTCCGCGCACTGCTCGCGGGTATCCCGCAGCAGCGCAGCGAAGCCTGAACCATCGCATAACCGGACAAGTCGAGGGGTCCCCCAGCCCGTCGAAGTGCCCGAACCACAGCTCCAAACGACGCGGATTCTGCCCCAACAGAGCCCACGCCCAAGCTTTTTCTGACATATGAACAGGGTGCGTCGTAGATCGCGCTGGACTCCGCCGGGTCCAGCGCGATCTTTTTTGTGCGGTCTCCGAACCTACGGGACGGGCCTGTGAGCGGCCTTGTCGGAGTCTGGGGGTGGGTGTCGGATCGACTGTGGATGCCCTCGGTGAGGGGTGCAATTGCACATATTAAATTGACTAGTTGTAGGACAGGGGTAAGTTCCACACTTCTGAAAACATATGCGGTGACTCCCGTCACATGCCACAGTCCTTGTCGCCTGAGAACCTTCTGCGCTAAAGGAGTTGAGGCTGTGAACCAGGGGAAACGGTGGAGCGTGCGCCGGGTGGTGCTCACGCCCGCGGTCCCCGCGTCACGCCGGCGCGGAGCTCTCGTCCTCCGGAGCGCCCTCGGGGTCCTGTTCGTCGTGCGGGGCGGGTTCCATGGCCAGCCGCAGGAGCTGATGGCAGATCGGGCAGTGCCGCGTCAGGTGCCGGTACTCGGAGGCGGCCGCCAGGTGGGCTCGGAGCAGAGCCCGGGTCTCGTGCCGAGCGGACACCGCCATGCGCACCTCCAGAGGGTCGGCAGGGCGAGGGCCCTGGTTTCCGGGGTACCGGCGGAATGTGACGCCGTCAAGAGACGCGAACGGACCGCCGGCCCCCTTCGGACACTCCGGCGGCCGTGAGCGCGGGCCGATCCGCGCCTCTGAGCGGCGGGTGCCCGCGTCCCTGGACGGCGGCGGTGCCCGGATCGCTGACGGACCGGCAGCCACGCGGGCGGCGCCCCGCACGGTCGCACCGTCGGGCTCCGGAGAGTCGGAGCTCTGAGCCCCGAATGCCCAGACGCCCGTGGCCCGATGCCGGGGCCTTCGGCGGCCATCGGAGAGCCGGGAGCGCGCCGGCTGCCGGCGAGGCCGGTGTGGTCGGAGCCGTGGATGTCGGACGGGACGCGCGAAGAGCCCGGAGGGGAAACGCGAGAAGGCCCGGAGCCGAAGCTCCGGGCCTTCTCTCATGCGGTCCTGACGGGATTTGAACCCGCGGCCTCCACCTTGACAGGGTGGCGAGCACTCCAAACTGCTCCACAGGACCTTGATTCGCAGCGACTTGTTCTGCGCTGTGCTGCGAAATGAGACTGTACAGGAGGGTGAGCCCAGGGTCGAACTCACTTCACGTACAGACGTCGTTACGGCGCCGCGGCGTCGATCGCCTTCACGATCCGCTTGTCGGAGACCGGGTACGCCGTGCCCAGCGCGTGGGCGAAGTAGCTGACCCGCAGCTCCTCGATCATCCAGCGGATGTCCAGGACCGAGGAGGGCACCGGCCGGCCCTGCGGCAACTGCTCCAGGAGCCAGGCGTACTCGTCCTGCATCTCGTGGACCTTCTCCATGCGGCTGGTGTCCCGCTGGACGGCGGTCGGCATCTGCTGGAGACGCCGGTCCGCGGCGACCAGGTACCGCATCAGGTCCGGCAGGCGGCGCAGTCCGGTCGCCGTGACGAAACCGGGCTTCACGAGGGCGTCCAGCTGCTTCCGCACGTCCGCGAGGTTCGCGAGCAGCGTGGGGCTCCTGAGCCCCTTCAGGCGCCGCTCACAGGCCTGCCAGGCGGCGAGCACCTGCTGCACCTGCCCGACGGTGCGCACGGTCGTGTCGACGATCTCGGCCCGCACCTTGTCGTACAGCTTCCGGTAGGACTCCTCGTCCCACGCCGGGCCGCCGAAGTCCGCGATGAGCTTGTCCGCGGCGGCCATCGCGCAGTCGTCGAAGAGCGCCTGCACCGAGCCGTGCGGGTTCGCGGACAGGGCGAGCTTCTGGGCGTTGGTCAGCTTGTCCGAGGCGAACTTGCCCGGGTTCACCGGGATGTTCCGCAGGATCAGCCGGCGGGTGCCCTTCCACATGGCCTCGGCCTGCTCGGTCTCCGTGTCGAAGAGCCGTACCGAGACGGTGTTCGCCGCCGGGCCGTCGTCGACCAGCGCCGGGTACGCCTTCACCGGCTGGCCCGCCCGGCGGGTCTCGAAGAGGCGTGTGAGCGAGCCGATCGTCCAGTCCGTCAGCCCCGAGCGTTCCAGGGACTCGCCGCCCTCGCGCTCGGCCGTGGCCGCGGCGGCCTGCGAGATCGCCTGGCGCGCCTTCGGCTTCAGCCGGATCTTCAGGGCCTCCAGGTCCTTGTCCTCGGCGAGCTTGCGGCGCCGCTCGTCGACGATCCGGAAAGTGATCTTCAGATGGTCGGGGAGGCGTGACCAGTCGAAGTCGTCGGCGGTCAGCGGCACTCCGACCATGCGCTTGAGCTCGCGCGCCATGGTCAGCGCCAGCGGCTCCTGGAGCGGTACCGCCCGCTCCAGGAACTTCTGCGCGAAGTTCGGGGCGGGAACGTAGTTCCGCCGGATCGGCTTCGGGAGGGAACGGATCAGCTCCGTCACCACTTCCTCCCGCAGCCCCGGGATCTGCCAGTCGAAGCCCTCGTCCGTGACCTGGTTCAGGACCTGGAGCGGGACGTGGACGGTCACGCCGTCCGCGTCCGCGCCCGGCTCGAACTGGTAGGTCACCCGGAACTTCAGCCGCCCCTGGAGCCAGGAGTCGGGGTAGTCGTCCTTCGAGACGTCCCCGGCCCGGTCGTTGATGAGCATCGAGCGCTCGAAGTCGAGGAGCTCGGGCTCCTCGTGGCGCTTGTGCTTCCACCAGGAGTCGAAGTGCGCCCCGGACACGACGTGCTCGGGCACCCGCTGGTCGTAGAAGTCGAACAGGGTCTCGTCGTCGACCAGGATGTCCCGGCGGCGGGCCCGGTGCTCCAGCTCCTCGACCTCGGTGAGGAGCTTGCGGTTGTCGGCGAAGAACTTGTGGTGCGTGCGCCAGTCGCCCTCGACCAGCGCGTTGCGGATGAACAGGTCGCGGCTGGCCTCCTGGTCGATCCGCCCGTAGTTCACCTTCCGCTGCGCGACGATCGGGACGCCGTACAGCGTCACCTTCTCGTACGCCATCACGGCGGCCTGGTCCTTCTCCCAGTGCGGTTCGCTGTACGTCCGCTTGAGGAGGTGGCCGGCCAGCGGCTCGACCCACTCCGGCTCGATCCGGGCGTTGACGCGCGCCCAGAGCCGCGAGGTCTCGACGAGTTCCGCCGACATCACGAAACGCGGGGGCTTCTTGAACAGCGCGGAACCCGGGAAGATCGCGAACTTGGCGCTGCGCGCGCCCAGGTACTCGTTCTTGCTGGTGCTCCTCCCGCTCTCCCCGCCGGTCTCCTTCACGTCCTTCATGCCGATGTGCGACAGCAGACCGGCGAGCAGCGACACATGGACGCTCTGCTCGGGCGCGTCCTCCTCGTTGAGGTGGATGCCCATCTGCTTGGCGACGGTCCGCAGCTGGCTGTAGATGTCCTGCCATTCGCGGATGCGCAGGAAGTTGAGGTACTCCTGCTTGCACATCCGGCGGAACGCGGACGAGCCGCGCTCCTTCTGCTGCTCGCGGATGTAGCGCCACAGGTTGAGGAAGGCGAGGAAGTCGGACGTCTCGTCCTTGAAGCGGGCGTGCTGCTGGTCGGCCTGCGCCTGCTTCTCGGAGGGCCGCTCGCGCGGGTCCTGGATGGAGAGCGCGGCCGCGATCACCATGACCTCGCGCGCGCAGCCGTTCTTCTCGGCCTCCAGGACCATCCGGGCGAGCCGGGGGTCGACGGGCAGCTGGGCGAGCTTGCGGCCGGTCGGCGTGAGCCGCTTGCGGGCGTCCTTCTCCGTGGGGTCCAGCGCGTTCAGTTCCTGGAGGAGCTGGACGCCGTCGCGGATGTTGCGGTGGTCCGGCGGGTCGATGAAGGGGAACTTCTCGATGTCGCCGAGGCCGGCCGCGGTCATCTGGAGGATGACGGAGGCGAGGTTCGTCCGCAGGATCTCGGCGTCGGTGAACTCCGGCCGGGCGAGGAAGTCGTCCTCGGAGTACAGCCGGACGCAGATGCCGTCGGACGTACGGCCGCAGCGGCCCTTGCGCTGGTTGGCGCTGGCCTGGGAGACCGCCTCGATGGGCAGCCGCTGGACCTTGGTGCGGTGGCTGTAGCGGGAGATGCGGGCGAAGCCGGGGTCGATCACGTACTTGATGCCCGGCACGGTCAGGGAGGTCTCGGCGACGTTGGTCGCCAGAACGATCCTGCGCCCGGTGTGCTGCTGGAACACGCGGTGCTGCTCGGCGTGCGAGAGCCGGGCGTACAGCGGCAGGACCTCGGTGAAGCGGTAGTTCTTCTTCACCAGCGCGTCGGCGGTGTCGCGGATCTCGCGCTCGCCGGAGAGGAAGACGAGGATGTCGCCCTTGCCCTCGCCCTGGAGCTCCTCGACCGCGTCGCAGATCGCGGTGATCTGGTCGCGGTCAGCGTCCTCGGCGTCCTCCTCGAGGAGGGGTCGGTAGCGCACCTCGACGGGGTACGTCCGTCCGCTGACCTCGACGATCGGCGCCTCGCCGAAGTGCCGGGAGAAGCGCTCGGGGTCGATGGTCGCGGAGGTGATGACGACCTTGAGGTCGGGTCGCTTGGGGAGGAGCTGGGCGAGGTAGCCGAGCAGGAAGTCGATGTTGAGGGACCGCTCGTGGGCCTCGTCGATGATGATCGTGTCGTACGCGCGCAGCTCACGGTCCGTCTGGATCTCGGCGAGGAGGATGCCGTCCGTCATGAGTTTGACGAAGGTGGCGTCCGGGTTCACCTGGTCGGTGAAGCGGACCTTCCAGCCGACGGCCTCGCCGAGCGGGGTGTCCAGCTCGTCCGCCACGCGCTCGGCGACGGTACGGGCGGCGATACGGCGGGGCTGGGTGTGCCCGATCATGCCGCGGACGCCACGGCCCAGTTCCATGCAGATCTTCGGGATCTGGGTGGTCTTGCCGGAGCCGGTCTCACCGGCGACGATCACGACCTGGTGGTCACGGATGGCGTCCGCGATCACGTCCTTCTTCTGGCTGACCGGCAGCTGTTCGGGATAGGTGATGGCGGGGACGCGGGCGCGGCGCTCGGCCATGCGGACCTCGCCCTTGGCGACCTCCGCCTCGATCTCGGCGAACACGGCGGAGCGGGCTTCGGGCTTGCGGATCTTGCGCGCGCCTTCGAGCCTGCGCCCGAGCCGGTGCGCGTCGCGCAGGGACAGCTCGGCCAGACGGGGGGCGAGATCGCCGAGGGCGGGGGCAGGGTGCGTAGACATACGCGGTCCAGGATCTCACCTCGGCGAAAAGACTGGCGAACGCTTTTGCGCGCCGGGGCCGTACGGCCCCGCCCGTGCCCCCTTTCCGGGCGCTCGGCGGGGCGGGCGTCGGACGGTTCCGAAGCGATTGCTGCCGCTATTCCGGTTCGTTCCCGGGGCGAGGCCGGTCACGGTCCGTCTCCGGGGCGGCGGCCGGTGCCGGGACCGTCCGCGGGGGCGTGGCCGCTCCCGGGACCGGGGCCGCGGGCACGCGTGGCTGAGCCATGGCCCTGGCCGTGTTCGAGACCGCCTTGATGCCCAGGTAGGCCGTGGTGGTGCTGCTCACCGCGGTGAAGGCGGCGGTGAGCACGCCGACGGTCACCGCCTTGTCGCCGTTCAGCTGCCACACCCCGAAGACCGCGACGCAGACGACCGCGAGGTTGCTCATGACGACCGCGGTCAGCCCGTAGCGGGCGCGGTAGCGCTCCAGGTCCAGTTCGCGCATCGGCTTCGGCCTGTCATCGTTCGACACCACTCGTTCCCCCGTCCGGGACACCGCGTCCGCCGGCCGAACGTAGCGCTGTGCACAGGACATGCCAAGTCGGCGCCAGGTGCGTCTCCGGGGCGCGCGGAGGGCCGGTCATCCGGGGCGCGCGCGGGACATGAAAAAGGCCCCGATCCGAAGATCGGGGCCTCGCTGTGGCTGGGGCCGGGGTCGAACCGGCGACCTATCGCTTTTCAGGCGATCGCTCGTACCAACTGAGCTACCCAGCCACGAGATTTCCGGAGAAACCTCAGCGGTCCTGACGGGATTTGAACCCGCGGCCTCCACCTTGACAGGGTGGCGAGCACTCCAAACTGCTCCACAGGACCAAGCTTTTGTGTGCGATGCGTGAACAGTGTCGCACACGGTGTTGCGTGCCCCCAACGGGATTCGAACCCGTGCTACCGCCTTGAAAGGGCAGCGTCCTAGGCCGCTAGACGATGGGGGCGAACAGCCTTACCGCTCTGCTTCGTCTTCGCGTTCCCGAAGGGACGTGAGAAGCAAATGACTTCGCTTTCCCCCAACGGGGTTCCGCTTCTCCGTCGCTTCGAAGGAAGTTCCGGACGGTCAGGCCCTGACCGGCGCCCTTGGGCACGAACAGACTGTACTACGTGGCCCGGACGGGGACCAAACCGAATAGGAAGGGGGGCTCAGGGCCGGTTTTCCTCCGGGAGATGGCGGCTGACCTCCGCCGTCGTGAGGCCGAGACCCCCGAGCTTGATCTCGTCCCAGGCCTGGAGCCGGCGGGTGTCCCGGTCGAAGTAGAGGACCGAGGTCTCGATGGGGTCCGGGTACCGGCCCTCGACGGCGCGCAGCCCGCTGCCGCCCGTGGAGCCCTCGACCCGCAGCCGGGTGCCCTGCTTCATGACCTCCATGTCCTCGTGGTGCACGTGCCCGGCCAGCACCAGGGGAACCGTGCCGTCCGTCACGCGGGCGGCCGACGGCTCGTGGACGACGGCGACGTCGACCGGGGTGCCCGCGGCGTGCTGCTCGCGCAGGGCGGTGGCGAGCCGGGCGCCCGCGAGGTACTCGGCCGGGTCCCCGCCCGGTGCGGCCGCGCGGTCCGGGGTGAACTGCGGGTCGCCGATGCCGGCGAAGCGCAGCCCCCCGATCGTGACGGCCCGGCCCTCGTCGAGGACGTGCACGTTCTCCAGGCGTTCCAGGTAGCGCTGCGTCTCGTCCGAGTCGTGGTTGCCGCGGACCCAGAGGTACGGGGCGCCCAGGTCCGGGATCGGGTCCAGGAAGCCGTTCTCGGCCGCCGAGCCGTGGTCCATGGTGTCGCCCGAGTCGACGATCACGTCGATGGCGTACTGCTGCACGAGCGAGCCGATGATCTTCCAGCTCGCCGGGTTCAGATGGATGTCGGAGACGTGCAGGACCCGGATCGTGGTGGGGTCGGGCCGGTAGGCCGGGAGGGTGGACGTGACGTCGTACAGCTTCGTCACGTTCGTCACCAGCCGGGCCAGTTCCTTCTGGTAGACGTCGAACTCGCTGACGATGCTGCGGGCGTTGCCGACCAGGGACGGGGCGGAGGAGAGGAGCCCGGAGTACTTCGGCTCCAGGACCGACTCGGGGTTCCAGGTCGCGAAGGCGGTCGTGCCCGAGGCCGCCAGCAGGGTGAGGGCGAGGCCGCCGGCGGCGAGGGCCCGGCGCGGGCGGCGGTAGACCGCGAGGCCGAGGGCGGTGGCGCCGGCGACCACGGCTATGCAGGAACGGACCGCCAGGTCGAGGGTGCCGTGCTCGACGTCCCGGGTGACCTCGTCCTGGAGTCCGGAGAGGCGCTCGGGGTGGTCGACGAGCGCTTGGGAACGTTCCGGGTCGAGCTGGTCCACGTCCACGTCGAGGCGCAGCGGGGCTTGGTGACTGTCCAGCTCCAGGGCGCCGAGCGGGGAGACGTTGATCTTCGTGCCGCCGGTGAGGGAGGGGCGCAGGGTCATGGTGGTGTTCATGGGGCCGACCGGGACGCGCACGTCGCCCACCACCAGCAGGCCCAGCCAGGCGCCGAACAGCACCACGCAGAGCAGTCCGAGGGCACGGGTGTACGGGTTCCGCCGGGCGGCGAGTTCGAGCACCGGGCCCTCGCGACGGCGTCGGCGGCGGCCGACGAGGACGTGCGACGCCCGGCGGACGCGGTCGGTCGTACGGCGGAGAGCGGCGGTTGCGGCAACGGGGACGCGGGCCATTGGTCCCGTATGCCCAGACGCCGGAGCGGGTATGCGGGAGCCCCGCCGCCGTGAAGTACGGCGGGACGAGTCCCGTCGTGTCCCGCCGCCGGCTCGGGCGGGAGGGGCGCGGCCCGTCCCGGCCGCGTTCCCCCGGCGTCCCGGTCAGCCCCAGCCCAGCTCGTGCAGCCGTTCGTCGTCGATGCCGAAGTGGTGGGCGATCTCGTGGATCACGGTCACGGCGACCTCGTGGACCACCTCGTCCGGGGTCTCGCACATGCGCAGCGTCGGGCCCATGTAGATCGAGATGCGGTCCGGGAGCACGCCGGCGTACCACTCGCCGCGGTCGGTCAGCGGTGTGCCCTCGTAGAGACCCAGCAGCTCGGGGTCGTCGGCCGGGGGCTCGTCCTCGACGAACACGGCGACGTTGTCCATGACCCGGGTCAGCTCGGGCGGGATCTTGTCGAGGGCCTGGCTCACGAGCTCTTCGAAGGTTTCTCGCGTCATCTCCAGCACAAGGCCATTGTCAGGGAAGGCGGTGCTCCGGGCGGAGGGGCGGAGGGGGCGAGAAGGCCGGACGAGGCCCGGGCGGGACCTGGACGAACCGGTGGTCTGCCCCACATGGGGTGTCTCCCCGTGGTTCCGGAGTGTTCTGTCGAACAGTGATGAATCGTCCCGACATAGTGCGGGCATGACACGCACCCCTTCCCCGACGGGTCCCCGCCCGCGTGGCCGCGCCCGCAGGGCCCTCCTCTGTGCCGCTCTCCTCGCCGTCGCGGTCCAGACGACCGCCGCCGCACCGGCGTTCGCCGAGGGGTCCGCACGTCGCGACGGACGCGACTGCGTACGGACCGAGAGACCTCTCGACGGCCAGGCCCGCCGGGTTCTCGACATCACCCGCAGGGCCAAGGCCGAGTTCCGTCTGAAGTCCGTGGAACTGAAGGTCACCCGGGGCGGGCGCGAGGTCGTCACCGACGCGCTCGGCGAATCCATGACCGGTGTCCCGGCCCGCCCGGACATGCACTTCCGCGCGGGTTCCGTGGTCTTCTCCTACATCGGTACGGCCCTCCTCCAACTCGTCGAGGAGGGCAAGGTCGGCCTCGACGACACCGTCGAGCGCTGGCTGCCCGGTCTCCCGAAGGCGAACCGGATCACCCTGCGGATGCTGGCCTCCAACACCACCGGCCTGCACGACTACGTCACCGACCCGGCCTTCCTGGCCGAGCTGGGGGCCCACCCGTTCCGCCACTGGACCCCGCAGGACCTGCTGGCGTACCCCTACAGCCACAGCTTCTGGTACCGGCCGGGGACGAACTGGAGCTACTCGCACGCCAACTACCTGCTGCTCACCCAGGCGTTGGAGAAGATCACCGGCACCCGGATCGACAGGTTCCTGAAGGAGCGGGTGACGGGCCCGCTGGGTCTGGACAACACGCGGAACAACTTCACTCCCGACATCCCGCGTCCCGTCCTGCACGCCTTCACGTCCGAGCGGGGCCTGTACGAGGAGTCCACGTTCTGGAACCCGTCGTGGACCACCGCGCCCGGCGCGGTCATCACCACCCACATCTGTGACCTGGCCCGTTCGGCTCAGGCCATCGGCAGCGGCGAACTGCTCTCGCACCGCGCTCACCGCACGCTGCTCGACCCGGGAACGGTCGGCCTCGGCGGTCCGACCGCCAAGTGCCCTGCCACGGTGTGCGTGAAGCAGACCGGGGACCGGCACTTCGGGCTCGGTGTCCTCGTGGTCAACGGGTGGGTGGTCCAGAACCCGTCGTTCTCCGGCTACGCGGCGATCCAGGCGTACCTCCCGTCCGACCGTCTCGCCATCGCGGTCAGCTCCACCAAGACCGCGGGCTCACCCGACGGCAACCAGGCCGAGGTGATCGCCCAGCGCATCGCGGCCGCGCTGGCGCCGCGGACCCCGCTGGCCGCCGGCTGACCCGGAGACCCTCGAAGAACGCGCTCCACGCAAGCCCCCGGGCCCGGTTGGGCCCGGGGGCCGCGTGTCCTCTTGCGGGCGGCGGGAGTTGAACGGGGTGAACTCCCGTTCCTCCCCCACGTTCTCGGCTCCTTCCGAGCGGGGGACACCCCGTTCGGAGGTGGCCGCCCGTGCGCGCCCTGCATGTACCCGTCCGTCTGGCCGTCACGGTCGTCGCGCTCGCCGCTGCCGCCGGTTGCATGAGCGTCGGTGACGACGGGGAGCGGCCGGGTCCCTCGCACTCGGCGGGGCGACGGGCCGGCGAGGCGCCCGGTGACGAGCCCGCCGCGGGGGTCGGCGGAGTCGGGTCGCGCGGCGGGAAGGGCGGCCACGGCGGCAAGGGCAAGGCGAAGCCGGGGGAGTCCGCGTCCGGGGACCCCTCCGCGTCGGCGTCGGAGTCCGCGAGCGGGAAGCCGTCCGCGAAGGCGACGGAGAAGGGCGGGAAGCCGTCCGCGGTCTCCGTGCCGCCCGGTGAGCCGACTCCCACCCGGACGACGGAGGAGCCGTCGCCGGAACCGCCTCCCCCGCCGTCGCCGGCGGAGCCCGACCCCGGCCCGGCGGAACCGTCCTCGTCGGCCCACGAGCAGCAGGCCACGCAGCTGGTGCAGCGGGAACCGGCACCCGAGGCGGGCTCCCCCGTGTGAGGGGCGCGCGGTCCGGGACGGGGCGGAGCCGGAGGCGGGGACGGCGGTCGTCGGCCGGGCGGCGCGGTGCGTCGGGGCCGGACGGTCCGGACGCCGGGCGGCGCCGGTGGGCCGTGCGCCCGGGGCCGGGTGTGGCGGGGTTCACGGGTTTCGGGGCCATGGATGTGGTCTGTTCAACAGCGCGGTCGGCGAGGTGGGGGTAACTTTGTTGATGCGAGCAGGTGGCTGAGAAAGCACCCTGGCCTGCTCGTATGAGGCTCGGTTTGCCTTCATGGGGGAAGGGTGCGTATGGTAGTAGATCGTTTGATCCCATTTGCCCGGCGCCGCCGCAGAGAGCGCCGCGTGGCGCGTACTCTCCCTTGCCGTGGCCGGACCGCATAGAGGCGGTCGTTTGCGACTTCACGGAGTTTGGGCGCGTGCCGAAGAACTCCGGAAGGTTCGCATTTCGCATGTCAATTTCCAGTACTGACCACATCGTCGTGCCCGAGAACAACGAGAACGACGACGCGGTCGAGGTCCTCGAGGTCGTGGAGACCGTCGAGACGGTCGAGTCCGTCGAGTCCGTCCCCGAGGTCACCTTCGAGACCCTCGGTCTCCCCGAGGGTGTCGTCCGCAAGCTCGCGCAGAACGGCGTGACCACGCCCTTCCCGATCCAGGCCGCGACCATCCCGGACGCCCTGCTCGGCAAGGACATCCTCGGCCGTGGCCGCACCGGCTCCGGCAAGACCCTCTCCTTCGGTCTGCCGACCCTGGCGCAGCTCGCCGGCGGCCACACCGAGAAGAAGAAGCCGCGCGCCGTCATCCTCACGCCGACCCGTGAGCTCGCGATGCAGGTCGCGGACGCCCTCCAGCCCTACGGCGACGTCCTCGGCCTCAAGATGAAGGTCGTCTGCGGCGGTACGTCGATGGGCAACCAGATCTACGCCCTGGAGCGCGGCGTCGACGTCCTCGTCGCCACCCCGGGCCGTCTGCGCGACATCATCAACCGCGGCGCCTGCTCGCTGGAGAACACCCAGATCGCCGTCCTCGACGAGGCCGACCAGATGTCGGACCTGGGCTTCCTGCCCGAGGTCACCGAGCTGCTCGACCAGATCCCGGCCGGCGGCCAGCGCATGCTGTTCTCCGCCACGATGGAGAACGAGATCTCCACGCTGGTCAAGCGCTACCTGACCAACCCGGTGACGCACGAGGTCGACAGCGCCCAGGGCAACGTCACGACCATGTCGCACCACATCCTCATCGTGAAGCCCAAGGACAAGGCGCCGGTCACCGCCGCGATCGCCTCCCGCAAGGGCCGCACGATCATCTTCGTCCGCACCCAGCTCGGCGCCGACCGCATCGCGGAGCAGCTGCGCGACGCCGGTGTGAAGGCCGACGCGCTGCACGGCGGCATGACGCAGGGCGCCCGTACGCGGACGCTGGCCGACTTCAAGGACGGTTACGTCAACGCGCTCGTCGCGACCGACGTCGCCGCCCGCGGCATCCACGTCGACGGCATCGACCTGGTCCTGAACGTGGACCCGGCCGGTGACCACAAGGACTACCTGCACCGCTCCGGCCGTACCGCTCGCGCGGGCCGTTCCGGCACCGTCGTGTCGCTGTCCCTGCCGCACCAGCGCCGCCAGATCTTCCGGCTGATGGAGGACGCGGGCGTCGACGCCGCGCGTCACATCATCAACTCGGGTACGGCCTTCGAGCCCGAGGTCGCCGAGATCACCGGCGCCCGCTCGATGACCGAGGTCCAGGCCCAGTCCGCGGGCGACGCCGCCCAGCAGGCCGAGCGTGAGGTCACGCAGCTCACCAAGGAGCTGGAGCGCGCGCAGCGTCGTGCCGTCGAGCTGCGCGGTGAGTCCGACCGTCTGGTCGCCCGTGCCGCCCGCGAGCGCGGCGAGGACCCGGAGGCGGCCGTTGCCGCCGCCGCCGAGGCCGCTGCCGAGCAGGCCGTCGTCGCCGACGCCCCCGCCGCCGAGGCCGTCGCCGAGCCGGCCGAGCGTCCCGCGTACGAGCCGCGTCAGCGCCGCGACGACCGTGGCAACTACGAGCGTCGTGACAACGACCGTGGTGGCTTCCGTCGTGACGACAACCGTGGTGGCGGCTTCAACCGCGACGACCGTGGCCCGCGTCGTGACGACCGTGGTGGCGACCGTGGTGGTTTCCGTCGTGACGACAACCGTGGTGGCGGCTTCAACCGCGACGACCGTGGCGGCCGTTCTTTCGAGCGTCGTGACGACAACCGTGGTGGCGGCTTCAACCGCGACGACCGTGGCCCGCGTCGTGACGACCGTGGCGGCGACCGTGGTGGTTTCCGTCGTGACGACAACCGTGGTGGCGGCTTCAACCGCGACGACCGTGGCGGCCGTTCTTTCGAGCGTCGTGACGACAA